>NZ_CP012264.1:2898660-4347991 GCF_001277255.1 Cronobacter condimenti 1330
GAATAATTCTTATTTACGTGCCTGACGGAACGTCAGGTTAAAGCGATATTCGCCCGTAGCCGGGTGCTCGCCGCCTTTAAGCGGTTGTATCCCATGATAAAAAAGCCGCGACGCGCCGCCCCACACCACCACGTCGCCATGTTCCAGCAACAGGCGCTTTAGCGGATCGTTGCGTTTGAGGCCGCCGAACTGAAACACGGCGGGCAGGCCGAGAGACACCGACACAATAGGCGCGCGCAGATCCGGCTCGTCTTTATCCTGATGTAGGGAGAGTTTCGCGCCGGGCGCGTAGCGGTTGATAAGACAGGCGTCTGGCGTGAAATCAGGGTAGCCTGCCGCCTGCGCGGCAGCGTCGCAAAGGGCGCGAAAGGCCTCAGGCATTTCAGGCCAGGGGGCACCGGTTTGTGGGTCGACCGACGCGTAGAGATAGCCTTTCTGATTCGTGCTCCAGCCCACTTCGCCGCAGTTGGTCATCGCCACCGACATGGTATAGCCGCCGGGCGTCACCATATGGCGAAACGGCGATTGGGCAGCAACCGCCTCAATGCCGGTCATCAGCGCGGGCGCGCAGGCCAGCGCGAAACGGCGCAGCACCACCGCGCCGTCGGCGAGTGGCTCCTGCCAGGGTTCTGCATCGGCAAAAAGATCGAGCATCAGGTCTCCTCTTTACGTTCACGGGAAAGCAGCAGCGCTTTGCGGGCGGCTCCCCAGCGGTATCCGGAAAGCGCGCCGTCGCGGCGCACTACCCGGTGACACGGCACAATGACGGCCAATTTATTGGCCGCGCAGGCGCAGGCGGCCGCACGTACCGCCTGCGGGTTGCCGGTACGCGCGGCCAGTTCCTGGTAGCTGATGGTCTGGCCCGGCGGCACCGTTTGCAGCGCCTGCCAGACGCGCAACTGGAACGCCGTGCCGCGTAAATCGAGCGGCAGCGCCAGCTCGCCCTGCGGCGCGTCAAGCCAGGCGATCACCTGTGCCACCCGGGCGGTGAACCCGTCATCCGCCTTAAGATACTGTGCACGCGGGAAAATCGCGGTGAGTTCAGCGTCGAGCGCGGCAGCGTCATCCCCCAGCAGCACGGCGCACAATCCGCGCTCGCTTGCTGCCACCAGACACAGCCCTGCCGCGCAGGGCGCGATGGCGTAGCGAATAGCCACTTGCTCCCCGCCGCGCCGATACTGCCGGGGGCGCATTCCAAGCGCGCCGTGCGCCTCGCGGTAGAGCGCGCTGCCGGAAGAAAACCCGGCCTCCCAGAGCGAATCCGTCACTGACATGCCGTCGCGCAGCGCCGCCTGAAGTTTTTGCGCGCGCAGTGCTTTTTGCCATGCCTTCGGCGTCATGCCGGTCAGCGCTTTAAACTCGCGGTGAAAATGAAACGGGCTCATCGCTGCATTGTCGGCAAGCGCGGCCAGCGTCAGCGGCGTCTCGCTTTGCGCCATCAGCCGACATGCGTCAGCAATGCGCTGCGCTTTTTGCTGTTGCGGCGTGAGACCCGCAGGCTGGCAGCGTTTACAGGGCCGGAACCCGGCCTCGCAGGCCGCTGCCGCATCCGGGTAGAAACGAACATTTTCCCGACGCGGACGCCTGGCGCGGCACGACGGGCGGCAGAAAATCCCCGTCGTTACCACGGCGAAAACAAACGCGTGATCGGCACGCACGTCGCGGTTTTCCACCGCCTGCCAGCGGGCGTGTTCGCTGGTAAATTCTGCTACGTTCATGGCGCTCTCCTTCTTACAGGTTAGCGTGACTTTGCCCGACTCACCGCCTGCGAACACTCACGTTCTTGCTTTTTAATTTTTCGCCTGGTCGATAAAGGTTTTGAACTGCGGGGACATCCATGTCGTGAAGCCGTCGCCATCACGAATAATGAAGTAGACCGCGAGTTTCTCGCGCAGCGCCACGGCTTTCGCGCGCTCGGTGCCAAGCACCATCAGACCGGTATCCCAGGCATCGGCCTCAAGCGCTGTCGGGGAGATAACCGTTACCGAGACCAGTTTATGGGTGATGGGACGCCCGGTCGCCGGATCGATGACGTGCGAAAGGCGCTTGCCGTCGAGCTCGTAATAGTTGCGGTAGCTGCCGGAGGTGCTGATACCGTGACCGTTGATATCCACTACCGCCTGAACGGCGTTTTCCTGATCGGTCGGCTTCTGGATCGCCACGCGCCACGGGTGCCCGCCCGGGTTCATACCCCGGCTTGCCAGCGCGCCGCCCACGGAAACCAGATAGCGGCTAATGCCCTCTTCTTCCATAAGGCGCGCCAGATGATCTGCCGCATAACCTTCGCCAACCGTGGAGAGATCGACATAGAGATCCGGCATATCTTTTTGCAGCCACTGCTGTCCCGCGCCGTTGATCACCTTGAGGTGCGACAGCCCGGTTCGCGCGCGCGCCGCGTCGATCTGCGCCTGGTCTGGCGTTTTCACCGGTTGTTTATCGGGCCCGAAGCCCCAGAGATTAACCAGTGGCCCGATGGTGATATCCATTGCGTTATCGGTTTTCGCACCCACGCGCAGCGATTCGGTCACAATATCAGCCATCGCCTCATCCACCGGCCACGGCGCCGTCGTGCGGGCGTGGTTAAAGCGCATCAGCGCGGAATCGTCTTTCCAGGTGGAAAGGGATTGGTCGTCGGCGTCAAGGCGAGCCTGGATTTTTTGACGCAGCGCAGGCGCGCGGGCGGCATCAACCTCCGCCAGGCTGACGCGCCATGACGTTCCCATCGTTTTACCTTCCAGCACCAGCGCCTGCGAGGCGGTGGTCTGTGCATTATCGCATCCGGCGAGAGTCAAAATAACGGCCAGCAGCCCGGCCCATAATCCCAGTAATTTCACGCATCTCTCCTCTGTGGCGGCGGCCCAAGGTTACCTTATTTTCGTAAGACATAAAAAAAGGAGCCCGCAGGCTCCTTTTGCACATCAGGGTCAAACTTAGAACTGGTAAACCAGGCCTACCGCTACGACGTCATCGGTCGCGATGCCGGCGTTGCGGGTGAAGTTGTTGTCATCCAGCAGGTTGATTTTGTAATCAACGAAGGTGGACATGTTTTTGTTGAAGTAGTAAGTCGCACCAACATCAACATATTTCAGGAGATCCTGGTCGCCGTAAGACGCGCCAGTGGTTTTGTTGGCGATGTCTTTACCGCGGGACTGCAGGTAAGCCACAGACGGACGCAGGCCGAAGTCGAACTGGTACTGTGCAACCACTTCGAAGTTTTGCGCTTTGTCAGCGAAGCCGTAGATGTCGCTCGGGTTGCTGCCGTTAGAGGTACCGAAACGGGTCGCGTTGTAAGTCTGGGAGTACTGCGCCGCCAGATAGATGTTGTTCGCGTCGTATTTCAGGCCGCCGGAGTAAACTTCTGCGTGGTCGCCTTCGCCATAAACGCCTGCGCTGTTCTGGTCAGCGGTACGTTTGGAGGTCGCCATTGCGCCACCGACGCTGAAGCCTTCGCCCAGATCATAGGTCAGGGACATGCCGTAGCCGTCGCCATTCTGTTTCAGCAGGCTGCGACCGCCAGCGGCGTCGTTTTCACCAGACACGCTGCCGTTTTTACCCTGGTACTGCAGAGCGAAGTTCAGACCATCAACCAGACCGAAGAAATCGGTGTTGCGGTAGGTTGCGATGCCGTTACCACGAGACTGCAGGAAGTTGTCTGCGCCGTAGGTGTCGCCGCCGAATTCCGGCAGAACGTCGGTCCAGGAAGTCACGTCATAGATAACGCCGTAGTTACGACCGTAGTCGAAAGAACCGGCATCACCGAATTTCAGACCTGCGAACGCCACACGGGTCCAGGACTGGTTGTCGCTTTCAGAGGTGTTGCCCTGAATCTGATATTCCCACTGGCCGTAACCGGTGATTTGATCGTTGACCTGGGTTTCGCCTTTAAAGCCGATACGCATGTAGGTCTGGTCGCCGTCTGCGCTGTTGTCGTCAGAGAAGTAGTGCTCAGCGTCCACTTTACCGAACAGATCTAATTTATTGCCGTCTTTATTATAGATTTCTGCCGCGTTTACGCTGCCTGCAACCAGCAGAGCCGGGACCAGCAGGGAGAGAACTTTAACTTTCATTATATTAACCCTCTGTTATATGCCTTTATATACTTATTATTGCCACTGCTCACTAATTCACGGAACTAGCGGGCGAATCCATTGTCCGAAACCGGAGACGAATAATCCAACGGGAATATGATACGAAAACTTTTTAGGTGTTTCAGAATGCCTTCAAAATGTAACAACATATTAATATCGCTGAACTTTTTTCCGCACTAATCGCTAAATATATTCGCACTAATTATCAAGAAACCACACAAAAACTTTTAAAATCATAAAGTTATCGATTAAGACTATTTACCGCACTGAATGCCAAAACCCGATCTAAAGAGTCCTCTAGAATTACCCCTGCTATCATCATTAACTTTATTTATTACCGTCATTCATATCTGAATGTTCGTTTTACCCCTATTACCGCCGGATGCTCGCATCCGGCATTTTTTTGCCTTAATTTTGTGAAATTCCTTTTTCCTCACAAATAAAAGTAAAATTAACGACTATTAATTAATCATGTTGACGTTATTTTGTTCGTTTACGAATGAAATGGCGATAATATCGGCAACGCATTTCTACCGCCCGCCCCACCGAACGCCGCCTGTTACCACAGTTTCAGACCGTTCTCACCATCTGGTAAATCATACGTTTCGCTTTATACTTCATTGTTTGCGATACTGTTAAATAAGACAGGTGTCGACCCGACAAGCCCTGTGACACGGGCGTTGCGCTTCGTTTTGACGCGACGTGGCAGGACAAGAAGGCAAAAAAATGGATAGCTGCCGCCGGCGCAGCACGGTTCTTTTTTCTTTACACGGCGCAGGCCGGTGGATTACGCACAATAATGAGTCAGCCAGACGCAATGATCCCCAATAAATTTTCCCTTATGCCGGGCAGTATTACCCGTTTCTTCTTATTACTAATTGTGGTGCTTCTGGTGACGATGGGCGTGATGGTCCAGAGCGCCGTCAACGCGTGGCTGAAAGATAAGAGCTATCAGATAGTCGACATCACGCATGCCTTGCATAAACGGGTAGATACGTATCGTTACGCCACCTGGCAGATTTACGACAATATCGGTGCCGCGGCAGCCGGCCAGAGCGGCGAAGGATTGCAGGAAACGCGTCTGCGTCAGGATGTCTATTATCTTGAGAAACCGCACCGTAAAACCGAAGCGCTGATCTTCGGCTCGCACGACAGCTCCACGCTTGATATGACGCAGCGTATTTCGAGCTACCTTGATACGCTGTGGGGCGCCGAAAGCGCGCCATGGTCGATGTATTATCTCAATGGTCAGGACAACAGTATGATCCTGATCTCCACGCTGCCCTTAAAAGATCTCTCCTCCGGCTTTAAAGAAAACTCCATCAACGCCATTGCGGATTCGCGCCGCGCCGAAATGCTCCAGCAGGCAAATGCACTGGATGAGCGTGAGAGTTTTTCACCGCTGCGTAAACTCGCGTGGCAGAACGGTCACTATTTCACTCTGCGCACCACGTTTAACCAGCCAGGCCATCTGGCGACGGTCGTAGCGTTTGATATTCCGATTAACGATCTTATCCCCCCAGGCATGCCGCTCGAGAGTTTCCGCCTGGAGCCTGACAGCAGCCCGAATGCCGCAACGGGTCAGGATAAAGACGATCCGGATAGCGTGAGTATTAACTTTAACAGCACGCGCATTGAGATCTCCTCAGCGCTCACCAGCACCCAGTTGCGGCTCATCTGGGAAGTGCCGTTCGGCACGCTGTTGATGGAAACGCTGCAAAATATCCTCCTGCCGTTGCTGCTAAACATCGGCCTGCTGGCGCTCGCGCTCTTTGGTTATACGACGTTCCGTCACCAGCCAAGTCGCCCGGTGGAAAACGTCGCTAATGCGTCTAATAATGCCGAACTGCAAATGCTGCGCGCGCTGAACGAAGAGATCCTGAGCGTATTGCCGCTGGGGCTGCTGGTGCATGATCAGGAATCCAGCCGCACTATCATGAGCAATAAAATCGCCGATCACCTGCTGCCACACCTGAATCTGCAAAACATCACGTCGATGGCCGATCAGCACCAGGGCATTATTCAGGCGACGGTGAATAACGAGCTCTATGAAATCCGGCTGTTCCGAAGCCAGGTCGTGCCGCGCACGCAGATTTTCATTATTCGCGATCAGGATCGCGAAATCCTGGTGAATAAAAAGCTCAAGCAGGCACAGCGCCTGTATGAGAAAAACCAGCAGGGCCGCTCCGTATTCATGCAAAACATTGGCGCTGCGCTAAAAGACCCGACGCAGCAGCTTGCGCGTCAGGCGGCGCTGGTTGAAGCGCCGGAAAGCCAGGTGCTGGCCGAGCAGGCCGAGCGGATTGCGCGTCTGGTCGATGAGATTCAGTTGGTGAATCAACTGGAGGCCGATTTCTGGCGCCCCACCCCCAGCGATTTCACCATTCAGGAACTGATTGACGAAGTCGTGCCGGAAGTCCTGCCGGTTATCAAACGTAAAGGCCTGCAGCTGCTTATCAATAATCAGCTTTCCGCTAACGAGGAGCGCCACGGCGACCGCGAGGCGCTGCGCAAAGTCTTGCTGATGCTGCTGCACTATTCTGTTACCACCACGCAGATTGGCAAAATCACGCTGGAAGTGATGTCAGAAGAAGGCGCGCGCGAACGTCTGTTATTCCGCGTGCTGGATACCGGAGAAGGCATCAGCAATAGCGAAATCGATAACCTGCACTTCCCGTTCCTCAACGATACGTCCACCGATCAGTTCGGCAAGGCCAATGGGCTTACCTTCTATCTGTGTAACCAGCTGGCACGCCGTCTGGGCGGGCATCTGAATATCAAAGCCCGTAAAGAGCTTGGTACGCGCTATTCGCTGCACGTCACGATGCCTGTAGAACCGATGGAAACCGAAGAGAGCGACGAACGTCTGCTGGATGACGTTATCGCGATGATCGACATTACATCGAATGAAGTGCGTAACGTGGTGGTGCGCCAGCTTGAACAGTGGGGCGCATCCTGCATCACGCCGGATGAAAGGTTATCAAGTCAAGAGTACGATATATTTTTAACGGATAATCCGTCTAATCTTACTGCCAACGGCCTGCTTTTAAGCGATGATGAGGCCGGCGTACGACGCATCGGACCGGGACAGCTGCGCGTCAACTTTAATATTAGTCACGCCATGCAGGAAGCAGTGCTACAACTAATTGAAGAGCAACTGGCGCAGGAAGATATTCCTGAATCCCCAATGGGCGGCGATGAAAATGCGCAGCTTCATGCCAGCGGCTATTATGCGCTGTTCGTCGATACGGTACCGGATGACGTTCAGAGATTGTATACTGAATCGTCCGCTGGCGACTTTGCTGCGCTGGCGCAGACGGCGCACCGCCTGAAAGGCGTGTTCGCTATGCTGAACCTGGTTCCCGGCAAACAGTTATGTGAAACACTGGAGCATCTCATTCGTGAGAAGGATGCCACAGCCATAGAAAAATATATCAGCGACATTGACGTTTACGTCAAGAGCCTGCTGTAGCAAGGTAGCCTAATACATGAACAATATGAACGTAATTATTGCCGATGACCATCCGATTGTTCTGTTCGGCATTCGCAAATCTCTTGAACAAATCGAGTGGGTGAATGTTGTCGGTGAGTTCGAAGATTCCACAGCACTAATTAACAATTTGCCGAAGTTAGACGCGCACGTTCTTATCACCGACCTTTCCATGCCGGGCGATAAATACGGCGACGGCATTACGCTTATTAAATACATTAAGCGCCATTTCCCGACGTTATCTATTATCGTACTGACCATGAACAACAACCCGGCTATTCTCAGCGCCGTGTTGGATCTCGATATCGAAGGGATTGTTCTTAAGCAAGGCGCGCCGACCGATCTGCCGAAAGCGCTGGCCGCACTGCAGAAAGGCAAGAAATTCACCCCGGAAAGCGTCTCTCGTCTGCTTGAGAAAATCAGCGCGGGCGGTTATGGGGATAAGCGTCTTTCGCCGAAAGAGAGCGAAGTGCTGCGTCTGTTCGCTGAAGGTTTCCTGGTCACTGAAATTGCCAAGAAACTGAACCGCAGTATTAAGACCATCAGTAGCCAGAAGAAATCAGCCATGATGAAACTGGGCGTGGATAACGATATCGCGCTGCTGAACTACCTCTCTTCCGTGAGCCTGACGCCGGCGGATAAAGAGTAATGCCTTTTGTCCCTGCCTTCGGGCAGGGATATTCCCCCGCCTTCCCTGCCCTGCTTTATTCTACGACGCATTACCACCACTGATTAATGACAGATAAGTGTGACTTATCGGTATTAACGCCTGGCATCAACACGCGCACCGCCAGCCCGTGACGATGCGCAACGATCATCCCCGCGCCTTACGTACCCTGTCGGCGTACACCGCGAGCGTCTGCTTCAGCACATCGAGCGTCACCGGTTTGGAGAGACAGCTATCCATGCCCGATTCGAGACAGCGCTGTTTCTCTTCGGCCAGCGCGTTAGCCGTCACGCCGACGACCGGCAGCGTCATGCCTAGCTGGCGGATACGTTGTGTCAGGCGATAACCATCCATATTCGGCATGTTGACGTCGCTTAACACAATATCGATATGGTTTTTGCTCAGTACATTCAGCGCATCCACGCCGTCATTCGCAGTACGGCACTGATAACCCAGCGTGCCCAACTGATCGGCGAGCAGGCGGCGGTTGATCGGGTGGTCATCCACCACCAGAATCATCATATCCTCGTTCTGTTCGGCGCTGGTTGACGCAGCAGGGAGCGTCGGTTCACTACCCGGCACTTCCACATTGATACTGTGAAGACGGCCAAGCAACGTCAGCAATTCATGGGGTGCTGCGACGCTGTGCATCCAGACGCCTGGGCTGCGCTCAACTGGCATACCGATATGGCGGCGGCAGAACAGCACTACCGCCCGGCCCGGCCAGTTGGCGCAGTTCTCGTCATCGGTAATGAGAATATCGTCTTTGTCCGGCGTTTCACCGTGGTGATTCTGCACGCGAATATTATTGCGCGTCAGCATCCCTTGCAGGTATTCGCACAGTGAGGCGTTGCGCACTGCCAGCCAGAAGCGTTTATTGGAAAGCCCGTCGACGTTCGCCTTCGGCGGCAGTTGCGCCTGCCACTGCGGAATGCGGATCGTGAACTGGCTGCCCATGCCCGGCTCGGTATCTACCGAAATATCGCCATCCATCATGTTGATGAGTTTTTCACAAATCGCGAGCCCGAGCCCTGTACCCTGGAAATTGCGCTGCACGCCGGTACCGACCTGGAAGAACGGATCAAACAGCCGCACCACTTCTTTCGCCGGAATACCAACGCCGGTATCACGCACGCGGAAGCAGAGATAATCGCCCTGCGTGCCGACATGGAGAATAATGCAGCCGATATCGGTGAACTTAATGGCGTTGCTGAGCAGGTTTGAAATCACCTGCTGCAACCGCATCGGATCGCCAAGCAGGGTCATCGGCACATCAGGCTCAATAAAGCAGTACAGTCCAAGCTGTTTGCGTACCACCAGCGGCTGATAGTTCGCGGTGATATGGCTCATCACTTCGCGCGGCGAAAACTCGCTCGGCTCGATTTTCAGCTGTTCCGATTCAATTTTTGAGAAATCGAGAATATCGCTGATGATTTTCAACAGCAGGCTGGAGGAGTTATGCATGGCGGTGACCAGACGATCCACGCCTTTTGGCAGTTCTTCCGTTTGCAGCAGATCAAGGTTACCGATAATGCCGTAAAGCGGCGTACGCAGCTCGTGGCTCACGGTCGCGAGGAACATTGATTTCGACTGGCTCGCCTGTTCCGCGGCCTGGGCCATCTCCTGCAGCGACTCTTCCATTTTTACGCGCGCAGAGACATCCACCAGTACGCAGATCGCCACGTTTTCATTGCGATAACGCGAATGCACAAAGCTTATTTGCAAATTGGTATTGTTGCTGGTGAGGACGTCGACAAAATTGACCTGCTGACCACAGATTATCTGCGTCAGCCGTTGTCGGTCCTCATGCGTGAGCATGTTTAAATAGTTATGCGCAAGCTCGTTGGAAATAATATTAGTGCCGTCCTGGGTGCGCAAAATACAGATCCCGACCGGCGCCGAGGCGACAATTTTGCGGTTGAACTGTTCATGCTCTTCCAGGCGCTGCGCGTCATTTTCCGCCGGGATAAAAATACGGCGTTCATACATGCGCGCAAGCATAAAGAGCACAATTCCCACCAGCACATTCAGCAGTACTGCGTTCAGGATCAACATCCGGATGCGTTCCAGCACCAGATCGACCGGCACCGAATAGACAATACTCAATGATGACGGCGGCAGGCTTTTCTTCAGGATGAGCTGCTTAAAGCCTGACGTATAACCAAACCAGGCGCGCTCCTGCTCCCATTCGCCGTTGCGCTCAAGCCGTGTTTCCGGGCCAGTCAGCGAGAACAGCGGGCTGTCGTTTTCATCAAGGATAGTCACGCCCATCGGCATGCTGCCCGGCGTGAAGAAGTTTTCTATACGAATGGTCTGCTCAATACCCAGCAGCCCCTGCAGGCGGTTCGCCAGATAAACTGGCGTCAGGGAGTAGAAATAGCCAATCCCCGGTCGCGGCCCCTGGGTGACCCAGAACAGACTGTTACCACGTTCGTCCTGCGGAGCATTGCGGTATTTGACAATGCGCTCATGCAGCGCCTGTAAGGTTTTATCACGTTCCAGCGGCACATCCCGCAGGCCGAAATCTGCCATACAGAGATTATCGGAACCAATCAGAAACACGCGGTTTAAATCGTAAGCCGCAGAGAAGTTATCGTGCCAGTAGCGCAAAAACCAGGAGAGCGACTGTAGCGAACCGCGCCAGCTGGTGCCGAGCGTGTTGCAGTCGGAATCGGAAAACAGCGGCACAAAGGCTGGCGTGTTCAACGCGTCATTCTGACCACGCCCGTTTTTAAGCTGCGCATCGATATTATCGAGCCGGTTTTCGGCCACATATTTCAGCTCTTTCATCACGTCAGACGTGCGCTGAATATAGCGCTGCGCCTGATCGTAGCTCAGGTTAAATTCCTGGCGAATTTCCGACTCTTTTACGTGCAGCGCGTTGACGATGTAAAACACCGAAAACAGGGCGATAAGCAGCCAGAGCAGCAGCGCCAGCGCCCGGAAAAGATAGCGGGACACTTTCAGCGTCGAGCGAAAAGAGACGAAGTATTTCAAAAGGGCACCAGCCAGCCGAGAGGGTTATCAAAGGAATGCCGTTAAGGTAGCCGCAAAACCCCCGGGTCGCAACGGCAACGATATTATCCGGCGATATTCAGAGCAGCCAGGCGCAATAAGCGCCGAAAAAAGAAAGGGCCGGTAAACCGGCCCTTTGCTGTGGCGAGACGTCGCCTGGGATATCGCGTGACGATTACTCGTCAGCGTCGTCCGCTACGTCGTCGTCAGCGTCGGTTTCCGGCACGATTTCATCATCGCCTTCCGCCACGCTGCCATCGATAGAGTCGAGCTCTTCGTCATCTACCGGCTCGGCCACGCGCTGCAACCCGACGACGTTTTCATCTTCCGCGGTGCGGATGAGGATAACGCCCTGGGTATTACGGCCTACCACGCTGATTTCCGACACGCGCGTACGCACCAGCGTACCGGCATCGGTGATCATCATGATCTGGTCCGCATCGTCTACCTGCACCGCGCCGACAACCGGGCCGTTGCGATCGGTAACCTTAATGGAGATAACCCCTTTCGTCGCACGCGACTTGGTCGGGTACTCTTCCACCGCGGTACGTTTGCCGTAGCCGTTCTGGGTAGCCGTCAGGATAGCGCCTTCGCCGCGCGGTACGATAAGCGATACCACGCTGTCGCCCTCGCCAAGACGGATACCACGTACGCCAGTGGCGGTACGGCCCATCGGACGAACTGCGTTTTCTTTAAAGCGCACCACTTTGCCCTGTGCGGAGAACAGCATGACTTCGTCATTGCCCGCCGTCAGGTCAACGCCAATCAGTTCATCGCCCTCGTTCAGGTTCACCGCGATAATACCGGCGGTACGCGGACGGCTGAACTCGGTCAGCGCTGTTTTCTTCACGGTGCCGCTCGCGGTCGCCATAAAGACGTTGACGCCCTCTTCATATTCACGAACCGGCAGAATGGCCGTGATACGCTCGTTGGCTTCCAGCGGCAGCAGGTTAACGATAGGACGCCCACGGGCACCACGGCTCGCTTCTGGCAACTGGTAGACTTTCATCCAGTAAAGACGACCGCGGCTCGAGAAGCAGAGGATCGTATCGTGGGTGTTGGCCACCAGCAGGCGGTCGATAAAGTCTTCTTCTTTAATACGCGCGGCGGATTTACCTTTACCACCGCGGCGCTGCGCCTCGTAATCCTTCAGCGGCTGATACTTCACATAGCCCTGGTGAGACAGGGTGACCACCACATCTTCCTGGTTGATCAGATCTTCAATGTTGATATCGGCGCTGTTAGCCGTAATTTCGGTGCGGCGCTCGTCGCCAAACTGATCGCGGACCAGCTCAAGCTCTTCGCGGATCACTTCCATCAGGCGGTCGGCGCTGCCGAGGATATGCAGCAGCTCAGCGATCTGTTCGAGCAGCTCTTTATACTCGTCGAGCAGTTTTTCATGCTCAAGGCCGGTGAGTTTTTGCAGACGCAGGTCGAGGATCGCCTGAGCCTGTTGCTCGGTCAGCCAGTATTTGCCGTCGCGGATGCCGAACTCCGGCTCCAGCCACTCCGGACGCGCGGCGTCGTCGCCGGCACGCTCCAGCATGGCGGAAACGGTGCCAAGCTCCCACGCATTAGCGATAAGGCCCGCTTTTGCTTCCGACGGCGTCGGCGCGCGGCGAATCAGCTCGATAATCGGGTCGATGTTCGCAAGCGCAATCGCCAGGCCTTCTAAGATATGCGCACGCTCACGCGCTTTACGCAGTTCAAAGATGGTGCGGCGGGTCACCACTTCACGACGGTGACGGACGAACGCTGCCAGAATGTCTTTCAGCGGCATGATCTTCGGCTGGCCATGGTGCAATGCGACCATGTTGATACCGAAGGAAACCTGAAGCTGCGTTTGCGAATAAAGGTTATTGAGCACCACTTCGCCAACGGCGTCACGTTTGATCTCAATAACGATACGCATACCGTCTTTGTCAGACTCATCGCGCAGGGCACTGATGCCTTCTACGCGCTTTTCTTTCACCAGTTCGGCGATTTTCTCGATCAGGCGCGCTTTGTTCACCTGATACGGAATCTCATGCACGATAATGGTTTCGCGGCCGTTTTTCGGATCGACTTCCACTTCCGCGCGGGCGCGAATGTAGATTTTGCCGCGACCGGTGCGATATGCCTCTTCAATGCCGCGACGGCCATTGATAATGGCGGCAGTCGGGAAATCCGGGCCGGGGATGTGCTCCATCAGCCCTTCGACGCTGATGTCTTCATCGTCGATATAGGCGAGGCAGCCATTAATCACTTCCGTCAGGTTATGCGGCGGAATGTTGGTCGCCATCCCAACGGCGATACCGGAAGAACCGTTAACCAGCAGGTTCGGGATTTTCGTTGGCATGACGTCCGGAATTTTTTCCGTGCCGTCATAGTTATCAACAAAATCAACGGTTTCTTTATCGAGGTCGGCCATCAGTTCATGGGCGATCTTCGCCAGACGGATTTCCGTATAACGCATCGCTGCGGCGGAGTCGCCGTCGATAGAACCGAAGTTGCCCTGACCATCGACCAGCGTGTAGCGCAGCGAGAACGGCTGAGCCATACGCACGATGGTATCGTAGACGGCGGAGTCACCGTGGGGATGGTATTTACCGATTACGTCACCAACGACACGGGCGGATTTTTTGTAGGCTTTATTCCAGTCATTGCCCAACACGTTCATGGCGTAAAGTACGCGACGGTGTACCGGTTTGAGGCCATCTCGGACATCCGGAAGCGCGCGGCCGACAATAACCGACATCGCGTAATCCAGATAGGAGTTCTTTAACTCTTCCTCAATGTTGACCGGTGTAATTTCTCTGGCAAGGTCGCTCATCTGACCGTTATCCCTCTACTGTGTCCCGGATTCAAAGGTCGCAAATTATAACACAGCCGCGCCCTATTCGGTAAACCGAATAGCCCCGTCAGGCCGCTTTATTCCCCACTGACGCCTGTTATACTCGACGCTCTTGCGAAGAAAGGAGTAGAGGCGTCCATGAATGCTGAAAAACCGCCAGTTGCGCACAACGTAGACTTAGAAGAAATCGCCAAATTTGAAGCTGTCGCTTCGCGCTGGTGGGACCCGGAAGGGGAGTTTAAACCGCTGCATCGCATTAACCCGCTGCGTCTGGGTTATATCGCCGAACGTGCAGGCGGTCTGTTCGGGAAAAAGGTGCTGGATGTCGGCTGCGGCGGCGGCATTCTCTCAGAGAGCATGGCGCGCGAAGGGGCTCACGTGACGGGGCTTGATATGGGCGCCGAGCCGCTCGCGGTAGCGCGTCTGCACGCGCTTGAAAGCGGCGTTGAGCTTGAATACGTCCAGCGTACGGTTGAAGAACACGCGGCGCAGCATGCGGGCGAGTACGACGTCGTAACCTGCATGGAGATGCTGGAGCATGTGCCGGACCCGCGCTCCGTGGTACAGGCCTGCGCGGCGCTCGTAAAACCCGGCGGCCACGTCTTTTTCTCAACGCTCAACCGCAACGCTAAATCCTGGCTGATGGCGGTGGTCGGCGCGGAATATGTCCTGCGTATGGTTCCCAAAGGCACCCACGACGCCAAAAAATTTATCCGCCCTTCTGAACTGCTGGGCTGGGTGGATGAAACGTCGCTTGAAGAACGCCACATTATCGGCCTGCATTACAACCCGCTGACCAACCGTTTTAAACTCGCGCCCGGCGTGGATGTAAATTATATGTTGCATACTCAGGCTAAAAACCCTGCCTGATATAAGCTTTTGGTATTAAAAATTGCGCAACGTTCTGTTGCGCAATTTCTTTCCTGACCAGGAAATCAGCGTTCGATCAAAAATTCATTTTTTTTCCTGCCGCCTTGACAAGCCTTCAAGCCCTTATGACATGAGGACTTACTTAATTTCGAAATTTTGCAACCGCAAATTAACACTGAAATCAAGCCTTGTTCTCAAAAGAATCCGGACTAGAATACTCACCATATAGCGTTTCACTTATCTCAAACCCCCTATATATAGTATTTATCCACAGAGTTAGTCACTTGTGGATAAGCGGGGGATATTTCTATTTTCACGGATTTCACGGACAGGTATTACCCATGAATCAGAGTCTGCTGGTAACAAAACGAGATGGCAGCCAGGAACGCATTAACCTGGATAAAATTCATCGTGTTCTGGACTGGGCTGCAGAAGGTCTGCATAACGTCTCCATCTCCCAGGTAGAACTGCGTTCTCACATTCAGTTCTACGACGGCATTAAAACCTCCGATATTCATGAAACCATCATCAAGGCGGCGGCAGACCTGATCTCCCGCGATGCGCCGGACTACCAGTACCTGGCCGCGCGCCTGGCGATTTTCCATCTGCGTAAAAAAGCGTATGGCCAGTTCGAGCCGCCGAAGCTGTACGACCATGTCGTGAAGATGGTAGAGCTTGGCAAGTATGACCATCACCTGCTGCAGGATTACAGCGAAGACGAGTTCGCGCAGATGGACGGCTTTATCGACCACTGGCGTGATATGAACTTCTCTTACGCGGCGGTGAAGCAACTCGAAGGGAAATACCTGGTTCAGAACCGCGTGACCGGCGAGATCTACGAAAGCGCGCAGTTCCTCTACCTCCTGGTCGCAGCGTGCCTGTTCTCCAACTATCCGCGCGACACTCGCCTGGATTATGTGAAGCGCTTCTACGACGCGGTCTCCACCTTTAAGATTTCGCTGCCAACGCCGATCATGTCGGGCGTGCGTACCCCTACCCGTCAGTTCAGCTCGTGCGTTCTGATCGAGTGCGGCGACAGCCTGGATTCCATCAACGCGACCTCCAGCGCCATTGTGAAATATGTCTCCCAGCGTGCGGGGATCGGCATCAACGCGGGCCGCATTCGTGCGCTCGGAAGCCCGATTCGCGGCGGCGAAGCGTTCCACACCGGTTGCATTCCGTTCTACAAGCATTTCCAGACTGCGGTGAAGTCCTGCTCTCAGGGCGGCGTTCGCGGTGGCGCGGCAACGCTGTTCTACCCAATGTGGCATCTGGAAGTTGAAAGCCTGCTGGTGTTGAAAAACAACCGCGGCACCGAAGCCAACCGCGTGCGTCACATGGACTATGGCGTGCAGATCAACAAGCTGATGTATCAGCGTCTGCTGAAAGGCGAAGACATCACCCTCTTCAGCCCGTCCGACGTGCCAGGCCTGTATGATGCGTTCTTCGCCAATCAGGACGAGTTCGAACGTCTGTACACCAAATATGAGCAGGATGACAGCATCCGCAAACAGCGTATTAAAGCCTCTGAGCTGTTCTCGCTGATGATGCAGGAGCGCGCCTCTACCGGCCGTATCTACATCCAGAACGTGGATCACTGCAACACCCACAGCCCGTTCGATCCGGTTGTCGCGCCGGTGCGCCAGTCCAACCTGTGCCTGGAAATCGCGCTGCCGACCAAACCGATGGAAGATGTGAACGACGAGAATGGCGAAATCGCGCTCTGCACCCTCTCCGCGTTCAACCTGGGCGCTATCGAGAGCCTGGACGAGCTTGAAGAGCTGGCCATCCTCGCGGTTCGCGCGCTTGACGCCCTGCTGGACTACCAGGATTACCCGATCCCGGCGGCGAAACGCGGCGCGATGGGCCGCCGTACCCTCGGTATTGGCGTGATTAACTTCGCGTACTATCTCGCGAAGCACGGCGTACGCTACTCAGACGGCAGCGCCAACAATCTGACGCACAAAACGTTTGAAGCGATTCAGTACTTCCTGCTGAAAGCCTCTAATGACCTGGCGAAAGAGCAAGGCGCGTGCCCGTGGTTCAACGAAACCACCTACAGCAAAGGCATCCTGCCGATCGACACGTACAAAAAAGATCTGGATGCGATTGCGAACGAGCCGCTGCATTACGACTGGGAAACCCTGCGCGAATCTATTCAGACGCATGGCCTGCGTAACTCCACGCTCTCCGCGCTGATGCCATCTGAAACCTCTTCGCAGATCTCGAACGCGACCAACGGCATCGAGCCGCCGCGCGGCCACATCAGCATCAAGGCGTCAAAAGACGGTATCCTGCGTCAGGTAGTGCCGGACTACGAAGCGCTTAAAGATAAATATGAGCTGCTGTGGGAAATGCCGGGCAACGACGGTTATCTGCAACTCGTGGGCATCATGCAGAAATTTATCGACCAGTCGATTTCTGCTAACACCAACTACGACCCGACGCGTTTCTCGTCCGGCAAAGTGCCGATGCAGCAGTTGCTGAAAGATCTGCTGACGGCGTATAAGCTCGGCGTGAAAACGCTGTATTACCAGAACACCCGCGACGGCGCGGAAGATGCCCAGGATGACCTGGCGCCATCCATTCAGGATGATGGCTGCGAAAGCGGGGCATGTAAGATTTAAAAAGGTCGTTGACCTGAAGCAACCCTCTTCCCGGTGAAGGGGGTTTCTCATTTCCCCCTCGCCCCTTCGGGGAGAGGGCCGGGTGAGAGGCCGGTGCAAACCGCCTCTTATCAACAAAGCCGTTTCACAGGATTTACGTCATGGCCTACACCACATTTTCACAGACGAAAAACGATCAGCTTCTTGAACCCATGTTCTTTGGCCAGCCGGTCAACGTGGCGCGTTACGATCAGCAAAAATATGAAATTTTCGAAAAGCTTATCGAGAAGCAGCTGTCGTTCTTCTGGCGTCCTGAAGAAGTGGACGTGTCGCGCGACCGCATCGACTTCCAGGCACTGCCGGAGCATGAAAAACATATTTTCATCAGCAACCTGAAATACCAGACGCTGCTCGACTCCATTCAGGGCCGCAGCCCGAACGTCGCGCTGCTGCCGCTTATCTCTATCCCGGAGCTGGAAACCTGGGTAGAAACCTGGGCGTTTTCCGAGACCATCCACTCGCGCTCTTACACCCATATCATCCGCAACATCGTTAACGATCCGGCGGTAGTATTTGACGACATCGTCACCAACGAGCAAATCCTGAAGCGCGCCGAAGGCATTTCGCATTACTACGACGATCTGATCGAGATGACCAGCTACTGGCACCTTCTGGGCGAAGGGACTCACAGCGTGAACGGTAAAACCGTCACCGTGAGCCTGCATGAGCTGAAGAAAAAGCTCTACCTGTGTCTGATGAGCGTGAACGCGCTGGAAGCCATTCGCTTTTACGTGAGCTTCGCCTGCTCTTTCGCGTTCGCTGAACGTGAACTCATGGAAGGCAACGCCAAAATCATTCGCCTTATCGCCCGTGACGAAGCGCTGCACCTGACCGGCACCCAACATATGCTGAATCTGATGCGCAGCGGCGAAGACGATCCTGAAATGGCTATCATTGCCGAAGAGTGCAAACAGGAGTGCTACGATCTGTTTGTTCTGGCGGCGCAGCAGGAAAAAGAGTGGGCGGAATACCTCTTCCAGGGCGGTTCAATGATCGGCCTGAACAAAGATATTCTGTGCCAGTACGTTGAGTACATCACCAATATCCGTATGCAGGCAGTCGGCCTGGATCTCCCCTTCAAAACCCGCTCGAACCCGATTCCGTGGATCAACACCTGGCTTGTCTCTGACAACGTGCAGGTCGCACCGCAGGAAGTTGAAGTTAGCTCCTATCTGGTCGGTCAGATCGATTCTGAAATCGACCACGACGACCTGAGCAGCTTCCAGCTCTGATATGGGTCGTATTACGCTTCGCGTGACGGGCACCGAGCTGTCGTGCCCGGACGAGCACCCTTCCTTGTTAGTGGCACTGGAGTCGCATGCGGTGATGGTAGAGTACCAGTGCCGCGAAGGATATTGCGGCTCGTGTCGCTGTAAGCTGGTCGCAGGACAGGTGCAGTGGCTCACCAAACCACTGGCATTTATACAGGAAGGCGAGATTTTGCCGTGCTGCTGTAAACCGCAGGGCGATATTGAGATAGAAATGTAACCCGTTAAAAGGGGCATGTGGGTGCCGGACGATGATGCAAATAAGGTTGTCGGCGGTGTTTTTGGGTGGCGCTGCGCTTACCTGACCTACAAAGCTTTCTGCCAGGTGTAAAAAAAGGGCCTTACGGCCCTTTTTGTTTTACGGTTTGTCGTTTAAAAACTGCACGGCTTTGTCCGGAAAATCGGTAAACAACCCGTCCACATCCGCCTTGTGATACAGCACGTCATAAAGCTGATTTACGTCCGCCGCGTAATCCGGCAACTGGTCGGCGCGCACCGTATACGGGTGCACCTGCAGATGGCTGTCGTGCGCCTCTTTCGCCATCGCGGTGAGCGTCACGTTCTCTTTGGTTGAACCTTCGGCTACCAGCATATGGTAATCCGGCCCAATACCATCGGCATACTGCGCGATTTGCTTCATGGCGCCGGGTTTGAACATCCAGTCATAGCGATAGTTCACCCACTTGCCGTCCGCCTGTTTCTCCTGGGTTTCATTCCAGTCGGTATAGGCGATAAGCTGCACCAGCTTCAGATCCATTCCCAGTTTCGGCTCAAGCGTATTCTTGATGCGCTTGAGTTCGTTTGCATCAAAGCATTGCAGATAGACCTTATCCTGCCTGGTGGTATAGCCATATTTTTTCAGCGTTTCCAGCGTCTTTGCGGCGATGTCCTTGCCTTCCTGATGATGGAACCACGGCGCTTTTATCTCCGGGTAGATGCCGATATTTTTACCCGTTGAGTGATTCAGCCCCTGCACAAATTCTATCTCTTCCTCAAAGGTATGCACCCGAAAGTCCGATTTGCCCATCGGGAAGCGCCCCGGAAAGGTCTGCACCTTTTTACCGTTTTCCAGCTCAAAGCCTTCGGTAAACGCCAGCGATTTAATCTCGGCGAGCGTAAAATCGATCGCGTAGTAGCGGCCATCCTTGCGCGCCCGGTCCGGGAAGCGGTCGGCAACGTCGGTCACGCGGTCCAGATAGTGGTCGTGCAACACCACGAGCTGGTCATCCTTCGTCATCACCAGATCCTGCTCAAGGTAATCGGCGCCCTGCGCATAGGCCATCGCTTTGGCCGGCAACGTATGTTCTGGCAGATAGCCGCTGGCGCCGCGATGCGCAATCACCAGCTTATCTGCCGCCAGCGCATTTGCCGACATCACACTAATCGCCAGCGCCGCCAGCGTCATTTTCAGTTTCATCGGTGCTCCTTATCCGCGTTTCGCCTGCGTTTCATGGTGGTGTTTATGCTCGCCAACCATCACGATAATCAGCAGCAAGACCGCCAGGATGCTGCCACCAATCATCACCATAAAGCCGCCATCCCAGCCGAAGAAATCGACGGTATATCCGACGATAGCGCTCGCTGCGACAGAGCCACCAAGATAACCGAACAGACCGGTAAAGCCGGCTGCGGTGCCTGCCGCTTTTTTCGGCGCCAGCTCCAGCGCGTGCAGGCCGATTAACATCACCGGGCCGTAAATCAGGAAGCCGATAATAATCATGCAGGCCATATCGACATTAGGGTTGCCCGGCGGATTGAGCCAGTAAACAACTGTGGCTATCGTCACCAGCGTCATGAAAAACACACCGGTGGCGCCGCGGTTACCGCGAAAGACTTTGTCCGACATCCAGCCGCAGATCAGCGTGCCGGGGATACCTGCATATTCATAGAAGAAATACGCCCACGAGGATTTATCCAGCGCGAAATGCTTCACCTCTTTTAAATAGGTCGGTGACCAGTCGAGAATGCCGTAGCGCAGCAGGTAGACAAAGACGTTAGCGATAGCGATGTACCACAGCAGCTTGTTTGGCAGCACGTACTGCATAAAAATTTGCTTCGCGGTCAGTTCTTCTTCGTGCTTGTCGCTGTAGTCGTCCGGGTAGTCGTTTTTATACTCTTCAATCGGTGGCAAACCGCAGGACTGCGGCGTGTCGCGCATCAGCGCGAAAGCGATAATCGCCACCAGAATCGCCCCGAACGCAGGCATATAGAGTGCCGCATGCCAGTCGTTAAACCACGCCATACCGAGCAGGAACAGCAGCGGCGGAATGCCGCCGCCCACGTTATGGGCGCAGTTCCATACTGACACAATCCCGCCACGCTCTTTCTGCGACCACCAGTGCACCATTGTGCGCCCACACGGCGGCCATCCCATGCCCTGAAACCAGCCGCACAGGAACAGCAGCACGAACATCACCATAATGCTGGACGTCGCCCAGGGTACGAAGCCCATAAACAGCATCACTGCCGCAGCAAGGATCAGCCCCGCCGGGAGGAAAACGCGCGGGTTCGAGCGGTCAGAGACCGAGCCCATAATGAATTTTGAAAAACCATAAGCAATGGAGATGCCGGACAGCGCAAAGCCCAGATCGCCACGAGAGAACCCCTGCTCTACCAGATACGGCATCGCAAGGGCAAAGTTTTTACGCACCAGATAGTAAGCGGCATAGCCGAAGAAAATCCCCATAAAAATCTGCCAGCGCAGGCGACGATAGAGCGGATCTATCTCGCCGTCAGGCAGCCTTGCGCGATGCGGGGCGGGTTTAAAAATACTTAACATCACTGTCTCCTGCTTATTTGGATGTAGATTTATTCGTTTTGCTTATGTTTCCTTTGCGAGCGTGATAGTAGGCAAAAAGGATTATTTATGCTGTGAAACATCGCACAAATTGTTACAGAAATATGACAACCGAACACAAAAGCGCATCACGCCGCGTTATATTTTTCGCTTTATGCGCGTTTACTTTCGTTTAAGCCCAAAAAGCAGGGAATGGTGCACCCGCATTGTGCAGAGGAAGAAAAGGAAAAGACGTCAGACGCGTTGTGTTTAAGAGAAGAACATGAAGGAACCACGGAGGGGAAAAGAGCGGGACGCCGGCCTGAGCCGCTGACGCCCCGATGAGTGTTATACCGTAAGTGTATCGACGACCTGCACCCAGCCCTGGCTTGCCGTCACGTCCTGGCCGTTTAACCAGCGGCGCACCAGCGTAAGCGCCATCATCGCGCAAATCTCCTGACGGATGCGCAGCGCGTAGCGGCTGGCGTTAACGCGCAGGCGCACGGCCTGAGTGCCCTGCGGCGTGGTCAGCGCAATATTTATCTCGTCATCTTCGAAACTTGCGATGCTGAGCGCCAGATCGGCGAGATGGCGGCTGCGGCGATCCACATTCCAGTGGGCGGTCTGGGCAAGCGTCTCCACCTGCGCCGGCAGCACTTCGCTTGCGAGCAGCGGCGCTTCCGCCCCCGAAAGCTGTAGCGCCAGCAGCCCGGCGGTGAACTGCTCGCTGAGCGTGATACTGAGCTGTTGCTCACGCAGGCAACGGGCAATCTGGAATGGCAGGGTTTCGGTGCCTTCAAAAATCAGGCTGTCCCCCGCCACCTCACGCACTGCCGGCCACAACGCTTCCATCTCCTCGCGCCGCGCGGCCGGGCCCGTTAGCTTAAGTTCAATAATCGGCGTCGAGGAGCGGTAGCCCATGACTACATCCGGCGGCAGGGTCAGCGTATCCAGCTGTGCCGCAAGATCGCTTTCTGAACGCCCGAACGTGGTCAGACGCAGGCAGAGCGGCGGCTCCGGAATGGTAAATCGCGCACGCAGGCGCGGCAGGATCTCATGCTCGACCATTCGCTTAAATTCGAACGGCACGCCAGGCGTGAAGAAAATCAGACAGCGATTGAGCGTGATGGCAAAACCGCAGGCGGTACCCACCGGGTTGTCTATCATCTCGCTGCCTGCCGGCAACAACGCCTGCTTGCGGTTGCTCGGGGCCATCACCCGCCCGCGCTCAGCAAAAAAACGCTCCATTTGTGCAAGCCAGCCCTCATGCAGCTCCAGCGCCACACCGGCCGCGCGGGCTGCCGCTTCAGCGCTTAGATCGTCGCTCGTCGGCCCCAGACCGCCATTAACAATAAGAATATCGGCGTGCTGACTGCGCTCGGTCAGCGCCGCTACCAGTGAATCCAGGCTGTCGCCCACGGTGTTGCGGCGGGTTAACGGCAATCCCTGATTAAAAAAGAGCTCGGCAAGCCAGGCGGCGTTGGTATCGACAATCTGACCATGCAGCACTTCATCGCCGGTCGAGAGCATTTCTGTCTGTAGCATTATTTTCTCCGCATGAAGGAACGGCTTTACTATAGCGCGCAGAGAAAGGAAGGAGGAAAAAAACAGGCGCAGCGGATAACTGCGCCCGGAAAATCAGAACCCTGCGCTCACGCCAAGGTACGGGCCATCGGCCACTTTGCTGTCGCGATCGCCATCTTTACCGGTCATATTGATATAACGGTAACCGGCTTCCACGCTAAGCGGACGGAACAGAGAGAAACGTGCGCCCGCGCTGGCTTCCTGGTAGTCGTTCACGCCGCTGGAGAGCGAATCCGGCGAGTAGTAGTAGTCGCCAAACAGCGAGACGCGCTGCCCGATATCCCAGCGCACGCCGCCGCCAACCGCCGCCGCGTAACCTTCACTGCCCTCGTTCGGGTTCAGATAGATAGCTTTCACGCCCGGCGTGACCATAAACGGCCCAAGCGGCATGTTGAAGCCCAGGCCAACGCCCACGATATCCCCGTGATCGTCATTATGTGCCCAGTTGCCGGTCAGCTGCAGGCCGCTGCTTTCGGTGCCGAAACCTGCGCCCAGATTAGTGTAATGCTCGCCCACGGAGCCATTGACGCTCACGGCGCCTGCCTGCGTGGCCGCCAGCAACAAGCCAGCGATTGCTAAACGAATAGTATTTTTCATTCCATGTGTCTCAAAAAAAAGAAAAAGGACCCTGTAAATGCAACGCGGCATTGTACCCGTATCCCGCATGCAATCAATGCGGGGCCGTCTGTGCGTCGCGGTAGCGCCCTAAAAAAGAGAAAACATCTATGCCGGAGCGCATTAAACGCCACCGGCGCCGGGCATGGAGAGGTGAACGGGTAAGCGAACGCGTACCAGCAGCCCACCGAGCTGTTCGCCCTTACGCAGTTCCGCGCGGGTGCGGTGCCAGCGCGCAATGTCATTCACCAGCGCCAGTCCAAGCCCGGCGCCGGGGTGCATTCCGGCATTATCAAGACGACGAAACGGCGTCAGCGCCTGATCGCGCTGCGCGGCCTCGATGCCCGGCCCGCTGTCCTCCACTTCGAGTCGCGCCTCGTTTTTCTCCACGCAAACGCGCACCGTCACCACACCGCCTGCGGGCGTATATTTCAGCGCATTATCCAGCAGATTGGCACACAACTCCGCCAGAAGCAGCGGCTCCGCCGATACCCACACCGGCCCTTCTTCGCCTTCGTAACCGAGATCGACCGGTTTGCTGCGCGCCTGCGGCAGACGAGAGAAACAGCTTTCGCGCGCTGCTGCCACCAGATCCACCACGTCGAAGGCGCGAGCTTCACTCGGCTCGGCGCGCCGCAACGACGCCAGTTGCAACAGGCGTTCGGTCAGATCGATAGTGTTATCAAGCGTCGCGCTCATCGCCAGTAAACTCTCGCGCCACTGCGCCGGATCGTCACTTGCAAGGGCTACGGCCGCCTGCGTTTTGAGGACCGTAAGCGGCGTTTTTAACTGATGGGAGGCATCGGCGCTAAAGCGCTCCTGACGGGCAATGAGCGCGCGCAGGCGGCTGATGTAGCGATTGAAAGCGATAATCAACAGCCGCGTTTCCGACCACGGCAGCAGATCGGGCAGCGGCGTCAGTTCGCCAGGCGATCGCCTGACCATCAGGCGCGACAGCTTGCGCATCGGCTTTAGCACCCGGCGCAGCAAAAAACCGGCGAGCACCAGCGTCAGCAACACCAGGCCGCCCTGCGTTAACGCGGAAGAGAGCAATAGCTGGCGCGCCAGCAGATGACGTGACTGCAAAGTTTCGGCGACATAAATCTCTGCCATACCGTTAATGCCGTCCTCATTGACCGGCTGCAACAGTCGCGCTACGCGCAGCCGCTGGCTCTGATAAGTCGCGTGATAAAACCACGCGAGCGCCGGATAGAGATCGGTGCGCGCCACGCCGCGTGGCATCACCGGAAGATCGTCATAGCCGGAGATAACCCGCCCGTGCGTATCCTGCACTTTGTAGTAAAGACGGTCATTCATGTTGCGCTCGACGCTATCGAGCACGACCCACGGCACGTCCGCCTGGAGTTCACCGTGCTGCACATTGAGCCTTTCAGCGATAATACGGGCCGAGGCAAGCAGCGTGCGGTCATATGCCTGCGTCGCGGCGTTCAGCGCGCTGACATAACTGTTTAACGCCGAAAACGCCCACAGCAGCAAGAGCGGCAGGCCAAGAAACAGCAGCAGTTTTCCGAGCAGCGATTCAGGGCGCAACCAGTTCATCGCTGCACTCCAGCACATAGCCCAGGCCGCGTAGCGTGGTGATTTGAACGTTGCTGGAGGCGAGTTTTTTACGCAACCGGTGAATGTATATCTCAATACTTTCAGGGCTGACGTCGTCGCTCAGGCTGAAAACTTGCTCAAAAAGCTGCTGGCGTGATACCGGACGGCGACGGCGATACATCAGCACGGTTAAGAGCGCGTGCTCGCGCGGCGTCAGCGCCAGCGGCTTACCCTGTAATTCGAAATAGCCTTCATCGTGAAACGTCAGTTCGCCAAGACGCTGCGCCTCCTGCACCTGCCCTTCGCTACGCCGCACCAGCGCGCGCAACCGCGCCTCCAGTTCGCTTAGCTCAAACGGTTTTGGCAGATAGTCATCCGCCCCTTCATTAAGGCCTTTCACCCGGTCCGCCACGGCGCCGTGCGCCGTAAGCAGCAGCACCGGCACCGCCTGCCCGCGACGGCGCAACCGGCTTAGCACATCGAGCCCATTCAGACGCGGCATTTCTATATCCAGCACCGCCACGGCGTAACGTTCGTTTTGCAGCAGATGGTCTGCCGCCAGCCCGTCGCCGACACAATCCACGGCAAAGCCGTTATTCGTCAGCGCTTTCTCCAGCCAGTGAGCCAGCTCACGATTATCTTCTGCCAGTAAGAGACGCATATCACATCCAGTAAAGTTTCTGTCGCGATGAAAGGAAACTGAAAGGCTTTAGTTTTAACAATCATGCAACCGGTACGCTACAAAGCAGTTCACATAATCAGAAACATCACGGCAGTCATGCATGAGGATGAAAATGAAAACAGCCCTTCTCTCTACCCTGTTAGCAACGTCACTGGCTTTCACCTTTACAACCGCCAGCGCGGCGGACGCGCCGTCGCGCCCCGAATGTATCGCGCCGGCGAAACCCGGCGGCGGATTCGATTTAACCTGCAAATTGATTCAGGTGAGCCTGCAGGAAACCGGCGCGCTGGAAAAACCGATGCGCGTGACATACATGCCAGGCGGCGTTGGTGCGGTGGCCTATAACGCGATCGTCGCCCAGCGTCCCGGTGAGCCGGGCACCGTGGTGGCGTTCTCCGGCGGTTCGCTGCTGAATCTCTCACAGGGGAAATTTGGCCGTTACAACGTTGACGACGTGCGCTGGCTTGCAAGCGTTGGCACCGATTACGGCATGATTGCGGTACGTGCGGATTCGCCATGGAAAACGCTCGGCGACCTGATGAAAGCGCTCGAGAAAGATCCCAATAGCGTGGTGTTTGGCGCAGGCGCCTCCATCGGCAGCCAGGACTGGATGAAAACCGCGCTGCTGGCGCAGAAAGCTGGCGTCGATCCGCACAAGATGCGCTACGTGGCGTTTGAGGGCGGCGGCGAGCCGGTGACCGCGTTGATGGGTAATCACGTACAGGCGGTGTCGGGCGATTTAAGCGAGATGGTGCCGTATCTCACCGGCGATAAGGTTCGCGTGCTGGCAGTGTTTGCCAACGAGCGTCTGCCCGGCCAGCTTGCACAGGTTCCCACCGCCAAAGAACAGGGTTATGACCTGGTGTGGCCGATTATTCGTGGTTTCTACGTGGGGCCTAAAGTCAGCGACGCCGATTATCAGTGGTGGGTACAGACCTTCGAAAAGCTCCAGCAAACCGACGAATTCAAAAAGCAGCGCGATCTGCGCGGCCTGTTTGAATTCAACATGACCGGCAAAGCGCTTGATGAATACGTGAAAAAACAGGTCACGGATTACCGTGAAAAAGCGAAAGCGTTTGGGCTTGCGAAATAACAAAGGGGGAGGCCATGAGCGATCGCATTTTTGCCGGCATCGGGATCCTGCTTTGCATTGGCGGGTTGTTTGTCGCCTGGCAGATCCACAGCGAGTACGCCTACGAGCCGGTCGGGCCGCGTCCGTTCCCGGTGGGAATTATCGCCCTGATGCTGCTCTGCTCGGTACTGCTGCTGCTGCGCCATCCGGATGTAGTGGAGTGGCCGCATCTCGCCGTGCTCAAGCGGCTGGTGGTGATGGTGATTATTCTGCTGCTTTATGCCTGGGGGTTTGAGTGGCTGGGCTTTCCGCTCGCGACCGCGCTCCTGACAGCGGTGGTCGGCGTGCTGTTTGGCGCGCAGCTTCCGGCGGCGGCGGTATCCGGTGTGGTGATGGGCGGCGCGCTCTGGTTCGCCTTTGACCGGCTGCTTGACGTGACGCTGCCTCTCGGGGCGTGGCTTAATTAACGGGGGCTTTTATGGATACCTGGCTTTATCTCTCGCAGGGCTTCGCCGTCGCGCTGACGCCCACCAATTTGCTGATTGCGCTGATCGGCTGTTTTGTCGGCACGATTGTCGGCCTGCTGCCGGGCCTCGGGCCGATTAACGGTGTCGCCATTCTGCTGCCGCTGGCCTTCGCCATTCACTTACCGGCGGAATCTGCTCTTATCCTGCTCGCGACGGTCTATATCGGCTGCGAATATGGCGGGCGAATCTCATCCATTTTGCTTAACGTGCCAGGAGACGCCGCGGCGATTATGACGGCGCTGGATGGCTACCCAATGGCGCAGCAAGGACGCGGCGGTGTGGCGCTGTCCATTTCGGCGGTCAGTTCTTTTGTCGGCTCTATTATCGCTATCTGCGGCATTATCCTGTTTGCGCCGATGCTGGCGGAGTGGTCGCTGGCGTTTGGCCCGGCGGAATATTTCGCGCTGATGGTGTTCGCTATCGCCTGTCTTGGCAGCATGATGGCGCAAAATCCGCTGAAATCGTTCCTCGCCGCCCTGATTGGCCTCGGTCTTGCGACCGTCGGGGTGGATGCCAACACCGGCGTGTATCGCTTCACGTTTGACAGCGTGCATCTCTCCGATGGCGTGCAGTTTATCGTGGTGGTGATTGGGCTGTTCTCGGTTTCAGAAATCCTGCTGATGCTGGAGAGCACCAGCAGCGGTCAGACGCTGGTACGTAAAACCGGCCGTATGCTGTTTAACGCTAAGGAGGCCGCCGCCTGTACGGGCGCGACATTGCGCTCCTCCGTCATCGGTTTTTTTGTCGGCATTCTGCCGGGCGCAGGCGCGACGATTGCAAG
This sequence comes from Cronobacter condimenti 1330, assembly GCF_001277255.1. Classification (NCBI taxonomy): domain Bacteria; kingdom Pseudomonadati; phylum Pseudomonadota; class Gammaproteobacteria; order Enterobacterales; family Enterobacteriaceae; genus Cronobacter; species Cronobacter condimenti. The sequence continues at coordinate 2,927,155 of NZ_CP012264.1, forward strand.
CGCTATCACCTATATGACGGAGAAAAAACTTGGCGACAAAGACGGGTCCTTTGGTAAGGGCGACATTCGCGGCGTGGCGGCCCCGGAGGCCGCAAACAACGCGTCGGCCTGCGGCTCGTTTATCCCGATGCTGACGTTAGGCGTGCCGGGCTCTGGCACCACGGCGGTGATGATGGGCGCGCTGACGCTCTATAACATCACGCCGGGGCCGGCGATGTTCACAGAACAACCGGATATCGTCTGGGGGCTTATCGCGGCGCTGCTAATCGCAAACATCATGCTGCTGATTATGAACATTCCGCTGATCGGTCTGTTCACCCGCATGCTGACGATCCCGTTATGGTTCCTGGTGCCGGCCATCGCGGCGGTATCGGCAGTCGGCGTTTATGCGGTGCACAGCACCACGTTTGATCTGGTGCTTATGGTAGCGCTGGGTGTGTTGGGTTATATCCTGCGTAAAATGCACTTTCCGATGTCACCGCTTATCTTAGGTTTTGTACTCGGCGAGATGCTGGAGCAAAACCTGCGCCGCGCGCTGTCTATCAGCAACGGCGAGCCGGGGATCCTCTGGCAGAGCGGCGTCACCAAAGTGTTACTGGTGATGGCGGTGCTGGTGATTGCCGTGCCGCCAGTGGTGAAAAAACTGCGTAAGCGCCAGCAAAAGCGTAAGGCTGCGGTAGATATCGGCTAACCGTTACGGCCCTTCCCCGAAGGGCCGTATTACGTTTCTGCATGCAAACGACGGGCGGCCCACTGCGTTACGTCACGCCGCGAGATTTTTATTCCTCCGTTTTTGAGCGTTTCAGGCAGGCGCAACCACGCGACCGGTTGCTGAAATCGCGCCAGCTTATCGCTCGCCCAGAGACGTAACGCCTGCGGCTCAAACGAGGCCTCGCACTCCACCACCGCAACCGGGCGCTCACCGAACTCCTCATCTGCAAGCGGGACAATAAACGCCTGGCGCACCTGCGGATGCTGGCATAATACGCGCTCGATGGTCTCCGGTTGCACCCCTTCCCCGCCGCAGAAAAAGAGATTATCCAGCCGTCCATGCACTTGCAGCCTGCCGTCGTGCCATTCGCCGCGATCGCGGGTGGCAAACCAGCCCTGCGCATTTGTCAGCGGTACCAGCCGCCCGTCGCGCCAGTAGCCTTCGGCCATACTCTCACCGCGCAGCCAGATCTCATCACCGGCCAGCATCACCTCGCGCCCCGGCAGCGCCGCGCCGACATCGGGTTTGCCGTCGGCACGCTTCGCACACACCGTTGAGGCAAATTCGGTCAGCCCATAACCGCACCAGCACGCTATCTGCCGCTGTGCCGCCGCCTGGGTCAGTTCAACCGGGATGGCCGCGCCGCCCAGCAATACGGCCTTCACGCTGAGATGCCGTTCCGGCAGTTGCAGCAACCGCCAGAGTTGCGTCGGCACCAGCGACGCGTGCGTGCAGCCCTCCAGCGCCTCGGGGAGCGCCAGTCCTTCACGCACCGCGAGCTGCGCGCCCACCCGCAGCCAGCGCCACAGAATGCCCTGCCCGGAGACATGAAACAGCGGCAGCGACAGCAGCCAGCATTCAGAGGGATGAAACGGGATAAGGCTCAGCACGCCCGCGGCGCTGGCGAGATGCGCGCGCGCCGTGTGCACGGCCGCTTTCGGCAGCCCACTGGAGCCGGATGTCAGCGTCATCGACGCCAGCCTGTCGGCGCGCCACGCGACGGCGTATGAGGTTTCAGGTTCGCGCCACGCCAGTATATTCAGCGCAGGCAAGGCGGGCGCCTCTCCCAGACAGAGCGCGTGTCGCAGCGTGAGCGAGGGCAACACCGCGTGGATCAGCGTTTGTGGCAGTTGTGGGTTGAGCGGCAGAATACGTGCGCCGCACTGCAACAGCGCAAGCCAGGCCAGCAAGGTGCGCTCGCTGTTTCTGGCGCAGAGCGTCACGCCGTCGCCCTCATTGACGCCCTGCTGATAAAAGCCCGCCGCGAGTGCATCAACACGCTCTGACAACGCGCGCCAGCTAAGATCGCCTGTGGTGGCGCGCAGCGCGATATCGTCCGGCCGCTCCCGCGCCCAGTGACGCCAGGGCCAGTCGAAGACGCTCACAGCAGAGGCTCCAGCGCATCGACAGACCAGCACGGCAGCGGACTGCCAGGCCACGGGCGCAACAGCTGCGCCTGCATCAACGAGAGTGTATCAAGCCCGGGCGTGACGCCTGGGGTCAGCCACGCCGCCAGCCGCGCCAGTTGCGTTAAGCCAAGGCTGGATTCCAGCGAGGAGCTGATGACCGCAGTCAGCCCCGCCGCATGTGCACGCACAATCTGTTCACGTACCGTCTCAATGCTTCCCGTAAGCGAAGGTTTGATAATGACCGCGCGCAGGCCGGGCTCCGCCGCTATCATATAATCACGCTCGCGCAGACTCTCATCCCAGGCGATGGCGATGCCGGTTTCAGCGGCAAATGCGCGTGAGTCGTCACGGGTTTTGCAAGGCTCTTCGATAAATTCGATGCGCGGGCGATAGGCCGGATTCACATATTTCGCGAACTGCTGCGCCTTGAGCGGCGTCCAGGCGCGGTTGGCGTCCAGCCGCAGGCGTAAATCCGGGAGCGCCTCCAGCAGCAGGTTGACTATCATGCCATCGCGCACCGCCTCGTACAGCCCCACTTTCACTTTGGCAACCTTATCGCCGGTTTGCCCGGCGAGGCGTGCGAAAAGCTCGTCTGGGTCGCCGGTGCACAACGGCGCCACGTGATAATTCGCCGCCTGCGGCAGCGCGCCGTCAAGCTCCGCCTGTGCGCAGCTCAACCCGAACGCGACACTTGCGATATCCGGCAGCGGCAGAGCCGCCCCGCAGTGCCACGCTGTAAGCCAGTCGCGCGTCGGGGGAAGCGCCGCGTCCAGCGTCTCGCGGCTAAACCCCGGCAATGGCGCAATATCGCCCCACCCTTCACGCCCGTTTTCACTAAGGCGCACCAGCAAGCCGTCGCGGGTGGTGAGGCGCCTTTCGCGCAGCACCACGCCCGCATCCATCGGCAACCGGTAACGGTAAAGCTGTGCCGCGCGCATTATGGGTTGCGCTTAAATTTGCTGAAGTCTGGCTGGCGCTTCTGATTAAACGCGTTGCGCCCTTCCTGACCTTCTTCAGTCATGTAGAACAGCATGGTGGCGTTGCCGGCAAGCTCCTGAAGCCCCGCCTGGCCATCACAGTCAGCGTTAAGAGCCGCTTTCAGGCAGCGCAGCGCCATCGGGCTGTTTTGCAGCATTTCACGACACCAGCGTACGGTTTCTTTTTCAAGCGTTGCAAGCGGCACCACGGTGTTGACCAGGCCCATATCGAGCGCCTGTTGCGCGTCATACTGACGGCAGAGGAACCAGATTTCGCGTGCCTTTTTCTGCCCGACGATACGCGCCATGTAAGACGCCCCCCAGCCGCCGTCAAAGGAGCCGACTTTCGGGCCGGTCTGGCCGAATACGGCGTTTTCGGCGGCGATGGTCAGATCGCACATCATATGCAGTACATGACCGCCGCCAATGGCGTAGCCCGCCACCATTGCCACAACCGGTTTGGGACAGGTGCGGATCTGGCGCTGGAAGTCGAGCACATTGAGGTGATGGACGCCGGAGTCGTCCTGATAGCCGCCATAGTCGCCACGTACTTTTTGATCGCCGCCCGCGCAGAAAGCGTTTTCGCCTTCGCCGGTGAGAATAATCACGCCGATGTTGTCGTCGTAGCGCGCATCAGCCAGCGCATGGATCATCTCTTTAACGGTAAGCGGGCGAAACGCATTACGCACCTGCGGGCGGTTAATGGTGATTTTCGCGATGCCGTCGGTAGACTTCTGGTAGCGGATATCGGTGTAGCCTTCAGAGCAGTCGAGCCACTCAGCGGGCGCGTAAAGCATCGCTTCATCAGGATAAATCATGGGAGTTCTCCGTAGGGGTTCGCAAAATCGCGTTAATGCAGCAGGCTGTCGCGCGCGGGTTTTCCCGGTGAGCGTTATGGCCTGCGCCAGTAATCAGATGCAGCGGGGCATCAAGCGTGGCGGCGAGCGCGCGGAATTTCGCGTCGCGCTCGCCGCACAGGTAATGAAAAGGGATGCGCAATCGCGACAGCGCATCCCAAAGCGGCGGCTGTCGGCCCAGCGATGTGGACTCCAGCATGGCCGCCAGCGCCGCGGGCTGGTTGTCGGCACGCAGCGTAATAAGCGCCTCTCGCTGGGCATCACTGAGCGTCGCGAACACCGGCTGGCGATACCAGTCATCCAGCACCTGGCGGAGGGGTTCGCAGCGAAACCGTTGCGCCCAGCGGCTATCAGCGGCTAAACGTGTCGCTCGCGTTTGTGCGTCGTGCAGCCCTGGATGACCACCTTCTACGATCAGTCCTTGCAGGCCACGCGTTGTTCCCTGGGTTGCGTGGAACATCGCCATCCGTCCGCCAAGGGAGTAACCCACCAGCCAGTAGTTAAGTATGTTGTAACTATCAAGCGTTGCCGCCAGTAACTGATTGACGTGTGCGAAGCTCACGGCTTCGTTGCCTGCCGAGCCGCCGTGACCAGGGAGATCGATAAACAGGTGGTCATATTGCGCGACATCGGCGGCGACCGTATGCCATTCCCGGCTATCGCCCAGAAAGCCATGCAGCCATACGATCACGCCGCGCGAGGCGCTCATGGCGGTCTGAAACTGTGCGGCAAGCGGCATCAGGCGCATACCGTTTTGATAAGCTGCGTCAACGCCTGCGCGCCCGCCGTCTCTGGCACGCGCAGCTCTATCAGCGTTGCGACCGGTGAGCGCCAGGCGCGTGTCACGGCTTCCTGCAACGCCGCCATGCTATCCGGGGTCTCGTAATGGAGCGAGAACATCGCGGCGGCGGGCGCGAAGCTGACGTTTTGCGGCATACAGTAAAACTTCTCACGCTCACTGGCGGGCGTCGGCAGCATTGAGAAAATCTGCCCACCGTTATTGTTAACCACGATAAGCACGAAAGGCGCGGGTGCCTCGCGCAACAGCGACAGCGCATTGATGTCATAAAGCGCGGAGAGATCACCTACTACGGCGAGCGTGGGCCGCCCGTTGGCGCGCTGTACACCGGCGGCGGTGGAGATAAGCCCGTCAATGCCGCTCGCGCCGCGGTTGCCATACACCGGATACCCGGCAGGCAACTGCGCCAGCGCGTCTACCAGCCGCACCGTCAGACTATTGCCAAGAAACAATTGCCCCTGCGGCGCGAGCAGCTCCGGCAGACGGTGCGCAACCTGCGCTTCGCCCCAGCCGGTAAGTTCGCGCGCTACCACGCGCTGTGTCTGTGCGGCGAGCCCTTGCAGCGCCTCTGCCCACGGCATTGTCGCCTGTGCCGGGTGGTGCGCAAGCCAGTCAGTGATATCTGCCACCAGCCGACGCCCGGCATGGTGGGCCGGATCAAGGCGTCCCGGCAGTGAATCAACAATCCAGTATTCCTGCGGCTGACACTCACTCTGCCACTGCAGCACACGCTTGCCGGTCAGGCTGCCACCGAACTGCACGACGATTTGCGCCTGTGTCAGCATATGCACCGCTTGCGGATGCGACAGCCAGAGGTCGGCGCACGGCAGCGGTTGACCGGTTTGCGAGAGGACATCGCCAATAAGCGGCCAGCCGATACGTTGCGCCCACTGCGCAACGGCAATACCGTCCTGAGCCTCAAGCCTGCCCGCCAGCACCACACCGCGCTGTTCGCGCCAGAAAGCCCAGTCCGGCTGCACGCTGACCGCGCGAGTCTGCTCAAACCGCAGCCAGGGTTTAGCACTCTGCCACCATTCGCCTGGTGCCTGCTGCCAGGCAAGGCCTGTGTCATCCAGCTCACCATATAGCGGTTCGGCAAACGGGCAGTTGATATGCAATGCGCCCGCCGTCAGGCCGCCCATTTTTTCGTCGATAGCGCTGATAAGCCAGGCGGCCGGTACTGAAGGGGTAGGACGAGGCAGGTCGAGCGTGGCGGCAGGATGCGTGGCGAAAATCGCCTGCTGACGAATCGCCTGATTGGCGCCGCAGTCGATTAACTCGGGCGGCCGGTCGGCGGTGATGACGACCAGTTTTTCACCGGTCAGGCCCGCTTCAATGACTGCCGGATACAGGTTCGCCACTGCCGTGCCGGATGTGACAATCACCGCCACCGGCTCGCCGCTCGCTTTAGCAAGCCCCAGCGCAAGATGGCCAAGACCGCGCTCATCAAAATGCGTGTGTGGCGTAAACGTCGGATTTTGCGCGGCGGCGAGAGTAAGTGGTGTGGAGCGCGAGCCCGGCGCGATGCACAAATGGCGTACACCGTGGCGGCTCAACGCTTCGAGGATCACCGCGGCCCAGCGGCGGTTGAAAGTGCTTGTCGACATAAGCTTGTCCGGTATCAATTTAGCCGGTTTATTATAAAGCCTCGTCGGAATCGAATTTTGATATGGGTCGGGGTTGTGGTCTGGTTCAGCCTGTCAGCAGACTGAGCAACGCCGCCGCTTTGTTCTCAATTTCCTGCCATTCCAGCGCGGCCTCGGAGCCTGCAACCAGGCCTGCTCCCGCATATAGCCGCACCGTGTCATCGGTAATACGCGCCGCGCGCAAACTCACACAAAACTCCGTTTTCTCTTTTGAGAGATATCCCGCGGAGCCCGCATACCAGGCCCGGTCGAAAGGCTCGTTATCGGTAATAAAGCGCCGTGCCGCTTCGCGGGGCAGGCCCGCCACGGCAGCGGTAGGTTGCAATTGCCGCAAACACGCAGCGTCGTCCGCGCGCAGAAGTCGCCCGAAAATGACGCGCTTCAGATGTTGTACCCGGCGCAGTCGCACAACCTGCGCCACCTGAATGTGCACGTCACGGGCAATGGCCTGTAGCCGCGCGCAGATGTCATCTACCACCAGCGCGTTTTCGCGACGATTTTTATCGTCATCCTGCAGCCAGGCGGCACGCGCGCTGGCCTGTGCATCGTCCGGATGATTTTCCACAGTGCCCGCCAGCGCCTCGGTAGCAAGCGCGCAGCCTTCTCGCCGCCACAGCCGCTCAGGTGTCGAGCCCAGAAACACGTCACGTGCGCTAAACGCCAGGTAAAAATGGTAACAATAGTGGTTAGCCTCACGGCTTGCGGCCATGAGCGCTGCGGCATCCGGTGGCGAGGCAAAACGTAAATCGGTCGCGCGCGCCAGCACCACTTTGGCGATATCACCACGGGCAATGGCCTCTGATGCGCGCGCTACCAGCCGTGTCCACGCCTTCGCTTGTGGGCAATCACAGCGGCTGACCAGCGGCGGCGCGCCAGGCGGCAGTAACCGCGGCGTTTGCAGCGAGCGAAGATTACGCTGTAGCGCTTCTGCTGCCTGCCGTCGTGAGTGTTCACTAAAGAGAGTCACTACAAGCGAGGCCCTTTCGCCTTCGCGGTGCAGCGCCAGGCGCGGCAGGAAGAGAAACCCGTGTGCCGGGTCGAAGGCATTAAGCCCGCAGGCCCGCAGATCAGGCTCATCCTCGTGCTGGCGTAAAAAAGCCTGCGCCTCGTCAAGACTTGCGAACGCCTGCGCGGCACCGAGCGCCGCAACTTCTTCGTCGCCATCCCGGGAACGCCAGTAAAACTGTGGGAAAGCGGCCTGCGCGCTGAGCCAGGCAAGAAAATCGTGGTCATATGCGCAGAATGCGAAAGCGCGGCGGTACACTCCGGGAGAATCGGGCGCATCGTTCAGCGCCTCTTCCGCCTGCGCCAGGGCGGCGGCGAATGTGTTCACAGGTATCCTTTCCTTTGCCTTAAAAACCCTGAATTCTACGAGGTTTTTCAGGCAAAAAAAATGGCGCACCCGAAAGGATGCGCCTGCGTGCGATATGCCGGGCTTAACGGCGGGCTAACAGCAGGCCCAGTACCAGGCCCGCAGCGGCGCCGATACCCACGCCCTGCCACGGTTTTTCATGCACATAGTCATCAGCACGATAAACCGCCTGTTTGGCGCGGAAGTAGTAATTATCGGACGCGGTGCTGACGCGGTTTTTCACGTCATGCAGTGCCTGCTCGGCTCGTGCTTTCAGCTCGACATATTTTTGATCTGCCGGGTCGCCGGACGAGCGCAAAATCTCTTCCAGGGTATCGCTCAGCAGGGTCAGGTCATCGTCTACACGTGTTTCATAAGGTTGTGAAGATAAAGGCATAACTGGTCTCCGTGTTAACAAGTTACCGGTTTGCTAACTATAGACACGATCAGGCTTTTTTGCCTGGCAGCGGTTCGCGCCGCATTCCGATGTGAGGGATGCCGTCTTCGTCGTAGATTTCTGTTGCGGGCATAAAGCCAAATTGCCCGTAAAAAGCCTGAAGATGCGCCTGTGCGCTCAGGTATAGCGGGCTTTGCGGCCAGTTGCGTTCGCAGCTGGCGACCGCACGCTTCATGAGTTCAACACCCAGTTTTTCGCCCCGAGCCAGGCCTGAAACAATAACCCGCCCTATCGCGACGGGGGCATCCGCATCGTTACTTTTCAGAATCCTCGCATAAGCAATCAGCTGATTATCGCGCCAGCCGAGCAAATGACGGTTCTCGCCTGCCAGATCTTCACCGTCCACATCCAGGTAAGGGCACGTTTGCTCAACAACAAACACTTCACAGCGCAGCTTTAGCAGTGCGTACAGCGTGGGGATATCCAGTTCAGTATGATGTTTGTCCTGCCAGTCGATCATATTAGGCTCCAGAATGTGCGGCGTTCCCCGTTATACTAAAAGCTTTCATTGATTCGTGCAGAGTAAATTCCTCATGGAACTGACATTTTTAGGCACCAGCGCCGGGTTGCCCTCGACAACGCGTAATGTAACGGCCATTGTGCTGAACCCGCAAAATAATCAGACGGGACTTTGGCTTTTCGACTGCGGCGAAGCCACGCAGCATCAGATGCTGCGCGCCAGCGCCAATCCTGGCAAGATCGAGAAAATCTTTATCACGCATCTGCATGGCGACCATATTTTTGGGCTGCCGGGCTTGCTGTGCAGCCGTTCGATGGCCGGCTGCGAGACGCCGCTTGAGGTTTACGGTCCGGCGGGCATCGCGGAGTTTATTGAGACCGCGCTGCGTCTGAGCGGATCCTGGACCAGCTACCCGCTCCACATACATGAGATTACCGAAGGACAGGTTATTGACGATGGCGAGCTTATCGTCACCGCATACCCACTCACACATCCTGTCGTGTGTTATGGCTATCGCATTGAAGAGCACGAGAAGCCGGGTACGCTGGACGCGGCAGCACTAAAAGCAGCAGGCGTGACGCCAGGACCGCTGTTTCAGCAACTTAAACGCGGTGAGACCGTAACGCTTGAAGACGGGCGAAAGCTGTGCGGTGCGGATTACCTGAGCGCGCCGCGCCCGGGCAAAAAAGTGGCAATTTTTGGCGACACCGGCCCGACAGCGCAGGCCGAGGCGCTGGCGCGCGATGTGGACCTCATGGTGCATGAAACCACTCTTGAAGCAGCGATGGCAGAAAAAGCCAATAGCCGCGGCCACTCCACAACCCACCAGGCAGCCGCGCTTGCCCGCGATGCGGGCGCGAAACGTCTGGTAATGACGCATTTCAGCTCCCGCTATAGCGCAGCCGATTGCCAGCGGCTGTTGGCAGAGTGTCAGTCTATTTTCCCGGCAAGCGAACTGGCGGAAGATTTCCTGACGCTCACCGTGTAAGGCCCATAAAAAAACCGCCGGTGAAGGCGGTTTTTATTGAAGACCGATTGTCGCTTACATATATGGCGTTGCCAGACGTACCAGACTAATCAGCGGCTGCGGCCATACACCGAGCACCAGCACCAGAAGCGCGGAAATCAGTACCACCACGCCACCTGCGCTGTACGCCCAGTTGGACGGCACATCACGGTTCAGCTGCTGCGGTGCGTTGAGATACAGACTTACCGCCACGCGCAGATAGTAGTAGAGACCAATCGCAGATCCCACGACCACAGCACCCGTCAGCCACCACAGGTTCGACTGAACACCGACGGCCAGCACATAAAATTTACCGATAAAGCCCAGCGTCATCGGGATACCCGCAAGCGACAGCATCATCACCGTCATTACAGCGGACAGGATCGGACGGTGCCAGAACAAGCCGCGGTAGGAGTAGAGCGAATCAGCATCCGGGCCACGGTACGGGCTGGACATCAGGCTCACGACACCGAACGCGCCCAGGCTGCTGAACAAATAGCCTGCCAGGTACACGCCAACGGTTTCCATCGACATGTTGTCGCTTTTCAGGGCAATCAACGCCACCAGCAGATAACCCAGATGCGAGATGGAAGAGTAACCGAGCAGACGTTTGATGTTGGTCTGGGTCAGCGCCATCAGGTTACCGAAGATGATGGAGGCGAACGCCAGTACGCCTAACACTACGCGCACCGCTTCACTTTCACCGATCGGTGCATAGAGGAACAGACGCATCACGACGCCGAAAATAGCGATTTTGCTTGCGGTTGCCAGGAAGGTCGAGACTGGCGCAGGCGCGCCCTGGTAAACGTCCGGCGTCCAGAGATGGAAAGGCACCAGAGAAAGTTTAAAGCCAAGGCCAACAATCATAAGACCCAGACCGGCCAGCAGCAGCGGCTCGTGCAGCATGTTGTCCGCGAGGCTCTTACCGAGCGCCACGAACGACAGGCTGCCAGACTGCGCGTACACCAGCGCCATACCAAACAGCAGGAACGACGAGGCGGCAGCGGACAGAATGGTGTACTTAATGGCGGCTTCCAGCGAGCGCTTTTGACGAAAGGCGTAGCCCACCAGGCCAAACAGCGGCAGCGAGATCAGCTCAATACCCAGGAACAGCGAGGCCAGATGATTGGCGTTCGCAAGAAGAATCCCACCCATGGCGGCAATCAGCACCAGCAGGTAGAACTCTTCTTTGTTATCGTTGTAACCCTGTAACCACGGATAAGCGAAGGTACAGGTTGCGAGGCTCGCCAGCAGCACCAGGCCGGTATACAGCATGGCGTAACCATCCACACGCATCAGCGGCGTGACATCCATTGCTCCCGCCTGGCCCACAAACCACAGCGACAGCAGCGCGGCGTTAAGACCAACGACTGACAGCGTGGCATTCAGGAAGTGGTTACGTCGCCACGCAATGGAGAGCATCACAACTACCACCGTCAATCCGACGATCAGCAGCGGTAGCAGCGCGATCAATTGTTGAGTAGTTATTGTCATGGCGAATTACGGCCTTGTAGTTGAAACAGAATCGGTAAACCACTGCTGAATATTGCTCATCGCCGAATGGGATGTATCCAGAATTGGCTGGGGATAAAAGCCCAGCAGTACCAGAAGCACCACCAGCAGCAGGATCATAAACAGCTCGCGCGGCGACAGACCGCGAATTTCCTGACGCGCCGCTTCGCTCTTCGGCTGACCGAAATAAGCGCGATGCAGCATCGCCAGTGAGTAAACGGAGGCGAATACCAGGCCAAACGTTGAGATAACGGTAATCACCGGCACTACCTGGAAGCTGCCGAACAGGATCATGAATTCGCCAACGAAGTTACCGGTGCCTGGCATGCCAAGCGTCGCCACAGCAAAGAACATCGACAGCGCCGGGAGCCATCTAATTTTGCTCCACAGCCCGCCCATCTGGCGCATATCGCGAGTATGCAGACGCTCATAGAGCTGACCGCACAGAATAAACAGACCTGCCGCGGAAAGACCGTGGGCAATCATCTGAATAACCGCACCCTGATAAGCAAGCTGGCTGCCGGTATAGATGGCAATCAGTACGAAGCCCATGTGGGAAACGGAGGTGTACGCGATAAGACGTTTGATGTCGTACTGCGTAAAGGCCATCCACGCGCCATAGAAAATACCGATAACGCCAAGCCACATGGCAATTGGCGCGAATTCAGCGGAGGCGTTCGGGAACAGCGGCAGCGCGAAGCGCAGCAGACCATAAGCAGCGGTTTTCAGCAGAATACCCGCAAGGTCCACAGAACCCGCCGTCGGAGCCTGTGAGTGCGCATCTGGCAGCCAGCCGTGCAGCGGCACCACTGGCATTTTCACTGCAAATGCAATGAAGAAGCCCAGCATCAGCAGATATTCCACGCCGTGGGACATCGGGGTTTTCAGGAGCTGTTCGTAGTTGAAAGACCACTCGCCGGTCGCATTAAAGTGAACGAACACCAGCGCCAGAATAGCAATCAACATCACCAGACCGCTCGCCTGGGTATAAATGAAAAACTTGGTTGCCGCGGTAATACGTGTTTTACCGTCCGATGCCTTATGGCCCCACAAGGCTATCAGGAAGTACATCGGCACCAGCATCATTTCCCAGAAGAAGAAGAACAGGAACATGTCGATGGCCAGAAACACGCCGATAACGCCGCCCAGGATCCACATCAGGTTGAGATGGAAAAAGCCCTGATATTTTTCGATTTCATTCCAGGAGCAGAGTACCGCCAGCACGCCGAGCAGACCGGTCAGTACCACCATCAGCAGCGACAGACCGTCGATGGCTAAATGGATGGTAATACCGAAACGCGGGATCCAGTCGAGAATGAATTGATCCTGCCACTTCGGAAACTCGCCGGATTGACTCAGAGAGTAGCCGCCCTGCAACCAGAGTTGCAGAGAAAGCGCCAACGTCAGCCCCATCGTAATCAGCGCTATCCAGCGTGGCACCTTGACGCCGAAGCGTTCGGTCTGCCAGCACAGGAAGCCGCCGATAAAGGGAATTAATATTAGCCAGGGTAGTAACATGGCGATCTTTATTCCTTGTTAAAGTCCCGTCGGGACCTGATTTTCAACGAACTTGATTAAAATTCACGTCGGACTGCGGTTTGCGTCAGGCCATACTGATACGGACCCAACTTCGATTTATCAGGCCCGGCGGGTAGCACACCACCGGGCCAAACCGCAGACTCAAATCACCGCAACACCATCAGCAATACCAGCACGACCACAGCGCCAATGCTCATTGAGGCCACATACCAGCGCAGATAGCCGTTCTCGCTCAGCAGCAGACCGCGGCCTGCATAGCGGGAAAGAATAGCCGGAATGTTCATCAGCGCGTTAAGCGGATCGCGTTGCAGCAGCCAGGCGATACCCAGGAAAGGCTTGACGAACACTTTGTCATACAGCCAGTCGAAGCCCCAGGCGTGATACCACCAGGTACCGAAGAAACGGCCCGGTGCGCTTTTGGCGACGGAAGTGACCAGCGTACGCTTGCCGAGCCACAGCCAGGCGGCAATCAGAATGCCGACAATCGCTACCACACCCGAGGTGATTTCCAGTGTCATCTTGCCTTCGTGACCGAAGTTGCTTTCCGGCAAAACGCCTGCCAGCGGCGGGGTAATCAGCGCGCCGACAAAAGTTGAAAGCACCAGCAGAACGATAAGCGGCAGATGGTGGGTGATCCCCTTCCCTGCGTGCGCGTGAATTTTTTCTTCGCCATGAAACACGATGAAAATCATACGGAAGGTATAAATGGACGTCAGGAATGCGCCAACCAGACCCGCCAGCATTAAGTAGTGATGACCGTTTGCAGCCGCGCCCCACAGAATTTCATCTTTACTGTAGAAGCCCGCCGTAACCACCGGCAATGCTGCCAGCGCCGCACCACCCACCAGGAAGCACGCGTAAACCAGAGGAATAGATTTACGCAGGCCGCCCATTTTAAAGATGTTCTGCTCGTGATGGCACGCCAGGATGACGGAACCGGACGAGAGGAACAGCAACGCTTTAAAGAATGCGTGGGTCATGAGGTGGAAAATCGCCGCATCCCATGCCTGAACGCCAAGCGCCAGGAACATATAGCCAATCTGGCTCATGGTGGAGTAAGCGAGTACACGTTTGATGTCGGTCTGTACCAGCGCTGCGAAACCTGCCAGCACCAGCGTAATTGCACCAACGATCCCGACCAGATGCAGCACATCCGGCGTCAACAGGAACAGGCCGTGCGTCCGGGCAATCAGGTAAACGCCCGCAGTTACCATGGTCGCCGCGTGGATAAGCGCGGAAACAGGTGTCGGGCCCGCCATCGCGTCCGCAAGCCAGGTTTGCAGCGGAAGCTGAGCAGACTTACCAACGGCACCGCCGAGCAGCATCAATGTCGCCCAGCGCAGCATCTCATTGCCGTTAGCAAAGTGCTGCGGCGCTAGCTCCACCATTTCGCGGAAGTTCAGCGTGCCAAGCTCGTTGTAGAGAATAAACAACGCAAACGCGAGGAAGACGTCACCGACACGCGTCACGACAAACGCTTTCATCGCGGCCGCGCCATTCTTCGGATCGGTGTAGTAGAAGCCGATCAGCAGATAAGAGCACAGACCTACGCCTTCCCAACCGAGGTACATCAGCAGCAGGTTATCGGAGAGCACCAGCACAACCATGCTCGCGATAAATAAGTTGGTATAAGCGAAAAAGCGGGAATACCCTTCTTCACCGCGCATATACCAGGAGGCGAACATGTGGATTAGGAAGCCAACGCCGGTGACCACAGAAAGCATGGTCAGTGACAGACCATCCAGCACCAGGTTAACCCCGATGTTGAAATCACCCACTGACATCCAGGTCCACAGCGGCAGCGAAAAGGCCTGCTTGCCGTTATTAAGGAAATCAATACCTGCGTAGGCGGTCACCAGCGCAGCCAGCCCCACCGAGCCCACGCCTACTGTCGCAGAGAGGTTTTCCGACCAGCGACCACGGGAGAAGGCGAGCAGTACATAGCCAATCAATGGCAAAATAATGGTTAATGCGAGCAGGTTCATCCACGCATCTCACTTACTGAATCGATATTCAGGTTCTGGCGACGACGATGGAGTTGCAGCAGAAGTGCGAGGCCAATACTCGCTTCCGCCGCGGCTAAGCTAATCGCCAGGATATACATTATCTGGCCATCAGTCTGGCCCCAATAGCTACCCGCAACCACGAAGGCAAGCGCGGCGGCGTTAATCATGATTTCAAGCCCAATCAGCATAAACAGCAGATTACGACGGATAACCAGACCCGTCAGACCCAGGACGAACAGGATAGCCGCCAGGATCAGCCCATGTTGTAACGGGATCATGCGCGCTCCTCCGATTTTCTTTTCGACGCGTCCGACGGAGCACCGCCGCGCACGCTTACCACATCGCCCGCTTTCTCTTCACGGCCAAGATGGAACGCTACCACCAGGCCCGCCAGCAGCAGCATAGAAGCAAGCTCGACCGCCAGAACGTAGGACTTGAACAGGTCGGTACCAATTGCTTTCGCGCTAATCGGGTTGCCTTCAATGCCCTGATCGTTAACGCCCAGAATGCCGTAAACAATTACCACCAACAGGACTGCCGAGAGAATACCCGGGCCAATCCAAATCTGGGGTTTGAGCCATTCACGCTCCTGACGCACCACGGAATCTCCGAGGTTAAGCATCATGACCACGAATACGAAGAGCACCATAATCGCGCCGGCGTAAACGATGATTTCCAGCGCACCGGCGAAGTACGCGCCGAGGGAGAAAAAGACCCCGGCGATCGCCAGCAGCGAAATAATCAGGTACAGCAACGCATGTACCGGGTTGCTGTGAGTGATCACCCGGGCGGTGGTCAGGACCGCCACGAGGGCGCAGATATAAAAAGCGAATTCCATTCCTGACTCCTTAAGGTAACAGGCCTTTGACGTCGATAGGTTTGGCTTCGTTTTCCGCCTCACCCTTATCTTTGCCGTCGATTGCCATACCTGCCATCCGGTAGAAGTTATATTCCGGGTATTTGCCCGGACCGGAAATCAGCAGGTCCTCTTTTTCATACACCAGATCCTGGCGCTTGAACTCGCCCAGTTCGAAATCCGGCGTCAGCTGGATAGCCGTGGTCGGACAGGCCTCTTCGCACATGCCGCAGAAAATGCAGCGTGAGAAGTTGATGCGGAAAAATTCCGGATACCAGCGGCCATCTTTCGTCTCGGCTTTTTGCAAAGAGATACAGCCGACCGGGCACGCAACCGCACACAGGTTACAGGCCACGCAGCGTTCCTGGCCGTCCGGATCGCGCGTCAGCACGATACGTCCACGGTAGCGCGGCGGCAGATAAACCGGCTCTTCTGGATACATGCGCGTTTCGCGTTTGGAAAACGCGTGCAGGCCAATCATCCAGATACTGCGTAGTTGGGTGCCGAAACCAACCACTAATTCTTTCAATGTCATGGTTTTACCACCCCTTATGGCGTCTGAATAAGAATGACAGCCGCCGTTACCAGCAAGTTGATAAGCGTCAGCGGCAGGCAAACTTTCCAGCCGAAGGACATTACCTGGTCATAGCGAGGACGCGGTAATGCGGCGCGAATCAAAATAAACATCATCATGAAGAACGCTGTTTTCAGCGCAAACCAGATGAAAGGCGGTAACCAGGGGCCTTGCCAGCCACCAAAGAACAGCGTCACGATCAGAGCGGAAACCGTCACAATCCCGATATATTCGCCCACAAAGAACAGACCGAACTTCATACCGGAGTATTCGATGTGATAACCATCAGCAAGTTCCTGCTCGGCTTCCGGCTGGTCAAACGGGTGACGGTGACACACCGCAACGCCGGCGATAGCGAAAGTAATAAAGCCGAAGAACTGCGGGATAACGTTCCAGATATCCGCCTGATTGTTCACGATATCGGTCATGTTGAATGACCCGGCCTGAGCAACAACCCCCATCAGGGAGAGGCCAAGAAACACTTCATAGCTCAGTGTCTGCGCAGAGGCGCGCATAGCACCCAGCAGTGAGTATTTGTTGTTGCTCGACCAGCCCGCAAACAGCACCGCGTAGACACCAAGACCGGCCATCATGAGGAAGAAAAGGATCCCGATGTTGAGATCCGCAACCACCCAGGTCGGGCTGACCGGTACAATCGCGAACGCCAGCAGCAGCGAGGTAAACGCGATCATCGGTGCCAGGGTAAAAATAACGCGGTCAGAGAAGCGCGGGATCCAGTCTTCTTTGAAGAACATCTTGATCATGTCCGCCACCAGCTGGAGCGAACCGCCCCAACCTACGCGGTTTGGCCCGTAACGGTTCTGGAAGAGGCCAAGCAAACGGCGCTCCCCAAAACTCATGAACGCGCCGCAGCTCACGACCACCAGCAGAATGACAACCGCTTTCAGGATGCTGAGCAGGATCTCGATAACATCCGGTGTCAACCAACTCATTGCGCAGCCTCCTGCAGATTTTCAAGACGAGCGCCAGCCATGACAGGCGCGATGCCCGGCATCCCCATCGGCAGACCAACCTGCCCTTCCGTCAGGCCTTCCGACAGTTCCAGCGGCAGCGTGATGGTCTGGCCTTCATAATTAAAGGAGACCTTCGCGCCCGCATTCACGCCAAGCTTCGCGGCGTCGGCCGGATTCAGGCGAATATACGGTTGCGGCATGCGGCTCTGGAAAACCGGAGAACGCTGCGACAGCTCGTCGCTGCCGAACAGGTGATAGTAAGGCGCGATACGCCACTGACCATCCTGCGGCGCGAAACGCTGCGGCACGGTAGTGAAGTAATCGATAGCGCCCTCACCGGCTTCGATAAGGCGTACGCCCGGATCGCCATGACGCAGGTGGCCGCCCACTTCGTCCTGGAATTTGTTCCAGGCCTGCGGGGAGTTCCAGCCCGGTGCCCAGGCGAACGGCACCTGAGAACGCGGCGCGTCCGGATGGTTGTTCCCTTCCATAGAGAAGGAGAACATGGTGTCTTTATCTTGCGGCTGACGCGGCTCATGGACGCTGATGTTCGCGCGCATCGCGGTGCGACCACTATAGCGATGCGGTTCACGCGCCAGTTTCTGACCACGAATACGGAATGTCGCGTCCGGCGCGGCGTTTTTAATGCCTGCCAGGTGCGGCAGTTTCTCGATACAGGCGTCAATCACATGATCGAGCTGCGTCCAGTCCGGGTGGCGGTTTTGCAGGGTGCTGTGCAGTGAATGCAGCCAGCGCCAGCTTTCCAGCATCGTCACCGTATTGTCGTAGTAAGACGGGTCATAAACCTGGAAGAAGCGCTGCGCGCGGCCTTCGTTGTTGATAACCGTACCGTCGCTTTCGGCGAAGCTCGCGGTAGAAAGCACCAGATGCGCGTGGTCCATGATCGCGGTGCGCTGATGGTCGATAACCAGCACCAGCGGTGCTTTGGCAAGCGCGGCGTCAACACGAGCTGCGGAGGCGTGACGATGCAGATCGTTTTCCAGCACAATCACCGCATCAGCGCTCCCGGTTTCGAGCTCATTCAGCGCGTCATCAAGCGAACCGCCGCCAATCATGCCGAGACCTACGCTGTTTACTGCACGCGCAATCATCGTGATGCCGACATCGGCTCCTCGGCCTTTCAGCGCTTTCGCGACGTTTGCCGCCGCCTGAATCATCTCCACGCTACCGGCGTTCGTGCCGGAAATAATCAGCGGCTTTTTCGCCCCTGCCAGCGCCTGAACAATCACGTCGACTTTGTTTTGCAGGTCGCGATCCAGCCCTTCAACCGCAGGAGACGAGGCATCCAGCGCGTTGGCGATGGCAAAGCCCAGACGCGCCTGATCTTCGACCGGTGCGCGATACGTCCACGCGGCGATATCATCCAGTCGCGTGCTGTCGACATTGGTGACAAACAGCGGATGTTTGGCGCGCTGGCCGATGTTCAGGATTGCCGCAATCTGCCAGTCGGCTACTTTCTGTGCCGCCGCCATTTCACGCGCTTTGCCTTTCACCGCCTGGCGAACCGCCAGTGCCGCACGAGCGCCGGTCTGCGTAATGTCTTCACCCAGCACCAGCACAGCATCGTAAGATTCAATCTCACGCAGCGCCGGAGTATGGATGCCGCTGTCACGCAGCACTTTCAACATTAATTGCAGACGTTCCTGCTCGCCCGATGCGATACCGGTATAGAAGTTTTCAGCCCCGACGAGTTCACGCAGCGCGAAGTTGCTCTCGACGCTCGCGCGCGGGGAACCGATACCGATGACTTTTTTCGACTGGCGCAGAATATCTGCCGCGCCCTGCATTGCCTGATCGGCATTCAGGGTGATGAGATCATCACCGCGACGCTGTACCGGATGCCGTGGACGATCTTTCAGGTTGACGTAGCCATAACCGAAACGACCGCGATCGCACAGGAAATAGTGGTTAACGGTACCGTTATAACGGTTCTCGATACGACGCAGTTCACCGTAACGCTCGCCCGGGCTTGTGTTACAACCCAGTGAACACTGCTGGCAAATGCTCGGCGCGAACTGCATATCCCATTTACGGTTGTAGCGCTCGGAGTGCGTTTTATCGGTGAAGACGCCGGTCGGGCAGATCTCTACCAGGTTCCCGGAGAATTCGCTCTCCAGCACGCCATCTTCCGGACGTCCGAAATAGACGTTGTCATGCGCGCCGTAAACGCCAAGATCGGTGCCGTCAGCATAGTCTTTGTAGTAACGCACGCAGCGGTAGCAGGCGATGCAGCGGTTCATTTCATGATTGATGAACGGCCCCAGATCCTGGTTGCGGTGAGTACGTTTGGTAAAGCGGTAGCGACGGAAGCTATGACCGGTCATCACGGTCATATCCTGCAGGTGGCAGTTGCCGCCCTCTTCACAGACCGGGCAGTCGTGCGGGTGGTTGGTCATCAGCCACTCCACTACGCTTTCGCGGAACTGTTTCGCTTCTTCATCGTCAATGGAGATAAAGGTGCCATCGGATGCCGGCGTCATACAGGACATCACCAGGCGACCACGGGTATCTTCCGCGTTCTGATATTGCTTTACCGCGCACTGGCGGCAGGCTCCCACGCTTCCCAGCGCCGGATGCCAGCAAAAATAAGGAATATCAAGGCCGAGCGACAGACATGCCTGCAGCAGGTTGTCCGCACCGTCTACCTCGTATTCTTTGCCGTCTACATGAATCGTAGCCATAGTCAGCATGCTTCCAGTTGGCCTGGCGCGAGCCAGGCGTTAATCAAAATGCTTTTACCAGCGCGTCTTGAGCAGGTTCGGCTGAATACCATTAATGGCACGGGTGTTGCCTGGGCTCTGCTTAATGCCCGCTTCGAATTCGTCACGGAAATATTTTATGGCGCTCTGAAGTGGCTCTACGGCACCTGGCGCATGGGCGCAGAACGTTTTACCTGGCCCCAGGAAGCGGCAGAGCTGCTCCAGGGTTTCGATATCCCCCGGCTGCCCTTCGCCACGCTCCAGCGCACGCAGGATTTTAACGCTCCACGGCAGGCCGTCACGGCACGGCGTACACCAACCGCAAGACTCGCGCGCGAAGAACTCTTCGAGGTTACGCACCAGTGAAACCATATTAATTTCGTGGTCGACGGCCATTGCAAGCGCGGTACCAAGACGACTGCCCGCTTTACCGATGCTCGCGAATTCCATCGGCAGATCGAGATGCGCGTCGGTCAGGAAGTCTGTGCCTGCGCCGCCTGGCTGCCAGGCTTTAAATTTCAGGCCATCTCGCATGCCGCCCGCGTATTCTTCGAGAATTTCACGCGCGGTGGTGCCAAACGGCAGCTCCCAGACGCCAGGGTTTTTCACGCGACCGGAGAAGCCCATTAACTTGGTGCCTTTGTCTTCGCTGGTCGACAGGCCCTGATACCACTCCACGCCATTCGCAAGAATAGCCGGTACGTTACACAGGGTTTCGACGTTGTTAACGCAGGTCGGTTTGCCCCATACACCGCTGGATGCAGGGAATGGCGGTTTAGAACGCGGGTTAGCGCGACGGCCTTCCAGCGAGTTAATCAGTGCCGTTTCTTCGCCACAGATGTAACGGCCTGCGCCGGTGTGTACGAAAAGCTCGAAATCAAACCCCGAACCGAGAATGTTTTTGCCCAGCAATCCCGCTTCTGTTGCTTCGGCGATAGCACGACGCAGACGATCGGCAGCCTCGATGTATTCGCCGCGCAGGAAGATGTAGCCGCGATAGGCTTTCAGCGCGAACGCGGAGATTAGCATGCCTTCCACCAACAGGTGCGGCAGCTGCTCCATCAACAAGCGGTCTTTATATGTGCCTGGTTCCATCTCATCGGCGTTACATAGCAGGTAACGGATGTTCATGGATTCGTCTTTCGGCATCAGGCTCCACTTCAGACCCGTGGAAAAGCCTGCGCCGCCGCGCCCTTTCAGGCCTGCATCTTTTACCGCGTTGACGATTTCATCCGGCGCCATGCCGGTAATCGCTTTGCGCGCGCCTTCATAGCCGTTTTTGCTGCGATATTCTTCGAGCCATACTGGCTGTTTGTCATCGCGCATGCGCCATGTCAGCGGATGCGTTTCGGCAGTACGAATAATCTGTTTCATTTGTACTGCTCCAGAAGCTCAGGGATCCCTTCCGGCGTAAGATAACTGTGAGTGTCCTCATCAATCATCATAGTCGGCCCTTTATCGCAGTTGCCAAGGCAGCAGGTCGGCAGCAGGGTAAAACGTCCGTCAAACGTGGTCTGGCCCGGTTTGATGCTCAGATGTTTTTCAATCGCGGACTGAATCCCCTGATAGCCCGTAATGTGGCACACCACGCTGTCGCAATAGCGGATCACGTGACGGCCTACCGGCTGGCGGAAGATTTGGCTGTAGAAGGTTGCGACCCCTTCAACGTCGCTCGCCGGAATGTCGAGCACGTCAGCTATCGCATAGATAGCGCCGTCCGGCACCCAGCCACGCTGTTTCTGAACGATTTTCAGCGCTTCAATGGACGCCGCACGCGGGTCTTCGTAGTGGTGCTTCTCGTGCTCAATCGCCTCACGCTCTGCCGCACTCAGCTCAAAAGCCTCGTTCTGTGGTTGTTGATTCTCGTGCATAGTTAGCGATCCACATCAGACATTACAAAATCGATACTACCCAGATAAACGATCAGGTCGGAAACCAGGCTGCCGCGAATCACCGAAGGGATTTGCTGGAGATGCGGGAAGCTCGGCGTACGCACACGGGTGCGGTAGCTCATCGTGCTGCCGTCGCTGGTCAGGTAGTAACTGTTAATCCCCTTGGTTGCCTCAATCATCTGGAAGGATTCGTTGGCCGGCATAACCGGGCCCCAGGAAACCTGCAAGAAGTGAGTAATCAGGGTTTCGATATGTTGCAGCGTGCGCTCTTTCGGCGGCGGCGTGGTCAGCGGATGATCCGCTTTGAACGGGCCTTCCGGCATGTTTTTCAGGCACTGCTCAAGAATACGCAGCGACTGGCGCACTTCTTCGACTTTCAACATCACGCGCGTATAGCAGTCGCTGATGCCGCCGCCGACCGGCACTTCGAACTCGAAGTTCTGGTAGCCGGAGTACGGACGCGCTTTTCGCAAGTCGAAATCAATACCGGTGGCGCGCAGGCCCGCACCGGTGGTGCCCCATGCCAGCGCTTCTTTGGCGTCATACGCAGCAACGCCCTGAGAACGACCTTTAAGGATGGTGTTCTTCAGTGCGGCTTTTACGTAAGAGTCGAGACGCTTTGGCATCCACTCGAGGAACTCCTTCAACAGACGATCCCAGCCGCGCGGCAGGTCGTGCGCGACGCCGCCAATACGGAACCAGGCTGGGTGCATACGGAAACCAGTAATCGCTTCCACCAGATCGTAGATTTTCTGACGGTCGGTAAATGCGAAGAAGACCGGCGTCATTGCACCGACGTCCTGAATAAACGTAGAGATATAGAGCAGATGGCTATTGATACGGAACAGCTCAGAGAGCATGACGCGAATAACGTCGACGCGTTCCGGCACCTTAATGCCTGCCAGTTTTTCTACGGCCAGCACATACGGCATTTCATTCACGCAACCGCCGAGATACTCAATACGGTCCGTGTAAGGAATGTAGCTGTGCCAGGACTGACGCTCACCCATTTTCTCCGCGCCACGATGGTGGTAACCGATATCCGGCACGCAGTCGACAATCTCTTCGCCGTCCAGCTGCAGGATAATACGGAACGCACCATGCGCCGACGGGTGGTTCGGGCCGAGGTTCAGGAACATGAAATCTTCAGTGTCGTTGCCGCGCTTCATGCCCCACTCTTCGGGCTTGAAGGTCAGCGCTTCCATTTCCAGCTCTTCTTTTTGCTTCGTGAGCGTAAACGGATCGAATTCAGTTGCGCGCGCCGGGTAATCTTTACGCAGCGGATGCCCTTCCCAGGTCGGCGGCATCATGATGCGGCGCAGGTTCGGGTGACCGGTAAAGGTAATGCCAAACATCTCCCAGGTTTCACGCTCATACCAGTTGGCGTTCGGGAAGAGTTTGGTAAAGGTCGGCACGTTCAGATCGTTTTCGCTTAACGCCACTTTCAGCATGATATCGCGGTTGCGATCGATAGAAAGCAGGTGGTAGAAAACGGAAAAATCCGCAGCCGGTAAACCGTTGCGGTGGGTGCGAAGGCGCTCGTCCATGCCATGCAGGTCAAACAGCATGACGTAGGGTTTAGGCAGCTTTCGTAAAAAATCGCCAACTTCCAGTAATTGCTCACGCTTAACCCAGACTACCGGCATGCCGGTACGGGTGGCCTGAACAGTAAAGGCATCCGGCCCAAAACGGTCACGCAATTCGCCAATAACCGGGTCGTCGAGGTGCTCCCTGGTTTGCCACTCAGGCAAAACGGCTTCTTGCGCAGTTAAATCGGTCATATTGTTCACCATTGCCAATGGTCTGTGATGACTGTCGGGCGGCGGCTTCTCGCTGTCGTTTATTGGTATACGTGAGAAGCGACCTCCCGCAGGCGCAAATTAAATTTCGTCCGGTGTACGCAGGTTAGTGACTGCGATACGTTCGCCGCGTTTACGCTCACGCTCTGATTGCATGTTGGCGCGATAAACGCCCTGATCGCCAACCACCCACGAGAGTGGACGACGCTCTTTGCCAATCGACTCTTGCAACAGCATCAGCGCCTGCATGTACGCTTCCGGGCGCGGCGGGCAGCCTGGGATGTAAACATCCACGGGCAAGAACTTATCCACGCCCTGCACAACGGAATAAATATCGTACATACCGCCAGAGTTCGCACAGGCGCCCATAGAAATGACCCATTTCGGCTCCAGCATCTGGTCATACAAACGCTGAATGACCGGGGCCATTTTGGTAAAAGGCGTACCGGCGACCACCATGAAATCCGCCTGACGCGGAGAGGCACGCAGAACTTCCGCACCAAAACGTGCGACGTCATGGACCGCGGTGAACGAGGTCACCATCTCCACGTAGCAGCAGGAAAGGCCAAAGTTGTAAGGCCAGAGGGAGTTTTTACGCCCCCAGTTCACCATGTCATGCAGGGCATGCTCAAGCTTGCCCATGTAGACGCTGCGGTGTACATGCTGTTCCAGAGGATCAGTCACAATCTCCTGTTTTTGCAGGGGGTAACGGTCATTCTCACCGTCGGGATCTATGCGGGTGAGCGTATAGTCCATCTTATTGCCTCGCTGTTACTGCGTATGACGATTAGTGAGACTGCCAGCTTCTTCGGTATTCAAACGCTCGCGACGAGAACGCGACGGCGTCCACTCCAGCGCGCCGATGCGCACCAGATAAACCAGACCAGCCAGTAGCACTAAAATGAAAATTGTGGCCTCGATAAAGCCGAGCCAGCCGACTTCACGGATTGACGTTGACCAGGCGAAGAGATAGAGGGCTTCCACGTCGAAGATGACGAAAAACATCGCTACCAGATAAAACTTCGCGGAAAGTCGTAAGCGGGCGGTGCCAACCGAGTCGATCCCCGATTCAAACGGGGTGTTTTTGTATCTGGCGCGGGCGCGACCGCCGAGGAACCAGGCGCCAGCCAGCATCAGACAACACAGGCCAATGGCAACAATAAGAAAGATACCGAACGCCCAGTGATGAGCGATAACTTCAGTGGATGTTGACATACTCATTGCTTACTCATCAAAAGTGGCGCTAAAGCCTCTGCTCTTGCTGGCAGATGAACGCCACATCGATTCAAGGGGAGGAACAATCAACCGTACAATAACTGCCGGTATTATTACTTAGGCAGCAAATTGATGGGGTTTTTTACTCCTTTCTATAACCTTTTGTCAACTTTAACAAAAGAAACCTAACATTAGTTTACATCCCCCCAACCCCATTAACATTTGATGCTTTTAGCGTCCTGTGAGCCACGTATGAGACTACGGCGCCCGGCGGGTGAATCGTGTCCGTTAAAAGTGGGGAGACATAAACACCCCTTATTTTGGCAGGAAATCTCAACTATTCCTCCCCCTCGTCGGGAGTATTTTCTTGATCTGAGACACGCTTTTGTTAATTCACCCCAAAAAACAGCAACAAAACTGCTCACTTTTTAACATCAAAAGTGAAATTTTCTGCTGCGATATGAGAGCCGAGCGGGGAGCTACAGGTAAGAAATGATTATGAAATGCAGTTTTGATTTTGGTTAATTACAGAGACTTATGCAGGAAAAATGTATAAAAAAAGCCTCTGGGGAAGGAAAAAACCACAGAGGCTTTATTAACACTATTGAAACATTAACGGCAATGTTTACTCAAGGTCGCCTTGCACCAGCATAGTATCGTCACCCCCTTCCACGGCGGCGGTATAACGCCATGGTTGATAGTGGCTTTCCATGGCCTGGAAAATGATTTCCGCCATTTCATTTTTACTGCTGGCGTTGCGGCACAGCATATATTGCGTTTCCGGCAGCGCAGGTAAGCCGTCAGAGCTACCCAGTACACGCAGTTCCGGACTCATCATTTCAACCGGGCGCGCGGTTACCCCAAGCCCCGCTTTAACAGCTGCACGCACTGCTGGCAAGGTAGACGCGACGTAAGAAACACGCCACGGCACATTCGCCGCGTTGAGCTGTTCGATAACCACATCGCGATGCGGGCTTGGTTCATCCAGCATTACCAGCGGTACAGCTTCATTTTTCTGAAGCGTGTAATCCGCGGCGCAATACCACAGCGTGGGCGAGGTACGCAGAACCAGTGAATCCAGATTCTCTGGCTGACGCGTCGTAACGACCAGGTCTATCTCCTGCTGATTGAGCATTTCAATAATGTATGGATTACGTTTTACTCGCACATCAATAGCCAGTTTTGGATAAACCGAGCTAATACGATTGAGGAGATACGGCAGGATAGTATCTGCCGATTCGTCAGAAGCGCCAATGGTCAGGACGCCCTGTAGATTGCTATACATTAGCGAAGTGCATGCTTCATCATTGAAGCGCAAAATTTTTCGTGCGTAACCCAGCAACTGGATGCCGTGTTCGGTTAAAAGCTTATTACGCCCATGACGAGCGAACAGCTCTTTACCGACCAGCTGCTCCAGGCGCTGCATCTGCTGGCTGACGGCCGACTGTGTACGGCATACCGCTGCTGCCGCGGCGGCAAACGTATTGAGATCGGCGACTGCGACAAACGTTCTCAGCAGATCGAGGTCGAGGTTTAAGATCGGACGATTTGCGTTAATCATATTGTTATCACTTTCAGGTAACCGCACGGAGCGGACACCGTCTGTTGCTATGTGTAAAGGAAAGAAAGCAATTCCTTTTGAAGCATGCTTCCGGGCTAACACAACCCGCGTCGGAAGACCGCCATGCGCTTTTCTAATTCAAACCCCTGGTTATTAAAACAGTAAAAGGGCTCTTTTTTCTGCTACCGTTGTGCCTTAACTTCAAATATTTTGCACATCGAACCCGTGATTTGAATTAAAAATCTGGCTAGGTTGGCTAAGGCGAAAAGCAACGACTCTGCGACCTTAACATACTCTGACAAAAGAAAAAGAAGAGTATATAACTATGCCTGACTTATGTCCTGAATGACTCTAGAAACAACCAGTTGCCGGGAAAGTGCCTCCAGGCATGGCTTTGCTGGCGAAACGTCTCGCGCCAGGCGGCTTATAATATCGCAAATCTGTTCTTTTTTTAAGACTCAATGCGATTTTACTTATACGTGATAGCGAATTTCTAAATTTTCGTAACTCTATTACAGACATCGGCAGAACCAATAATTAATATTATTTAATAATTCATTATTCTACGGCCTGTTCATATAACAAGCTTGTTACAAAACTTCGTTAATTCTCCCTCATTCTCTCGCAATAACCGGACGAAGAATGCTTTGATATTTTATGAGGGAAATTTCATATCGTCTGAATTAATTAACTGGCTAAGATTGAAGCTTTCATGCCATGGTGGCATCGACCATAGTTAAATCTTATACCAGCACGAAAAATACAACTCATCCTATTTTACAATATTTTATAAAAAAATATCTTAAGTATAAGGAACATAACACCACAGCGATGCCTGCTAGTGCGCATCGCTGGAGTCGGGGTAAGGGTTTAAAAGCGTGGACGGGAGGAGTAAATTGTCCGCCATCGGCTTCCATGGCAGGAAGCGCAAAACAAGTAAGGTCCTGACGTTATGTCACCTATTGAAAAATCCAGTAAACTCGACAATGTCTGTTATGACATCCGCGGCCCGGTGCTGAAAGAGGCCAAACGCCTTGAAGAAGAAGGTCAAAAAGTTCTTAAGCTGAACATCGGCAATCCGGCTCCGTTCGGTTTTGACGCACCCGATGAAATCCTGGTCGACGTCATTCGCAATCTGCCCACCGCCCAGGGTTATTGTGATTCCAAGGGCCTTTACTCCGCGCGTAAAGCTATCATGCAGCACTATCAGGCACGCGATATGCGCGACGTTACGGTCGAAGATATTTATATTGGCAACGGTGTTTCTGAACTTATCGTGCAGGCGATGCAGGCGCTGTTAAATACCGGTGACGAAATGCTGGTGCCTGCGCCGGATTACCCTCTCTGGACGGCGGCCGTGTCGCTTTCTGGCGGCAAAGCGGTACATTACCTTTGCGACGAGTCGTCGGACTGGTTCCCGGATCTCGACGATATCCGCGCCAAAATCACACCGCGTACCCGTGGGATCGTGATAATCAACCCGAATAACCCCACCGGTGCGGTCTACTCAAAAGAGCTGCTGCTGGATATCGTGGAAATAGCCCGCCAGCATAACCTGATCATTTTTGCCGACGAAATCTACGACAAGATCCTCTATGACGAGGCAGAGCACCACTCGATCGCCGCACTGGCGCCGGATCTGCTGACCGTCACGTTTAACGGTCTGTCTAAAACCTACCGCGTCGCCGGTTTCCGTCAGGGCTGGATGGTCCTGAACGGCCCGAAGAAACACGCGAAAGGCTATATCGAAGGTCTGGAAATGCTTGCGTCGATGCGCCTGTGCGCTAACGTACCGGCGCAACACGCTATTCAGACTGCGCTGGGTGGTTATCAGAGCATCAGCGAATTCATTGTGCCAGGCGGACGGCTTTATGAGCAGCGCAACCGCGCCTGGGAATTAATTAATGAAATTCCAGGCGTCAGCTGCGTCAAACCTCGCGGCGCGCTCTACATGTTCCCGAAGATCGACGCGAAACGCTTTAATATTCACGACGACCAGAAAATGGTGCTCGATTTCCTGCTGCAGGAGAAAGTCTTGCTGGTGCAGGGTACCGCGTTTAACTGGCCGTGGCCGGACCACGTGCGCATCGTGACGCTGCCCCGTATTGATGAACTCGATCTCGCTATTAACAAACTGGGCCGCTTCCTTTCCGGTTATCACCAGTAATCCTTGCGGGGGGAGATTTGCATCTTCCCCCTACTCCCCTCACAATGGTTTTTTGTCGCTGTTACAGACAAGGGATCTATATGAGTCAGAGTCATTTTTTCGCCTATCTTTCCCGCCTGAAGTTAATTAATCGCTGGCCGCTAATGCGCAACGTGCGTACTGAAAATGTCTCTGAACACAGTCTGCAGGTCGCAATGGTCGCTCATGCACTTGCGGTGATTAAAAACCGTAAATTTGCGGGCAGCGTCAATGCCGAGCGTATCGCTCTGCTGGCGATGTACCACGACGCCAGCGAAGTACTGACGGGCGACCTGCCAACGCCGGTGAAATACTTCAACTCCCAGATTGCCCACGAATATAAAGCCATTGAGAAAATTGCCCAGCAGAAACTCATCGACATGGTGCCAGACGAGTTGCAGGATATCTTTGCGCCGTTACTGGATGAACATCACTACACAGAAGATGAGCGTTCACTGGTAAAGCAGGCGGATGCGCTTTGCGCTTACCTGAAATGCCTCGAAGAGCTTTCAGCGGGCAATAATGAATTTTTACTCGCCAAAAGCCGTCTGGAAAAAACGCTGGCGCAGCGGCACAGCCCTGAGATGGATTACTTTATGCAGATTTTCGTGCCGAGCTTTCATCTTTCGTTAGATGAGATAAGTCAGGACTCCCCGCTCTGATGCATCAGAACGGGAACAGAACGGGAATTAAAAACACGCAGACCACCATGACCATCAGCGTAAACGGCACGCCCGTTTTCACAAAATCACTGAAGCGATAATTCCCCGGTCCCAGTACGAGCGTATTCACCGGGGACGAAACCGGCGTCATAAAGGCGGCCGATGCCGCCATCGCTACGCCCATGGCGAATGGGTATGGCGACACGCCCATCGTGTCGGCTGCTGCCAGCGCAATGGGCGCCATCAGCACTGCTGTTGCGGTATTAGAGATAAACAACCCAATCGCCGCGCACATCACGAACAGACAGCCCAGCATCATATGCGGACCATAATCGCCGCCGACGCGCATCAGCCCCTCAACAATCAGCGCTACCCCGCCGGTTTTTTGTAGCGCCTGTGCAAACGGCATCATGCCGACGATAAGAATAATGCTCGGCCAGTGAATCGCTTTCCAGGCGCTTTCGGGGTTGATACAGCGAAATTTACCCATCAGGAGACAGGCGATGATTGCGGCAACCGGGTTGGGGATCTCCCCGGTCAACATCATCGCCACCATTAGCGCGAGACAAAAGATCGCGTGCGGCGCCTGGCTGTGCGCGGGCGATGCGTCACTTTCTTCGACCGGCAAATTCAGCACCACCACATCGCGGCTTTTTTGCCCAAGCTGGCTGATAAGCTTCCAGGTGCCGACGACCAGAAGCAGGTCGCCAAGCTGCAGCGGCTCGTCCACGACTACGCCTGGCAGCGCTTTGCCTTCCCGTTTAAGACCGACGACGTTCAGCCCGTAGCGGGTGCGAAAATTCATCTCGCGAACAGTTTTGCCGACCATTTCCCCTTCCGGCGTAAGCGTCAGTTCGGCCATGCCGACATCCAGCGCCTGGTCGGAAAAATAATCACCGCGCAGGATCATCGGCTCCAGCTGTTGTTCGCTGCAAAACTGCCGCAAATCGATATCGGCGGCAGAAATGTCTAGCAGCAAGACATCGCGCGCACGAAATTCCGTCACGCCGTTTACATCGACAATGACGCGGCGAAAATGGCGCCAGCGCTCAACGCCGATGACGTTAGCGCCGTAGCGCTCGCGTAGCTTTAAGTCATCGAGTCGATGTCCGATAAGCGGCGAGCCAGGGCGAATCGCCAGGCGACGCGCCCGGCCAGTGAGATGATAATCGTGGATAAAATCGCGAAAAGTGCGGCGGCTCCATGCTTGTGGTTTTTCGTGGCCGCCGCTGGTGCCGAGCATAAAGCGCATCAGCAGCATATAAAGAATGCCGAGCAACAATACCGCCAGCCCCACAGGCGTTACGCTGAAAAAGTCGAATCCCGCATGACCTTCGCGCAACAGTTCGCTGTTAACAACCAGGTTCGGCGGCGTGGCGACAAGCGTCATCATACCGCTGATAAGCCCAGCGAAGCTGAGCGGCATCATCAGGCGTGACGGGGCGATTTTCATGCGCGCGCAGACACTTATCACTACGGGAATAAAAATCGCCACCACGCCCGTGGAACTCATAAACGCGCCAAGCCCGGCAACAGTTAGCATCAACAGCACCAGCATTCGGGTTTCGCTGCTGCCAGCCATCTGTACCAGCCACGCGCCCAGTTTGGTGGCCACACCGGTACGCACCAGGCCATCGCCGATGACGAACAGGGCAGCGATAAGAATGACATTCGGATCGCTGAACCCTGCAAACGCCTCATTGATGGTCAAGGTGCCGCTCAGGATGAACACCACAATAACCAATAGCGCCACGGCATCCATACGGATTTTACCGGTGGCGAACAGCAGCACCGCTACGCCAAGCAGCGCTAACACCCCTATTAATTCACCATTCACAACGAATCCTTCTGTTGTCATTACGGTGTAAGCGAAACGAAAACGGCGGGAAACCCGCCGTCACAACAAGAAGACGCCACTGCGTCATAGTGCGGCGAACCGTTACGGCTGCTGCGTCACAGTAACCCAGCCATCGGCCCCTTTTTCCAGCACCAGTTCATCAAGGGTATTAATGACCAGTGCCGCCTCATCCAGACGCGGCGTACCGGCTGGAGGATTTGCGGCAATGACCGGACACCCAGCGGCGAGGCCGGAAAGAATGCCCGCCGGCGCGTCTTCTACTACCACGCACTCATGAGGCGCCAGGCCCAGCAATTTAGCGCCCACCAGGTAGGCATCCGGCTCCGGCTTACCGCGTTTCACGCGCTCGGCAGTCACGAACACTTCCGGCTCCGGCAGGCCCGTCGCGTCGCGCCGCGCTGAGGCGACCGGCATAGAGCCTGAGGTGACAATCGCCCAGGGAATACGGGCTTCGTTCAACTGGTTCAGGAGCGCAAGCGCCCCCGGCAGCGCAACGATACCTTCCGTATCGCTTGCTTCTATCTCTTCCAGGCGGTGGAACTCCTGCATGATCTCATCTTCGCTGTGCCCTTTCATAAAGTGGCGCAACGACGTGATCGCCTGTTTGCCGTGAATAAAGCCCAGCACCTCGTCATGCGCGATGCCAAAGCGATCGGCCCAGTGACACCAGGCGCGTTCAACAGCGGGCAGCGAGTCCACCAGCGTACCGTCAAGATCGAACAAAAACCCTTTACATTCCACAGCCTTCTCCCGTCAGGCGTTAATAATCTGCATAATTTCGTTCGCGCACAGATGATACTGACGCGGGCAGGCTTGCCACACTTTCAGCATCCGCTGATATTTTTCCCACATCGGCGTTTGCGCGTTAAAGCCGTGCGTACCGGCGTCGAAATGGGTATAGCGCCCTTCGGTATTGACCAGAAACCGCACGTAGCCGAGAAAACGCGCTTCGGTAGCCGCGTCGAAGCCGAGGAAGGTCACGCGGCGTTCATCAATCGTGTGATTGTCTTTCATATTGGTTCTGGAGACCTGAAGGGCGTGATACATCTCCATAACATCAATGACGGTGCGGCAGGTTTCTTCGCTCAGCTCGCCGAAATCACGGTCGAGCTCGCGCATTTGTAAACCGTAGCCGCGCTCAATAATCGTCTGCAGGCGGCGATAACGCTCGCCATTATCCGGATCGAGCAAGGTCATCATTTTATACTGGTTGGAGAGAATAAGACGCTGGGCATGGGTCATTTCCATGGTGTACTCCTGTTACAGGCGAAGCCCGATCAAAGTGGGATATTGCTCCCTACTCTGCCTGCTTTTGCCCATACGTCTTTTGATCAATTACAAGTCATCAAGAAAAGTTTTATCAAGTTGCTTAAACGCACGTTTTAGCGTGTCAGCCAGCGCCTGATAATCAGGCTTGCCTTCGACTGGCGCGAGCGCTTGCCCCGCCTCCTGCAATTTAGTACGAACTTCATAAAACCAGCTCAGCGTGCCTGGCGGTAGCGGCGTGACGGAACGCTTTCCAAGCCACCACAGGCCCTGCATCGGCATACTGAGCGCAAACAATGCCGTGGCGACGGCAGGCCCAAGCTGGCCGCCAAGCGCGATTTGCCAGCACAGCGTAAAAACCGCAACGGGCGGCATTATGCGAATCGCGAAGCGGGTAGCGCGGATAACACGGTTTTCCACAAAGACCGGTGCCAGGCGTTTATCAATCGGCCAGGTCTTCGCATAGTGTTGCCCACGACGAAACAGGCTAAAAAAGCTCACGGGGCGATTTTCAGGTGTCGACATGGCCTTACCTCAACTTCATTAATAAAAAATAAAATTTTCCTGCAAGATAACAACTCTCTATGACAACGTTCAAAATATTTTGTCAATGCCAGTCGCAATCAGTTATCCTGTGCCCGCCTGCGATGGCGTAGAAGGCAAAGCCCGCGCTGTCAAATCTTTAAGGTCGCCATTCGCGCCGGAAATTTGCGTAGAATGACGTAAACTCTGTTTATTTCTTCGTCACAGCAGAATCACTCTTCGCTATGACGTTAATCATAAATGTCGGCGTCATCTTACGCTACGCTGAGAGACTCACTGACGTTTTTTTAGCCACGTATCACTAATAGGTACTTCCATGTCGAGTAAGTTAGTACTGGTTCTCAACTGCGGTAGCTCCTCACTGAAATTTGCCATCATCGATGCTCTCAACGGTGACGAGTACCTGTCCGGTCTGGCCGAATGTTTCCATCTTCCTGAAGCGCGTATTAAATGGAAAATGGACGGCGGCAAACAAGAAGCGGCGCTTGGCGCCGGTGCGGCTCACAGCGAAGCGCTGAACTTCATCGTTAATACTATTCTGGCACAAAAACCGGAGCTGTCTGCACAGCTGACCGCGATTGGTCATCGTATCGTGCACGGTGGCGAGAAGTATACCAGTTCCGTGGTCATTGATGAGTCTGTTATTCAGGGCATCAAAGATTCCGCCTCTTTTGCGCCGCTGCACAACCCGGCTCATCTGATCGGTATCGCTGAAGCGCTGAAATCCTTCCCGCATCTGGCAGATAAAAACGTGGCCGTCTTCGATACCGCGTTCCATCAGACCATGCCGGAAGAATCTTACCTCTACGCCCTGCCGTACAAACTGTATAAAGAACATGGCATCCGTCGTTACGGCGCACACGGTACCAGCCACTTTTACGTGACGCAGGAAGCCGCGAAAATGCTGAACAAGCCGGTGGAAGAAGTGAACATCATCACTTGCCACCTGGGCAACGGCGGTTCCGTTTCTGCTATCCGCAACGGCAAATGCGTTGATACCTCTATGGGTCTGACCCCGCTGGAAGGTCTGGTCATGGGCACCCGCTCTGGCGACATCGACCCGGCTATCATCTTCCATCTGCACGATGCCCTGGGCATGAGCGTTGATGACATCAACAAACTGCTGACCAAAGAATCCGGCCTGCTGGGCCTGACCGAAGTCACCAGCGACTGCCGCTACGTTGAAGACAACTACGCGACCAAAGAAGATGCGAAGCGCGCCATGGACGTGTATTGCCACCGTCTGGCGAAATACATCGGCTCCTACACGGCGCTGATGGAAGGCCGTCTGGATGCGGTCGTGTTTACCGGCGGCATCGGCGAGAACGCGGCGATGGTTCGCGAGATCTCCCTTGGCAAGCTGGGCGTGCTGGGCTTCGAGGTTGACCACGAGCGCAACCTGGCCGCGCGTTTCGGCAAATCCGGCTACATCAACAAAGAAGGCACCACCCTCGCGATGGTCATTCCGACCAACGAAGAACTGGTTATCGCGCAGGACGCCTGCCGCCTGACCGCCTGATCCCTCACCGCCAGCCTGCGCTGGCGGTGTTGTTTTATGTGGTGCCAGCCCGCGGCTGGCTGCAACAAGAAGAGGATAAACCGTGTCCCGTATCATTATGCTTATTCCTACCGGAACCAGCGTCGGCCTGACCAGCGTCAGCCTTGGCGTGATCCGCGCTATGGAACGTAAAGGCGTTCGTCTGAGCGTCTTCAAACCTATCGCCCAACCGCGCACCGGCGGCGATACTCCGGACCAGACCACGACTATCGTGCGTGCCAACAGCAACCTGCCGGCGGCTGAACCGCTGCGCATGAGCCACGTCGAGTCGCTGCTCTCCAGCAACCAGAAAGATGTGCTGATGGAAGAGATCATTGCTCGCTTCCATGAAAACACCAAAGATGCCGAAGTGGTGCTGGTGGAAGGCCTGGTGCCGACCCGTAAGCATCAGTTCGCCCAGTCGCTGAACTATGAAATTGCCAAGACCCTGAACGCGGAAATCGTGTTCGTCATGTCTCAGGGCACTGATAATCCGGAACAGCTGAAAGAGCGTATTGAGCTGACCCGCAGCAGCTTCGGCGGCAGCAAAAACGCGAATATCACCGGCGTTATCGTGAACAAACTGAACGCGCCAGTGGATGAGCAAGGCCGTACGCGCCCGGATCTCTCTGAGATTTTTGATGACTCCACCAAAGCCAAAATCGTCAACATCGACGCGCAGCAGCTGCAGGCAGTAAGCCCGCTGCCTGTACTGGGTGCGGTGCCGTGGAGCTTTGATCTGATTGCCACGCGCGCCATCGACATGGCTCACCACCTGAACGCCACTATCGTTAACGAAGGTGATATCAAAACCCGCCGCGTGAAATCTGTGACGTTCTGCGCGCGCAGCATCCCGCATATGCTGGAACATTTCCGCCCGGGTTCTCTGCTGGTGACCTCTGCGGATCGCCCGGACGTGTTAGTGGCTGCATGCCTTGCCGCGATGAATGGTGTGGAAATCGGCGCTATCCTGCTGACCGGCGGTTATGAAATGGACGAGCGCATCAACAAGCTGTGCGAACGTGCTTTCGCAACCGGCCTGCCGGTATTTATGGTCAACACTAACACCTGGCAGACCTCGCTCAGCCTGCAGAGCTTCAATCTTGAAGTTCCGGCAGACGACCACGAGCGTATCGAAAAAGTGCAGGAATACGTGGCAAGCCATGTCAGTGCCGAGTGGATCGATTCCCTGACTGCGACTTCCGAGCGCAGCCGCCGTCTCTCTCCGCCGGCCTTCCGCTACCAGCTGACCGAGCTTGCTCGTAAAGCAGGCAAACGTGTTGTTCTGCCAGAAGGCGATGAACCGCGTACCGTTAAAGCGGCGGCTATCTGCGCCGAGCGCGGCATCGCGACCTGTATTCTGCTGGGCAACCCGGATGAAATCAGCCGCGTTGCAGCAGCCCAGGGCGTTGAACTTGGCGCAGGCATCGAAATTGTCGATCCGGAAGTGGTACGTGAAAGCTATGTCGCACGTCTGGTTGAGCTGCGTAAAAACAAAGGTATGACCGAAGCGGTCGCCCGCGAGCAACTGGAAGACAACGTAGTGCTCGGCACCCTGATGCTTGAGCAAGATGAAGTTGACGGTCTGGTTTCTGGCGCGGTTCACACCACCGCCAACACCATTCGTCCGCCGCTGCAAATCATCAAAACTGCGCCGAACAGCTCACTGGTTTCGTCGGTGTTCTTCATGCTGCTGCCGGAACAGGTTTACGTTTACGGCGACTGCGCCATCAACCCGGACCCGACCGCCGAGCAACTGGCCGAAATCGCGATTCAGTCTGCCGATTCCGCCGCCGCTTTTGGCATCGAGCCGCGTGTCGCGATGCTCTCCTACTCTACCGGTAATTCCGGCGCGGGTAGCGATGTAGAAAAAGTGCGTGAAGCCACCAAACTGGCGCAGGAAAAACGCCCGGATCTGGTTATCGACGGCCCGCTGCAATATGACGCTGCAGTCATGGCTGACGTTGCGAAATCCAAAGCACCGAACTCACCGGTCGCTGGCCGTGCGACCGTGTTCATCTTCCCGGATCTGAACACCGGTAACACCACGTACAAAGCGGTACAGCGCTCTGCCGACCTGATCTCCATCGGGCCGATGCTGCAGGGTATGCGTAAACCGGTTAACGACCTCTCCCGCGGCGCGCTGGTTGACGATATCGTCTACACCATCGCCCTGACGGCGATTCAGGCTTCTCAGCAGTAATGCATCATTGCTGAAACAAAAAGGCCGCGCGATGCGGCCTTTTTTATTGGTATTTCGGCGAGCATCACGCCCTTTCCTATTCGCGTTCCAGCGAAAACCAGCGCCGCCACACAAAGCGAATCACGTAATATTCCACCGTACCGAGCAGTAAAAACCAGATGCAAAAAATAAGGGTATAGAGCTGGTTAAGATCCACCAGATGGAACATGGTCATCAGGTTTTGCGCCAGTGACAGCGTCAGTCTCGGTGCCGGCAACAACAGGCAGGAGAGAAACGCCAGCAACAAAATGCCACCAGCGGTGATCAGCGTTTCAAGAGGATGCTTCATGAGAGGCTTTTGGTCTGTTTAAAAGCGCATTGTCAGGGAATTTAACGCGCTATGCAAACCGCGCCTCAGCAGTGGTTCGCCCTGGTATCGCCCTGTTTGCGCCAGGTCCCCGGCGACATCTGAAATTTACGGGTAAATAATCGGGTAAAGGTTTGCTGGGAATCAAAGCCATATTTCATAGAAATATCCAGCACGCGATCGTTGGTCGCACGCAGATCCTGCGCGGCAAGTCGCAGTTTTTTCTCCCGGATATAACGCCCGATACTCTCCCCTTTGTGGTGATGGAAAAGCCGCTGCAAATGCCATTTGGAATAGCCCGCATGACGTGCAATGTCATCAATGCGCAACGGCTTATGAAGATTGTCGTCAATCCAGTCAGTCAGCGTTTCAATAACCTGAGCGGGAAGTTCCATAGAATCCCTCCAGTAGTGGTATTCGCAATGATATTTCAGGCGTTCGCCTGCCCTGAATCCCGGCTCGTATGAGCGCACCCCTCATTTTCAGGCGCACGGAGCCTGTTCGCCGCACCGAAAAACGGGCCAGCACAACTTGATAATGAGTGAGTAAACACTCATTATAGGAATGCGGGTTGATTCGTCAACCCCGTTTTTACCGTCTGATCCGGGGCCTTGCAGCGGATCGGCGAGTCGTGATTCAATCTGCCCTTTTGACAGGAGAGAAAAGCCCGTGGCGCGTCCCCGCAGTGAAGATAAAAGAATGGCGATTCTGGAAGCCGCGACCGAGGCGATAGCCGAGGCGGGTCTTGGCGCCTCTACCGCGCTGATAGCCCGCAAAGCAGGCGTAGCCGAAGGCACTTTGTTTCGCTATTTCGCCTCTAAGGACGATCTGTATAACGCGCTCTATGTGCATCTGAAACAGGGCTTTTGTCGCACGATGATAGGCAAGCTTGATATCAACGGCGATCATAAAGAAAACACCCGTCACGTCTGGAACAGTTTTATCGACTGGGGATTGTCGAACCCCAAGGCCAATCTGGCCGCGCGCAAACTAGAGGTAAGCAGCCGAATAACAGAAGAGAGCGAAAAGCTCGTGACTGATATCTATCCGGAACTGCACGATTTGTGCGAGAAATGTATTTCGCCAATATTTCGCTCACCCGAATTTCGCGCCTTCGGCGATGAGATTTTCTTTGCCCTGGCGCAGACGACGATGGATTTCGCTACCCGTGAACCGGCGCGTTCGGATGAATTTAAAGCGGTAGGGTTTGATACATTGTGGCGCGCGCTGTGTAGCAGCGCCAGCGCCTGAGAATAAAGCAATTAAGCCCCGCTCGCCTGAACGTTGCGGGGCTACCAGGCTTAACTGAGCGTGGTGTTGTTCTCTTCGTGCTCTTTCTCTTTGCTGCTCTCCTGGCCTGCGTTACGGCTCAGCCAGAGCGACAGCGCTTTTAACGTATCTGGCGTAAACTCATCACAGCGCGCAGTGATTTCGTCCGGTGCCATCCAGCATACTTCGCTGATTTCGCTCTCCTGAAGCGCGAACGGGCCGTGGGAGACACAGCTGAACAGCCCACCCCAGACGCGGCAATGTTCATCTTCAAAGTAAAATTGTCCGTGCTCGGCGAAAGGCACACCCGCGATGCCAAGCTCTTCTTCCGCCTCGCGACGCGCGCTCTCCAGAAGGCCTTCGCCCGCCTGCACAACGCCGCCTGCAGTGGCGTCGAGCATCCCCGGCATAAAGTCTTTGATGTCAGTACGACGCTGCACCAGGATTTTGCCCATACCGTCATGCACCACAATATAGGTCGCACGGTGACGCAGGCGTTCGGCGCGCATCTGCGCCCGACTGGACTGCGCAATCACCTCATTGTCTTCGCTGACAATGTCCACCCACTCCATGTCTGCCAAATGATTCTGCTCCACCATCAGGAAACCTTCTTTAATAAGCGCTCTTACGGCGCGTTCTGGTTGTTCGGTAAATTAAGGGGAAATCGCGATCTGTGCAATAACCTGCGAAGTCTCAAGCGTAATGACGCTGAGCGTCTCGCCGTTCAGGAAACCATAGCTTGCAGGATAGCCGCCTTTCGGCATGCTGACAGAACCGGGATTAAAATGAATTTGCTCGCCGTTGCGCGCAGCGACCGGGATATGCGTATGACCATAAACCAGCACGTCGCCTGCGGCCAGCGGCGGCAGATTATCAGGGCTATAGAGATGACCGTGGGTCAAAAAGAGGCGGTGTTTCGCCAGCAATATTTGCTGCCAGGGGGCGGTCACAGGGAACTCCAGCAGCATTTGATCCACTTCGCTGTCGCAGTTACCGCGCACCGCGATAATACGATCGCTCACCGTATTAAGCCGTTTCGCCACTTCGCCCGGTTGATAACCGTCCGGCAGCGGGTTACGCGGCCCGTGATTTAAAAAATCCCCCAGCAATACCAGCCAGCGGGCGTCGCTGTCGGCAAAGCGCGCCAGCAGAAGCTCCGTGGCGGGCAGCGAGCCGTGAATATCCGAAGCAAACATCAGCTTCATTACTCACCTTCCGAATGAAAATTGTGGTGCACGCATAATAACGGATCGCGCCACGCTTATCAGCCCGAACGCCTGGCAGAAAGTGCGATATAACGCTGTACCGAGGCGCGCTGCCACTGGAATGCCGCGTAGTCGGCAAGCGCTTCCGGCACCGGATCGGCGTGCATGACCAGACGGTTAATCATCAGCGCCAAATCGGTATCCGCGATTGACCATTCACCAAAGAGATTTTGCTGGCCGTGAGCCAGCAGCGTCTGCGCGCAGTCGATAAGCTTGCGTGCCGCATCCTGCCCGTCAGGGCTTAAGGGCGCGTAGCGCGCGCCGCCGAAGATAACATCGGTCGGGCGTTCGGCTCTCAGCGCGCCGAGGTCGCTTCGCAACCACGCCTGCACCTGCCGCGCGCGGGCGCGTTTTTCTGTGTCATGCGGGTAAAGGCGCTCCCAGACCGGCGGTGCAAAGCGCTCTTCCAGATACTCCGTAATGGCGGAGGATTCACTTAACGCAAAATCGTCGATAACCAGCATCGGCACCCGGCGCGTCAATGCGAAACCTTGCCAGTCAGCCTGCAACTGTTCACCGCGCGCTAAGTCGCGGGTTTGCAGTTGAAACTGCAGACCTTTTTCCTGTAACCCCACCCAGACAGACATGACGTACGGGCTAAAGAAACTGGCGTCGGACCAAAGCGTAATGGCGGGCTGAGACATAAGCACTCTCATCTTAAGATGGCGGATAGCTAAAACTATACCGTAAAGCGTTTTCTGTCATGCCACCGATAATCGGGGATAGCCGCATTTTTCATCAAACCGCCTATACTTTGAGCACGCCGCTCCCCCCATCAAAAGGACGTTGTCATGCTGGATCTCTACTACGCCCCCACGCCGAACGGGCACAAAGTCACGCTGTTCCTTGAAGAAGCCGGTCTTAGATATCGCCTTCATCGCGTAGACATCAGCAAAGGCGAGCAGTTTAAACCGGAGTTTCTCGCCATCGCGCCGAACAATAAAATTCCTGCCATCATCGACCATGAACCTGCTGACGGCGGCGCGCCGCTGAGTGTGTTTGAGTCTGGTGCGATTCTGCTTTATCTCGCGGAAAAGAGCGGCAAGTTGCTAAGTGGTGAACTGCGCGAGCGTCAGGTTGCCCTGCAGTGGCTCTTCTGGCAGGTCGCCGGGTTTGGACCGATGCTTGGGCAGAACCACCATTTTAACCACTTTGCGCCGCAAGCCGTGCCCTATGCCATTGAGCGTTATCAGGTAGAGACGCAGCGTCTTTACGGGGTGCTGAATAAACGGCTGGAAAAATGCCCGTGGCTTGGCGGCGAGCGCTACAGTATCGCCGATATCGCCACCTATCCGTGGGTCGTGTCGCATGAGCGCCAGCGCATCGATCTCGATAACTTCCCGGCAGTCAGTAACTGGTATGAACGCATTAAAAACCGCCCGGCGACAGAGCGCGCTTACCAGCTCGCGAATCCACTCTGACAGTGACGCAGCACCGGGCGCCTCGTGTATCATACGCCGCAGACGGATACACAGAGGACCCCGGCAATGTCACATCACCCAGACGCCATCATTCGTATAAAAAACCTGCGCCTGCGTACTTATATCGGTATTAAGGACGAAGAGATCGCCAACCGGCAGGACATCCTAATTAATGTCGCCATTCATTATCCCGCAGACAAAGCGCGCCAGAGCGAAGATATCAACGACGCACTGAATTATCGCACCATCACGAAAGCCATCATTCAGCACGTAGAGAATAACCGCTTCTCTTTACTGGAAAAATTAACGCAGGATGTGCTCAACATCGCGTGCGAGCATCGCTGGGTCACCTATGCTGAAGTAGAAACCGATAAACTTCACGCGCTCCGCTATGCCGATTCGGTGTCCATCACCCTGAGCTGGCGACGCTAAACGCACGCAGGAGGCTCTTATGCAGATTCTGGTAACCGGTGGCACAGGCCTGATTGGCCGCCCGCTAACGTCGCGCCTGGTGGCACTCGGGCATCATGTCACGGTCGTGACCCGCAATCCGCAGAGCGCCCGTAAGCGGCTCGACGCGGACGTGACGCTTGTCCCGGGGCTGGATCTCTACCAGGACCTGGATGCCTTCGACGCGGTCATTAACCTGGCGGGCGAACCCATTGCGGATAAACGCTGGACGCAGGCGCAGAAAGAGCGCCTGTGTCAGAGCCGCTGGCAGATAACACAGCAACTGGTGACGCTTATGGGGGCGGGCAGTAACCCGCCTGCCGTCTTTCTTTCCGGCTCCGCCGTAGGCTATTACGGCGACCTCGGCGAAGTGGTCGTCACGGAAGAGGAACCGCCGCACAGCGAGTTCACGCATAAACTCTGCGCCCGCTGGGAGCAGATAGCCGAAGGCGCGCAGAGCGAGCATACCCGCGTCTGCCTGCTACGCACCGGCGCGGTGCTGGCACCCGACGGCGGTATGATGGGTAAGCTGCTGCCGCTGTTTCGCGTCGGGCTCGGCGGGCCTATCGGCTCTGGTCGGCAGTACCTCGCCTGGATCCATATCGACGATATGGTGAACGCGATTATCTGGCTGCTGGATAACGATGTGCGCGGGCCGTTTAATATGGTCGCGCCCTATCCGGTGCGCAACGAGCGTTTCGCGCATGCGCTCGGTCATGCGCTGCATCGCCCGGCCTTTATGCGCGCGCGCGCGACGGCCGTGCGTCTGCTGATGGGCGAATCCGCCGTGCTGGTGCTGGGCGGCCAGCGGGCGTTGCCTAAACGGCTTGAAGAATCGGGGTTCGGTTTCCGCTTTTTTGAACTGGATGAGGCACTGACCAATATTGTCGCCAGCGCGCGGTAAAACCCTTTTTCATAGCGGGCAGGCTTTCTGCCCGCGTCACCGTCCTCTCATATCACACTCCCTGCCCTTCCCGCTGGCATTCCCTGCACTGGTTACGTTATAATCAATATCACGAATATCATTTATATCACGAGAGGGCGCTATGAGTTCCCGTATACATCACGCAAAGCGTAAAGAGTATCCGCCGGAGGTAAGCGTCGAGTTTGTCGATGTCGGGCATCTGGTGACCGCGCGCCAGGAGACACCCGCGCCGTGGGGGCGCATTCAGCTTTCCGATATTGCAGGCGAAGACGCCGGGCGGTATCTGATGCTGAAAATGCCTGACGATGTTGATGAAGAGGCGCTGGATAACGACATCCGGCTGGCGATTGTCAGCGCTGTCACTGCGGTGTCGCAGATGAAGCGCGCTGTTCACAGCACGCCGTCGGCGCAGGTAGCGCCATTGCAGGCCCGTAATCAGCAGCGGCTCGACGCGCTGCGCCAGACGGTGCTTGACGAAGGCCGCTGGCTATCCGCAGGTGAAGTCAGTATGGCCGCGGGCGCGGCGCTGAAAAATCCGAGCGCAACGGCGAACCGCTGGAAGCAGGCAGGGAAAGTGTTCGCCCTGCCAGTCAACGGTAAAGATCGCTACCCGGCCTGGGCGTTTGATGAAGGCGGTCAGCCGCTGCCCTCGCTAAAGTCCATTCTCGCGCTTTTTGGTGAGAAAACCCCCTGGGCCATCGCGCTTTGGTTTCACTCACCGAACGCCTGGCTTGAGGGCGAAAAACCCAAAGACCGCCTGAAAGCCGATCCGCAGGCGGTGCTGCGCGCCGCGCAGGCGGAATCTCAGGGGCCGGTGCATGGTTGATTTCACGGAAGACTGCCTGCCTGCGCCACCTGCCGATATGCAGGTGCCGCGCGTGACGGTATGGCCCGCAGGGAAGCGGATACTTCGCGTGCACAGCCGTCAGTTTTCAGGTGATGCATTCAACCCCGGCCTCGGCAACGCGCGCTTCAGCCCGCTGTTCCATGCAAATGGTCACGCCATCCCCACGCTTTATGGCGGCATTGAGGCAGAAGTCGTGCTCATGGAGACACTGTTTCACGATGTGCCCGTCGGCTCGCTTGGCGCAAGTTTCGATTTGCACAAGGCCGCCGGGCTTTATATCAGTACTCTGATGCCGGGACGTCCCCTTTCTCTTGTCAATCTTACCCCTACGCTACTGCGCCGCTGGGGCGTCACCCAGGCCGCGCTGACGGCAAGCTCTCCGCTGTGCTACCCGCAGACCCGCCTGTGGGCGCGCGCTATCCACGCTGCGAATCCACAGGTTCATGGCATCAGTTGGGCATCGCGCCAGCACGGCGGCAAGGCGCTGATGCTTTTTGGCGATCGCATGAATGCCATCCCACTGGTATTACGCGAGAGCCTGCCATTGCCGGAAGGCGCGCTTGAGGTGATTTATCGGCTGGCTGATGAGATGGGGCTGGTGCTGGTCACCTGAACCGGCGTCCCTGCCGGTGTGTGAATCATATGGTGCGGTTTATTTCAGCGAGCCTTTCAGGAACTGTTGCAGACGCGGGCTTTGCGGGTTGTTAAAGAGCGCATCCGGCGGCCCTTCTTCTTCGATCTTGCCCTGATGCAGGAAAATGACATGTGACGAAACGTGGCGGGCAAACTCCATTTCGTGCGTCACCACGACCATCGTTTTGCCCTCTTCGGCGAGTTGCTGCATGATGCGCAGCACTTCGCCTACCAGTTCGGGGTCGAGCGCGGAAGTCGGTTCGTCAAATAACAGGACATCCGGCTCCATCGCCAGCGCCCGCGCAATAGACACACGCTGCTGCTGACCACCGGAGAGATGCACCGGGTATTTTCCCTGCGCACGCTCGTCGATGCCCACCTTCGCCAGGTATTTTATCGCCCGCTCGCGCGCGTCCTGTTTGTTTAATCCCAGCACCTGAATCGGCGCTTCCATGACGTTTTCGAGCACCGTCATATGGCTCCACAAATTGAAATGCTGAAAGACCATCGTCAGGCGCGTGCGCAGCAGTCGCAGCTGGTTTTTGTCCGCCACCTTGAGCTGTCCGTCTTTATCGCGTACCAGCATGATGTTCTGGTTATTCACCACAATGCTGCCTTCGCTCGGTTTCTCAAGAAAGTTAATGCAGCGCAGGAACGTACTTTTGCCGGAGCCAGAAGAGCCGATGATGCTTATCACATCCCCCGCGTTCGCTTTAAGCGACACGCCTTTTAGCACTTCATGTTCGCCGTAGCGCTTGTGCAGATCGGTAACGTTTAATTTATTTTCAGACATGCGTAGCCACTCAGTGCGTTGAAGCTGGTTTCAGGTGCCGCAGCCAGCGCTTTTCCGCCTTGCGGAACAGGCTTATCAGCACATAAGAGATAATTAAATAAAGCACCGCCGCGATGCCGAACGCCGTAAACGGCTGGTAAGTGGC
The DNA here is from genome assembly GCF_001277255.1 of Cronobacter condimenti 1330. Taxonomy (NCBI): domain Bacteria; kingdom Pseudomonadati; phylum Pseudomonadota; class Gammaproteobacteria; order Enterobacterales; family Enterobacteriaceae; genus Cronobacter; species Cronobacter condimenti. The sequence continues at coordinate 2,971,825 of NZ_CP012264.1, forward strand.
GGAGTTAATATCACGGGCGATTTTCAACAGATCCGGCACGGTGGCGGTAAAGGCCAGCGCCGTCGAATGCAGCATCAGAATAACCTCATTGCTGTACGCAGGCAGCGCGATGCGCAGCGCTGATGGCAAAATGATGCAGCGGTACATTTTCACGCGTGAAAACCCGTAAGCCCGTGCGGCCTCGATTTCGCCATGCGGCACCGCGCGGATGGCGCCCGCGAAAATCTCCGTGGTATACGCGCAGGTGTTAAGCGTCAGCGCCAGCACCGTACAGTTCAGGCCGCTTCGAAAGAACTCATTGAGCAGTTGTGTGCCTTTCACGACTTCCAGCGTGTACATGCCGGAGTAAAACACCAGCAGTTGCACGTAGAGCGGCGTACCGCGAAAAATATAGGTAAACAGCCAGATGGGGAACCAGACCAGTTTATTTTCCGACACGCGACCAATGGCGAGAAAGAGCGCCAGCACGCCGCCCATCACCACCGAGGCGATAAGCAACCAGAGCGTGATAGCGACCCCCGTGAAGCGATAGCCATCGGTCCAGAGCAGGGATTTCCAGTACTCCTGAATAATCTCTATCACAGATCAGCCCTCTTCACGCCTACGGTGTAGCGGCGCTCAAGCAGCAGCAAAACACCATTGGAGAGCGTGGTAAACACCAGGTAAATCACCCCACAGACGATAGCGAAGTAGAAAGGCTGCCAGGTGCTTTTCCCGGCAAGTTGCGTCGCTTTCACCACATCTTCCAGCCCCAGCAGCGACACCAGCGCCGTCGCCTTTAAAATCACCTGCCAGTTATTGCCAATGCCAGGCAACGCGAAACGCATCATGGAAGGGAACAGAATACGACGGAAGGTTTGCGAGCCGGTAAACCCAAACGCCGTTGCCGCCTCAATATGGCCTTTAGGCACAGCGAGATACGCGCCACGGAAGGTTTCAGTGAAATAAGCGCCATAGATAAAACCGAGCGTAATAATACCCGCGACCATCGGGTCGATATCAAACTGGTTCAAGCCCAGCGCGTCGGTCACGCTGTTTAGCGCAATCTGCAAACCATAAAAAATCAGCAGCATCAGGACGAGATCGGGCACGCCGCGAATCAGCGTAGTGTACGCTTCGAAAATGAACGCCAGCGGGCGGTTGCGCGAGAGCTTCGCCCCTGCCCCCACCAGACCAATCGCCACCGAGAGGATAACGGCGCTTAACGCCAGCTCAATGGTGACGAGCGCCCCTTGTAGTATTACCTGTGAAAACCCATACAGCATGGTGCCTTATCCTGTACCCGGCGGACGCACGACCAACCGGCGCCCCGCAGGGCGCCTCGCTTACGCGTGCGGATTACTCGCCGTAAACGTTGAAATCAAAATACTTTTTAGCAAGCTTCTCGTAGGTGCCGTCAGCGCGCATCTCTGCAAACGCCTTGTTCAGCGCCTCGCGCAGCTCGCTATCATCTTTGCGGATGCCCATGCCGGTGCCGACGCCAAAGAGTTTTTCATCTTTGATTGACGGGCCGCCGAACTGGTACCCCTTGCCGACCGGTTGCTTCAAAAAGCCTTCGCTCGCGGCCACTTCATCCTGAAACGCCGCGTCGATACGCCCGGCTGTCAGGTCAGAATAGATATTGTCCTGGCCCTGATAGGAGACAATTTCAACCCCTTCCGGCGCCCAGTGAACGTTGCCGTAGGTTTCCTGCGTTGTGCCCTGCAGCACGCCCACGCGTTTGCCTTTAAGCGCTTCAAGCGTTGGCTGAACAGACGAGCCTTTCGCCACGACCAGACGAGAATCGGCGGCGTACAGCTTGTCCGTAAAGGCAATTTCCTGCTGGCGCTTCTCGGTAATCGACAGCGACGACATGATCGCATCGATTTTCTTCGCTTTCAGAGACGGGATCAGCGCGTCGAGCGGTTGTTCGACGAAAGAACATTGGGTCTGGATACGTTTGCACAGCTCTTTGGCGAGATCGATGTCAAAACCAATCAGTTCGCCCTGTGCGTTTTTCGATTCAAAGGGCGCATAGGTCGGATCGGTGCCGATACGTAAATGCTGCGGAATTGCTGCGAAAGTCCCAGAAATGCTGGAAAGAGCCAGCCCCAGAGAAAGTGCTAACAGCCTTTTTTTCATAACTATCCTCATCAGACGCGCAAAATAAAGTGTCAGGCGGAAAAACTGCACTTATCGTGCCATTACTGCCGCCTCGTAATCAAAACTTTATGCGTGCTGAGATAGATTTATTTTCATTATTAGTGCGTAGAAATGCGCCAACGCCCTATTCTGGTGCATAACTTGCACCATTTTGCGTCACGCCAGCCGGGTGTGCACCACAAAGGCGACACCGGCTGGCGGAGGCTTACAGGCGGTTAGTCACCATAGACGTTAAAGTCGAAATATTTTTTCGCCATTTTGTCGTACGTGCCGTCTTTACGGATCTCGTTAAAGGCTTTGTCGAAAGCCGCTTTCAGCTCGGCATCCTCTTTACGCAGGCCAACGCCGGTGCCGTCGCCAAAGTAATTTTTATCTTTCACCGAGGGGCCGGCGAACGCGTACGCTTTCCCGGCAGGCTGTTTCAGGAAGCCTTCGCTCGCAGCGACCTCATCCTGTAACGCAGCATCGAGACGGCCTGCCGCCAGATCGGAGTAGATCAAATCCTGGTTCTGGTACGCCACCACGTCCACGCCTTTACTGCGCCATTTTTCGTTGGCATAGGCTTCCTGCGTAGAGCCTTGCAGCACGCCGACATGTTTGCCTTTCAGTGAGTCAAGGGTAGGCTGGATGGTCGCGCCTTTAGCGGCGATCAGGCGGGAATCCGCCGCGTAAAGCTTCTCGGAAAACGCTATCTCTTTCTGGCGTTTTTCAGTGATGGAGAGCGAGGAGATAATCGCGTCGATTTTTTTCGCTTTCAGCGACGGGATCAGCGAGTCGAAATCACTGCCTACCCAGGTGCATTTCACCTGCATGCGTTTGCACATCTCGTTGCCGAGATCGATATCGAACCCGACAAAATCGCCTTTAGCGTCTTTTGAAGAGAACGGCGCGTAAGTCGCGTCGGTACCAATGCGAACGGTCTGGGGGAGCGCGGCGAATACGCTGACGCTGGTGGAAAGGCCAAGCAGTAAGGAGAACGCGAGCACCTTCTTCTTCATACATTACCCTCAAGTTTGCTGATTTTATTATCTGTTGTGTTGTGTGTTGCAGCCAGATGTTGCACTTCCCATGCCAGGTTGTCGTAGCGGGTCACGCTGGCGCGATTTGTTAATAAATGGTTGCAAGTAAGTTGTGTGAATGAAAGATAGCACTCCGCGCAGCAGACGCTGAGCGTGAAATCGCAAAAGGCGGGATTAAATGTCGAGGATATGATCGCGCTTGCAGAATTGCCCCAAAATGAGGCATCGCGCTACGCTTTGCCTCATTACCGCGCGGATTATGCCCCAGGCCAGCGGGTAAAGAGATCGGCAGGCAAGGCGATATCGAGCTGATCGAGTGCGCGGTTTACCGTCTGGTTAATCACATCATCAAGCGTCTGCGGGCGGTGATAAAACGCAGGCATCGGCGGCATAATGATGGCACCCAACTCCGCCGCCTGGGTCATGAGCCGCAGATGTCCAAGATGCAGCGGCGTTTCACGTACGCACAGCACCAGCCTGCGACGTTCTTTCAGCACAACATCCGCGGCGCGGGTCAGCAGGCCGTCGGTATAGCTGTTCACAATGCCGGAGAGCGTTTTGATAGAACAAGGCAGGATAATCATTCCGTCTGTTTTAAACGAACCAGACGAGACGCTGGCGGCGATGTCGCGCGCGTCATGATTGACATCAGCGAGCGCCTGGACGTCACGCACGCTCATGTCGGTTTCAAGCGCCAGCGTCTGGCGCGCCGCCTGGCTCATGATGAGATGCGTTTCTACATCCGGCACAGCCTGCAGCGTCTGCAACAGACGGATGCCGTAAATTGCGCCGCTGGCGCCGGAGATGCCGACAATGATTTTTTTCATGGGGTTATCTGGAAAAGGAGCACTGAGCGAGACTTTGCCGCAAGACGCGGTGAGATGCAAACGAGGATTTGTGCCCCTCCCTGCGCAGGAGGGGCGAGTGCGCGCGAAAGGATTACCCTTCGTTGTGCATTTCGAGGCTTTCGGCTTCGTTCTGAAGCATGACGGCTTTGGCATCGTCGTTACGCAGAGAGTCGAGATATTCCAGATACTGGTGATCAACATCTTTCGTCACGTACACGCCGTTAAACACCGAGCACTCGAACTGCTGAATGTCCGGGTTCTCGCCGCGTACCGCCTCGATGAGGTCATTGAGATCCTGGAAAATCAGACCGTCAGCGCCGATTATCTGGCGGATTTCATCTACTTCACGGCCATGCGCAATAAGTTCGTTGGCGCTCGGCATATCAATGCCGTAGACGTTCGGGAAGCGAATTTCCGGCGCGGCGGAAGCGAGATAGACTTTCTTCGCGCCTGCTTCGCGGGCCATTTCGATAATCTGCTCAGACGTCGTGCCGCGCACGATAGAATCATCCACCAGCAGTACGTTTTTATCGCGGAACTCGGCGCGGTTAGCGTTGAGCTTGCGGCGCACCGACTTACGACGCAGATGCTGGCCCGGCATGATAAAAGTACGGCCAACGTAGCGGTTTTTCACAAAGCCCTGACGATAGGGTTTGTTCAGAATGCGGGCGATTTCCAGCGCGATATCGCAGGAGGTTTCCGGGATTGGGATCACCACGTCGATATCTAAATCTTCCCACTCGCGCGCAATCTTCTCGCCGAGTTTTTTCCCCATCTCAACGCGGGCGCTGTAGACAGAAATTTTGTCGATGAAAGAGTCCGGGCGCGCAAAGTAGACATATTCGAACAGGCACGGGTTGCTGACCGGGTTATCGGCGCACTGGCGCGTGAACAACTGGCCTTTTTCGCTGATATAGACAGCTTCGCCTGGCGCCACGTCACGCAGGAATTCAAAGCCCAGCGTATCGAGCGCCACGCTTTCGGAGGCAACCATATATTCGGCGCGGCCATTCCCGGCGTCGCGCTTGCCAAGCACCAGCGGGCGAATACCGTTAGGATCGCGAAACGCCACCATGCCGTGGCCGATAATCATCGCCACGCAGGCATATGCGCCGCGGATCAGGCGGTTCATGGCAGCGATAGCGGCGAAAATGTTGTCTGCTTCCAGCGGGTAGTGACGGAAATTATCGAGCTCGCTTGCGAAAATATTGAGCAGGATTTCAGAATCTGAGGTGGTATTGATATGACGGCGCTTCTCTTCGAAGAGCATTTTGCGCAGTTCATGGGCGTTTGTCAGGTTGCCGTTATGAGCAAGGGTAATGCCGTAGGGCGAGTTCACGTAGAACGGCTGGGCTTCGGAGGCGCTGGAGCTGCCTGCCGTCGGATAGCGTACGTGCCCGATGCCCATATTGCCCTGCAGACGCTGCATGTGGCGGGCTTCGAACACATCGTTCACTAGGCCGTTTGCTTTACGCAGACGGAAGCAATTATTCGCATCGATGGTGATGATGCCTGCGGCATCCTGCCCGCGGTGCTGAAGCACCGTTAACGCGTCATAAATCGACTGGTTGACCGGCATAACACCGGCGATCCCGACAATACCGCACATGTTGTCTTTTCCTCAATTCAAAGACCGCCCCCGGCACGATTACCGGGGCAGGAAACTTGACGAGCTTTGCAGATAGTCAAAGAACCATCTGATGATGAAACTGAACTGCGGGATAAGCTGCGACTTTTGCCAGTCCTCGCTTTTGGACAGGCCCGTGAAGGTATCAAGAAAGAACAGAATGGCGGCGACAATCAGCACGCCTCGCAAGGCGCCGAAACAGATCCCCAACACCCTGTCTGTACCCGACAGGCCGGTTTTCTCCACCAGCGCGCCAATCACATAGTTGACTATCGCACCGACGATAAGCGTCGCGATAAACAGCACCGCGATAGCAATCCCATTACGTACCAGTTCATCTTCAAAGCCGGTGAACCAGACTGCCAGGTAAGTGTAGTAATGACTGGCCACAAAGAAAGCGCAGCCCCAGGTGACCAGTGACAGCGCCTCTCTCACGAACCCGCGGATAAGGCTGACCAGGCACGAAAAACCCACTACTGCAATGATGGCGTAATCTATCCAGACCATGAATATGTCCCACGATAAAACGCCCTGACATCCGGTTCGGGGCGCATTCTAACAGAAAAAGAAAACGTTTGCGTAGGGATTTCCTTTCCACGCGTTAATAAAAAATGGCGTTGAAAAAATCTTCAACGCCATCCGTCCGTTATGCCCGCAGGCATTATAAGTACACCTGTTGCGGGCCGTCTGTGGCGCGATGCGGTTTCTCAGCACGCCTGATTATCAGGCGCCGGACCGCTTAATTCACGCTGTAATTCATTATCACGCCGTTAAGCCCTGACAAGCTGTTCAGCTCGCCAAGCGACGATTTGAGCTTATCCTTCGACGCCTCCGGCCCGACCAGAATACGGGTGATTTTTCCCTGTACTGGCGTGGACGGCGACGTATACGCCCGATAGCCCGCCGAGCGCAGTTTACCGACAATTTCATTAACCTTATCGGCATTTTTCAGCGCGCCAAGCTGAACCACATACGCTTTGCCCGCAGGCGGCGTTTGCGGTTTTTCCGGCGGTGTCGTTTTCGCCGGCGCAGGAGCGGGCGCTTCGCTGACCATCGCCAGCTGTTCGTCGGTTTTATCGCGCTGCGGTTTGCTCTGCGGCTTATCGGTCGTGCGCGGTTTTGCAGGCTCTGTCGCTTTCGGCTTCGTCGGCGTCACCGGCACTTCATCAAGTTCCGCGCCAGTATCGGCAGGCAGCCGCGTGGTGTCTATCGAAGACGTCACCGCGTTCCCCGCCCTCACCTCTTCCGCCGCGCCTTCCGGCGGCTGGGACGGCAGCGCCTGCGTTGCGGCAGGCAGCATATCCGGCTCATCACGATCGCCAGGTTTCGGCACCAGCGGAATAGCCGCAAATTCGTCCTGATAATGTTTTTTCTGGCCGTCCAGCAGCCCTGGCAGCACGATAACCCCCAGCGCCACCAGCACAATGGTACCAACTAATCGGTTCTGAAACTTACTCGCCACCTCGTCTCCCCGCGTCCATCTCTTCCATTACCTTTGCTACGGTATGAAACGACCCGCACACCAGCACCGTATCGGCGGGCTGTGCGTCAGCCAGCGCCGCATGCCAGGCCTGCGCTACGCTTTCAAAAACTGCACAGGTCGGCAGATGCTGTGCAAGCTCGTCTGCGCTGGCACCGCGCGGCCCGTCCAGAGGGGCACAATACCAGCTATCCACGACCCTCTCCAGACAGGCGAGCGTCCCGGCGATATCTTTATCGTGCAACATGCCGATCACGGCGAGCACCCGCCCGGTTGAAGGAGCCTGCTTGAGCCGCTGCGTCAGATAGCCTGCCGCGTGCGGATTATGAGCGACGTCCAGAATCACGCGGGGCGACTCGCTCACTACCTGAAAACGCCCCGGTAGCGTGGCGCGCGCGATACCTTCACGGATCGCCTGCTCGCTAATGGCAAGCCCGCTTGCACGCAGCGCGGCAAGCGCGGTAGCGGCATTCGGCTGCGGCACCTGTGGCAGCGGAAGGTTATCAAGCTCGCCACCGCCGTCGCGAAAACGCCAGCCATCAGGGCCTGCGTCATAGTGCCAGGCGTCGTTGACGCGCAGCAGTTGTGCGCCCTTCTCCTGCGCGACCTGTGCAATGGTCTGCGGCATGTCAGTTTCGCCGACGACAGCGGGTTTTCCGTGACGGAAAATCCCGGCTTTCTCACGCCCGATGCTTTCACGGTCCGGCCCCAGCCAGTCGGTGTGGTCGAGCGCAATACTGGTGACCACGGCGACATCACAATCGACCAGGTTTGTCGCGTCGAGACGCCCGCCAAGCCCCACTTCGAGGATAACAACATCCAGTTGCGCCTGTTTAAACAGCCACAACGCGCTGAGCGTGCCGTATTCGAAATAAGTCAGCGACGTGTCGCCGCGTGCGGCTTCGATTTCTGCAAACGCAGCGGTGTGTTGGCTTTCGGCACGTTCTTCACCCTGAATGCGTACTCGCTCGGTGTAGCGTACCAGATGCGGCGAGCTGTAGACCCCCACGCGATAGCCTGCAGCCATCAGTACGGCTTCCAGCGTCCGGCAGGTTGTGCCTTTGCCATTGGTGCCTGCGACGGTAAACACGAACGGCGCAGGTTTGCTGACGCCAAGCGTCGCCGCCACGCGCGAGACGCGCTCAAGGCCCATATCGATGGTTTTACCGTGCAGGTTTTCCAGATAAGAAAGCCACGTGGCCAGAGGCGACGTGGCTTGGGGAAGATGTTGCTTTTCCATGATGCCCGTATCCTGGTTACGGTTCATAAACAAGAAGGGCAGCGCCTGTTGGCCCTGCCCTTCATGACTATCAGGCCTCGTTATCCTGTTCTGGCACCGGCGGCACGACGACCGCTTCGCGCGGCGCGTCCGGGCTCGGGGCCGGGAGGTTCATCAGCTTCGCCAGTACGCTTGCAAGCTTCAGACGCAACTCCGGACGACGCACGATCATATCGATAGCGCCTTTTTCAATCAGGAATTCACTGCGCTGGAAACCAGCCGGCAGTTTTTCACGTACGGTTTGTTCGATGACGCGCGGGCCGGCAAAGCCGATGAGGGCTTTCGGCTCAGCGATATTGAGATCGCCCAGCATCGCGAAGCTTGCGGAGACGCCGCCCATGGTCGGGTCAGTCAGTACGGAGATATAAGGAAGACCGCGCTCCTGCATTTTGGCCAGCGCCGCAGAGGTTTTCGCCATCTGCATCAGCGACATCAGCGCTTCCTGCATACGCGCGCCACCTGAGGCGGAGAAGCAGATAAGCGGGCAGTTATCTTCCAGCGCCTGCTCTACCGCGCGCACGAAACGCGCACCGACGACGGACCCCATCGAGCCGCCCATAAAGGCGAACTCGAACGCCGCCGCGACAATCGGCATCCCGTGCAGGGTGCCTTTCATCACGATCAGCGCGTCTTTCTCGCCGGTTTCCTTCTGGGCGCTCGCCAGACGGTCCTTGTATTTTTTGGAATCTTTGAACTTCAGCACATCTTTCGGCTCAAGCTCACTGCCCAGTTCCACCAGCGACCCTTCATCTAACAGGCTGTGCAGACGGTCGCGTGCCGCCATGCGCATGTGGTGATCGCACTTCGGGCAAACCTCAAGGTTACGCTCCAGTTCGGCGCGGTAGAGAACCTGTCCGCAGCTGTCGCACTTGGTCCACACCCCTTCCGGGATGTTTGCCCTGCGAGTGGGAGTAATATTGCTTTTATTGAGAATTCGTTCAATCCAGCTCATTGATAACCTTTCTGCCTGAACCTGGTCGATGCCAGTTTTTCTGTGGGGGCGCATAATGCCATTTTTGCCTTCCACAGACCATAAATGGTGCTCATTAAACCATAACGGCCCGCGACTTTGGATAAAAAAGTGGTCGAACCGCCAGAGGGCTTATTTTGCCTGGCGCGCCGCGGCGCGTTTGTGACGCACCACTTCATAAACGCCCGGTACAACGGAGACGATAATAATCATCACGATAAACAGCTTCAGATTGTCCTGAATAAATGGCATCGCACCGAAGAAGTACCCCGCGTAGGTAAACAGCAGGACCCACAGCAGCGCGCCAATCACATTAAACAGGGCAAAATGGCGGTAGGACATATGTCCCATCCCGGCGACGAACGGCGCGAAGGTGCGCACGATCGGCACGAAGCGGGCGAGAATAATGGTTTTGCCGCCGTGGCGTTCATAAAACGCATGCGTTTTATCAAGATAGCTCTGCCGGAAGATTTTGGAATCCGGATTGCTGAAAAGTTTAGCGCCAAACAAACGGCCTATCGTGTAATTCACCGCATCACCAAGAATAGCGGCAATCACCATCAGCGTGACCATCAGATGCACGTTGAGATCGTTAGACGGCAGTGCGGAAAGCGCGCCTGCCACAAACAGTAGCGAATCGCCCGGCAGGAACGGCGTGACGACAAGGCCCGTTTCGCAAAACAGGATAAGGAACAGAATGGCGTAAACCCAGATGCCGTACTGTGCCACCAGCTCCGCCAGGTGCACGTCGATATGTAAAATAAAATCAATCAGAAAGCGAATAATGTCCATACTGGTTCATCTTCCCCGACTGCGTTCAGTCAGCTAAAAAAAGTGGGCCCATGGGCGGGGTTGGAAGGTTGAAATGCGCCGGATAATCCACCGACACCAGATACAGCCCTTCCGCTTTCGCCGTCGCTGCCGCAAGCGTTCTGTCCTTTGCCGCCAGCAGGTCTGCCATCCAACTCTCCGGCTGGTTACCGCAGCCAATTTCCATCAGGCTGCCAACGATATTGCGCACCATATGGTGAACAAACGCGTTTGCCTTGATATCCACCACAATGTAAGCCCCGAAGCGCTCAACGTTGATATGCATCAGGTTGCGCCAGGGCGTGCGGGACTGGCACTGCACGGCACGAAACGAGGTAAAGTCGTTTTCGCCGATAAGGCACTGCGCCGCCCGGTGCATACGCTGTGCGTCCAGCGGCTGATGATAGTGCGTCACCCCCTGCGAGAGCACCGCCGGTCGCAAACGGTGATTAAAGATAACGTAGCGGTAACGGCGAGCCGTGGCGCTGAACCGGGCGTGAAACTCCGCGGGCACATCTTTGACCCAGCGCACCGCGATGTCACCAGGTAAATTCGCATTTACACCCAGCGTCCAGGCGGCGTCTTTGCGCATTGCGGTGGTTTCGAAATGCACCACCTGGCCTGTGGCGTGCACGCCCGCGTCGGTACGCCCGGCGCAGAAGACATTAATCGGCGCATTCGCCACCTGCGAGAGCGCCTTTTCAAGCTTCTCCTGGATGCTGCGCACTTCCTGCTGACGCTGCCAGCCGTAATATTTACTGCCGTCATACTCAATGCCGAGCGCTATCTTCACAACCGGCTTTTCCAGACCGTCGGACATCAGTACACGTACTCCTGCAGCAGTTTCTCTGCCGTTTTCACCGCCATCAGCGCGCCGCCGAAGCGCACGTTGTCGGCAACCGACCAGAACTGGATCTGCTCCGGCATACCGTAATCGTTACGCACGCAGCCGACAGAAAGATGCACGCTGCCGGAGGCATCGCCTACCTGCGTCGGGTAGTCGTTCTCTTCAGAAAGCGCGATATCCTGGTCACGCTCCAGCGCGTCGCGGGCTTCTTCCGCCGCAAGCGGGCGCAGCGCCTCGAAATTCACCATCTGGGCATGGCCGTAGAAAACCGGTGCCTGCACGCTGCTGACAGAAATCATCAGACCGTCGTCCTGGAGAATTTTACGCGCCTCATCCACCAGACGGCGGTCCTGACGTACGCTCCCTTCGCGATCCGGCAGCAGCGGCAGCATGTTGAAGGCGAGCTGACGACCGAAATGATCGTCCTCATCGACGGGCACGCCGTTGAGGAGTTTCGCGCTCTGGCCTGCCAGCGCGTCCACGGCGGTTTTGCCCTGGGCTGAGACGGATAATAAATTGGTCACCTGAATACGCGACAGTCCGCCAGCTTCCATCAACGGGCGCAGCGCTGTCAGCAGCTGGCTGGTGAGGCTGTCGGCCACCGCCACCACATTGCGGTTTCGGTAATCAGCGAGCACATAGGGGTTAACGTCCGGCACGACCAGCGGCACGTCCGGCTCCAGCGCAAACAGGCCGCTGGAATCGATGACCAGGCAACCGGCGTTGGTGGCGTCGTCGACATAGCGCGCGCTGGCCTCCTGGCCTGCGACGAAAAAGGCGAGTTGCGCCTGCGTCCAGTCAAACGCGTCGGCGTCCTGTACCTGTACGCTTTTTCCGGCGAAACGCAGTGTCTCGCCCGCGCTTTCGCTACGCGCCAGCGCATAAAGTTCACCCACCGGGAACTGACGCTCGGCGAGTTGCTCAAGCAGGGCTTCTCCCACGGCGCCCGTCGCGCCCAGTATGGCGATATTCCAGCCTTCAGACATGGTGGTTTTACTCCAGAAAATAAAAATGTATTCCCCGCCGATTGTGCGGGGAATAAGGGAATGAGTGATTAACTAACTGGATGATGGGTCGCGTTAAAACCCAGCTTTTGCAGCAGTTCCGCGGCCGCAGCGTCATCGCACTGTACATAGAGGGACGACCATTCACGGCGCTCCTGGTAATGCTTGCGCAGCTTGTCGAACTCACCCGGTACACCCGCTACGCGTCTGAGCGGGGCGTCATCGCGGCGCACATCATACACCAGATGTACCAGCCTTTTTAGCGCCGCCTGAGAGAGCGGCCCATGCAGCGTCACACGGCCAAACTCTGGTGACGGCAGAAGCGTTGAGAGCGCGACCTGCTGCTGTTGGCCAAGAAACTGGCTGTAGGCCTCAAACACCTGTGTGGTGCCGCGAGCTTTGCCTTCCAGCGTATAACCTGCGATATGCGCGGTGCCAATATCAACGCGGTTTAACAGCGCAACATTAAGCGCAGGTTCCGGTTCCCAGACATCCAGCACTACACTAAGCGCCTGCCCTGCTTCAAGGCGCGCCAGCAGCGCGGCGTTGTCCACCACCGGGCCGCGACAGGCGTTAATCAGAATCGCGCCAGGCTTCAGGCGTGCGAGCAAGGCCTCGTCGGCAAGATGCAGCGTTTTATAGGGGCCATCTTTAAAAAGCGGCGTGTGGAACGTAAGGATGTCGGCGTCGCGCACCAGCTCATCAAGCGGGCGGAAATCACCGCTATCGCCCCGATCGGCACGCGGCGGATCGCACAGCAACGTACGCACGCCAAGGGCTTCAAGGCGCGCCTGCAAACGGCGGCCCACATTACCCACGCCGACGATCCCAACGGTGCGGTCGGTAAGGGCGAAACCGTCGCGCTCGGCAAGCATCAGCAGCGCGGAAAACACATACTCCACAACCGCAATGGCGTTACAGCCGGGCGCGGCGGAAAATGCGACGCCAGCGTCGCGTAAATAGTCTTCATCAACGTGATCGGTGCCCGCCGTAGCGGTGCCGACAAACCTGACGTTTTTGCCTTCCAGCAGAGCGCGGTTGACCGCAGTGACCGAGCGCACCATCAGCGCGTCGGCATCATCCAGTTCAGCCACCGGGATGGGGCGTCCAGGCACGGCTTTTACCTCGCCAAGACGGCTGAACAGCTCGCGTGCGTAAGGCATATTTTCATCAACGAGGATTTTCACGTTTCTCTACCTGTTTATGTGCGGGAGATAGCCGTTAAGTGTGCCATAATCTCGCCGCCAGGCATACTTAACAGCGTGGTTAGTTTCGCGGCACCGTCCGGTCAGGTTAAGGATTATTGATGATGCAACCCATTCATGGCGCCACGCCCCGCCCGGCGGGCGAGCCTCCCACCTCGCCCAACTCTGTGGGCGAGCAGCCGCTTTCTACCCAGCAGCGCACCGTGCTGGAACGGCTTATTACCCGGCTGGTGGCGCTGACCCAGCAGCAAAGCGCCGAAGTCTGGGCCGGCATGAAGCACGATTTGGGGTTAAAGAGCGATGCGCCGCTGCTCTCGCGCCACTTCCCGGCGGCTGAGCAGAATCTCAACCAGCGGCTTGGGCAGGCGCAGCAGACATATACGCAGCGCCAGGTGTTGTCGCAGTTGACTGAGCTTCTGAGCGTTGGCAACAACCGCCAGGCGGTGAGCGATTACATTCGCCAGCAGTTCGGCCATACCGCGCTCAACCAGCTCTCCGGCGAACAGCTCAAAAGCGTGCTGACGCTGCTGCAAAACGCGCAGTTGAGTATTCCTCAGCCGCAACAGCGTCCGGCGACCGATCGTCCGCTGCTGCCTGCTGAGCACAACACGCTCAACCAACAGGTGACGAAACTTGCGGCCGCGACCGGCGAATCGCCGAAGCTTATCTGGCAGTCGATGCTGGAGCTGTCCGGCGTTAAGACCGGCGAGCTTATCCCGGCGAAGCATTTTGCCGCGCTGTCTACCTGGCTTGCCGCGCGCCAGACCCTCGCCGATCAGCCAGCGCCAACGCTGCACAGCATTCAGGCTGCGCTGCGCCAGCCGCTGGAAGCGCGCGAATGGCAGGAGATAAGCGACTACGCCCAACAGCGTTTCCAGGCCACGCCGCAAACGGTGCTGACCACCCCGCAGGTGCAGGATTTACTTAATCAGGTCTTTATACGCCGCGCTGAACGCTCGCCTGAAACGCTCGAAGTGCGCCATATTCAGCCCATCTACAGCCCGCTTATCGCCTTTTTCACTCAGCCAGTGAAGACGATTTCCGCGAAACCCGGTCTTGCGATGTTCCTGCTGGTACTGGTGATCCTTCTGCTCTGGCTGGTTATCTGACAGCAAAAAGGCGTCTTTCGACGCCTTTTCTTTTTTCTGCATTCACGCATCAGAAACTTAACGACACGCCCGCCAGCACGCTGCGGTTGCTGTAGCGACCATCGCTGGTCTCCTGTTCGCCTGTCAGGTTCAGATTAAGCGCAGGCGTCGCCTGCCAGCCCAGCGACACTGCGCTGGTCAGCGTTTTCGCCGGTGCCGTAACGCCGTGCAGCGCTATCGGCTGATTGACGCCGGTGAAGCTCGCCTGATAATGCCCTTCGTCCTGACTCAGCGCGTGTTGCAGATGCGTCTGGAAGCTCAGGTTAAGGCGTCCGTGCGTTTTAAGATCAATGTCATACCCTGCACGTAACCCTGCGCCTGCCTGCCAGCGCGTTGTGGTCTGGTTATCCGCACGCAGACCGAAACCTGAACCGCTCTTCTCTGTGAACGCGTCCTGCTTCAGCGTGATGTACTGCGTATCGATAAACGGCGTCACCTGCAGACCGTCAACGTTAAAGCGATACCCCGTTTCGCTGCCAAGCGACATCCAGCTGCCGCTCTGACGGCTGCTGACGCGCTCGGCGCTGCTGCCAAGCCACAGCATACGGTGCTGGCGGCCGTCGTAGTAACCGGATGCCAGACGGCCAGTCAGGTAGTAGCTGCCAAACACTTTACCGCCGTACAACGCCGCTTCGCTCAGACTGCCGGTATTACGCTCGCCGCCACTGCTCAGCGCGCTGAAGGTTTCAGTGCGAGAGACCGACGTGCCGATAAACGTATGTTCGTCAATAAACCGATCCTGCCCGGTCACCCAGCCTTTCATCGAATAACTTACCGGCGCGAAACCGCCACGCCCCAGGCTGCCGTTCCAGGAGAGCGTATCGCTCCAGCTACGGCTTTGCGGCGCGTCCAGCAGTGCCGCGATGCGCGATGCGCTGCTGCGCTGGTTGACGTTAATCGCCTGCCAGGTAAGCGCCGCCGTGGCGGCTGGCAATTGTCCGGAGAGGCTTTCCAGCGCCGCGCGCGCAGACTGATTGCTGGAGGTACGCTGCAGTTCGCCCGCCGCCTCGGCAAACGAACTGGCGCGAACCGCCACGCCACTCGCTACTTGTTTATCAAGCTGTGTGAACGCCTGCTCAAGGCGCGCAGCCCCTGAGAGCGACGCTGCGGAAGCCGTGGCGACTTTGGTTTGCGTCACCTGCAGACGTTTAATGTTAAGCCACACCTGCTTCGTGTTATAGCCCAGCGAGCCGGTCAGGAAGACGCCTGCCGACTGCGTAAAGCGGCTGAATTTACCCGAGACTGCGCCCGCGTTGACGACCGGCTGGCGCGATTGCGTTACATAGCCTGCGGGTACGCCAAGCAGATGAAGCCTGCCCGCAAGTGTCGCACGTCCGGCGACATCCAGCGTTGAGCCGAGCATAAACGCCAGGCTGCCGGTGGTACGCTGCGTATAGTTACGTACAAAACGTGTTTTTCCGTCGCGCACTAACACATACCCGCTGTTATCGACGTTGCCCTTCACGGTGCGCACATCAAGCGTCCCGGCACGGCCAACCGTCACGGCGGAGGCCAGACTTTTAGCGGATGAGAGACTGCCGCCCAGCACCTGCGTGGTGCCGGTATAGCTCGCATCCTGGGTCAACACCAGTTTGCCGGTGCCGCTTTTAATCAACCCGCCGCTGCCGCTGATGGCGTTGCTCCAGGTGGAGGTATAGCCATTAAACGCGACGCTTACGGTGCCCCAGTTAAATTTCGCCGGGCCGTTAATAGCTTTCGCGGCATTTAACATGCCGTAGCCGAATACCGGATCCACGCCGGGCGCGCCGATGTCGGTCGCGGTGCCAAGCAGCGTCTGACGTACCAGATCGTTGGTAAAGTACGGATATTTCTGCCAGACCAGCGCCGCCGCACCAGAAACCTGAGGTGCAGCGAATGAGGTGCCGCTAACCATGCGCAACCCTTGTCTGCCGGTACTGTCGGTATAAGGCACATAAACGCTGCCCGGCGCGGCCAGACAGTTGTTTTTCATCACCCCGCAGCGGTTGGCGTAACTTGCGATATAACCCGGGTTAAAAGAGTCTGTCGCCGTTGCGACCAGCCAGCCTTTATCAAGCCCGGCCGCAGGAGCAAGTGACGGCAGTTTCGCAATCCCAATCGGGTTGGCGGCGCCATCGTTACCGCTCGCAAAGACGATCAGGCCGTTATACGTAGAAACAAACGGTTTCCAGGCATTGACGTAATAGTTGGTCGTCGCGGTACTGGCCGGGTTCCAGTCCGCAATGCCCCAGGAGTTGTTAATAATTTTCGCGCCCGCGCGCGCCAAATCGTAATTGATCTTGCTGAAGTTCAGGCTCTGGCGGGTATTGGCGACATCGGTAATGATGCGCGCGCTGATAAGCGACACGCCGGGTGCGGTTCCGCCACTAAAAATACCTGTCGGGCGACCAGCCAGCGTCTGCGAGACCGACGTACCATGACCACGGACATCGCCGACGCTGAGATTGTTAGTGGCAGGGTCGACATAATTCAGGACGCCTTTCACTGTGCCAGCAAGCCCCGGGGCCGTTGCGAGGATCCCCGTATCCGCCACGCCAACCTTGATACCTGCGCCACTGACGCCAGCGGCACGGGCGGTCGCCGCATTAGTGATAAATAGCGGACGGTTAAAGTTCGTACGCGTGACGACATCTGTCGGCACGGCAAAAGGTGCGTCAGTAAAGGTCTCCTGCACATCCTGCTTTTCGCTGGCGGTTGCGGCACCTGAACATGACAAAATGATGAGTAGTATCACTTTCCCTTTGGTTAATAAAATCCCTTTACCCAAAGACGGCTCTGTGGGCATAGTTGGTTTCCCCGGCTGACAACGCCTCATAAGAGGCAAACAACGTTTCCCTGAATTCCGCAAATGGATTTCGGATTTCTTTTATGCTGCGTCCTTCATCACTATCTTTTTGAAAAGATAATAAATGGCATGCTTTGATAGGTATGTTCCGACAGCCGTCCTGTATCAGGAGAAAACAAAGACGCCCGGATATATAGTGATATATCGGCCAAAATCATCGCAACTTTATTATTAACGTCTTAATACGCACTTTAATAAAAATAAGAGTTAACTTTCAGTCAGTTAATTTTGTTAAAAATACGTTATTTCTGACTTAAGCGAAATCATGAGGCGTAATGTCAGCGCGGATACGCAGAAAGAAGAACGGATTTACCTTAAGGAGAGCAAAAAGATGCCTGAGAGAATAACTACCGCAAAAACAGCAGGTTATATAAAAAGTAAAAACGGGGAAATAAAGGCAGTAAAAAAGGAAACGGGGCAGACGCAAAAAAGACGAACAGAAAATAAAGTTAAAAAAAAGGAGCCTTGCGGCTCCATTTCTTTTAAAGAGACATTATGCCTGATATTTACGCATAACCAGCGTGGCGTTGGTCCCGCCAAAACCGAAGCTGTTAGACATCACAGTGGTCAGCTCACGCTCAACCGGCGCGGTGATGATATTCATCCCGTTCGCCTGCTCGTCCAGATCTTCGATGTTGATGCTCGGCGCGATAAAGCCGTGTTCCAGCATCAGCAGCGAGTAGATGGCTTCCTGCACGCCCGCCGCGCCCAGCGAATGGCCGGTCATGGCTTTAGTGGCGGAGATGGCCGGGGTGTTGTCGCCGAACACTTCACGGATAGCGCCAAGCTCTTTAACATCGCCTACCGGCGTAGACGTGCCGTGAGAGTTCAGGTAGTCAATCGGGGTATCCACACCGTGCATTGCCATCTTCATGCAGCGCACTGCGCCTTCGCCAGACGGAGCAACCATGTCAGCGCCGTCAGAGGTCGCGCCGTAGCCGACGATTTCAGCGTAGATATGCGCGCCGCGCGCCAGCGCGTGCTCCAGCTCTTCCACCACAACCATACCGCCGCCGCCTGCGATAACGAAGCCGTCACGGCTCGCATCATAAGTACGGGAGGCTTTTTCCGGGGCCTCGTTGTATTTGGTGGAGAGCGCGCCCATCGCGTCGAACTCACACGCCATTTCCCAGCCGAGTTCTTCACCGCCGCCGGCAAAAACGATGTCTTGTTTGCCAAGCTGGATCTGCTCAACCGCGTTGCCGATGCAGTGTGCGGACGTCGCGCAGGCGGAGCTAATGGAGTAGTTAACGCCGTGGATTTTAAACGGAGTCGCGAGGCAGGCGGAAACCGCAGAGGCCATCGCTTTGGTCACTACGTAAGGGCCAACCGCTTTCAGGCCACGCGGGCTGCGCATTGCGTCAGCGCCGAAAACCTGTGCTTTGGAAGATCCGCCAGAACCGGCAACGATACCGACGCGCGGGTTATTCTGATAGACCTCATCGCTCAGAGCGGCATCTTTGATAGCTTCCTGCATAGAGAGGTAAGCATAAATAGAGGCATCGTTCATGAAACGCACCACTTTGCGATCGATAAGACCGGTGGTGTCCAGCTTCACGTTGCCCCAGACGTGGCTACGCATACCAGCGTCGAGAAATTCTTGAGAGAAAGTGATCCCCGAGCGTCCTTCCCGCAGGGATGCCAGGACTTCCTGCTGGTTATTACCGATGCTGGAAACAATGCCCAGGCCAGTAATTACTGCACGTTTCATTCAATACCTCTTCGAGTACGCTAAGTAAGTGTCGTGTCGCAAGATAGCGTACAGTTGTACGCCGAACAAGTCCGATCAGCCAGATAGGCAAGAAATTTGCGATGTCTGACCGGGCTCGCTAAGATCGTGCGACTGCCTGTCATTCGAGCAATTTACGTGAAACCTAACGCAATCCAGTCCGCCAGCCTGACGTTTAATAATGAGGGTACACCTGTTTCCCGAGATTTTGATGACGTTTATTTTTCAAATGATGATGGTCTGGAAGAGACCCGCTATGTCTTTCTGAACGGCAATCAGCTTCCTGAACGCTTTATGACACACCCGCGTGACAGCTTTGTGGTGGCCGAAAGCGGCTTTGGCACCGGGCTGAATTTTCTGACGCTCTGGCAAGCGTTTGAAGCATTTCACCAGGCGCACCCGCACGCCGCGTTGCAGCGTCTGCACTTCATTAGCTTTGAAAAATTCCCGCTGACGCTTGCCGATCTGCAAAGCGCGCACGCCCACTGGCCGGAACTCGCGCCCTTGGCGCAACAGCTGCAGGCGCAGTGGCCGCTGGCGCTACCGGGCTGTCAGCGGCTGCGGCTTGATGACGGGCGCGTGACGCTCGACTTGTGGCTTGGCGATATCAATGCACTGGTCGACACGCTGGACGACACGCATAACCGGCAAGTGGATGCGTGGTTTCTCGACGGTTTCGCGCCGTCAAAAAATCCCGAAATGTGGACGCCTGGCCTGTTCGCCGCCATGGCGCGTCTCGCCCGCCCCGGCGGCACGCTCGCAACGTTTACTTCCGCAGGGTTTGTGCGCCGCGGGTTGATGGAAGCCGGGTTCGATGTGGTGAAACGCAAAGGCTTTGGGCGCAAGCGCGAGATGCTGGTTGGCACGCTTGCCGCCGACACCGCCACGCCGCCTGCCCGCACGCCCTGGTATGCGCGCCGTGCGGCCCATGGCGAAAAGGACGCGGCTATCGTTGGCGGCGGTATCGCGAGCGCCCTGATGGCGCTGGCGCTGCAAACGCGCGGCTGGCAGGTTACGCTTTACTGTCAGGACGAGGCGCCCGCGCAGGGGGCCTCCGGCAACCGCCAGGGCGCGCTCTATCCTCTATTAAGCCATCACGACGCCGCGCTGGCCGCGTTTTTCCCTGCGGCGTTCACCTTCGCGCGCCGGCTCTATGACGCGCTGCCGGTAGATTTCGATAACGACTGGTGCGGCGTGACCCAGCTCGGCTGGGATGAAAAAAGCCAGACTAAAATCCGCCAGATGCTGGAGCTCGGTCTGCCTGAAACCCTGGCGCGCGGCGTTGACAGCGACGCCGTAGCGGCGCACTGCGGTGTCGAGACCGGCTGTGGGGGTATTGAATATCCGCTCGGCGGCTGGCTCTGTCCGGCACAGTTAACGGCAGGCGTGCTGGCGCTCGCCCAGTCGCGCGGTCTGCAAATACATTACGGGCATACGGTCAGCGCAATCCTGCCGGAAAACGGCGGCTGGCGGCTGGATTTTGCCCACGGCGCACAGGCACAACACGCGACGCTGGTACTGGCAAATGGCCATCAGATAAACCAGTTTACGCAGACTGAAACGCTGCCCGTCTACGCGGTAGGCGGCCAGGTGAGCCATATCCCGACCACGCCAGGCCTCGGCGCGTTGCGCCAGGTACTGTGCTACGACGGCTACCTCACGCCGCAAAATCCGGTTAACGGTATGCACTGCATCGGCGCCAGTTATCATCGCGGCATTAGCGACAGGCGTTATCGGGAAGCAGATCAGGAGCATAACCGCCAGCGGCTGATTGACTGCCTGCCGGAAGCTCGCTGGGCGCAGGAGGTGGACGTGAGCGCAGGCGACGCGCGCTGCGGCGTGCGCTGCGCCACGCGCGATCATCTTCCAATGGTCGGCAACGCGCCAGATTACGCCGCAACGCTTGCCGATTACGACGAACTCTCCCGCTATGCTGATACCCCTGAAACCGTCGAGCCCGCCCCGGTGCTGGAAAATCTTTTTGTGCTGGGCGCGCTCGGCTCGCGCGGGCTGTGTAGCGCGCCACTGGCGGCTGAGATCCTCGCCGCGCAGATGACCGGCGAGCCGCTGCCGCTTGATAGCGCCACGCTCGCGGCGCTCAATCCTAACCGTTTATGGGTGCGAAAATTATTGAAGGGTCGCCACGCCGGGTAAATGGATGCGGCGCGCCAGGGCGCGCTGCACTACCTGATATGCCCTTCTGATATTTCTAAAAAAACATTTCACAAAATTTTGATCCAGGTTAACAAAGCGCGCTGTAAAAAGCGTCGGCGGTGCCGTTAATACTCTTTACCGTCCCGGTAAATAAATGGCCCAATAAAAATGAATAACCTCAAATTTTCTCAAAAAATAATAATGAGCCTCTCCATTATTCTCGCATTGATGCTCGTAATGGGAGCTTTGTCACTTTATTTTCTCAGCAATAATAATAAGAGCGCGTCGTTTATTCTGACGGAGCGCTTTCCGGCCGTACGTTATACGCTTGAAATGCGTGGCGTTTTATCAGAGCTGCGTCTTCAGCAGGTGCAGATGATTGCTTCCCCGACCCTTGCCGAACGCGAAAAACATCAAAAGGAACTCCAGCAGGCGATCAATAATTTTCTCGATGCGCAAAATCATTACGTGCGGTTATATCAGGGCGATGCCCTGCCGCCGCTCGCCCTCAAAATCGTCGATAATTTTAAGGCATTTTCACAATCCAATAGTCAGGTGCTGGCGGCCCTGGCGCAGGAGGATATTGCGCTCGCCAGTAAAATCAGCGGTGATAACTCACGCCAGTATCGTACGGAGTTGATGGCCGATCTCGCGGCGCTGGAGAAAAATGAAATCGCGGCGGCGGATGCTGAGGCGAAAAACGCGGAGCAGGGGTATGTCTCCGCCACCTGGATACAGATCCTGCTCGGTATCGTGGCACTGGTGGCAAGCGGTGTGATTGCGATGATCCTCACCCGCAACCTGATGCGCCAGCTTGGCGGCGAACCCGCGAAAGCGCAGGCGATCGCCTTTACGATATCCCGCGGCGATCTCAGTAACCCCGTGACCTGGCGCGGTGATAACAACCTGCTGAGCTCGCTTGGCGTGATGCAAGACGAGCTACGTAAACTTATTGCCGCCATTCGTCATTCGGCAGATACCGTCCTGAACCATGCGGGTGAAATCGCCTCGGGCAACCGTGAGCTTTCCGCACGCACCGAACAGCAGTCTGCGGCGCTTATCGAAACAGCAGCGAGCATGGAGCAGATAACCTCCACGGTGAAAAATAACGCCGAAAACACGCATCAGGCACGGCTGATGGCGGGCAACGCCGCCTCCAGCGCCCAGCACGGCGGCGTAGTGATGAGCCAGGTATCGGGCACGATGCAGGCCATTTCTGCAAGCGCAGATAAAATGACGGAAATTATCGCACTTATTGAAGGTATCGCCTTTCAGACCAACATCCTCGCGCTCAACGCGGCGGTGGAAGCCGCCCGCGCCGGTGAACACGGCAAAGGGTTCGCGGTTGTCGCAGGCGAAGTGCGTAACCTCGCCCACCGCAGTTCAGAAGCGGCGAAAGATATCCGTCAGTTGATCGTTGGCACGACCGATAAGATGAGCGAAGGCGCGAATCTGGTGCGTATGGCGGAAACCTCAATGAGCGATATTATTGGCAACGCTACCCGCGTGCGCGATCTGCTGGATGAAGTCAATATGGCGACCCAGGAGCAGCAGCGCGGGATTGAGCAGATAAACCTGGCGATTGCAGAGCTGGATAAAGTTACGCAAAGCAACGCCTCAATGGTGGAAGAGCTGGCGGGGTCGGCAGATGTGATGTCGGATGAAGTGACGCGGCTGAATGCAGGAACGCGCGTGTTTCGTCTGGAGGCGTTACAGGCGCAGTAAGATAAGCACCTGCGCGCCGGGCGGCGCGCAGGTTCACAGGCTTAGTTCAGCTTCGCCTGCTGGAAGAGGTTATCCCACATGCCCAGCACCAGCGCCTGATCGCGCGGCGAGAGTTCGCCCGCGTGAATGGCGGTTTCAAGGCTATTGGTCACCATCGTATATACCGCCTGCTGCGAGTGGTCATCGCCATGCTCCAGCGCCGCCACGGCAAGCGTCAGGTGCCCGCGCAGATAACCGCTTGCGAAGAGTTCGTCATCGCTCGCGTGCTCTACCATCTCATCAATCAGCGCCAGAATGCGTGCTTCAAATTCGGCAATCATCGTTTTTCCTCTGTTAATAACATGGCGATTAGCACAAGTCTTCCGGCCATGGGAACTGTTGCGCCGCAAGGGGCGGCGTCTGGTAATAATCCTGTAACGCGGCGATAAAGCGCGCCGGACGCTCGGGAATGCCCTTCATCAGGTAGTGCATGACCTGCGCATGTACCCGCCGCTGAAATGCGATGCGATCCGGGTCGAAATCCCCGTTGAGGTTGTCGCAGCTGACGTTAAACGGGAACCCCGCCGCCACACAGAACAGCCACTCCAGCGCCTGAGGTTTGACTTCCACATCCTCAAACTTGCCCTGCGTTTCAGCATCGCGGCCATCCGGGCAGTACCAGTAACCGAAATCGACCAGCTCACGTCGCGCTTTTCCGGCGATGCACCAGTGCGAAATCTCATGCAGGGCGCTTGCGTAAAACCCGTGGGCAAACACGACACGGTGATAAGGCGCCTCGTTATCCGCAGGAAGATAGATCGGTTCGTCGTCGCCTTTAATCAGACGGGTATTAAAATCGCCGGCAAAGCAGCCGTCAAAAATCGTTATTAAATCCTGATAGTGGTGTTCACGCATTACGCCATCCCCAGCCAGTGGAGGATCTCTTGTCCGTGGCTGTCATATAACAATTTGGCGCTCATCACCGCCGAAACGATAACGATCATCGGGCGGATCAGGCGCTGTCCTTTACTTAATACTAAGCGCGAGCCTAAGCGTGCGCCGAGAAACTGTCCGGCCAGCATCACGAAACCGGTGCCCCAGATAACTTTGCCGCCAATGATAAACAGCAGCAGGCCGCCGACGTTTGAGGTGGCATTCAGCACTTTGGCGTGCGCCGTTGATTTCGCGAGGTTAAAGCCTGCCAGCGTGACAAATGCCAGCGCGTAAAAGGAGCCTGCGCCGGGGCCGAAAAAACCATCGTAAAACCCCACGCAGCCACCCGCCACCAGCGCAAACGGCAAGCCGTAAAGCCTGCGCTGGCGGTCTTCTTCGCCAAGGCGCGGCATCAGCAAAAAATAGAGGCCTATTGCTATCACCAGCACCGGCAAGATCTGGCGCAAAATATCGGACTGCACATGCTGGACCAGCAGCGCGCCGCTGGTCGAGCCGATGAACGTCATCAGTATATTGAGTTTCTGATCGCGAAGGCTGACCACGCCGCGACGGATAAAATAGAGCGAGGCGGAAAGCGAGCCGCCGCATGCCTGAAGTTTATTGGTTGCCAGAGCCTGCGCGGGCGACATCCCTGCCGCCAGCAAAGCTGGCACCGTCAGCAGCCCGCCGCCGCCCGCCAGAGCATCAATAAAGCCTGCGAGCATCGCGACAAAAAAGAGCGCTGTCAGTAACAGCGGCGAAACCATAAACCAGTCCATCACGGCCATCCTTAGTCGGTGTTAAAGAGCGTGTTCGTCCAGCAATGCCTGGCAGGACGGCGGCGGTGGCGGCGGCGTTTTCTTCTCTGCCTTGCCGCTGCCAGGTGCTGCTGGCTTAAACCAGCTTTGCAGCTCTTCGCCGCAGCCGTCGCCCGGCGGCGGCGGGTCTTGCTCCACACACTCAAGGCTGTCCGGCGGGCAGCGCAGACGCACATGCATATGCGCACGATGCTGGAACCACGGGCGCACTTTGCGCAGCCAGTCGCGGTCTGGCCCGGCATCCTGGCAAAGCTGCTGTTTGATGGCCGGGTTGACAAAGATGCGCGTCACCTGGTCGTCCAGCGCCGCAAGCTTAATCAGCCCGCCAATTTCCGGTTTCCAGAGGGAGGGCACGACCGATTTGCCATCGGCTGAGACCAGATCCAGCGCCTGTGGACGACGCAACTGCGCCGCGCTCCAGCGCTGTTTCGGCAATTGCAGGAAGATATCGACATCAAGCCCGGTCTGGTGGCTCGCGTGACCGCCGTTAAAGCGTCCACCGGCAGGCATCCCCATGTCGCCAACCAGCACAGTGCCGAGCTGCAATTCATGCACCTGGTTGCTCAGACGTTCGATAAACCGCACCAGATCCGGATGGCCGAAGTAGCGGCGCTGGTCGGTGCGCATTATCTGATAGTGTTCAGATTCTATCGGCAGCGGCTCAGCGCCGACGATGCAACCATTAGAAAATGTGCCGATCGACTGGGCGGTGCCCGGGATCGGTTGGGTGATTTTCTGCCACGGCGTGGCGGCGCTTGCCGCGCTGCAAGCGAGCAGCGCCAGCAAGGCAAAACAGAGTTTTTTCATGTCGTTACCAGCGAGGGAGCGTGGTGGTGACGTCCGCGTTCTGGGCGCGGTGACGCAGCAGGTGATCCATCAGCACGATCGCAAGCATCGCCTCGGCGATCGGCACCGCGCGAATGCCCACGCACGGATCGTGACGCCCGCGGGTGATCATTTCCACTTCATCACCGAAGCGGTTCACGGTGCGGCCCGGTACCGTGATGCTGGACGTCGGTTTCAGTGCGATATTCGCGACAATTTGCTGGCCGCTGCTGATGCCGCCGAGAATGCCGCCAGCGTGGTTGCTCTGAAAACCTTCTTTGGTCAGTTCGTCCCGGTTCTGGCTGCCTTTAAGGGCAATCACGCCAAAACCGTCGCCTATCTCAACGCCTTTGACGGCGTTAATGCTCATCAGCGCATGCGCGATATCCGCATCCAGCCTGTCGAAAACCGGCTCGCCGAGGCCCGGCGGCACGTTATCGGCAACAACAGTGACACGCGCGCCAATGGAGTCGCCCTCTTTTTTCAGCGCGCGCATCAGTTCGTCGAGCGCCTCAAGCTTATCGGCATCCGGCGAGAAGAACGGGTTCTGCTCAACCTGCGCCCAGTCTTTAATCTCAAGCGGGATATCGCCCATTTGAGTCAGGCAGGCGCGGATCACAATGCCGAATTTCTGCGCCAGATATTTTTTCGCGATAGCACCCGCCGCCACGCGCATCGCGGTTTCACGGGCAGAAGAACGTCCACCCCCGCGATAATCGCGCAGACCATATTTCTGTTCATAGGTGTAGTCGGCATGTCCCGGACGAAACACATCTTTAATCGCGCTGTAATCCTGGGAGCGCTGATCGGTGTTTTCAATCAGCAGGCCAATGCTGGTACCGGTCGTCACGCCTTCAAACACGCCAGACAGGATTTTGACCTGATCCGGCTCGCGGCGTTGCGTGGTGTAACGGGAAGTCCCAGGGCGACGGCGGTCGAGATCGTGCTGCAGGTCAGCTTCGCTCAGCGCAATGCCTGGCGGCACGCCGTCAATGATGCAGCCGAGCGCCAGACCATGCGACTCGCCGAAAGTAGTGACGCGAAAGAGTTGTCCAAGAGTGTTGCCTGCCATCACGGCTCCGTTGTCGTGTCGTTGTGGTGTTTTGTCATTATTCAGCGGGCAGTGCGCCCGCCTGTTTTAATCTTTGTAGATGCTGAAGTGTTCGCGGGCGCTGATGAGCTGCGTTTTGGTCAGCATAAAGACGCCGTCACCACCGTTGTCAAACTCAAGCCAGGTGAACGGCACGTCCGGGTACTGCTCCATCAGATGTACCATGCTGTTACCGACTTCACAAATCAGAATACCATTGTCGGTCAGGTAGTCCGGCGAGCAGGCAAGAATGCGGCGCGCGAGCTTCAGCCCGTCGCTGCCCGCCGCGAGGCCGAGCTCGGGTTCGTGGCGATATTCGTTCGGCAGGTCGGACATATCTTCTTCATCCACATACGGCGGATTGGTGACGATAATGTCGTACTGTACTTTAGGGAGATCGCGGAAGAGATCGGAGCGGATCGGCGTGACGTGATGGATAAGCCCGTGTTCTTCAATGTTGTGCTCGGTGACGGCCAGCGCATCGCCGGAGATATCAACCGCGTCCACTTCCGCGTTCGGGAACGCGTACGCGCAGGCAATGGCGATACAGCCGCTGCCGGTGCACATATCAAGAATATGCTGCGGTTCATGATCGATAAGCCCCGAGAAGCGGTTATTGATTAACTCGCCAATCGGCGAACGCGGGACCAGCACGCGCTCATCGACATAAAATTCGTGGCCGCAGAACCAGGCCTTATTGGTCAGGTACGCCACCGGAATGCGCTCGTTCACGCGGCGGATGACCCGCTCGACGATGCGGTGACGTTCGCTGGAGGTCAGGCGCGCGGTGCGCATGTCTTCCGGAATGTCCAGCGGCAGGTAGAGTGACGGCAGCACGAGTTGCACCGCTTCATCCCAGGGGTTGTCCGTGCCGTGACCATACCAGATGCCCGCCGCGCTAAAACGGCTCACCGCCCAACGCAACATATCCTGAATGGTATGCAGTTCACTGACTGCCTCATCGACGAAAATTTTATCCACACTGCCCTCCGCATGACGCTCCGCGTTAAATTCGGCGGCTAGTTTGCCATGAAGGCGGGGATAAATCAGCAACCGGCGCGTCATCCCCGCAAAATGGCTTTTGTTTGGCGACGCGCCAAACTCGGGTAAACTGCCTGCGCAAAGATGAAGAAGAGAAAGAGATGAAAAAGAAGCCATCGCTGAGTGAGGAAGAAAAGTCGCTGTTTCGCATGCTAATGAACGGCACGCGCGAGCTGAAACAGGACACAATCGTGCATCGACCGGCGCGCAAAAAGCTAAGCGAAGTGCCGCCCAAACGCCTGCTGCAGGAACAGGTCGACGCCAGCCATTACTTTTCCGATGAGTTCCAGCCGCTTCTTAACAGCGACGGGCCGATGCGCTATGTCCGTCCTGGCGTGGATCACTTCGAAGTGAAAAAACTGCGCCGCGGCGACTATTCGCCCGAACTGTTTCTCGACTTACATGGCTTAACGCAGATGCAGGCAAAACAGGAACTGGGCGCGCTCATTGCCGCCTGCCGCCGCGAGCATGTGTTTTGCGCCTGCGTGATGCACGGCCATGGCAAACATATCCTTAAACAACAGACCCCGCTCTGGCTGGCGCAGCATCCGCACGTGATGGCCTTTCATCAGGCACCGAAGGAATATGGCGGCGACGCAGCCCTGCTGGTACTGATTGAAGTAGAAGAGTGGCAACCGCCGCAGTTGCCTTAACGGCCAGAGCCGTGCGCCGGATGTCCATCTAACGCTTCTGAGCGCATAAAACAAAAAGAGCCGCAATCGCGGCTCTTTTTTCATGCTGAGGATGACATTAGATAGCTTTTGCCATTTTCAGATTGCAGGGGCTCATCTGCCAGTTAAAGACGCCCTTGTCGTTATCGCCTTCAACAGTCACGCAGGCGATGGCAGAGGTGGAGAACATCGGCGGCGTTTCGCCAGGGCACAGTTCCGCGACCAGATAACCAACCAGCGGAAGGTGGGAGATAACCATAACTGCGTTAACACCCTCACGAGCCAGAACGTGGAGGTAATCACTCACCAGACCCACATCGCCACAGGGCGTAAGCTCCGGCAGCACTTCTGTTTTGACAGGCAGGCTCATGGCCTCTTTCACGACGTCCAGTGTCTGTTCGGCTCGCAGGAAAGGGCTCACCAGAACACGTTCGATATCCACCTTTTGACCTTTTAACCAGGTCGCCATTTGACGGGATTCGTCACAACCACATACGGTCAGAGGACGAACCGAATCACTGGCGGCATCGAGTGCTGCGTCGCCGTGACGCATGATAAAAACTTGCATATTGCACCGCTTTTGTTGACCAGAAGCGCCAGTGAGAACCCCAAAAAGCACCGCGCTTTTTAAGGGTATCGCCTGGCGGTCGGGCATTGTGCCTGATCCGTACTTCGAATGAAACGCTGTTTTTTACCTTATTGACGTAAGTATAGTCAATCAGTGTTTACAAATTAACCAGCGCTGCGTTTTTGAAGCGAGGACCTACGCCTAATCAGACCACCACTTCGGCCTGCGGGTTCCCCGAAAGCCAGAAAGTTTGCTCAGCCTGCGCCATGCGCAACAGCCTGTCGCACGGGGTAAAACGTTCTCCGTAACGGGTGGAAAGACGCGTGAGCGCTGCCACCACCTGCGCGGCACCGAGCGTATCCATATACCGGAATGGCCCCCCCAGAAACGGCGGGAAACCGATGCCAAACACGGCCCCGATATCGCCATCGCGTGCAGAGCGAACCACGCCTTCATCCAGACAACGCGCCGCCTCGTTAAGCATCATCATGACGCAGCGCTCGGCAATCTCATCGCCGCTCAGCTTACCGCCCGGTTTTACGCCAATAAGCCCGTAAACCGCAGGGTCAACCTGTTTTTTGCTTTTACGCCCTTTCGCTGGATAAAGATAGAAACCGCGACCATTTTTTCTGCCTTTGCGATCGTCGTTCAAAATTGCTGCAACGGCTTCATCGGGCGCGCTGAATCGCGGCCCGTAAGCGCGCTCCAGCACAGGCATAATTTTGGTGCCAACATCAATGCCGACTTCATCCAGCAACTGGATAGGGCCGACCGGGAATCCCCTTTTCACCAGCGCCTCGTCGATTTTCTCAATGCTCTCCCCTTCCATCAGGCAACGCATCGCCTCATTAATGTAGGGTGCCAGAATCCGGTTGACGTAAAACCCGGCGCAGTCAGCCACCACAATCGGCGTTTTACCCTGTTTTTTAGCTAACTGCACGGTCGTGGCAATGGTTTCCGGGCTGGTGCCCGCATGAGGAATCACTTCCACCAACGGCATTTTATCGACCGGGCTAAAATAGTGCAGTCCGATGACCTGTTCAGGCCGCGCGGCGCCAGCCGCGATATCACCGATAGGCAACGATGAGGTATTTGAGGCGAAAATGGTGTGTGGCGCGGTATGCGCTTCAATTTCCGCGACCATATTTTGCTTGAGCGTTAACTCTTCGAAAACGGCTTCCACCACAATATCGCGGTGGCGGAAACCACGGTAATCGGTACTGGCGGAAATCAGCGCCATCTGCGCGTCGCGCTCACTGGGGCGCAGATGGCGGCGCCGGACTTTTTTCTCCAGCAGATCCCAGCTGTATTTGAGAGCATGGTTTATGCCCTTTTCGCTGATGTCCTTAATGCGTACCGGCAGCCTGGCTTTGGTGGCGGTAACATACGCGATGCCGCCGCCCATCAGCCCGCCGCCCAGTATACCAACCGAATGGAGCGCACGCGGCGCGACGCCGCTGCCGGTTTCCTTTTTCAGTTCAGTTGTTGCGAAAAAGAGGCCCCGCAACGCGGCCGACTCCGGCGTCATCGCCAGCTCGCCAAAGGCCCTGGCCTCTGCCTGATAGCCGCTGGCGCTGCCCTGTTCAAGGCCCGTGCGCACCACGTCAATAATGCGCTGCGCCGCCGGGTAGTTGCCGTGCGTTTTCTCATGCGTCTTCTTCGCCACCATGCGAAACAACAGCGTACGGCCAAGCGGCCCTGCAAGCACCCGCTCGCGTAAGGGCAAACGGCGCGCGCCCGGACGGCGTGTTTTAGCAAGCGCGATCGCCGCATCCAGCAAAATAGCAGGCGGCACAACGTCATCCACCAGCCCCGCTTTGCGGGCCTGGCGCGGACGCAACTGTTTACCCGCGAGGATCATCTCAAGCGCGGTGCTCACGCCCACCAGACGTGGCAGCCGCTGCGTACCGCCTGAGCCTGGCAACAGCCCCAGTTGTACTTCCGGCAGGCCAAGCTGGGTTTTCGGATCGTCGGTACAAACGCGGCTGTGACAGGCGAGCGCCAGTTCAAGCCCCCCGCCAAGACAGGCACCATGAATGGCTGCGACCACATGCACCGGCAGCGCGCGGATCTCTGCCATGATCTGCTGCCCCTGGCTTGCCAGCGCTTCCGCTTCCTGCGCGTTCTGGCAGCCGGCAATCATGTTGATATCGGCGCCCGCGATAAAGTTATCGGGTTTCGCGGAAATAAACACCACGCCCGCCAGTTCGCGGTTATCGCGCAATTGTTTGACGATAGCGCGCACCTCGCGGGCAAACGCAGCTTTCAGCGTGTTCATCTTCTCGCCCGGCACGTCGATGGTGACGACCGCCACGTTGTCCGGGCGCATCTGTAAAGTGAATGCGGATGTCGATTCCATTATTCGGCCTCCAGTACCATTGCCGCCCCGAGCCCGCCTGCCGCACAGGCGGTGACGAGTCCAAAACCACCGCCACGGCGGCGCAGTTCATTGAGCGTCTGGGTAATCATTCGCGCGCCGGTGGCAGCGAAAGGATGCCCGTAGGCGATAGAGCCGCCGAGCACGTTGAATTTGCTTTCTTCTACTTCGCCGGTCGCCTGGTTGCGGCCCAGCACCTCACGGGCGAAACGGTCGCTTGCCAGCAGCTTCAGGTTAGTCAGCGTTTGCGATGCGAAGGCTTCATGCATATCAAATAGCGTCAGGTCAGCCATCGAAAGCCCGGCGCGTTCCAGCGCGAGCGGCGTCGACCAGGCCGGGCCAAGCAGCATATCCTGCCAGACATCAATGGCGGTAAACGCGTAGCTGCGCAGGTAGCCGAGCGGCGTCAGGCCAAGCTCCCGGGCGCGGGATTCGGTCATCAGAATAACCGCTGCCGCGCCATCGGTCAGTGGCGTGCTGTTCGCGGCGGTGACAGTACCGTGTTTGCGATCAAACGCGGGGCGCAGTTTGGCGTAGTCGGCAAGCGTTGAGGTTTTACGGATGTTGTTATCTTCGCTAAGCGGGTCGCGATAGGGAGGCGTATAAGCCGTCATTACTTCGTCACGCAACTTGCCTTCGGCCCAGGCCTGAGCCGCCAGCTGATGCGAGCGGTGCGCCAGCGCGTCCTGTTCTTCGCGGGTGATCCCGTGCGTTTTGGCCATCTGTTCGGCGGTATCGCCCATGCGAAGCCCCGTGGAATATTCCGCTACCGCGGGCGGCATCGGCAGCAGGTCGCGTAGCCGCAATCGTGAGAAGAGCTTCAGCCGCTGCCCGGCTGTACGGGCTTTGTTGGCGTCTACCAGCGTACGCGCCAGTTTTTTACTGACGCCTATCGGCAGCACAGAGGAGGAGTCGGCGCCGCCGGCAATCCCGGCGCGAATGGTGCCTGCCATCAGGCTTTCCGCGACGTTCGCCACCGCCTGAAAACTGGTGGCGCAGGCGCGGCTGACGCTGTAGGCGTCGGTGCGAACGCTCATGCCGGTGCCGAGCACGATTTCACGCGCGATGTTGGGTGCCTCTGGCATCTGCACCACCTGGCCGAAAACCAGTTGTTCGATCACATCAGGAGGAATTTCGCTGCGGGCCAGCAGTTCGCCGACCACCATTTTACCGAGATCGACCGCCGGAACGCCGTGGTACGCCGTCGCCTGACGGGCGAAAGGGGTGCGCAACCCACTGACAATGGCAATACGATCCCCCTGCCGGGTGACAAGCGGTAGTGCCTGGCTCATAACTTTCCCCTGTAAAAGGCTAAAAAATGTATTAAGTGGTCTGACCTGATAACAGTCTTAACCAAAAATTTACATTCAGCCAATCACATAAAGGAAAAAGTGCGAAGCAAAACACGAATTACGTAACAAGAAATGCGCCCCGGTAAAACCGGGGCGAGAAAGGCAGGATTAACGCAGACCTAGCTGGAAAATCACAGTTTCCGCCTGACAGGCGAAAACAAAATCGATATCCAGACGCACGCCGTCAGCCTCATCCGTAAAACGCGGGGTAATCTGGCACGGCTCTGATTCCACTTCACGCGCTTTGGCAGTCAGCGCCGCCAGCGTTTCTTCGGCATCCGCGCGGTTGTCGAACACGCGGCTGTAGGATGCGACACAGTCGGTATTATCGATAATGGTGCCGACATCAATACAGCAGCAAACCGGGGTTTCATCAGCACTGCATTTGGTCATGGTGATTTCCTCTGTATTAGCTAAAAAGGGATACGGTTATTTTACGCCCCACCCGGCAGCCTCTCTACCTGTTCTTCCGGATTGCGTGCTTAAGTGACCGAAATCACACTTAAAAATGATCTAACGCAATAATCACCAGATTTACGAAACTGTACACCCCAGAATTTTGCTAAACGGATCGCGTTTCTTAGATCACATTTGAAAAAACTTATAAACATACTTGCAACATCTCTGCTGGTCGGACCTATACTCTCGCCACTGGTCTGATTTCCATGCCGTACCTCAGACCCTACACTCCGCGCTCCTGTTACGTCACGTAACACTATTTGAATAAAAATAAATGGATGAGGTTATGGTCATGAGCCAGAAAACCCTGTTTACCAAATCTGCTTTAGCAGTCGCAGTGGCAATCGTCTCTTCTCAGGCCTGGTCTGCAGGTTTCCAGTTAAACGAATTTTCTTCCTCTGGTCTGGGCCGCGCCTACTCCGGGGAAGGCGCTATTGCTGATGACGCTGGCAACGTCAGCCGCAACCCGGCGCTCATTACCATGTTTGACCGTCCGACCTTCTCCGGCGGGGCGATTTTCGTCGACCCGGATGTAAATGTGTCCGGCCGTTCCCGTACGGGCAACAGCCTGAACGCCGATAACATCGCACCGACGGCGTGGGTGCCGAACCTGCACTTTGTGGCGCCGATTAACGAGCAGTTTGGCTGGGGCGCTTCCGTCACTTCCAATTATGGCCTCGCGACCGAGTATAACGATGGTTATGCGGCAGGCTCTGTGGGCGGTAAAACTGACCTCGAAACGCTGAACCTGAACCTCAGCGGCGCGTATCGTCTCGATAATCACTGGAGCTTCGGTCTGGGCTTCGATGCGGTTTATGCACGTGCGAAAATCGAACGTAACGCAGGCGATCTGCCTCAAATTATTGCAGCTGGTTTACCTGCTCTTGTGCAGTCGGGTAAGGTCGATCCTGCTACCGCAGGGCAGATTGCCGCAGCGGCTGGTGGCATCAATAGTAATACCCAGATTGCGCATCTGAAAGGCGACGAGTGGGGCTTTGGCTGGAACGCAGGCATCCTGTACGAACTGGACAAAAACAACCGCTATGCACTGACTTATCGCTCTGAAGTTAAAATCGACTTTGATGGCGACTATAAGAGCAGCCTGCCGGCCGCTATCAACCCGATCAACGCTTCACTGGGTCTGGGCCTGCCATACGGCACCGGCGGCAGCACGACGGGCGGCTCTCTGACTCTGAACCTGCCTGAAATGTGGGAAGTCTCCGGCTATAACCGTATCGCGCCGCAGTGGGCCGTGCACTATAGCCTGACCTACACCAGCTGGAGCCAGTTCCAGGAGCTGAAAGCGACCAACAGCAACGGCGACACCCTGTTCAAGAAAGAAGAGAAATATAAAGACGCATACCGCATCGCGCTCGGCACCACCTATTATATGGACGACAACTGGACCTTCCGTACCGGTATCGCCTTTGATGACAGCCCGGTGCCTGCGCAACAGCGCTCTATCTCCATTCCTGACCAGGACCGTCTCTGGTTGAGCGCCGGTACAACTTACGCCTTCAATGAAGACGCTTCTGTGGATGCCGGCGTGTCTTACATGCATGGCCAGCACGTGGAGTTCACCGAAGGCCCGTACACCTTCAAATCTGAAGGTAAAGCCTGGCTGTATGGCGTGAACTTTAACTATCGTTTCTGATAGCCATCACACGACAAAGGCGAGCTGCGGCTCGCCTTTTTTATTACCAGTGTGATTTGCGCTTTAAATAAAAAGGCGAACCGTTTGGCTCGCCTTTTTATTGCATTTGAGGATTCACGTATCCGGTGATTTATTCCGAATCGATATCCTTCAGATCGCCTTCAATCGCCTGCGCGTTCGGGTTTTCATTCGGCTTGAGCTTACCGCCGTTGGCGATAAAGTCGTGACGCTGGAAATACGCCTCGCGCACCAGAATGTAAGGATCGGAAGACTGACGCAGCAGACCGTCGGAATCCAGCAGTTGAGCGCGCGTCTCTACGCCTTCTACCGCCCACTTACCAAGCGACAGCGGCCAGGTCAGCCAGGAGAGTACCGGATACGTGGTATCCGCCATGTCACCCACATCCTCACGCAGCGTAAAGCTGCCATAGAATGGCAGTTGCAGATACGGGCCGTAACCGACGCCATAGTTGCCAAGCGTACTGCCGAAACGGTGCGGCTCTTCGCGCTGCAGTTTCGGGTTCGCCATGCCAGCTACGTCGATGAATCCTCCCATCCCCAGCAGCGTATTCAGGAAGAAACGGGTGAAATGCACCATCCCCTGGTAGGGGTCGCCCTGGAGGAATTTATTGAGCATGGACGCCGGTTCTTCAAGGTTGCCGGTGAAGTTACCAAGCCCGTTACGCGCCGGTTGCGGCACGTAGTCGCGCCAGGCGACAGCCACCGGGCGCAGCACATAAGGGTCGACCACTTCAAAGTTGAAGGTGTACATGGTGCGGTTAAACCCTTCGAAGGGGTCGGAGCGCCCTTGCTGCGGGTCAGACGAGCTGGCGCAGCCCACTAAAAGCGTGGCCCCCAGTGCAAGCCCGGTAAGGCGAAAGTTCATAGCATTCTCCCTGTAAATGGTAACTAACCCGCTCCTGATGGCGAAGGCGCAACCAGGACGTCCACCGGCACCGCCGGGTTGAGCGACGTGAAACGCTGCTCTCCTGTCCAGTCTCCGGGCTGCACGGCCACGTTACCGTCCCGGGAAAGATGTACCTTCACGATGCCTTGCGATACCTGCTCAAGCCCCCGTTCCGGCAGCATGGCGTCTGTATCGTCCAGAGTAATTGTCAGCGGAAAATGGCCCAGCGGCAATTTTTTCACCACTACTGGCATAGCCGAGACGCCATCCGTCACGCTGACAATAAGTATTCCTTTATTTGGCAAGGCTTTTTTTGTTGCGGGTGAGAGCGTGATTTTAACAGCCAGTTTCGCATTGTCCATGCCGCTGTCCACCCTCGCCTGCTGTATGCCTCGCGCAACGGCCATCCGGCGCGGATCGCCCGCAGGAAGCCGCGCGAGCATGGCCTGCCAGATGACGATAGCCTCCGGGTAGCGCTGCGCACGAAACGCGCTGAACGCAAGCAGGCCGGGCGCACGCAAATTATCCGGTGCCTGCGCCATGACATCTTTCAGCATCTGTTCGCCGGTGTCGTTATCATCAGGCTGCGCTGAACGCACCAACACTTCAGCATAGTCGAGCCGCGCTTCGATGCTTTGCGAATTGAGCTGCCAGGCGCGTTTAAAGGCCTCTGTCGCCATCTGCGCGTCGCCCAGCACCATACCGATTCGCCCAAGCATCGCCCAGCCTGCGCCATTTTGCGGGGCGTCCTGCAGTTGCGTGCGCAGCCCAAGTCCAAGCCGCGTCATCGCTTCAATACTGAGCGGCGCGGCGCGCGGATCCATCACCCGCGCCACCAGCGCAGGCGTCTCGCGTGTCGCCGCCTGCCACTGTGTGACCGCATTCAGGCTGTTGGTCGCCATAAATAGTCCGAGGCTGACAGCCGCCACCAGCAGCACGCCCGCCAGTAACACACTGCGCCCAGTCCCCGTGCGGGCAGACGCCGACGACGCCGGAATATCTGCAAGCAGGCTCTGCTGAAGCTCCCGCACCAGCGCCTCTCGCGCAGCAGGCGGCTCGTTGTCCAGCTCGCGCAGGCGCGAATGATAAAGCGCCCGGTTCAGCGCATCGCGGTCGGCGGCACGCCGGTCACGCCACGGGAATAACACCAGCCCCGCGACGGCGATCAGCAGCACGACGATGGCCGTCATGATTAGCGTCATGGGCGTGTATCCTCCTCACCCAGCAACGCGCGCAGCCGCTGCTGTTCTTCATCAGTGAGTGGCGCAGGCGCCTGACGCAGCCTCCGGGCGCGTAGTACCAGCACACCCGCGCCGCCTGCCGCAAATAGCGCGGGCAACAGCCAGAGCATTATCGTGGCGGGCGTGACGGGCGGTTCGTAAGTCACAAAATTCCCGTAACGCGCCACCATATACGCCACAATCTGCTCGCGGCTCTGCCCCTGTTGCATCAGTTCATAGACCTTCTGGCGCATATCGGCGGCAATCATTGAGCCGGAATCCGCGATGCTGTTGTTCTGGCACTTTGGGCAGCGTAATTCGCTGATAAGCTCACGGAACTGTTGTTCCTGCGCCTCGCTCGCAAAAGGATAAGCGTCGATGGCAGCAAACGTATTACACGCCAGCAGCAGACCGGCCAGCAGACTCCACAGGCGCTTCATGCCCCGCCCTCCCGGTTGAGTGCATCCCACAGCGGTTTGATTTCCTTGCGCCAGACGGTGTCGTTAAGCTCGCCCGCGTGGCGATAGCGAATGATCCCGCGTGCGTCGATAACAAAGGTCTCTGGCGCGCCGTAGACTCCCAGATCCAGCCCCAGCATGCCACTGCCGTCAAACAGGCTCAGCGCATAAGGGTTGCCGAGGGTATTGAGCCACGACACCGCTCTGGCGCGATCGTCTTTATAATTCAGCCCCACCACCCGCACGCCCTCGGCGGCAAGCCCGTTCAGAAACTGATGCTCAGCCCGGCAGGTCGGGCACCAGGTCGCCCAGACATTAATCAGCAGGGGTCTGCCGTCTAATAGCGTCGCGCGTTCATAGGTGACGTCTGGGTCATCAAGCGCCGCGAGCCGGAAAGCGGGTAGCGGCTTGCCGATAAGAGCCGATTCCAGCTGCGACGGGTCATCGCCTGCGGCGTTGCGCGTCAGTTGCCAGAGCAGGACGGCGGCGAGCAGCAGAAACAGCGCCAGGGGGATGAGTAACAGGCGGCGTGTCATGCGGCCTCCTGAAGTTTTTTTAACCGGTAGCGCGGGTCAAGCATACACAGCAGCCCGCCGAGCGCCATTAACAACCCGCCGTACCAGATCCAGCGTACAAACGGTTTGTAATAGAGACGCACGGCCCAGCTGCCGTCGTTAAGCTCTTCACCCAGCGCCGCGTAGAGATCGCGTGTCAGCCCACTGTCGATAGCGGCTTCCGTCATCACCACGCGGTTGCTGTTATAGGCGCGTTTCTCGGCACGCAGCGTCGCTTCTGGCTTACCGTCGCGCCGCACATCAATAATGCCCACGGTACCGCGCCAGTTTGGCCCCTGCGCATCCCGCACCTCGCGGAAAATAAACCGGTAGTGATGGATATCGACGCTATCGCCCGCCCTCATGCGCACGTCGCGCTCAACGCTGTAATTCTGGCTGAAGGCGATACCGACCACGGTCACTGCAAGCCCGACATGACCAAACGTCATGCCCCAGTGGCTGCGGCTCAGTTTTCGCAGCCCGCGCCACAGGCCGTGGCGGTGCGTGGCGCGCTCGTGTAGCTCCATCAGCGTTAATACCAGTACCCACACCGCCATCATCAGCCCGACAACCATCATCCCTTTAACACTGTCCTGCATCAGCCACGGCAGCGCCAGTGAGGCGGCGAGCGTCACCGCCAGCGCCGCCAGCAGACGACGGCGCAGCGTTTGCGGCTCATCGCGCCGCCAGCGCACCAGCGGCCCGACGCCAAGCAGCAGCGCGAACGGGGCCATCAGCGCACTGAACAACAGATTAAAAAACGGCGCGCCGACAGAAATCGAGCCCAGCCCCATCGCCTTGTGCACCAGCGGCAACAGCGTACCGAGCAGTACCACCAGCATGGCGGTGATAAGCAAAATGTTGTTGCCAAGCAGAAAGCTTTCGCGCGACCAGAGCGCATTGCCGACGCGCGCGCGCACGCTGCCGCCTTTGATGGCGTAGAGCAACAGCGAACCGCCGATAACGATGACCAGCAGCGCCAGAATAAACATACCGCGGGCCGGATCAGAGGCGAACGCGTGCACCGACACCAGCACGCCGGATCGCACAAGGAATGTGCCAAGCAGGCAGAGCGAAAAGGCGGTAATGGCGAGCAGCACCGTCCAGGCGCGGAAGCTGCCGCGCTTTTCCGTGACCGCCAGCGAATGCATGAGCGCGGTGCCCGCAAGCCACGGCATCAGCGAGGCGTTTTCGACCGGATCCCAGAACCACCAGCCGCCCCAGCCCAGCTCGTAATACGCCCAGGCGGAGCCAAGCACGATACCGATAGTCAGAAACACCCACGCCGCCTGCGTCCAGGGCCGCGACCAGCGCGCCCAGGCGGTATCAAGCCGCCCGGTAAGCAGCGAGGCCACGGCAAAGGCAAACGCGACTGAAAACCCGACATACCCCATATAAAGTAACGGTGGATGGAAAATCAGTCCGATATCCTGCAACAGCGGATTGAGATCGCGCCCCTCAATCGGGTAGCCCGGCAGCGTGCGCGCGAATGGGTTAGAGGTGAGCAGAATAAACAGTAAAAAAAAGAAATTAATCCCGCCCATCACCGAGAGCACGCGCGCGGTAGCCTCCTGCGGCATACCACGGCTATAGAGCGCCACGGCAAGCGTCCAGCCACCCATCAACAGCACCCAAAGCAGCAACGAGCCTTCATGTGCCCCCCAGGTCGCCGCCACGCGATACCAGACCGGCAGTTCAGTGTTGGAATTATTCGCCACATAAAGCACAGTGAAATCGTTCATCACGAACGCCTGCACCAGGATCAGGAACGCGCCCAGCAGGCAGGCAAACAGCGCAACGGCGAGCGGGCGCGCCAGCGCCATTAAGCGCGGCGCCTGACGCATCGCCCCCCACTGCGGCCAGAGTGCAAGCAGCAGCGCAAGCCCGGCGGCGAGACACAGCAGAAAATTACCGATTTCCGGCATCATGGACGGACATCCTTATACGCCTGCGGCGCTCGCGTGTGGTTCTTCTCCATCGCGGCTTTAACCTCAGGCGGCGTGTAGTTTTCGTCGTGCTTCGCCAGCACTTCGTGCGCCTCGATGCGGTGGTTTTCACCAAGCACCCCCTGCGCCACTACGCCCTGCCCTTCACGGAACAGGTCAGGCAGAATGCCGTCGTAATCGACATCCACCATGCCGCGCGCGTCATACAGCCGGAAGCTGACTTTCAGGCTTTGACTGTCGCGCTTCACGCTACCCGGCAGCACCATCCCGCCGACGCGTAGCCGTTGGCGGGGTTCGGGTTTCGTCTGCGTGTCGCCTTTGCCATAGAGGATTTCACCGGGCGTATAGAAGAGATCGATATTGGCGCGCAGCGCATAAAGCACCAGCGCAAGTGTCAGCCCAAGACCCGCCAGCACAGCAAGCGCCAGCCAGAGCCGGGTTTTACGGCGCGGCGTCATGGGTGTGTCTCCGCCTTCATACGGCGGCGCTCGCGCGCCTGCCGTCTGGCGATATCCCGGCGTAGCGCGCGGCGCGCCCAACGCGTATGGGCTATCAGCAAGGCCAGCGGCAGTACGGTCATCACCACGGCCAGCCAGACATAAAAGGCGTAGCCGCCCATATAAAAAAACGTATTTAACGCGGCGGACATGCAGCGCCCCCCTCGTTATTGAGCGCAGCGGCAACCCACGGGCGATGGCGCTCCTGGAACAATACCAGGTTGCCAAGGCGCATTAGCGTGAGCGTTATAAACAGGCACAGAAACCCTGCGATATTCCAGCGCAGCGGCGCACGCATGCTTGGGTCGATGCTTTGTTGCAAATTAGTCGAGCCCTGATGCAGCGTGTTCCACCACTCCACCGAATAGTGAATGATGGGCAGATTCACCACACCTGCCAGCACCAGCACACCAGCAGCGCGTCCCGCAAGGCGACGGTCATCAAAAGCATGCCAGAGCGCTATCACTCCCGCGTACAGAAACAGCAGGACGAGTTCAGAGGTGAGCCGCGCATCCCAGATCCACCATGTCCCCCACATTGGTTTGCCCCACGCAGAGCCTGTGACCAGCGCGATAAAGGTATAGACCGCGCCCACCGGTGCCATTGCCATAACGCCGAGATCGGCCACTCGGTGCTGCCACACCAGCCCGATAAACGCCGCCACGGCCATCGAGGCGTAAATTCCCATCGACCCCATCGCCGCCGGCACGTGCAGATACATAATCCGGTAGCTGTCGCCCTGCTGGTAATCGGGCGGCGCGAAGACAAATCCCCAGATGCAGCCGGTCGCAAGCAGCCCGGCGCTGAGGCACGCGAACCACGGGGTAAGCCGTCGGCAAAGCCCATAAAGCCGTTCAGGCCGGGCCCAGGGGTGTAAGAATTTCCACATGTTGTTGCTCACATAAACGTTAGCGCCCGCCAGGCGGGCAGGCTTACTGAATAACGATGCGCAGCGCCGCCGCGGTCGCGAATGGCGTCAGCGTCGCGCTGGCGGTAAAAAAGGCGCCGCAGAGCGCGAAAAACCCGCCGGTGGGCAGTTGCATGACGGCCGCGTCCACCGCGGCGGTCGAGAAAATCAGCAGCGGCACCGCAAGCGGCAAAATTATCAGGCTCAGCAACATGCCGCCACGGCGCAGACTGACCGTCAATGCCGCGCCCAGCGCGCCGAGAAAGCTCAGCGTTGGCGTGCCAAGCAGTAGCGTCAGCGTCAGCGTCAGAGCGGCGTGCCCGTCAAGCCCCAGCAAAAGTGCGGCGAGCGGCGAGAGCACCACCAGCGGCAATCCGGTCGCTACCCAGTGCGCGGTCACTTTCGCGATAACCACCTGCCACAGCGGCACGGGCAGCAGCATTAGCTGTTCAAGCGCGCCGTCGCGCCAGTCGTCACGAAACAGCCTGTCCATCGCCAGCAGTGATGACAGTAGCGCCGCCACCCATACCACGCCGGGCGCGATGCGCGCGAGGAGGTGCGGTTCCGGGCCGATGCCAAGCGCGAACAGCACAATCACTACCAGAAAGAACCCGAGCGGGTTGAGCAACTCAGCGCCGTGGCGCGCGGCGAGACGCAGCTCGCGCCCGATAATCCCCCCCATCATGCCGCGGCTCCGGCAGTCAGGCTTAACGTACGAAGCTTGCAGGCAAGTGCTCGCAGCGGCTGGTGCGTCGTCATGATGATAGCGCCACCACGCGCCGCCTGCGCCTCAAGGCGACACGTCAGGGTTTCACTGCCCACGGCATCCAGCGCCGTCAGAGGCTCATCAAGCACCCAGAGCGGCGCGTCGCTAAGCCACAACCGCGCCAGCGCGACGCGCTGCTGCTGACCTGCCGAAAGCTGGCCGACCGGCACATCTTCTTCCCCGGCAAGCCCGATAGCCGCAAGCGCCGCCCAGCGCGCGTCACGGCGGGTGTGCGGGTGATAGAACGCGAGGTTCTCATCGGCAGTCAGCGACGCTTTGATGCCAGGCTGATGCCCAAGCCACAAGAGTTCGCGGTGAAACGCCTCGCGATGACGCGTGAGTGGTTCGCCGCGCCAGTAAACCTCGCCCTCTTCCGGGCGCGCCAGCCCAACCAGCAGGCGCAGCAGCGACGTTTTCCCGGCCCCATTCGCCCCGCTGACATGCATGACCTCGCCTGGCGATACGCGAAACGACAGCGCGCTAAACAGCAGACGCTCGTCGCGCAGGCAGGCAAGTTGGCGGGCTTCTAACATGGGGCGGCTCCTTTCAGACAAGTCGGGAATAGTAACACAGGGGCATGACGCGGCCACCTCATGCGCCGCGCAGGCGGCGAATCCCTGCGCAACCGCCCGCAAATTCGCGCGAGGCAGACCGAATTGTCTGCTTTTCTTTGTAACGTCCGCCGACGCGCTACGCTTAACAGAGCCCCCTTTTCTGACAGGAGCCCCAGATGGACAAGATTGGTGAGGAAAAAATCGACGACGCCGATGAGCTGGAAGTCGAGAGCGAAGAGAAAAAAAGCGGTAAAGAGATTGAGGTGGATGAAGAAGCGCTGCCTTCGCGCGCGATGGCCATTCATGAACATATTCGCCAGGATGGCGAAAAAGAGATGGAGCGCGACGCGATGGCGCTGTTCTGGTCGGCTATCGCCGCCGGGCTGTCGATGGGCGCGTCACTGCTCGCCAAAGGGATTTTTCACGTGCATCTCGAGGGCGTTCCCGGCGGTTTCTTGCTGGAAAACCTTGGCTACACCTTTGGTTTTATTATCGTCATCATGGCGCGCCAGCAGCTTTTTACCGAGAACACCGTGACGGCCGTATTGCCCGTGATGCACAACCCCACCGGCACAAATATGCTGCTGCTGCTGCGTCTCTGGGGCGTGGTGTTGCTGGGTAATATCGTCGGCACCGGCCTTGCCGCGCTGGCATTTGAGTTTATGCCGATTTTTGATGAAGCCACGCGCGACGCCTTTGTGACCATTGGTATGGAAGTGATGCATTTCACGCCGGGCGAGATGTTTGCCAACGCGATTATCTCAGGCTGGATCATCGCAACGATGGTGTGGATGTTCCCGGCCGCAGGTGCTGCGAAGATTGTGGTGATTATTCTGATGACATGGCTTATCGCGCTTGGCAACACGACGCACATCGTGGTCGGCACCGTTGAAATTCTCTACCTGGTCTTTAACGGGACGATCCACTGGAGCGAGTTTTTCTGGCCGTTTGCCCTGCCGACGCTTGCGGGCAATATCATCGGCGGAACGTTTATCTTCGCACTGTTGAGCCATGCGCAGATCCGTAACGACATGGCGGCGCAGAAAAAAGAACAGGCCAACGCGCAGGCGAAAAGCGAGAAGATAATTACGCAAAAAGAGGAAGAAGCACGACGCGCTGCACGCTAGATGTGGCGACGAAGTGAACAAACAGGCAGTTAAGCCCTTAACGGCGGTGTAAAAATGAGTATACTTACGCCGCCTCGTCCCCTTAGTTAAATGGATATAACGAGCCCCTCCTAAGGGCTAGTTGCAGGTTCGATTCCTGCAGGGGACGCCATCTCATAGTTCGCCCGCCTCCGTTAAAGTTCGCAAATCTTACTTAAACCCAGTCCACAAGCCATTCCAGTGTTCGTTCTTGTTCGCATCAGTTCATTGAAAGCCTCATTTTTTCTTGGGTAAATTTTGGGTAAAATAGTTTTACCCATCAAATTTTTACCCAGTGGGGTTTTACCCAATGCTTACTATTAAGCAGATCGACGCAGCCAAACCTAAAGAAAAGCCCTACCGTTTAGCCGATGGGAATGGGCTATATCTTTACGTGCCAGTGAGCGGAAAAAAGGTTTGGCAGGTCCGTTATCACATTGGCGGGAAAGAAAAAATCCATACTGTCGGCAAA
The DNA here is from genome assembly GCF_001277255.1 of Cronobacter condimenti 1330. NCBI lineage: Bacteria > Pseudomonadati > Pseudomonadota > Gammaproteobacteria > Enterobacterales > Enterobacteriaceae > Cronobacter > Cronobacter condimenti. The sequence goes on from NZ_CP012264.1 coordinate 3,015,850, forward strand.
TACCCTGAGATCGGCCTGGCAGATGCCAGAAGCATGACTTTCGAACTTAAACGCGATCTTGCTCTTGGGGTTAACCCTGCGGTTAAGAAGAAGCAACAGGAGACCAAACCGGATACCTTCGGCTCAATCTTCGAGGAATGGTATAGGCACAAAAAGCAGGTGTGGTCAGAAGGATATGCCGATGAACTACGCAGAATGTTTGATGCAGACATTTTGCCGTTTCTTGGCGGCATGGCTTTAGAAGAAATAGAACCCATGACGCTTTTAGCGGTGCTACGTCGGTTCGAAGATCGTGGTGCAATGGAACGGGCCAATAAGGCACGTCGGCGCTGTGGAGAGGTATTTCGCTATGCCGTAGTAACCGGTAGAGCTAAATATAACCCTGCTCCTGATCTGGCAGATGCTATGAAAGGATACAGGAAAAAGAATTTCCCGTTTCTGCCAGCTGATCAGATACCTGCTTTCAATCAGGCGCTGGCAGGCTATGGTGGGAGCATAGTTTCTCGCACTGCTACTCAGGTGCTTCAATATACGGCAATGCGTACAAAAGAGTTGCGCTCTATGCTTTGGCAGAACGTCGATTTTGAAAACCGGATTATCTTAATCGATGCGGAAGTGATGAAAAATCGCAAACAACATTTGGTTCCGATGTCGCAGCAGGTCTACGATCTTTTAAAACATCTTCAACCCATCACTTCGCTTTCGCCATTCGTGTTTGCCGGGCGAAACGATAAGCTCAAACCTATTAGCGAGAACACCGTATTACAGGTTATCCGCCAGATCGGGTACGAGGGTTTAGCAAGTGGTCATGGCTTTCGGCACCAGTTTAGCACCATCCTTAACGAGCATGGCTGGCCTCAGGATGCCATAGAACGTCAGCTCGCTCATGCTGATCGCAATAACATTCGCGGTATATATAACCATGCACAATACCTTGATAAACGCCGGGAAATGATGCAATGGTGGGCTGATTGGTTAGATGGGTGTCTATTGCAGCAACCACCATTCGCTAATTATAAATTGTAATCACTGCCAATATTACCATGAAAAAATAATTCTTGAGGGGTTTAAAATGCAATCTACAAAAAATTATTAAACAAATATTTATTTTATAGAGCTAAAAAAAAGTGTTCGTCCTCCCATTTAACCATAAATCTTACGGCACTTTAATATGGCAAGCCTGCAAAAACCTTGGAATTATTATTGACTCATCTAAATTTTAAAATACCAACTTTTATCAAATCATGGTAAAGGATATAACGGAGTGCTTTTTTACGCCTTAATTAACGTCATAACCATACGCTAAAGATAACCGTTATTGGTAGATGTATATGTTATTTACGGCAGAAGCTGATCCGCTTTCATTTTTACAGCAGTAGGACCTTTAGCACCATATGTAGCTCTGTATAAAGCATCTCAACAACCGCCCCTCGGAAGATCGCATTAGTGTATTCTTTCATAGCGAAGTCCTGAATATAAAGCAGCTGATTTTCAATGCTACAAGGACGGCAAATCACGTCGACTGATTATTCTTTAGCAATAGTCATTTGATCCGATAAATTAATGGTAATTCAGAATTCCAAACCCCTTGATGTCACACCCATAGAGTAGTTACCATACGACAGATGAGTCTTTTCTAACCAGAACTGTTCGGCTATAACCCTCATCAGGATCATGCTTTACGATCGTATCTCTATTTGCTTCGTGATCTCACTATCGAGCTCTTTTATTGAACAATCAAAAGATGTGTATTATATACATAATTAATTTAAATTATAAGTTAGGCCTTGCTATGACATTAATAGCTTTTTATTTTTTTTAATTAGATACATTTTCTCATCTGCATCTCTCATAATATCCGCATAATCATGGTGATGCTTCTCATCATACTCCACAACTCCAGCAGAGAAAGTTAAATGATAAGGTTTATTTTGTTTTAAATTATGTTTCATAAGCATTTCAGAAAGTTGATTGATAAACTCATTTGCGTGCTTAATTGTTGCATAAGGAAGTAATACTCCGAACTCATCACCACCCAGTCTGGCAACAATGCTATTTTCTGGTGAAACATTCTCTAACACTTCTGAAAATGTTAGGAGCGCCTGATTACCTTCAGCATGACCAAACACATCATTAATAGGTTTGAAATCGTTTAAATCTATTATTGCCACACAAAAAACCTTCTTCCTTTTACGAGATTTTTTGAGCGTTTCCTCCGTAATTAAAGAGAATAAACGGCGATTACTGAGCGCAGTTAATGAATCCGTAGTTGCCATGTTCATTATGCGAAATTCATCTTCGACAATTCCAGCCAGGTCTCGAAGTAGTTGCATCTCCTCCTCTGAAAAATCTCTAGGTTTTGTATCAATTATACATATAGAACCTATAATTTCACCATTAGGCACTTTTACAGGATATCCAGCATAAAAACGGATATATGGCGCATCATTTACAAGCATGGTATTTTTAAAGCGAGAATCCTTTTGAGCATCATGAACAACCAGTGGCTCTCCATCTTCGACTATATATGTACAAAAAGATTCTTTTCTTGGTGTAGAACGAACATCAATACCATGATTTGATTTGAACCATTGCCGATCCTTATCCATGAGGGATATAAGAGAAACAGGAATATCAAAGAGCTTGCATGCTATTCTGGTCAATCTGTCGAATCGTTCTTCTGATTCTGTATCAAGAATACCTAAAGCATATAAAGCAAACAGGCGCGCTTCTTCTTTACTTTTAGACATTTAACCACTCCTAAAAAATGACAATCTACTCAAAAAAATTCGAAAAAAACCTCACTTACAGGTAGAATGTGTTTTAGAAATTTTACGAACCTCACTATTTATGTGCTTTTTATTTAAAATAACATTACATAAAAAATTAATTGCTGATTCAAAATTATATCTACTAAGGAAAGAAACTTCTTGTTATTGTTATTATATAATAATAATATTAAGTTAATCGTTCGATTAACGATACAAAAATCATTTATTTCTCTTGAAACAGAAGCCTTGACCTGCTCCCCGATGATTAACACACCGCGATGTTAGTAATGTCTTCATAAGCCACATGAGGACATCCCCATGAAGAAGCGTTTTTCCGACGAACAGATCATCAGTATCCTCCGCGAGGCTGAAGCCGGGTTTTCTGCCCGTGAGCTCTGCCGCAAGCACGCCATTTCCGACGCCACCTTTTATACCTGGCGTAAGAAGTATGGCGGTATGGAGGTGCCCGAAGTTAAGTGCCTGAAGTCGCTTGAGAAAGAGAACGCCAGACTCAGGAAGCTGCTTGCCGAAGCCATGCTGGATAAGGAGGCACTTCAGGTGGCTCTGGGGCGAAAGTACTGACGACAGACCAGAAGCGGAAAGTCGTTGAGTTTATGTGTGATGCGACCGGTCTGTCGCAACGTCGTGCCTGCAGGCTTACAGGTTTGTCCCTGTCGACCTGCCGCTATGAGGCTCAGCGTCCGGCGGCTGATGCGCATTTATCAGGGCGCATCACTGAGCTGGCACTGGAGCGCAGGCGTTTTGATTACCGGCGCATCTGGCAGTTGCTGCGCCGTGAAGGCCTTCATGTTAATCACAAGCGCGTGTACCGCCTTTATCATCTGAGCGGGCTGGGCGTAAAACGCAGACGACGTCGTAAAGGGCTGGCAACAGAACGTCTGCCGCGGCTCCGCCCGACAACGCCGAACCTGACCTGGTCGATGGATTTTGTCATGGACGCGCTCGCCACTGGTCGAAGGATCAAGTGCCTGACCTGTGTGGACGACTTCACGAAGGAGTGTCTGACAATTACCATCGCATTCGGAGTCTCAGGCGTTCAGGTCACGCGTGTTCTGGACAGTATTGCACTGTTTCGGGGTTATCCGGCAACGATAAGAACTGACCAGGGGCCGGAGTTCACCTGCCGCGCGCTGGATCAATGGGTCTTTGAGCATGGTGTTGAGTTGCGCTTAATCCAGCCAGGCAAGCCAACGCAGAACGGATTTATTGAGAGCTTTAACGGACGATTTCGCGATGAATGTCTGAATGAACACTGGTTCAGCGATATCGTTCACGCCAGGAAAATCATTAATGACTGGCGGCAGGATTATAACGAGTGTCGTCCACATTCAGCACTGATTGATCAGACGCCATCAGAGTTTGCAGCACGGTGGCGGAATGGGAAATGTGAAGGTAAACAAACCGACATTACTAACTGATGGTTGTATCTAATACTGGAGGCAGGTCACCAGAGCTCTCCACACAGCTTTCATTACGGATATCATCATTAGCACGCTAATCTAACATCTCAAATGTATTCCCATCAAAAAAAACAAGTCTCTGAAATCATTGCTAAAAAAAAACAAGAAAAGCTATAAATATTATCATACCCAAGCCGATAACTATTCTAGTTGATTTGCTTTAAGAATATCTTGCTAACTCATGAAACATGACAAAAAAGGATGAGAGACATGTCAATCACGCAAAGGCTTATACTGACATTTTCATTACTTTCAACTGCTTTGGTAACAATGGTAATCGTAACAATCGTTGTACTTGGAAATTTTCAGTCACGTTTTGACTATGTACAGGGAAATACAATACCTTCAGTTATTAATATCGGTAAAATGATTAACGATAGCAACATGCTTATTATCTGGATGTATCGTCATCAAACAGCGATAGACCCGGCAAGACAAGCTCAAGTTGAAAAAGAGATTGATAATACGATAAACCGTATTAGTACAGAGAACAATTTTTACCTGCAATATCAAGTATCAAATGATGAAGACCGTAAGATATCTGAAACAGCAAACCATATCCTTCAAACTATCCGTAAAAGAATTCCTACATTCTTAGAGGGATCACGAGCACAAAATGATGCGGTCGCTCTTACAGAGCTACGCAATGAAAGTGGAGTTGGTGCTGCTGCACGTCAGCTTATTGCTATCTACCAAAAACAGCTCAAGTTAAATGAAAACATCAGCAAAACTCTAAGCAAAGAAAATGATACATCTTATTATGAAACACTTTGGGGACTGAGCATTGCCTCAGCAACCGTTATTCTGATATTAGGTTTTTTTACTCTTAAAACCATTTTCTCGATTCGTAGCCAACTCAATAACATGCGTCAGACGTTGCAAAACGCCAGTGAACGACTAGATCTTACGTTGCGTGCAGATGACACGCGTTCAGATGAAATTGGGATGACGGCAAGAGCATATAATGCCTTGGCAGCAAATGTGGCTTCTTCACTTTGTGCTGTCGAAGCCTCCGCACAATCGGTTAGTTCTGCATCTGGCCAAATATCAGCTGGTAATGAAGATCTATCTTCGCGTACAGAAGAACAGGCAGCATCGCTGGAACAGACTGCTGCCAGCATGTCAGAATTAAGCGAAACCGTACGCCAGACAGCTGAAAACACCCAGATTGCAAGCCAACTAGCAAATAATGCCCGTAAAATATCTGATGATAGTCAGTTACGGGTAACTACTATGCTAACTACTATGAGTAATATCCGCGATAGTTCAACAAAAATTACTGACATTATTGCACTTATTGAAGGTATCGCGTTTCAAACTAATATTTTGGCTCTCAATGCTGCGGTTGAAGCTGCGCGAGCCGGTGAACAAGGTAGAGGTTTTGCAGTGGTGGCTGGCGAGGTGAGAACTCTGGCACAGCGCTCTTCTTCTTCAGCTCGTGAGATCAAAGAGCTGATCGAGAATTCGATGCAGTATGTAGAGGCAGGATCAATACAGGCAGAAGGTGTAAGCCAGAACATAGCTAAAATGAACGACGCAGTTCGTCAGGTAGCTGACATTGTACAAGAAATCTCGGTTGCAGCGCACGAACAGGCACAGGGTATTAACCAAGTTCATATTGCCGTAAACCAGATGGATGACGTAACCCAGCAGAATGCGGCTCTGGTTCAGCAGGCATCGGCGGCTTCTCAGTCGCTGATGGAGCAAGCAGCCTCGCTGAACCAACTAGTAGGGATGTTCACTATTGCAAAGAATAGAAGCTTACAAAGTGATGCGAATAATACTGCACCTTCCGTCGAGGTAGAAAAGACACAGCGCCCAGCATTGTCTTCAGCGTCAGACGATAGTTGGCAGAGCTTCTAGCTTGTAAATCTCACGCAGCGGTGCTATCAAGAGTTTTACACCGCTGCATTTTAAGATATGAACTCGGCTTCAACTATAATTAACTCCCTTGAGTCAGCTCTAGGACAAAAAGTATTGTAATTACTGACATGCATTTAACTGACTTGAGTTTATTGCATCATATATGTTTTACAATCCTCTATCCTGATCTATCTATTTGTAATTTCTATATTGATGTTTAACGCGCTTTAGCGAACCCTTTCCTTCTTTTTTTATAATACCTTTCACTATCGGACCTAGCAGCGCAGAGGGATCTACGCCGTCCTCTTCCATCATAGCTTTGAGCGTCTTTCGTCGAGCATCATCTATTTTTTTCTTTGCCTTACCGGCTAAGGTTTGCTGGCGACGCTCAGCAACTACATCACGGAATTTTTTTTGGAATTCCTCAAGTAAATGAAGTGGTACTTCATTTGCGATTGAGCGAAGCATACGAATATTTGCAAGAACCAAGAGAGCACCCGACATAAAGCCTCCTCACAAGACTACTGAAAATTCATACTCGCTTTGAAACAGTATAATCTATTGATTTAACGCCGCTCTATTATTTCGAAAAATTATCAATGGTAACATCACTGAAGGAGCGACATAAGACTTACAAAAACGAAAGATTAAAATGCACTCCATCTTACTTACCTAGATTGGGTATAGATGGCCAGGTAATTGAGCTATAGCCTTGCTCATCCATCACCCCACCAAAATCCAACGCCCTCACTTTGCGAATATACTCCATCCACCGTGACAGGCTGGCCTTGTCTGCTTCAGGAAGTGCACCAAGCATCAACTCAACACGCCAGTCCGACGTTACGCTATGAGCTTGTGATAGCAGCATCTGACGCAGTGCTTCAGCTTGCGCACGCCAGTCGATTGTCGGTTCGATCAACTTAGGTTGTCCCATTTCATCCGCAGTAATGATTCTCCCGTCTGCCTGCCCTTCAATTAATGAGTGATAGAGTTCGTTATTGATTGGTGTTACATCATCAGGCCATGTACCGGAAGCGCGATAATCATTCTCCAGCGCTGCCGCAAAAAAGGCGTTTAATTTTGGGCTGTAATAATAAGAAGGCATGTCTGTTAATAACCTATAGCCAGAAAATAAGAGCTAACTTCGCCAGAGCCCGCAATGTAATTAAACCGGGTACGGTCGACCGGCTGGCAAAATACGTTTTGATCGGTGAAATGCCCGCCCCATATCACCGTCAAATTTGTACAAAGGGCTGCATTAGGAAATGCAATCGGGTAAGCGATACTTGTCGAATCGGCAGAGCGTTTAGCCACGCCCCACTGAATAATCAACCCGGTCGAGGTGTCTTTATACCAGCCGCTTGAGGCGCGATTCGCGGTGTTCTTCGCCTGATAACGGGCGTCAAAATTCGCATAGTTACCGGGGATAAGCTGCCCCGGACACGTATAGTTGCCGCTTGTATCCCATTCGTGTCGATAGGTATGGCCGCTTCCGTCGATCATATGTAGGCACCAGGAAAGCTTGCCATTATCACATAGTGATCCGTAAGAAAAAGACCATGCGGCCTTGTTGGTTATCGTCGCTTTCTGTTTCAGAAGCGGATGAAACTCGCTAACACCAGTGGTGTTAAACGTCTCATAGAAAGCAGCTCCTGTTGCAAATTGGGCAGAGAATGCATATGAGCCTACATAACCTGACTGAACGCCTTTATCTGCCTGAATCGTACTGGCGACATATAACGGTGTGCCAATGGAAACATTTCCTTTTGCAAGATCCACGCGAAACGGGCGAAGGCCGTTATAACTTCCGTAAGGGTCACCATTATCAGTGAGCATCAGGTACAGATTTGCGCTGTCATTACGCCAGAACGCGCCATAACCGCCATAAGCGATGCGAAAGCCATTAGGGGTGCTTGATTGCACCTCCCCGGTCGTGCGCAACGGCCCGGTAATATCGGTGCTTCCCGTTATTGGAATGGCCCCCACGTCGCTCGCCTTTAAGCTGTCTTTTAACGCCAGCTCGCCGAGACCGAGGTTTTTCCGCGCCTGCTCGACGTCGTCGACGTCTGAAAGATTGTTCTTAATCAGAAGCGCCAGCTCATGCTTTGCCTGAATCATCTTGTCGATGGCGGCGGAGAGCTGCGCGCGGTCGCTTTTTTTAAGCTGAATCCCGGCTCCCTCGATAACGGCGCAAATTTCCTCCTGAACCGAATCGAAAAAGGCCTCGTCGAGCTGCGTCGCCGGAACGCCGAGCGTCGGGTCGCCCGCCGTAAAGCCGTTTTTGCCTGCGCCGAATTTGCCCTGCTGTGCAGTGGGGGTGTCTATACGATGCAAAGTAATTACCTCATAAAAAACCCCGCCGAAGCGGGGTTAACTGGAAAAGAAGCGCTTTATTCCATGTACGCGAACACGACTTCGGTATGAGAGGGGGCGACCTTGTTAATCACGCATTCAATGACCGTATCGCCCCAGGTGCGGAGGCTGTCCACGCAACTTGATGCGCATGTCATGACGTCAATCGTCGCGAGCGTGGGAATATTCACCTGCCACAAATAGCGGTAGTCGTCGTCCGTGGCGATATCCGGGCGAGGATTCTCCGCCTCGTTTTGATACTGCGTAATCGAAACAGACTGATAGCCGAGCGCGTCGAGCTGTCGCCGGTAAAACGCCTCGTTAATGCCGCCGTAACCGTTGACCTTTGCCGCCAGTCGCCGCTGTCGCTGCGAGAGGGTTTGCGTTTCCTCGATGGTGCATTCATCAGGCAACCCGCATAACGCCTCGTAACGGTCGAGGAGCTGCACCGCCGCCCCCGGATCAATCTCGCGCATTAATGCCGACGATTGCGCATGTACCCGCGCCAGAGACGGCGCGAGCCCTTCGAGGAGGGGATTATTCCCCTCCCAGGCAGGGCCAGGCGGTAAAAGCCGTTTTAACAGGCGGGTATATTCGTCCTCTACAGCCACGTAACCTCCTCAATATCGAGATAGGAGTTATCCGTCGCGGTCTTGCCTTTGTACTCGACAGTAACCCGGACATGAACTGTCCCCGGAGCGATGCCGGTTGCTTTCACGCCGCTGTTATCTGCACTCGGGGTAATGACGCAAAGCGTCGACGGGTCAGGTTCGCCCTCGCCTGCCGGGACAAAATCCCAGGTGATGTTAACCCCATCCAGCGACGGCAGATTCTCAGGCGTGAAGGTGGCGGTCGCGAATGCGTCCGGGCTGTCCGGCAGCGTGACGGGGTTCGGTGAGAACGAGCTCAGGGAGACATCTATTTCAACGTCAGATTCGTTGTAGTTCGACCACGTTATCTCCCCGATAACCGGCAATTCATAGGTGCCGAGCGCTACGTCTTTCGCTGGCGAAATCAGGCGGTGCGCGAACTGGTCAGTCGCCAGGCTGATCGCCTCACTGATACGCGAAAGATAAATCTTTCCTGACGGCTCGCCGTCCCTGAACAGCGCCGATTTAATCTCTTTCGTTACCGCTGCCCTGATTGCCGGAGTATCTTTAGCAAGCGCGATTTCGAAGTCGATTTTTCTCAGCGTCGGCGGGAAAACAAACAAGCCTGAACCGGCCACCGGCGCAAGCGGAAGAATGTACTGTTTAACCGCTTCGATTAGCGTCTCATCCGGCACCGGATTATCTAAATCGCTGTTAGCAGGCATCACGCCAACCGTCCCGCGTCCGGCATGATGGCGGAACACCCAGGCGCGGGTGATCCCCGCGACGTCGGTCGCCCATATCCGGTAATCGGCATCCGCGCCGCCCTGCGGCGTGTAGTACCAGCGAGCCATGATTCGCGAGCGCCAGTCCTCCAGCGCTTCTAAATCTGTCCCGCCCTCAACCGACTCCGCATAGCCCGTCGAGGAGAGGCCCGCGACCGGCGTCATCAGGCGGAGCGGCGTTTTGTCATCGAGATTTCCGCCTGTGCCAGCGTCAACCGCTTCAATCAGTGCGCGAAGAACTCCCTCATCGTTAACGGTCGCGTCTGCGGTCGTTACATACTGCTTTTGCTCGTCAGTCTGCATTTCTGTCCCGGCGGGCAGCGTGATCCCGGACGACACGCTCTCCCATCGCGCATAGCCGCCCGCCGTGGTTGGTTGCTTGCGCGGGACTTGTTTCAGGTTCCCGTGTCGCGAAAGCCACTCCTCATCCGCAAGGTCAGGAAGCATGTTTCGCGCCAGATAGTCGAGATAGCCATAAAGCGTGTGAACGGCAGCCGCCATCACGCGCGAATAGACTTCTGCATCAAGGCGACGGAGGACGACGTCCGTCTCAAATCGCGTGAGTAAATCACTTCTGATTGTGGCGATCAGATTTGGCAAATCTGGACGCGAGAAGCCGGAGTCAGCCATTTAACACCTCCTGCCATATGTCATCGAAAATAATTGCGTGTTTGCTGCCGTCCCGCTGCCAGATAACAACTTCCAGTTGAAGCGAGTTAATCCCGGTTCGGGTGGCGGCCACGTCGACGCGCGCGGCGACGCCGTCCTCCTCCATCCAGGCGAGCGCCTGGCGGGCGTAATCCTTCGCGCGCGTCGCGGTTGCGTTGGTGAGTTTGCTCCGTTGCAGCAGGTACAGGCGGGAGCCAATCCGGTCGTTCTCCACACTCGGGTAAGTGTCACCCCACCACCCGAAAGGCTGCCCGGTTTCGTCGTCCGTCTCAGCGCGTCGCCAGGAAAAAAGCGAAATGATCACGGAACGAGTAAGGTCGTCGAAATAGTCGGTCGACTCTTTCAGTAATCCATTTACAAAGATGATCATGCGTTACCCCATAGAGGCAGAAGGGCCGGTCGTTTCTGCGGTTTCGCCCCGTGCGGTGTGCGTGTGTCCGTTATATGTGGTGCGGATAGCCGACATGGTGCCGACGCCGTCGGACACCTCGCCAGCCGCTGAAAAGTCCCCGCTTGTTGTGATGGTCGGCGTCGTGAATGAGACGCCGGAGGATGCATTCACGACGAGCTGCGGCGCGTTGAGCGAGATTTTCGACTCAGCATTAACCACAAGCTCGGATGTCGTTATCTCGGTAACGCGCCCGCGCTTGAGAACAATCGAGTCGCCCTCGTCAGTGTAGATAGCCACCTCGCCAGACCTGAGCCCTTTCAGCCGGTAACGCCGGTCAGCAACAGAGATAACAACGCCGTGAGAACGGTCGCCCGACGGGAACAGGACAACCGCCTCCGCGCCTGCGTGTGCGGTTGACGTGAAGCCGTAAGGCTCGATGTATTCGACGTTCTCTTTCGTTTCACCGGCAATCAGTTTTAACCCTGCCGCCTGGCATTTTCTGGAGGAGTCCAGCGCCGCCAGAACGGCGCGCGCCGCGAGATTAGAAATCGCCTGTTTGATACCCATCAGAAAAGCCAGTCCTCATCATCGCCAGATTTTTTCTTTTTGGGTGCCGCCGGTTGCGGGAGATACGCATCAGCGGGCGCGACGCGAAGCTCTGTCGTTGTCCCCTGATCGCCCTTAATGAAGGTCACCTCACCGATAACCAGCTCCTCGTTATCGAAGCCGCAAAACGGGTCGTAGACGATAACTTTCATGTTCGGTGCCCACAAAGCGCCGTCACCCTGACGCCAGCCCTGAACCGTGTAAGTCGTTTCGCGTGTTTTCGCGGCGCGCTGCGCCTGCTCAAACTCGCACCGGGCCTTACAGGTCGCCGAAGTCGCCGCGCCGCTTTGCTGGATTGTGTGGGGACGGTAACGGGTGATCGCGCTGTCACCGCTTTTTTGTTTGATAGCGGCGATGGTTGCCTCGCCGAAATCGTCGTCCGTTCCCGGTCGCTGACCGGTAATGAGATACTCAGAAAAACGGTCTTTGATGCTTCGCTCGGTATCACACGACAGAACGTTTTCACCCAAGACGAGCGCCGTCGCGGCTTTCGCCGAACCGACCACGCCGAGGACGAGATCGCCTTTTTCGTTGTCATAAACCAGCGCCTGAACCTGACCGAGAAGCCGGTAAAGGCAGTCAATGACCGTTTCGCCGTGCTGCGGCTGCGCATCAATAAGCGCGGTCGTCGGCGCGCCTGCGTCGATGACATTCACTTTAAACGGCCCGGCCAGCGAGGCGGCAATCTCCGCAAGCGTTGCGCCGGTGTGCTGCGATGGCGTGGCGGTGCAATCAATCAGATCGCCGGTTTTGCTGCGCCCGACTATCGCCATGCTTAACGAGCGCGCGTTATAGCGAACGGGCGTCGCCTCAACCCATCCGGTGAGGACAAGATCGTCGCCGATTCTGACCTCGACCGCGTCGCCGTTTTTTATCTGCGGCGTGGAATCTGTCGCACCGGGCCATTGGCGGGTGATTTCAACGTTGAAATCGCGCGCGGCGCGGTCAACCCCGGCGGATATGCGAACGGTTGTCCACCCGCCCCACTCGCGCCCGTTCACGCGTAAGAGAACGGTGTTATTCATCGGACAGGAACCCTCAGCGGCACCACCGGCACAAAGCCGGGGTGCGCTATGTTGTTGCGATAGAGGATGTCAGTTTCCCGACTGGCGTCGTCGAACCACTGCGCCGCCAGCACAACCGCCGGGAGCGACTCGGACGGCGTTACAGAGACGGTTTTCTCCACCTGCGCCAGACGCGACGAAATATCTTTGTTGAGGTCGGCCCGGAGCCTCGTCAGCGCCATAAAAACGGCGTCGTCGGTCGTGCGGGCCTGCTCGCTGTCTATCGCCGCATTAAGCGCGGTGCGGATATCCGTTAAATCGTCCCAGGTTGCCGGTGTGGCGCGCGCCGTGGTGGCGGGCTGTGAATCCAGCGCAGGGTGATTGATATTGACAATATCCGATACGGGATTTGCGCCACCCTGCAACGCCCTGTTACCCGGCGGCGTCGGGATTTGCGCGACCGCGCGCGCCGCTTCGGATATCGAGACGACGCGCATCGTCGAGGCGACAAGGTTCGTTTGGGCCTTGCGTGAGGCGGTTGTCCCGCTGTCTGTGCTCCAGACGCCGCGAGGCGCTAACCCGGAATCAACGGTAACGCCGCTGATGGTCTTAACCATCGTGACCAGATCCGAGGCGTTGCCGGAAAGCCGTGTCCCGGCCCGCCAGGCTTTTTGCAGGTTGCGAACAAAATCATTAGCGGAGCTCGGCGGCATCAGGATCACCGACAAATCGCCCTGCACAAGTCGCATGGCGGCGGAGATACCGGAATCAACCATCGTGAACGCGTCGGCGATAACGTCGAACATCTCCGCCGCGTCAGCCAGAACGCCGCTCTGAACAAAATCGCTTAACCCGTCGAGGGAGAACGCCGAGAAAGCGCCGGTGATAGCATCGGCCAGAGAACCCGCCGAGCTGTCGAGACTCGCGTCGGTTGCCGTGCCGGATGTCGGGAATGTCAGCTCGCCGGACTCGACGAACTGAAACGACACGCGACACATTCGCCCTTCCTGATTGCTGTGCGTCACGCGTACCTGACCGTCGACATTGCCCTTCATTTCCCCGTAATAGGGATGAACCAGCGTCGCCGCGCCCTCTGTCTCGATGGCGGCAATAAGCCGGTCGCGCTTCTCCGGGTAATCGTCACCGATGAGGTAAGCATTGATGGTTATCCGTCGCGCGGCGCGCCCCAAATCCTCGGTAAACGGCTTGTCGCGGTTGGGGTATTCGTGAACCTGAACGCGGCGGCCAAAAATGCCTTCATCGCTTTCAACCTCAAAGGGAACGCCGCGAAAGGAGGCGCTTTGCAGACGCGCGCGCCAGCCGGTTTCAAATGCCATGATCGGCCCTCATAAAAAAACCCGCCGGAGCGGGTTTAACCTGGGTTTCTGAAAGGTGAATATGCGACATCGGTTTTCACCGACATAAACGGATCGCCGGATTTCGGGTCGATAACCCGCATTCCTGGCGGAGCATTTTCAAACGTGACGGTTAACTCGCTTTGTGAGCGTCCACCGACGGGGCGCGAAAGGCCAACGTTGGGCGAGTAGCGGCCATCAGGGATCGGCGGGGTATAGTCCTGCCCGGTGATACTCGCCCATATCTCTTTCGCACGCTCACCGAAGCCGTAATATCCGCGCTCCCGCTCCTTAGCCTGCATCTTATGCACGGCAAACGCCCCGGAGCTTTCACCCGCTGCCTTAGCGTCAGTTTCAAGCTCTTTGAGCGCCTGAAGCATGGAGACCGCTATGCCGATAGTGACAGTCATCGCGCCCATTTTGCCAATCTTGCCGAGGGTGCCGGAGAGCGCCCCGGCCAGCGCGACAGCCTCGCGAAGCGAGCCGAGGGTTTTGATCGCGAAAGAGCCCGCCATTACCGCCCCCACTCCCTCGATCACGTTTTCCCATCCGCCGAGCTCCTGCGCCACGTTGTCGACTTCCTGCCACACTTTTTTTATGACCGGCCCGACCTCGTCCCAATGTTCAATAATCTCATATGCGCCCAGGACAAGAGCCCCGATCAGCAATTTTGCAGGCGACATTTTCATCGCAAAATTCATGATCTTGACCGCCTGGGAGATAGCGCCAATCGACGCGGAAACGCCCAGCAAAGCCACGCCAAATTTTGCCGCGGCGCGAACGGCTTCGGGGTTATCTTTTATGAATTGAGAGAAGGTTTTAAGTAGCGGCATAAACTCTTTTGCCGCGTCGCGTATGACTGGAAGAAATTCGCGCCCTATCTCTACGGTAATTTGTGTGACCTGGTTTTTCATTCGCGCCAGATCAGCCGCTGCCGTATCCGACGCGATGGCATATTCATTAGCAGCCGCACCGCTATAGAGCTGCGCGTCCGAAACTTTATTAAAGTTAGCTTTTAAGGTGTCCAGGTTAGTGAGAAGTGGGACGATTGCCTCCGCTGACTCCTTACCAAACAAGATCTCCATAATCCTGTTTTGCTTATAGGGAGCCATCTTCCTGACGCCCTCCAAAACCTTAAGCATTGTCCCGCGTGAGTCCTGGATCATGCTCTTGGCAAGCGTGGCGGGCGTAAAGCCGAGCGCTTTCGCTACTTTCTTCTGATCCCCCGTAGAAACGCCCGTAAGACCGGAAATAAAGTTTTTAATGCCTGTTTTGGCGACGTCGCCATTAATACCCACGCCGATAATTGTCGATGCCAGCGCGGCAACATCGCCAGAGGCAACATGCGCAGATTGCGAGATCCCGCCGAGCTCAGTCACGACCTTAGCAATAGAGGCCGCATTCGCGGGGCCGGTATTGCCTAAGTAGTTCACCTTGTCGGCCAGCTCGACGACTTCTTTTTGGGTCAGCCCAAACGCGGTACGCCAGACCGCAAGCGTCCTCCCCGCCTCCTGACCAGACAGATCCCACGCCACGCCAATTTTTGCGGCATCCTCGGCAAACTGTGACAGCTCAGAGCGCTTTATTCCTGACTGCCCCGCCTGCGCGACGATGTCCGCAATTTCCGTTGCCGCTAGCGGGATTTTTGCCGACAGGTTGAGAATATCATCCTGCATCTGGCGGAACGCTTCCGGCGATTCGAGCCCGTCGACGACTTTCCGCACATCTGCCATCGACTTTTCAAAATCAACCGCCTGCATTGTTGCGCCAGCCAGTGCGCCGAGAATCGCCGTTCCCGTCGCGCCCGCGCCAACAGCCAGCCCCGAGAGTTCTTTCTGGAATCCTTTTAGCTGGCGTTGCATCCCCTTTAGCGGAGCGGAAAGGCGATCTACGGCGGTGATAATCGCTTTCAGCTCGAATGAGTCAGCCATTGCCTTTTAACTCCTCATTAATGCGAACGGCTTCGGCCTCCATCTCGGCGAAATCCGAGATGGAGGCGCGTTTCAGCTCTAAAGGATTTACTCGCCAGAAGTGGGCGACGTTGTAGAGACGCCTACGGAGTCCGCTTCCGTTCCCGAGGACGTAAAAAAACCCATGATATGCATGGAGATCATGAACACATCACGGAGCGCCAGTTTTTCAGCGGAACTTCGGGGAATCCCCGCCAGCGCGGGGATGTATTTCAGGGCGACGGCGCTGTCGATTTTCATTCCGCCATCACCGGCAACGGTGAACGGGAAACCGAGGGACTCGACCTCATCGAAGCGCGGCGGGCGTAGTTCCAGTACATGAAGTTTTTCGCCGTGCGCCATGACTGGCTGTGAAAGTGTAATTTCTTTAATCACTGGTAAAAGCCCTCCTGACCGTGAAACTCAATGTCGACCGTGCCGTCCTCGGGGTTATGGTTCATTTCGCCATTAACCCACGCGTTAGAAAGGACGTACACGTCCCCGTTTGCGAGTTCGCTCGTTACCGTCATATTTTCCGAGCTGATAAGCTTGTCGCGCGGGAACCCCTTCGGAACTTTCGCGGTGAGTTTGGTATAGGGCGCGCGGTGCGTTTCCTTGTAGTCGACTGAGCCATCAAGAGCGATCACGTCCTCTTTAAGACGCGTGTTCATGGGAACCTCCACGCCGCCGGTTGCGGAGAGCTGGAGCCCGTCAACTTTGATGTAACAGGTGCCTGCAATCTTACCCATTTGCCATTTCCTCATTCGAATACTGGAGGCGGAACTGATTTTTAAGCGCGAACACGCGGAGTTGATTCACATAATCAGCCGGGAACAGAACGTCGACGCGGTTCGGGTCGTCAGCGTTACGCTCAACAATCAGGTATTTTTTGAACACTTCGAAATTCTCGACGATACCGGCGAGCTCCATTTCGCGATAAGCGGCGCACATTTCACCGCGTAACACGGACGGAGTAACAATCGCCTGACCAGGCCCGAAGCGAGTCCCGTCATTCGCGAGCTTGTGTCGCGGATATTTGGTCGTGATGATCGATTTCAGCTTGCGCAGAACATAGGCGGAGGTGTGGAGCGTTTCGCTGTCGAGATAGCTGTTATCCGCCACGCCGAATTTGTTCTTCTGATAGGTCGTGATATCGCGTTCAATAAGAAGCGTCCCGCTGTTTACGGTCGAGCTGGCGATCCCGTGAGTCAGCAGGGACTGGCGCTCGGTCATGGAGAAACGTTCACCCACCGGAGCCGGTAACGCGCCGGTGATTTCACCGGTCTGTGTCGGTCGGGCCGGGTCATTGCGGATAAACACTGCCTGACGTCCCAGGCGGGACGCGAGAAGCTCCTCCGGCGCGGTCTGCGTTTTTGGCTCGTAACCCGCAATGGTGAGGTGCGGGTCGTTAAGCGCTTCCCCGAACGCGGCGAGATCCGTCAGGGTGCCAATTTTGGCGGTGTACACATGCCCGTAGAGCTGACGTGACCAGCTCCAGCGGCCCGAGGTATCGTTCATCTCCTCGCCCATCTGCTTTAACGTCGCGGCGTCGTTATACGGCAGGCCGATAAAATCGAACGGCTCATCGCCCATCGCGGCGATCACGTTATCGAGACTGATTACCCCCGCGCCGCCCTGCATGGCGGACAGGGAAACGGTCAGACCGTCCGGGATTTCTTCGCCGCTAATCGCGCCGTAATAGTTCAGCATCAGCGGGATCTGATTGCCCGCCTCGCCGCTGTATTTTGCGGTCAGCGTGACTTTTGCCCCGATAACCTGAGCGGCAGCGCGGGCGGAGGTCGCTTTTTTGAGGCTTCGTTTGGCTGATCGCACTTCGCCTTGTTCGACAGTAACCGCGCATACGCCAGAAAGCCCGGAACCGTCGGTCGTTGTCGCGGTAACGTTGGCGGCACCTTCAGCAATACCGGTAACGGTGCCGTTATCGTCAACCGTGGCGATCGCGGTGTCGTCAGATTCCCAGGAGAGGGTTTTATTGGTGGCGTTGTCCGGGAGAATGGTCACGTCGACGCCTGCGCTTTCGCCGGTTTTAACGGTCAGCGTCGGGGCGACCGTCAGCCCGGTGATTTTTACGTCACTGGTAATAGCGGTCGCGGACGCCAGAACAGGCAGATCGGGGTCGGCATTAATGGCATCGGCCAGAGATTGTGCCGCGTCCAGCGCTGTATCGCCGGACGTTACCGCGCCCGCGATCCGTTTGGCACCGATATACAGCGAGACCGCGCCCGACACGTTAGCGCTGCCGGAGAACGTTACCTCACCAACCGCCGGAGCCCCTTCCGGGTCAGAAACGGCGATAACATACAGCTCGCCAAACGGATCGGTTTTGCGATAGGCGTCCACCATGCGCGCCAGCGGTGATCCCTGCCCGCATAACTTGCGTGCCTGATCGGCGGTCGGCATCAGAACCAGCTTATTACGCTCGATGGTTGCATCTTCCAGCGCCTGACCAATCAGGAGCGCGGGCGCGGAGGTCTGCGCGGTGTTGGCCTTGCTGTTATCCATTTCCGCATAAAACAGCGGAACGCGGATATTTGAAGGGATGGAATCAAAACTAACAGACACTTAATCGCCCTTTTTTTGAGAGGTTTCTTTTACATCGCCGTCCATGAGACGGCGGAGCCAGTAGGAGTTTTTTTCGACATTTCTCCCCTTTTCGGGCAAAAAGTCGCCCCGGCGCGGATCGGGAACTTTCCGCCCGTTAACTGGAATGACAAACATGGGGTTTACTCCGTGAAGTGGATTTCGTCGTGATGCTCGATGTCGCCGTCCGGCCCGTTGTCGGGGTCGATAAAGTCCATATCGACAGCCACCGTTTCGAGCGGGACAAGCTCGTCCAGATCGCGGTGATGGCGCGTGTCTATGTCGGTTATTTCCCGTTCAGCAGTAAAATCGAACTGGTAATAAAGCGCGGCGCGGTTCATTTCGACCACCTGCCCGCCGTCATACTCAATCGGATGTGTGTTTTCGTCCGGCTCCCAGCCCAGCAGGGCGAGGAATATTTCGCGGCGGATAGTATCGACGGCATCAAAAGCGGCGGTTTGCCCGCGCAAGTCACGCCGGTTGTCGAGCACGACAACCACGGCGAAAGCCTCATTCACAACCTGGTAGTAGTCGGTTTGAGACTCCTGGCGGGAGACGGTATCGCCGGTCGGAATGACGTAAGCGGCGGGAAGCATCATCTTTGCGTTAGGCTCCAGCGCCTGAAACTCAGCCGCGCCCGCGACTCGCGATTTAAAAGACGGAGCTCGCTCTCTCAACGCCTCGATAATCAACGATAATTTCATGCCCTTACCCTCCTGACTTTCGGCGGTCGCAAGGCTTTTCGTAACGCGCGTTGCAGTGTGTAGCGCGTCCAGGCTTTGCGACGCGCTAACACTTCGGTCATGTAGTTATTACGTGGGGCAACTTTCCACCCGGAGCCGCCGGATTTGCCTTTATGGTGCGAGCGTTGCCGCTTCGCGCCACGGCGAACGCCGTAGAACAGGAAAGCCGGGTAAAAGTCGCCCTCAATACGGCGGTTTCCCTCGCCCCGTTTCTGGTTCGGTGCGATTCGTACCATCATCCCGGAACGGTTTTTCGAGGCGCGCGGAACGTAATAACCGATTGAGCGCGCCAGCCTGCCGGTTTTGTATCCGGGGTTTTCGCCGGGTTTCGACGTCCCCCGTTTCATTACCAGCCGACGGGCGTCCCGCATGTGAACCTGACCGATTTTGACGAACGCGCGGCGCATGACGGGGCGTTTAAACTCCATCTGCTCCGGGACGTCATAATCGATGTGAAAGAGAGGAGAATCAGCCATACACCGCCCCACAGTAGTGATCCGCGTCGCCGAGGCTCTCGCACTCCAGGAGCAGGAACCGGTGCTCGGAATTGAGATCCCGGATTCTGCGGACGCGCAAAACCTCACCTCCGGGCAACACGATTTGCCACTCGTTCGACATGCCCGACCGGTAGCGAATCGTGATGAGGTGCGTC
This sequence comes from Cronobacter condimenti 1330, assembly GCF_001277255.1. Lineage (NCBI taxonomy): Bacteria > Pseudomonadati > Pseudomonadota > Gammaproteobacteria > Enterobacterales > Enterobacteriaceae > Cronobacter > Cronobacter condimenti. Next base: position 3,035,662 of record NZ_CP012264.1, read on the forward strand.
ACGGCCTCGCCGGTCTGAACAGAGGACTGATAAGTCGTCGCGCCGGTTTGCTGGACTCTCGCCCACACCCGGAAGGTGTCGAGCTCCTCGCTTTCCGTGCCGAAATCAGCCGCCGGTGAATCAACGCGCTTTCTGAACTGAACGCGTCGGTTAAGTTCTCCGGGGTCGGGAAACGAATAGCGCGTCGCTGTCTGTGACGGGCTTCTTTTCATAGCGGGATAAACCTGTATGCATCGACAAGCCATTTAAACGACTGCGGCATCTCTGTCATTTCCACGTCAGACGTTGATGATCGGTTTTCATAAAAATGACTACAGAGCATCAGCATTGCCTGGCGGATATCGTCAGATACGACGAGTCCGTCCTCGTCAGTGTCGGGGACTTCCGTCGCGTATAACCTGCGGTTGAGGTAATTCGAGGTGCGGGCCTCAGCGGCCCCGCCGAGGAGGGTTAAAAGCGCGTCCTCCTCGGTGAAATCCTCCTCAATACGCAACTGCGTTTTAATTTCTGAAAGGGAAAGAATCACGGCTCGGCCTCAATAAAAAACGCCCCGGAGGGCGTTATTTAGATTTAGTTCGCTTTTCCGCTGTGACAGTGACGGCGCAGGAAGCAGAAACGCCGGAGCCGTCCGCCGCTGTCGCGGTAACGTCCACCGGGCCGCCCTCAGCGACGCCAGTAACAACGCCCGAGGCGTCAACGGTTGCAATGGCTTCGTCTCCTGACGTCCAGTTAAGCGCCTTGTTTGTGGCGTTTGCAGGGGTGACACTTGCTTTAATTGGCGAGGCTGTGCCGACCGCGACAGAAAGCACGGTCGGGTCAAGCGTCACCCCTGTTACTTTGCCTCGGCTTTACCGACCAGCGCTTTAACCGCTGCGGCATCTTCGAGGGCGCAGTCGAAGCGATGGAAGGCCAGGAAGCCTACCTGATCATATTCCGCGTAACGCTCAGTGAGTCGCATCAGGGTCATGTACGCCACACGGCGTAAGATGAAGCGGTCAAAGTCACCGCAATACACGCACTGTTTACCCGCGCCAATATCGGCAATCGCCTGATCAATAACGTAAGGCACGTTGAGCACGGTCGCCGGTGCCATACCAACCACATCCGGGAGCCAGAGCGGACGGCCCTGCGCATCTTTCATAGAGGAGATTTTCAGCAGGGTATTGTCGTTAAATGCAAAGCGGAATTTCGGCGAATTGCGATAGGCCGGATCGACGCTGTGTTTCAGCGCGAGCAACTCCTCCCAAGTAAACGCGTCAGCGGCTGCGGCGGATGTGGTTTTCGTCACCCACTTAGCCAGGCCTTTAACGTTTTTACCGGTGCCGTCACCGTTAACGATTTGCGCTGCTTCGCCACGGCCCAGGCGCTGCGCGATACGTGCGGCCAGATAGCCGTTCATGTCGATGCCGCTATCCAATAACAGCTCGTTAGAAACGCGGATAATTTTCGACGTCATTTTTTTGGCACCGATAGTGATCGGCTCGAAAGTGACATCGCCTTCGCTCGCTTCCTCGTTCTCTCCGAGCATCACGCCCATATCAGCGGTGCCGTCACTGTAAGTCCAGTCGATATCCTGACCGTTCGAGGTGCTCAGAATCTGGCAAACACCCGCGATCCCGCCGTAGGCTTTCATTGCCTCAACGACACGGTTTCGGAACTGTTTCGGCACAGTGAAACCGCCTTTAGAACCGCCGCCCTCGCCGTCGTCGATACCCTGGGCGCGGAACTCTTTTAGAGTGCGCTTTTCTTCCGTTGACAGCTCCCCTAAGCCGTGGCGGACAAACTTGTCGAAAACAGCGGCGCGACGTTCATCTTCGGAGCCCTCCGGGTTGTTGCGGTGTTCGGGTTCGTTTTCGGCTGCGAGGATATTATCCATCGCGCGGAGTTCTTCCTCGCGCTTAATCGCCGCGTCGAGCTTGTCGTATTCGTGCTTTGCATTGTCCCACTGGCTGCGCTGTTCCTCAGTCCAGGACCCGTCGCCGATTTTTTCGTTCAGGGCGCGCATTTCAGCGGCGATAGTGGCGCGTTTTTGCTGCATTTCGTGCAATTTCATGAGATCTATCACTCTTTTTTCAGATATAAAAAAACCCCGCCGAAGCGAGGTTGTTTAATGAATTGTTTATTTAAAATTACGGTCGCGCTATCAGGTCGAGAACACGCTCGCGAGCGGCTTTCTCTGTCGCCTGCTTTTGCCGCGCCTCAGCACTCCGCTGATCCTGCTCTGCCTGTTGGCTGCGCCACTGCTCCAGCGAACGGACGGCGCTATCGGCCTCCTGATAAGCCGGATAGGTGACAGGCGAAACGTCCAGCAAGCGGGAAAAGCGAGTAATTTCGCGAACGACGACGCCGTCTTCATCCTGATACCAGCGTTCGCCGTCGCGGGCGACACGGAACGCAAAGGAGCTTTGTGAAATGTCTCCGCGCTGCATCGGCGCGAGAACCAGATCGCGGATTGTCTGCGTTTGTGGAGCTGTGATTTCGTAACGCAAGCCTCTGTCGTCGACAGAGAGGGACAACGTCCCCGCCGAGCTGCGTCCTAAAATAAAATTAGGGTCATGGTTAAACAGGGCGCGAACATCGTCGCCGAGGACGTCGTCAAACGCTCCCGGCTTAATCACTTCGCGGAACGAGCCGAAAATCAGCTCAGAACGGCTGTTAAATACAGACGCATAGCCAATAATTTTGGTTGGTTCGCCCTCAACCTCAGCGGCGCGGACTTCACCAACGTAACAGCGCTTTTCAATATCACTCATTGTCAGGATTTCCCTCCGGGGTTTTGTCTTTACTTCCGCTTGTCTGCGCCGCATTGACCGACACGAGCATCTCATCAAGCCCCGGAACCGGGTTTTTATCTTCCAGCGCCCGGACTTCGTTACGGCTTAACCAGCCGTCGGTGATTGCGTAGTGATAGAACTCGGCTCGCTCTTTCGGCGTACCACGCAACAGCCCGGCCAGATTGAATTTGACGTAATAACCGGCGGCCAGCTCCTGCCGGGTAAACAGGCGGCGATTTAGCTCCTGCTCCCAATTAACAACCCACGGCATAATCGTGAATCGCACGAACTGGATCGACTGCTCGGAAATATTGGAAAACGTCGCTTTTTCGAGGTCGTTAATCATGTGCGCCGGCACATTGAAAATCCCCGCTATCATGCTGCGGTTTAGCTTCATCATTTCGACGAGCTGCGCGTCTACTGGCGATATGGTTAGGGCTTTGTAATCCAGCTCGGCAGGGAGTAAGAGTGTTTTGTTTTCCTGCGAACGGAGCGCGGCAGCGGCTTTCTGCCAGATTTTTTTAAGCCGATCCCACGATTTATCGTTCAGCTCCTGCTTAACGGACACTATCCCCGCCGGGCGCGCGTTGCCGTTAAAAAAGCTCTCTGTGTACTTCTGCCCTGAGAGCCCCAGGCCGATAGTTTGCGCGTGCTGCATAATCGGGGAGATCCCCCATTTGTCGCAGTTACCAATCGCCTTAATATGAACCATATCGTCGGGGTGAACCGACCAGCTCCCTTCGTCGGTGTAAATCCCGTAACGCCAGCGTCCATCAAATTTAGTCAGACACAACTCCCACGGCATCCGGTGCGCCAGCTCGATAACCTCGCCGCGCCGATTGCGTTTAATCTCTGTGTACGCATTGCCCCAACCTAAAACGTGGCGTTGCATCAGCTCGCGCCATTTATACGAGGTCTCCCACGGGTTCGGCTCGTCATGAACGAGATGGAAAACTGGATGCTCTGTTGCCTGTCGAACGTCTTTCCCTTCGCGCCGCAAAACGTGTAGGGGCATTTGCGCCAGGTTCGACGAGAGAACATAAATACAGGAATAAACCGCCGCCAGTTTCATAGCCGTCTCAGGCGAGACAAAAACGTCTGAAACCATGCCGGACGTTGTCGCGATATTTTCGCCTGTCAGCGGTGTGGCGGGATTTTCGGGATTACCCTGCGCCGCGTTAGGGTCAGAACGGAAAAACGCGTCGAGTAACATCAGCGCCTCCTGTTGCGAGCCATTGCGAGCCCGGTTATTAGAAAACCGCTACCAGCAACCGCCAGTGCCGGAGCCAGACCAAAGCGCAGGTAGCTGGCAGCAACAAGCAAGCCAAAGCCTGCGACGCCAAACAGATCGTGGAGTTTCATATAGCTAGAATGTCCTCGTCGTCGAGATTAGAAAGGAAATCGCCTGGCTCGTTGAGCATGGCCCGGCCAACACCCATCATTGCCGCGACTGCGCCGTCAATTTTGTTCTCGTTGCCCTCTTTGGTCGGACGGACAACATCGTCAGAGCCTGCGTAATACTTGCCGACAACGTTCTGGATGCACCAGGTCAGGATCGGGTTTCCATCGTGATGGAAACGGCCAGCCGCGAGCGCGGCCTCGATTTCTCGCATCGGGTCGGACATGTTCGTAAAGTTCTGCGTAATGGTGACAGGATTTAGCCCTTCATCGTTGAGCATATGCGCCAGTGACGTCGCGCCGTAAGGGTCGATGGGGCATATCTCGATTTTCACCGTGTCACGGAGCCTGAGAATCGACTCGAAAATCACCCGATAATCGACTTCTGCGCCATCGGTCGGGATCAGCACACCTTGATTAACAAACGACTGATAGCGCTCGGCGGTGCGTTTTAGCTGCGGATCTGTTGAGTAGACCGTATCCTCTGGCACCCAGAACTGAGCGCCGACGCAGTAAAAGTGTTTAAGCCCATCGATTTCCCGCATGAATACTGGCACCACGGCGTTGAGGTCGAGCTTTGATGCCAGGTCGATCCCGAGATAACACGGCTCTCCCTCAAAATCGGCAAGCGTCAGCGACGGGTCGGCAGCCTCCTGCCAGCGCTGCATGTTGTAAAACGCGGCTTTACTTGAGACCCAAAGGTTGAAGTGCTTGGTCAGAATCTTGTTAGTCTGGCTCGGGGTGGTTTTTGCAAGCTCCTGCTTGGCGCGCAGAAATTCAGGCTTGAGCGAAACGCCAAGGTTAGGGTTCGCTTTCCGAATGGCTTCCTCAGAGGTCCAGTCGTCATCCTTATCAAGGGTGTAAATGATGCCGAAAATCGTCTCATTTGCACCGTCAGTGCGAATGCCTTCAAGAATTTCCACCACCTGTGAGCGCTTGTCATAACAGGGCGAGGCAATATCGTAGCCCGCTGTCGTGATGATGAGCGTCAGTGGCTGTTCACGCGCGCCCTGCCCGGTCGTCATTGTCGTGTAAAGCGCATCTGTGGCGTGTTCGTGATACTCGTCGATAATCGCACAGCTCGGCGAGTCACCATCACCAGGATCGCCGACAATCGGCGCAAACACCGAGCCATCTGGCCGGGTCATTTTTTTTGCCCACGGCTTTATTGAGAAGCGCTTACGCAGCGCCGGGAGTTTCTGCACCATTTGGCGCGCAGGTTCAAAGACTTTAAACGCCTGCTTTTCTGTTGTGGCTCCGCAGTAAACTTCAGCGCCGTGCTCGTCGTCCGCGCAGAACATATAAATGCCCACGCTGGCAGCGATGAGTGATTTCCCGTTCTTACGGGGAACCTCGATGTAAATCTCCTGGAAGCGGCGAAGTCCATCTGATTTGCGAACCCAGCCAAACGAAACGCAGAAACAAAACTTTTGCCAGTCCTCCAGCGTCAGCCGGAGCTTTTTACGGGCCCATTCGCCGGACGTGTGGGGCATTTTTTGCGAGAAGCGACAAAACCGCTCGGCTTTATCTCTGTCGAACCTGTATGGCCAGCGCTGATCTTTGGCCCGCTCAAGGTCATTAAGATGGCGCTGACACGCGAGCTTTACATAACGGCAGGCGAGAATCTTCCCGGCGACAACATCCCGCGCGTAGCGATTCGCGTCGTTAACGTTCGGATAGGTCGCCATAAGTTAAAACTCATCAAATTCATTTCCCTCTTCATCGTCAGGCGTACCCGCGCCGAGCATACGCGCACGACTCATAGGGTCCAGGCCCAGCAACGAGCCAAGCCTGGCTATCTGCGCTACGGCATCGTTTCGAACATTAATCGCGGGATGTTTTTTGATGCCGCTCTCGCCGGTAGCGATGATTCCACTGGTTGCGATCATCTTCTCGGCTTCGATCATGAGGTGAAATGCATTGCAGTAGGCCATGAGGACAGGAGCGTCCTCCGGTTCAAATAAACCACGCTCAATAAGTATCTTTGAGGTGCTTTTCCAGACCTTCACAGCAACGGCGCTCATTAGCTCTTGCGGCGGTCTGATATTTGTAATTGAGCTTTTGCCGCTTACAGGGAGATTCTTCTTTCGACCTCCACCAGCGGCCCGGACTCCGGCCATAAATTCACCTCCTGGCTGAGCAAGAAACCGGCAAAAAGCCTCCCGGAAAAAAATTCTTATTTCTCACGCGTAAAAACTTAGCGGGGCGGGCAGTCTGGAACGCTTTATTCACCAGAGATTTACCCCCGCCCCTCCCTGCTCACTCTCCCTGATGCCCTGCATCTTTCACCGCATCACGCTCAGTCGCTCTCTCGCTGTTTTAGCCTTGTGATGTTCAGAGCAAATGCATTCGAGATTACTCGGGTCGTCTGTGCCCCCGTGAGCTTTAGCAATGATATGGTCGACGCTTGAACCGGGACGAATGACGCCCTCACGCTTACAGGTCTGACACAACCCCTTGTCGCGCTTGATAACTAGGTTCCTTACCTTTCGCCACTCAGCACCATAGCCTCGCTGTGCTGCTGACCGCCCTTTATTGTGTCGTTCCCAGCCAGCGCCTTTATGCACTTCGCAGTATCCGCTTCTGTCTGTAGTTGATTTACCACATCCACGTTTACGGCAGGCTTTAGGTGTCCTTGATGGCATATGTGATTCCTTGCTAGAGGTAAAGAAGAGAAAGATAGCTTTATAATTAGAATCTATTAGCAAAAAAAAAATTTCGACACCTTAATAAAAAAATACACACTTATTAATGAGTTAAATTGTTTTTTTATACTTTGCAGCATCCAGTAGAAAGGCTCATAAACATGTAATTTTCAAATGAATCGAACAATAAAATGTTATACTGATCAAAATAATTAAAAAAACTGAGCAATTAACTCGGCAAGCTTTCTTTCTTGAACCATACTCAAACTAGCCTCAAGTAGACAATTATTGTTTTGAAATAAGCGGTGATTGTGTCTTTGAGTGCAATAAATATCAGTATGAATTATGCCAAAATGCTGTTTAGCCCCTTGCGTGATAGGGGCTTTTTTTATGCTTCATCAAGAATAGTCCAAGAATACAATCATTTAATCCTTTAAATTGGCTGCTCATTTCTCGATTCCTCACGGAGAGTGAAATAATTCCATGAAGCCATGTCATCGAGTCTGATCGCAGTTGCATCAGTGGTGCAGATGGGTTACGTGCTGGCTCACAGGTAGCGTGGGGCTTCAACCGGCAAGTGCTCTTTTCGACATCAGCACGCAGATGATTATTTTCTTTAGCTCGGACAAATTCCCCTGTGTAGTAGACATGAGACTTTAAAGCTCAAGCTGGCTCTTCTATATCTATTTCTGCATATTTATAATCACATTTGTTTCACAATGATTTCGGTTAAGCAACGTTCTATTTTTGCGATTGATATCATATCTCTTTTGCCATGAAAATCGAACGGACCAGTAGCACTGTCATAGTTTATGAATGTTGGTCGACATAATAATTTACAATATTGCTTAATAACATAATAAATTTCCAATAAAGAGTGTTCATTTTGTCACGCTCATCACTGGATAAATGCTTTAAGATCATACGCTTTTTATAATTATCACGGTATTAACTGGGGCGATGGCCCATGCTCCGCTGCAAATGAAATCCAAAATGGCAATCTAATAATTGAGGATGACCGCATACTGAAATGCCAGATAAGACCTTACGTTAGCAATATAGTTTGTCAGAGCGTAACTAACAGCAAGAATACTGATAACGTTGAGTGTCATAATGATCTGGACGAAAGCGCGTGTTTCATTTTCTAAGAAAAAGGTGTGTTAAATAATCATAAGTTATAGTTAAAGTTGTTCAACAAGAACGCCCCTCTCCGTCCTTGTTATGATCATTTCAAACACTGCTCTGTTATGTATTTCTGCAAGCCTAGAATCATGGTTCTGCTAGTTTCGATTTTTTCTCTCAGGGTGAAATAATCCCGTTGAGCGGCGTCATCAAGTCCGGGGGCGGTTGCATTAGTGCTGCCGGTGGTGGCGGCGGCGTCACGCACTGGCTTACAGGTTGCGTGGAGCTGCAACCGGCGATTACCGTTAGCGACATCAGCACGCAGCTGATCATTCTCAGCTTTGACACGGGCAATTTCTCCGTTGTACCTGGCATCAAGCTCTGCAAGTTTGAGCTGGCTCTCAAGCATCTTTTTCTTTGTATCTTTAACCGCGTTTAATTCACGATTAACTGCGGTTAAAGATGCCTGTGATTTTGTGAACTGGCCGTGATAATGATACGCAGCGAGTGAGGCTATCAGCCCAAGCGCCAGCATGCTGATGTTTAGCTTACTCATGACAGGAATAGCTCACGCTCGGCAGCGCGCCGACGCACAAGGCCGCTCAGCACCTTCCCCCGCGATTTGTTCCATCGCAAGAACTCATCGGCGGCACCGGAATAATCGCCAGCATTCAGTTTTTTCAGCAGCGTTGAGGTGGAAAAGTTGCGTGAGCCAACGTTATAGGTAAATGAAACCAGCGCGTCGAACTGCGTCTGTGACAGCTTCACCCGCACCAGCTTCATTACGTCATTTTCATAATCAGTCAGGCCGGTTTTCAGCAGACGCTCCGCCGTGGGCATATCGATTTCCATCCCGGCGCGAATGGGCTTACCGTCGACCGGTTGTGTCCAGCCATAGCCGATAGTCCAGACGCCTGCCGGACAGCGATACGCTTTGAGCTGGCAGCTTTCAAACACTTTAATCAGCGCCAGGCCTTTTTCACTCGTCTGCATTGAAACCTCCTGCAACTTTGGACACTTTGCCGCGAGCGCAGATGATTGAAACGCAAAGCGACAGGTTAATCACAAACTGCGCCAGGTCTGTCTGACCGGCCCCCGTCCAGATACGGAACACCTTCCAGCCGCACGCGAGAATTAGCGCGTAGGCCACCAGAGAGATAAACAGGCTCCGCTCACGCTTACGAACAACCAGCAGGCGCAGCATGGTCACCATGCATACCAGCGCGTTCGCCTCTATAAGCAACATATCAAGATTCATTCACTACCCTCCCCCTTGCGGGTACGGTAGCGGGCAAGAACGCGCAGCAGCACAGCGACAGAGATGGTGGAAGCCACCAGCGCACCGATGGGGCGCGACACGGTAATCGCGACCGGCGGCGTCAGTTTATGAAGCGCGGCATTGATTAAGGCGGTGATGATGTCAGCCGCCGTTCCTGCGCAGTACATCCCGCCAATAAACGAAATGATCGCGAAGATGATTTGTTTCCAGGGTTCGTGTTCATCGGCGGACAGCACATAAAGCGCAGCGCCGCCCAGCGAGCACAGCATTACCGCAGGCGTCGCTTCCGGGAAGAACGTGGCGATGGTGATGCCAGCCGTACCGGTAGCGAAGCCCGCTGATACAGTCAGGGGATCGGTCATAATGGGTTATTTACGTCATGCGCCGGAGCGTGGCGCGGATATGAAAAAGGCCACCTACTGGTAGCCTATATGAACAAGAGTTTATTCACCGAGAGTATTTACGAACTCACAATGCAGTTAGGAACGTAGCCTCTGATTGCAGTTATAAATGATCATCAGTTATAGATTATGGTGAGGTCACATTTACTATGATGCTCACTAATGAGAAGTCATCATCCGGCCCAAACCTTTCTATACGACGTAAAATACCATTAGAAAATTTCTGACTATTAATCATCGTATTTGTTGTGAACCTTGGACGTCTTTCCCAAGCGTTATGGGCTCCGTCAGACATGATACACAGATGATACATCCCGTTAATACCCTGCAATTCATTCCATGGGATAAAATCACAGTCGTATTCCATATCGACATTTGAAGCTATAGCAGTAGTTAAGATATTTTTGCCTGGTTTATCTTTCAAATCCCTAGGCTTGAAAATATTCTGATCGATTAACATCTGGTGTCTAGTGTCATCTTTTGTCAATTGGTAAGATCTTTTCTCACCAATGCAATACAAACGACAGTCACCAATATGACCTATAATCACCCCACTATCATAAACATAGCAAAACGTAAGCGTAGTAGCCGATTTATCAAACTCTTCGCTCTTATCAACTAGTGCAGAAACTTTTCTCCTAATTTCATTAAATATATTAGGAATAGAGTCAAGAGATATACTAGTCAGTTCTGAAAGCTCAGTGATCGCTGTTGATGAGGCTTGGTTAGCACCAGAATAAGATCCGACTCCATCAGCTATGGCAAAAAGGATACCATCCCCTACACTTTTCGGAGGGAGTAAAGAGTCCTCGTTTATTCTATCAGGTTCTTTGGGGTACGAGAACGATGAACTCGCTATTAGCTGAATCATGACTCACTCCTTAAGAAGGCGTGCGCAAAATCTAGTGCCACATCACCAATACTATGATATCTATCGTCTTTATCCATCCTGGTGCATTTTGCTATGATAGGCTTTATTTTTTTATCATCTAAATTTAAGTCTTCAATTAGCCTTCCTACTGCATAAACATCTGTCTTAACTGAATATTCTGCATTGTATAAAATCTCTGGAGCCATATATCTGGTACTTCCCATACGGGTACCGATCTCGGTCAATTTTGTGGTATCGCCTTCAGGATTGGTATCTTTTACCAGACCAAAATCAGATACCTTATATGTTCCATCACTAAATCTCAAAACATTAAATGGCTTTATATCTCTGTGTAAGTAACCTTTCGCATGTATGTGACCCACACCAGCCAGCACCATTTTAACGATTGAGATTTTCTGGTCAGTAGTAAGAAGATTATTGGTTATTTCGTGCTCAAGATCACATTCCGCCTTATCCATAATAAACCACGGATTTTGTGCGAATAAATCACATAAATAAATAGGAACTATGTTGCTATGCATGCAATAGGACTGATACACAACCTCTCTTTTAAAACGCCTTCTAAACTGCTCAATTTGCGCTAAAAGCTCAGGCTTTTCCGGAGCTAAAAACTTTCTAGCATAATCACCACATTCGCCCTTGTTGAGGTTGAAGACTTTAACGTGTTCAACAAAGCCAAATGCGCCTCTTCCAAGCACTTTAATTCGCTTTATAAAGTAATTGCCGTGTTGTTCTTCCATTAAACTCACCGACCTGAAATGTAGGTGTGCCTATCTTACAACCACAGATAAAAAGGTCTACTGAGTTAAACAAAAAACCCGCTCTAAGGCGGGTTTCTATAATTTCGGCGACAATATCAAATCTGAGTCAATTCTGCCCTTAAAAATCTACTTTTGCAAGCATCGTCGCCGAATTTGCACTCTTTTGTTTTCTTCTTGTCGCATCGGCGTTTATCAGGGCGCTTTGGTCTAGACGTTCAAACACGGCGCGCATGGCCTCCCAGTGCATCGCGTAACTTTTCCACCAATTTTTTGCCGTTACATCCGCCAGCGCTGCCAGCTCGTTTTGTTGGTAGGTTTTGCCTGCGCCGATCCCGCCGCGTAGCTCTCGTTTAACATCCTGCGCCGCAAGCCATACCAGCGCGCGCAGGCGTGCCAGAGTTTTGGCAGCAATGCGCTTTCCTGCCAGCTCTGCGGCGAATGTCTCCCAGCCCCAGCGCACGATCTCCGTTTGGTAGGCGTAGCGGGTATTTTCGCCATAACACCACATCAGCCAGGCGGTTTCGTGTGGCTCCAGCGCCAGCACGGCGCGCCGCCAGCTTGCGGTGGCAAACTCGACCGGCAGCACCAGCGGAATATGCGAGCCTTTCGCGCGAGACTGGACGCCCGGCACGGGCTCGTTCCAGACTTTCACCAGTTCGCCCGTCTCCGGGTCGGTCACTTTCAGCGGCTTGCGCTTGTAGCGGTTAGTAATCAGCTGGGCATTCTCCGCGAACGCCACCAGCTGGCCTTTTGTGCTGCCGCTCAGGTCAGCCGTCGCCATGATCAGCTCCTGGCGGATAAATTCATAAGCTTGCGCTCTCACTGCTCGATCTCCGTTATTTTGATTCCCAGGCGGCCACCAGGGATCACTTCGCCCCGCACCACTTTCAGCTCGTCTATTTGCGAGTCGTTTTGCATAAAGCCGCCTTTCTCCAGCGAGTCGCAGACCGCTTTTAAAATGTTGTCGATATCGCGGCGGCGCCTGTCCGGCATGTTCGCGATAATGCGTAGTTTCAACCGCGCATCGGTGTTTATGTCGAGCTTCAGGATGTGAAGGATTTCCGCCACGTCGCGGCGATACTGGCGGCCTTTCTCGTTGATGTAGGTAATACCCCTGCCCCTGCGCCAGTAGTCGTTAACGCTCGGCGGATATGGCAATGTAAATTCATAATCGCAAGTCATTTAATCAGCCCCATTTTCAGCCAGATAATCAGCGTTCTCGCCATCCCTTCCAGTGCGCACGTATGCGCATACTCCGCATCGGTTAACCGGGTGCGCCGGTCGATTTCGTCGTGACATGCGCTACACGCTATTGTCGCCAGCAGATCGGGCGGCTTAATCCCCATCCCGCAGGCGCCAGGCAGGCGGATATGCGCCAGCACGCTGGTTTCGGGGTTGTGGTTGCATATGCCCGGAATGCGCACCTGGCACTCGATGCCGCGCGCGGCTTTGCGTAAGTCAGCCACGATCACCCCCAAATCCGTTGTTGATAGGTTCTGCTGGGCCGCGGTTCGTGACGGCTTTCCGGCAACTGAACGCGCACAATAAATTTCCGGCAGTCGGGAGAGAGAAAACGCTCAACCGCCACGCCGCGCTTGCGGTACTGGCTCATTAGCTCGTCGGCTTCGGTGAGGGTGCAATCAGTGTGCTCAAACCATGTTTTGCGCATCGGTTATGCCTCCTGTTTCGCGCGCAACTGCGCGTACTGGCAATCGTCGGGAATGGTGAGGCGGCAACCGATGTTCAGCGCCCAGCCCTCTATCTGCGTGAGAAAAAAGTGCATTTCGCCGGTATCGAGTTCGGAGGTGTGCCGGAGGGAGCGGATCGTGGTTTTCTCGCCGGTAATAACGTCCGTCATTTCCCGTTCTTCGTAGCCGAGATACGAATGCTTCAGCGCGTCTTTAACCCATGCCGGAGAGGCAAAGGCTTTACCACGCTTGATCAGGTAAGCGCTGATTTCGCTAAACCAGACGTGTGCCAGCGCGTTTTGTGGGAGGCTGCGAGAATCGCACCAGGGCTTGATGATCAGCCGGAAGCAGTCGCCGCTTGCCAGCAGCGGCTCTAATTGCTTGCCAATCGCTGCGAAATTGGATTTATGCAGCCTTACGCCGTCTTTCGGGAAGCTCACGCCGCACCCCCAAAGAGGCCGGACGCTGAACACAGAAAAACCCCGCTCACGGGTAAAGCCGAAAGCAGGGCAAAGTCGGGGAGTTTTAGAAATTGCATCTGCGCCATAAATTCCGTTGAATGGCACAGTGTTACTTAGCGAGCTGTTCAGGCTCGGATGTTATTTTAACTAAAACCAAATATCCTTTGCATCACTGCGAGCCGCAGATGAAACCATTTCCTTTAGAGTTTTAAGGGAACACACAAACTCATTGTTTCTAAGCGCTACTGAACGCCAGCGGGATTTATCGAATCGCGTAAACAGCACTCTTTCGGGTGTTTTCCGTTTCCCGCTGCGCGTCTTTACCTCATCGATTTTTCCAACAACCTTACCGCTTTCGCAGTCGATCAGAACTAATCCACTCTCCGGCAACGTTAAATTGACTACTTTCAAGATGTTGGTCTCCAAACAGGTGATAACTAACAACGAAAGTAATCAGGCCTGATTAATTATCAGCGCGATTATTGGATGATGAATGATGCAATTCAATGGTTGTTTAAGCATCACTTAACGATGCAATGACGCTGCTAAAATGCATGCCATATACATCTATCTTAAATTGACTGGCATCAAATTAAGGCCTGGTTGGAAAAGTGCATTATTTGATCTAAAAGCAAAGGCTCGCCGAATTGGTAGATAGCAACCAGCTCTTCAATAACGGTATCACCATATACTGGCGTGGCCCCAAACTCTAAATCAAAAAATAAGCCGCCATATCACGCGCTCCTGGCGTTAAAAGCCGATGAGGCAGGGATTGCCCCATATACGCAAAGAACGCGCCTCATAGCGCCGCTCAGGCGGCATTCGTCAAAAATCACGTTGACGCTCTCGCCAGTGTTATCTCCCGGCAGGCTGTATATGAGCCTCCGCCAGTCGCGCACAGCAACCAGCTCGCCGTTCATTTCCATCCTGCGCGCCGCGTGCTGCACCGATTGCAGAGAGACGCCGTAGGCATTAACAATTTGCTCAGTGGTGAAGCTGGGGTGCTCCAGCAGGTAATGTTTAATGGCTTCGCTTGCTGTCATCGTTCTGCCTCATCAAACGTTCTTGCGTGGTTTCTTCAAAATGTCGCGCCGTAATCTGGCGATGATTTCTAAGCCCCGCTCACGGGAAACGGGCCGCGGCCTGGGCTGTTCAATCATCGGCACCGGATCGGGGATGGTTTCGCCGCTGGCGATACGCCGGGCCATATTCAGCAGCTCCGCCTTTGCCTGTTCGGCCAGCTCTTTCTCTGTCCAGCCGTTAAGACGCATACCGCTATACAGGCCCGTAACTAGCCAGTAATGGGCGGCATTCTGCCAGGGGTAATCCGTTGGCGAGGCGTAAAGCCCACGCCGGGCGCAGTAGGTGCGTACCATCGCCAGCAGTTCGGCCACTGCCGGAAGCCCGGCCTGCTCGAACTCCCCTTCACGGCACCAGTCGATAAACTGCCCAGGCGACGGCCAGAATGGGGAAAGGCTGGCGCGTGCTCGCTTCATGCCTGCGGCCAGTTGCTCACGTCGGGTGATGCCGTTCTCGGCGAAAGCAATGATCCACTGCTGCTTTGCTGCGGCCTCGTCGGCCTCGGTGCGCAGGCTGGTGGCGTTTGCTGCGGGAAATACCTGCTTGAGCTGGCGAAACAGCGCATCAACAAGACGCTCAGCCTCGGTGTTTACTACGCCCTGTTCGGGGCGCTCCGGCGCCGGATGGTATTTACCTGCCAGCCGGGAGAGCGTGCGGTTGTCGCGTTGCGCGATGGCCTGAATCAGTTGCTGGCTCAAAACACGTCCTCCCACGCTTCCGGGCTGTTCCAGTGCGGAACGTGTCCAGCGTTAACCGGGGCCACGCCGCGTCCGGGCGCTTTGACGCGGAATAAACCCTGCCAGCCGTTGGCGATGGATTGATTGACCACTTCCGCCGGGTTGTCGCCAGCATCCCGGTACTGGCTCAGAAGCTTGATGGCCTTCGTCACGGTCAGCATGGACTTGATCGGTTTTTTGCTCTCGGCGCGGTACTGAACCCATTCACGCCAGACAGCCGGATCGAGCCAGTCAGGCAGATCGACCTCAAGCGGGTTGAATTTCGCCTTTCCCCCCTGGGGGGTTAGGGGGGTTATATATATTTTATTTTTATTTCTTTTGTGTTTAGCCGAGTTGGCTAATCTCTCATGGTGAGTTGTATTAGCCGATTTAGCTAAACTTGTATTAGCTGTTTTGGCTAATGTTTTGCTGTTTTGGCTAATACCTGTATTCCAGTCTGAAACGACTTTGTTAATGCCAATTTGGTTACCCGATGAAACAAGTATGTTCATCGCGATAAGCTCATTTTTTGCCTTGCAGATGTGGGTATGATGAATTCCTGTTTCCTCGGCAATCTGCACATTAGAAATGCGATCCAGCGCTCTGCCGAACCCGTAAGTTTTGCGCATTACCGCCAGCACAACTTTCAACTGTCGCGCCGTCAAATCGGCAACAATAACAGCCTCAAGTAGCTCATTTGCGATTCGGGTAAACCCGTTATCTAAGTCAGCCACACGTTCACAGACCTCCCGTTTTTCAGGGTATAACTGAACAACTTCACCCAACCGGGAAGTGCCAGCGTTTACAGGTTTCAAAGCTCTTGGCATAATTACCTCGCAAATGGACGCTTTATTTATTTGCACTCAGAAGCCCCGGAACTGTTGGCGCAGTCCGGGGTTTCGCCTTTTAAATGCTCCAGCATCGAGATCAGCGCTTTCGCTACCTCTGCCGTCTGCTCGCCTTTGATGATTACCGTCTCGTCACGATCATCAAATCCAATTACCGCCAGCAACCTGGCAGCACGCTCAACAAAACAGTTCTTCCCGGTCTGCATCCGGCTAATTTGTGAGTGGTGGATGCCCATTTTCTTGGCAACCTGCGCGACGCCCAAGGCGGCTATGCCGCTTCTGATTCGGGTTTCGATCTGTAATTCCTTGCTGGTTGTGCTTTTTTGTGTGGTGTTCATAAACAATGATTCCCAATATTCCTTTCAATAAAAAAAATCAGATACTTAAAGATGGTTATTAGTTATTTATCGCTTCGCTTAAACATGCCTTTTCTTGTCACAGGCTTCATAAAAATCAGGGTCATACTTGAGTACTCCATTGGTAATGTGATCAAGCCTAGCCGCGCGCTTCTCTGGCACGGTTTCACCCCATCTGGTGACAGCAACTTGAGATATTCCCAAAGCACGAGCAATGGCAGCTTTTGAACCAAAATGACTGATTACACTTTTTGTATACATGCACCCTCCTAGTAACTTTGGTTAAAAAATTAAATCCTAACTAATGTTATGTCAAGTTAACTTATATTAATGCTATGAAAACTGCACATATCAGCGAACGCATCTCGGCAAGGCGCAAAGAACTTGGGTTTACCCAACAACAGCTTGCTGACAAGGTTCAGAAGTCGAGCGTCAGCGTCTTTAAGTGGGAGAACGGGCAGACAGAGCCTAAGGGTAAAAGCCTCTTTGCTCTTGCGGCTGCGCTTAGGTGCTCTCCTGCATGGTTGATGTTTGGTGATGAAGACAAGTCACCCGCTCCAGCCGATTCACTTCCAACCGAGCTGGACGAAAGGCAAAAGAGGCTTCTAGACCTGTTTGAATCACTTCCAGAGTCCGAAAAAGAATCTATTATCAGTGAGTTAGAAGTAAGGGTTGATAACTTTAACCGCTTGTTCGAAGAACTACTTAAAGTAAGAAAAGACCGCCCCTCAAAAAAATAAAGGCAACTAATTCAAAGGGTTGCCTTTTCTTACGCCTGAAATACTAACTTTTATTAGTTTTTTACTTGCCATGAAAATTACCTTTAGTTATGCTTATCTCATCAACAGCAATCACGGCTCAGTGATACTTAGCAAAACGTTCCGCCCACCCGGCGTTAAGGGAGCATGAAGAGAATGACTAACCTCGATCTTGGCAACAACGAATCATTGACGTGTGGCGTGTTCCGCAACAGTGACGGCACATTTACGGCCATGACGTTCACCAAAAGCAAAACTTTTAAAACCGAAGCTGGCGCACGCCGCTGGCTGGCAAGAAACACTGATTAATCTCCTTGTGTGCACCACCTCGCCTGATGTGGCTAAAAGCAGGCACGCAACATGAAGCACATTCCATTCAATCAGTTGGGGCTGGTGGTTAACGCAAACGGCGGAGTGTGCTTCATATTGTGGTGAATGCGGCTAAGCGCACGCGGGGAAGGCTGGTTTTGTTCTCCTTTTCAGTGCAAACCCCGTCTGGTATTCAGCCTTGACCAGACACCGGGAGGCACCCGGCACCACAATACTAACCATGCCAGTGCAATCTTTGCCCGCTTTCGGGCGGGCCTTTTTTTCCGAAGATCAAACAAAGGAAAAATTAAATAATGAAAGGTCAGCATTACGGCATCCAGAAGGTCATTCGTGGATGCGTTCAACCGGGAATGTTAGTTTTTCACAATAACAAAACGTGGACTGCTTCAGCTAATTACGGCGGCAAACTTTATTTAAGAACGCTTTCAGAAAAAACCCGCATCAAAGATATATGGGTTTACGTTCATCTTGATGGTCACGGCAACGCACTGACTAATTAATTTAACCCTGAAGAAACATTAAATGTGCCCTCACCGGCAGAGCCACGCACATCCCGAATAACGTGGCGATATATTTACAGTATTCACAGGAGACAGCATGAGCGCTTATTTCATGCATGACCGTATCGAAGATGAATCCTGGCAACAGCACTATCTGAATACAGCGCGGGAAGAAGAAGTCGCAGAGCTGGCAGATTTATATGATCGACAAATTAAATTTCATCACCTTCACGAAATGCTGAGCAATACGCAGGCAGACCGGGCGGCGCTAAAAGCTGTATTCGACGACGTTAATTTTCAGGAAAAAGCGGGTGAATTTCTTCGGTATTCCGCAGAGCTTCTTGCAGCAAAGCAGACTGAATTATATATAGAGATGAGGGAAGAATAATGGCTCTTTTCCAGCGCGCTACAAATACACAGGCTTTCCTGAAAGCCGGGATCATGGGTTTCGCCGGAGACGGCAAAACCTACACCGCCAGCGAGCTGGCGATCGGCCTCGTTCTGCTGATGCGCCAGCGCGGGCTTGCAATGGGTGATAAGCCGGTAATGTTCCTCGATACGGAAACCGGCTCTGACTGGGTAAAACCCCGCTTCGATGCTGAAAACATCGAGCTTTACACAGCCAAAACCCGCGCATTCGTGGATCTGATTGCTGCGGTAAATGAAGCGGAGCAAAGCGGCTCGGTATTGATCATCGACTCTATCAGCCATTTCTGGACGTGCTTATGCGATGAGTACGCAACGCGCCGCAAACGCAAGCGCGGCCTTGAATTCTCTGACTGGGCATGGCTGAAACAAGAATGGCGACGTTTTACCGATCGTTTCGTTAACAGCCAGGCGCACATCATCATGTGTGGCCGCGCGGGCTATGAGTACGACTTTTTCGAAGGCGACGACGGCAAGCGCCAGTTAGAGAAAACTGGCATCAAGATGAAGGCCGAAACCGAGACGGGTTATGAGCCTTCAATCCTGATCCAGATGGAAAAGCAGATGGATCTGGAGTCCGGGCAGGTATGGCGCACCGCGCGCATTCTGAAAGACCGTTCTACCCGTATCGACGGCCAGACGTTCTCAAACCCGACGTTTAAACATTTCCAGCCGCACATTGAATTTCTGAATCTTGGAGGAACTCATTTAGGCGTGGATACCTCCCGCGACAATGGCGAGCTGTTCGCAGACGACGGCCAGCCAACCTGGCAGAAAGAGAAGCGTGCCAAAGAGATCGCCCTCGATGAGATTGTGGAACTGCTGAACAAGCATCACGGCGGCGCCAGCAATGATGCGAAACGCGCCAAAGCCGACATTCTGGAAGAGGTGTTTTGCTCCCGCTCATGGGAACGCATCAAAGGCATGGACTGGCCGACCATTAAAGTCGGTCGCGAAGCCATGTGGTTAAAGCTGGAAAACAAGCCGTATCAGTTCCCTGACCCGTCCAGAAAAGCACAGGAAGCAGCAGCCCCGGAATTTGATGAGGATATCCCGCAATGAGCCTTAAACACCGCATCCCGGAAATGATGAAGCGCATCGATCATGATGAGTTTATTCGCGCCACTGATGAATATGCCGATCTGCTTATTACGATGTGTCTCTGTATGCGTATCGCTGGCCCCACGCGGGCCAATGTCAAAGCCTGCGCCCTGGCGCTAAAGCAGCGCCTGAAAACGAGCCACAGCCAGCAGAAGCTGGCCGGGATTCTTCGCAGCCCCGATCCGGTAGGCCAGTTTCTCTCGCTGCGCCGGGAGGTAAACCGCGAGAACGCGAAAGTGGGCATCCCTGCTGATCAATTCCTTTGAGGTGGCTGTGAAGTATTCGCTTATCTATGCAGATCCCGCGTGGAGCTACGGCAACACAGTAAGCAACGGCGCAGCAGCCGGCCATTACGACACCATGAGCCTGATCGATATGAAGCGCCTCCCAGTTTGGGAGCTGGCCGCAGAAAACGCTGTTTTGGCGATGTGGTACACCGGCACCCATAACCGCGAAGCTATGGAGCTTGCCGAAGCCTGGGGTTTTACAGTTCGCACAATGAAGGGCTTCACGTGGGTAAAACTAAATCAACTGGCAGAGCAGCACATCAATAAAGCGCTGGAAGCTGGCGAAGTTGAAGATTTTCACGACTTTTTAGACCTGCTTAACGCGCAAACGCGAATGAATGGCGGAAACCATACGCGGGCCAACACCGAAGATCTTCTTATCGCCACCCGCGGCACCGGGCTGGAACGCAAAGATGCCAGCGTGAAACAGGTTATCTACAGCCCGTTAGGCCGTCACAGCGCGAAACCGTGGGAAGCCCGCCACCGGTTAGAGCGTCTTTATGGCGACGTGCCGCGCATCGAGTTGTTCAGCCGGTCGGCGGCGCCGGGCTGGGATCACTGGGGCAACCAGTGCGAGTCATCGGCAGTGAAGTTGCTGCCTGGCTTCGTAACTAAAGCTACGAGGAACTAAGGCAGTGGTTACAAAAAATTTTGCTGCCCTGTCAGCTACAAGATTTTCAAAGTACGAATGTAAGCAGGAGAGATTATGATGCGTGAGTTACGCGAGGATACCCTTATTGACCTGAAATTTATCATGGCAGATACTGGGTTCGGTAAGACCTTCATTTATGACCGTATTAAAGACGGAACCCTTCCGAAACCACGCAAGATTCATGGGCGTTCTCGCTGGTTATACAGTGATCATCAAGCATTCAAAAAAAAGCTCATCGGGCAGCATGATGGGTAAAATCCTGGGTAAATAATTTTACTATAAAAAAATAACCTTTACGTCTCCTGTACTTAGATCTCAAATTTGGAGTTTGCAGGGGACACCATTTCGATATCAACAGACGTCAGCCGATATCAATATTATCCTTTTAAATCTGCATGTTACGAATATTACCTCCTCTTTTATAGTCAATAGAAGTAAACCATTAACCATCAGCATCAACACTTTTTTTGAGGGTATGAATGAGGGTATTTTCGGTTCGATAAAAATCATGCCCTTAATAATGTGTCAAAGAGGCATGTTTCATGGCACTGACTGATATGACGGTGCGCAATGCTAAACCTAAAGACAAAGCGTACAAACTCACCGACAGCATCGGGCTTTTTCTCTTTATATCACCCGCAGGTTCAAAACTGTGGCGTTTTCGCTATCGCTTTGAGAATAAAGAACAGACCTTCTGCATGAGCCCATATCCTGAGATTTCATTATCTGAAGCACGTTCAAAACGCGCTGATGCCCGCAAGCTTCTCGCCAACAGCATTAACCCAGGACAATAAAAGCGGGCAACGAAAGAAACCAGTATTCGTACCTTCGAGACTGTCGTTCGCGAATGGCATAAGAGCAACCGTAAGTGGGATGCTGACCATGCAAAAAAATCTTTGCTTCACTTGAGAGCCATATTTTTCCTTCTTTGGGCAAATGTTATATTGCAAAGCTAAACACGCGTGATCTCCTTATTCCCGTGAAGGCTATAAAAGCCAGAAACAATCTTGAAACAGCGAGTGGTTTACAGCAGCGGATTACAGCAATAATGCGTTACGCTGTCCAGAATGCATATATTAGTTATAATCCCGCCCATGACATGCGCGGGGCCGTTTCTACCCAGAAGACAGAACATCGGCCAGCTCTGCCTTTCCAGAATGTCACTGCGCTTCTGGAGAAAATTAACGGCTATCAGGGGCAGCCACTCACTATCCAGGCAATTAAGCTCGCGCTACTTATCTTCTCTTCATCTGATCCAGTAAGCTACGTTTTGCCCGCTGGCCTGAGATCGATTTCAAATCATGCAGGACGCTCCGGTACAGCAGACCATGACCCTTATTGGCAATGCTGTCGCCACCAAAATGCTGCAGCTCGCCGGCAATCAGCTGCCAGCAACGGCGATGCCGCTCCGGGTGGCTATCCAGCGCCTGAAATTGTTGATGCTTTAATAACTCACTGGCGAGACGCTGTTTTCCGTTCTCGTCATACGTCAGTAACCTGGCAATAACCTGTAACTGCACTTCCGTACAGTGCTGTAAAAAGTTAAGGTCTTCATCATCTTTATAAACCAGTCCCACAACCGTGCTCCTCATTGCCATAAAAAGAATAAAATGAATACCCGGCAGGTATTAAAAAAAGAAATTTGCTCATTATGATGTAGTAATAATATATTCATTAATATCGGTATAAATACCTTCAGGCCAGACGTTCGATTATCTTAAAGAACACCTCCTCGGTCAGCAAAACGCCGTTTAATTCTGGTTGGGCATTATCATCAATAAGCCAGCCATCTTCCGTTGTCATATGTAAATAAAAATATTGTCGAGCATGTTTTAGGTCCGGAGAATCAATGGTCAGGGTAATGCAACCTTTCCTGCCTGATGCATACAGTTGCGCAGGAGCAATACTCACGCTTTTATTATCGTGTTGAATACTGATGGTCCTGATGTCATAACGTGATGCCCCGCTGTTCAGACAGGCTCCGACGGTACTCAGGTCGCTGAGGTGCTTTGTACCATTGATAACGTCAATACCCGAGCCATCAAGCCACTGGCAAATCTGTTGCGCCAGTTCATCCATCTGACGGCAGAATCGCGCAATATCTACCGCTACTGGATTATCTCCGGCCGGGGCAGGCTGCTTGTTTTGTTGTATCTTCCTGAAAAATCGCTCGCGGGCTGACACGCTGGCTCCTTTTGATAATTCTTCGTGCTACTGGTTTTTAATCTTTATCACCGACAACGGCCCGGGCATGAGTTTATGGCTGAACCGCTCGCGGGCTTTTTCAACTGCCATTGCCCTGCGGCTCCAGCACCTGCCCGGGAGTGAGGTGAGCAGCGTTGCTGAACAGGTGAATGCGGGCCGATTTGTTCAGCCCCCGCTCGTGATGGAGTCGCGCATAGAACGCCCCGGATTCGGTTTCCGGCTCCGGGTCAGTGTCATCACCCGCCTCGCGGTAAGGCGCAGCGTAGCGGTAGTGCTCTCCTCGGGTGACCGCATCACTACGCACGCTGATCGCCGCATCCAGCGGCGTGGCGGCGGAGCGGTAGTTGTAGTCTCTGGTGACGACGGTGCCCGTGACAACCCTGTGCCAGGTCCGCACGTCCCACACCGATTCTGCCGCCCCGTCGAACAGACCCGATGGCTCGCGGTATGGCAGGCGCACGTCAAATCGGTAGAGCAAGGAGTTCAGTCGACAAAACTTAGATAAAGCGTTTTATTACCTAACTCCCCAGCCAATCTATCGCCATATATCTGCTTATCAAGGCCTATATAAAACAACCTTTCATCTTTAGAAATACAATAATCGATTTCACCTTTAAGACATAATTGATAATCTCCCATCCAGTATTTTATTTCTTCACTATCATGAGGCGGTTCTGGCTTGTTATTTACAAAAAGGATGTAATCACATTTCTTATTGAGGGGCCTCCACTGCCTCAAAATTTCGTTCTTTTCTCTCCCCCATAACTTTACAAGATTTGATTTCATTACAGGAGGATTATCTACCAATACGACTGTTGATTTACATTCACTATCCCAGCGTTCCTCATAAGATATATTTTGATATATCCCAGATATCTCTTGAGCCTTTAAAAAAAAGAAAATTATGATTATTGAAATACCGAAAAATACAGCCAGTAAAATATATTTAAATTTCATTTTTACCCTTCAATGACCATTGTAAAACTAGCTTCATTAATGAATGGCATATATCCATATTCCGTATAACGCTGAAGAATGAACCATGAGCAAAACCATGGCAGGTTTTCAAACCCTTTCCCATTAACATCAGCAACATCCAAACCAAAATGGTCCTGTATTTGGAATGAAATTTCGGCTTTGAAATTACTATCGCTAACATCTATGTAATCGAGATAAATCTGTGTGGAATAAGTATCATGAATAGTTATCCCCAAACCGTTAAACCAGTCATAGTTATCGAATTTTGGAAGTTTAACGTTATTTCTTATTTTTTCATTCAGCACATTTAAATCATTGATTGAAAAACTCTTGTAACCATTATCAGTAAGCAATAACTGAATAAATCCTTTAATTTTGTTAACACATTCCACTGTGGTTGCATGTTCAGAAAATGCTTTATTCAATAGCTTATGCTTTAAAACCCCACCCTCATTATTTTTGAACCTCTCGAGCATAATTTGAATAAGTGGGGGATACTCACCCTTCCAGGCAGTCCACCTTGCCATGCTGGCCAAATTACCAAAATGATCATCAATCGTATTGTCAAAATTGAAAAAATTAATCTTTAACTCCCGCCCCAAAATATCAATTTTATTCATTTTCCCCTGAGCGAGTATCTGCTCTTTAGTCATATCCCCATAACGCATATCATCAGCAGTGAAGTCATTAATTTTCTTTATGGTTTTAAAAATTAAACGGCGTTCTGCCTTTTGTATCTGCGTGATGAATATCCGAGGTTCAAAATGCCAGATCTGACCACTGAGTTCCTTTTGGACTTTAGCAGGTAATTTATCAAAGAAGCATAATGATTTTATGTGTTCCTTGAGTTCACTGTAATCATCATCAGTCAATGGCTCAGGAAATTGATCGGTCCTGGCTTTTACCCATGAAAATCGCGCATCGAATGTCGAAAAATCCCACTCAAACGGAAACTTGCAAATTGCCTGTGTAAGCAGGGGGGCTTTTGCATCCTCGTGTGGTTTTTCATCTTGTAACTTTTTGATTATTTTAGAATTACATTGGCTATTGCTGGATGTATCATCATCAATCAAAGACCATCCAGCCCAGTCAGGCAACTCGGCATCACTGTACGTCATTATATTATCAGCACAGACATCGACCCAGCCACTCCCAACAGGAGTTGCAACCTTCACCCAATGGCTGTACTCCCTGGATTTTATCAGAGGATCGCTCCCTGTAGCTTCACTGATATAATTAACCGCTATAGCAATGCTGCCGAGGTAGTCGTAGTGTCCATCAATTTTTTTTCGAAACGTTTTTGTGTCTACACCACTGTTGATAATATATAAATCTTCCGCTGTAAGGGTCATTGGGGTGCGCACAAAGCCTTTAGGAATATCATCATAAACAGGGGTACCAGCAGGAAAACAGTAGTATTCATCACCGTATACAGGCTTAAGTCTTCCCGGAGAAGCAATATTTACTTCACCATGAATTCTACCACACAGCACGTTGAGCATCTTTTCCTCACAACAAATCTGGAAGTGGAACGCATTTTTTCCATCCACGACGCCTGACGTCCCTATAATTTGCTCGCGTTTTATACTCTTCCCAATACCAGACAGAATATCAGAACGCACCTGTTTCATATGCATAGTCAGTGAATAGAAAACAAACTCGACAGGTTCATCACCTATTAATATCTGATGTCGAATCAGTACACATCCATCGTCGGTTGCCCCATTATAAGCCAGCGGTTTTTTATCTTTTTTTCCGGACGGTGACCTAGCATAAACAATAGTCCCTCCAGCAATTGCCCGGAGGGGATTAGCCTGTGAACTGGAATGATCTGTATGAAGAATATGTACACCTCCGTGCCATGCCCCCACGGTATTTACAGGGTAATTACGTGCAGCTTCGACGGGCATGCACTGAATAACCCAGTCGCTGAAGCTCCCATTCATGGGTCGTGGCAACAAAACAGGAGGGGAAATATGCATCGCTCAATCCTTCATTATGAGAACAGAATTTTTTTAGCAGAAGATAAATTTGACACTTCACCAGGAACAGAGGGAATATCAACATCAATTGAATTTTGTCCCGCCGCCATCGTCCTTTTCGTCCTGCGCAGGTACATCGCCGGCGTGCCGTACTCGATTTTCCCCGCCTCAAGCCGCAGGTAACTCCCGCCGCCGATAAGCGTGATGCGTTTCTTTCCCGCAAACGAGATGTCACTCGCTGAACTCATCGTCAGCTTTTTCTTAGCGAACAACTGCATACTGGCGTTCTGCACCTCCACCGGGCCTTCGCCGGATTTCAGGCTCAGCTGGCCGGTGCGCGCGAACAGGCCGAGCTTTTCTCCCGCCAGTGCCGTCATGTTGCCCATGACGCCGGTGCTGATATCGCCTCCGCCGTTAATGGCGACGTTTTTGCTGGCGGCCATTTGCAGGTGTTCCCCGCTGGTCAGTGCCATCCCTTCCGGGGCGGACATCAGCAGCGCCTCATTGAGCGGCTTCAGCCGCTGCGCGAACATCGCTATCTGGCTGTCCACGTCCGCCTTCAGGGCCTGCGCCTGTTCTGCCGCCATTTCCAGTTGTTGCAGTTGCTGATTAAGCCTGTCGATTTCCTTCAGAGCAGCATCCATGTCCAGTACGTCACCCTGCGCTTTCGGCTGCGCATCTGCACTGACAAACAGCCCTTTTCCGGCGCGGATCACGCCGTGTTCATCGGTGCGCAGCTCCGTGCCCTGGCCGCGACGTTGCCCCTGTGCGTCCACCAGGTGCCCGCTGCTCAGCTGCGTCTTGCCGTACTCTGTGGCGAGTTTGATGTGCTCCTGACCGCGCTGGTCTTCCATCCGCAGCTTGTTGTTCGCCGGGGTGCGCAGCACGTTACGGGTATGGTTGTCGCGGGTGACGTGGTCCGAATGCTCAGAGTCGTGCAGCGCATACGCGATGTACGGCAGGTCAATATCGCCATTGCTGTACGCAACCACCACTTCGGTGCCGTCGGTGAGCGGCGTGTGCCAGCCCAGCGTGTCACCGGCATATGGTTTCGCCATCCTCAGCCACAGGTAACCGTAGCCAGATTCCGTCCCCTCCCGGACGAAGCCCAGCTTCACCCGATACCGCCCCTGCTCGTCCAGATGCGCGTAGATATCATTTTTCTCCTGGCTCTCGACTCGTGCCGGAAGCGTGCCGTGGATTTCAGGGCGCGGGATTTCCGCCGGGTGGAAGCAGTAACGTTCGCTGTAAGGCATGCCCCGGACCGACACGTGCAGGCGGGAATCCCTTGCACCCCGAAAGGACACGAGTGTGAGGAGCAAGCCTTCCTTCAGGGCAGCAATGATATTACCCTGCGGCTCCAGCACCTGCCCGGGCGAGAGACCCGTGGCATTGCTGAACAGGTGCACGCGGGCCGATTTGTTCAGCTCCCGCTCGTGATGGAGTCGCGCATAGAACGCCCCGGATTCGGTTTCCGGCTCCGGGCTGGCGTCATCTCCCGCTTCGCGGTAAGGCGCGGCGTAGCGGTAGTGCTCTCCTCGTGTGACCGCATCACTACGCATGCTGACCGTCGCATCCATCGGCGTGGAGGCGGAGCGGTAGTTGTAGTCTCTGGTGGCGACGGTGCCCGTGACAACCCTGTGCCAGGTCCGCACATCCCACACCGATTCTGCCGCGCCGTCGAACAGGCCCGACGGCTCGCGGTACGGCAGGCCTACATCAAACTGGTAGTGAAGCTGGCTGTCGGCGAAAATGTACACGTCCAGCTCGCGGCTGTTATCCATCTCCGTGCGCCAGTAAATTCCCACTTCAGACAAAATGCGCCGGATAAATTCGAGGTCCGTTTCCCGCCACTGGGTAATCAGCTCCCGCGCCGGGTACGTGCGTTCCAGGCGGAACTCAAAGTCCGGCCCCTCCAGCCCGTGGCCGCGCAGCACCTGCTCCACCACCTCCGGCACCGACTGGTTCTGAAAAACACGGCACTGGCGGGTGTGATCCAGAAGCGCCAGGCGGGAGCTGAGCGTGAGCCGGTAGTGGGACTGGTCTGCGGTGGTGGAGAGCCATTCCAGGCGGGTGACGATGCCGTGTACGTTTTTGCCGCTGCGCATGCGGAACGACGCATACTTCATCAGCACGTCTTCCGGGACGATGTCGCCTTGCGGCGTGGTGAACTCGATGTCCCATCTGAATGGCTCACTCAGTGCTTCCCTGCCGCGAAAGCGCAGGACGTCCGGCTTTACCTGGCTGTCAAAAATATCCAGAAAGTAACGGGTCTGGCCGTCAAAAAGCGCCAGCCAGTTGTCCTTATCCATCACGTCACTCCTTTACCGGCACGAGGCTGAGCCAGCCATCACCCAGTTCTATTGTGCGGGGTTTGTCCGGGTCGAGGTCGGCACGGGTCAGTACCAGACGCCAGCGGTTGTCCTTCTGATCCGGTCGGTTAAACAGCCCCACCACCGCCACAAACTGCGCGTCTTCATCCATGGGCATATTGAGCGTCACACTGCCGTTGGGCATCACCAGCAGCTCTTTTGATGCCAGCACGTCGTCCTTCAGCACCGTATCAGCCTTGCGCAGCAGCGTCTGGTAATCGGCGGTATCCACAGCTTTACGATCTTTGAGGAGATAGACCCGCACCATGGTCGCCAGCGGCGTCTGTGCGCCATCGGCGTTAATGGCCGTGCGCGGGGTAAAATCCAGATGCAGCGTTTTGATTTTCTTGTAGAAGATGGATTTCGTGATGCTGACCGTGCCGTCCGTGACGGTCTGCGTCAGACCACAGCCTGCGAGCAGACCACAGGCAATAAGCGTCAGCGCCTGCCAGCGAGTTACTGTTGCCATTCAAAAGTTCCTTATTGAGGGAGGGAGTACGTGATCAATCGAAGCGGTAATGCCCGTCTTCTGAGGGTTGCTGTGCGGAATAGTGAAGCCCTTCATAGCAACCCAGATTAACGGTCAGGCTCTCCCGGTTATTGCTGAGTTTGCCTGCTTTCAGACCCAGCAAACCAGTGCGGCCCAGCTGGATACGCCTGCCCTTGCCCAGGCGAGGTTCAGGCAACAACCGCACGGGTACGGTGAGGCGCAGTCGGGCGTCACTGCGGTAGCCGAGATAGACACGCAGCAGGACCAGCAGATCGGTATGCAGGATCCCGCCGGGTAACCATCCTTCCGCCTCGTCCGGATCCTCAGTCTCCAGCGTCACCAGTACCC
This sequence comes from Cronobacter condimenti 1330, assembly GCF_001277255.1. Lineage (NCBI taxonomy): Bacteria > Pseudomonadati > Pseudomonadota > Gammaproteobacteria > Enterobacterales > Enterobacteriaceae > Cronobacter > Cronobacter condimenti. The sequence goes on from NZ_CP012264.1 coordinate 3,064,512, forward strand.
GACTACATGCTTCTTTCGCCGTTTTACCCAGCGTGGCACGCTGAGAAAGACGGACGCGATTTTCGCTAATCAGGCCGCTGCGGTTGTCGATATGGACCTTAACCGGATCGGGTTCAGTGATAATTGTCCGGGTATTCGGTGCCAGCAGGCTCACCAGAGCCCGAATGCCTTCAGCATTTCGGGTGGGTAAGCGCATCGTACCGAGTAAGGCGAGGAAGCGGGAAACCGGTGTTGCCACCCGTTCAGCCGTTCCCGGTATACCGAGCCCCACCAGCCCCAGCAGACACTGCGACGTGGCATCGCGCCCACCGGCCTCGAAGGTCGCCGGATAGGCGTATTTACGCCAGATCCGATAGTACTGCGTGGTGATCCGGTGGCTGAAGATGTCCAGAAACGAGGTAACCGTCTCATGCCCTTCTCGACGCTGTGCCATATCATCCAGGTAGGGCGTCGGCAGGGGGGAGTCCACCCCATACACCCCGAGAAATGTCGTGCGGACCGTTGGGGGCGATGTCGGATGGTCTTCATCGGTCTCCACCGCTTTCAGGGTGCTGACCGGGAAACCCATACCAGGCCAGGGTCTGAATCGTACCGGATCGTCGCCCGGATGGCTGGTGGTTCCCAGTTTCGGCGCGTCCGGATTCTCCTGCTCCAACAGCTGGCAGAAACGATAGAAGTTGGCCCGCCAGATATCTTTGTTAAGGGCTAGCGTCAGCCCGGTATTTGCTGGCTGTGATTCTCGCGCCATCTCAGTCGTTTCCCTGTTGGTTGCAGCACCAGCGTGAGCTGGTTGAAAAGGTGAATATCCGCATAGAGCGCGAAGAAGCGATGCAACATCTCTCCAAAGAGATTCACATCCCCCTCACCTGCAAAATTATCCGTATTCAGCGTGACCTCGATGTCCACGCCCCGGAGCATAAAACCTTTTTCAAAGCGGCGGATCAGGGTGTGCTTCACCGCCACAATCGCCTCAAGTCGGCGACGGTTCATCTCGTCGTCGGTCCAGTCATAGAGCGCCAGCGTCCCCCGCAGGACTTCAGGGTTATCCATCATGCTGAGGAAGTTTGATCCAAGATGGCTCATGACACGCCAGTGGAAACGATCGTTTGCAGGGGGATACAACGGCATAGTGGGTGTAGAGAGGTTCAGGACCCTGACGGGCACCTTGCCTGCTTTCACGGCCCTGTCCAGCACCGTGCTTTCAAGCACCTTACGCGGGAGTTGTCCGTTGGTGCCGGTAATGCGCATCGACAGCGATTCGGGCTTCTCAGACAGTTGTTCCAGTTCGAACGAGCGGCCTCCGAGTATGAGCCAGGTGTCATACAGTCCTGAAGGGCCGCGTTTCACGCGGGTGTGGTAATAACGTTCAGGGGCATCGTGGCGCATCATACCGCCCCGGTGCCGGAAGCTGGTGAACGGTACATAGGGGTGTTTGCCATTCTTCACCGCGCCATGGATGTTATCGACGCTGTAAATTTCGGTGTGACCATCCTGAAGACGCAGCGGCCTGAGCAGGTATTCGTTATCCAGCGGGTTAAGGGTCAGCGGGTCGGCTTCCAGGGTAAAGAGATTGATGACTGGCGCACAGTGCAGGCGGAAGTTTTCTGTCTCAAAAGGCAGATCGGATGACCAGGCTTCTCTGAGCACAATGTCGATTTCAAACCAGGTACTGGCCGCAGTGAGCCCGATGGAGTCCAGGCCGCGCAGCTCAACAAACATAAACTTAGGACGGAAGCTGAAATATTCCAGCAGCAACTGGTAACCACTGAAGGCAGTATCGGCTTTCTTCCACAGGCCGTCATTGTCATCAAAGCCCATGGGTTTGCACCAGCCGTCAAACTGATGACGTTCAGTATGCGTCCCGGCATGACGCGCATACATGGCATGTACACGCCGGGTCATTGCCAGATGCAGCGCAGAGCTAACCGGGCTCTCTGCGTTAAGAAAAATGGCGACTTTGTCGATCCCGGCTTTGCTCCAGTCCACTTTTTCAGGGCATTCGAAGCGCAGGCGGATCGCTGATCGTCCATTGGTTTCCGTGTGCAGACGGGCGTCCGCAAGATGCAGGGGATGCAGCGGAACATCGCGGGTCGTCCGGTACTGACAGGCGGTTTTATGCGGCCCTACGGGACGCGACAGAACGGAGAAGCCTTCCGCCAGCATTTCGGCCTGACGCTGACTACGCCAGTCAGGCGAGAACTCGACGATGGCCAGCGACGGGATAGTCCGCATATAGTGGGGCCACAGCAGACTTACCAGTCCTTCAGTCAGCTCCGGCAGGTCATCATCCAGCTTTTCACGCAGTCGCCCCATCAGGAAGGCAAAGCCTTCAAACAGGCGCTCCACATAAGGATCGCGGGCGCCGGGTTTATCCAGATTAAGCATTGCTGCCCGGTCCGGATGGGCACGGGCAAACTCTTTACCCGCCTCACGCAGGTAGCGCATCTCTGCTTCGTAATAGCGCAGGGTCAAATCATCCATGAATGGCATTCCTGAAAATTATTAATGAAATATTTAGCCACAGAGCACCATGCCTCGGGCCGGGTCAATGGCAATAAGTCGGCAAGTAAAGAGTCCATCGCAGGCATCAGACGTGTTTTATCGGATTCGCTGCGACCGGCCTTCATACGTAGCAGCTTCAGGCGATGGGCCTGGACTTCAAACAACAGAGCGGGCTACCAGTCTTCCAGCGTCAGCAGTAGCGCACGGGTAGTGAATTCACCAAGCAGATGAAGCGCCATATCGTTTCACCCATACTGTTCTGCCACCTGGGTCATAAGCAGGCGTATCAGCCAGCGATGGCGTGGTGGATCCATCCCCGGTCGGGAATGGATCCAGGCAAGCACTGTTTCAGGCCCTTTAGTGTCCCCCTTTTTCCATAGTTTCAGGACTCAAGGAGCAGCACATCGTCAGCCTGGACATTAACGACGGTTGCGGGTTCATCGCTGCACATCAGGACTTCTTCATTCACTTTTTCAACAATCCAGGCTGTGGTCGCTTCGTCAGCAAAGGGGGGACCGTCATTCCTGGCCAGCCCTTCAAGGCCGGGAGGCGTTTAAGTAACAGCCGCAGATCGACCAGGACGGAGTCTGTCCAGGTATCCCAGGGATGGTCTGCATGACTGAGCCCCTGCCAGAGGGACACCATGATCGAGATAATCAGCATTGCCCTCAACAATGGTCGTGGGGCCGTGCCCTTCAACCGGGCAGGAAACTTTTTCGTCTTTACGAGCAACGCGATACCGCCGAATTTCATCGTTTCGGAAGCGGCCAGGACGGAACCACCGTGAGTGGTTTTGTCGTCTTTACGGATTATTTAAAGCATAATTTACCTTTTAATTTATTCGCACTAAAATTTACATGATATTCTTGTCTAAAATAATGATTTTAATTATATTGTTTTTTAACATGAAACTCAGTATTTTATTCTTGAAGTTATAGCTTATGTTGTCCTTATTTATTGAGGTGGTTCCTCTCTATGCATTTATAATATCATTCTTAGCCATGCCTATATAGAGACCCCTGCTGGTGATATATTTTTTATTTATTATAGTGATGATGGTAATTCGGTACAAATCAAAATCATTGTTATGTTGTTTGTAATTTATATTTGAAGAGCGAACGGAGAATCCTTTCCAGTAGTTATCTAAATATTTGTATGTTTCATCACCTTTAGATATATAGTTGCTCCAAGCACCCGTTTCTAGTTGTTCATTCTTCCCACACTTACCCCATACTTTGTAAAAGTCTTCGAATGAAGCGCTTAATTCAATGTTCCCATTTGGGGAGTGGATGCTTAGGTCACCATCACTAAGATCTGATTTTTTTGTTTCCTTTGTTTCTGAAAGAGCATCGTGTTTGAGCCATCCCATGACAATGCTGCCATCTTTTCTGGTATATTTTCCGAATTCAAACCCACTGGATTTCAAAAAAAACAACAATGGTGTCATTATTAATTAGGAATAGTTTACTATTTCTATAGTAATCATCTGACGTTGAGTGAAAATAAGTTTTATTCTTAACTTTATATGAGTTAATGTTCTGTTCGTAGTCAGCCTTTTTCCATGACTCATCGCAACCAGCATAAAAATGAAACGAGCACGGGGCTAAAAACATGAATAGCATTCTTTTCATACATAACTCACTAATATAAATAATTATTTCCGTGTAATTAAGTGGCAGACGCACGGGACTCGTAAGTAAATAATGAACCACCAGCACTCCAATGTTTCAAACGCCAGCAGTAACCCACAGGCATTCCTGCGTTAAGAAATTTTATTTTACTGGGTAGTTTTCAAATAAAATTGACTGCACTTTTCCCGATGAGTCAAGGCAGAATCTAAGTTTCATATCGAAATATTGGTAGAATCTACACTCATTGTCAGGATCCAAATTGCTTATTGTTCCATATTTTGAAGTTACCTTACTCCAATCATCCCCAACTTTAACACCTCTTGCTGTTTCATATTTGCTATCTATAAATGTTATTCCTGATACATATGTGTCATTAAAACCTAATCTCTTCTCAAGAATGTCATTTACTTGAGAAATTGTTACTATTTCATTCTGAATGGTTAACGTCCATGATTCGAATCCATTATTAAAGCCATGATTATCTGGCTCCGGAAGTTTCAATCCTTGTTCTTTGGCCCATTTATTTAACTCTGGGGTTGCTTTGCCAAGCAGATTTACACTTTGTCCATTTATATTCCATGATAAATCCGAGTACGTCAGCCCTTTTTGCTGTTCATTATCTGCAATAATATCTTCACTCCGTACCCATCCATCAACAACAGCACCCTTCTTATTTATATAGTTTACAAAAGAAAAGCCATTTACCTCTCTATATTTAAGTAATTTGTCATTTTTTATTAAAAAAATGCTTGCCTTACATCCATCTTTTGGCAAAGAAAAAAAATAAATCCGTCCATTTGATTGCACTTTTTTCGGAGTCGGTTCTTGGCTTGTATTGTAGATATAGTCAGCACTACTTGGCGTGCAATTTATTGCAGCAATAGAATTGAATGCGAATAATGATAGAGCTAAAAAAACTGAGATTTTTATCTTAAATTGATTCATTGGTTATCTCATTTGTAAACTGGCACGTCAAAAATTAATTCTTTATCATAATCGTGATAATCACCACAAATCGCATACATTCCAGATGAAATGTGCTCAGGCCAGTTAACATCTGTAGCATATTGATGTGATGCTGGATGGGCTGGGTTCCAGCGCATTTTATAAAGTGTATTTTGTTTCTTGTGAACAAAATTTCTTGAAATCCACTCAGCTCCTCCCCTGATGGCCGATTCAGGAGTGAACCATCCACGAGAGTATGCTGTTGCTTTACCACCTCCAACAGCATTGCCATCTACAGCAGCTATCCCTTACATATTGTAAACAGTTCGAGATGGTTGGTGATTATAGGAAAATGATGAGCCTCTACCGAGAACACTCGTGCCATTTCCAGTTTCTAAAGCTGCGTGAGCAGCAAGGTAGCATTCATTTATGCCATAATCCTGAGCCGCTTGAATAAAAGCAGCAGCAGTACCCTCAAGAGGACCTTTCCCTTTCAAAAATGCTTCTAATTTTTCCAAGGCAATCCCCATCGGTTTATCAATTTCTAAAAATTGAAGCATATTATTGTTACTGGTTAGGTTTGAAGGTGTTATATGCTGAACGACTTCATTTCGTGTCGCATTTCTTGATATCCCCCATTTTGGGGCAGCACTCCCAGGGATAGCCATCTGCTTATTAATAGCTTCTTCAAGAGTATTGGAGTATTGCGTGTAGTTAATTATGTACCTTTGCTTTGGCTTGATTGCATCTAAAAACATAATTGGCTGCATGTGCCACAATGAAGGCCCCAGTTTCTCAGTGGTCACATCCTGCATCCATGCCATTTTATCAAGAAAATCTTCGCTATATTTCTTCCATTCCGGCGCTTCCTTTTTTAGCGCATTTAGAAATGGTTGCCAGATAGCGTCACCTTTTTTGAAGTACCAGTCGCTTGGATGTTTTACGATTGTTTTCTGGATGACGTCACAATAGTCAGGGTTATGAAGGGCTCTCCAGTACTCCATTGGGGAATAGTTGTCGCTTCCGCTGTCAATTTTATCCAGCAGGCGCTGATAATTATGCTTAACCAGGGCATGACTGGTTCGCGTATCACCGGTCGCAGCCTCATAGAGCGAGTTGATAAGGCTGCGGAAGAACCCAGTGGGCTGGTTTTTTCCATCCAGGTAATCAAAACTGGTAGGCTCTGAGGTTTCAGTTCTGAAGCCTAGCTTCGCCAGATCATACTGTGACAGAAGTTGAGGCTCCGCCTGGCCTTTGGGGACATAGGCATTTTCCGGCCGCAGCTGCCAGTATTCTTGCTTTGTTGAGTTATCAGTTTCAGTTCTGACCTTACTCAACGGTAGAATGCCTGTCCGCGTTGTCGACGTCGAGCCCTTTGCGAAGGTGCCCTTCGCAACATCTTTTGTGAAAAGAGCAAGTCCAGGAGAATACTTCAACCAGAGCGGGTTTTTCTCCCCCACGTTTTCTGGGTTGGTCAGGAACTTCTCCAGATTATCATCCATGCTCGTGCATTCGATATGTACCTGATATCGTGCCTCATAACCACCGTCTTTTGGTGCCTGATAGTAGCCCATGTGGCCAATCGGGTCACCGGCCTTAATAGTAAATGGAGAACTGAGGCTTACTGTCTTATCGAATACCATGACCTCCTTTGCGGGAGGAAGCAAATGCCGCCACCAGCCTGGACCGGCCCCCGGCGCTGGCTTAATATTGTTGTTATCCACAACAACCCAATAGCGCTGACCAGGTGTGAGGGTACTGCTGGTTTCTTCTGGTAATCCTTTCAGTGTCACAAGACCATATTTTCGCTTGTTATTTCCTGTGGCGTTAAGATTGCTGTCTGCTGGGTCCCACTCCACTCTTGCCCCTTTAGGCATGTGTCCGGCAATTTGTGGAGAAGTTTTATCTGAAGTCAGTTTCGCCGTCAGCCAGTCCATTTCAGAATATGCTCTTAGAGTATCCTGAATGACCCACTGATTTTCTGCTTCAGCTTCATAAGCTGAATACGGCGCAAGATGCATATATAGGGTGTAGAAATGCAGCCCGCTGGATTCTTTCTCCCCCGGTTGAATAAAGTGTTTAACCAGAACAAACGAACCGGAAAAGCTCAGTGGCCCGGATTCCCATGCAAGCGTCAGATAATCCTTGCACACACGGTAAGCAACCACTTCGCCGTCAGCCATGCATCGAATTGCCTGCTCACCTTTAAAGGGAACCGGGAAATCTATCGCTTCAAGTGGAGACTTACCACTAAGCGCACACCATGGCGTCGTGGCTTCGGTGATATGGATCCCGCCATGCCACATCCCGCTGCGGCCTATCGCATATTGTCCTGTAGACTCCCCCGCTATATGCGTAAGTATCTCTTCCTGATTTTTAAATTCACTTCCCCGGCTGTTGGAGGGGATCGGCCAGAAAATTTTGGGTAACACAGACACGATTCACACTCCCTGTCAGTCACTAAACGATTTACAGGCAACCTGACTGACTTTCGTCATCTCAACCAGGTCGAAAACCGGCAATGAATCTTCCATTGTTAATATGTCAAATTCGTTCTTTGCTGAACCAGAGTTCTTGTCATCTCCGCAGACTATGTCTGTATCTACATAGGTATCCAAATTCTTAAATCCATTTTTAGATTGAGGGCTGACGACAAACAGGTTTTTTCTGCTACTGAGCACGGCGCTAAGAACCCCTTCCTCTGGCGCTGGGTTATGCTTCAGTCAGTTACTGGTCCATGCCCGACACTGACGAAAGCTCATAAACTGCCGCGGGGATGAGGATTCAGTTTCGCGCCATCGGTCCACTTTACCGAACATCCCCCGGGACCAGACTTCAACTTGTTTTACGAAAGCCGGTGCCGGATAAGTTTTCCCGCCCATCGTTATTGGAGCTCTTCTGTGCCAGCTGCAACATTAAAAATAGCGTTGGGCAGCATGAATCCCTGAAGCTTCAGTAACGCCAGAGGACCGTCGCCAAGCTCGCTGCGCAGCACAAACTTCAGCGGATTCCCGTCAGGGGTGATCCACACCAGCTGTGTACGGCTGGCATCAAGCGGAGTGATGAGTGCCTTGTCCAGCAGGCGAATGAAGCCCCAGTTCCCCTGGTTGCTGGCGTAAAGCTGCATACCGCTGTTCACACTGCGCCAGTTGAGGCTGACCCCCGGATAATATGTATTTCCCGGCCAGGTAAAGCTCTGCCAGCTTTCCATCTGGTTGAAGTAGTCGAGGTTTTGCTCATCAAGAGAAAGCTGTACGCGAGCAACGTCACGAGACGGACGTGCCATCAGTTCGAAGTGAACACCCGCATCGCCCTGAGAGAACACGATATCTGACAGTTCCGCCAGCTGATTAATCGCCCGGAGGAAATCCGGACTGACAACCATCCCCTGACTTGCGGAAGGGTCAACGAGCCAGCGATTCCCCTCCTGGTGGAGGATCCCGCCAAGATTAGTTTTCAGGAAGGTAGTAATTCGACCCGAGTCGCTACGCAGGAACTGAGCCAGTAACGGCAACGAGGCATCGCTGCCGGTGGCATTAAATGGGTACCGTCCCGCAAAGGCCTTATTCCACTGAGCGACTATGGTTGTCTGCCAACGAGCATTGAGGCTATCCGCAGCCGGAGCAAGTACCTGCCGCCAGGCCAGATCCACCGGTTGCACAAACAACGACTGGCCAAATCCATTCCACTCCTGCCCCAGGCTTGCCGCAACCAGACTGCCGTAATCGCGGGTGTCCGTAAGATCGATGGCTTTGCCCTGAAACACGGTCTGGGCCAGCATCTGCGACATAGCCTGCGGATCCGGAGCGCTGGTCACCTGCTGAAGCTTCAGCCGCACCTGGGTTACACGGGCCAGCCAGGACTGGAAACTGAGGTTACCGTTGGCACCGGTGCCCTCTTTACCTTCCATAAATCCCATCAGCGGTCCAAACACGCCATCGAGCGGACCTTTAGGGCCCTGTGCCTGCTCTATAAATTGTCTGGCATTGCTTTTCTGACCGATCAGCTTTTTTGCTGAGTCCACTATCGAATCAGCCAGTGCCTCGTCTTTCTGTCCGGTTTTACCCTGGTAGTTTAGCGTGTTCATCAGTGCCACCAGTGGCGACTGGCGAACATCGCCGATCAAGTTGAGCTGGGCAATCGCCTCAGAAAGTGACCTGGCTTCCTGCCACTGAATGCTGTTGACCATGTTCAACCAGGCATTACCAAAATCGGTAAAATAGCGTTCAGTCAGGCGGGCCTTCAGCGCCTCCGGGGAGACATCATTTCCAGTCTGGTGTGTCTTATCCGTCAGTACCCAGTCGATTTCATCGCGACGGGTTTTGACGACTTCTTCAATCGCATCCTGTACATGTTCTTCCCACGCCTGACGCGTAAACATTCCCGGGACGACTTCGTCAGTACTGAATACCGTGGAGGCATCGGTGTCGCCAGTCATATCAGCCAGCGTTAAATCAGGCCAGTTACTGGCCACGCGCTTAAGCATCTCCTGATATAACCCGGACTCAGCGTTACGCTGCCCAATTTGCTTGAGCAGGATCTGACGTACCGTGCTGATTAATACAGCGTCAGGCTTAATTTTCCATTCCGGATGCGCCGGGAGGTTTTGCGCATAAAAGCCCAGCAGTTTCGGTGCGATGTCCTGCCAGCTACCATCCGGCACATTCTGGCGTTTCGGTAAGGCTTTCAATACGTTTTTTGCCAGCCAGCCTGCGTCCGCTTTGTCCGGACGCGCCAGCATCAGATAACTTTTGAGTACGTCGTAGGTATGCTGTATGCCCTGCGTACGAGCATCACTGGCAGGAGGAAGTTGCACAAAGGCATTCAGCTGCTGTCTGAGACTCTCAGCTGTGGCATCTCTCATCAGCTGTGCGTTATTTTTCGCATACAACGGCCAGAGTGCGGCCAGCGTGTCGCTGTCCTGATTAAGACCAAATCGTGTGTACCATGGAGCGCCGGTCGCCTCACGATGTTGCAGACGGGCAATGGCTTGCTGGAGTACGAGCTGGTTGTGCAGGCGTTCAGCCAGTGGTTTTGCAGTATCCGCTGCCTGCCTCGCCGTTTCCTGTGCCTGATAAATCTGGGTACGGTTAACGATCAGGGACAGCCATGTACCGGCTCCCCACAGGACAATCAGGGAAAGCAGAATTAACCGCAGCACTTTCAGCCAGTCGAAACCCAGCTTCCTGCCGCTGACGGCATCACAGTCATCAATGACGGCTTTCCAGGTCGGTGTGTCGAGGTGTGTGTTTGGTAACGTTCCGGCAACGGCCAGTTCGGGGCTGAACATGACACCGCGTAAACGCCAGGCCGCAGATCCCTGCATTAGCCCGCTGAGCAAAACAGCCAGACTGGCTTTCAGCTCCTGCCGCAGTCGGAAGGATAACTGAAGAAGACCGAAATCAGCCGGATTATTCAGTACCCTTGCCATACCCGCTTTTTGCAGGTGTAGCGCCAGTGTCGAAAACGCTTCATCCGCGCCTTTCACGGTGCCTTCCGGCCCGAATATGACCCCTGTCGCAGCCGGTTCTGCGTCCTGCTGCGCACCGGTGGCTTTGTCAGTCAGCCACAGCCAGACAGGTGCCTGCCATCCCAACTGATGGTCTGCTTTCTGGCGGCAACGCAAGAAGGCATCCCGTTCGCTATCCGTCGGGAGGGTTGAGGAGTCCAGCACCTGGACGATGCCATCAACGGGATGGCCGGGGCGCAGACGTTTCAGTTTCGAAAGGAAGATCTCATCCGGAAGAGACTGGACATCTCCGCCAAATATCAGCACATTTCCGTCACCTTCCTGCCAGAGGTCATGACACAGGCCCGGGGCCGCTTTCTGGACGTCGTCCGGATTACCCATCACCAGGAGGATACGCACCTTACGCTGCCAGCGACAGCCATAGCGGAAACGGAGGTGATCAGATACGGCATCCTCACTGAAGACGGGCTCTTCTTCATCATCTTCGCTGGCAATGGTGCCTGATACCGGGGCGACCATCTGAGCCTTTTTCTGACCCCAGTGGAAATACAACCCCGATTTACCGGCGAAGTCGAAAGCCTTCTCTGTCATCCAGCCGAATAAAAGCATCGCGGCAACCAGGATGGCACAGAACGTGAGGATCCGTTGTCCGTCATACGGCCCAAATCCCGTGGCCAAGGCGACATTTTCCGGAAAGGCATAAAAGAGGAATGCCACGATGACTGTCAGAAAAAACGCGACAGTCACAACGGAGCCGATGAGTGTTTTTACTTTTACCTTAGACATTCTTGGGCGTTCCCTTGCGAACTTCTTCTTTGGTGATGACGGTGATCCAGACGTCGTCTTTGTCAGCGGCGGGTTGTGCGGCGATAACCTGCACTCCGCGCTGTTCAAAGGCCGCATTGGCAAGCGTGATGGCGATCCATGGGGCGGCATGGCCGGTGTAGCCCAGCACCGGATCTATGCTGAGGTTATTTTCTGAAAGGCTGAATTCAACGCTGCTTTCCTCGCAGGCATTATTCCAGCCGCTTCCTGCGGTCAAACATGGGCCAGAAATCCAGCTGCCCTGAAGACCGTCAGCGGTAGTGTTTGCCCAGAGTAAGGCCCGGGAAAGGGTTTTTGTCAGCGTGGCTTCAGTGCCTCTTTCCGGGCGATGCAGGCGTAGCGCATCCGGATACGCGTGAGCTTTGCGATTGCTGAAAACCACCATCGACACAGCGTCAGCGTCTCCTTCCTGAGGAGATGCAGGCAAAGACAGGGTGATGGCAACCAGGATCCCCGGGTTGTCCCACCGTTTATCCAGCCAGGCATCCAATGCAACCAGCCCCTTACCTGACATCAGGCGGAATAATCTGCCCGTCTTCTGAAACAGTTCAGCTTTAATCAACTCTTCTGTCTGTGAATACACGTCGCTGTCACAGTCCAGCATCAGCCAGCAGGGAAGATCTGCCGGAAGAGGCTGAACGATTCCCTCTACGCGAGCGGTCAATTTAGCGACGGTTGCTTTTAACGCTTTCACGAAATCAGACTGGTATGCCGTCAATGCTGCATATCTGACTGGTTTGTCGCATCCCCTTGGCAGCGAAAAATCGACTGCGGGCGCGGCAAGTTTTATTGCCTTCAGCAGTTCCCCGGCTTTATTTCCAGCCGGGGCCTCGATTTGTGTTCCAAGGATCCAGGCGCAGCGCTGACCGCGCTGAATTTCACTCTCGAAGAGCGCTTCACGTTCTACATTTCGTGATTCCGCAGCAACCTGCTCGGCCTTATAGGCACCCCGGCGCATTCCGAACAAAAGCCCCCAGGTACAGAACGGGAGGCCCAAAGTGCAGAACCAGAAGACGAATCCTGTTCGCGCAGATGTCCAGAACCATAGCGTGGAAGCAACGCCACCCAGCATGATAAACGCCAGAATCAGGAGCCAGCGCCGGGTGCCGGGGCGGGCAATTTGGGGGGCCTTTTCAGGGATGGCATCCAGCCAGACAGGCATAATCAGCCAACCTTAGCCGCTGCAAACGAACTGATCAGCGTGCAGCCGCAGCCGCACTTATGGCCATGGAATGCCACAGGGATACCATGATCGAGATAATCAAGGTTGCCCTCAACAATGATCGTGGGGCCATGACCTTCAACCGGGCAGGAAACCTTATCCCCTTTTCGGGCAACACCAATGCCACCGAATTTCATGGTTTCAGACGCGCTCATTACAGAGCCGCCGTGAGTTGTTTTATCGCCTTTGCGGATTATCTGGAGCATTTTTTAACCCTCAGTACAACTATGAATATTTAAAGAGCGGCGTTTCTTTAAGTTAAATTTAGGAATGCGATGAAACTCTAATCGATATTAATTGAATAATGGTTATCACTTCCACTCCTAAAGCCTTAAGTTTACCATGAAGTAATAAAATCAATTTTCCTTAGATTATCAGATTGCACCCAACCACTAACAATCTGGCCTTTTTTTGTCTGATATTCAACTTGAGTATATTTAGCAGTAACCTTTGTGGTTCTAACATAATCACCAAAAACAATGAAAATATTGGTTTTTTCATACCGCCCGTTAATCAATCGATATAAATAAAGCCGCCCTTTTACTGAGACCTGAGAAATAGATTGCCCATTCAAACAATATCGCCAAGCCTTAGAAAATTCATTATTGAAAGTCAACATCACAGGTTTATCAAGATCGGCTGACGTGTTATAAAGTCTGTTATTGTCTTTATTGTATTCAATCCATCCAACAGTTCCTGTTCCGTCAGTATCATAGAAGAGTTTGGCACTAATAACACTATCACCATCATCATCAATAATAAGATTGATTTTATCAGCTGAAATATTCCATTCTGAAAGTGGAAAGTTACTACTTCTCACCATTGCGGTAATGTATAGATAACATTGTTCAGAGGTAGCACAAAAAGAAACTCTGGGTATGCAAACAAACAAAAGCAATAAAATAAAAATTTTCACTTAATATCCCCACGCAACAACTCATCAGAAAAAGGATGACGCACCGTACTGATATACTTTCTGTAGTTCTCTTGTTCCGCTGCACTTCGCGAATGCCATATAGCCCAATTACCATCATGCCTTTTGATGTAATCTACCTTGTATTCCATTGCAGCTAATACAGAGGGAAATATAATGTAACCTTTTTTCCTATCAGTAACCTGCTTATTTCCTCCCTGCCCACTCATCCCTTTATTTTCAAACGACCACCAAACTCCAAGAGGGGTATATTCAGGATTTTTGTTGTAAATCGACGCATCCCAACCATATCCAGGAGGCTGAGGATTCCTCCCAGAAACCTCCATCCCTCCCGTACCACATCTTTTATATTGTACTGATTTGAAATGTTTGGTTTCATCACGATATAGCCGCTCAATAATAACCGCAGTTTCATAGCCATGCTCTTTGAAAATAACTCTCAATGCATCCTTTGCATTTTCTATAGTGAAATTCATTTCAACTTGACCTGGGGGAATTAACGCTCCCAACAACATAATTGGATGCATATGCCATAGTGAAGGCCCCAGTTTCTCTGTCGTCACATCCTGCATCCAGGCCATCTTGTCGAGAAAATCTTCACTGTATTTCTTCCACTCAGGCGCTTCCCTCTTCAGAGCATCCAGGAACGGTTGCCAGATAACATCACCTTTTTTGAAATACCAGTCGCTGGGATGTTTTACTATCGTTTTCTGGATGACGTCACAATAGTCAGGGTTATGAAGGGCTCTCCAGTACTCCATTGGGGAATAGTTGTCGCTTCCGCTATCAATTTTATCCAGCAAACGTTGGTAATTATGCTTAACCAGGACATGACTGGTCCGCGTATCACTGGTCGCAGCCTCATAGAGCGAGTTGATAAGGCTGCGGAAGAACCCAGTGGGCTGTTTTTTTCCATCCAGGTAATCAAAACTGGTAGGCTCTGAGGTTTCAGTTCTGAAGCCTAGCTTCGCCAGATCATACTGTGACAGAAGTTGAGGCTCCGCCTGGCCTTTGGGGACATAGGCATTTTCCGGCCGCAGCTGCCAGTATTCCTGTTTTGTTGATTTATCAATTTCAGTAGTGACCTTACTCAACGGTAGAATGCCTGTCCGCGTTGTCGACGCTGCTCCCTTTGTAAAGGTGCCTTTCGAGACATCTTTTGTGAAGAGAGCAAGACCCGGGTCATACTTCAGCCACTGGGGATTTTTCTCTCCCACTTTGTCTGGGTTAGTCAGGAATTTCTCCAGGTTGTCATCCATGCTGGTGCATTCGATATGTACCTGATATCGTGCCTCATAACTCCCATCCTTTGGTGCCTGGTAGTAGCCCATGTGTCCAACTGGGTCACCGGCCTTGATGACAAATGGCGCCGTGAGGCTCACTGTTTTATCAAACTCCATCGCTTGCTTTGCGGGAGGCATAAGATGTTCCCACCAAGTAGGCCCACTACCTGGCGCGGGTTTGATATTGTTGTTATCGACCAACATCCAGACTTTTTGCCCAGACTTTAGATTACCACTATCAGCATTAAGCGTTGCGAGCCCATAGGTTCGGCCGTTGTTGGTGGAAGTGAGAGCAGTATTCGTTGGGTCCCAAGTAACGGTAATCCCTTTTTTGACGGTTCCTGCACTCACTGGTTTCTGATCGCTGCGACTCAGGTCCATGATTATCCAGTCGGCTTCTGAATATCCGGAGAGTGCATCCTGTGTTATCCAGTGGACATTCCTGGCACTCTGGTAGGCTGAATAAGGCGCAAGGTGCATGTACAGGGTATAGAAATGTAACCCACTAGTTTCTTTCTCACCCGGCTGAATATAGTGTTTCACCAACACGAATGAGCCCGAAAAACTCAGCGGCCCGGATTCCCACCCCAGCGTCAGGTAATCTTTGCAGACGCGGTAGGCAACAACTTCACCATCTGCCATGCAGCGTATCGCCTGTTCACCTTTAAAGGGTACCGGGAAATCCATCACTTCCAGCGGAGCTTTACCACTCAGAGCACACCATGGAGTTGTGGCTTCGGTGATATGGATGCCGCCATGCCACATACCGCTACGGCCAATCGTGTACTGCCCGGTAGACTCGCCTGCTAAATGAGAGAGGATATCTTCCTGATTGCTGAACTCGTTTCCCCGGCTGTCTGAGGGGATCGGCCAGACTATTTTGATTTTTCCTTTTTGGGTTTCCGCAGCGTTCTGAGCCGCACTATCGTTATCTGAATAGCGATAAAGTTTATAGGCGGGTTTTACGTTTCGGTATTGCTGCCCAGGATAAAACCCTACTGTTTGTATAAAATCCGAAACCCAGCTAACTCCATTAAATAAAGCAATGTGTCCATGAGGATGATCGTCAATAGGCTGAATGACAACAACATCGCCTGTTTGTTGCCCTGGGATTATTGCCGTGTCTGTTGGACCTGAACCTGAATAAACATAAACAGGTTTGAAACCTACCTTCTCAAGTGAGGGGCCGTAATCACATGCTGACGCTGAATTTCCGATTCTCGGAGGTGGAATTTTGATTTTAACCCCTCCGGCTTCTACAGCTTTTCTAACATATGTTGCACATTTCCCAAGACTTCCAGGTTCTACATGACTGTTTATGTAAGTAACTGACGTACTTTTATCCCACATAATTTAGCCTTATCACTCTGTTACGCTGATAATTTTCCAGCCATCATTATATTTCCTAAGGGAAACCTTGAGTTCGTTATTAGTCTCAGCGCCATTGCCCAAAACCAATCTAACCACTGAATTATCCTCATCTCTCTTAATAGTGCTGGTGTTTATATTTGACTGCCATGACGGATATGTGTCTTGTGATTTTGTGAAGTAGTTGACGTCAGACTCGACCCAAACGCCATACCAGTCACATATATAATTACCTTTATCTTTTTTGCATTCGTGCTTCGTTGAACATTTTTTTGCTAATTCTGACTCGGATACCGAATCATCAGAGTCATAATTACACATAGTGGAGTCATTGATGCTTTTTTTAAGCTCATCAGATACATGTTTTTTAACTAATACATCGTTGCCAGTTGGCTCATCCTTAAGATATGCAGAGTAAAAGTCATGCACAATATCTTCGGGGTTATTTAATTCATCAGCCAGTGAAAGATTTGAAAATAAAAAAACAATTGTAAAAGGAAAGTTTGCAAGAAATTTATGCCTTGATATTTTTATATTCATTTTTCGCTTTCAAATAAGTTAGTTATCATTGCAACAGCCAGTAGCGCTGGGCACAAATAACACTGAACCCATGAGCTATTTACCGTTATCCCGGACAAGGTTGGTTTTATATTTTGACTAATTTTCGCTGTGACCCAGCATCAGTTCTTTAACGGTTTTGTCACTTCTCAGCGATGAAACATTTATGAAGATTTCATCCACCCACTCAGGAAAAATATCCTGAACATTCGTAAAGTAGTCAGTACCTGAGCCATCCTCGCTTTTGAGTTTCTGAAGATGTTTTGTTGTAAAGCTGCCTATTGCATTGTGAATTTTTTCGAGACCATGCCCAACGTCCGGGTCATTCCAGGCTGTCAGGTAGTCAGTATAAAAATGCTGAACAACAGATTCTGGTGAATCTTTCAATTTTCGTCGCCCCGGACTTACTTCCGAAGCTAAAGCATGAAAAATGGATAAAAGTAACGCACAGAATATCGACGTTAATTTTAAACTGGTTTTCATAGTATTCGTCTTTCCGTGTTATGAACGGCTTCACTTCAGAGTGCTTAAGAGATCGACCACTAATGGTTTTCTGCTCAATCATTGAATGATTTGCTGCTAATTTTGCTTTCCTGAGTAATATCCGTCAGGCTGAAGTTCGGGGTTTCATTGGGAAGGTTTGCGCCGGTACCCGGCACCAGATAGTTTGATGTCTTCATAATGAAATCACCGGAGGAACCATGCTCAATCCCGTTCTTACTCAGCCTCAGGTAAGACCCGCCACCGTTAAGCGTCAGCGTTTCCGGGGTGCTGATAATTATTTCGTCTTCACTACTGGTCACCGTCAGCTGCTTTTCAGAAAACAGGGCCATCGTGTTGTGTTGAGCCTGAATCTCAATGTCTCCCTGGTTGGCAACCACCTTCGCCCCTTCTTTATGCACAAACAGACCGAGGGCTTTTTCTACCGTGACAGACAGATTTTTCATCGCACCGATATCAAGATGCTGACCGGCATTAATCATGGTGTTCCGTGTGCTGCTGAGCTGAAGGTGTTCCCCTGAGGTGAATGCTATCCCCTGCGGAGCGCTGCCCAGCAGTACCGCAGACTGAAGGTCTTTGATTCTGTCGGTTACGAAGCTAATCTGAGTGTTGATGTCGGATACCAGTGCACCGGCGGCTTCTGCGGCGCTGTTCAGCGCCTGCATCTGGCTGTTGGCCTGGTTAATCTGGGTAAGCGCAGGCGCCATTTCCAGCACCGGGCCCTGGGCTTTGGTCTGCGCATCCGCCGTCAGGAAGAGACCTTTAGCCGCACGTACTGCGCCATACTCATCCGTTCGCAGTTCAAAACCGGCACCGCGCTTTGCACGCTGGCTGTTGACCAGGTGTCCCATATTAAGCTGCGTTTTGCCGTATTCCGTCGCGAGCTTGATATGCTCTTGCTGGCGCTTATCCTCCATCCGCAGCTTATTATTCGCCGGCGTACGCCACACATTCCGCGTATGGTTGTCACGGGTGACAGGGTCAGGATGTTCTGAATCATGCAGGGCATAAGCGATATAGGGACGGTCCGGGTCACCACTGTCAAACATCACCGCCACTTCGGTTCCGTCAATAAGCGGGGAGTGGAACCCGTAGGTATCCCCGGCATAGGGTTTGGCTAGCCGCAGCCATAAATAGGCATAGCCTTGTTCCGAACTGTTGCGGTCGAAGTGCAGCCTCACCCGGTATCGCCCATCCGAGTCGAGCCAGGAATAGGTGTCACCTTTCTGTGTGCTTTCCACCCGGGCAGGCAGCGAGCCGGATATCACCGGTCGACTGAGCAGTGCCGGACGATAACAGACGGTTTCACTGTAGGGGATACCCTCAAACGTCAGCGTAAAGCTACTTTTGCGCGAACCGCTGGTGCGCACCGTTGTGATGACGATGCCATCGCTGACGGCATCGGGAAGCGTTCCGTCCGTTTCCAGTACCTGACCCGGGGCCAGATGAGGGCTGGAGGAATGCCCGCTAACGCGGAACTGCATGTTCAGGATACGTTCATGACGCAGACGGGCGAAGTATGCCCCGGTCTCTGGGCTTTCCGCATCGCCTGCCGTCAGGAAGGGTTCCGCGTAATGGTATGTTTCTCCGGTGGTGATACCGTCCTGGTTGCTGATACTTTCAGTGCTGTCCTGAGGCATTAGCGCTTCGCGGTAGTTGTAGTCGCGGGTGGACACACTTCCGCTCACCACATTGTATGCCGTCTGAATATCCCAGATGCTCTCCTGCCCGCTGTCACTCATCCCGGCCGGGTTGCGCAGTGGCAGCGTGATGCCAAATTCATACTGCTGCTGGCTGTCCTGAAAAATCACCACGTCCTGCTCAAGACGGCTGTCCATTTCATAGCGCCAGTAAATGCCCACCTCCGCCAGCAGGCGCTGGATAAATTCAAGGTCCGTCTCCCGCCACCGGGTGATGAGCTCCCGGGACGGGTATTCCCGGGAGAGCCGGAGCTCAAAATCAGGCCCTTCCAGACCGTGTTTACGCAATACCTGTTCAACCACTTCAGTAACTGACTGATTGAGGTAGATTTCGCTCCCTTTCGTATAGTCCAGCAGGGCAATACGGGGAACGATCATCAGTGCGTAACGGGTCTCATCATTCGAGGTGGAGACGCGGCGAAACGACTCCACTACGCCAAAAATCGTCCGGACCGGCAGCGCCGGCGTCCCGTCAAACACAGGAGTCTGGAAGGTAAATGACGCCGGTTTCAGCAGTAACGTGTCGCAGGCAATATCCGCCGAGGAGCAGGTGACCGCCACGTCATAGCGCCAGGGTTGGCTGAGGGATTCCAACGCGCTGAAGCGCAGCACGTCCAGAAATTCAGTGCAGCCATGTACGTCAACGCGATAGCGTGACTGGCCCAACAATTGTTGTGTCTGGCCGCCAGCCTTGCTTATCAAAGCATCGATCATGACACCTCTCCTGTTGCATGCTCATTAAAGACCAGAACAATCCCTTCACCCTCATCCCAGCCCAGACCTAGCGATTCAGGCTTCTGCCCTGCGGCCATGTGCGTCAGCAACTGCTGACTTAGCACCGGCAAAATCTGCTGGTTGAGCAGGCTGTCGATATTCCGCGCTCCAGTGTCCGGCAACAGGCAGGCATCGGTCAGCGCGTCCAGCAGGCTGTCGGCAATCATGGTCTTCATACCGTAGTGACGCGCCAGACGCCTGCTTACCTGGTTCAGCTTCATGCCGACGATGGTGCGCATGGCATTCATTGCCAGCGGGCGGTATATCACCGTCTGGAAGCGAGCCAGCAGCGCGGGCTGGAAGTGTTCGCGCAGGATCGGGCGTAACAACTCATGCAGCTCGCTCTCAGTGGCTTCTGGTTGCTCTTCCAGTAACTGCATCAGCGGGTCACTGCCCAGGTTGGACGTCATCAGGATCACGGTATTGCGAAAATCAATTTCACGCCCTTCGCCGTCGCGCATAAAGCCGCGGTCGAACACCTGATAGAACAGGTTCATCACGTCGCGGTGTGCTTTTTCGACTTCATCCAGAAGCACCACGCTGTAAGGGCGCTTGCGCACCGCCTCGGTCAGAATGCCGCCCTGACCGTAACCGACGTACCCCGGTGGAGAACCTTTCAGTTGCGAAACGGTGTGTGGCTCCTGGTATTCCGACAGGTTGATGGTGATAAGCGATTTCTCCCCGCCATACATGACGTCAGCCAGCGCCAGCGCGGTCTCTGTTTTGCCCACCCCGCTTGGCCCCACCAGTAAAAACACACCCTGCGGCCCGTTTTCCTGTGTCAGGCCGGTTTTTGAGGCCCTCAGGCGTTGAGCAATGGCATTCAGGGCAGGATTTTGGCCGACAACGCGGGTTGCCAGCTGTTCTTCCAGTGTCAGTAGTTCGGTTTGCTCATCTTTCATCAGTGAGGAGAGAGGGACACCTGTCCAGTCGGCGATAACGGTCGCCACGGTGCGGGTGTCCACGTCCAGCGAGAGCAGCGGCGTGCTGCCCTGCAATGCAGAAAGCTCCTGTTGCAGCGCGGCAATATCGCTCTGACGGCTGATATCCTGGCGCACCTCCAGCAATTGTTCCGTCAGGCTCAGCTCGCGACCGTACTGAGTTTCCAGCACGTCGAGTTCGACAATCAGGTCGTTCTGCAGTTGTTCAATCGCCGCCAGGCGTTCGCCGTGCTGGTTATTGCCCAGCGCAATATCTTCCAGCAGCGCCTGTTTCTCAATATCCAGCGCAGTGAGCTTCGCGCGGTACTGCATCAGCGCCTCCGGCACGGTGTCGAGGCTCATGCGCACGCGGGCGGATGCTGTGTCGAGCAGGTCTACGGCCTTGTCCGGCAGTTGGCGGCCCGTCAGGTAGCGGCGGGAAAGTGTCACAGCGGCTTTTACCGCATCGTCAGTGATATGCACACCGTGGTGTCCGGCATAGCAGGATTTCAGACCGCGCAGCATCAGGCAGGCCGTGTCATCATCGGGCTCATCAACCTTGACCATCTGGAAGCGGCGTTCAAGGGCTGCGTCACGCTCAAAATACTGTTTGTACTCGCTCCAGGTGGTGGCCGCTATGGTACGCAGTTCGCCACGCGCCAGCGCCGGTTTCAGCAGGTTCGCCGCATCCGCGCCACCGGCCGAATTCCCCGCGCCGATGATGGTGTGCGCTTCATCAATAAACAGCAGCACCGACACCGGGGAGTGTTGGACGGCGTCGATGATATTCTTCAGGCGCTGTTCAAATTCACCCTTTACACCGGCACCCGCCTGAAGCAAGCCCAGATCCAGTGTCCTGACGATGACAGGCTTAAGACTTTCGGGCACATTACCTTCAGCGATACGCAGCGCCAGTCCTTCAACAAGGGCCGTTTTACCCACGCCGGGTTCACCCACGAGGATCGGGTTGTTCTTCCTGCGTCTGGAGAGGATATCCACCATCTGACGGATTTCGTTATCGCGTCCAAAGACCGGATCAATCTTTCCTTCCCGGGCACGGGCGGTCACATCGACCGTAAAGCGATTGAGAACGGACTCTTCCTGTAAAACGGCAGGCTGCGCACTTCCGCCTTCAGCCTGGTTTTGTGCTTCATGTTGTAACGGCGCAGCCCGGCCGATAATGCTGGCATTGCCAGGCTGCTCACTGAGCGCAACGTCATGCCGCTCATCTGACTGGGCCTCCAGCAAGGGACGTAACCTTTCCAGCTGGCTGGTGGTCAGCGTCATTAAAGGCCAGAGGCCATCACAGCGTGTCAGCCCGGACGTTTCAACCATGGCTGTAAGCAAATGAATACTGCGGATCTGCTCATCTCCGGCGAGTGTGGCGGCAAGCCAGGCCTGTTTCAGCAGAGTCTGAAGGGATGCAGAAAGCTCTGGTCGGGTGCGAACTGAGCGTGGCTGTGCATCCAGCCAGCTCAGGAGTGACTGCCAGACGGTATCCATATCCCATTCGTAGCGGCGAGCAAGAACGGTCAGATCTCCTTCTCCCTGCTCCAGCAACTTTAACAGCCAGTGCTCAGGCGTGATTTCAGCATGCGCACGGGTCTGGCATAAAGAGGCCGCACCTTCCAGTGCTCTGGCGCAATAGGGGTTAAGTCGTCGTAGCAGGACTGCTGAATGATGTTCCATGTCGTTCCCTCTTGTTCAGGCACGCTACCGCCCCTGGCCGTCAACCGATGCCCATAAGGTACATGCCGATAAATTGTGATACTGCTCTGCGAAGCGTCCGTCTGACAGGCGCTATGCAGAACAAAACAAAAATGGCGGACAGAGGGTTCTGTCCGCCAGGGTCTTACGCAGTGGTACGTTCGTTCCAGGAATCGGAATGAATGATGTTGCCGTCTTTGTAGGTCCAGGTGATTTTTTCGTAGCGCAGCTCGATCTGCTCAAGGTGGTTATGCTTCTCGAAGGAGGCATCCTTGATGTCGTGCATTTTCGGAGCGACTTTTACCAGTTTGACGTTTTCCAGTTTGGTGTTGAAATACTCAACTTCCTGGCCTGCATCGTTGATTTTGTACCACTTGAATTCAGCAGACTTCAGGGTCTGGCCCGTGGTCACGGCTTTGTAAAGGTAAGGGCTGGAAGAGTCGATTTCTTTGGTAAACAGGAACGGCGTGTGAATACGGGTGCCGGTCAGTTTGCCAGTATTGTTATCGGTCGGGATGTACAGGTTGTGTTCCTGAGCAACAACTTCGATGCTTCCTTCGCGGTCTCTCACATCTACGGAACCCTTGATGTCAGCGCCGCCATCGTCTTTCAGCCACAGATAAACTGGGATTGCCATGTTTACTTCTCCATTTCTTGAGTTGAAACGTCACGCACATCCTGTGACGCAATTTTTGCGCCTGGCAGACGACAGGCGTCAGCCTGCGGTACCAGACTGATCTCGACACGCCGGTTATGCGCACGGCCATCAGGCGTGTCGTTTGATGCAATCGGTCGGCTGTCACCGTAACCCTGCACGGCAAAACAACTCTCCGGTACGTCCCCGGTATCACGCATCCAGTTACGGACGGACTCAGCGCGGTGCAAAGACAGGATCTGATTGAGCTGTACGCTGCCGGTATTGTCGGTATGGCCGCTGACTACTATCAGCCAGCCTGGTTTGGCTTTGATACCCACCAGTGCGTTGACGAGTATTTTGGTTGAGCCGTCTTTGAGTACCGATTTGCCGGAATCGAACAGCGACATGCTGTCGAGACGGACAATTTTCGGGACCGGTTTCGGTTCAGGGGCGGGTGGTGGTGTCCAGGTATCGATAGCCTGTTGCAAGGCCAGCCAGAGGCGTTGCCCCGGGTAATAGCCCAGGCTGTAACGCAAAGGCTCTCCCTGACGCTGCCAGCGTTCAAGCAGGAGCGCATCCTGTTTCAGAGCGGTGAGTGATTCCGCCTTAGGAGGGTAATGGTTCATCGGGATAGCATTCCAGCGCTGTAAATCGGTACTCACCTGACGAATGAGATCACGATTATTGAGTGCAGAAATACCCAGTGCGGTCAGGGCGCACAGCCACATCAGCAGAACCAGACGACGGGTACGTTGCCCTCCCTGTACCGTCGACGCAAAAGGTGCCAGCAGCGGCAGAACCGGATCCGGGAACAGGCTTACCTGCACTGCTGGTCCGGCTTTGCGGGTAAACTGCAAGCAGGTCCGGGAACAGAGCCAGTCGGACCAGACTGACTGAGCCTCTGGATTGACCACGCCGAGGCGCATAGCAACGGAAAATGCACGCACGGGCGGCGTTAACCGGTCCGCTTTCTCCAGCTCATGGGTCAGGATATGACGGATGAAGGAAAATGCCTCCCTGACGGCTGGCAGTGCCAGGATATGGTCATCCGCCTGTTGCCAGTCAATAAATGCCTGAGGCGAATCATTAACCGAACAGACAATCGGCTTATCACCACGAACGATTATCCACGGCGTTACAGGCCCGGAAAATTCGGCACTCAACACCACCGGCAGTGTGAAACCTGTCAGGGATTTAATCTGCTTACACTGCTGGCGGAGCGTTTTCAGTGTGGAACGAAGAACGGCTTCATCCTGATGCTGGTCTGGCAGGCAGCGGTACATCACCGAGAGCTGACCGACCTGGCGCGGGAACTGCGTCTGTATGCTGCGGACAACGTCAGTTAACTGGCTGACATCACCGGCCCGTAGCCACCATCCCTGAGCTGTTTTGCGCAAAACGCTTCCCTGGAACAGGGTATTCAGTAGGTCACCACATACCAGGACAACGGGCCCCCCGGTGTCGGGTAATGGCAGGTCATCAGCGGTGATGGTGGCATCGGATTCTGGCTCATCACGCCGACAATGTTTAAAAACAGTCCAGCCTGCCAGAAGGAGGATCAGAAGAGTGGTCAGTCCTTTAAACACGTTGCCTGTCGGGATGAAATACCAGAGCAACCACAGCAACGTGACAACGGCGACAAAGGTGTGCAGGGCAACCGGAATAATGACTGATCTACGCATTAACCACGCAGCTCCGGTATGTGTGCTGACAACAGTGCCTGGAGCCACAGATGGCCACCCCACCAGATGACGCCGGTGAGGATGATGGCGAGCGCTATCCAGAACCAGACTGAGCGCATCAGACTCCAGCGATGTCTCCCCATCCGGTGAATAACCAGAGAAAGGCCTGCATCAGGCGGAGATACCCGCTCAGAGAGGGCTTTGACCACCTCATCCCTCTGCGACTGACTGACCGCTTTCAGGCTGTACAGTCCTTGAAAGCCCAGGGCTATCACCCGGTGATAGCACGTCAGAACGGCCGGGTTCGGTGAGGGCTGGCGCAGGACCTCAGCAATGCGGTCCCACAGCGCTTCGCCTGCCCGGAGTGAGCCAAAAAAGCGCGCCTGAAGCGGCGCTTTACGCCAGGCGACCTGGCCCTCATCAATTTTGGGCTCCTCTTCTTCCTCACTTTTTTCAGGCTTACGGCTCATCACTGTCTCATCAAGCAAAGCGCACTGTGCATAGGAAATATGTTCGACGCTGGCCTCGTCATAACCGGCACGCACCAGCGCTTCCCGCACACTTTCAATCTGTTTCACGCACTTGTTGTAAAGCGCAGTGCCATTAAGCGTGACGGCACCCTTTTTAAGCATGGTGACGGTGAGCCAGGTCTCCGTCATCAGCTGGTCGATATCGATATCCTGTCTCATGAGCGCAATACCGCAAACAGTTCAAGTTCAAGCGCGCCAAGCAACTCCGGTACATAGAACATACACACGCCCTGCTCCTGCATTTCATGCGCAGCGGGGCTTTCCATATCAAGTGCGAAATACTGGTTTTCCATGCGTACAGGCAACGCAGCCGGGACCCTGCTCACCGGAATCAAAGGGATCCCCTTGAGTGCCGCACCATAGATCTCGGTGACATCATCTGGTGAACCCGCCTGACAAAGTGCAGGGAATTTCTCGGCGACCTGCCAGGCCGGGATATCCGAGCGCACAGAGAGCCAGAGGTCGGCCTCTTCACGCAGGCGGATATCATGGAGGTTGGCCTTCCAGGTCTGTCCGTCCGGGCGGGACATCTCCAGAGCAATAACCCGGGATGGCAGACTGGCCTCCAGCAAACCCGTTATCAGGTCAAACAGCGGAGGAAACGCATTGGCCGGTTCCTCGTGGTCATAACCTGGTATGGCGTCAACATCATGGTCCAGTGAAAAGGTCAGCATACTCCCTGCCAGACGAGCGAGCTCCGCCCACACCTGTTCAGGTGGGCGGGAAGGAAAACGTTCGTATTCTGTCAGCACTCTGGCGTGAGAATTCAGTGCATTCAGTAACCAGAAAAGGGAAACATCGGCGACGGCAAAATCGGCGAGCCTTTCGTTGCTTTCACGACGCATCGTCATCAGACGCTGGCGTCGGGAGCGTAACTGACGATTAAGCAGCATCAGACGTTCGCGCAGGATCGGGCTTGCCCCAAATAACGCCACTGGAGGAATAAAAGACGGATCCTGTCGCCACACTTTTTGCTCATCCCGGATCAATCTTGCTACCGGGCACACTTTCCACGAATCATTGCTTTCATGGGCAAACCGGATGCTGAAATTAAACCGGGCAACGGCCATGGACTCTTCCTCAGAGCCAAAGGCATCCTGCAACGTTACCCACTCTTCCCGATAGCGAAGCGGCCTGTTTGCACTGATGCCTTCCTGTTCTACGTTGGCAACACCTGGCTGCATGTGGGGAAGTGCGATGACGACAGTTACCGCATCACGACCTGCCAGCTGGCTGGCATCTAACTCACGCGGCGCCGGAGGCAGATCGCTTCTTTGGGCATCAATCAGAGAACCATCTTCCAGCCAGAGGCGTAACTGCGTAATCTGGATCAGGCCGGACGAAAGAAGACTGTCATTAAACTCAATCTTTTCCACACCCCAGGGGAATGGGGATGCCAGCGCTGATGCACCGGCACTGCGAAAAGACTCCCATTCAGCCTGCTGCTGGAACTGTTGAGGGGACAGTAAAGCCCCCTCGTTCCACAGTGGACGATAAATTTTCATCCCTGCCCTGCCTTATGCTTTTGCTTTAGGCATCTGGGATACCAGCGACAGATTGACGTCCATCCCTTCCACCTGGAAGTGCGGCACCGCGTACAGTTTCACACGGAAGAAGCCCGGGTTATCCTCGATGTCTTCAACGATGACTTTGGCATCGCGAAGCGGATGGGATGCCTGCAGTTCGT
Organism: Cronobacter condimenti 1330; assembly: GCF_001277255.1. Taxonomy (NCBI): domain Bacteria; kingdom Pseudomonadati; phylum Pseudomonadota; class Gammaproteobacteria; order Enterobacterales; family Enterobacteriaceae; genus Cronobacter; species Cronobacter condimenti. The sequence goes on from NZ_CP012264.1 coordinate 3,091,388, forward strand.
CGCCCGGATCGGTCATTTCGGTCACCAGACCGCGCACCCAGGTGTTGAGTTCCAGCTCCAGCAGACGGCGGTCTTTGGTGGTGCCGATGTTCTCGCGCTGAATCAGCTTCAGATAGTGCGCGATACGCGACAGCAGGAAGATGTAAGGCAGACGGGCGTTGATGCGGCTATTGGCGGTGGCATCGGCAGTGTCATAAATAGCCGGTTTCTGGGTTGAATTCGCCGAGAAGAAGCAGGCGTAATCGCGGTTCTTGTAGTACGACAGCGGGATGAAGCCAAGATTGGAGAACTCAAATTCACGGGTCTCCGGTATCATGACTTCCGACGGAATTTTCACCTGATTGCCGGTACCGAGGTCGTAGAGGTGAATTGGCAGGTCCTTCACCGCACCACCGGCCTGTGGACCGCGAATTTGCACGCACCAGCCATTGTTGATAAAGCTCTTCACCATGTTGGCGGCAAAGGCAAACGAGGCGCTGGTCCAGAGATACTTCTCGTGGTCCGGGCCTTTGACCTGCTCGATATAGTTGAAGCTGCGTACCGGCACCGTGTCCGGACCATACGGCAGACGACCCAGCACACGCGGCATCACCAGACCCAGGTAGCGGGAGTCCTCAGAGTCACGGAATGCTTTCCATTTGATATATTCAGCGCGGTCAAAATAGTTACCGATGTCTTTAATAGCAGCGACTTCTTCCATCGAGGTCTTATTGAAGAATTTCGGCCCGGCAGAGCCGATAAAGGGCATATGGGCAGCCGCAGACACTTTGGAGATATTACGCATCAGCGCCACATCCTGCGCAGAGGCGTCAAATTCATACGCCGAAATTACCGCCCCAATCGGCTCTCCGCCGGGCTGATCGTACTCACTCACATATGTGTGCCAGTACAATCCGCTCTGGATAATTTCCGGTGAATCCTCAAAATCCTGACGCAGGTCTTCTTTGGCAATATCCAGAATTTCGGTGCGCACGTTCTGGCGGTAATCGGTGTTATCCACCAGGTGCTTCATTCCGCGCCACAGGCTTTCCACTTTCTGAAATTCAGGGCTGTGCATCACTGCATCAAGCTGACGGCTAATCTGGTAATCCAGCTCAGCGATATGGTGGTCAATTAACGTCTTGTCGAGCTTTTCCACTTTCTGACCGGACTTCGTCAGGCACTGCAGAAAGACCTGCACCCCGGCGGTAATACGCTCGTTCGCATCGGCTTCCGCCATCGCGGCTTCATCCTGCCAGATGCTCAGGTCGCTCAGGCCGGTTGCAGGCATCAGGTTGATTTTCTCAAACAGGGAGGCATACACCCCGTTATCAGTGGAACGTTCCCGGACGAGTGTCTCGCCGCCGGAGACAGCATTTTCATTCTGTACAGACATCAGCATAATCCTGTGTTGGTCCGTCAATAATCAGGCGTGTTTCGGTGCCAGAGCGGCGATTTCATTACGCAGTTCGTTGCTCAGTGCCGGGTCGCGTAAGATCAGTTCCAGCTCTTTGCGGAACATGGAATTATCGAGAAGATTAGATTTGAGGTCGCGCAGCAGGCTGCGCATGGCGAGCATAGCTTTTAATTGCGGGATTTGACGAGCCACCTGCTCTGGCTCGAAGTCTTTCATATTCCGGAAATCAAGGCGGATATTTTCTTCGCTGCCGTCATTAGCCAGTGTATTTTCCACCGTCAGATTGACCTGCGGAGAGAACTCGCTCAAAACGCTGTCAAAGTTATTTTTATTAATGCCAACTTTTTCACGCGCTGATAATGGGCTATTTTCACGACCATTGCTGAAATCACCTACTGTCAGTAATTTCAGGGGTAACTCAACTTTTTTCTGCGCACCACCCGTGTGTAGCGATAACTTAAGATTAATACGCGCTTTAGGCACTTCATTCTGAAACGAATCAGACATACCCCACTCCCTTTCAACCAGTGATTGAATACCGAAAATGACACTCCTTTACAAACAGCATTGTGGTGCAAATGACTTATTTAGATCAGTGACCTAGATCAACATACTTAATAAACGCAAATAAGGAGCATTTTACTCCGTTAACGGACTAGCGTTGATGCAGGATTCAGGATAGGGAGAAAAGAAGCTGACAAGGGCAGGCAGATAAGAGAAAATATTCAACTGAACACAAAGAGGAAATCAAACTTCTGTGAAAAAGATATTCCTCTCGCCACATATCTCAATGCAGCAAATTGTAACTAAAAGAAAATGAGCGAATCCTGCCACCATTCAACCCCGCATCCATCCTCGTCCTTTTATTATTTCCACGACCATTAAGTTATATATAAATCACGCTATACCCCATAAAGAATATATTAACAAAACAAATAATACGAGCATGAATCATGAATTCATTGGCGAAACAGATCGAATTCCAAAAAATTGCTCCATCAAAACGATCTGACTTTTAAAAAGTGTCTGTCAGCATCCGCACTCATTGATGCCTCCCATTCAGAGGGAATTATGGAAGACGCTTCATTGGTGGATGACCGTCAATTACCGTTATCGAAAGCCTGGAACAGTGCCATCAGGGGAGGTGAATTGTCGATACCGGCATATCAGCTCTCCAACCGCTGGCTAAAAAGGTGGTGACATTAACCGCCGGGCTGAACGTTTTATCAGGCTGGAGACATTACGGGTGGCCGGTCTGACGCTAAGTGCGGCGTTGTGCGGCCAGTCGGTATTTATCGTGCGGGTCTGCCAGCTGCGGCGGCTGGCGGTCATGCTGACGGTGGGGGAAGAGGATTTACGTACGGAGGCGACGCAGCAACTGGCGGTTGAAGCGCTGTCTGGCGAGCAAGGGGAAGTCTGGCTGCGCCGTCGTGCCGGTTCTCTGTTTCTGACGCTCCCCAATGAGCTTTACCGCACGTTTCAGGCCGGGCAGCAGTTTCACCGGCGTTACGTTGCCCCGCAGTGTCATCAACGAGTTTGAAAGCCTGAGCTGGAACTATCGCTCCAACTGCCTGTGCTATTTTGGGAAGAAAATCATCGTGGAGTCGGTGGTCAGGTATGACCGGTGGGGATTTCACTTCAGCCGCGGCTCACGCAGCAATCAGCTAGTTGACCTGGAGCGAATGCTACACCTGCTGGACGGTAAGTCGGTGCCCGATAACCGGGCGGATATTGCGTCACGCCTCGATAGCCGCGTTAGTCAGCACGGGAAAAGTGCGAAAGACTAATGCGATGATTATCTGTCGATACGCTATTTCCAGAAAGGCTCCGCATACATTACCTTCAGGCGTCCAGACCTGGTGGAGAAGATGAACGACACCATCGCAAAACACTATCCGGGAATACTAACGAAGAGATAAGTATGTTCAAGTATTTCTGAAATGGTGTAACTATCCCTGCTCTCAACATAATCAGGCTGCAGTTTCAGATGATTTAATTTTTGACTCCTGAATAGCCAAACAAGTTTGCGGGTACAATTGAGGGTGCCATCTTTAACGAATTAATATATTTTCTTTAATAACAATAAATTAGATTGTAAGCTCGATTTCTGCTGTGACACCATGTTGGTCGTCACGCCACTCAATGCTTCATGCAAAAGCTTGTCTGATCCCTCGTTAGCCGCTGACCTCACTCACGCCTGTTGCCCCGACGCTTTGAGCCAACATTAACATCTGGAAATTTAGGATACGGTGGAGGTTTCAGTATATTTTCGCTGCTTGCTAATATTTCGGATGGCGCTGCGATGGCAAAAAATCCACCGGCCTGACCTGCGCTTAACCAAGCACAGAATATAACATCCGTTTCTGTGTTATCATGCCGACGATAGAAAACCCTAGAGGCATAAAAATGTATCCTTATTCCTTTTATTTCTACCGCCATACCGGTTCAGCCCTTTATTATTCAAAAATAAGTAACCCTGCCTGAAACCAAACAACAGCTTAAAAACAGACTGATCGATGGTCTGGCTCTTTATCTTCAACAAGGTTATATAGATCCCTATTATTTCAATCCTTGTTGTGAAGATGAAGGTGCCGAAGAAGCGGATGATTACCTGCGTAAGCTTGACTCGCTCGATATAGACACGGCTGCTTTTTTCAAAAAGAGAATAGTCACATCAAGCGTTATAACAAACGGTCTATTTAAATCCTCATGCCTGAACGAGCTACTTTTATCAGAAATATATAGATCTCATGCTATAAATTATCTGGTTAAAAATCATCACGATTTATTGTCTGAACCCTTAAAAGCGACCATGTTTTATTTTATTTGCGCTAAAAACGATCCTTGCGATCATGAGAGTGTTCCTGCAGCGCTAATTACAGGAATCAAAAGCCGTTATAAAAAAATTATAGAAGAGAACTTTTCACCTCGTTACCAGGGGTTGTCACCGTATGAAATATTAACAGATTATGAATTATCCGCGCTAACGGCCGAATATGATGCCCTCTGTAAAGCGTATACTTAATGGCTATATTTAAAAAGATATCAATGAGATAAAAAAAGGCATCCCACCCATATTAATCACAACGCTAACAACGCTCCAACAGAAGATTAATCTCGCTTACACAACTTAATCATATGCACAAAGCATATAACATCCTCTTCCTATTTAAGAACAGCATTCGATTTATTTATTCAGCTTAGAAGCTATGATGCTCCGCCGTTATACAACCACTTAATAATTATAGTGCTTACAAGGAAGATAAAATGTTGAGAAAAAATGCGGCTGAGTTTTTCGGCACATTCTGGCTGGTATTCGGTGGCTGCGGGAGCGCTGTGCTGGCTGCCGCTTTCCCTGAACTGGGCATTGGTTTTACAGGAGTAGCGCTTGCGTTTGGTCTTACCGTCATAACGATGGCCTATGCCGTAGGGCATATTTCCGGCGGGCATTTTAACCCTGCCGTCACGCTGGGTTTGTGGGCAGGTGGACGCATTACCTTTCAGGAGGTTATTCCATACATTCTTTCCCAGGTCATCGGCGGTATTGCTGCGGCAGGCGTACTCTATGCCATTGCGAGCGGCAAAGCAGGCTTTGACGCCGTTGCCAGCGGTTTTGCCGCCAACGGCTACGGCGAACACTCACCGGATGGTTATAGCCTTTCAGCTGCAATCCTGACGGAACTGGTGCTGACGGCCTTCTTCCTGCTGATTATCCACGGCGCCACGGATAAAAACGCGCCGGCGAAATTCGCGCCGCTGGCGATTGGTCTGGCCCTGACGCTGATTCATCTCATCAGCATTCCCGTCACCAATACGTCGGTTAACCCTGCGAGAAGCACGGCAGTTGCTATTTTCCAGGGCGGCTGGGCTTTACAGCAATTGTGGGTGTTCTGGATAGTTCCGATGGTGGGCGGCGTAGTGGGCGGCCTGATTTATCGTTTTCTATTGCAGAGTAAAGACTGATTACGCTTCTTTGCCGCGAGTCTGTACGACGCTAATAAAAACCCGGTGTAAACATTACGCATCTTTATTTAAAGGCCCCGAAAGGGGCTTTTAAATATTCGGGAATGTTTATTGCGCCAAATTCATGGGATCGAGAGGTTCGCTTCAATAATGCGTTCTCGTTCATCGCGCGGATTGTCCACGCTGTAATACGCAACATATTTCTGCCGCTTTCGAAATGATATCCAAACGTCGGCAGGCATTTGCCAGACTGCGGGTAAAAGACAGGCTCTCGAAAGATTTTACGAAAATTTTCGCCCCCAGCGCGTTATCCATAATCTGGACAGACGACAGGCTATCCCCGCTCGCCACGCGGTAAGTTATGCATGGCGTATAGCGGGCCAGGCCTGCACATCCGGTAATCGATCGCCTGGCCCTGCATAGCCGGACAAAAACACTAGCGCACACCCCAGAAAACCCTTTTTCATTTTTACCTCTTCCGATAACGATGCTCAGATACTCCCATACCCGCACTATAAAAAAACCCACCGCATTAACGGTGGGTTTTCGGACATGCCGAAAAAGGTAGATGATAAGGATTAACTGAATACCATACCGCCGTCGATAAGCAGCGACTGGCCGGTCATGTAGTCAGAGTCAGGGCCTGCAAGGAACGAAACGCACGCGGCGACATCTTCCGGCTCGGAGAGACGGCCAAGCGTGATGCGTTTGGCGAACTCTTCCGTGCCGTAGCCAAGCGGTTTGCCCGCGGCTTCAGAGATCTGGCGGTCGATTTCCGCCCACATCGGCGTTTTCACAATGCCGGGGCAGAAGCCGTTGACGGTAATGCCAAGCGGCGCTAAATCGCGCGCGGCGGTCTGGGTCAGGCCGCGCACCGCGAACTTACTGGAGCTGTAAACCGCAAGTTCCGGGTTGCCGACGTGGCCCGCCTGTGAACAGGCGTTGATGATTTTGCCACCGTGGCCTTCGGCTTTGAACGCCTCAATTGCCGCCTGCATACCCCAAATCACGCCTTTCACGTTGATGTTATAAACCCTGTCGATAACCTCTTCGGTGATGGTTTCAATCGGCGTTGACGGCGCGATACCCGCGTTATTGACGATAACGTCAAAGCCGCCCAGCGCGTTGCGGGTCTGTTCCACCGCCGCAAAAACCTGGTCGCGCTTAGACACATCCACGGTCACCGCCAGCGCGCTGCCGCCCTGCTCGTTAATTTCCTGCGCCACGGCATTGGCGGTTTCCGCGTTGTAATCCGCGATCGCTACTGCAAAACCATCTTTGACGAGGCGTAACGCAATGGCTTTGCCTATGCCCTGCCCTGCGCCGGTAACCAGTGCTACTTTTTTCATAATCCGTTCCTTTTGGTGAGTCAGAGAATCTGGCTGAGATGGAGCTGGCCCATCAGCAGCGGGTTATCGCTGTAGTCGACCGGAATGGCGACCACCGCCGGTCCGTCGACATCCATCGCGGCGCGCAGCGTCGGTTCCAGCGCGTCGGCGTTCTCCACCGCGAACCCGGCGGCACCGAACGCTTCGGCATAGGCTTTGAAATCCACCGGTCCGAAGTTCACACCAGAGAGGCGCTGGTATTTTTTCTCTTCCTGGATAGCCACCATGTTGTAGGCATTGTCCACCCAGATGATATGCAGCACATTCGCTTTCAGGCGCACCGCCGTTTCAAGCTCCATGCTCGATTGCAGGAAGCCGCCATCGCCGGAGACGGACACCACTTTGCGACCAGGCTCAACCAGCCAGGCGCCGATGGCCCAGGGCAGCGCCACGCCCATCGTTTGCTGGCCGTTGGAGATCATGACCTGACGTGCGCGGAAGCTGTAGAGATAGCGCGCGATCCAGATGTGAAAACTGCCCATGTCGACGGTCAGCGTCACATCGCTGTTAATGATGTCCTGCATGGCGCGCACGATGCGCAGCGGATGCAGCGCGAACTGGTTAAGCTGCGCGCCACGACGTGCCAGCAGCTCGCGCTGGTTCTGGCGGTCGATCAGAATCTCAGAGGCGCGATCGCTTAAGATAAGCGGCTGTGCGATGCGCTCCGCGAGTTTTTCAAGCGTACCGGCGATATCCCCCACCAGCTCGATTTCCGGCGCGTAATGGCTCTCTTCATACGCGGGTAACACGTCGATATGCACAAGCGTCGCGTTACCGCTGTTCCACATCGCCGGTTCATATTCCACCGGGCTGTAGCCGATACAGATAATAAGATCCGCGAGATGCAACAGACGGTCGCCCGCCTGGTTGTTAAACAGCCCGACGCGTCCCGCAAAACGGGTGAAGTGTTCCTGATTTACCGCGCCCGCCGCCTGATAGGTGCTGGTGACCGGAATATGGCTTTTCTCAAGCAGCCGATGCAGCGCGCGGCTGTTCTCCGGCTGGCTCGCCATCAGGCCGAGCAAAATCACCGGGTTTTTCGCCTCACGAATACGCGCGGCGACATGATCAACGGCGGCGTCCGGCGCCGGCCCAAGCTGCGGTGCGTTTCCGGCTGGCAGAATGTTGCCGTGGGCAGGCAGGTCGACAATATCCTGCGGCAGACTCACAAAGGCGCTGCCCGGTCTGCCGTGCTCGGCCACGCGAAACGCGTTAGAGACCACTTCCGCGATAGCATCGGAGGAAGAGACCTCCACCGCGTATTTGGTCACCGGGCTGAACATCGCCACGGTATCCATGCTCTGATGCACCTGACGCGCTTTATCGGCGCGGCGCACGGCACCGCCCAGCGCGACCACCGGGTCGCCTTCGCTGTTGGCGGTTGCCATGCCGGTGATGAGGTTGCTGCAGCCGGGGCCGGAAGTGACCAGCGCCACGCCTGCTTTGCCGGTGATGCGCCCGACAGCGGCGGCCATAAATGCCGCATTTGCCTCATGGCGCACCGGAATGATCTGGATGCGGGAATCCAGCAGGGAGTCGAAGACCTTATCGATTTTGGCGCCCGGAATGCCGAAGACCTGTTTTACCCCCTGGGCCTCAAGCTGACCGACCACCATGTCGGCACCGTGCGCCCACTGACGCATCCGGTTTTCGTTATCCATGATATTTCCCCTTTCAGACTGTTAGTTTTCTACCGAACGGATGGCGGCATCGAGGTTGTCAGGATGCAGATCGGCGTTGAGAAACGCCGGGTCCGACGGCAGGTCAATCATCAGTTTGTGGATTTCACCGAAGGTGAGCACACCCTGTTCCAGCTGGTAGTCGAGCAGGTGCCCGCCGCCCTGGCGATCGTCGGTGATAAAGTGTTCGTGATATCCCGCGACGTTAATCCCCTGCATGTGCTGCGGGGTGCGAAAGCCCACCAGCACGCCGTCGCGTCCGTCAAAGCGGAACACCGGCTGGTCATCCAGCACATCGGTCATGGCGCGGTACGGGGGCGTCTGGCGTGGTACGGTGCGGGTGTGGGCATGGCGGAAGTGACCGTCGATACGCAGCGCGCAGAAAATGTTGTCGGACGGCACCTGGCGGTCTATTACGTCGTGGATCTGCTGGCGGCTCATCGGGCGGTCGAAACGCTGACGATAATGCGGTTTAAACCAGGTCATGACGGCGAACGGGGTTTTCTGATCAGGGCGCGCCTCACGGGCGCTACCGTCGGCACGCAACTGATGAACTTCATGGCTGAAGGCGATCAGTTCGCCATCGAGTTCGTTAAAGGTGCCAAGGCCAAAATCGCCTTTGGTCAGAAGATCCGCAATGGTGGTATGGCCTTCATAAACGCCGCTCAGTAAGGCGCTCATCATGGATGTTTGATATATCACACATTCTGTATCTTTATCTCGCAGCGCCCGCACGGTTTCCAGCAAGCTTTCCTCGCAAGAACAATCGGTTGCATGGCTCATTGCACTAATCCTCACTCATATTCCGTAAGAAAGATTAATGAAATGTTGACCCGATTCAGCGCAGGGTTCCAATATAGAAAGCATCCCGGTTTGAGACGTTTTAGATATGGAACTTCGTTATTTACGTTATTTCGTCGCTGTCGCCCAGACGCGGCACTTCACACGGGCTGCGGAATTGCTGGGCATTTCCCAGCCACCGCTCAGCCAGCAGATCCAGCGCCTTGAGCGCGAAGTAGGCACACCTCTACTGCGTCGTCTGACGCGGGGCGTGGAGTTGACCGAGGCGGGCGAGGCGTTTTATCAGGACGCCTGTCAGATACTGGCGCTAAGCGACGCGGCGCTTGAGAAAACCCGTGGCATCGCCCGGGGCGTTAATGGCTCGCTCTCGATTGGCATCAGTAGCTCCAATGCGTTTCAGGGGTGTGTCTTTTCGCTGCTGCACGAGTTTCAGCGCCGCTACCCCGCTATTACGCTTTTGCAGCAGGAGGCGAATATGGCCTCGCTGATGCATGATTTGCAGGAAGGACTGCTTGACGCCGCGTTTGTTCGTCTGCCGTGCGAGAGCAGTAAAGCGTTTAATCTGCGCCTGATTGAAGAAGAGCCAATGGTCGCCGCGCTGCACCGCAGCCACCCGTTAAGCGGGCGCGACGAACTGGCATTAAGCGAACTGGCCGGCACGCCGCTGGTGCTCTTTCCGCGCGACGTGGCGCCTGGCCTGTATGAACTGGTCTTTAACGCCTGTCTGCGCGCGGGGCTGGCACCTGCCGACAGCCAGCAGGCATCGCAGCTCTCCTCGTCGCTCAGCATGGTCGCGGCCGGTTTTGGCTTCGCGCTGGTGCCGGTATCGATGCAGTGTATTGCGCATCCGCAAATCACGTTTCATCCGCTCACCGACCAGACGTTAAAAACCGACATTGCGCTGGCGTGGCGCAAATTTGAACGCTCGCCGTCGGTGCGGCGGCTGGTGGAGATGTTTTAAACGCGCCAGAATCGCCTGAATTAACGCGAAAAAGAGGAAGCCTGCGCACAGGCTGCTTATAGTTATCCGGTAAGCGATACCGCAGGGATGAGAAAATGATTGTTAACAGCATGGTGTACCGCCGCGGCCAGGAGCCGCAAGTGATTAATCTTGAAGATATCAGCGAAGCGGTTCAGGACCCTGACGCGTTTATCTGGCTGGGGCTCTGGCAGCCCGACGCCCCTTTTATGCATATCATTCAGCAGGAGTTCGGCCTGCACGAACTCGCCATCGAAGATGCCCTCACCGCCCATCAGCGCCCGAAAATCGAGCAATATGGCGAGTCCATTTTTATGGTGGTGAAAACCGCGTGGAAAAATAAACAGGCCCAAATCGAGTTTGGCGAAACCCATTTATTCGTGGGTAAAAACTTTTTGATTACGGTGCGACACGGCGCGTCGGAAAGCTATGCGCCTATTCGGGTGCGGGCGCAGGAAAACCCGGATATGCTGGCGCTCGGGCCGGGTTATGCGCTCTATTGTCTGCTCGATTTTATCGTTGATAACTATCTGGAGATCACCGCTTCGCTCACCAGTCATATCAGCGAGATGGAAGACCGCATGTTTCGTAGCGAGTTTGATAAACAAGCCGTGCAAAAAGTCTACACGCTGCGCCGCCAGCTGCTCGCCATTCGTAACGCCGCGCTGCCGGTCGATGAGATTTGTAACCAGCTGATTCGCTTACATGAACATATCGTGCCGAAGACGTTACGCCCGTACCTGCGCGACGTGCAGGACCACGCGCACCACGTGGTAATGGATGCCGAAGATATGCGCGAGATGCTCACCAGCGCCATGCATGTCAATCTGGCACTGGTCACGGTGCAGCAAAACGAGGTGGTGAAAAAGCTCGCGGGCTGGGGGGCGATTCTCGTGGTGCCGACGATTATCTTCAGTATGTACGGCATGAACTTCGAGAATATGCCGGAGATTCGCTCATCGTTCGGCTATCCGGCAACCATCGGCGGCACGATCGCCGTCTGCTATCTGCTCTACTGGAAGCTCAAGCGCTCGGGCTGGCTGTAAGATCCACCCGATCACCGCGCGTGGTCGGCTGAGAAATGACTAAAAACTCAGTCTCCTGCGCGCTGTCATTGCGCGCCTGATGCGGCGCCTGCGGCGGGATTTCTATCGCCTCGCCGGGCAACAGCGTCACGCGCTCGCCGTTAAGCTCCATGGTCAGCGTCCCACGCAGCACGAAAAAACACTGGCGCGACTGCTCATGGTAGTGGCGCTGTTCCGCGCGCCCTGCAGGCATTCGCTCATGTATTACGCTAAGCCCCTGGCTTTTCACCAGGTGCCAGCCGTCACAGTCGCCGCCCCAGAGATAATGTTCCGCATTCGCCTTGCTGATTTTCATATGCGCTCCTGTTGAGATGAGCCTTTAGCATCAACATAAAAGGTGATTCCTACAACCACCAGGAATCAGGGATTACTTACCGTAACTAATTTATTTTTTTATAAAAATTGTCTGCTAAAAAAATAATCCGCCCAGGCCCGCGCGTCGCTTGTCACCCCTGAAATAAAGGTTTACATTAGCGCCCGCAGGCCGGTTATAAGGCCGCACGACTCCAGAGAAGCGGCTGCGCAAAGTGGGGAATAGTCCCAAAGTGAATCAGCAGCGGCTTCATCTTTCTATACTGTGACCTTGCGTATTGATTCAGGCGTGCTTTCAGGCATGCGGAGCGATGTAACGTGAAATATTTCTTTATGGGCGTATCGGTGATTTTACTGTTGTGGGCCGGCACGTTTGCCCTGATGATTTAGTAAAACACCTGAGCTAAAAAAACAGGAGCCACTGGCTCCTGTTTTTTTATTCGGCGTCCTGTGAGGGGCCGTTTTTCGCACCCGCTGGCAGCAGGCCATCGGCCCTGAACATCGCCTTGATGCCGCGCACCGCCTGACGGATGCGATCGCGGTTTTCAATCAGGGCAAAACGCACATGGGTGTCGCCGTAATCGCCAAACCCGATGCCCGGTGATACACAGACTTTCGCGTCCTGCAGGAGTTTTTTAGCGAACTCCAGCGACCCCATCGCCGCGTATGGCTCCGGGATTTTCGCCCAGACATACATCGAGGCTTTCGGGCACTCCACCATCCAGCCCGCCTCGTGCAGGCCTTTCACCAGCACATCGCGACGCCGTTTATACTGCTCTGCGATATCGCGCACGCACTGCTGATCGCCTTCCAGCGCGGCGATGGCCGCCACCTGTAGCGGCGTAAAGGTGCCGTAGTCGTGATAACTTTTAATCCGCGCCAGCGCGCTCACCAGCTCCGGATTCCCCACCATAAAACCGATGCGCCAGCCCGCCATATTGTAGCTTTTGGAGAGCGTGAAGAACTCTACCGCCATCTCGCGCGCGCCTGGCACCTGCATGATGGACGGGGCTTTCCAGCCGTCATAAACAATATCGGCGTACGCCAGGTCATGCACCACCAGCACGTCATAACGCTTCGCCAGCGCCACGACTTTCTCAAAAAACTCCAGCTCAACGCACTGAGCCGTAGGGTTGGACGGGAAGCCCAGAATCATCATTTTCGGCTTCGGGTAGCTTTCACGGATAGCCCGCTCCAGCTCATTAAAGAAATCCACGCCTTCGACCAGCGGCACCGAGCGCACCTGCGCGCCAGCGATCACTGCGCCGTAGATGTGGATCGGGTAGCTCGGGTTTGGCACCAGCACCGTATCACCGTGATCGAGCGTCGCCAGCATCAGGTGCGCCAGCCCCTCTTTGGAACCAATGGTGACGATGGCTTCGGTTTCGGGATCGATATCGACGTCATAACGCTCCTGATACCAGCGCGAAATGGCGCGGCGCAGGCGTGGAATGCCGCGTGATGTGGAGTAGCCGTGCGTATCCGGGCGCTGGGCCACGGTACAGAGTTTTTCAACGATATGCGGCGGCGTTGGGCCGTCCGGGTTGCCCATGCTGAAGTCGATAATATCTTCGCCGCGCCGACGCGCAGCCATCTTCAGCTCAGCAGTGATGTTAAAAACGTAAGGGGGAAGACGTTCGATGCGTGAAAAACGGCGTTTAGGACTGAAGTCAGCCATAGGTTCCTCAAAGTGACGTAAGCGCCCGGACCGTCCGAGCGACGCTGCCGCTGATGCGGCTTTAAGAACATAGCCTGGAAAATTTTCTGCTGTCGAGAGGGAAGCGCAAAAATAATTGTCGGGACAAAAAACGGGAACTTTCATTTGAAAGTTAACCCTGTTTTATTTGATGAGAGATGTTTATATTAACGTTGACGCAACAAAACAATAACCCCTGTTCCCGACCACTGGAGTACGCGAGATGACCCTGCAAATTAATGACCTTCCCGCCGCTATCCGTGAAATCAAACAACGGCTGCGAAGCGCGCTGCCGAACTATCAGGCTGTGTTCGCTGAGCTCGAAGCGGATATTTCACGCCAGATTGACGCCATCAAAAGCGAAACCGCCCGCGGCGAAAATCCGGTGCCGCAGATCCACGCCGACGATATTGTGCATGGCCGTATCAGCGAGCAGCAGAAAGCACGGATCCGCGAGCGCGGCTGCTGCGTGATTAAAGGCGTCTTCCCGGAAGCCCAGGCCCGCGCCTGGAACCAGGAAGTGGGCGATTATCTGGCGCGCAACCACTTTGTCGAAAAACTAAAAAATGCGGCGGAAGATAACTATTTCGGTACGCTTGCCGACAGTAAGCCGCAGATTTACGGCATTTACTGGTCCAAACCGCAGGTTGAGGCGCGCCAGCATGAACGCATGAAGGCCGCGCAGGTGTTTCTTAATAATCTCTGGCAGACGCAAAGCCATGGCAAACAGCATTTCGACCCGAACCGTGTAGTGACCTATGCTGACCGCACGCGCCGCCGCCCGCCGCGTTCGTCGTCGCTTGGGCTGTCGCCGCATGTCGACGGCGGCTCGGTAGAGCGCTGGCTGGATGACCATTTCCGTCACGTTTACCGACACGTGTTTAACGGCGAATGGCAGCGCTATAACCCGTTTGATGCCGAAGGGCGCGTCGACGCGCGTGAAATCCCCTCGCCCGCAGTCTGTTCGATGTTTCGCACCTTCCAGGGCTGGACGGCGCTGTCTGAACAGCGCAAGCACGGCGGCACGCTGACACTGCTGCCGGTCGCCAATGCGATGGCGTATATTCTGCTGCGCGCATTGCAGGACGACGTACCGGAAGATTCGTTGTGCGATGCAAAGCCTGGACGGGCGTTATCCATTAACGAACAGTGGCATCCCCTTTTACTGACCGGGATTTCCTCTATTCCGGATATGGAGCCGGGCGACACCGTGTTCTGGCACTGCGATGTGATTCACGCGGTGGAAAATGAACATCAGGGCGAATTCGACAGTAACGTGATGTATATCGCCGCCGCGCCCTGGTGTGAGAAGAACGACGCATATCTGAAGCGCCAGTGGCCAGCGTTTGTGGAGGGCCGCTCGCCGCCGGACTTCGCGTCAGATGATTTTGAAGTGGATTTCAGCGGCCGCGCCACGCAGGCCGACCTTACCCAAGCCGGACGCGAACAGCTCAAAGGCGCGTAACCGGCAAAACCTGGCGGCTGGTCAAGGGCCGCCAGGTTTTCTATCATGTCCCTTTCCTGCCAGACATCCGGATTTTCCGTGCACGAGATTTTCGATATGCTGCTCGCGGTCTTTGACCGCGCGGCGCTAATGCTGATTTGCCTCTTTTTCCTGATTCGCATCCGTCTGTTCCGGGAGCTGCTGCACAAGAGCGCCCATACGCCAAAAGAGCTGCTGGCGGTGACGGCGATCTTCTCGCTGTTTGCGCTCTTCAGCACCTGGTCCGGCGTCCCGGTGGAGGGCTCGCTGGTCAATGTGCGTATTATCGCCGTGATGTCCGGCGGTATTCTCTTCGGCCCGTGGGTCGGCCTTATTACCGGTGTTATCGCCGGGCTGCATCGCTACCTGATTGATATTGGCGGTATCACTGCCATCCCCTGTTTTATCACCAGCATCGTCGCAGGCGGGCTTTCCGGCTTTATCAGCCGCCGCGTGCCGAAAGCGCAACACTGGCGTGTCGGAATTATTGGCGGGATGCTGTGCGAAACGCTGACGATGATTCTGGTAGTTATCTGGGCGCCGACGACTGCGCTTGGGCTGGATATCGTGTCAAAAATCGGCGTGCCGATGATCCTCGGCAGCGTGTCGATTGGCTTTATCGTGTTGCTGGTGCGAAGCGTTGAGGGTGAAAAAGAGGCGAGTGCCGCGCGCCAGGCGAAACTGGCGCTCGATATCGCCAACAAAACGCTGCCGCTCTTTCGCCATGTGAACAGCGAATCGCTGCGCCAGGTCTGCGATATTATCCGCCGCGATATCAACGCGGATGCCGTCGCCATTACCAATACCGAAACGGTGCAGGCGTATGTCGGCGTGGGCGAGCATAATTATCAGGATAATAACGACGTCCTGAGCCCGACGACTCAGCAGGCCATTCATTACGGTAAAATCATCATCAAAAACAACGATGAGGCCCACCGCACGCCGGAAATCCATTCGATGCTGGTGATCCCACTGTGGGAGAAAGGCGTTGTGACCGGCACGCTAAAAATCTATTACTGCCACGCGCACCAGATAACGTCATCGCTCCAGGAGATGGCGATCGGACTTTCGCAGATTATCTCTACCCAGCTTGAGGTGTCGCGCGCTGAGCAGCTCCGGGAAATGGCTAACAAAGCCGAGCTGCGGGCGCTGCAGAGCAAAATTAACCCGCATTTTCTGTTTAACGCGCTGAACGCGATTTCGTCTTCTATACGCCTTAATCCGGACACCGCACGCCAGCTGATTTTTAATCTCTCACGTTATCTGCGCTACAACATCGAGCTAAAAGATGATGAGCAGATCGATATTAAAAAAGAGCTTTATCAGATTAAGGATTACATCGCGATTGAGCAGGCGCGTTTCGGCGACAAACTCACCGTGATTTATGATATCGACGACGAGGTAAACTGCCGCGTCGCCAGTCTGCTTATCCAGCCGCTGGTGGAAAACGCCATTGTGCATGGCATTCAACCGTGTCGCGGTAAAGGCGTGGTGACGCTTAGCATCACCCAGAGTGGCAGCCGGGTCCGCATTGCGGTCCGCGATACCGGCCACGGCATCGATCCGCAGATTATCGAACAACTGGATACCAACGACATGCCGGTGAATAAGATTGGGCTTATCAATGTGCACCATCGCGTGAAGCTGTTATATGGCGAGGGGTTGCATATTCGCCGCCTGGAGCCAGGCACGGAGATTGCGTTTTACGTACCCGATCAGCCGCTGCGCCCAGGCGACGCCGTACTGTTGTAGAGAGGGAATGCGATGAAAGTCATTATCGTTGAGGATGAAGTCCTCGCGCAGCAGGAGCTGAACTGGCTGATTAAAACCCACAGCCAGATGGAAGTGGTCGCCACGTTTGAAGACGGGCTGGACGTGCTGAAATATCTCCAGCAGCATGACGTGGACGCGATTTTCCTTGATATCAACATCCCGTCGCTGGACGGCGTGCTGCTGGCGCAGAACATCAGTAAATTCGCCCGTAAGCCGTTTATCGTCTTTATCACCGCCTGGAAAGAGCACGCGGTAGAGGCCTTTGAGCTGGAAGCGTTCGACTACATTCTGAAACCGTATCAGGAGTCGCGCATTATCGGTATGTTGCAGAAGCTGGAGGCCGCCTTTGTACAGCAGAACGCGCCGCACGCCGCCGCACCTGCCGGGCGCGAGAACGCGACGATCAATCTCATCAAAGATGAGCGGATTATCGTCACTGATATTAACGATATCTATTATGCCGAAGCACACGAGAAGATGACCTTCGTCTATACGCGCAAAGAGGCGTATGTGATGCCGATGAATATCACCGAGTTTTGCAGCCGCCTGCCGGAGGCGCATTTCTTCCGCTGCCACCGTTCGTACTGCGTTAACCTGAATAAAATCCGCGAAATCGAGCCGTGGTTTAATAACACCTATATTTTACGGCTGCGCGATCTGGATTTTCAGGTGCCAGTGAGCCGCAGCCGGGTGAAAGAGTTCCGCCAGCTGATGCGGCTGTAAACGGCTGTCCAGTCGAACAAAAAAGGCGCCATGCGGCGCCTTTTTTGTCAGAGGATTTGCCCCAGCGTCTGGCGCAGATGCGCGCCGGCGCCAAGCAGCCCTGGCTGGTCGTGTACGATAAGATAGACCGGGATATCCTGGACATACGCTTTAAAACGGCCTTTGTCTTCAAACCCACCGCGAAAACCGCTCGCAGTAAAGAAATCCAGGAAGCGTGGCACGATACCGCCTGCGATATACACGCCGCCAAAAGTGCCGAGCGTCAGCGCCAGGTTGCCGCCAAAACGGCCCATAATGACGCAAAAGAGCGACAGCGCGCGGCGGCAGTCGGTGCAGCTATCATCCAGCGCGCGTTCGGTAATATCTTTCGGGCGCAGGTTCTCCGGCAGACGGCCATCGGCTTTAACAATTGCGCGATAGAGGTTCACAAGCCCCGGCCCTGAGAGTACACGCTCAGCAGAGACATGCCCCACTTCGGCGCGCAACTGATCAAGGATAATCGCCTCTTCTTCGCTGTTCGGTGCGAAATCGACATGACCCCCTTCGCCCGGCAGGCTTACCCAGCGCTTATCAACATGCACCAGATGCGCGACGCCAAGGCCGGTTCCCGCGCCGTAAACGGCGATCGGTTTATTCGGTTGCGCCTCGCCGCCGCCGAACTGGATCAGGTGTTCGGTTTTCAGCATCGGGATCGCCATCGAAACCGCGGTAAAATCGTTAATAATTTCCAGATGCGCAAAGCCGAGGTTCTTTTTCATTTCGGCAATGGAAAACGCCCAGACGTGGTTGGTCATTGCCACCCAGTCGCCGGTAATCGGACAGGCAATGGCGATACAGCCATCCGTGACCGTGGCGTTATGTTCATCCAGATATACCCGCACCACCGCTTCCAGGCTCGGATAATCAAGGCCGGAATAGGTTTTCGCCTTGAGTATTTCGCCACTGTCTACGTCGCACAGCGCTAAGCGTGCGTTGGTGCCGCCCACGTCTCCCACCAAAGCATATTTGGTCATTCTGTTGCTGCTCCGCTCAATTCAAAATAATCTCGGCACACTCTAAATTCACGGCGCCTGAACAACAATGACCATAGCATAAGTGCCCCGGGTTTAGAGACTTACATCACAGATAACCGTGCACGTTTCAGCATCTTCTGTACTTTCAGCCGGTTAATCCTCCTTCGCGCCGTTGCGTGCCTCCAGCGCCCGGCTAACGGCATCAAGCAGCGGCGGCACGTCTTCCTTCGGCAGCATCACTTCAATGAGCGACAGCCGTTCAGGGCGCGCCAGCCTGGCGAATACCTCGTGAAGCTGCGCGGTGTCGCTCACTCGCCAGCTCTGCGCCTGCCGGTCAGCGTTCAGCGCATGCGGCAGTTGCGTCCACTGCCACGGCGCGATGTCGTTATAGCGTTGCGTCGCGCCGTGAATGGCGCGCTCCACCGTATAGCCATCATTATTAAGCACGATGACCACCGGTGCCTGGCCGTCGCGCAGCATCGAGCCGAGTTCCTGAATGGAGAGCTGTGCGGCGCCGTCCCCGGTGATGAGTATCACGCGGCGGTTCGCACAGGCAGTCTGCGCGCCAAACGCCGCAGGTAACGCGTAGCCAATCGACCCCCAAAGCGGCTGCACCAGAAAATCACATCCGGCGGGCAGGCGCAGCGCGGCGGCCCCAAAGGCGGCGGTACCCTGATCGACTGCCAGAATATCGCCGGGTTGCAGAAACTCCTCAATCAGCGGCCAGAAGTTATTCTGGTTGAGCGCACCGGTAGCAGGTGGCGTGACGGCTTTCGGCACGATGTCCGGCGGCGCGAGGCGCGCGCTGTGGCGTTTCGTGATGTCATGCAAGATGGCGACTGCCTGATCCATCGCAATGCCGCTAAACCAGCGATCGCCCACCCGCGTCGCCCAGGGCTGTACGTCGATCGTTTGATCGCGCGTCAGGCGCTGGGTAAACCCGGCAGTGATAGTGTCGGAGAACTGGACGCCGACGCAAATCACCAAATCGGCCTCTTCTATCGCCCGACAAACTGCCGGGTCGCTCGCCGCACCGCTGTAGGTGCCGGTAAAACCAGGTTTGGTTTCATCCAGCACCCCTTTGCCCATCAGCAACGAACTGTGCGGCATGGGCGTGTCATCCATCCACTGATGTAGCGCTTTTTGTACGCCGAAGCGCTGCGCCAGAAAATCTGCCAGCAGCGCCACGCGCCCGGCGCTGGCAAATCGCGCCTGCGCCGCCTCACGAAACGCCGCAAGCCGGGCGTCATCCCCTTGGGGGCAAGGCACAGTGAGAACGTTTACAGGTGCTGTGGCAGGCGCGCTTGCCACATCTGTAGGCAGCACGAGGTACCCGGGACGACGAGTGCGCAGCATCTCAGCCATGACGCGATCGATTTCGCTGCAGGCATTGGCGGGCGTCAGCCATCCCTGCGCGGCCGTGACCTCTTTAGCGATACGCATAAAATGGTGAAAATCACCGTCGCCCAGCGTGTGGTGCAGCACTTCACCCTTACGCTGCGCCGACTGGCAAGGTGCGCCAACGACATGTAACACCGGCACCGCTTCGGCGTAGCTCCCCGCAATAGCATTGAGGGCGCTGAGTTCCCCGACGCCGTACGTCGTGAGCAACGCCCCGATACCGGTGCAGCGGGCATAACCGTCTGCAGCATAGGCGGCGTTAAGTTCATTGGCGCAGCCGACCCACGTGATGCCCGGGTGTGCGATAACGCTATCGAGAAACAGCAGATTGTAATCTCCGGGAACGCCAAACAGGTGTTTAACGCCACATCCCGCCAGACGGTCCAGCAGATAATCGGCAATACAGTAGTGGTCTGGCATATTCGCCATCCTTTTTCAGGAGCCTGTAATGAGTATTAAGGAAGTGTGATCCCTGTCCAGGATGCGGCAGCAAAAAACGGTGGCAAGCAAGATTTACGCACTTGAGCGGTGTAGGCTGACCGCTTTCGCATTTTGTGTAACCGTATACACTTGCGGTATCGCTTTATGGCCCGACCCGATCCCCCAACAGTGCAGCAACCACTTACAGAGGTGAATAAGCATGGTTTATCAGGCAGATCCTGCTCGCTACGCCACCATGGAATATCGCCGTTGCGGACGCAGCGGTTTAAAACTTCCCGCAATTTCGCTGGGCCTGTGGCATAACTTCGGCGATGCCACGCTGGTTGAAACCAGCCGCCAGCTGTTACGCCGGTCGTTCGATCTCGGCATCACGCATTTTGATCTCGCCAATAATTACGGACCGCCGCCGGGGGCTGCCGAAAGCCATTTCGGGCGCATTCTGAAAGAAGATTTTCTGCCCTATCGCGACGAGCTGATTATCTCCACCAAAGCGGGTTATACGATGTGGGACGGCCCTTACGGTGACTGGGGATCGCGCAAGTATTTGATTTCGAGCCTCGATCAGAGCCTAAAGCGCATGGGGCTTGAGTATGTTGATATTTTTTATCACCACCGTCCGGACCCGGAGACGCCGCTTGAAGAAACCATGCGGGCGCTCGACCACGTGGTGCGTCAGGGCAAAGCGTTGTACGCAGGCATTTCGAACTACCCGGCAGACCGCGCCCGCGAGGCGATTGCTCTGCTGGAGCAGCTCGGTACGCCATGTCTTATCCACCAGCCGAAATATTCCATGTTTGAGCGCTGGGTTGAGGACGGCCTGCTGGATTTGCTGCAGGAAAAAGGCGTGGGCAGCATCGCGTTTTCACCCCTCGCGGGCGGCCAGTTGACCGATCGCTACCTGAACGGTATTCCGCCAGACTCGCGCGCCGCCAGCGGCAGCCGTTTTTTAAACCCCGACCAGATAACCGATGAAAAACGGGAGAAAGTGCGCAAGCTCAATGAGATAGCCATGCAGCGCGGGCAAAAGCTTTCGCAGATGGCGCTTGCGTGGGTGTTGCGCGATGAAAAAGTGACCTCGGTGCTGATTGGCGCAAGCAAGACCACCCAGATTGACGACGCTGTTGGAATGCTGGCGAAACGGGACTTCTCAGCCCAGGAGCGCGAAGCTATCGAAGCCATTCTGGCATAGCGCAAGAAGCGCCGCTGCTTTAGCAAAAAGTGCGGTCATACCTGATTTCAGAGTCGGAGCGATGCTGCAGGGATTTACACATCCGTAATATTACTGCAACAGGCCACCAACGGCCCCGATCGTGAAGGAGATAAGTATGTTCAGGTCACTGATTCTTGCAGCGGCGTTACTTGCGGGTACGGCTCCGCTTGTCGCCAGCGCCGGCGAAATCACCCTGTTGCCATCCATCAAATTACAAATTGGCGATCGCGACAATTACGGTAACTACTGGGACGGCGGGCGCTGGCGCGACCGCGACTACTGGCGCAATCATTATGAATGGCGTGGCGACCGCTGGTGGCGCCATGACAATGGCCGTCATCGCGGCTGGGATAAACATCGCGGCTGGGACGACCGTCGGGCGTATGAACGTGGCTATCGCGAAGGCTGGAACGATCGCGACGACCGTCGCGGGTGGGGTAAACATGGTCACGGGCACGGTCATCATCACTAAGTAACCTACCCCAAAACGAGAAAAGGCAGGCTTTGCGCCTGCCTTTTTTACATCCTTATAGCCCAAGTGCTGTACCGACCAGCAGCCAGATATTGAGCGCCACCACCAGCACCACAATCGCCCAGCCAGTACGTTTTACCCATGGTGTGTTGACCAGTTCGCCCATCAGCGTTTTATTGCTGGTAAAGAACAGCAGCGGAACCAGCGCAAGCGCAATACCAAAGCTCAGCAATACCTGACTCATTACCAGAATGCGCGTCGGATCGAGCCCCATCAGGATAACGATAAACGAAGGCGCCATAGTGACCGAGCGGCGCACCCAAAGCGGAATGCTGAAGCGAACAAACCCTTGCATCACTACCTGGCCTGCCAGCGTCCCAACAACCGTCGAGGAGAGCCCGGCGGCGACCAGACTCAGGCCGAAAATTGTCGCCGCGGCATGGCTTAATAACGGTTCAAGCGTCAGATAAGCCTGATCCAGCTCGGCCACTTTGGTGTGCCCGCTGAAGTGAAATGCCGCCGCCGCCGTCGCCATCATCGCCAGATTCACAAAACCCGCGATGGTCATGGCGATAGCCACATCCCACTTAGTGGCGGAGTAGCGTTCTTTGCGCGAACCGTCATGCAGATTCTGCGTCAGAGAGGAGTGCAGGTAGATAACGTGCGGCATGATGGTGGCACCCAATACCCCCGCGGCCAGGAAGACAGCCTCAGAGGTGGGCAGACTCGGGATTAACATCCCCTTACCAAGCGCGGCAAGTTTCGGCTGCGAGAAAAATAGCTCAACGATATAGGCCGCTGCCACAAACAGCAGTAGCCCGCCTATCACTTTCTCAAGCGGTTTCTGCCCGCGTTTTTGCAGCATCAGGATCAAAAACGTGGCAATGCCCGTCAGTACCGCGCCCTGCAACAGTGAAACGCCAAGGATCAGCTTAAAGCCTATCGCGGCGCCAATGAATTCCGCGAGATCGGTCGCCATCGCGATGATCTCCGCCTGAACCCAATAAAACCAGACTACCGGACGTGGATAGTGATCGCGGATCTGCTCAGCGAGGTTTTTGCCTGTGGCGA
This sequence comes from Cronobacter condimenti 1330, assembly GCF_001277255.1. NCBI lineage: Bacteria > Pseudomonadati > Pseudomonadota > Gammaproteobacteria > Enterobacterales > Enterobacteriaceae > Cronobacter > Cronobacter condimenti. The sequence continues at coordinate 3,114,274 of NZ_CP012264.1, forward strand.
TGCCAAGCTTTGCGGAAAGCACCTGAATAAGCATCGCCATCAGGTTGGCCCAGACCACCACCCACAGCAATTGATAGCCGAAGCTGGCCCCGGCCTGAATATTGGTAGCGAAATTACCTGGATCGATATAGCCAATGGCAGCGATGAAAGCTGGCCCCATAAGTGCCAGTCTTAACTTCCGCGCTGTACGGCCACGACTTTGCTCAACGCGACTGTGGTTCATTCTCTGCCCCTGAAATATAGCCTTTGCTATATTTCATGCTATCAAAATGAGAATGATTATCAAGTTCATTAGACCGGACAATCCTGATGGCTCTGATAGCTGAAATCAATAGCAGGCGGGTTAAGGTCGAGGAATACGCGGGAAACACTATCGCATGCACCCATGTATGTTAAAAGTGTAGCAGCAAAAGATAACCTTTCACTGCTTTACGCAACATAACATTTTTGTATGTTTGATCACTCTTTTAGCGTTTGGTCACATGACGTGACTATAGTGTGTTGCAGATCTCGTTTTCTAAATGGTTGTTGCATAGAATGTGCACGGAAATTAAACCTGCCTCATGTTTGGAGCAAATATGTCCCGCATTCTTCATTTCGTTTTGGCGCTCGCCGTTGTAGCGCTCCTTGCGATGCTCGTCAGTAGCAACCGCAAACAAATTCGCATTCGTTTCGTCATACAGCTTTTAATTATTGAAGTCTTGCTCGCTTATTTCTTCTTAACTTCCGATGTGGGCCTGGGTTTTGTGAAGGGCTTTTCCGAGATGTTTGAGAAACTGCTGGGTTTCGCGAACGAAGGGACGAACTTCGTGTTCGGTAAAATGAACGATGAAGGCCTGGCTTTCTTCTTCCTGAGAGTGCTCTGCCCTATCGTCTTTATCTCTGCGTTGATCGGTATTTTGCAACATATTCGCGTACTGCCCATTGTTATCCGCGCTATCGGTACCGTGCTTTCTAAAGTCAACGGTATGGGCAAGCTTGAATCCTTCAACGCGGTAAGCTCGCTGATTCTGGGACAATCAGAAAACTTTATCGCCTATAAGGATATTCTGGGCAAAATGTCGCGCAACCGCATGTACACCATGGCCGCAACCGCCATGTCTACGGTGTCCATGTCGATCGTTGGCGCGTATATGACCATGCTTCAACCCAAATATGTAGTGGCAGCGCTCGTCCTGAACATGTTCAGTACCTTCATCGTGCTTTCTCTTATCAACCCATACCGCGTTGAAAATGAAGAAGATCTGCAGATGTCCAATCTGCACGAAGGTCAGAGCTTCTTTGAAATGCTGGGCGAGTACATTCTGGCTGGTTTCAAAGTCGCCATTATCGTCGCGGCAATGCTGATTGGCTTTATCGCGCTGATCTCCGGCCTGAATGCGCTGTTTGCTGCCGTCCTTGGCATCTCTTTCCAGGGCATTCTTGGTTATATTTTCTACCCGGTAGCCTGGGTGATGGGCGTTCCGGCAAGCGAAGCGCTGCAGGTCGGCAGTATTATGGCGACCAAGCTGGTGTCTAACGAATTCGTTGCGATGATGGATCTGCAGAAACTGGCGGGCACTATTTCTCCGCGTGCGGAAGGTATTCTGTCAGTGTTCCTGGTTTCCTTCGCGAACTTCTCATCTATCGGCATCATCGCGGGTGCGATTAAAGGCCTCAATGAAGAACAGGGTAACGTGGTTTCCCGCTTCGGCCTGAAACTGGTTTACGGCTCAACGCTTGTGAGTATTCTCTCTGCGTCTATCGCCGCACTCGTGCTGTAATCCTCTGCTGTTAATGAAAACCGGAGCCTGTGCTCCGGTTTTTTTATGTCTCACGTTCAAGCGGCTCAGGCCGTCCTGGCAGATAGCCCTGGATGTACTCAACGCCCAGCGAGAACAGTAAATCGCGCTGCGCCGGGGTTTCCACAAATTCCGCCACCACGGTCAGCGACCGGGCCTTCGCCAGATCGCAAATCGATTTGACCACCAGCGCATCAAACGTATTGCTCACCACATGACGCACAAAGCACCCATCAATTTTAATGATATCGGCCTGTAGGTTTTTGAGTCGCTCGAAGTTGGCATAACCCGTGCCGAAATCATCAATGGCAATGCAAAACCCACGCTCCTGCAACAGCGCAATATTTTGCATCGTGTTTTCTGACCCCGAAAGCGCCTGCTCCTCCGTTACCTCCAGAATGACAGCGCTCACAGGGACCTGATAGTGCTGAAACAGCGCGATGGCTTGCTGCGCAATCCCCTTCTGTTGCAGCGTGAGCGGCATCAGATTCACGGAAAACCGGGCGCCAGGCTGAGCCTGTGGGTGCGCATGCAGGTACTGAAGGAGTTTTTCCAGCACTTGCATATCAAAGCGCGCGCTCAGGTTAAAACGGGTGATGAGCGGGATAAACTGAGTGGGCAGGATGAGTTCACCATCGCAATGAAGCCGCGCCAGAATCTCCGCGTAGCCCTCGCCCTGGGCGTTGCGTATGGGCTGCGCGAAAAGCGTTACGCCGTCCTGCGCCAGCGCACGCTTCACCTTCTGAAACATCAGCACCGGTTCGCTGGTTTGGCCAGAAATTCCTTTGCTGCGGCTCTCCAGCGCCACGACCGGTTCAGTGACGTCTGCCAGCTCTGCGAGATAACTCAGTTGACCAATTGTGCGATACAGCTCCTCTGGTGCCTGCGCCTGATGCAGCGGCGCCCAGGCGGCGCTGTAGTCGAGCTCCAGTGGTGTCCCGTTCCACTGGATGCGCTTGCTGTTAAGCAGATCGACCATATGACGTAGCCGCGCCTGCGGCTCCGGCCCGCTGAGGAAAATTATCAAATCGCTGTCCGGCAGTTGGAATACCCTTTCGCCCGCATTAAGCCAGGGCAATAGCAACGCCGTGACCTCTTTTTTGCATTGAATGCGCATCATCAGGCCATAGTGACGGCTGAGAAATTCAAGGTTGGCCACACGCAAACAGCACAAGGCACCTGCCGGAGCGTTTTGCAAATGCCGCTCCAGCGCGCGCAGGTTCGGCAGGCGGGTCAGCGGATCGGTTAACGCGAGCATGCGGTACTGACGCTTCATCCATTCATTCTTGTTAAAAATGACCGTCATGAAACGCATTGAAACCGTAAATGAGATAAACAGCGAGAGCATAAACGCCAGGAGAAAACCGGTGTTATCCGGCGGTAAAAAACTGTGGTTACTGGCAAGCAATAATAATAACGACACTGACCAGAGCAGCGTGATAAGCACCGGTCCGATCAGGAAAATCCCAGCGGTAAATAAAACGAAAATAACTGGCAGAGTATAAATGGAGATTAAAAATAATTTAAACGGTAGCGTAAATAAAATAAGCAGAATGATAACAGTTGTGAACCAGCACAGCGCCAGCAGTTTCTTTTCCGGGCCCGTGAGGGGAATAATGCAGCGCCGCCAGAACGCCCGGGCGAAGGTGGAGCTCAACACCATCCTTACCGGATAATAAAAAAGATCGACAAAGATGGCCGACGCTGCCATCAACCCTTGCACGGTGACGATTGTATAAAATGAGGTGCTCTCACCAAAATATGATGCAATATCATCAGGATAATCAAGATAATAACCTGAAATAACCATCAGGGTTTTGATAAGGCATGGTGCCAGTAGCCCAAACAGAAACAGGCGCAGACCAGTACTTTTACGGGACAGCGCGAAGCGCCAGCGCCCCCCCTTTAGTGCACGAAAAACCGCACAGACGAAAATAATGGGCAGCAGGAAACTCAATACAAATGCCAGGAGTTGCAGACTATTTAACGGGAAAAACCAGGCGTAAAAAATAAAAAAAGAGAGTGCCAGCGGGGCCAGAGCGTAACGGCCAAAAAGATATATCATGGCCAGCATCAGGCTCAGCGGCAAATATGATAAATATATTGCTTCGCCATCAACGACGGCGAGAGGCGAAAGCATTCGCGCTAGTGGCAACAACAGGACGCACAGCAATAACGCGATGCCTGACTTACGCAAACCGTGGCGATAATTCATAAGGCGCTTCTTACAGGCATGGCGGCGTTTCCGACAGGGTTTCATCATAAAAACCTTTCGTCATGCTGGCAAGGAAATGCCTGTTTCAGGAGAATAATGCAGAAGATACTGAAAGTGAGGCGACAAAAAACCTTCAGACGCCAGAAAGCAAAAACCCCCGCCATCAGGCGAGGGTTTATATTTTGGTGGAGCTAAGCGGGATCGAACCGCTGACCTCTTGCATGCCATGCAAGCGCTCTCCCAGCTGAGCTATAGCCCCACGACGTTTTCGTATTACTCACCAAACCTGATGGGATTAAGGTTTGGTGGAGCTAAGCGGGATCGAACCGCTGACCTCTTGCATGCCATGCAAGCGCTCTCCCAGCTGAGCTATAGCCCCGTGTAATACCATGTCGCGTTGACGGGCGGGATAATAAGAATTCCACCGGACAGTGTCAACGCCAAATTTATCTTTACCTTTCAAGTGCCGAAAAAGGCAGCAAAAAGGCGTAAAAAAACCGCCGCTCTCCCGATATGCTAGTTATTCCCGTCACAGTTTCCCGTACTATGATCTTGTACGATTAACCACTAATAGACTTACATTTTGAAAAGGATTTGCCATGGTCAAGGACCGAATGACCCCCGACGAACTGGCTCATTACACGGGATATAGCCGCCAGACCATTAATAAATGGGTACGCAAAGAAGGCTGGCACACGTCGCCAAAACCCGGCGTTCAGGGCGGGAAAGCGCGCGTAATCCACGTAGATGAGCAGGTGCTGGATTTTATTCGCAGCGCGCGACGCGCCTCTGACAATATCGCAACCTATACCGCCGCCGTTGATGCGCCGCTTGAAAATCTGCTGCTGAATTCCCTGAAAGAGATGAGCCAGTCTGAGCAAAAACAGCTGACTTCATTACTCCTGCGTGAAGGTATTGCCGGAATGCTGCAGCGCCTGGATATTCGCCATACGGATTAAACCATGAACAGATTTACACGCTGGATGACAGCAGGCGAACTGGGAGAGCTGACTGGCTATACGGCCCAGACCATTAGCGGTTGGGCGCGCAAAAATGGCTGGAAGCGCATTCCGCTCCGAGGACGTCAAGGCGGCGCGCTGTTGATCCTTATTACCCAGCAAGTGTATGACTATTTTCTTGCTACCGATAAGCTGCGTTACAGCGCGCATCTTTATAGCCGCGCAGAAGAGAGCGAAACACCTTATGAAACCTGGGATAATGACATCCTGGCGCAGGTTATTCGCACGCTGGAGACGATGAGCCCGCAAGAGCAGGCGCGCCTTAGCGAACTGATTAACGAAGAAGGTACGGCAGGGCTAGTGAAAAGGCTTGGCCTCAACGCAGAAAAGTAAAAGCCGGCTACGCCGGCTTTTTTATCACTGTTGACTTTCACGCTCGGCAATAAACGCCAGCGCTTTATTTATACGCTCAATACTGCGGGATTTACCAATTGCATGGACGGTCACGTCCAGGCCTGGAGACTGTCCTGCACCGGTGACAGCTACGCGCAGCGGCATACCGACTTTCCCCATCCCTACTTCCAGTTCATCCGCGGTGGCCTGAATAGCATGATGTACGTTTTCCGCCGTCCAGTCGGTCAGAGCTGCGAGTTTGTCACGTACAACTTCCAGCGGCTGACGCGCGACCGGACGCAGATGTTTTTTCGCCGCGTCTGCGTCGAACTCGCTAAAATCTTCATAGAAATAGCGGCAGGTCTGCGCCATCTCTTTAAGTGTTTTGCAGCGCTCGCCCAGCAGTTTCACCAGTTCTGCCAGTTGCGGACCATTACGAGTGTCGATATTTTCCTGCTCAATATGCCATTGCAGATGCGTCGCTACATATTCTGGCGCCAGCGTATTAATGTAGTGATGGTTCAGCCACAGCAGTTTATCGGTGTTAAACGCGCTCGCTGATTTACTGACCGCGTCCAGCGAGAAGAATTGAATCATCTCTTCGCGAGTGAAAATCTCCTGATCGCCATGAGACCAGCCCAGACGGACCAGATAGTTCAGCAGCGCTTCCGGCAGATAGCCATCGTCACGATACTGCATCACGCTTACCGCGCCGTGACGTTTGGAAAGTTTTTTGCCGTCATCGCCATTGATCATAGAAACATGCGCGTACAGCGGCACCGGTGCGCCCAGCGCTTTCAGGATGTTAATCTGGCGCGGGGTATTGTTGATGTGGTCTTCACCGCGGATCACGTGGGTGATTTCCATATCCCAGTCATCGACCACTACACAGAAATTATAGGTCGGTGAACCGTCGGTACGGCGGATGATCAGATCGTCAAGTTCAAGGTTGCTGAACTCAATGGGGCCGCGGATCTGATCGTCAAACACGACAGAACCGTCCTGCGGGTTCGCAAAACGCACCACGCAAGGCTCGTCATCCGCGTGATGTTCATGGCTATGGCGGCAACGACCGTCATAACGAGGCTTTTCCCCTTTCGCCATCTGCTCTTCACGCAATGCTTCCAGACGCTCTTTCGAGCAATAGCATTTATATGCGGTACCCGCTGCCAGCATTTCATCAATGACAGCGTTATAGCGATCGAAACGTTTGGTCTGGAAATACGGACCCTCATCCCACTCCAGGCTCAGCCAGTTCATTCCATCCATAATGGCTTCGATGGCTTCCGGCGTAGAGCGCTCAAGATCGGTGTCTTCAATACGCAGCACGAACTCACCGCCCTGATTGCGGGCGAAAAGCCAGGAATAAAGAGCGGTACGGGCGCCGCCGACATGCAGATAGCCTGTCGGGCTGGGCGCGAAGCGGGTTTTGATTTTCATTGATTGGCCTTAGTGTTTAACAATGCCATTAAGCGGCACATGCCAGGGAGTGACAAAGTGGGCAATATTCTACCACCGTGTGCTGATTCCTCAATCTTGATACCTTACGCCACGGCTTTGCGACCGTTATCTGTTGATAAATCATACCCTAAAGCCCGATAAACCAACGTGCTGTCTAATTTTACGACGAACAAACAAAAACTTTGGAAAAGGCGTTGACTCATTTTCAACTCTCCCTATAATGCGACTCCACACAGCGGGGGTGATTAGCTCAGCTGGGAGAGCACCTCCCTTACAAGGAGGGGGTCGGCGGTTCGATCCCGTCATCACCCACCACTCTAATAAGTGGCTCCGTTGTGTAGATAAGAAATGAGAAGTGGGTGATTAGCTCAGCTGGGAGAGCACCTCCCTTACAAGGAGGGGGTCGGCGGTTCGATCCCGTCATCACCCACCACTTTCTCGCCAGCGAATTTCTTATCATGCAGTAACAGAATTACCGAAGTGGGTGATTAGCTCAGCTGGGAGAGCACCTCCCTTACAAGGAGGGGGTCGGCGGTTCGATCCCGTCATCACCCACCACTTCGGGTCGTTAGCTCAGTTGGTAGAGCAGTTGACTTTTAATCAATTGGTCGCAGGTTCGAATCCTGCACGACCCACCAATGTAAAAAGGCGCCCTAAAGGCGCCTTTTTGCTATGCGCACTTTTCTGCTATTTTCCCCCTTTTATCCGGCTATTTATCACCCTTACTCTCAGTTTTCCTGCCGCATTGCCGATACCTCCTCCAGGCCTATAAAAAAGGAGGACATGATGTCGACTACCATTACCGCTTCTACCCCGTCGGTTCAGACGAGCAGCAGCAGTGCGCCAACTGGCAACGATCTGGCTTCACAGATTGCTCGCCTGACCCAGCAAATCAACAAGCTTACGACCAAGCTTAAAGATCTTGCTGCAAGCGAAGGCAGCGCGGAAGAAAAGCAGAAACAGCAGCAGCTTATTCAGAATCAGATCAAAATGCTTCAGGCGCAACTCGCCCAATTACAGCGCGAGCAGGCTGAAAAAGCGCAGCAGAAACAGGAAAGCAAGCAGGTCGAGTCCGTTAAGCACGCTTCCGGCGATCACCAGGTAGATATTTACATATAAGAAAAATATTCTCGTCGACCGCCAGACAGCGCGACGGTAATTGGCAGGAATAAATAAGAGTACGGCGCGAATATCGCGCCGTTTTTTTAAGGTTTTTTCAAAGGCAGAACCAGATGGCCCAGCCCTTCGGTTTTGATAAGCAGCGTCACCGCCATCAACTCGCCCAGTTTTCCTGCAGGAAATTCATCCTTACGGGCAAACCACAGCAGATACTCCTCTGGTAAATCGATAAGCCTGCGGCCCTTGTATTTACCAAACGGCATTTGCGTATTGGCGATAGCGATGAGCTGCTCTTTTTCCATCTTACTCACCCAACAGACGCAGCATTTCAGCCTCGTCGATGACATCAACGCCAAGCTCCTGCGCTTTAGCAAGCTTAGAGCCAGCGGCTTCCCCGGCGATCAGCAAATCGGTTTTCTTCGATACACTGCCGCTGACCTTTGCGCCCAGCGCCGTAAGACGCGCTTTGGCGTCATCGCGAGACATCTGGTTTAACGTGCCGGTCAGCACAATCGTTTTCCCGGCGAACGGGCTGTCAATCTCTTCGGCTTTTATAAGCACCGGTGCGGGCCAGTGAATGCCGACCTCTTCGGTAAGATCGCGAATAACCGTGCGGTTACTCTCTTCTTCAAAGAAGTTAAACACATGCGTCGCCACCACAACGCCGACATCTGGTACTTTTTGCAGGTCGTCAATCGAGGCCTTAATTAATGCTTCAAGCGTACCGAAATGCGCCGCAAGCCCGGCTGCGGTCGCTTCGCCCACTTCGCGAATACCGAGGGCATACAGGAAACGCGCAAACGTCGTCTCTTTGGCTTTCTCCAGCGCATTGACCAGATTCTGTGCCGATTTCGGCCCCATGCGTTCAAGCCCGGTCAGCTTGCCCGCCGTCAGGCGGAACAGATCCGCTGGCGTATGGACGTACTCTTTTTCTACCAGTTGATCGATGATCTTATCGCCCATACCGTCCACATCCATGGCGCGCCGCGACACAAAATGCTTCAGCGCCTCTTTACGCTGCGCGCCACAAATAAGCCCGCCTGTGCAACGGGTTACCGCCTCGCCCTCGACGCGTTCCACGTCTGAGCCACATACCGGGCATTGCGCCGGGAATTCTATGGCCCGTGTCTCTTCAGGGCGTTCTGTCAGCACGACGTTAACCACCTGCGGAATAACATCCCCTGCACGGCGGATAACGACTTTATCGCCGATGCGCAGGCCAAGGCGTGCAATTTCATCGGCGTTGTGCAGCGTCGCGTTGCTCACCAGCACGCCTGCCACTTGTACCGGCTCAAGGCGCGCGACGGGGGTTATCGCGCCAGTACGCCCGACCTGGAACTCCACGTCGCGTACCGTCGTCATCTGCTCCTGCGCCGGAAATTTAAATGCCACGGCCCAGCGCGGCGCACGCGCAACAAACCCCAGTTGCTCCTGCAGCTCCAGCGAATCGACTTTGATAACCACGCCATCAATGTCAAAACCGAGCGTCGGGCGATCCGCTTCGACCTGATGATAAAACGCCAGCACCTCTTCCGGCGTTTCGACCAGACGGATGCGATCGCTCACCGGCAGACCCCATGCTTTGAACTGTTGCAAACGACCCATATGGCTGCGGGGCAGCTCGCCACCTTCAAGCAGGCCAACGCCATAACAGAAAAAGGTCAGCGGTCGTTTCGCCGTGACGCGCGGATCGAGCTGGCGCAGCGACCCGGCAGCCGCGTTACGCGGATTGGCAAAGACTTTTCCACCGGTGCGTCTCGCTTCCTCGTTGATCTTCTCAAAGCCCGCTTGCGGCAGAAATACTTCTCCACGCACCTCAAGGCGCGCTGGAATGTTATCACCATGAAGCTTCAGCGGAATGGCGCGAATGGTGCGCACGTTAAGTGTGATATCTTCGCCGGTGGTGCCGTCCCCGCGCGTAGCGGCGCGAACCAGCAAACCGTTTTCATACAGCAGGCTTACCGCCAGTCCATCCAGCTTCAGCTCGCAGCAGTAAACCAGCGCATCGGTGCTTTTCAGTCTGTCCTGCACGCGCTTGTTAAATGCCAGAAAACTGGTCTCGTCAAACACGTTATCAAGAGACAGCATCGGCACCTCATGGCGCACCTGGCTGAACGCAGTCAGCGGCGCAGCGCCCACACGTTGCGTTGGCGAATCGGGCGTCACCAGCTCAGGGTGCGCCTCTTCCAGCGCCCGCAGTTCGCGCATGAGACGGTCATACTCCGCGTCCGGTACTTCCGGCGCGTCCATAACGTGATAGAGAAATTCATGATGGCGAAGCGTGGTTCGCAGTTGAGTCAGTTTTTCTTCGATTGTGTCCATAACGCACCATCAATGATAAAAAACCCCCGACAGGCGGGGGTTATGGGAGAAAACGTTGCGGCGGCCTGTTAGCCATTGGCCTCTTTCACGTCACGAATGCGGTCCTGATATTCGCGAAGCTTCTGGGGCGTCATCATGCGGCGCTGATCGTCGAGCACCACGCCACCAACTTCATCGGCGATATGCTGCGCAGACTGCAACATCAATTTAAAGTTTTGCAATTCGTCGCCAAAACCTGGCACCTGCATGAAGATGGTGATACCCGGCGTGGTGAAATCGGTCATGGTTTCTGGATCAAACGAACCTGGTTTAACCATATTCGCAAGACTAAACAGCACAGGACCGCTGCCATCTGGGCTAAGATGGCGATGGAAAATGTTCATGTCGCCAAATTTAAACCCTGCCTGCTGGATGCTGTTGAACAGCACGTCGCCATTCAACTGGCTGCCGGCATGGGCTGCAACATTCATGATAATTACGGTTTCTTTAGGCTGCGGCTTTTCTGGCGCAGTGGCTGGCGCAGGTTCCGGGACAGGCTGCGGCTGCGGTGCAGATTCCTCAGCGGGCTGCGGCGCGGGCTGATGCATCGCAGGCTGTGCCGGTGCTGGCTGCAGCGGCGTGGTCTGGCGTACCGGCTGTGGCTGCGGTTGATGCACTGGCTCTTCAGACGCTTCGCCATACGGGACAACGGGTTCAGGCTCCACCGATTCGCGAACAGGCTGACGCGGTTGTGAAGGCGCGTAAGGCGGCTGATAGTTATGCTGAGGCTGACGAGCAGGCGCGGTTTCCGGCGCCGGCGCGCTGCGACGCACGCGAACTTCACCTACGCCCTCTTCGCCCAGTTCATCGAGGTCGTCTTCGTCTTCATCCTCATCGCGCTTTGATTTCATGCGCTTCATCGGACGATCGCGGAACATAGAAGAACGCTCCTTACGGCTGGTCCACAGGCCATGTACCAGTAAGGCGATTATGGCGATCGCGCCAACAATGATTAATATCAGACGCAAATCCTGCATCATTATATTCTCTGTTGTTCTAACACCTTGCCATGACGGCAAACATTTACTCACTAAGAGTATTTGCCCATTACGGCAAGTGCAAGTGCGCGCTCGGTTTTCCGGACAGAAAGATGAAAGAAATCGTGCTTTTTGCTGTTTTTTCGACCATTTCTCGGGTGGCGCAAATTTCCCTCTCGGTTAAGATAACCAGGACCGCGTCCGGGCGGGTCTTACAAGGAGCTTTGCGGGAATATGGTTTCTAACACAGGCGCAGTATCGCGCAGCGGTCTGTACTACCTTTCTCAGGGATTCAAGCTGATAAGCCAGCCGGGTATCCGGCGCTTCGTTATCCTTCCGTTGTTAGTTAATTTTCTGCTGATAGGCGGCGCTTTCTGGTGGCTGTTTAGCCGGCTCGATAATTGGATCCCGGCGCTGATGTCCCACGTGCCATCATGGCTCCAATGGCTCAATTATCTTCTCTGGCCACTCGCTGTCATTTCCATTGTGCTGGTGTTCGGCTATTTCTTTTCAACGCTCGCCAACTGGATAGCCGCGCCGTTCAACGGGCTACTGGCAGAGCAGCTAGAAGCGCGGTTAACCGGGGCTACGCCACCGGACACCGGCATTTTTGGCATTATGAAAGATCTACCGCGTATCATGAAGCGCGAATGGCAGAAGCTTGCCTGGTATTTGCCGCGCGCCGTGGTGCTGTTGCTGCTCTATTTTATCCCTGGCATTGGCCAAACCGTCGCGCCGGTATTGTGGTTCCTCTTCAGCGCCTGGATGCTCTCAATTCAGTATTGCGACTACCCTTTTGACAACCATAAAGTGCCTTTTAAAAGCATGCGCACGGCGCTGCGTGAGCGCAAAGGTCTGAATATGCAGTTCGGCGCGCTAGTGAGTCTTTTTACGCTGGTGCCGGTGCTGAACCTTGCGATCATGCCGGTAGCAGTATGCGGGGCAACCGCCATGTGGGTGGATTGCTATCGCGGCAAACACGCGAGCTGGCGCTAGCCTGCTGGCATATATCCGGGCTTATTCCATACTCTTAAGCATTATTTCGCACGGGCATAACGATATACGAAATCCTTACTTCCTCAGAAGCGTCGAGCGGGTATGCTGGTGCGGTTCCCAAATTTCATACAGTTAAGGACAGGCTATGAGCAAGATTTTTGAAGACAACTCGTTGACTATTGGCCATACGCCGCTGGTTCGACTGAACCGCATCGGTAACGGACGCATTCTTGCGAAGGTGGAGTCACGTAACCCAAGCTTCAGCGTCAAATGCCGTATCGGTGCCAATATGATTTGGGATGCGGAAAAACGCGGCGTGCTGAAGCCGGGCGTGGAGCTGGTGGAACCGACCAGTGGCAATACCGGGATTGCGCTGGCGTATGTCGCCGCCGCTCGTGGCTATAAGCTGACACTGACCATGCCGGAAACCATGAGCGTTGAGCGCCGTAAGCTGCTGAAAGCGCTGGGCGCTAACCTGGTGTTGACCGAGGGCGCGAAAGGCATGAAAGGTGCGATTCAAAAAGCCGAAGAAATTGTTGCGAGCGATCCCTCCAAATATCTGCTGCTGCAACAGTTCAGCAACCCGGCTAACCCGGAAATTCACGAAAAAACGACAGGACCGGAAATCTGGGAAGACACCGACGGCCAGGTCGACGTGTTTATTTCAGGCGTTGGCACAGGCGGCACGTTGACCGGGGTTAGCCGTTATATCAAAAACACCAAAGGTAAAACCGACTTGATTACCGTTGCGGTTGAACCGACCGACTCACCGGTTATCGCGCAGGCAATCGCAGGCGAAGAGCTGAAGCCAGGCCCGCACAAAATTCAGGGTATCGGGGCAGGCTTTATTCCCGGCAACCTTGATCTTAAACTTGTCGATAAAGTCGTTGGTATTACTAATGAAGAAGCCATCTCCACCGCGCGCCGCCTGATGGAAGAAGAAGGCATTCTGGCCGGTATCTCTTCTGGCGCAGCCGTTGCCGCGGCGCTGAAGCTGCAAGAAGATGAAACCTTTACCAACAAGAACATTGTGGTTATCCTCCCTTCTTCAGGTGAGCGTTATTTAAGCACTGCGCTGTTCGCCGATCTCTTCACTGAGAAAGAATTGCAACAGTGATGCCAGATTGTTAAATATGCGCAAAAAAGCACCCAAAAGGGTGCTTTTTTGTGGCATGCATCAAACTTTTGCTTTGTTTGGCATTGCCTGGATTGGTCGGGTCTGGTATTTAACCAGCAATTATTTCGATGCGTGAAATTAATCCCGAGGCGAATAGATGTGTGCTGAATCGATTTAACGATTTGGTCATGCTACTTCGTTCGCGTCATAATGATTAATGACGAGCGAAACGCGAGCCGCATGGAACATGATGCTATGCGTTTTTCGTGGTTCTGGCATCCGTGCTGCGTTCCGTTACGCCGGCGCTAACTATACAGGCTAAAGTCTGGCCGCCAGGCTAGACTTTAGTTCCACAACACTAAACCTATAAGTTGGGGAAATATAATGTTCCAGCAAGAAGTTACTATTACCGCTCCGAACGGTCTGCATACCCGCCCTGCTGCTCAGTTTGTGAAAGAAGCGAAAGGCTTCACTTCCGAGATCACTGTGACTTCCAACGGCAAAAGCGCCAGCGCAAAAAGCCTGTTCAAACTGCAGACTCTGGGTCTGACTCAGGGCACCGTTGTGACCATCTCCGCAGAAGGCGAAGATGAGCAGAAAGCAGTAGAACATCTGGTAAAACTGATGGCTGAACTCGAGTAAGTTCCGGGTTCTTATCAAAATCAGTCACAAGTAAGGTAGGGTTATGATTTCAGGCATTTTAGCGTCTCCGGGTATCGCTTTCGGCAAAGCACTTCTGCTGAAAGAAGATGAGATTGTCATCGACCGGAAAAAAATTTCTGCCGATAAGGTTGATCAAGAAGTTGAACGTTTCCTGAGTGGTCGCGCCAAAGCGTCAGCTCAGCTTGAAGCTATCAAGATCAAGGCCGGCGAAACTTTCGGTGAAGAAAAGGAAGCCATCTTCGAAGGCCACATCATGTTGCTGGAAGATGAAGAGCTGGAGCAGGAAATCATAGCCCTGATTAAAGATAAGCACATCACTGCCGACGCGGCAGCGCATGAGGTTATCGAAGGTCAGGCAACCGCCCTGGAAGAGCTGGACGATGAATATCTGAAAGAACGCGCCGCTGACGTGCGTGATATCGGTAAACGTCTGCTGCGTAACATTCTGGGCCTGGCCATCATTGATTTAAGCTCCATTCAGGATGAAGTCATTCTGGTGGCAGCAGATTTGACCCCGTCGGAAACGGCACAGCTGAACCTGAAAAAGGTCCTGGGCTTTATCACCGATCTGGGCGGCCGTACCTCCCACACCTCTATCATGGCGCGCTCACTTGAGCTACCAGCGATTGTGGGCACCGGCAGCGTCACCACGCAGGTGAAGAACGACGACTACCTGATTCTCGATGCGGTTAACAACAAAGTTTACGTTAACCCGACGAACGAAGAGATCGAGTCCCTGCGTGCGATTCAGACGCAGGTTGCCGAGGAAAAAGCGGAGCTTGCGAAGCTTAAAGATCTGCCGGCTATCACGCTTGACGGTCACCAGGTTGAAGTTTGTGCGAATATCGGCACCGTGCGTGATGTGGCTGGCGCAGAGCGTAACGGCGCGGAAGGCGTTGGTCTCTACCGTACCGAATTCCTGTTCATGGATCGCGACTCCCTGCCGACGGAAGAAGAGCAATTCCAGGCCTATAAAGCCGTGGCAGAAGCGTGCGGCTCACAGGCAGTAATCGTACGTACCATGGATATCGGTGGCGACAAAGAGCTGCCGTACATGAACTTCCCGAAAGAAGAAAACCCGTTCCTTGGCTGGCGTGCGATTCGTATCGCGATGGATCGTAAAGAGATCCTGCGCGATCAGGTACGTGCTATTCTGCGCGCCTCCGCATTCGGTAAGCTGCGTATCATGTTCCCGATGATTATTTCGGTTGAAGAAGTTCGCGCGCTGAAAAAAGAGATCGAGATTTTCAAACAAGAACTGCGTGACGAAGGCAAAGCCTTCGACGAGACGATTGAAATCGGCGTCATGGTGGAAACCCCGGCTGCCGCGACTATCGCGCGTCACCTGGCTAAAGAAGTCGATTTCTTCAGTATTGGTACCAACGATCTGACACAGTACACCCTGGCGGTTGACCG
Source organism: Cronobacter condimenti 1330 (assembly GCF_001277255.1). Lineage (NCBI taxonomy): Bacteria > Pseudomonadati > Pseudomonadota > Gammaproteobacteria > Enterobacterales > Enterobacteriaceae > Cronobacter > Cronobacter condimenti. The sequence goes on from NZ_CP012264.1 coordinate 3,129,732, forward strand.
CGGTAATGATATGATATCGCATCTTTACCAGCCAATGTCACCGTCTGTCCTGAACCTCATCAAGCAAGTTATTGATGCATCTCATGCTGAAGGTAAGTGGACCGGCATGTGTGGTGAGCTTGCTGGCGACGAACGTGCTACACTTCTGTTGCTGGGGATGGGTCTGGATGAATTCAGTATGAGTGCCATTTCTATCCCGCGCATTAAGAAGATTATCCGTAACACGAACTTCGAAGATGCGAAGGTTTTAGCAGAGCAGGCTCTTGCTCAACCGACAACGGACGAGTTAATGACGCTGGTTAACAAGTTCATTGAAGAAAAAACAATCTGCTAATCCACGAGATGCGGCCCAAATTACTGCTTAGGAGAGAAGGCTAATGGGGTTATTTAGTAAACTGTTCGGTGATAAAGGCAATAGCGACACCGGAACCATTGAGATCGTTGCTCCACTGTCTGGTGAAATCGTTAATATTGAAGACGTGCCGGATGTAGTGTTCGCAGAGAAAATCGTTGGTGATGGCATCGCTATCAAACCGACCGGTAACAAAATGGTTGCGCCGGTTGATGGCACCATCGGTAAAATTTTCGAAACTAACCACGCTTTCTCTATCGAATCGGACAGCGGTATCGAACTGTTCGTTCACTTCGGTATTGATACCGTTGAGCTGAAAGGCGAAGGCTTCAAACGCATCGCTGAAGAAGGCCAGCGCGTGAAGAAAGGCGATCCGGTTATCGAATTCGATCTGCCACTGCTGGAAGAGAAAGCAAAATCTACGCTGACGCCGGTTGTGATTTCTAATATGGACGAAATCAAAGAGCTGACCAAGCTTTCTGGTAGCGTGACCGTCGGTGAAACGCCGGTTATCCGTATCAAGAAATAAGACTGACTCGTGTACAAAAATGGCGCCGCAAGGCGCCATTTTTTTATCTGAACCCTGCCAACGGACTTAGACCATGCGCCACTGGCGTTTCCTCTGCCTGTTCCTGACGGCCCTGCTGCCGACAGCACCGCTTTATGCGGGCTCACCCGGCCCTTACGTGCTGGCCTTTATCGATATATCCGTGCCACCGCTTAATGACGGCCAGGCGCTTACCGCGACGCTACGCAAAGCGTCGACCCTACCCGGGCGCGCGTCCTGCTTTTTATGTGAAGAGAGCGATCAGGTCGAAATGCTCTATCTGTATCGCCTTCCGCCAGGCCTGTCAGTCGACACGCTGCGCCAGGCCGTGCATGGCGATAACGCCGCACGTAACCAGATGCAGCAAAAGCTCGCCGCCTTTGAAGACAAAGACGGTTATAAGGTGGATGGCCTGCTTATCTATGAGCATAAACCTGACGACGTGCGTATTTACGCCATGCCCGCCATGCCCGGTAAAGCGCTGCATAAGGTGAGCAAGCCGGTTAAACGCTATCTTTCATTGCAAAGCCTGGATACGTTACTTGAAGACGCGGCGGCTGAAATCCCGCGTGAAATTTGAACCGGCGGGCGCATGCCCGCCGTTATCGTGTTAAATCCCTGCGCCCTGGCTGTAACTCTCTTCGCTGAATACGCCCGTTGAAAGATAGCGGTCGCCCCTGTCGCAGATAATCGCCACTACCACGGCACCCGGGTTCGCGTGCGCCACACGCAGCGCACCACAGACTGCGCCGCCAGAGCTGACGCCGCAGAAAATCCCCTCTTTGCGTGCCAGATCGCGCATCGTATTTTCCGCATCGCGGTGGTGAATATCCAGCACGTCGTCAACCAGGGAGGCGTCAAAAATCCCTGGCAGATATTCCGCGGGCCAACGGCGAATGCCGGGAATGCTGCTGCCCTCTTCAGGCTGAAGCCCGACCACCGTCACCGGTTTGGCCTGTTCACGCAGAAAACGGCTCACGCCGGTAATCGTCCCGGTCGTTCCCATACTGGAGACAAAATGCGTAATACGCCCACCGGTCTGGTGCCAGATCTCCGGGCCTGTCGTCGTATAGTGCGCCCAGGGGTTATCCGGATTATTAAACTGGTCGAGAATAATGCCTTCGCCGCGCTGCGCCATGTCGGCGGCGAGATCGCGTGCGCCTTCCATCCCCTGCTCCCGGCTCACCAGCACGAGCCTTGCACCATACGCCTGCATCGCCGCTTTGCGCTCCATGCTCATGTTGTCTGGCATCAGTAGCGTCATGCGATACCCTTTTACTGCGGCAATCATCGCCAGCGCGATCCCGGTATTGCCACTCGTCGCTTCGATAAGCGTATCGCCAGGCGTGATCTCGCCGCGCGCCTCGGCACGCGTAATCATCGCGAGCGCGGCCCTGTCCTTGACTGAACCGGCCGGATTGTTGCCTTCGAGTTTGACCCAGATTTCACTGCCGTTGTCTGGCCCCAGACGCTGAAGCCTGACCAGAGGAGTATTGCCGATGGTGTGTTCGAGTGTATTCACGATTTTTACTCAATAAAAAGCCGGGTGTCGCTTTGCTTACCCGGCCTGAAAGACGCAGTGGTGACTGTCGCCCGGTAAACGCTGCGCTACCGGGCGATAAACCTGTTCAATAACCTATCAGGCAGACTTCGCCAGAGCAATATTCTCGCGTGTCTCGATACGCTCGTTGCCGTGATAAATGCGCGCGTTCTGCAGGCCCACGAACAGCCGCTCGCCGCGATGCGGCACATAGTCTTCGCGCGACACCACCGTCAGCGGTTCGTCATACCAGCCCTGCGGCTGTACCACCAGTTGCATATAGTGGCCTTTCGGGCTTACCTCCAGCACATGGACCGGTAAAGGAGAATCCAGGCTCGTGCGGCGGCTCACATCCACTTCCCACGGGCGTAAGAAGAGATCCACTGCCCCCTGATACGCAGGCGTAAAGCCAAGCGGCCAGCGGTGCGCGCCAACGTGGAATTGCCCGCCGCGTACAGTGCCTTTGAGGCGATTGACCTCACCCAGGAACTCCAGCACGAAACGCGTGGCGGGTTCACGCCACACGTGTTCCGGGGCATCAGCCTGTTCAATATCGCCCTGACTCATGACCACCACGCGGTCAGCCACTTCCATTGCTTCTTCCTGGTCATGGGTCACGAAGACGCTGGTAAATTTCAGCTCTTCATGCAACTGACGCAGCCAGCGCCGGAGCTCTTTACGCACCTGGGCATCCAGCGCGCCGAAAGGCTCATCGAGCAGCAGAATTTGCGGCTCCACTGCCAGCGCGCGAGCCAGCGCCACGCGCTGCTTCTGCCCGCCGGAAAGCTGCGCCGGGTAACGGTCCGCGAGATGGGCAAGCTGGACCATTTCCAGCAGTTGAGTGACCTTTTGTTTGATAACCGCCGCGCCGGGACGTTCACGACGCGGCAGCACCGTCAGGCCGAACGCAATATTGTCGAACACCGTCATATGGCGGAACAGCGCATAGTGCTGGAACACAAACCCAACTTTACGCTCGCGTGCGTGCAGGCGGCTCACGTCGGTGCCATGAAACCGGATCTGCCCGCTGGTCTGGTGTTCAAGCCCTGCGATAATACGCAGCAGTGTGGTTTTGCCGGAGCCGGACGGCCCAAGCAGCGCCACCATCTGGCCGGAAGGGATATCCAGTGAGATATCATTCAGCACCTGGGTGCGACCAAAAGATTTCTTAATATTGGCAATCTCAATGCTCATGATTTCCCTCCTGTTGCACGCGTTTTTCCTGATTATTCAGGCGCCATTGCAACGCACTCTTTAAAAACAGGGTCAGAATCGCCATCAGCGTCAGCAGCGCGGCGGCGGTAAATGCGCCGACGGTATTGTAGTCCTGCTCCAGCAGTTCAATCTGCAAGGGCAGCGAGAGGGTCTCGCCGCGAATCGAGCCGGACACCACCGACACCGCGCCAAACTCGCCTATCGCACGGGCGTTGGTGAGCACCACGCCATACAGCAGCGCCCAACGAATATTCGGCAACGTCACGCGCCTGAACATCTGCCAGCCAGACGCGCCCAGCAAAATCGCCGCTTCATCTTCATGGCTGCCCTGGCTTAGCATCACCGGCACCAGCTCTCGCACCACAAACGGACAGGTTACGAAGACCGTCACCAGGACCATGCCCGGCCAGGCGAACATAATTTGTAAATTATTGGCGTCAAGCCAACTGCCGAGCGGCCCGTTCGAGCCGTAAAAGAGCAGATACACCAGCCCCGCCACCACAGGCGAAACCGCAAAAGGAATATCCAGCAGCGTCAGCAGCAACTGGCGACCCGGGAAGTTAAAACGCGTTACCAGCCAGGCAAGCAGCGTGCCGAACACGAGGTTAACCGGCACGGTAATCAGCGCAATCAGCACCGTCAGCCAGATGGCGTGCAGCATGTCCGGGTTGGCGATGTTTTCAAGCACCGGCGCCAGCCCTTTGGAAAAGGCCTGCGCGAAGATGTAAATCATCGGCACGACCAGGATAAAGGCTGACAGCAGCATCCCGATGCCGATGAGCAACCATTTGCCCCAGTTAATACGCGCGCCCGCGCGTTCGGTTTGCGTCATCATTGTCATCAATGTCCTACCACCCTGCGTCCAAAACGGCTTTGCAGCGTGTTAATGGCAAACAGCAGCAGCAGCGATGCGGCCAGAATCACCGAGGCAATAGCGCTCGCGGCCGGGTAGTCGAACTCCTGCAAACGAACAAAAATCATCAGCGAGGTGACTTCGGTTTTCCAGGCGATGTTACCCGCGATGAAAATCACCGCGCCAAATTCGCCAAGGCTACGGGTAAACGACAGCGCCACGCCCGCCATCAGCGCAGGCGACAGCTCCGGCAGCACCACTTTACGAAAGCTTTGCAGGCGCGTGGCGCCGAGCGTTTCCGCCGCCTCTTCATATTCCGGGCCCAGTTCTTCAAGCACCGGCTGCACGGTTCGCACCACAAAAGGAATGCTGGTAAACGCCATTGCCAGCGCAATGCCAAGCCAGGTATACGTCACTTTGATATCGAACTTCGCCAGCCACTCGCCGTAAAAGCCGTTTACCGAAAAGAGGGAGGCGAGCGTCAGGCCCGCTACGGCGGTCGGCAGCGCGAACGGAAGATCCATCAGCGCATCCAGCAGCGTGCGGCCCGGAAAGCGATAGCGCGTTAAAATCCAGGCCATCAGCAGGCCAAAGACGCCGTTGAACAGCGATGCCACCGCCGCCGACAGCAGCGTCACTTTATATGCCGCCACCACCTGCGGGTTGGAAATCACTTCCCAGTATTGCGCGAGGCTCATCTGGGAAAGCTGCATCACCAGCGCGCTCAAGGGCAGCAACAGGATCAGGCAGACAAACAGCAGACTGGTACCGAGGCTTAACGTAAACCCCGGTAATACGCGACGAGAAGAGACTGCAAACATTACTTACGCCCCGCCGCCACCAGCTTGTCGAACTCACCGCCGCTGGCGAAATGGGTTTTCATCACATCCGGCCATTTCCCGAAGGTGTCTTCCACGCGAAACAGCTCGGTCTGCGGGAATTTATCTTGCAGTGATGCCATCACTTCCGGGTTGTTCACCCGATAGTAATAGCTGGTGATGATTTGCTGCGCCTGTGGGCTATAAAGCCACTTGAGATAGGCTTTGGCCGCTTTTTCCGTGCCGTTGGCCTTCACATTTTTATCGACCCAGGCGACCGGGAACTCCGCCAGGATATTCACCTTCGGCACAACCACTTCGTAACCTTCTTTGGCGTACTGGTTACGGATGTTATTCACTTCCGACTCAAAGGTAATCAGGACATCGCCCAGGCCACGCTCCACAAACGTGGTCGTCGCACCGCGACCGCCGGTATCAAACACTTCGACGTTTTTCAGAAACTGAGTCATAAACTGCTGGGTTTTGGCTTTATCGCCACCGTCAGCTTTATCCGCAGCGCCCCATGCGGCGAGATAGGTGTAACGCGCATTACCAGAGGTTTTCGGGTTCGGGAAAACCAGCTTCACATCCGGGCGTACCAGGTCGCGCCAGTCGTGGATGTTTTTCGGGTTCCCCTTGCGCACCAGGAACGCCATCGTTGAGTAGAACGGCGAGCTGTTATTCGGCAGACGCGCCTGCCAGTCAGCCGGGATCAGATGGCCTTTGTCGTGCAGGATCTGAACGTCAGTTACCTGGTTATAAGTAACAACGTCCGCTTTTAAGCCCTGTAAAATCGCGAGTGCCTGCTTCGAGGAGCCCGCGTGAGACTGTTTGATCGTTAGCGCATCGCCGTTGTTATCCTTCGCCCATTGCTGTTCAAACGGCGGGTTCAGGGCAGCGAACAGCTCGCGCGAAACATCATAAGAGCTGTTAAGCAGTTCAGTCGCCTGCGCGGAACCCGCCATCAGCAGAGAAATCGCCAGCGCGCCCCATGCTTTTTTCACTGATTTCACGGCCATTTTGCACCTTATAAATGTGATAACGATCGAGCCATCAGTGTATTTATACGGGTGGGAAAGCTATACCGCTTTTATATACCGTTTAGTGATTTGCAAGCGCAAAAGGATATAAGACGACAGGCGAAACGGCGCGGCCTGCAAGGCCGCGCACGAAGGGGATCAGAGAGTAAGCAGGCGGGTCAGCGACGGGGCAAAATAGTAGCCGCCCGTCACCGGACGCGTGAAGCGCAGCATGGCGTCGCGCTTGCCGTCAGTATCGCCAAACATGCTCAGCAGTTGCTGTTCAATGTTATACAGGCGCGCGCAGTAGGCGCAGAAATAAAGGCCGTGAACGCCGCTTGCGGTGCCGTATGGCAAACTCTGGCGCACAATCTTCAGCCCTTTGCCGTCTTCTTTCAAATCGACGCGTGAGAGGTGCGACGTCACCGGACGCGCATCGCCGTCAATCTCTTCGTTGGCGGCTTTGGTGCGGCCAATCATCATCTCTTGATCCGGCACGCTCATGCGGTTGAGCTGTTTGAGGTTATGCTCCCAGCGCTGTACGAAGACGTAGCTGCCGCCCGCGTCGATACCGTCCTGGATAACCGCTACCTCGCGACGCTTCTCTTCACCCGCCGGGTTTTCGGTGCCGTCCACAAAACCGCTGAGATCGCGATCTTCCACCCAGCGGAAGCCGTGAGTCTCTTCCTCAATTTTCAGCGCGGGGCCGAAGGCCTCAAGCGCTGCCTGGGCGACAGAGAAATTAACATCGTGGCGAAGTGAAAGAATGTGGATTAACACGTCGTGCTGCGTGGCAGGCGCCAGGCCTTTACCCAGCGGCGTGAAGCTTTTCAGCTCAGATGCGCTGTCATCACCTGCCAGCGCACGCCACAGCGAATGCCCGAACGCCACAACCACGCCCAGATTCGCCTCAGGAAACTGCACCTGAAACGTCGCCACTTTATCGGCGAAAATTTTGCTCGCCGCGCGCAGCGCATCACGTTCGCTTTCATCAACGCTCGCTTCCAGCCAGATAGCAGCGCGACAATGCTCCGGCAAAATACCGCTTTGAACCACAGACATCACTCCTCCTGATAAACCGTTGCCACCGGGGTGACAAAATCGGGCGTATTGTACCCGATTTATCGGCTCAGGCGTTGCGTTTACGCAAGGCTATCCGCGGTGCCAGACAATCTTTTTCAGCGTCCAGCCTTTGAGCGTATCGTCTGGCGGCATCAGCTCCTGCGGGCCGCGCCAGTCGCCGCTAAACACATAGCGGATATGCTCGCTGCCGGGTGCCTGACACTCAACGGCGGCCTCATCCGACGCGCCTGCTTTCTGGCACGCGCCCTGAGCTTTTTTGAAGAGATCGCCAAACGGCGTGCCAATCTCCACACCGCTGTCGGTTGCAATCGCTTTATCCAGCACCTCGATGCGGCTCACTTTGCCGTTTTCGCCATTTACCACCAGCGCCAGTTGGTTCTCTTTCATCGCCTCGAAATAGCGAACAATCGTGCCGCCGCTGGCTCGCATCCCGCTGCGCAGCCGGTAGTCATCACCCAGCGCCTCATGCAGCGCGGCTTCTTCAAGCGGCGTGTCGGCGGTGATATCGCCAACGCCTTTTTCCGTCACTTCAAGCGAGGAGCCCCACCAGTCAAACCAGTGCCACGGGGCCGCCGCCGACCAGTTCACACTGGAGAGCGTTGAGCATCCGCCCAGTAATAACGACGTCCCACACAGCAGCAGAGGCAATTTCTTCATAACGGTTCCTTTAATCAGTCGACAACGTCTCGTTGGAGCGCAAAGACGGCAAAAAGTGCCGTTCAGGGCTGCGGCGTTTCAAAACAGGCGGCCAGGCGGCGATGCGAAATCAGCAGCCACAATGCCCAGGCGTCCAGCACCAACAGGGCCAGCGCTATCCCCCCGGCCGTATCGCGCCAGAGCAACAACGCCTGGGACACCAGCATCAGCGCCTGGGTCAGCATCAGGACATAGCGAGCGGCCCGCCACAGCCGCGGAAAGCCGTGCCGCCGCCCGCTTAATAAAAACGTCAGCATCGCGGGCGTGCCTGCCGCAAGGCCCATCCAGAAGCTCTGCCGGTCAGGATAAAACAGTCCCAGTAACGCCTCGCCCTGCCCACGCGATGCGCCTGCCAGCACGAACAACGCCCAGGTACGCGCCTGTAACAACAGCACCGCCCAGAAGAGCGCCGGGAGCTTCAGCCAGCCCTGGTTATCATAATCAGAAGGTAAAAACATGTATAAATCCTGGACTACGCCCGCATCGGGTCCAGAATTATGTCACTGTCTGACAAGGCGAAGAAAGGTCTTCGTCGTGCATAACCCAAGGAGATGGAAATGAAAAAACAGCTTATCGCCCTGTGTGTCGCCGCCTCAGCATTCACCGCTGTGCCCGTGATGGCGCAGGAAGGCGGTTTCTCAGGCCCGGATAACAGCGCCAGCGCGACTGCCGCTAAAGGCGGTTTTCAGGGGCCGGATGCTGCCAGCACGACCGTTAGCGAAGCGAAAAACCTGCGCGACGACGCGTGGGTGGTGCTGGAAGGCAACATTGTCCGCAAAATGGGTAAAGAGCTTTATGAATTCCGCGATGCCAGCGGCAGCGTGAATGTCGATATCGACGACCACGTCTGGAACGGCGTCACCGTCACGCCGAAAGATAAAGTGCGCCTTGAGGGCGAAGTGGATAAAGACTGGAACTCCGTTGAGATCGACGTGAAGAAAATCACCAAAAGCTAATGCCAGGCTCACCCGGCTGCGGCCGGGTGACTCGTATCAGTATTCCTGATCCTCGATAAGCCGTTTGCCAAGACTAATCACATCCTGATGTTCATAGCCAAGCCGTTCATACATGCCGAGCACCACATCGTTTTCTTCCCGGATCTGGATATTGATTTTCGGGCAGCCGCGCGCAATGAGCTTCTTCTCCAGCCGGTTAAGCAGCGCATTCGCAATACCGCGCCCGCGAAACTCCGGGTGAACACCGAGGTAGTACGCCGAGCCGCGATGGCCGTCATAGCCGCCCATCACAGAGCCGACGATTTCGCCGCTGACTTCCGCTACCAGGAAAAGATCCGGGTCATGGTTGAGTTTACGTTCGATATCCATCTCAGGATCGTTCCACGAACGCAGCAGATCGCAGCGCTCCCACAGGGTGATGACTTCTTCAAAGTCTGCCTGGCGAAAAACGCGTATCTCCATGGTATTCCCCATCTTTTATGGCATAAAAAACGAGATTATGGCGCTATCGGCCTCAATAGCCAATATGTCCGGCAAAAGTTCACTGAAAATGGCATACTGCCAACTCATCACGCCCTGAAATGAATCGTAAAACTTTTGTTGCGACAGGGTGTCGTTCCACCCCGTTACGCCAGGTTATAACACTCCAGGACAGTAAAATCAGAAGTCAGGACGCATGAGCACTTTCAAACCATTAAAAAAACTCACCTCGCGCCGTCAGCTGCTACGCACCGGTCTCGCTGCACTCGCGCTGACCACGTTAAAACCGGCACTGGCGAAAGAAGAGAGCCCTGCGCTCAACACGCGTAACAGCCATAGCAAACCGAAGGCGAAAAAAGCAGGCGCGCGCCGCCTTGTGATGCTCGATCCGGGCCACGGCGGCATTGATACCGGCGCTATTGGTCATAACGGCTCCCGGGAAAAGCACGTGGTGCTGGCGATTGCCAAAAACGTGCGCGCCATCCTTCGTAACCACGGCATCGACGCCAAACTGACCCGTAACAACGACACATTCATCCCGCTCTACGATCGCGTAGAAATCGCGCATAAACACGGCGCGGATTTGTTTATGTCGATCCACGCCGACGGCTTCACCAGCCCAAGCGCCGCGGGTGCGTCGGTCTTTGCGCTCTCTAACCGCGGCGCCAGTAGCGCCATGGCAAAGTATCTCTCCGATCGCGAAAACGCCGCCGACGACGTGGCGGGCAGCAGCGTGAAGAATAAAGATCATTATCTCCAGCAGGTACTGTTTGACCTGGTACAGACCGACACCATTAAAAACAGCCTGACGCTCGGCTCGCATATCCTGCGCCAGATAAAACCGGTGCATCATCTGCACAGCCGCAACACCGAGCAGGCGGCGTTCGTGGTGTTGAAATCACCGTCGATCCCGTCCGTGCTGGTAGAAACCTCCTTCATCACCAACCCGCAGGAAGAAAAACTGCTCGGCACCGCCGCCTTCCGTCAGAAGATAGCGACGGCCATCGCCAACGGGGTGATAAGCTATTTCAACTGGTTCGATAACCATAAAGCCCACTCGAAACGAGGCTAACGATGGCACCGGATATTCAGCGCGTAAAAACCTTCCTGCTCGATTTACAGGACCGCATCTGCCAGCAGCTGGCCGCGGTTGATGGCGACAGCTTCGTCGAAGACGCCTGGCAGCGCGAGGGCGGCGGCGGGCGCAGCCGCGTGCTGCGCGATGGCGTCGTTTTTGAGCAGGCAGGCGTCAACTTCTCTCACGTGCATGGCGACGCGATGCCCGCATCCGCCACCGCGCATCGCCCGGAACTGGCGGGCCGCAGCTTCGAAGCGATGGGCGTTTCGCTGGTGGTGCATCCACGCAACCCCTACGTGCCGACAAGCCACGCTAACGTGCGCTTTTTCATCGCCGAAAAACCGGGCACCGATCCGGTCTGGTGGTTTGGCGGCGGGTTCGATTTAACGCCGTTTTACGGTTTTGAAGACGACGCCGCGCACTGGCACCGCACCGCGCGCGATCTTTGCCAGCCGTTCGGCGAGGATGTCTATCCACGTTATAAAAAATGGTGCGACGACTACTTCTATCTGAAGCATCGCCAGGAGGCGCGCGGCATCGGCGGGTTGTTCTTTGACGATCTCAACACGCCCGATTTCGACACCTGCTTTGGGTTTATACAGGCCGTCGGCAACGGCTATCTCGACGCTTATCTGCCCATCGTGGAGCGTCGCAAAGCGCAGCCCTGGGGCGAGCGCGAGCGCGAGTTTCAGCTCTACCGCCGTGGACGTTACGTGGAGTTCAATCTGGTCTGGGACCGCGGCACGCTGTTCGGGCTGCAAACCGGCGGACGCACCGAATCGATTCTGATGTCGATGCCGCCGCTGGTGCGCTGGGAATATGGCTACCAGCCGGAAGAGAACAGCCCGGAGGCAGCGCTGTATCGCGATTTCCTGCCTGTGCGTGACTGGGTGTAAGCCATCAGCGTCCGCCTCTCGCGGACGCTGTTTTTACCGGGCGAAACGTCCGTTCGCCACATCCTGTGGAGTCACCACGCCGCTATCCAGCACCCAGCCGCTAATCAGCGCAGCGGGCGTCACGTCAAACGCCGGATTATAAACTCGTGCGTCTTGCGGCGCCCACTGCACCGCGCCGAAACTGCCTGCCACACCTGTCACTTCCGCCGCCGCTCGCTGCTCAATGGGAATGGCGGCGCCGTTCGGGCAATCCGGGTCGAGCGTGGTTTGCGGCGCCGCCACGTAAAACGGTACGTGGTGATAGTTCGCCAGTACCGCCAGCGAATACGTCCCGATTTTATTCGCCACATCGCCGTTGGCGGCTATTCTGTCCGCACCCACCCAGACGGCATCCACCAGGCCTTGCGCCATCAGGCTTGCCGCCATCGAATCGGTGATAAGCTGATACGGCACACCCCGTTCGCCCAGCTCCCAGGCAGTTAAGCGCCCGCCCTGCAACAAAGGACGCGTCTCATCCACCCAGACGTTCACCACCTTGCCCTCTTCATGGGCGCGCGCAATAACGCCAAGCGCGGTGCCAACGCCCGCCGTCGCAAGCCCGCCGGTGTTGCAGTGTGTCAGCAGGCGGCTGCCGGGCTTAACCAGTCCGCTGCCGGCGCGCGCGATGCGCTCGCACAACTCGCGGTCTTCCTGCACCAGCGCCAACGCCTGCGCGTCGAGCGCCGCCACATAATCCTCTTGCGCCAGCGCCTGTTTCATCTGATCTAAGTTATTCATCAGATTCACCGCCGTAGGCCGCGCCGCGCGCAGGGTCTCCAGTGCTTCAGCGAGCGCGTCGCGCGTCATGCCCTGCCCGGCAAGCAACGCCAGCAACAGGCTGGCAGAAAGCCCAATCAGCGGCGCGCCGCGCACCCGTAAAGCGTGAATATGGGCGACCAGCGCCTCGGTGGTATCGGCGGGCAGCCAGTTTTTCTGCTGCGGCAGCGCCTGTTGGTCGAGGATCCAGAGCGTGTTATCGGCCACCCGCAGGCTGGTTGTCTGTAGTGTCTGCATGCGTTAAATCCCTGTTGCGTTATTGTGTTCTATTGTGTCAGGATGAAATCCAGATGTATAGACGTCTGAACGGCTCAATAACCAGATTGAATGAGGATCTCAGCAATGTCGCAATACCGAACCTTTACGGCCAGCGATGCGGTGGCTTATGCGCAACACTATGGCGGACTCAGCGTGCCTGATGAACTGGTAAGCGCACAGGAGGTCGGCGACGGCAATCTCAATCTGGTCTTTAAAATCTTTGATAATCAGGGCGTGAGCCGCGTTATCGTCAAACAGGCGCTGCCCTATGTGCGCTGCGTAGGCGAATCCTGGCCGCTGACGCTTGACCGCGCGCGCCTTGAGGCCCAGACGCTGGTGGAACACTATCAGCACTGCCCGGCGCACACCGTCAAAATTCACCATTACGACCCGGAACTGGCAGTCATGGTGATGGAAGATCTGTCCGACCACCGCATCTGGCGCGGCGAGCTGATTAACGGCGTGCATTATCCGCAGGCCGCGCAGCAATTGGGTGAATACCTGGCGCAGACGCTGTTTCACACCAGCGATTTCTTTCTGCACCCGCATGAAAAAAAGGCGCAGGTGGCGCGCTTTATTAACCCTGAAATGTGCGAAATCACCGAAGATCTGTTTTTCAATGACCCCTATCAGATCCACGAGCGTAATCACTATCCGGCAGCCATTGAGCCTGAGGTCGCCGCGCTGCGCGATGACGCGCCGTTAAAAGCTGCCGTGGCGGCGCTCAAACACCGCTTTCTCTCCCATGCCGAAGCGCTGCTGCACGGCGATATTCACAGCGGCTCGATTTTTGTCGCCGACGGCAGCCTGAAGGCTATCGACGCGGAGTTTGGTTATTTCGGCCCGATCGGCTTTGATGTCGGCACGGCCATCGGCAATCTGTTGCTGAACTACTGCGGCGCGCCAGGCCAGCTTGGCATCCGTGAAGCCGCCGACGCGCGCGAGCAGCGCCTGATCGATATCGCCACCTTGTGGCATACCTTCGCCGAGCGGTTCCAGACCCTGGCGCGTGAGAAAACCCGCGACGTGGCGCTTGCACAGCCAGGTTACGCCAGCGCGTTTTTACAAAAAGTCTGGGCAGACGCAATTGGTTTTGCAGGCACTGAGTTGATTCGCCGCAGCGTAGGGTTGTCCCATGTGGCGGATATCGACACCATCCGCGATGAAGAGATGAAGCATTCGTGTCTGCGTCACGCGATTGGGCTTGGCAAGGCGTTAATCCTGCTCGCCCCACGTATCGACAGCGCTGAAGAGCTGGTCGCCCGCGTGCGCCAGTACGGTTAAGCGCAACCCTTCACCCCGGCCCTCTTCCCACAGGGGAGAGGGCGAAAATCCCCTGCATTCCGAATTAACCTTTCATTATGCCTGAGGGCGGCTAAGCAAAGCGTTACTCGCTCCCCATTCCCCTTTCATGCCAGCGGGTTCCCTCCCCCTTTTTGAGAGAGTCAGGGTGAGCGTCACAGCATCAACCGCTACCCCAGATACTCAATTACCGACAACCCGCCGTTATAATCGGTGCTGTAAATGATCCCCTGTGCATCCACAAACACGTCGCACGACTGGATCACCTGCGGGCGTCCGGGCCGCGTGTCCATCATCTTCGCAGGCGCAGCAGGCACCAGCGCGCCGGTTTCCACCGGGCGGTAAGGGTCAGAAATGTCATAGGCGCGAACACCCGCGTTCTGGTATGTCGCAAAAATCAGCGTCGAACTCACGAAACTGCCGGGGCGGTTCTCATGCAAATTATGCGGGCCGAAATGCGCCCCTTTCGCCACGTAATCCGCGTCATCCGGCGACGGAAATGTTGAAATGCTCACCGGATTCGACGGCTCGCGAATGTCGAACAGCCAGATAAACTTCTCGCCATCTTCCTGCTTATCGAGCACCGCTTCATCCAGCACCACCAGCAGGTCGCGGTCCGGCAGCGGCAGCGCCGTGTGCGTACCGCCGCCAAACGGCGGGCTCCAGTTGCGGTGTGCGATAAGTGCAGGCCGACTGCGGTCTTTCACATCGAGAATGGTCAGCCCGCCGTCACGCCAGCTGCCGTACGCTGTATCGCCTGCGATAATCGCGTGATGCAGCGCGTAGCGTTTGCCCTCAGGCCAGTGAGCTTCTTCACCCGCGGCCTGGTGCATTCCCGGCAGCCACCAGCGCCCCGCCACTTCGGGCTTTCGCGGATCAGCCATATCGATGGTGAGAAAGATATAGTCGCTAAAGCCGTCAATCAGCGCCGACACATACGCCCAGCGCCCGCCCACGTACCAGATCCGGTGAATACCGATACCGCTTAGCGACAAAAAGCCAATTTCGCGCGGCTGGTCAGGTGTGGAGATATCAAACACCCGAAGGCCGGCGCTCCAGCCTTTCTCCGCCACGTCGCGCACGGTGTCGCCGACCGGGCGGGTGTAATAGACCTTTTCATCAGCAAAGCGCGCATCGGCAAAGAGATCGCGGGCATTAATCACCAGCAATAAGTCATCGTGCGCCTGCAGGTGCACGTTCCAGGTGCCGGGCGGTGCAGGCACGTAGCCTGCCGCTTTCGGGCGCGTCGGGTCGCGAACGTCCACAATCGAAAACCCTTGCGACACCATATGGCCGATATACGCGAAACCGCGATGCACCATCAGTTGTACGCCGTCCGGGCGACCGCCCTGGTCGCTGTGGCCAATCAGCCGCATATTGCGGCTGTAATCGGGCTGAGGTAATGCCATCACCTTAAGCTCCTTTCGCAGATGGCGGCTGCGCCTTATCCGGCCTGCAACACCGTAAACGCAGCGCCACCGGGCATTATTTTGATCTGGCTTCGAGCGTCGCAAACCACGGCGCGACGAAATCCTCGGTCTGGCCCCAGCCGGGGATGATTTTCCCAAGCGTAGCCACATTCACCGCCCCCGGTTGCGCCGCCAGCACGGCCTGCGGGATTGCCGCGGCTTTAAAGTCATACGTCGCAGGCGTCGGCTCACCCGCGATTTTATTGGCGATAAGCCGCACGTTGGTCGCGCCAATCAGTTTCGGGTCAACCGCCACGCTCACTTTCCACGGGCTGCCCGCCTCGCGCATCAGCTGTAAATCCTGGTTGGAGATATCGATGCTGTAGAGTTTGATCTCGGTGCGTCCGTTCTCTTTCAGCGCCTTGTAAGCGCCCTGGCTGAAGGCATCCCAGGTGCCCCAGATGGCGTCAATCTTGCCTTTCGGGTATTTCGCCAGCACCGCGCCCACTTTGTTGGCAGTATCGCCCTGCACGTCTGATGACACCGCGCCAATAGACTCCAGTTCCTTAATGCCCGGGTTCTGCTTAAGGATCTCCTGGAATGCCGCCTGACGGCGCTCCATCGGCGGGAAGCCTGCCACCCACAGCTTGATGATGTTCGCCTTGCCGTTGAAATCCTTCACCAGTTGGCCTGCAGAGAGCGCAGTCAGTGAGGCGTCATCCTGCTGCGTCACCGTCACGCCCGGAATGTCGCCTTTCACGGCCGTATCGAATACCGAGACTTTGATCCCCGCATCGACAATGCGTTTTACCAGCTCGGTGGAATACGGGTCGCGGCCCTGCGAGAGAATGATCCCGTCATATTTCTGGCTAATGGCCTGGTTGACGAAATCCTGGAATTTCGCGTCATCGCCATTGCTCAAAAAGGTGCTGACCTTAAAGCCCAGCTTTTTGCCTTCCTGAATCGCACCCGCCACGAACTGCGTCGTGTTGTCATCCGACCCCAGATTGCGGATAACCGCGATGCGCACCGGCCCGTTATGGCTGGCGATGGCGTCCGGCACCGGGGCAGGCGTCGCCGCCTTGCCCGGCAGCGCGGAAAGTAAGCCCAGCGCCAGTAAAGAGAGCGTCAGTTTTTTCATTCTGTTTATTTCCCTGTCTGTGATTAACGTCGCTGGATGTAAGTGATGGCAAGCGCCCCAGCGAGCACCAGCCCTTTGATAATGTCCATCGCGTAATACGGCACTGAAAGCATCACCAGCCCGTTGGAGAGCACGCCGAGAATGACGGCGCCCACCAGCGTGCCAAGCGCGTTTGGCTTGCCGGAGCCTGCAAGCGAGAAGCCTATCCATGCTGCCGCGACGGCGTCCATCAGATAGCCGCTGCCCGCATTGACCTGCGACGAGCCGATGCGCGAAGCGAGCAGGATGCCGCCAAGGCCCGCTAACAGTGAGGCAATCACATACGCGGCCACTTTATAACGCGTAATACGAATGCCAGAAAGGCGCGCCGCTTCAGCATTGCCGCCAATGGCGTACATGCGCCGTCCGTGCGTGGTGAGCGACAACCCAATCTGCGCCACCACCGTCACGACCAGCATCACAATCACGATAACCGGCACCTGGCCCAGCAGGCTGAAAGCCTCAGGGATCGCGCCTTCCGCCATCTCGCCGCTCGGCATCACCATGTTTTGCGTAATCGAACCGCCATAGCTCCAGGTCATCGCCACGCCCTGAATCACAAACAGGCTGGCGAGCGTGGCGAGCATGTCCGGGATTTTCAGCACCACGATAAGAAACGCGTTAAACAGCCCGACCAGCGTGCAGAGCAGCAGCGTGACGATAATCGCCTCCGTGGTGCCAAAGCCGTGCCAGACAAACAACGAGATAACCAGCGCGTTAGCAAGCGATGCGGTCGACCCTACCGAGAGATCGAACCCGCCGATGGTCAGCGACACCGACACGCCAATGGCAATCACCGTGACGATAGCGATGGAGCGCAGAATGTTGATGATGTTAAACGGATCGAGAAAGTTATCCGACGCCACGCCGAACAGCGCGACCAGCGCCACGACGGTGAGCAACATGCCCCACTTATAGAAAAACTCAAACAGCTGGTGACGCGCCGATGACGCGGGCTTCAGGGTTGCGGCCTTGCTCACGCGGGGGTTCCTCCGGTGGAATAGAGTAGTAAGGTTTCTTCGCTGGCCTCACGGCCATCCAGTTCCGCCACGATGCGCCCGTCCCACAATACGCAGATGCGATCGCACAGGCCCACCAGCTCGGCAAATTCGCCGGAGGCGTAAATAATGCCTTTGCCCTCGCGGGCGAGGCCGTCAATCAGGTTAAACAGGTCAGTTTTCGCTTTGACATCGACCCCTTTGGTCGGCTCGTCGAAAATCAGCACGTCGTTATCGCCGCGCAGCCATTTGCCGATAGCCACTTTCTGCTGGTTGCCGCCGGACAGCCGGCGAAGCTGTTGTCCCGGCCCGCTGGCGCGAATGCCAAGACGTTCAATGACGTCCTGCGCCCAGCGCCACGCGTCGCGACGCCCGAATACGCCCCAGCGAGTGAAACTGCCATCGGCGCTGGCGGCGAGGTTCATGGCGACAGACTCGTCAATGAATATCCCCTCTTTGCGCCGCTCTTCAGGCACCAGCGCCAGCCCGCGCGCGACGGAATCGGCAGGGCTTGCAGGCCGCCACGGACGACCTGCCAGTTCCCCCTGGCGCAGCGTGCTTTTACTCGCGCCGAACAACGCTTTGCAAAGCTCGGTTTTCCCGGCGCCCGCCAGCCCGGCGATGCCGAGGATCTCGCCTTTGCGCAGGCGCAGTGAAATATCCTCAAGCAATGTGTCGTCATGCAGGCCATCTACCGCCAGCAGCACGTCATCGCTCAGTGGCGGACGGCGCGGCGGATAGAGCGTCTCCAGCGCGTGGCCCAGCATCTTTTCAATGATGGCGGGGCCAGAGAGCGCCGACATCGGCCCGCTCTCAATCAACCGGCCATCGCGCAGCACCGTCAGGGTGTCGCAGATGGCTTTCAGTTCATGGATGCGATGCGAGATAAACACCACGCCCATTCCCTGCGCCTGCAGGCGTCTTACCACCGCGAACAGGCGGTCGCTCTCGTGTTGATCAAGCGGCGCAGTGGGTTCATCAAGGATCAAATAGCGGCAGTGATGCGAGAGCGCCCGCGCCAGTAGCACGTGCTGTTTTTCGGCAAGGGAACAGCTCTCGATGCGACGGTTAACGTCCATGTCGACATCCAGCTGCGCCAGCGCCGCACGGGCGCGGCGGCGCGTTTCGCCCCAGCGGTAACGCAATCCGCCTTCACGCAGCCGGTCAAGCATGATGTTTTCCGCAATACTCAGCCCAGGCACCAGGGCGGCGTCCACCTCCTGCTGCACCAGGTGAATGCCGAGCGCTTTGGCATCGCGCGGCGAGCGAATACTGACAGGTTCGCCATCCAGTAAAATCTGGCCCTGGTAGTGATCCCAGGCGCCTGAGAGCACCGCCATGAGCGTTGATTTCCCCGCGCCGTTTGCGCCGGTGAGCGCATGCACAGAGCCTGCGCGCAGGGTGAAATCCACCTGCGTGAGCGCGGGGAAGCCGCTAAAGGCCAGGGATATCGCGCGCATCTCAATGCGCTGGTTCAGGGACATAGCGGACCGTCTCCACAGGAATGATTAATCAGTTAAGGCAATCATTCACGCGGATATATTCGCTGGCAATGAATGAATAGGCATAAGATAAAGCAAAAAATTATTAGCCGTCCAGATGTCCGGACGTAACATTAGAATTTTTCAGGTTGCCGCTGCGTTTATGGCCAACGTGAAAATATTGCATGTGCGCAGACCGTAATAATTAGCCGTCTGGATGGCCTTTTATGGCAGGATGTGACGATACACAACAAGGACAACACTCATGAGCGATACGCCAATCCGCGTAGTTCCCGGCCCGGCCAACTACTACTCACATCAGGGCGCGCTGGCGCGCCTGACTGATTTCTATACACCAGCGCAGCTCTCCCGCGCCGTCTGGGTATATGGCGAGCGTGCCATTGAGGCCGCGCGCCCATTTCTCCCCGACGCGTTTGATGCGCCAGGCGCGATGCACATTCTG
This sequence comes from Cronobacter condimenti 1330, assembly GCF_001277255.1. NCBI lineage: Bacteria > Pseudomonadati > Pseudomonadota > Gammaproteobacteria > Enterobacterales > Enterobacteriaceae > Cronobacter > Cronobacter condimenti. The sequence goes on from NZ_CP012264.1 coordinate 3,149,172, forward strand.
TTTCGCGGTCATTGCAGTGAGCGCGACGTCAATGCGCTCGCGGAACAAGCGGGTGACGATCGCGCCGTGGTGATTGGCGTGGGCGGCGGCGCGTTGCTTGATACCGCGAAAGCGCTGGCGCGTCGCCTCGGGCTACCGGTGGTCGCTATTCCCACCATTGCCGCGACCTGCGCGGCATGGACACCGCTTTCCGTCTGGTACAACGACGCCGGTCAGGCGCTGCACTTTGAGGTTTTCGACGACGCGAACCATCTGGTGCTGGTCGAACCGGAGATAATCCTGCGCGCGCCGGCGGCATATCTGCTCGCGGGCATCGGCGATACGCTCGCCAAATGGTATGAGGCGGTGGTGCTGGCGCCTGAGCCTGCCAGGCTGCCGCTGACGGTGCGTCTTGGCATCAATGCCGCGCTCACCCTTCGCGATGTACTGCTGGCCCAAAGCGAGGCAGCGCTTGCCGATCAACAGCGTGGCGCACTGACCCAGGATTTTCGCGACGTGATCGATGCCATTATTGCGGGCGGCGGGATGGTCGGCGGGCTTGGCGAGCGCTTTACCCGCGTAGCGGCGGCGCATGCGGTGCACAACGGCCTGACGGTGCTGCCACAGACGGAAAAATATCTGCACGGCACCAAAGTGGCCTACGGCATCCTGGTGCAAAGCGCACTGCTCGGTCAGGAGGCGGTGCTGGCGCAGCTTATTACGGCATATCAGCGGTTTAATCTGCCCACAACGCTTGCTGAACTGGATGTCGATATCCACAACGACGCCGAGCTTGAGCGCATCATTGCCCATACGTTGCGCCCGGTTGAATCCATTCACGCGTTACCCGTCGACCTTTCGCCTGCGGCCCTGCGTACAGCATTTGCAAAAGTGGAAAGCTTCGCCCGCTAAGCAAATCGCACAGGCTGCGATGCCACTTTTTGCGATTTGCCTGTAGGCTTAACGCTCCTCAACGCGGCGATAATTCCTTTCACGCCGCGTTTTTCTTGTCCGGGATGGGTTATGGCTTCTGTACACCGTGGAGGCGAGGCGTCGCTGCTGGCGCATCGCTCGTTCGTCGCATTCTGGCTGGCGCGCACCTGCTCCGGCTTTGGTTTTCAGATGTTGTCTATCGTGGTGGGCTGGCAGATTTACGCCCTCACCCACAGCGCGTTTTACTTAGGCCTTATCGGGCTGGTGCAGTTTTTGCCGTCCGTCACGCTGGCGCTCTGGGCCGGACACATTGCCGATCAGCGCGATCGCCGCCGGGTGGTGCTGATTGGCCAGTTAGTCGAGTGGCTCGCCATTGGCACGCTGGCCGCCGCCACCGTGATGCACCTCGCCGATGTAAAAATTATCCTGAGCCTGATTTTCATTATTTCGGTCGCCAAAGTGATGGAGGCACCGTCGCTGCAATCAATGCTGCCAGCCCTGGTGCCGCCTGCCCTGCTGGCGCGCGCCACGGCGGCAAGCGCGGTCTCAAGCCAGGCGGCGATGATCATGGGCCCGGCGCTGGGTGGCCTGCTGTATGTGTTCGGCGCGCAGGTGGTCTATGCGCTGACCGCCGTGTTGTACCTGATATCCGTCGCGATGGTAAGCCGCCTGCGCTATGAACAGGCGCCACCCGCGCGCCAGCCAGCGAGCCTCGCCACGCTGTTTGCAGGCGTGAAGTTCATTCGCGAGCGCCCCGATGTGCTGGGTGTAATTTCACTCGATCTCTTTGCCGTACTGTTGGGCGGTGCCACTGCGCTGCTGCCCATCTATGCGCACGATATCCTGCATACCGGGCCGTGGGGGTTGGGACTGCTGCGCGCCGCGCCGGCCGTGGGCGCGCTGCTGGTGGGCTTCTGGTTAAGCCGTCGTTCGCTTGAGAAGCATGTCGGGATGATTATGTTCTTATCTGTGGCGGGCTTTGGCGTGGCGACGCTGGTGTTTGCGCTTTCCAGTAATCTGTGGCTGTCGCTTATCGCGCTCTTCGCCACGGGCGGGTTTGACATGGTGAGTATGGTCATCCGCGGCGCGCTGGTGCAGCTCGACACGCCGAACGAGATGCTGGGCCGCGTTAACGCCGTTAACTCGATTTTTATCAATACCTCAAACCAGCTTGGCGAATTTGAATCCGGGATGCTTGCCGCGCTGCTTGGCACCGTGCCCGCCGCCGCAATCGGCGGTATCGGTACGCTGGTGGTCGTCGGACTCTGGATGCGCCTCTTCCCGTCGCTGCGTAAACGTCAGCGGCTGGAAGAGACAACGCTACAATCCGTGTGAATACATCACACCTGCCGCCAGGCGGCGCTTAACAGCACTTCGGCCCTCCTTTCGCGCCGTAGCGGGCATCCTGGCGTTCGCGAAAAAACGCTTCATACGTCATTGGCGTCTGATCCGGATGGTTGAGCCGCATGTGTTCGACGTAGTTGTCGTAATCAGGTACGCCTATCATCATTTTCGCGGCCTGGCCGAGGTATTTACCGGCTTTGGCAAGGGTATCGAACATTTTTTATCCTCGACGGTTGTCACGGCGGGTGGCGCTTTGCTGACCCGCCCTGCATCACCAGTGACAGAGAAAAGTCAGGTGGATAAACGCAAGCTTATCCACCATAACCTCCTTCTCGCTTAATGCGCGCTTTTCACCTGCGCGACGCTCTGCTCAGCGTTAGCGGGCATCGGCTCGTACGGCGTTTCATTAACCGTCGGTTTGTCCTGCTTAAGCGCTGCCAGTGCCGTTTTCACTGAAAAGAGCGCCAGAACCACAACCACCACCATGAAGAAGATGGTCAGACCCGCGTCGAGACGATTGTTAAACACGAGCTGGCTCAGTTGCGCCTCGGTGTAGTGCGCCGGGATCGTGCCGCTATCCAGGATCGCCTGGAATTTGTTGGCGATAGCCAGGAAACCCACTTTGTTATCCGGGCTGAATGCCTTCTGCCAGCCAGCGGTCAGCGTACACACCAGCAGCCATGCTGTCGGTACCAGCGCGACCCACGCGTAACGCTGGCGCTTCATCTTGAACAGCACTACCGCGCAAAGCATCAGCGCCATGCCCGCCAGCATCTGGTTGGCAATGCCAAACAGCGGCCAGAGCGTGTTGATCCCACCAAGCGGATCCACAACCCCCTGATGCAGGAAGTACCCCCACGCCAGCACGCACAGCGCCGTCGCAAGCAGGTTTGCAGGCAACGAATCGGTACGCTTAAGGCCCGGCGAGATAACCCCCAACAAATCCTGGAGCATGAAGCGCGCGGCGCGCGTGCCCGCATCTACAGCCGTCAGGATAAACAGCGCCTCAAACAGAATGGCGAAGTGATACCAGAATGACACATCCATCAGGCCGCCCAGCGCGCCGTGCAGGATGTAAGCCATCCCCACCGCCAGCGTCGGCGCGCCGCCTGCGCGTGAGATTATCGTCTGTTCGCCGACGTCAGTGGCTATCTGATTAAGCGTGTCGGGAGTTATCTGGAAGCCCCAGCCGCTTACCACCTGCGCCGCCGAAGCAACCACATCCACGGTGCCCGCAGGCGCGAGCACCGCCATCGGGCTGTTCATCGCAAAATAGACGCCCGGATCTATCACGCAGGCCGATACCAGCGCCATAATCGCCACAAACGATTCCATCAGCATCCCGCCATAGCCGATAAAGCAGGCCTGGTTTTCATTGGCGAGCATTTTCGGCGTGGTGCCGGAGGCGATAAGCGCATGAAAGCCCGAGACCGCCCCGCACGCGATAGTGATAAACAGGAACGGGAACAGATTGCCGGTCCATACCGGGCCAGTACCGTCGATAAATTTCGTCATGGCGGGCATGGTGAGCGTCGGTCGCATAATGAGAATACCGATGGCGAGCCCGACGATCGTGCCGATTTTCAGGAAAGTGGAGAGATAATCACGCGGGGCCAGCAGCAGCCACACCGGCAGCACTGCCGCCACAAAGCCGTAGCCGACCAGCATCCAGGTCAACTGCACACCGGTGAAATCAAACCACGGCGCCCAGGTTTCGCTTTCGGCCACCCAGCCGCCGGAGATGATCGCAAACACCAGCATCACCAGACCTATCACCGACACTTCGCCGATGCGCCCGGGCCGCAGGTAGCGAATATAAATCCCCATAAAAAGCGCAAGCGGGATGGTAAAGGCGACGGTATAAGTTCCCCACGGGCTGTGGGTCAGCGCTTTCACCACGATCATCGCCAGCACCGCCAGGATGATAATCATGATCATAAAGCAGGCCACAAGCGCGATAACCCCCGCAGTGTTGCCCATCTCCTCTTTTACCAGCTCGCCGAGCGAGCGCCCGTCGCGGCGGGTGGAGACAAACAGCACCATGAAATCCTGTACGGCACCGGCGAGCACCACGCCCGCGAGTATCCAGATCATGCCAGGCAGATAGCCCATCTGTGCCGCGAGCACCGGCCCCACCAGCGGGCCCGCGCCAGCAATTGCCGCAAAATGGTGACCGAACAGCACTTTTTTATCGGTGGGCACGTAATCGAGCCCGTCGTTGTGGCGCACCGCGGGCGTCATGCGCGTCGGGTCGACGGCCAGCACCTTTTTAGCGATGTACAGCCCGTAAAAACGGTACGCGATGAGATAAACACAGACGGCGGCCACCACGATCCATAGTGCGTTGATTTGCTCGCCGCGATTAAGGGCGATATAGCCCAGCGCGAAGGCGCCCACCACAGATAGCACTGCCCAGATAAGGTATTTCCCTGAGTTCGTCATAATAGTTATCCATTCAGTGAAACGATGAGTGAAACAGAGGTGTTACATTTTGTTTCTATATCACTCATAAGAATTTAACAATGTAAGGCACAGAGAAACGTGTTTTCGCGGCAGGGATTTACGCCAGTCTGTTAGCGAGATCACGCGAGGCAGGAAGCCGTGAATAAGGGAGACAGGGTGAGCAAAGGGAAAAGTAAGTAGGGTAGCGCTTCGCTTACCCCACCTACCAACGGCCTGCGGGGTGAGGGGCGAACAGGCAGAGAGGGTTTTCCCCTCTCCGCTGGAGCGCGCACGAATGAGGGGCAAATATGCTGAGCGGGGAGAAGGCTGGAGTGAGGGGGCAACAGACACGCACGGTGAACGGTTCCGTTCGCCGCTACGCATCTTACTCTATCGCCTTCCCTCACATAACGCGGTGAAAGGCGCTCGCGCGGGCTTTACCCCAGCAGCGCGGTGCTTAACCGGCTCGTGCAGCAGCGCCGCCCCTGCTCATCAAATATCACGATTTCCCAGCACTGGCTCTGGCGGCCCATATGCAGCGGCTGGCAGACCCCGCGCACAACGCCCTGCGACACCGCGCGATGGTGCGATGCGCTAATCTCGGTGCCGACCACGCACTGCCCGTCGCGGGTGGTTAAATACCCGGCCATAGAGCCGAGCGTTTCAGCGAGAGCGGCGGAAGCGCCGCCGTGCAGCAGGCCGAACGGCTGATGGGTGCGGTTATCCACCGGCATCGTTGCCTCAAGCCAGTCGTCGCCAAGGCGGGTATATACAATCCCGAGATGCTCCACCATCGTGCCGATGCTGGTGGCGTTCAGCTCATCAAGCGTCAAATGACGTTTCCAGATCATCTTATGCTCCAAGGGTTGAGCCGCCATCAATAACCATATCCTGTAGCGTAATGTGGCCTGCCAGTGGCGAGGCCAGGAACAAGATAGTGTTTGCCACATCCTGCGGCTGCGCGATTTTGCCAAGCGGTATGCCAAGCTTAAATTGCTCCGCGAAACCGCGAATGCGCTGCTGTTCGGCATCATTACTTGTCCAGAGCGTGCGCTGCATGTCGGTGTCGGTCGAGCCTGGCGATACCAGGTTACACCGCACGCCGTATGCCGCAAGCTCCAGCCCCACGGTCAGCGCCAGGCTTTTCAGCGCCGCTTTCGACGCGCCATAAGCGGACATCCCGATGCGCGGCGTGTGCGCGGCATCGGAGGCGACCGTCACGATAGCCCCGCCCTTTTGCGCGCGGAACTGCGCCATCGTCTGCTGGAAGAAATTAAACGCACCACCGACATTCACCGCAAAGGTCTGCTGCCAGTCCGCAACGGACAGCGCGTCGGTCGCGCCCATGCGCAGAATGCCCGCCGCGTTCACCAGCACGTCAAGCCGCGCATGGTCACCGAGGCGCCGCTGACAGGCGCTCGCCACTGCCGCGGCGTCCGCCACATCCAGCGTCTCACAGGCAAACGGATAATCCTCGCCCGGAAAGGCCAGATCGAAGCCGGTCACGTTCGCGCCTGCGTCAACAAACGCCCGCGCAGTGGTATAGCCGATCCCTTTGCCCGCCCCTGTCACCCAGACGTTTTGGTCGCTGAAATCGAGCCTCATGCCTGCGGCTTCCGGCTAAGCAACGCCCACCAGGCATCAATCGTCGGGTTTTTCGCAAGCATCACGAAATCGATGTCGCCATGCGCTTTGCGCCAGCGCGCAGCGAGCGCCATCATGCGCACGGAATCAAGGCCGTAATCGATGAGGTTTTCATCATCTTCCGGCTCGTCAGACTCATCAAGCAGCGGCAGGATGAGCGCACGCAATGCCGCTTTGCTGCCCGGTACGTCAGGCTCGGCGGCAGGCAGCAGATCGGCGGTCATCACGACGCGTCCGGCGCGGCCTGCAACATAATTCAGCGCCATCAGATGCTCTTCGCGGCTGAAATCAGCCAGCGCGTCGGCCACCATAAACGGCTTGATATCCCGCATGAAGGCGTCGGTGGCGGTGATCATGCAGCCGATATGGGCATAGACGCCGCAGATGATCAGCTGGTCGCGGCCCGTCTCTTTCAGCGAATGCTCCAGCGGCGAGCGATGAAAGGCGCTGTAACGCCACTTCACGAGCACCGTGTCGTCGGCATCTGGCGCGAGCGCCTCCACCACTTTTTGTTTGTCGGGATGGTTGTTCAGCCCCGGTCCCCACATATCGTTGAGCAGCGCGCGGTCGGCGTCGCTCTGGTTATTCGGCTGCGCCGTATAGTAAACCGGAATGCCCTGGGCTTTGCAGAACTGGCGCAGCGCGGCGACGTTCGCCACCACCTGCTCGATCATCGGGCAATTTTCGCCCCAGAAGTTAAGGAAATAGTCCTGCATGTCATGGATGAGCAGCGCCGCACGCTGCGGCTCAAACGCCCAGTTCACTTTGTTTTGCGGGAGATCCGCGGCCGTCGGCAGCGCGTAGGCGTTTAGTTTAGGGATAGCCATTTTCTTTCCTTACTCAGTTGCAGACTGGCGCGCCGCCAGCCAGAGACGCAGTTGTTTTTTATCCACTTTGCCCACCGGCGTGAGCGGCAGCGCATCGACGCGCTCCACGCGATCCGGCAGCTTGAAATCGGCGACGCCCAGCTCGCGCAGATAGCGGCGGATTTCCACCGCCTTCACCGGACGGCTAGTGACGATATACGCGCAGCTTTTCTCGCCCATCAGGCTGTCTTCCATTGAGACCAGGCCCGCGTGCACAATCGCTTCATGGCCGAGCAGCAGGTTTTCTATCTCTTCAGCGGCTATCTTTTCACCACCACGGTTGATCTGATCTTTCTCGCGCCCCTGAACGGTGATGTAACCGTCCTCATCAATGGCGATGAGATCCCCGGAGCTGTAAAAACCGTTCGCATCGAATGCCTGGGCGTTATGCTCGGGGCTGTTGTAGTAGCCGCGGAAGGTATACGGCCCGCGCGTCATTAGCCTTCCCACCTGGCCGCGCGGCAGCGGATTGCCGTGTTCATCGGCAACCCAGACTTCATCGTCCGGGCTCATCGGGCGGCCCTGCGTCGTGAAAATACGCGTGTCCGGATCGTCCAGGCGGGTGTAGTTCACCAGCCCTTCGGCCATACCAAACACTTGCTGCAACTGACAGCCAATCTCTGCCGGAATACGCGCAGCGAGCGTGTCGGACAGGCGCGCCCCGCCGACCTGCAATAGCCTGAGCGACGTTAGCTGACGGTTGTCGCCCCACTCCTGAATGGCCTGCAGCCAGAGGCTGACGGCGGGCGGCACCAGCGCGGTCACGTTAATCTGATGCTGTTCAATCAGCGGGAAGCAGAGCGTCGCGCTCGGGTCACGCGCTAGCACCACGCAGCCTTCGGCAAAGAATACGCCGAGCGCGCCTGGTGAACTTAGCGGGTAGTTGTGCGCCGCAGGCAGCGCGCAGAGGTAGCGCGTTTCACGCCCGAAGCGGCAGATCTCCACGCTTTGACGAATGCTGTAGTAATAATCGTTGTGGGTGCGCGGGATGAGCTTTGGCGTGCCGGTGCTGCCGCCGGAGAGCTGAAAGAACGCCACTTCATCGGCGGCAGACGGCGCGGGCACGAAACCGGCCTGCGGTTCTGCAATCAGCGCATCCAGCGTGTCGCCGCGCAGTGCCGTCATGCGCAGCGACGGGCAGGCGTCTTTCAGCGAATTAACGTAAACGTCATCGGCAAACAGCGCATGCTCGCGATCGGCAATCAGCAGCGCGGGCGCAATCTGGCGGGCGTAGGCGTCAAGCTCGGTGCGCTGATGGCTAAAGAGCGCGTTGACCGGCGCGACCCCGATTTTCAGCAGCGCGAAGAAAACGATATAAAACTCGGCCACATTGCCAAGCTGCACCAGTGCGGTATCGCCGGTTTTCAGCCCGCGTCGCGCGAGCGCCCCCGCGAGGCGGTTCGCGGCGGCGTCCAGGTCGCCATAGCTGAAGCGGCGTTCGCCGTCGATAATCGCGGTCGCGGCGCTTTGCGCGTGGCGGCTGACGATATCAGTCAGCGGCAGATCGAGCCAGTAGCCTTTGGCGCGGTAGCGCGCGGCGAAATCATCCGGCCAGCGGGTATAAGGGATAGTCATGCGCAGAACCTCAGTGAAGACCTAAAACGTGAAGCATGGTGGAGAGTTTGGTGCCGGTTTCGCGCCATTCCGAGGCCGGATCGGAGGCGGGCACAATGCCTGCCCCCGCGAACAGTCGTACCTGGTTTTGCAACAGCCGCGCGCAGCGGATAGTCACGACCCACTCGCCATTCCCTTCGGCATCGCACCAGCCGACAATGCCGCCAAACAGCTCGCGATCAAAAGGTTCCAGCTCGGCGATATACGCCTTCGCCGCCTCGTGCGGAAAACCGCTCAGTGCAGGCGTCGGATGTAACAGGCAGGCGAGCGACAGCGCGTTGTCATCAGCAAACCGCGTTTCGCCCTCAACCGGGGTGGCAAGATGCCAGAGCGTCGGCGTGGTAATGAGCTCCGGCGCGCCCGGCATGGCGAGACGCTGGCTGCGCGGCACAAGCACATCGCGCATCGCCCGGGTGACCAGTTCATGTTCGTGCCGGTCTTTGGCAGAGCAAAGCAGCGCCTGCCCCGCCGCTTTATCCTGCGCGGCATCGGCATGACGGCGTGCAGAGCCCGCGAGCGGCAGCGAGCTGAACGTGTTGCCATCTTTACGCAGCAGCAGTTCAGGGCTTGCGCCAAGCAGCGTGCCGCCGTCCGGCAACGGCACATGGAAATTAAAGCTCGCCGGATTTTGCGCCACCAGACGTGCCAGCAGCGCCAGGCTATCGGGTGGCGCTTCAGTGGTGATGTCGATAAGCCGCGACAGCACGATTTTATTCACCTGCGGCGTGTCGGTGAGCGCGGCGGCGCGGGCGACCATCGCCATAAACACGTCCTGTTCCGGGATAGCCTCACGGCTCGCCACGCGCGGCGCGGTGCCGTCGCGCTCGGGCAAGATAGCCTCGCTGCGGGGAAAATCACTGTGGCTTTCAGGGATAAACAGCGCGGAGGGTTTACAGGTGTCGAACGGGATGGCGCCTGCGACAATCGGGCGTGCGATGCCATGCTTACAGGCAGCGTCGAAGGCGTCACGCAGCGCGGTCTGAAACGTGCCGTGGCGCTGGGCGCCATCTGCCGCCGGGGTATCGAGCCTCGCAAAACAGCCACGAGTGGTAAAACTGCGATAAGGCGACATGAAGAAAAAACTGTCGGATGAAAGAGAGACGGTTGCCTTGCGGCTTTCCTCAACCAGTGACGTGTCCATGCGCTCCTCCTGTACCAAAAAAGAGAACTGATAATTGTTATCATTTGTATTTGGTGGCGTAACCTAAGGCTTAATCGCGGGCATGTCAACCGCAGACGTCAATTCCGGCGCGTGTCATCGCTTGCATCCTGGCGGCAAATCATGAAAATGAGAAGCATTATTAACACTTCTGACAGGATACGTTGCCGTGACGTTTACTTCCGCACTGCGCTCCGCGCTTGCCGCCAGCCTGCTGGTTTTGGGAATTTCCTCAGTTTCACAGGCCGCCGACTGGCCACGCAAGATAACCGATAGCCGCGGCGTGCAAACGCTTGAGAAAGCGCCACAGCGCATTGTCTCCACCAGCGTCACGCTCACCGGCTCGCTGCTGGCGATAGACGCCCCGGTCGTCGCAAGCGGCGCCACATCGCCGGGCAACCGCGTCGCCGACGCCCAGGGGTTTCTTCGCCAGTGGGGCGATGTGGCGAAAGCGCGTCATGTCGCGCGGCTCTATATCGGCGAGCCCAATGCCGAAGCGGTCGCCGCGCAGATGCCGGATCTTATTCTGGTCAGCGCCACCGGTGGTGATTCCGCGCAGGCGTTGTATGAGCAGTTTTCTGCCATCGCCCCGACGCTTGTGATTAATTACGACGATAAAAGCTGGCAGCAGTTGTTAACGCAGCTTGGTGAGATAACGGGCCACGAGAAAGAGGCCGCCGCGCGCATCGCGCAGTTTGACCGCCAGCTTGCGCAGGCGAAAACGCACATGAAACTGCCGCCACAGCCGGTCAGCGCGCTGGTCTACAACCCTGCCGCTCACGGCGCGAATCTCTGGACGGCGCAATCTGCGCAGGGGAAACTGCTGGGCCAGCTCGGCTTTACGCTTGCGCCGCCGCCTGTTCTGCAAAGCCTTACCAGTATGGGCAAGCGCCACGATATTATTCAGCTTGGCGGGGAGAATCTGGCCGCGGGGCTTAACGGCGAGACGCTGTTTTTATTCGCAGGTGATGATAAAGACGCCACGGCGCTGATGCGCGATCCGCTCCTGGCTCATCTGCCAGCGGTGCAAAACAAACGGGTTTACGCACTCGGCACCGAAACTTTCCGGCTCGATTACTACAGCGCAAGCCTGCTCCTTAAGCGGCTTGAGGCGTTATTTAAAGCCTAATCTTCACCTGTAAAAAAGGGGCCTGCGGGCCCCTTTTTGTTATGCCTGTACCGGTGGTGGCGGCGACTGGCGCAGGCGGCGCAATTCGCCAAAAAGCAGTGCCAGCACTATCGCGACGACCGCAAGCCCCAGCCCACCTGCGCTGGCAGAGCTGACCGGCGAGAGTAGCGCCCCCATTCCGCCTAACAGCGCCGCCCCGATGGCGTCTCCCGTTACGTTTTGCGCGGTCCACAGCCCGTTAATACGCCCAAGCATCTCGTCCGGCGTCTGGGTCTGGATGAGCGTGTACTGGATAAGCGAGCTGATGCCGCTCAGGTACCCGAATAGCGTCAGGCACGCGAAGGCCAGCGGCCAGAACGGCATCAGACTGAACACGCCGACTGCCGCCAGCGCCAGCACCGAGGCGATAAGCATCGTGCGGCCGGGGCGCGGGGCGTGCGCGAGCCCGCCGCTGGTAAGGGCGCCCAGCGCCGCGCCGAGCGGGACAGCCGCATAAAGCACGCCGATTTCGCCACTCGCCATCTGCCAGTGGCTGGCAAGCGACGGGTACAGCACACGCACCGCGCTCGCCATCGTCAGCAGCGCGCCAATGAGCGCCACGCCCCCCACCACGGGGCTTGCGAGAAGAAAACGCAGCCCATCAAGGAGCGCGCGTAGCGGGTGCTGACGCTGCATTTGCGGCGCGGGAAGTGCAGGTAGCGTGAGCAGCGGCAGAAGCGTCAGAAAGGTGCCGAGCGCCGCCAGCGCGTAGTTCCACGCCACACCACCCCAGGCGAGCAGCATCCCGCCGAGCAGCGGCGAAATTACGGATCCCAGACGTACTGTCAGCATCGTGATCGCACCCGCCTGCATCAGGTTTTCACGCCCGACGATGGCCGGTGTTGCCGCCAGCAGCGCGGTCACGCCGATTGCGCCGAAAAAGCCGTCCCACAGGCCGAGCAGATAAATGGCCGTCACCGACGGCGCGGGTAGCATGGCGTTGATCCAAAGTCCGATAAACCCGACGCCGCAGGTCGAGCGCGCCAGCAGGATGAGCTTTTTGCGCTCGTGCCGATCGGCCAGCACGCCGCCGGTCATCAGTCCGATGAACATCGCGGCCCCCGTCAGCGTCACGGCAAGCCCAACCTGAAACGGCGATCCGGTGAGCGTCTGGATTTGTACCGGTACCGCCACGCCGAGCAGACCGAGGCCAAGAATAGAGATAAAACGCGCCAGAAAGACCGCGCGATAGGCGGGATGGGTTTTCAATAACGAGAGATTAAGCAGCAGCGAATGTCGGTTCATTACAGGGCCTTAACGCGAATTTTCCTTACCGGATAACGGGGCGCTCATGCTAACATAGCCAGATAAGAGTGATAATAACTATCATTATCGGTTTCAGGATGTGCGTTATGTCGGCCTCGCGCTTTTCCACCAGGATGGTTGTCCTGTTGTGTCTCTTTTTGCTGCTATTACTGATGGTTGCCCTCAGCCTTCTGGCGGGCGCCAAATCCCTGCCCTTCTCCCTTGTGATGGACGCCCTCGGAGGCACCTGCCGCAGCGCAGACTGCACTATCGTGCTTGATGCGCGTCTGCCGCGCACGCTCGCGGGCATCGTCGCCGGGGTTTCGCTCGGGCTTGCGGGCGCCTTGATGCAAACGTTGACCCGCAACCCGCTCGCGGATCCGGGCCTGCTCGGCGTCAATTCCGGCGCCAGTTTTGCCATTGTGCTTGGCGCTGCGGTGTGGGGTCTTAGCGGGCCGATGGCGATCCTCGCGCTGGCCCTGTGCGGCGCGCTGCTCGCCACGCTGGTAGTGGCGTTTACCGGCAGCGCGGGCGGCGGTCAGCTTAGCCCGGTGCGCCTGACGCTCGCGGGCGTGGCACTCGCTGCCGTGCTGGAGGGGCTTTCTGGCGGCATTGCGCTGCTAAACCCCATGGTGTATGACCAGCTGCGCTTCTGGCAGGCGGGCTCGCTTGATATCCGCACGTTTATTACGCTGAAAGCGATCGCGCCGGTGGTGGCGGCCGGCGTGGTTATCGCGCTGCTGCTCTGCCGCGCGCTGAATAATTTAAGCATGGGCGCAGACACCGCCACGGCGCTGGGAAGCCGGGTGGCGCGAACACAGCTGCTGGGTCTTATCGCCATTACGCTGCTGTGCGCCAGCGCGACCGCCGTGGTCGGCCCCATCGCGTTTATCGGGTTGATGATGCCGCATCTGGCGCGCTGGCTGGTGGGCGCAGATCACCGCTGGTCGCTGCCGGTAACGCTGCTTGCTACGCCCTCGCTGTTGCTGCTGGCCGATATCATTGGCCGCCTGATAGTGCCGGGCGAATTGCGGGTATCGGTCGTGAGTGCCTTCATCGGCGCGCCGGCGCTCATTTATCTGGTGCGCCAGCGGCGCGGGGGAGCCTCGCTATGAAAGCTCTCTCACCCCGTCTGACGCTCTTCTGCCTTCTCTCGTTAAGCCTGTGCGCCGGGCTTGGCGTCTGGGCGCTGACGCAGGGCGCGGTGACGCTCGGCCCGGCGCAAGTGCTCAGCGCGTTAACCGGCGATGCGCCGCGTAATGTCTCGCTTATCGTGACCGAGTGGCGTTTGCCGCGCGTGGCAATGGCCCTGTTGCTGGGGGCAGCGCTTGGTGTGAGCGGCGCGATTTTTCAGTCGCTGATGCGAAACCCTTTAGGCAGCCCCGACGTCATGGGCTTTAACACCGGCGCCTGGAGCGGCGTACTGGTGGCGATGGTGTTTGCGGGCCAGCATCAGACAGCCATCGCGTTCTCTGCGATGGCCGGGGGCATGCTGACGGCGTTTGTCGTCTGGCTGCTCGCCTGGCGTAACGGAATCGATACGTTCCGTCTGATCATTATCGGCATCGGCGTGCGCGCCATGCTGGTGGCGTTTAACACCTGGCTGTTGCTCCAGGCATCGCTTGAGACGGCGCTCTCTGCAGGGCTCTGGAACGCCGGGTCGCTCAATGGCATCACCTGGGCGAAAACACTGCCCGCCGCGCCGCTGTTGCTGCTGGCACTTGGCGCGAGCGCGCTGCTGGTGCGACGGATGCGGCTTTTAGAGATGGGCGATGACACTGCCTGCGCGCTCGGCGTGTCTGTCGAGCGCTCGCGACTCTTGCTGATGCTAACGGGTGTGATACTGACCGCGGGCGCGACGGCAATGGCAGGCCCCATCTCTTTTATCGCGCTGGTCGCGCCGCATATTGCCCGTCGCGTTAGCGGCACCGCGCGGTTCGGGTTAACCCAGGCGGCGCTCTGCGGCGCGCTGCTGCTGCTCGCAGCCGACCAGTGTGCGCAATATCTGTTCACGCCTTACCAGTTGCCGGTGGGGACTGTTACGGTCTGCCTCGGCGGGATTTATCTCATCGCCTTGTTGATACAGGAGTCACGCAAGAGATGACCACAACCTCACGTTTAACCGGTGACGCGCTCACGCTGGGCTATGGCGATTTTCGCGTAGCGGAAGGGCTGAATGTGGCTATTCCGGATGGAAAGTTCACGGCGATTATCGGCCCGAACGGCTGCGGAAAATCGACGCTGCTGCGCACGTTAAGCCGTCTGATGAAGCCGCTTGCCGGACAGGTTCATCTGGATGGTGAGGCTATCCAGCGCTTCGCCACGAAAGAAGTCGCCAAACGCGTCGGGCTGCTTGCGCAAAACGCCAGCGCGCCGGGAGATATTACCGTGCAGGAACTGGTGGCGCGCGGCCGTTACCCGCACCAGCCGTTGTTTACCCGCTGGCGCGAGGAAGACGAGCGTGCGGTGCAGCGGGCGATGGCCGCCACCGGCGTGACCCCCCTTGCCGATCAAAGCGTCGATACGCTTTCTGGCGGTCAGCGGCAGCGCGCCTGGATTGCGATGGTGCTGGCGCAGGAGACGTCGATTCTGCTACTCGACGAGCCGACGACCTGGCTTGATATCAGCCATCAGATAGATTTGCTGGAGCTTCTGAGCGCGCTTAACCGCGAGCAAGGGTATACCCTCGCCGCCGTGTTGCATGATCTGAATCAGGCGTGCCGTTACGCAAACCATCTGATTGCGCTGCGCGACGGCAGGATTATCGCCGAGGGCGCGCCCTCAGCGATTGTAGACGCGTCGCTTATTGAGGCTATCTACGGGTTACGGTGCATGATAATTGAGGATCCGGTCGCGGGTACGCCGCTTGTGGTGCCGCTCGGGCGACGATAACGGCCCCCTCACCCGCCCTTTCCCACAAAAGAAAGGGAGAAAAGCAGGCTGCGTGAGCTGCAAGTCAAAGAGTGGCGGGTAAGCGTTGCGCCACCCGCCCTCGGCATAACCTCAATACTCATGCTTACAACGGGTTGGTTTGCGCCTCCACGACCGCAAGCGCCACCATATTGACGATACGGCGCACGGACGCGATGGGCGTCAGTACATGCACGGGTTTCGCCACCCCCATCAACACCGGCCCGACGGTAACGCCCTCGGAGCTTGAAACGCGCAGCAGGTTATAACTGATCCGCGCCGCCTCGACGTTCGGCATTATCAGAACATTGGCGGAGCCTTTAAGCGGGCTGTCCGGCATTCGATCGTTACGAATACTCTCCACCAGCGCCGCGTCGCCGTGCATTTCGCCATCGATCATCAACTCCGGCACACGCTCGCGCACAAGCTGTAACGTCTCGCGCATTTTGCTGGCGGCAGGCGAATCCGATGAACCAAAGTGCGAGTGCGATAACAGCGCCACTTTCGGCTCGATCCCGAAACGACGCACCGTTTCCGCCGCCATCACGGTGATTTCCGCAAGCTGTTCCGGCGTTGGATCGTCGTTGACATAGGTATCGGCAATAAAGGTGTTGCCGCTTGGCAGCAGCAGCGCATTCATCGCCCCGGCGGCTTTCACGCCGTCGCGGTAGCCGAAAATTTGCTGAACGACGCTAAAATGCTCGTGATAATCGCCAATCGTGCCGCAAATCATCGCGTCCACTTCACCACGATGCACCATGATGGCCCCAATCACCGTGCTGTTGCCGATAACGGCACGCTGCGCCTGCTCCTGCGTGACGCCGCGGCGTTTCATGATGCTGTAGTACTCGTTCCAGTACTCTTTATAACGCGGGTCCGATTCGTTATTCACGATCTCGAAATCTTTCCCGGCTTCCATTTGCAGGCCGAGCTTTTTCAGGCGCATTTCAATAACGCCCGGACGGCCAATGAGCACCGGCTTCGCCAGCCCAAGCGTAATCAGCTCCTGAGTGGCGTGCAGCACGCGCGGCTCTTCGCCTTCGGTCAGCACCACGCGCTTCGGATCCTTACGCGCCTGGTTAAACACAGGCTTCATAAAGAGGTTGGTTTTGTAGACAAATTCGGTGAGTTTGTCTTTATAAGCGTCGAAATCTTCAATGGGGCGCGTCGCCACGCCGGACTCCATCGCCGCTTTCGCCACCGCTGGCGCGATAGTCACGATAAGGCGCGGGTCGAACGGTTTCGGAATGATGTAATCGGGGCCGAACGACAGCTCCTGATCTTCATACGCCGACGCCACCACTTCGCTCTGCTCGGCGTGCGCGAGCTGCGCGATGGCATGCACCGCCGCGAGTTTCATCTCTTCGTTAATGGCAGTCGCCCCGACATCCAGCGCGCCACGGAAGATGAACGGGAAGCACAGCACGTTGTTCACCTGGTTTGGGAAGTCCGAACGGCCCGTACAGATGATGGCGTCCGGTCGCACAGCTTTGGCGAGCGGCGGCATGATTTCCGGCTCCGGGTTGGCGAGTGCCAGAATAAGCGGCGAATCGGCCATTAGCTTGACCATCTCCTGGGTCAGCACTTTCGGGCCGGAACAGCCAAGGAAAATATCAGCGCCTTCAATCACCTCGCCAAGCGTACGCTTGCCGTTATCATCAATGGCGTAGGCGGCTTTGGTTTCCGCCATGTTCTCTTCACGACCTTTGTAGATAACGCCTTTAGAGTCGCACACCACGATGTTGCGCTTCTGCATGCCGAGCGCCACCAGCAGGTTCATACAGGCGATGGCGGAGGCGCCCGCGCCGGAAACCACCAGCCGCACGTCGGAAATATTCTTCTGCACGACGCGCAGGCCGTTCAGCACCGCGGCGGTACAAATAATGGCAGTGCCGTGCTGATCGTCATGGAACACCGGAATGTTCATGCGCTCGCGTAATTTTTTCTCAATATAAAAACATTCCGGCGCTTTGATATCTTCCAGGTTGATGCCGCCGAAAGTCGGCTCCAGCGCCGCGACGACATCAACCACTTTGTCCGGGTCATGCTCATCGATTTCGATATCAAACACATCAATGCCCGCGAATTTCTTAAACAGCACGCCCTTGCCTTCCATCACGGGCTTACCGGCCAGCGCGCCAATGTTGCCAAGGCCCAGCACCGCGGTGCCGTTAGAGATAACCGCCACCAGGTTGCCGCGTGCGGTGTATTTATAGGCCGCCAGCGGGTCGGCGGCTATCTCCAGACACGGCGCAGCCACGCCTGGCGAGTAGGCAAGCGCCAGATCGCGCTGTGTCGCCAGCGGTTTTGTCGGGGAAACCTGAATTTTGCCCGGGACCGGAAACTCATGAAAATCGAGCGCGCTTTGTTTTAGTTGTTCATCCATTGTGCTGATCCTTTTTCTTTTTGCAGGGTACGAAGCGGGTTGCATGCACGCTTCACCGGGCCGTCAGTATCGCCCTTAAGAGGCTGGCAAACTTTGAAGACTGCCAAACTCTGCGTCATGCAACCCCTTGATGTTATCAATTTATAGCAGCGATGTTGCCTGTTCGGGAAAGCATTGCTATGTGCGTCTGCTATGCTTTTTTGTTATGTCCCTGATGAGATCCCGGCGGGCGACATTGACAGCGCCCCATAAAATCTTTGCTTTTCAAGGAGTAGCAAAATGAACCAACTCGATGGCATTAAGCAGTTCACTACCGTTGTCGCCGACAGCGGCGATATTGAATCCATTCGTAGCTATCAGCCTGAAGACGCCACGACAAACCCCTCGCTGTTGCTAAAGGCGGCAAGCCTTGAGCACTACCAGCACCTGTTTGAGGATGCGCTGGAATACGGCAAAAAACGCGGCAGTACGCAGAAAGAGAAAGTCGCTGAAGCGAGTGACAAACTGGCGGTCAATGTGGGTGCGGAAATTCTGAAAAGCGTGCCGGGACGCGTTTCTACCGAGGTCGATGCGCGGTTGTCGTTCGACAAAGAGAAAAGCATCGCCAAGGCGCATCGTCTGGTTGAGCTTTATCAGGATCAGGGGATCGATAAATCACGCATTCTTATCAAGCTCGCCTCGACCTGGGAAGGCATTCGCGCCGCCGAAGAGCTGGAAAAGGCGGGGATCCACTGCAACCTGACGCTGCTCTTCTCGTTTGCGCAGGCGCGTGCCTGCGCTGAAGCGGGTGTCTATCTTATCTCCCCGTTCGTGGGCCGTATTTATGACTGGTACAACACCCGCAAACCGATGGATCCGTATGTTGTTGATGAAGATCCGGGCGTGAAGTCAGTACGTAACATCTACGACTACTACAAGCAGCACAACTACCAGACCATCGTGATGGGCGCGAGCTTCCGCCGCACCGAGCAGATCCTGGCGCTCGCCGGCTGTGACCGTCTGACTATCTCCCCTAACCTGCTCAAAGAACTTCAGGAAAGCGACGCGCCGGTTGACCGTAAGCTTATCCCGGCCTCGCAGGGCTTTAGCCGCCCGGCACCGATGACTGAAGCGGAATTCCGCTGGGAACATAATCAGGACCCGATGGCGGTCGAAAAACTGGCTGAAGGCATTCGCCAGTTTGCGGTCGACCAGCGTTCACTTGAAGATCTGCTTGCCGCCAAACTTTAACTTTTGCCATGGAGAGAAATATGTCTCATCAGCTTTTAGCCAACGCCATCCGCGCGCTTAGCATGGATGCGGTACAAAAGGCCAAATCCGGCCACCCCGGCGCCCCGATGGGCATGGCCGATATCGCCGAAGTGCTGTGGAACGGTTTTCTCAAGCACAATCCGACGAACCCGACCTGGTATGACCGCGACCGCTTTATTCTTTCCAACGGTCACGCCTCAATGCTGCTCTATAGCCTGCTGCATCTCTCAGGCTATGACCTGCCGATGGAAGAGCTGAAAAACTTCCGTCAGCTGCACTCAAAAACGCCGGGCCATCCGGAAATCGGCTATACGCCGGGCGTCGAAACCACGACCGGGCCACTCGGTCAGGGCCTCGCGAATGCAGTCGGCCTGGCTATCGCCGAGAAAACCCTGGCGGCGCAGTTCAACCGCCCTGGCCACGAGATTGTCGACCACAACACCTACGTGTTTATGGGCGATGGCTGCCTGATGGAAGGGATTTCTCACGAAGTTTGCTCGCTTGCGGGCACGTTGGGTCTTGGCAAGCTGATTGGTTTTTACGATCACAACGGCATCTCGATTGATGGCGAAACCGAAGGCTGGTTTACCGACGACACTGCTAAACGTTTCGAAGCCTATCACTGGCACGTGGTGCATGAAATTGACGGCCACGATCCAGAGGCCATTAAGCGCGCTATCGAAGAAGCGAAACAGGTGACCGATAAGCCGTCGCTGATTATCTGTCGCACCGTTATCGGTTTTGGCTCGCCGAACAAAGCGGGCAAAGAGGAATCACACGGCGCGGCGCTCGGTGAAGAAGAAGTGGCGCTGACCCGCAAACAGCTGGGCTGGAACTATCCTGCGTTTGAGATTCCGGACGAGGTTTATAAAGGCTGGGATGCGAAAGAAAAAGGCCAGCAGGCGGAAGCGAGCTGGAACGAGAAATTCGCCGCCTACCAGCAGGCGCACCCGGAACTGGCAGCGGAATTCAACCGTCGTATGGGCGGCGAAATGCCGGAAAACTGGCAGCAGTCCACTCAGCAGTACATTGAAAAACTGCAGGCGGAGCCCGCGAAAATCGCCTCCCGTAAGGCGTCCCAGAATGCACTTAACGTCTATGGCCCGATGTTGCCGGAACTGCTCGGCGGCTCAGCGGATCTCGCGCCCAGCAACCTGACTATCTGGTCTGGTTCGACGTCGCTAAAAGAGGACGCGGCGGGTAACTATATTCACTACGGCGTGCGTGAATTCGGTATGACCGCTATCGCAAACGGCATCGCCCACCACGGCGGGTTTGTGCCCTACACCGCGACCTTCCTGATGTTTGTCGAATATGCCCGTAACGCGGCGCGTATGGCAGCGCTCATGAAGGCGCGTCAGATAATGGTCTACACCCATGACTCTATCGGTCTTGGGGAAGATGGTCCGACGCACCAGGCGGTTGAACAGCTCGCGAGCCTGCGCCTGACGCCGAATTTCAGCACCTGGCGCCCGTGTGACCAGGTAGAGACCGCAGTCGCCTGGAAAGCCGCTATCGAGCGTCACAACGGCCCGACGGCGCTGATCCTGTCTCGCCAGAATCTGGCGCAGATCGAACGCACGCCGCAGCAGCTTAACGATGTGGCGCGTGGCGGTTATATCCTGAAAGACGCAGGCGGCAAACCGGATCTTATCCTGATTGCCACTGGCTCAGAGGTGGAAATTGCCGTCCAGGCGGCTGAAAAACTGCGCGGCGACGGCGTGGCGGTGCGCGTGGTGTCGCTGCCTTCAACAGATGTGTTTGACGCGCAGGATGAGGCGTACCGTGAATCGGTGCTGCCGTCTGACGTCAGCGCCCGCGTGGCGGTGGAAGCGGGTATCGCCGACTACTGGTACAAATACGTCGGACTGAAAGGCGCTATCGTCGGGATGACCGGTTATGGCGAATCTGCACCAGCGGAAAAACTCTTCCCGTACTTCGGCTTTACGGTCGAAAACGTGGTCGAGAAAGCCCGCAAGGTACTTGGCAAATAAGCCTGTAAAAAAGCCAGCCCCAGGGGGCTGGCTTTTTACTTTCCAACTGACTTTCCGGCGTACGCGTCTTACTTCAGCACCTTGAGCGTCTCGGTGCTTTTGTTTATCACAATATCTTCTGTTTTCTCATCCCACTGCGCCTGCGCGACAACCACCTGTCCCGGATGCTGCGGATCGCGCGCGACCAGCGCTTTGCCATCCACATCTTCCTGCACATTTAAATTCATCGAAAACGACGGAATGGCTTTGACCCACTGCTGCTGCTGGATGTCGTAAAGATACGTGGCGCGCCAGGCGCTGGTCCACCAGTCCGGGTAGATAAGCACGCGATCACGCCCGCTGTCATCAAGCCCCGAAAGCGTCTCTACGCTTGCGCTGATACAGGAGGCGATCGATGCCGGTTTCACGGTCGGATCGCTGTTCCAGAGCTGACAGTCGCAGTCACCGCTCACATCGCACGCACCGTTCGTTTTTGGATCATGCGCCGTCAGCCAGACATAGCTTTTCGCCGTGCCGTTGAAACGCCCGCCCGCCAGGCGGTAATCGCGCGTTTTCTGTTGGTTGGCTTCGGTTATCCAGTCAGTTTCTTCGCTGATACGCCAGCCAGAAGCCGCCTTTGTTAAGGTGAGTTGCGCCGGATAGTTGCGCTGCGTCTGCGGCTCAAGCCCCGCCTGTTTCACGAACGTAGCCTGTAGCGCGAGCGGCTGTCCTTCCTGCTCCGTGAGCGTCACATTGCTGACGATAGTTTGCGTGTAGTGGGCATGTTTTTGTAAGAACGCGATGTTTTCTGCAATCGCTGCATCGCGGGCAAGCGGTTTGCCGTACCAGCGGACCTGGTCGCCATAGAGCGGCGCGCCTGTCGTGGCCTGCGGATGGTTTTTAAAGTCGTTCCAGCGTGCAACAAGCGCAGTGGCGTCGCGCTCGTCCTGCGCTGTCAGCGCGGCGCTGGCGGTGAGCGTCATGCCTGCAAAAGCCAGACCGAGCACCGCGCGCAGTCCCTGTGTAAATGCCATAAATTTCCTGCCGTTCTGTTTGATTATGATAAGCCACAGGAATATACGCAAAAACAGGCCGCGCCAGAAGCAGGATTAGTGGGTTACCCAGAGTGTTGGCCAGGCATCTGCG
The DNA here is from genome assembly GCF_001277255.1 of Cronobacter condimenti 1330. NCBI lineage: Bacteria > Pseudomonadati > Pseudomonadota > Gammaproteobacteria > Enterobacterales > Enterobacteriaceae > Cronobacter > Cronobacter condimenti. The sequence continues at coordinate 3,171,232 of NZ_CP012264.1, forward strand.
CCGTGCCAGCCGTCGCAGCTTGGCTCTTCGGCGTAACGCACCAGACGAAAGCGTTGGCCGTCAAAGCGCCAGCGCGTCGCCACGCCGCAGTCGCCAAGCCCGCGGCCTTTGGAAAGCGTCGTCAGTTCTTTGGTTCTTTCATCAAAGCTCGCATTCATGAGCTCCAGATCCAGCTCTTTATCGGCAGGTATAAACGGCAGGCGCAGGCGCACGATGCGCGAAGCGAAAGGCTTCTCGCGCGACACCAGCCAGGCGAGATCAACGGTGTTATAAGCGCCCGCTTCGCAGCTGATAATCATCAGCGCCGTGTCGTCGGTGAGCGCAGAGATACGCACTTCACGGCGCATCGGGTCAAGCGAGCACTGGCTGTTCGCCATGCGCCAGGTGCCGTAATCAAGCAGCTCGTTCAGTTCATTATGGGAGAGCGGCGTCGGCGTCGGATTCGTGATTTTGACACCTTTGAGCGCAGGTGCGGGCGGTACGCTGAGCGGCGGGTTATTGCCCTTTTTAATCCACGCGGTCTCACTCCCCACGCGCTTTTGTTGGGCATCAATAAACAGCAGAGCCGCTTTCAGCCCGTCCAGCGACAGACGGCCCGGCCCGTCTTTCAGGGTGATGACCGAAGATTCTTTAATCTGGTCGATAAAATCGATAATAGTGGCGGGATCGTCGGTTAACAGACGACGCGGCGCGGCGCGCCATTTATTACCCGCAGGCGTGAGCGCTTTGCCATCCAGCAGCAGGCGCGGCGCAAGCGGCGGCACTTTATTGACCGCGGCTCCCGGCTTGCCTGACTCAATGCGCAGCGTCGCGTCGGTTTTGGCCCCTGCGCTGCGCGTCAGCGTCATCACGAGTTCTTGATGGTCGCCCACGTTACGGGCAGAGCAGAAATTCTGGTTGTTGCAGGTCACCTGCCAGTCACTGAAGATCTTCTGCGCCGGCGCGGCCCACAGCGGCGAGGCAAACAGCAGATAACAGCTAAGCAGTGACAGCAGACGAAAAAACATGGACGGCGCGTATCCCGGGCGTTAACAGCGGTAAGTAGAAACGCGCCTATCTTCGTTGCCCTGCGTGGGCGGCTCAATCGGATTTATCGGATAGATTTATCTGAAATACCACTTCTGATTATGCAGATAAATCAAGCCATTATTTCTCGTAGTTGAAGATGCTGGAGCAGTAGCACCGTTTTTGCATCACGAATAACGCCCTGCTGTACCTTTTCCAGCGCCTCGTGAAACGGCATTTCCAGCACTTCTATCTCTTCATCTTCCACGCCGCCGCCTGCGTTGGCGCGCGAGGCGTCGTCATATTCGGCGATGAATAAATGCAGCAGTTCGGTTACGCCTCCCGGCGAGGTATACAGCTCAAAAACTTTCTCCGCGGTGCCGACGCGATAGCCGGTTTCTTCAATAGCCTCTTTGCGAATGCAGACTTCCGGCTCGTCGTCGTCCAGCAGGCCAGCGCAGGCCTCAATCAACATGCCGTTCGGGTTGCCGTTGACCCAGGTGGCCACGCGAAACTGGCGGATCAGTACCACGGTTTTTTTCTCGCGGTTATATAAAAGGACGGCCGCGCCATTGCCGCGATCGTAGACCTCCCGCTTGTGGCGGATCACGTTGCCATCTTTTCGCGTGAGATCGTAGGTGATATTGCGCAGGACAAAGTAGTTTTCTGAAAGGATTTTATCTTTTATCAGTTCGATATTTAACGACATAGCGACTCCACAAACGCCTGGTGTTGGGTGAATAGTACGACCCGAAACGCCGTTTGTCGCCCCCGACGCGCCGCGTGCACGGGGAACAGGCATGCTTTGGCCGATATTCTTCGGATTGCACGCGCCCTTGCAGCGTTACGCTTTACCAATCGCCGCATAAACAGACGCGAAAGCCAACACACAGGCTATGGTTTATGCAGGCGCAACGAAAACAACGATAACGGTAGACAGGAGTGAGCATGTCGCAACTATCCCCCTGGCACGTATTAATCGTCGACGATCACCCGCTGATGCGCCGCGGCATACGGCAATTGCTGGAGACTGACGCGCGTTTTCTTATTGTGGGCGAAGCCAGCAGCGGTGCGGAAGCCATCGCACAGGCGAATGCGCTGTCGCCAGACGTCATTCTGCTTGATCTGAATATGCGCGGCTTGAGCGGGCTGGATACGCTTAATATTCTGCGCCGCGACGGCGTGAGCGCACGCATTATTGTGCTGACGGTCTCTGACGCGCGAAGCGACGTGTTCGCAATGATGGACGCGGGGGCCGACGGCTATCTGCTTAAAGACAGCGAGCCGGAAATGTTGCTGGAAGCGATCCGTGATGGCGCGGCGGGCACGGGCGTGTTCAGCGCGCAGGTCGAGGAGTATTTACAGCAGCGCCAGCCCGGAGAGACGCGCGCGTCGCCGTTTGCGCTGCTGACTGAGCGTGAGTTAGATGTGTTACAGGAAGTGGCGCGCGGCCTGTCGAATAAACAAATAGCCTCGACGCTGCATATTTCCGAAGAGACCGTCAAAGTCCATATCCGCAATTTACTGCGCAAACTCAATGTGCGCTCGCGCGTAGCGGCGACCGTTCTGTTTTTTGAATCCCGGGGCGCGTAAGGCGCAGCCGGTGCGTCTTTGCACGATAATTTACATTATCTCCTTTTTTTCTCCACGTTTACCCTGCCCCCCGGGGCTAAAGTGATTGCGGCTACCAATAATAACGACGCGAAGCATTTAAGAGGTCCTGACTCGCATGGCGAATTTTTTTATCGATCGCCCCATTTTTGCCTGGGTGCTGGCAATCCTCATTTGTCTGACCGGCACGCTGGCGATTTTTTCACTCCCCGTTGAGCAATATCCCGAACTGGCACCGCCAAATGTGCGCATCACGGCAAGCTACCCTGGCGCCTCTGCCCAGACGCTGGAAAACACGGTCACCCAGGTCATCGAGCAGAATATGACCGGCCTTGATAACCTCATGTATATGTCGTCGCAGAGCAGCGCGACCGGCATGGCGACGGTGACGCTGAACTTTAAAGCCGGTACAGACCCCGATGAAGCGGTGCAGCAAGTACAAAACCAACTGCAATCCGCGCTGCGTAAGCTCCCCCAGGCCGTACAGACACAGGGCGTGACGGTGCGTAAAACCGGTGACACTAATATTCTGACCATCGCGTTCGTCTCTACCGACGGTAGCATGGATAAACAGGATATCGCCGACTACGTAGCCAGTAATATTCAGGAGCCACTGAGCCGCCTCAACGGCGTGGGCGATATCGACGCCTATGGCTCGCAATACGCGATGCGCATCTGGCTTGACCCGGACAAGCTCACCAGTTTTCAACTCACCACAGCGGACGTCGTCGACGCGATTAAATCCCAGAACAGCCAGATTGCGGTCGGCCAGCTCGGTGGCACGCCGTCTGTGGATAATCAGGCCCTGAACGCCACTATCAACGCCCAGTCGTTATTACAAACCCCGGAGCAGTTTCGTGCGATCACGCTTCGGGTCAATCAGGACGGTTCGACCGTTAGGCTCGGCGATGTCGCGACCGTCGAAATGGGCGCTGAGAAATATGACTACCTGAGCCGTTATAACGGTAAGGCAGCGTCAGGGCTTGGCGTGAAGCTCGCGTCTGGCGCCAACGAAATGGCGACCGCGCAACTGGTGCTGGACAGGCTGGATGAACTGTCGCACTACTTCCCGCACGGGCTGGAATATAAGGTGGCGTATGAAACCACCTCGTTTGTTAAAGCCTCGATTACGGATGTCGTCAAAACGCTGCTCGAAGCTATCGCGCTGGTGTTTCTGGTGATGTACCTGTTTTTGCAAAATTTCCGCGCCACGCTCATTCCAACTATCGCCGTGCCGGTGGTGCTGCTCGGCACGTTCGCGGTGCTTTACAGCTTCGGCTATAGCATCAATACGCTCACGATGTTTGCGATGGTGCTGGCGATAGGCCTGCTGGTGGATGACGCCATTGTGGTGGTGGAAAACGTTGAGCGCATCATGAGCGAAGAAGGGCTGTCGCCACGCGCCGCCACGCGTAAATCGATGGGGCAAATTCAGGGGGCGCTGGTCGGCATCGCGATGGTGCTTTCGGCCGTGTTTATTCCCATGGCGTTTTTTGGCGGCACCACCGGCGCCATTTATCGCCAGTTCTCTATCACTATCGTTTCATCCATGGTGCTCTCGGTGCTGGTGGCGATGATCCTCACCCCGGCCCTGTGCGCGACGCTCTTAAAGCCGCTGAAAAAAGGCGAGCATCACGGTTCACGCGGTTTCTTTGGCTGGTTTAACCGTACCTTTGAGCGCTATTCGCTGCGCTATGAATCTGCCGTTGGCAAAATCCTTCAGCACAGCCTGCGCGTGATCCTGCTGTACGCTTTATTGCTGGGCGGCATGGTCTTTCTCTTTTTGCGCCTGCCCACCTCGTTTTTACCGCAGGAAGACCGCGGCATGTTTATCACCTCGGTACAGCTGCCGCCCGGCTCCACCCAGCAGCAGACGCTGAAAGTGGTACAACAGGTGGAGCGCTATTTCTTTGAGAAAGAGAAAGCCAACGTCGCCTCGGTGTTCGCTACCGTCGGCTCAGGCCCCGGCGGCAATGGCCAGAACGTGGCGCGTATGTTTGTTCGTCTCAATCCGTGGGAGGCGCGCGATACGGACAGCGGCAGCGCCGAGGCGATTATTGAGCGCGCCACGCGCGCCTTCCGCCATATTAAGGAGGCGCGCGTGTTCGCAAGCAGCCCGCCGGCCATCAGCGGGCTTGGCAGCTCCGCCGGGTTTGACATGGAGTTGCAGGATCACGCCGGGCTTGGCCATGACGCGCTCATGGCGGCGCGCGATCGCCTGCTCGACATGGCGAGTAAAACGCCGTCGCTGACCCGCGTGCGCCACAACGGCCTCGATGACAGCCCACAGTTGCAGATTGATATAGACCAGCGCAAAGCGCAGGCGCTTGGCCTTTCTATTAACGATATTAATGACACACTGCAAACCGCGTGGGGGTCCAGCTACGTAAATGACTTCATGGATCGCGGACGCGTAAAAAAAGTCTATGTGCAGTCCGCCGCGAAGTACCGGATGTTGCCGGAGGATATTACCCGCTGGTATGTGCGTAATCACTCCGGCACGATGGTGCCCTTTTCCGCGTTTGCGACCTCGCGCTGGGAAACCGGCTCTCCACGCCTTGAACGCTACAACGGCTATTCAGCGCTGGAAATTGTCGGCGAGGCGGCACCGGGCGTCAGCACCGGCACGGCAATGGATGTGATGGAAAAACTGGTCAGCCAGTTGCCGACCGGTTTTGGGCTGGAGTGGACGGCGATGTCGTATCAGGAACGGCTTTCCGGCTCGCAGGCGCCTGCCCTTTACGCGCTTTCGCTACTGGTGGTGTTCCTGTGTCTGGCCGCGCTGTATGAGAGCTGGTCGGTACCGTTCTCGGTCATGCTGGTGGTGCCGCTCGGCGTGATTGGCGCGCTGCTTGCCACCTGGCTGCGCGGTCTTGAAAACGACGTCTATTTTCAGGTGGGGCTGCTGACGGTCATCGGGCTTTCTGCCAAGAACGCGATATTGATTGTGGAATTCGCCAACGAGATGAACAGCCATGGCCGCGATCTCGTCGCCGCGACGCTTGATGCGTGCCGCCAGCGCCTGCGTCCGATATTAATGACGTCACTTGCGTTTATCTTTGGCGTTTTGCCGATGACGACCAGCAGTGGCGCAGGTTCTGCCAGCCAGCATGCGGTGGGAACAGGCGTTATGGGCGGTATGATCTCTGCCACCATTCTGGCGATTTTCTTTGTGCCGTTGTTCTTTGTGCTGATAAGAAGGCGTTTCCCGCTCAAGCCCGCGCCTGAAGCGTAAAAGAGAAAAAGGCGGCCTGTGAAGGTCGCCTTTTGGCATGTTCAGTGAGTGAAATCACTGCTGTGTGTGTATTAAAACGTGTGCTCTTGCTTATTGCTGGATTTATTTACGAAGCATCGCTTCAATAAAGTCTTTCCAGTTCCCCAGTTCATGTTCAATCATAACGCCCTCTCTTATTATTGTTTGCATGATATAAAAATATCGGCCCGTCGTGAAGTTACTTTAACCAATCGTATTGATAAGCTCCCTTCATGTATTTGTTATCGGCTCTGAATTCAATATGACGAGTAGCAGTTGTCTATAATGTGACGGCTGACAATATTCGAGAAATTTTTATCGATTGAGGAATGACTTAGCATGCTTATTATGACCGAGCAGAATATTGAAAACCGCGACTGGCACGCACTTGCCACGCTAATTGAGCGCGCAGGTCTTGGCGCACGCGACCCGAAAGAGGTTGAGCGTTGCTATAACAGCAGCACCTTTTGTTGGTATGGTTTTCATGAAGGCAAACTGGTTGCGACAGCCCATGCGATAAGCGATCTCACCTGGTCGAGCTATGTTGCGGATATTGTTGTCGATCCTGATTATCAGGGCCGGGGATTCGGCCATCAATTAATGGATGCTATTCTCGAAACACTTTTACCTTTTGGTAAAGTTTTTATCTATGCGGTTTTAGATAAAGTCTCTTTTTATAAAAAATATCAATTTCGCGAATTGACCAGTGGAATGGTGTGCGCCAGTGATGAAAAGTTATTCAAAATGCATCAGCAGGGTTATATACATTAAGCATAATTGTGAATGATGAGTTATATTAGCAGGCTATCGTTTATCTCATTATCTATTCTAATAATTTGTTTAAGTCAGCCTGTTTCAGACAAAAGGATTCAAATATGGTCGTGATGTACGGCATAAAAAACTGCGATACCATCAAAAAAGCGCGTCGCTGGTTAGAGAACAACCACATCGAGTACCGGTTTCACGACTATCGCGCCGACGGCCTTGATGCATCATTACTGCATAACTTCATCGTGGAGTTAGGGTGGGAGCCGCTGTTAAATACGCGCGGCACCACCTGGCGCAAGCTGGAGGAAGCGCGTCGCGCAGCGATTACCGACGCAGACAGCGCGTGCGCGTTAATGCTTGAAATGCCGGCAATCATTAAACGACCATTGCTCTGCGCGCCGGGTAAGCCTATGCTGCTTGGTTTTAGCGAATCCACGTACCAGCACTATTTTAACGAGGTCTAGTGTTATGTCTTGCCCGGTTATTGAGCTGACGCAGCAGCTTATTCGTCGCCCTTCTCTTAGCCCCGATGATGCGGGCTGTCAGGCGCTACTGATAGAGCGGCTGCGCGCCGTCGGGTTCACCGTAGAGCCGATGCATTTTGGCGATACGCAGAACTTCTGGGCATGGCGCGGCACTGGCGAAACGCTGGCGTTTGCAGGGCATACCGATGTCGTGCCCGCCGGCGATGTTGAGCGCTGGATCAACCCACCGTTTGAACCCACCATTCGCGACGGCATGCTGTTTGGCCGGGGTGCGGCGGATATGAAAGGCTCGCTCGCGGCGATGGTCGTAGCAGCCGAGCGTTTTGTGGCGCAGCATCCTAATCATCGCGGACGCCTGGCATTTCTTATCACATCGGATGAAGAAGCCAGCGCCACGCACGGCACCGTTAAAGTGGTAGAGGCGCTGATGGCGCGCGGCGAGCGTCTGGATTACTGTCTGGTGGGCGAACCGTCCAGCAGCGAAGTGGTTGGCGACGTCGTAAAAAATGGTCGTCGCGGCTCACTGACCTGCAACCTGACTATTCACGGCGTACAAGGCCATGTGGCGTACCCACACCTGGCGGATAACCCGGTACATCGCGCTGCGCCGATGCTTAATGAGCTGGTGGCTATTGAGTGGGATCGCGGTAATGAATTTTTCCCGCCGACCAGCATGCAGATTGCCAATATCCAGGCGGGCACCGGTAGCAATAATGTGATCCCGGGCGATCTCTACGTGCAGTTTAATTTCCGCTTCAGCACCCAACTGACCGACGAGATGATTAAACAGCGCGTGGTGGCGCTACTGGAGCAGCATCAGCTGCGCTATACGCTGGACTGGTGGCTCTCCGGCCAGCCGTTTTTAACGGCGCGCGGCAAGCTGGTGGATGCGGTAGTGAACGCGGTTCACCACTATAATGAAATTAAACCGCAGTTGCTGACCACGGGCGGCACGTCTGACGGGCGCTTTATTGCCCGCATGGGCGCGCAGGTCGTGGAACTTGGGCCGGTCAACGCGACGATTCATAAAATCAATGAATGCGTGAAAGCGTCCGACCTGCAGCTGCTGGCCCGTATGTATCAACGCATTATGGAACAGCTTGTCGCCTGACGGTTGTTTCACGAACGAGGAAAGCGTCATGGAATGGCTTGGAAAGTATTGGTGGGTGCTGGTGCTGGTGTTTCTGCTCGGCGTACTGCTGAACGTGATTAAAGATTTAAAACGGGTCGATCATAAGAAGTTTATGGATAACCGCCCGGAACTGCCGCCCCACCGCGATTTTAATGACAAGTGGGACGACGAAGACGACTGGCCGAAAAAAAAGTAAGCGCCTGCTTACTTTTATTTCTCTCCGTCAGGTAGTCTGCCTGACGGAGCGTTTTCTTTGCTGCGTCTTACATCATCTCAATCACATCGTCGTCGCCGGGTTTCCCGCCGCTTAACGCTTCATCGAAATAGTGCTTCGGCACGGTATAGCGCAGGTGATCGAGCGCCAGTTGCATACTGCGGTTATCAATCGCATGTCCCAGATCTTCTACGATATCGAGCGTCACATCGCCGCCGGCACGCAGCAGGGCGTCTTCCGCCGCCTGCGCATAACGGGAATCAATCACCTCGTCATCTTCTCCGTGAATCAGATGCACCGTCGTGGCAGTGGTCGCGGAAACAGGCAGCTCGGCGAAACGGCCATTAAACGCAATAACCCTGCCTGCAAGGCCTGGCTCGGCTTTTATGCCTTCAAGCACCATAATCGCGCCCTGCGAGAATCCAATCAGCGCTGTCGCCGCGGCATTGACGCCGCTTTCGCGCTGCCACTGGCGAACGGTATCGATAAACACGGGCATAATGTCGTTCACGCGCTGCTGCCGGTTGGATTCCGTTACGCCTTCTGTAGAAAACCATTGACGGCCCGGTGCCGGACCACTCGGCGCGGGCGCGCCAATGCTCACCACCAGCGCATCCGGAAACAGCGGCGCGAACCAGCGGCCAATCTCTCCCATCGACACCGGATTATCCCCGACGCCGTGAAACAGCAGCAGCAGTTGTCTGGCAGGCAGTTCAGGGCTCTGAACCACAAAATGATCATGTCTCATGGCACTCTCCTCATGGGTTACAGCCAGTTTACGCCGGCCTGAACAGATGACCATCGCAATGTTTTGATGGACTTAGTGGAAAAATTGCCATTGCAAAACGCGCGCGCTTAACGCAGCGGCGCGTTCCTCATCAAGCGACCGGAGCGCCAGCGCGGTTTCCTGCCGCTGCGCCGCCAGCAGCGCTTTACGCCCGGAAAGCCGCAACGCGCGGCACAAATCCTCAACAGGCATACGCTGCTCAAGCCTGCCGCGCAACGCCTGTAAGGCCTGTGGGCTTACTGTAAGCAGCCGGTGCAGCGGGCCGAGCGAGGTTTCAAGCGGACGATGTGCAAACGCAAACCCCGCGAGCGCTAACCAGTCCTCTTCATTAAGGGTAGCCTGGTGAGCGGGAGTCAGTGGCAGGGGTTCATTTACCCAGCGCTGAAGCCAGACGGCGTCGCGCGCCAGGCGCTGCTCTTCATCGCGGACAAGCTGCTCGCCGCGCGCGGTCAGCGGCAGAAGCGCCATCGCGTTATAACAGCCGCTGCTTGCCTCGCGGTGACTGCCAAAGCGCACCAGCCTAAACCCACAACGCGCCCAGAAGCGCCAGAGCGCGGGCGTATAGCCGAAACTCACCGAGAGATAGTCGCAGCCGTCAAACGCCTGCGCCCGCGCCGCGGCGATAAGCATGCCGCCGATGCCCTCGCGCTGACGGCCCGGATGCACTGCAACGCGGCTTATACGCAGCCCGCGCAAAGTAGCCGCATGCGGATCGCCGCCGTGCGCCGCCAGCGATTGCGCCACCAGATTGCCGCGAGGACGGCGATACCCCGCCCACACCGCCTGACTCAATGCCGGGCTAAGCCCCCCCTCTTTGACCAGCCACAGCGCGCCCACGGCTTCATCACCTGCGGCGGCCGCGATAAACGACTGGTTCGGCGCATCCATCATGCGGCGTAGATCGAGCGGTGATGTGCGGTAATGCGCGCCGGCAAGCAGCCGGTAGAGCGAGGCCACGCGCGCGGGCGACGTCATCCAGTCGGATTGTTCGACGCCGAAAACGTTGACCGTCCCGGTGGGCGTGACGGAAAAATCATCATCGTCAAATAACAGCGCCTGACTCACCAGCCGCTCCAGCGGATCGTCCTGTGCCCAGCGCACGGGCGCATTGAGGGTGCGGTAACGTAGCCCTTCAAGGGCCGCACAGAATTTCAGCAAAAAACCACGCCCGGTGCCTTCATAACCCTGCACGGTGCTGGTCATCAGCGTGGCCGGAAACGCGCGCACCAGCTTTTGTAACAGCGGGCCAGGCAGCGCGGCGGCTTCATCGATAACCAGCCAGTCGGCGGGCGCAAGCGTGCCATTGTCGTGGGCCGCCAGCAGCGCGTCCGGCGCCATAAACTGGAAGTTTTCGCCCGCGTGCGCCGCGATGACATCGGCTGCGGCGCGCGTCGGCGCGGTGACAAGCGCCGTACCCGACAGCGTGCGAATGAACATCCCGGCGAGCGCCGATTTGCCGCGCCCGCGCGCGGCGGTAATGACCGTTACGCCATGCGTTATCGCCAGTAATTCCGCTAGCAACCGCGCCTGCTCCTGTTGCGGCTCACCGTTAGCGGGTTGCCATGCAGTCAGCGCAGGTTCACGCGAGCTCATCTCAAGCGGCTGTTCCTGACGCCAGCAGATGACATCCGGATCGCGCGCCAGTAGCGTTTGCAGATGATGGATAAAATGGGGGGTAGCGATAGGGTCGCTGCTGTCGCTCCAGCGGCAGGCATCGTTATCGACGCGCTCAGGCCAGTCCTGCCACGGCGGCGTTAACAAAACCAGCCAGCTGCCAGCCTTCAGCGTCCCCGCAAGCGCGGCGAACGCGGCGGCGTCAAAACCGCTGCGGGCATCGAACACGGCATGCAGGTATTCACGCCCCAGCAGAGTAGGGATAGCACCCGTTGCGACATTTAACGCCATCTCCGGTGCCGCTCCCGTCCAGAGCCAGTCGCCCGGCAGACTGTCTGCCAGCCGCTGCGCCTGGTGCGAACACCAGGCCTCTTCGCCGCTTAATACCAGCAGGCGACGAACGCCCGCCCGCGCCATTTGCGCCGTCAGCGTGGCGATACTCTCATTCACAAAAGCCGCCTTAGGTTACAGCGTATTGCCGAAGGTGTTGCACTGGGCCGGATCGCCGCTGTCAAAACCCCGTTTAAACCAACTGTAACGTTGCTCAGAAGTCCCGTGCGTAAAGCTGTCCGGGACGACGCGGCCCTGGCTCTGCTGCTGAAGGCGGTCATCGCCAATCGCCTGCGCGGCGTTTAACGCCTCCTGCAAATCGCCGGTATCCAGCACGCCCTCTTTCTGCATGGCGTTGCCCCACACGCCCGCAAAGCAGTCTGCCTGCAACTCAAGGCGCACCGAGAGACGGTTTACTTCCGTCTGCGACGCGTTTTGCTGGAGCTGGCGCACTTTCGGCTCGATGCCGAGTAGCTTTTGTACGTGGTGACCCACTTCGTGGGCGATAACATAGCCCTGCGCGAAATCCCCTTCTGCGCCGAGTTTCTGCTTCATTTCGTCATAGAAGGACAGATCAATATATACAGTGCTGTCTGCCGGACAGTAGAACGGCCCCATTACAGACTGACCAGTGCCGCAGCCGGTACGGGTCGCGCCACGGTACATCACGAGTTTTGGCTCCTGATAGGCGCGTCCCATTTTCTGAAACTGCTGGCCCCAGCTCTCTTCGGTAGTGCCGAGAATGACGGAGGTGAATTTCGCGGCTTCGTCTTCATTAGGGCTGATAGAGCGAGACGTCTGCTGGCTCACCGGCGCGCCGCCGGAAATAAGGCCCGTGAGATCGACCCCGTAATAGCTTGCCACGACCACAATGACCAGTAACACCAGGCCGCCCTTACCGGTGGGCAGGCGGAATCCGCGTCCACCCATCATTGGCGAACTGCTGTTTCGTCTGTCTTCGACGTTGTCGCTTTCGCGACGTCCTTGCCAACGCATACTCTGACCTCATAACGCTCAATAGTTATGATAATGATCGTAGGTGGTTCAGGCGCGCTTTACCATAGGAAAACAGGGAAGGCGCAGGGTATGGCTCTTATACCCTGCGTGAAAACGGCAGGAAATGCGGTTAGTCGAGGTTTACGCCAAGACGGCGCGCTACTTCTTCATAGGCTTCAATAAGGCCCCCGAGGCTCTGACGGAAGCGGTCTTTATCCATTTTATCCATGGTTTCTTTATCCCACAGGCGCGCACCGTCCGGGGAGAACTCGTCGCCCAGCGTCACCTCGCCTTTGAACAAGCCAAACTCCAGTTTGAAATCGACCAGGATGAGGCCCGCGTCGTCAAAGAGCTTTTTCAGCACGTCGTTCGCTTTGTAGGTCAGTTCCTTCATGCGCGCGAGGTTCTCCTGGCTTACCCAACCGAACGTTTCGCAGTAGGATTCGTTGACCATCGGATCGTGCATAGCGTCATTTTTCAGGAACAGGTCGAACAGCGGCGGATTGAGCTCAATCCCTTCTTCAATGCCGAGGCGTTTCACGAGTGAGCCCGCGGCGCGGTTGCGGATAACGCACTCGACCGGCACCATGTCGAGCTTTTTCACCAGCGCGTCGGTATCGGAAAGCAGACGTTCCATTTGCGTCGGGATGCCCGCTTCGGCCAGCTTGCTCATAATGAAATAGTTAAACTTGTTGTTCACCATTCCCTTGCGGTCGAACTGCTCAATGCGGGCGCCGTCGCCTGCTGACGTATCATTGCGGAATTCGAGCACCAACAGATCCGGGTTTTCCGTGCTGTATACGGTTTTCGCTTTGCCACGATACAACTCAGCTTGCTTTTGCATCTTTATTACTCCAGGTATGGTGACCGCTCGCGCGGCCTGAGGATTTATCACAAAATTTGCCGTTTTCTGGTGACGCACACGTTTGCGTATCTAACAGAAAAAAGGGCCGGAGTGCTCCGGCCCTGGGTATTACTTGCTGAACGCGGCCTGGAAGGCGGCAACCAGCGCATCGTTCTGCGACTGGGTCAGCGTATGGCCTTTCGGGTCGATGAACTGCAGGCTGGTGCGGTTATCGAGATCGCCGACCTGAAGTTTGTAATCGCCGTTGGAGAGGCCCGGATCGCGTGCGCCCAGTGCCTGCCAGTCGCTGTCAGACAGCGCTTTGTAAGTCACGGCGAGGCTACCCGTCGAGCGCGTGGAGTCCGTCACTTTCATGCCCACTTTCGCCAGCGTATCCGGCAGGCGGCTCCACACGGCGTTAAACGGCGCGCGTACCACCAGCACCGGCAGACCCACGTCATCGGCACCGCTGGTCACGTCGATTTGCGACGTAGAACGGTTATCGGCGGCGTTTTGACGCGCGGTTTCGTTTTTATCAAGTCCAGAGGCAATCGCGTTGAGCATTTCAGCGCTGTAGCGCTGAAGCGAGGCGGTATCCGCCACCGGCTTGCCGTCCTGCTCCAGATTAATCAGCTTCACGACCAGCGCCTGCTGATAACCTTGCGGCTTCACGCTGACCTGATAACGACCACGATATTGCTGGTCTTCATCGGCACGGTTCCACTGCACCCAGTCAGTATTGAGCGTCTGGGAGGCGTCGTCGCGTTTCTCAATGGTGTAGTTCAGCGACTGCACGACGCTAACGACCTGCGGCCAGAGCGAACCACTGCGACCGCTTTCCAGCAGCAGCGTGGCCGTATCACCGGTAAACTGGGTGCGCGCGCCGCTCACCAGCGCCAGCGGCTGTGTTGGCGGGCGAATATCGAGCTGCTTGCCAACCGGACCGCTGCCGTTGGTGACAGGGATGTTATAGTCGCCATTCTGCACCGGCAGGATCATTCCGGCCGGGGCATGCAGTTCTGCCAGCGGAGCCGCGTCCAGATAGGACTCGTCGCCGCTCACCTGACGCTTGTAGCGCGAATCGGAACTACAGGCGGCGAGCAGCATCACCAGTGATACGGTTGCTACTTTCGCCACACGCGACTTCTGTACTGAGTAAGCCATCAAATCTCCCTAAACTTTACAGCAGGCCGGCATGCTTAAGCGCAGAGCCAACAGCGTCACGACCGGCATCGGTGATTGGCGTCATTGGCAGGCGCAGCGTATCGGTCGCCACAAGTCCCAACTCCTTACAGGCCCATTTCACCGGGATCGGATTGGGTTCGACAAATAATTTATGGTGCAACGGCATCAGGCGACGGTTGATGATGCGCGCATCGTCAAACTTACCTTCTGCGGCGAGCCGGCACATATCGGCCATGTCGCGCGCCGCGACGTTGGTAGTAACCGAAATAACCCCGTGACCGCCAAGCTGCATGAAGTCCATCGCCGTGGCGTCATCACCGCTTAGCAGCGCGAAATCATCAGCAACCAGCTCTTTGATCAGATGAACGCGGCTTAAGTTCCCGGTCGCTTCTTTGATACCGACAATATTTTTAATGTTCGCAAGACGCCCAACGGTTTCCGGCAGCAGATCGCAGCCGGTACGGGACGGCACATTATAGAGGATTTGCGGCAGGTCGGTATGCTCTGCGATAGCTTTAAAATGCTGGAACAACCCTTCCTGCGTCGGACGATTGTAATACGGCGTGACGGTCAGACAGCCAGCAATGCCGCTGCCATTAAAACGCTGCGTGAGGCTGATGGCCTCGGAAGTTGCATTCGCGCCCGTGCCTGCGATAACCGGAATACGCCCATCGGCCAGTTCCAGCGTCATCATCACCACATCGGCGTGCTCTTCATGGCTTAGCGTGGCGGATTCCCCGGTAGTCCCTACCGATACAATCGCCGACGTTCCGTTAGCGACATGGTAATCAATCAGTTTTTTCAGGCTCGACCGGCAGACATTACCTTTTTCATCCATCGGCGTAATAAGCGCGACAATACTTCCCGTGAACATTGGCCATCCTCTGTGCAAACTAGAGCCTCAATGGTACGTTTGGTGCCGTAATAAAAGCAAGCGGCCAGGGGGCGCTATGCGGTTGTATGGCGGATTTTTTTATGGTTTCCTAAGGATTAATTCACCGTTTCAACAGGAAGCACAGGTTTGACATCCTCATCCCCCCATTATCTGGTTATTACCGCGCTGGGAGCCGACCGCTCGGGTATCGTTAACACTATCACCCGCCATGTCAGCAGTTGCGGCTGCAATATCGAAGATAGCCGCCTGGCAATGCTGGGGGAGGAGTTCACGTTCATCATGCTGTTGTCCGGCACCTGGAACGCCATTACCTTGATTGAATCGACGCTGCCGCTTAAAGGCGCGGAGTTGGATCTGCTGATTGTAATGAAGCGCACCACCGCACGCCCGCGCCCGGCGATGCCGTCGTCCGTCTGGGTGCAGGTGGAAGTAGAAGACTCGCCGCATCTCATTGAGCGCTTCACCGAATTGTTCCATTCTCACGACATGAATATCGCCGAACTTATCTCCCGCACGCAGCCTGCCCAGGAAAATAAGTCCGCACAGCTCTATATTCAAATAACGGCGCACAGTCCGGCTTCACAGGACGCGACGATCATTGAACAGCCCTTCCGTCAACTCTGTACAGACCTGGGCGCACAAGGCACTATTAGCGTGGTCAATTACCCACAGCAAGATGAACAGGATGGAGTGTAGTGATGAATCCACTGAAAGCCGGTGATATCGCACCGAAATTTAGCTTGCCCGATCAGGACGGTGAACAAGTAAATTTGACCGACTTCCAGGGACAGCGTGTTCTGGTTTATTTCTATCCCAAAGCCATGACGCCGGGCTGCACTGTGCAGGCGTGCGGGCTGCGCGATAATATGGATGACCTGAAAAAAGCGGGCGTTGAAGTGCTGGGCATCAGCACCGATAAACCCGAAAAGCTCTCGCGTTTCGCTGAAAAAGAGCTGCTTAATTTCACGCTGCTCTCGGATGAAGATCATCAGGTGAGCGATCAGTTTGGCGTCTGGGGTGAAAAAACCTTTATGGGGAAAACCTACGATGGCATTCACCGCATCAGCTTTTTGATCGATGCCGACGGGAAAGTCGAACATGTGTTCAACGACTTCAAAACCAGCAACCATCACGATGTTGTGCTGGACTGGCTGAAAGAAAACGCCTGACTCGTCGCGCAAAAACAGCCGGGTTAAGCGTAGCGCCACCCGGCATTATTACTCGTCAAATTACGCGTCGACAGCAGGCACATCCGGCCAGGCGTGCACCACGGCTTTAATCAGCGTCGCCAGCGGAATAGCAAAGAAAACGCCCCAAAACCCCCACAGCCCACCGAAAATCACCACCGAGAGAATAATCACCAGCGGATGCAAATTGACCGCCTCGGAAAATAGCACCGGCACCAGCACATTGCCGTCCAGCGCCTGAATCACCAGGTAAACAATGAAACAGCTCCAGAACTCCGTGCCCATGCCAAACTGGAACAGCGCCACGCAGACGACCGGTATCGTCACTACAAACGCGCCGATATAGGGAATCAACACCGACACGCCCACCAGCACTGCCAGCAGTAATGAATAATTCAGCCCGAAAATAACAAAGCCAATCCAGGTGGCGACGCCGACAACGATCATTTCCAGCACTTTGCCGCGAATATAATTGGTGATCTGCTGGTTCATCTCCACCCACACCTGCCCTGCCAGGCCGCGGTTGCGTGGCAATACGCGGCGTACGGCGCTGAGCAGTTGTTCTTTATCTTTCACCAGGAAGAACACCATCAGCGGCACCAGAATCAGATAGATGGCGATCGTCAATAACCCTACCAGCGAGGCGAGCGAATATTTCACAACGGAATCACCCAGAACGGACATGCGTGCACGCAGGTTTTCCGCCATCGCGTCAATGATGCCCGCATCGGTCAGCGCAGGGTAACGTCTTGGCAACGTGGCCGCAAAATCAGCCAGCTTATTAAACATGCCAGGCATATCGCGAATAAGATAGATACCCTGTTGCCAGGCCACCGGGATGACCACGAAGGCCATTACCAGCACAATGCCGATAAACAGTACCAGTACCAGCGTGGCGGCAAGACCGCGGGAACAACCGATGCGCTGGAGGCGTGACGTCGGCCACTCCAGCAAATAGGCCAGCACAATGGCCACGAGCAGCGGTGCCAGCAAACCGTGCAGGAAGAAGAGGATGCAAAACCCGGCGACCAGAATCGCCAGGAGGGCAATCGCCTCGGGGTCGCTAAAGCGACGGCGATACCACTGCGAAAACATTTCAAGCATAAAAGACCTTTCCTGACGGGTGACGACGGAAGCGCGAGGGCGAATTGTATCGAAATGTCACAAAAAAGACCGTGATTTTTATGCCCCCGGCAAGACAACCAGCGAACGGATGAATATGATTTCCCGACGCATTGGTAAAATGGACTTCCGATCCGGGCGCACATAATGAACAAAGCGATGCCGGGCGGGTCAAAAAAGACTCTACACAGACGGGAAAGAGGCTATGTTCAGGCAGTTGAAAACAACTCTGATTGCGACGCTTATCGGTGCCATGCTGGCAGGCCAGCTTGCGCCCGCCTTTGCAGCGGACCCGGCCGACGGCTTGCCCGATATGGGGACATCGGCGGGCAGCACGCTCTCTATTGGTCAGGAGCTGCAAATGGGCGATTACTACGTTCGCCAACTGCGTGGCAGCGCCCCGCTCATCAACGATCCGCTGCTGGTGCAATATATCAACGGGCTGGGGATGCGCCTGGTCTCCCACGCCGATTCGGTAAAAACCCCTTTCCATTTCTATCTTATTAATAACGACGAGATTAACGCCTTCGCCTTTTTCGGCGGCAATGTGGTGCTGCATTCGGCGCTCTTTCGCTACGCTGATAACGAAAGCCAGCTCGCCTCGGTGATGGCGCACGAAATTTCTCACGTAACTCAGCGCCATCTGGCGCGTGCGATGGAAGATCAAAAGCGCAGCGCCCCGCTGACCTGGGTCGGCGCGCTCGGCTCGATCCTGCTTGCGATGGCAAGCCCGCAGGCGGGCATGGCGGCGCTGACCGGCACGCTCGCTGGTACGCAGCAGGGTGTCATTAGCTTTACGCAGCAAAACGAGCAGGAGGCCGACCGCATTGGCATTCAGGTGCTGCAACGCTCCGGCTTTGATCCGCAGGCAATGCCGACGTTCCTTGAAAAACTGCTCGACCAGGCGCGTTACTCCACGCGTCCGCCGGAAATATTGCTCACTCACCCGCTGCCGGAAAGCCGTCTTGCCGATGCCCGCAACCGCGCCAACCAGATGCGCCCGGTGGTGTCGCAATCTTCTGAAGCGTTTTACATGGCCAAAGTGCGCGCGCTTGGCATGTACAACTCGGGACGCAACCAGCTCACCAGCGACCTGCTCGATACCCTCGCTAAAGGTAACCAGCGCGAGCAGCACGCTGCGCAGTATGGCCGCGCGCTGCAGGCGATGCAGGATAAACGCTTCGCCGAGGCGCGCCAGCAGCTGGAGCCGCTCCTGCGTGCCCAGCCCGGCAACGCCTGGTATCTTGACCTCGCCACCGATATTTCGCTCGGCGAGCACAAAGCCCAGGAAGCGATTGACCGTCTGAAAAGCGCGCCGGATCTGAAAACCAATCCGGTCTTGCAGCTTAACCTCGCTAACGCGTATCTGGAGGGTGGCCAGCCAGCGCAGGCGGCGACCACCCTTAACCGTTACACCTTCACCTGGCCTGACGACACCAACGGCTGGGATTTGCTGGCGCAGGCGCAGGCCGCACTTGGCAACCGCGACCAGGAGCTCGCAGCCCGCGCGGAAGTCATGGCGCTGCTGGGTAAACTGGATCAGGCCATTACGCTGCTGAGTAGCGCAAGCTCCCAGGTGAAGCTCGGCAGTCTGCAACAGGCGCGCTATGACGCCCGCATTGACCAGATCCGCCAGCTACAGCAACGTTTCCGCCCTTACGAAAAAATGTAACAGGAGAACCCATGTCCCGGGACGTGACGATTTACCATAACCCGCGCTGCTCAAAGAGTCGTGAAACCCTTAACCTGCTGACCGAGCGCGGTATTGAACCAAACGTGGTGTTATATCTGGAAACGCTGCCGGACGCGGCTCACCTCAAAACGCTGTTGCAGCAACTGGGGTTTAGCCACCCGCGCGAGCTGATGCGCACTAAAGAAGAGCTTTATAAAACGCTCAACCTTGCTGATGCGACGTTAAGCGAAGAGGCGCTGATTCAGGCGATGGTCGACAACCCGAAGCTTATCGAGCGCCCGATTGTGGTAAGCGCGAATAAAGCCCGCCTGGGCCGCCCGCCGGAACAGGTGCTGGAAATCCTCTGATACGCAAAACGCCGCAGATTTCTCCGCGGCGTTTTATTTTGCAACGCTTAACGTCAATTCAAAGGCCGAGCGTATCTTTCACAAACGGGATCGTCAGCTTACGCTGGGCGCTGATCGAGGCGCGATCGAGCTGATCGAGCGTCAGGAACAGCGTGCGCATTTCACGATCGAGCCGCTTTAACAGAAAGCGACCGACATCTTCCGGAAGCTCAAACCCGCGCATCCGCGCGCGCAGTTGTAACGCCTGCAGTTTGTCATCATCGGAAAGCGGTTGAAGACGGTAGATCTGTCCCCAGTCGAGACGCGAAGCGAGATCGGGCAGCTTCAGATTCAGCTGACGCGGCGGCCTGTCGCCGGTTATCAGCAGCCGGGTATTGCCCGACTCCAGAATCCGGTTGTAGAGATTGAAAATCGCCATTTCCCAGAGTTCGTCCCCCGCAATGCATTCGATATTATCGATACAAACCAGCGAGAGTTGCTCCATTCCTTCCAGTACTTCCGGTACAAACCAGGTGCGCTTATCCAGCGGCACATAGCCGACCGCGTCTCCGCGTTGGGAAAGCTCAGCGCAGGCGGCATGCAGCAGATGACTGCGCCCGCCCCCTTCCCGGGACCAGAAATAAATATAGCCACTGCGGTCATGGCGCAGCATGGTCTGGAGTGCGGCTAATAAAGAGGGGTTGTCGCCCGGCCAAAAGCTGGCAAACGTTTCGTCATCGGGCAGCCAGAGCGGCAAGGAGAGCTGTGCCGGTGTGTTCAGAAGGACCTCTTCAAGGACTTGCGAAAAAACGCATTGAGTCTATCACACAATCGCTTCGCTGTTGAACCGGGCGGACAGCGCCGCCCGGTGTCAGGATCAATGGGACGGTTTTTCTTGCTCGTCAGCGTCCAGTACCTTTTCTTCCGGGCACAACACGCTGATAAGTTTAAAAATAAGGCTTAACGCTACGCCGACGATCGTCGCGAGCGCCATGCCTTTCAACTCCGCCGCGCCGACATGAACTTTCGCACCGCTGACGCCAATTATCAAAATAACGGAGGTGAGGATCAGGTTTTGCGCCTTGCTGTAATCCACTTTCGATTCAATCAGTACGCGGATACCTGAAGCGCCAATCACGCCGTAAAGCAGCAGCGAAACGCCGCCCATCACCGGGACCGGGATGATCTGGATTGCCGCCGCCAGTTTGCCCACGCAGGAGAGCAGGATCGCAATAATCGCCGCCCCGCCAATAACCCAGGTGCTGTAAACGCGGGTAATTGCCATCACGCCGATGTTTTCACCGTAGGTGGTGTTGGGGGTTGATCCGAAAAAGCCGGAGATAATCGTCGAGAACCCGTTAGCGAACATGGAACGATGCAGGCCCGGATCGCGGATCAGATCTTTTTTCACGATATTAGCGGTCACGACCAGGTGGCCGACATGCTCGGCAATCACCACCAGCGCGGCAGGCAAAATGGTAAAGATAGCGAACCACTCAAAGCGCGGCGTGTAAAACGTCGGCAGCGCGAACCAGTGGGCATTGGCAATCGCCGTGGTGTCTACCACGCCCATCGCAAACGACAGGGCGTACCCTGCCAGCACACCGATAAGGATCGGGATAATCGCCAGAAAACCGCGGAACAGCACGGAGCCAAACACGGTCACGCCGAGCGTCACCAGTGAGATGGTAATGGTGGTGGAATCCGCCGTCTGACCTTCAGGAGGCAAAAGACCTGCCATATTGGCGGCAACGCCCGCGAGTTCAAGGCCGATAACCGCAACGATAGCGCCCATCGCAGCAGGGGGAAACATCACGTCCAGCCAGCCGGTGCCTGCTTTTTTCACAATCAGCGCGACAACGCAGAACAGCACGCCACAGACGATAAAGCCGCCAAGCGCCATCTCATAGCCGAGCGGCAAAAGCAGCAATACCGGCGAAATAAAAGCGAAGCTTGATCCCAGATACGCCGGGATTTTGCCTTTACAGATAAAGAGATAAAGCAGCGTCCCGATGCCGTTAAACAGCAATACGGTGGCCGGATTAATATGAAACAGGATGGGCACCAGCACGGTTGCGCCAAACATGGCGAACAGGTGCTGCAAACTAAGCGGGATAGTCTGTAAGAGCGGCGGTCGTTCACTTACCCCGATAGCACGGCGCGTCATAGCGTTTTCCTCAAGAGTGTTGTTGTGTGATGTTGAGTGTGGAACCAAAAAAAAGCCGACTAAAAAGTCGGCTTAATGTTTATTTCGTACCAAATATTTTGTCGCCCGCGTCGCCGAGGCCTGGGATGATGTACCCGTGCTCATTGAGCCCCTTGTCGATGGAGGCGGTGTATAGCTCGACATCCGGGTGCGCATTCTCCAGCGCTTTGATACCTTCAGGCGCGGCGACCAGAACCAGAACCTTAATGCTGGTGCAGCCCGCTTTTTTCAGCAGGTCGATGGTGGCGATCATAGAGCCGCCTGTCGCCAGCATCGGGTCAACGACCAGCGCCATGCGCTCGTCGATATTGGAAACCAGCTTCTGGAAATACGGCACTGGCTCCAGGGTTTCTTCGTCGCGGTAGATGCCGACGACGCTGATACGCGCGCTTGGCACGTTCTCAAGCACCCCTTCCATCATGCCAAGACCCGCACGCAGGATAGGCACAACGGTAATTTTCTTGCCCTTGATTTGCTCGATTTCCACCGGGCCGTTCCAGCCTTCGATGGTCACTTTTTCGGTCAGCAGATCTGCCGTGGCTTCATAGGTCAGCAGGCTGCCCACTTCAGAGGCGAGTTCACGAAAACGCTTGGTGCTGATGTCATGCTCGCGCATCAGGCCCAGCTTGTGTTTAACCAGCGGGTGTTTCACTTCGACGATCTTCATTCTTTTTCTCCCCAGCAAGATGGCAACCACAAAAAAAATCGCCGGATTATACCGCTTTTTGCGCGCGGCGCCATACGTAATGGGCTTGATCGGGATCAACTGAACAGAAGTCAGTCATCGCGCAAGTGTATTTTATTCACCACAACAACCACTCGCAAACGTTTGCCTGGACTGTTAGAATTGCCGCGATTTCTCTACTACCACCAACCGCAACCGCGTGGGGACTTTAGCAGTGACCGACAAAACCTCTCTCAGCTATAAAGATGCCGGTGTTGATATTGATGCTGGTAACGCTCTGGTCGACCGAATTAAAGGCGTCGTGAAAAAAACCCGTCGTCCGGAAGTGATGGGCGGCCTGGGCGGCTTCGGCGCACTCTGCGCGCTGCCGCAGAAATACCGCGAACCGGTGCTCGTCTCCGGTACCGACGGCGTCGGCACGAAGCTGCGTCTGGCGATGGATCTGAAGCGTCACGATACGATAGGCATCGACCTGGTGGCGATGTGCGTTAACGATTTGGTGGTACAAGGCGCCGAGCCGCTCTTTTTCCTCGACTACTACGCGACCGGTAAGCTGGATGTGGATACCGCAGCCAGCGTGATTCACGGCATTGCGGAAGGCTGCCTGCAATCCGGCTGCGCGCTGGTTGGCGGTGAGACGGCGGAAATGCCGGGCATGTATCACGGTGATGATTATGACGTGGCTGGTTTCTGCGTTGGCGTAGTGGAAAAATCAGAGATTATCGACGGCACGAAAGTGGCTGACGGCGATGTGCTGGTCGCACTGGCTTCAAGCGGCCCACACTCCAACGGCTACTCGCTGGTACGTAAAATTCTTGAAGTGAGCGGCGCGGATCCGCAGACCACCGAGCTTGACGGCAAACCGCTCGCCGATCACCTGCTGGCCCCGACCCGCATCTATGTGAAGCCGGTGCTGGAACTGATTGAGAAGCTCGAGGTTCATGCCATTGCCCACCTGACCGGCGGCGGCTTCTGGGAGAATATTCCGCGCGTGCTGCCGGATAACACCCAGGCGGTGATTGATGAATCCTCCTGGCAGTGGCCAGCGGTGTTCAACTGGTTGCAGCAGGCTGGCAATGTCAGCCGTCATGAAATGTACCGCACCTTTAACTGCGGCGTCGGTATGGTTATCGCCCTGCCTGCCGCCGAAGCGGACAAGGCGGTTGCGCTGCTAAATAGCCTTGGCGAAACTGCGTGGAAAATCGGCGCTATCAAAGCATCAGACGCCCAGGACCGCGTGGTTATTGCGTAATGAAGCGCATCGTGGTGCTGATTTCCGGCAACGGCAGTAATCTGCAGGCCATCATCGATGCCTGCGCGCAGCAGAAAATTAACGGCGTGATGAGCGCCGTGTTCAGCAACAAGGCCGACGCGTTCGGCCTTGAGCGCGCCCGCGAAGCCAATATTCCAGCGCATGCGTTAAGCGCAAGTGCGTTTGCAAGCCGCGAGGCCTTTGACCGCGAGCTGATCCAAGAGATAGACGCATACGCGCCAGATCTTATCGTGCTGGCCGGTTATATGCGCATCCTGAGCCCTGCGTTTGTCGCGCACTATGCAGGGCGGCTTCTGAATATTCACCCTTCCCTGCTGCCGAAATATCCGGGGCTGCATACGCATCGCCAGGCGCTCGCCAATGGTGATGAAGAGCACGGCACGTCGGTTCATTTCGTGACGGACGAGCTGGACGGCGGACCGGTCATTTTACAGGCCCGCGTTCCGGTGTTTCCGGGCGATACCGAAGAAGACGTCACGGCGCGGGTTCAGGCTCAGGAACATGCTATCTACCCGCTTGTGGTGAGCTGGTTTGTTGACGGACGCCTTGCTATGCGCGAAGGCCGGGCCTGGCTTGACGGGCATCCGCTCCCGCCGCAGGGTTATGCCTCAGAAGACTAAAGGGCCGCATGGCCCTTTATTTTTTTCTGCGCCGTGCCGTTAATAAAAGCAGCGAGGCCAGAAAGCGCACGGCAACGTCCCGGTTTTACAGGGATTTTCATACCATTCTCGAAAGCTTGCGGATAACTGTCATACTTTTCTGGCACAGTTGGACAGAGCATGACAAAGCTCGCCATAATAACCCCGAGACGGATTTGCCACGTCCCGAGTTAATCAACCGGAGTGTGAGTAGTAATGGGTCAGGATAAGCTTTATATCGAAAAAGAACTGAGCTGGTTATCGTTCAACGAACGCGTCTTGCAGGAAGCGGCGGATAAAACCAATCCGCTGATCGAGCGCATGCGCTTTCTGGGCATCTACTCCAATAATCTTGATGAATTTTATAAGGTCCGGTTCGCCGAGCTTAAGCGACGCATTATCATCAGCGAAGAACAGGGCTTGAACTCCCATTCGCGCCACCTGCTGGGCAAGATCCAGTCACGGGTGCTGAAGGCGGATCAGGAATTTGACGGCCTGTATAACGATCTTCTGCTGGAGATGGCGCGTAATCAGATCTTCCTTATAAATGAACGCCAGCTCTCCGAAAATCAACAGGTATGGCTGCGCCACTACTTTAAACATTATCTGCGCCAGCACGTCACCCCGACGCTCATCAATCGTGATACCGATCTGGTGCAGTTCCTGAAAGACGATTACACCTATCTGGCCGTTGAGATCATCCGCGGCGACTCGATCCGCTATGCGTTGCTGGAGATCCCGGCTGATAAAGTGCCGCGCTTTGTGAATCTCCCGCCGGAAACGCCGCGCCGCCGCAAGCCGATGATCCTGCTGGATAACATTTTGCGTTTCTGTCTGGATGACATCTTTAAAGGTTTCTTCGATTACGACGCGCTCAATGCCTATTCCATGAAGATGACGCGCGACGCAGAATACGATCTCGTGCACGAGATGGAATCGAGCCTTTTGGAACTGATGTCCTCCAGCCTAAAACAGCGTCTGACCGCGGAGCCGGTGCGTTTCGTCTATCAGCGCGATATGCCCGACGCCATGGTGCAGATGCTGCGCGAGAAGTTGTCCATTTCACGCTACGACTCCATCGTACCGGGCGGGCGTTACCATAACTTCAAAGATTTCATCAGCTTCCCGAATGTCGGCAAGGCGAATTTAATCAATAAACCGCTGCCGCGCCTGCGCCATATCTGGTTTGATAAATTCCGCAACGGCTTTGATGCCATTCGCGAGCGCGACGTACTGCTCTACTATCCGTATCACACGTTCGAACATGTGCTGGAGCTGCTGCGCCAGGCCTCGTTCGACCCAAGCGTGCTGGCGATTAAAATCAACATTTACCGCGTGGCGAAAGACTCGCGCATTATCGATTCGATGATCCACGCTGCGCACAACGGCAAAAAAGTCACGGTGGTCGTTGAATTGCAGGCGCGTTTTGACGAAGAGGCGAACATTCACTGGGCAAAACGCCTGACCGAAGCGGGCGTGCACGTTATCTTCTCGGCGCCTGGCCTGAAAATTCATGCCAAACTCTTTCTTATCTCACGCAAAGAAGGCGACGATGTGGTGCGCTATGCACATATCGGCACCGGTAACTTCAACGAAAAAACTGCACGCCTGTATACCGACTACTCGCTGCTGACCGCTGATGCACGTATCACGAACGAAGTGCGCCGGGTGTTTAACTTCATCGAGAACCCGTACCGGCCCGTGAGTTTTGATTACCTGCTGGTGTCGCCGCAAAACTCGCGTCGCCTGATGTACGAAATGATCGACCAGGAAATTGCTAACGCTCAGCAGGGGCTGCCGTCCGGGATCACGCTCAAGCTCAATAACCTCGTCGATAAAGGACTGGTAGACCGCCTCTATGCGGCGTCGGGTTCTGGCGTACAGGTCAACTTGCTCATTCGCGGTATGTGCTCTCTCATCCCGCAACTTGAGGGGATCAGCGATAATATTCAGGTGATCAGCATCGTGGATCGCTACCTGGAGCACGACAGGGTCTATATTTTCGAAAATGGCGGCGATAAACGTGTTTATTTATCCTCTGCCGACTGGATGACGCGTAATATTGACTACCGCATAGAGGTCGCTACGCCGTTGCTGGATCCGCGCCTGAAACAGCGCATTCTGGATATCATTGATATCCTGTTCAGTGATACGGTGAAAGCCCGTTATGTGGATAAAGAACTGAGCAATCGCTATGTGCCGCGTGGCAATCGCCGCAAAGTTCGCGCACAATTGGCGATTTACGATTACATCAAATCTCTTGAACAGCCTGAATAATCTATGCCGATAACTTCTGATGCTCCACGACCGGAGGAATTTGCTGCGGTCGATCTCGGCTCTAACAGCTTCCATATGGTGATAGCCCGTGTGGTGGATGGCGCCATGCAAATCATTGGTCGCCTGAAGCAGCGCGTACATCTCGCCGATGGGCTTGATGAAAATAATATGCTGAGCGAAGAGGCCATGGAGCGCGGCCTCGCTTGTCTTTCCCTGTTTGCCGAGCGTTTGCAGGGCTTCGCCGCGGCCAACGTCTGTATTGTCGGCACGCATACGCTGCGCCAGGCGTCGAACGCGTCAGAGTTTTTAAAGCGCGCGGAAGACGTCATTCCCTACCCGATTGAAATTATCTCCGGCAACGAAGAAGCGCGTCTCATCTTTATGGGCGTGGAACACACCCAGCCAGAGCGTGGGCGCAAGCTGGTGATTGATATCGGTGGTGGCTCAACGGAGCTGGTGATTGGCGAAGATTTCGAGCCGCAACTGGTGGAAAGCCGTCGCATGGGCTGCGTCAGTTTTGGGCAGCATTTTTTCCCGAACGGGGAAATCACGCCGGATAACTTCCGTCGCGCACGCCTGGCTGCGGTACAAAAGCTCGAAAACCTCGCCTGGCAATACCGCCTTAAAGGCTGGACCGTCGCGCTGGGCGCGTCGGGCACCATTAAAGCCGCGCACGAAGTTCTGGTGGAGCTTGGCGAAAAAGACGGTTTTATCACGCCGGATCGCCTCGATATGTTGCGCGACGAGGTGCTGAAGTTTGGCCATTTCTCCGCCCTCACCCTGCCGGGTCTGTCGGATGAACGTAAAGTGGTGTTTGTGCCGGGGCTCGCTATCCTCTGCGGCGTGTTTGACGCGCTGGCTATCCGCGAATTGCGCCTGTCAGACGGCGCGCTGCGCGAAGGTGTGTTGTATGAGATGGAAGGCCGTTTTCGCCATCAGGATATTCGCATCCGTACCGCGCAAAGCCTGGCAAACCAGTATCATATCGACCGCGAACAGGCACACCGGGTGCTGGATACCACCATGCAGATGTATCAGCAGTGGGAGCAGCAAAACGCGAAGCTCACGAACCCGTCGCTGGCGGCATTACTGAAGTGGGCTGCGATGCTGCACGAGGTGGGGCTTGGTATTAATCACAGCGGCCTGCATCGCCATTCGTCCTACATTCTTCAGCACAGCGATCTGCCCGGCTTTAATCAGGAGCAGCAGATGATGATGGCGACGCTGGTGCGCTATCACCGCAAGGCGATTAAGCTCGACGAGCTGCCGCGCTTTACGCTGTATAAGAAAAAACAGTTTCTGCCGCTTATCCAGTTGTTGCGCCTCGGCGTGTTACTGAATAATCAGCGACAGGCGACGACCACGCCGCCTACGCTGGTGCTACATACCGATGAGAACCACTGGACGCTGCGTTTCCCACACGACTGGTTCAGCCAGAATGCGCTGGTATTGCTTGATCTCGAACGCGAGCAGCAATACTGGGAAGGCGTCACCGGCTGGAAGCTGAACATTGAAGAAGAGGCGAGCCCGGAAGTGGCTGCCTGAAACGCAAAACGGTGAGCCTGGCTCACCGTTTTGCTTTATACAGCAACATTATTGTGCGGCCATTACCGGTGGCGCGCCTGGCTCCACCAGCGACTCCAGCGGCTGCGGCTTACCAATCACATATCCCTGCAAATAGTCAATGCCGAGCGCGCACGCCACCTGTTTTATCTCCTCGCTTTCGACATATTCTGCCACCACCTGCATGTTTTTCATGCGCGCCAGATGACACATCGATTCGACAATCTGATAATCCAGGCTGCTGGTAACGATATTGCGAATAAAGCTGCCATCGATTTTCAGAATATCGGCGTTAATATTTTTCAGCCGCGCATAGCTGGCATAACCCGTACCGAAATCGTCGATTGCGATGCGACACCCCATCGAGCGCAGCCTTGCGAGTGTCACCTGCGTCTGTTCCACATTGGTGAACGACTGGCTTTCCGTGATTTCAAAAATCAGTTGCCAGGGCTCGACGTGATAACGCGCCAGCAGGCGTTGTACTTCCCCCGGAAAGGGCACGCGGCACACCGTGGCGGGCGTCAGATTGATAGAAAAGCGGCTCGCGGGCAGTTGCTCGCGCCGGGCGTCCATAAATTGCAGCGTACTTTCCAGCACCATCAGGTCGATGCGTGACGACAGCCCAAACTCATGCGCTACCGGCAGGAAATTTTCCGGCGCGATAAGCTCGCCGTCATCGCCCCGCATACGCAGCAGAATCTCGTAATAGCTGTCGCCGCGCATGCCTTCGATGCGCTGCGCCATCAGCCGGAAATGGTGGTTGTCGAGCGCCTGCTGAAGGCGATTAAGCATATCGACTTTAAGCTTCACGGCTTTTTGTACGTGGTTTGCGCCACGGCACTGCAGGCTTTCGGGCTGATTAGTCGCAAGCGACAGATCCGCCATCGTGCTCATTTCCCCAAGCAACAAATGCAGGTGAGTTACCGGGGCGCGTACAAAGCTGTAGCTGATGCCAACCTGCGGCTGCAGAGGCATGCCGTCCCACATAAAGCGGAACTGGCGCACGCGTTTATCGAGCGCGTCAATGCGCTCCAGATACGATTCGGTGTGGATACGCAGCACAATATCGTGCCCCGAGAGTTGATAGGCAAGCTCGTCTGGCAGCAGGCTCTGACGCAGCCATGCCGCCATCTGCTGCTTATAGAGAATGCGCAGCATGACGCCGTAATTACGCCCTAAAAGCTCAAGCTCGGGAATGCGCATAAAACAGAGTACTGACCACGGCGCTTTACCGAGATCGCGATTCAGCGCCCGCAAATTCGGCATATGGCTGAGTGGGTCGATAAGGGCAAGACGGCGGCCACGCAGGTGCATCGCGCGCTGGCGTGTCGCTGTGAGCGCCATAAAAACGATTACCAGTGAAAACACCCCGTAACTGGAGGTGTTAATCACCATCTGGGTTTCGTAACCAGGCACTGACGGGAAGTAGAGATAGTAGTAATGGCACAGCAACGCCAGCACCGGCGTCCAGGCGGTCGTGATAAAGAAATAACCGAAACGCATCGCGCCCCACAACATCACGGGTAAAAGCAGTGACAGCGTGTACGTGGTGCTGAATAACGAACTGCTGTTCTCCTTCGGCTGTACCAGACAACCAAGCAGAAACAGAATAATGCCTGTCCAGATGATGACTTCCGCTGTGCTGACTTTCTTATCGCACTGGGCCCGCGCCTGGGAGAGGAAATTTTGCAGGTAGCGGGGATGGCGAAGCACACGGATAACGAGATAAAAAAATGGCGTACCTGTCAGGCACCCAACCAGCACGGCCTGATAGCTAATTAGCGTCAGAACGGTAAACGGATTATCGCCGGTAAGGGAGGTTGGGCGTTCATAAAGGCCGAGAAAAGCGGCTATCTGATAAAAGAGAATGAAAACGGTGGCATTGAAAAAGACCAGCCAGAACATCCGCTGCGCGCCGCTTCGCGTATGCCACCAGGAGACGGCATGATGGCCTGGCGCAAAGATGCGGTAGCCCGCCCAGCTGAGCGCCGTCGCTACCAGAAAGTTCATTAACGTCACGCAGAGATCAAGCGCGCCCACATGGCGGTGATAATAGAGAAGGACGCTCATGGCGATGCCGGGTAGCGCGCAGCGACCATAAATCATCATGAATGCGCTAAACAGCGACAGCGGCAGGTAATAAAGCACCACGAGCCCGCCATCAAGATGCGCATAGGTATTTCCGGCACGGGCTATGGGCAATAACAGCAGCGGCAAAACCAGCGGCAATGCCCACCACTTGTCTTTATTTTTTTTGAGTGTTTCAACCAATAACATAGATGCTCGATACCAAACCCCACGTTCCCGGGCAAGAATTGCAGGCAGGCATCCGACCTGGCTGTTAATAACCGCGTAAAGCTGGAGGCAGACGCGGCGCGGTTAGCCGATTTTAGTCACAGGAAACCGCTTTCCATTGATATACATCAAGTTATACGCCCACACCAGATGAGCACAGGCAGTTGCAGAAAAAGACGCGGATCACATTATTCATCAACTGCTTAAATCTATTGATAAAAAGCATATTTGGCAGATCTGTACGCAATTTTACATGATGAATAATTGACCTCTTCGGCTCGCTGTGCCTTAATATTTGCGTCGCCCGCAGATGACGGGTAAACCTGAAGGGTAAAGGCGTGTCACAGGCCACCAGCATACGAAGACGGCATCGATTTAACAGTCGAATGACCCGCATTGTACTGCTTATTAGTTTTCTTTTCTTCTTTGGTCGCTTTATCTACTCTGCCGTCGGCGCATGGTATCACCACCAGGATAAAGTCCAGGCCCAGCAAATCAGCATGACTCTCGATTCCTCTTCGCAGCAACAGCCGCGCTAGTGTCTTAAGCCCCCTTGCGACGCCATACAAAAACGCCTGCAATCCAGATGACGGGCGTTTTCGTGTAAGCCTTCGCCTTTAAGCGGGCAGGCTATTCTCACTCGTTTCTCGTTTCTCGTTAATTGCTAAATCCTTCAGGCCATGCACTGACGGGCCAGCACGTCACACACTCCCAAATAGCCAGACGAACCGAATACGTCTTCTCCCAACGGCATCTGCTGACCAGGAATTTGGACGGGGCCAACGTCATGGTCTACAACTTACCGATGATTATTTACCTTGCGCCCTGGAGGTATCGGGACGCTGTCCGCCCTCACAGGTGTCGTGCGCTAACGCCTGCGAGTTATCCTCCTTCCCCGTCTGGCAAGGCACGCCATATCTGCGAGAGATAATGAGCAGCCGCGGCAAGTTATTCATTCAGGCTAACGATTGCCATGGCCAACGGGAGTAGGCTTTCGTCCACGACGCCTGTCCATACCTACGTACAAGGAATGAAATGATGACCAACCCTGTCGAGTCCTTTCCTGTTCATATTCCCCAGGCGCAGCTTGATGACCTGGCTCAGCGTCTGGCGCAAACCCGGTGGCCAGACCCGGAAACCGTATGCGACAGCAGCCAGGGGCCACAGCTGGCGCGTGTTCGCGCTCTGGTTGAGCACTGGCAAAACGCGTATGACTGGCGCGCCACGGAAACCCAACTCAACCAGTGGAACAGCAGCCGAACCGAGATTGACGGCCTCGGCATTCACTTCCTGCATATTCGCTCTCCCCATCCTGACGCGCTGCCCTTACTGATGACCCATGGCTGGCCAGGTTCCCTGCTTGAATTCAGAGAGATGATCGGACCGCTTACCGACCCTACCGCACATGGCGGGAACGCCTGCGATGCGTTTCATTTGGTTATCCCGGCGCTACCGGGTTTTGGTTTTAGTGATAAACCCACGTCGCCGGGATGGGGCGTAGAGAAAACCGCCAGCGCATGGGTGCAACTTATGGAACGTTTAGGGTATGGCCAGCGCTGGGCTGCCCAGGGCGGCGACTGGGGGTCGGCCGTGACCACGGCGCTGGGGCATATGCGCCCGTCAGGCCTTATCGGCATTCACCTGAACATGGTGATGTACCAGCCGAGCGAAGATGAAATCGCCCAGGCCACGCCTGAAGAGCAGCGCATGCTGGCTGATGCCCAGCGCTACATTCAGGAGCTTTCGGGCTATATGAAAGTGCAAAGCACCCGTCCGCAGTCGGTAGGTTTTGCCCTGGCAGACTCTCCCGTTGGCCTGGCGGCATGGATATATGCGCTGTTTCAGGACGCCACCGAAAGCAGCGGAGAGCCTGAACGCGTTATCGATATTAACGCCCTGATCGATGACATCATGATGTACTGGTTGCCGAATGCCGGCCCAAGTTCGATCCGCTTCTACTGGGAAGGGATAGGCAAAACGCAAAAATCAGGCCCCACCACCGCCGTGCCTGTCCCTGCGGGCGTAAGCATGTTTCCTGGCGAGTTGCTGCGCCTCTCACGGCGCTGGGCGCAGGCACGCTTCGCCGACCTGCGATTCTTCGCCGAAGCCGAACACGGCGGGCACTTCGCCGCCATGGAAAACCCGGCGGTCCTCACCGACCATGTGCGTGAGACTTTCCGTTCGCTGCGTTGATACTGTCGCCTGCCTGGCGCGGCGGCGGGGTTGAGCTAAAAGTTGGCTAACGAGATGCAGATGTGAAGAAGAATGAGGTTGTAGATTCAGGGTAAGGCGCCAGCTGTCACTTTCTCAGCCTGGCTAAATGTTATCGGGACCCTGTCAGCATAAACCCACCTGACAGGGTCCCGATGTACTTTCTGGTGATATCCGCACGGCGCACCATGACCCATGCCATGGATGACGCCGCACAAATCACGGCCTGTTCTTACTGATATCCTAACAACAGACCGCGGGGGCCAGATTTATTCCCATTCAATCGTGGCTGGCGGCTTGCCGCTGATGTCGTAAACGACACGGGAGATGCCGTTAACTTCATTGATGATACGATTAGAGACGCGGCCCAGGAAATCGTAGGGCAGATGCGCCCAGTGAGCGGTCATGAAGTCTATTGTCTCCACCGCGCGCAGAGAGACGACCCAGTCATATTTACGGCCATCGCCCATTACGCCGACGGAGCGCACCGGCAGGAAGACGGTGAAAGCCTGGCTGACTTTGTCGTAGAGATCGGCACGACGCAGTTCTTCAATAAAGATGGCGTCAGCGCGGCGCAGCAGGTCGCAGTACTCTTTCTTGACTTCGCCCAGTACGCGAACACCGAGGCCCGGCCCCGGGAACGGGTGGCGGTACAGCATGTCGTACGGCAGACCGAGTTCCAGACCAATTTTACGCACTTCGTCTTTGAACAGCTCTTTCAGCGGCTCGACGAGGCCCATCTTCATCTCTTTTGGCAGGCCGCCCACGTTGTGGTGAGATTTGATCACGTGCGCTTTGCCGGTGGCAGAAGCGGCGGATTCAATCACGTCCGGATAAATGGTGCCCTGCGCGAGCCACTTCACGTCTTCAAGCTTCAGCGCTTCTTCGTCGAACACTTCCACGAACACACGGCCAATGATCTTACGTTTGGCTTCCGGATCGTTTTCGCCCGCCAGCGCATCCAGGAAACGTGCTTCCGCCGGGACGTGGACGATGTTAAGGCCGAAGTGGTCACCGAACATGTCCAGCACCTGTTCAGCTTCGTTCAGGCGCAGCAGGCCGTTATCCACGAACACACAGGTCAGACGATCGCCAATCGCGCGGTGCAGCAGCATGGCGGTGACAGAAGAATCCACACCACCGGAAAGGCCCAGAATCACGCGGTCGTGGCCCACCTGCTGGCGAATACGCTCAACGGCGTCGTCGATGATTTTCGCTGGCGTCCAGAGTGCTTCACATTCACAGATGTCGCGCACAAAGCGCTCCAGCATACGCAAGCCCTGACGGGTATGCGTCACTTCCGGGTGGAACTGCACGCCGTAGAAGCGTTTTTCTTCGTTAGCCATAATGGCGAACGGGCAGGTTTCAGTGCTGGCGACGGTCACGAAATCAGACGGGATGGCCGTCACTTTGTCGCCGTGGCTCATCCACACATCCAGCAGCGGATTGCCATCAGCGCTCAGCGCGTCTTCAATGCCGCGCACCAGGGCGCTGTCGGTTTTCACTTCCACCTGCGCATAGCCGAATTCACGCTCGTTAGAGCCTTCCACATGGCCGCCCAGTTGCATCGCCATGGTCTGCATGCCGTAGCACACGCCCAGCACCGGTACACCCGCGTTAAACACATATTCCGGCGCGCGCGGGCTGTTTTCTTCGGTGGTGCTTTCCGGGCCGCCAGAAAGAATAATCCCGTTCGGGTTGAAGCCGCGGATCTGCTCTTCTGTCACGTCCCACGCCCACAGTTCGCAGTAAACGCCCAGTTCGCGCACACGGCGCGCTACCAGTTGGGTGTACTGCGAGCCGAAGTCGAGGATAAGGATACGATGCTTATGAATGTTGTCCGTCATTAACGCTTTTTCCAGAAAGTAGCTGACAAAAAGTAAACGCCCGACGTTAACGCCGGGCGAGGAAAATTAAGAACCCATCCGGTAATTCGGAGACTCTTTGGTGATGGTCACATCGTGAACGTGGCTTTCCTGGATACCCGCGCCGCTGATACGCACGAATTCCGCTTTAGTACGCAGTTCATCAATCGTGCCGCACCCGGTCAGCCCCATGCAGGAGCGCAGGCCGCCCATCTGCTGGTGGATAATCTCTTTCAGACGGCCTTTATACGCAACACGGCCTTCAATGCCTTCCGGCACCAGCTTGTCAGCGGCGTTGTCGGTCTGGAAGTAACGGTCGGATGAGCCTTTAGACATCGCGCCGAGTGAGCCCATACCGCGGTAAGATTTGTAAGAACGGCCCTGGTAGAGCTCGATTTCGCCCGGAGATTCTTCGGTACCGGCGAGCATGGAGCCCACCATTACCACGCTTGCGCCTGCCGCGATGGCTTTTGCAATATCGCCAGAGAAACGGATGCCGCCATCAGCGATAACCGGAATGCCAGTGCCTTCCAGCGCTTCAACCGCGTCGGCCACCGCAGTTATCTGTGGAACGCCTACGCCGGTGACGATACGGGTCGTACAAATAGAGCCCGGGCCGATACCGACTTTCACCGCGCTTACGCCCGCTTCCGCCAGCGCTTTCGCACCTGCGGCGGTCGCAACGTTGCCGCCGATAATTTGCAGATCCGGGTATTTCGCGCGGGTTTCACGAATACGCTGCAGCACGCCTTCGGAATGGCCGTGGGAAGAGTCAATAAGCAGCACGTCAACGCCTGCCGCCACCAGCGCATCGATACGCTCTTCGTTACCCGCGCCCGCGCCAACTGCAGCGCCAACGCGCAGACGGCCCTGCTCATCTTTACAGGAATTCGGCTTACGTTCGGCTTTCTGGAAATCTTTAACGGTGATCATGCCGCGCAGATGGAAGCTCTCATCGACCACCAGCGCTTTCTCAACGCGTTTTTCGTGCATTTTTGTCAGAACGACATCGCGGGATTCGCCTTCGCGTACGGTGACCAGACGCGCTTTTGGCGTCATGTAAACGCTCACCGGCTGGCTCAGGTCAGTCACAAAGCGCACATCGCGCCCGGTGATGATACCGACCAGCTCGTAGTCTTCGGTCACAACCGGATAGCCTGCGAAACCGTTGCGCTCGGTCAGCTCTTTCACTTCGCGAAGCGTCGTGGTCGGCAGGACAGTTTGCGGGTCGGTCACTACGCCGGATTCATGTTTTTTCACGCGCTTGACTTCTTCTGCCTGGCGCTCGATAGACATGTTTTTGTGGATAAAGCCGATGCCACCTTCCTGCGCCAGGGCAATCGCCAGACGCGCTTCGGTTACGGTGTCCATGGCCGCTGAAAGCATTGGAATGTTCAGGCGAATGGTTTTGGTCAGCTGAGTGCTGAGATCCGCGGTATTCGGCAGAACGGTAGAGTGAGCGGGAACGAGGAGGACGTCGTCAAACGTCAGTGCTTCTTTAGCGATACGTAGCATGGGCAATATCTCAACCTGGGGTGAATGAGAACAGATAAAATATTGCCGCGGCATTATACAGAGCGTAACCGATTGCTTCTACATTTTTTTGCGAAAAAAGGTTGCGATTGCCAGGACGCGGGTTACTATCGACTGAATAACCCGCTGATTTAAAATTTGATCCAGCTCACATGCCGCTTACTCAGACTCCCTCAATTTTTACTGTTAGCCGCCTTAACCAGAGCGTACGTCTGCTGCTTGAGCAGGAGATGGGTCAGGTCTGGATAAGCGGTGAAATCTCCAATTTCACTCAGCCTGCTTCCGGGCACTGGTACTTCACGCTTAAAGACGACACCGCCCAGGTGCGCTGCGCGATGTTTCGCAACAGCAACCGCCGGGTCACCTTCAGGCCCCAGCACGGCCAGCAGGTGCTGGTACGCGCGAATATCACGCTCTACGAGCCGCGTGGCGATTATCAAATCATCGTCGAAAGCATGCAGCCCGCAGGCGAAGGCCTGCTGCAACAGCGCTACGAACAGCTCAAGCAGCAGCTTGCCGCAGAAGGGCTGTTCGATCCGGCACTAAAAAAACCGTTGCCCTCCCCGGCCCGCCAGGTCGGGGTTATCACCTCGAAAACCGGCGCGGCACTGCATGATGTGCTGAACGTATTACGCCGCCGCGATCCATCGCTGCCGGTTATTATCTACCCGACAGCCGTACAGGGCGACGACGCGCCGGCGCAGATCGTGCGCGCGATTGAGCTTGCCAATCTGCGCGGCGAGTGCGACGTGTTAATCGTCGGTCGCGGCGGCGGCTCGCTTGAGGATTTGTGGAGTTTTAACGACGAGCGCGTCGCGAGAGCCATTTTCGCAAGCGGTATTCCTGTGGTCAGCGCGGTGGGCCATGAAACCGACGTCACTATCGCGGATTTCGTGGCCGATCTGCGCGCGCCGACGCCCTCCGCTGCGGCCGAAATCGTCAGTCGTAATCAGCTGGAACTGCTGCGCCAGATGCAAGGGCTGCAACAGCGTCTCGAAATGGCGATGGATTACTCGCTGGCAAGCCGCCAGCAGCGTTTTACACGCCTGCACCACCGGCTTGAGCAACAACACCCGCAACTGCGCCTCGCGCGTCAGCAAACGCTGCTGATGCGTTTACGTCAGCGTATGGATAATGCGCTCGACAGCCGGTTACGCCAGGCGACGCAACGCCAGGCTCGCGTGACGCAACGTCTGAACCAGCAGCAGCCGCTGCCGCGTCTGCATCGTGCCTCGGCCCGCATCCAGCAGCTCGAGTACCGTCTTGCCCAGACGGTTGCTACACGCCTTAGCCATACGCGTGAGCGTTTTGGCAATGCCATCACGCATCTGGAGGCCGTCAGCCCGCTGGCGACGCTGGCGCGTGGCTACAGCGTCACGACGGCAGGCGATGGCAATGTGCTGAAGGCGACCAGGCAGGTACAGCCCGGCGACACGCTGACAACACGGCTTTCGGATGGCTGGGTAGAGAGCGAAGTCCGCCAGATTACGCCTGCTAAAAAAACGCGCAAAAAGAAAACCGGATAAGCCTCAGGAGCAACTAACGGGTCACGAACTATACTGCAAGTGTTGGTTTTTTCAACGGCACTTGCCGAGTAAGGAGACCCCATGAACAACGCACGTTATCCGACCGTTATCCCCCCTTACATTCTGCGCCGCATTATCGATCACGGTTCAGAACCGCAGCAGCAGAAAGCGCGCCAGACTCTCACTCACGTTCAGACGTTGATGGCGCATCACAATGCCAGACCGACCGCGCCGCATGTTTCTGCCAAAGGTGAGCTGGAGCGCGACATTTACGACGCTCAGCATCGTGAAGAACTGCCCGGCAAGCCCGTGCGCCGTGAAGGTGAACCGTCTGCGGGCGACGTCGCGGTGGATGAAGCTTATGATTATCTGGGCGTCACGCACGATTTCTTCTGGAAAGCTTATCAGCGCGACTCGCTGGACAACAAAGGCCTCATCCTGAGTGGCACCGTACACTACGGGCGTGAGTACCAGAACGCCTTCTGGAATGGGCAGCAAATGGTCTTCGGCGACGGCGATGGTGAAATCTTCAACCGCTTCACTATCGCCATTGATGTTGTGGCACATGAGCTTAGCCACGGCGTGACGGAAACCGAAGCCGGATTGATTTATTTCGAGCAGGCAGGCGCGCTGAATGAATCGCTCTCCGATGTTTTCGGCTCACTGGTTAAACAGTATCAGCGCCAGCAGACCGCGGATAAGGCGGACTGGATCATTGGCGAAGGATTACTGGCGGAAGGCATCAACGGTACTGGCCTGCGCTCTATGTCTGCGCCTGGCACCGCGTATGATGACCCGCTGCTCGGCAAAGATCCGCAGCCCGGACACATGGACGATTTCGTGAAAACCCGTGAAGATAACGGCGGCGTGCACATCAACTCTGGCATTCCGAATCGCGCGTTTTACCTTGCGGCCACCGCGATTGGCGGTTACGCCTGGGAAAAAGCCGGTTATGCCTGGTATGACACAGTTTGTGACCGCTCACTTTCTCAAAATGCGGATTTCGCCAGCTTCGCGAAACTGACCATTGAACATGGCCGTAAACGCTCCGGGGAGAGCGTGGCGCAGGCCATTGAACATGCATGGAAAACGACAGGAGTGTTGTAATGGACTTGCCGGATCTGACGGATGATGCCGTCGTAGAGCTGGCGCGTGAAGGCGGCGTGGCGTATATGCCACGCCTTGCCGGGCAGCGACGCATCGCTGTTGCTGAGCTTAACGCCGAGCAGCGCCAGCGGCTTATCGATATCCTGCATCAGGCGCTGCCGAAGGCGTCCCCGCCAGGGCAGTCTGATTCTCCGGGTCGCGGCGATCAGCGTTATTTTCGCATCCAGATCCTCTGGACGCAGCATAATCAGGCAGGCTATGCCGACATCGTATTGTTAGTGCCGGAAAATTCCGCGCCGGAAGGGCTGCGTGAGCTGTGGAAGCGCGGCGAAGGGTGTATCTGCGATTAGTGCGGTTGTAGCGTAAACTCAACGCGTTTTTTGGATATCAAACCGTGACCATTGCGGCAGAAATAATCCACCGCGCCGCAGGCTTTCAGCACTTCCAGCGGCTGATGGCAATCCGGGCAGCGTGCTTCGACGGCATAGTCCTGATGGCAGGTAGAACAGTGCGCACCGCGCTCGCTTTGCTCAAGCGCGTTCTGGCAGTTTGGGCAATGTAATTCCACAAGAGACCTCCATAAAAACAGAGCGGGAGCCATGACGACTCCCGCTTCGATTATTTGCCTTTCTTAATGTGCTTAATCAGGCGTTTACGTTTACGCATCTGGTTTGGTGTCAGCGTATTACGCTTGTTCGCAAACGGGTTATCCCCTTCCTTGAACTGAATACGGATAGGCGTACCCATCACATCCAGCGATTTGCGGAAGTAGTTCATCAGATAACGCTTGTAAGAATCCGGCAGGTCTTTTACCTGATTGCCGTGGATCACTACGATCGGCGGATTATAACCGCCCGCATGCGCGTATTTCAGTTTCACGCGGCGACCACGTACCATCGGCGGCTGGTGATCTTCTTCCGCCATTTTCATAATGCGGGTCAGAAGTGACGTGCTGACGCGACGCGTGGAGCTGTCATACGCCTCGCGCACCGATTCAAACAAGTTACCAACGCCGCTGCCATGCAGTGCGGAGATAAAGTGAACACGCGCGAAATCGATAAAGCCGAGACGATAATCCAGCGTTTCTTTCACTTCGTCTTTCACTTCCTGGCTCAGGCCGTCCCACTTGTTGACGACAATCACCAGCGAACGACCGCTGTTAAGAATAAAGCCCAGCAGAGAAAGATCCTGATCGGAGATGCCTTCGCGGGCGTCAATCACCAGCAGCACGACGTTCGCGTCTTCAATCGCTTGCAGCGTTTTGATAACCGAGAATTTCTCAACTACATCGGTAATTTTACCGCGTTTACGCACGCCCGCGGTGTCGATGAGAACGAACTCGCGACCGTCGCGCTCCATCGGAATATAGATGCTGTCGCGGGTGGTGCCCGGCATGTCGAAAACCACCACGCGGTCTTCACCGAGAATACGGTTAGTAAGCGTTGACTTACCTACGTTTGGACGCCCGACAATCGCAAGCTTAATCGGCAAATCTTGCGGGTTGAAATCATCCTCTTCTTCTTCCACGACTTCGCCATTCTGCTCGGCTTCAAACTGCGCCCAGTATTCGGCTTCTTCATCCACTTCTTCCGGCGGATTGACATCGTCCATCCAAGGCATGAGGACATGCTCCAGCAGCGAAGTCACGCCACGGCCATGGGAAGCAGCAATAGCATGAATTTCACCGAGGCCGAGCGAATAGAAATCCGCAACCGCCTGATCCGGGTCAAGCCCGTCAGTTTTGTTGGCGACGAGGAATGTCGGCTTCTGACGGCTGCGCAGATGTTTAGCGATACCCTCATCCGCTGGCATCAGCCCGGCGCGGGCGTCAACCATGAAAAGCACCACGTCGGCTTCTTCAATCGCCAGCAGCGACTGCTCTGCCATGCGGGTTTCGACGCCCTCTTCCGAGCCGTCGATACCGCCGGTATCGATACAGATATATTCACGTCCTTCCACTTCGGCACGACCATATTTGCGGTCACGCGTCAGCCCCGGGAAATCCGCTACCAGCGCATCCCGGGTGCGGGTTAAACGGTTGAACAACGTGGATTTTCCGACGTTAGGGCGCCCGACCAGCGCGACCACAGGTATCATTCTTAAAGCCTCATTACTGATAAATCGTTGTTAAACCCGCTGAAATACACGGGCTTCAGAAAACAGGAAACGGCCCCTGCAGTGATCAGGAGCCGTTTTAGCTGTGCTACGCCTGTCTGTTAACGCGTAATCGCGTAAAGCGTGCCGTCTTTGGCCTGGATAAGGATCTTGTTATCCGCCACGACCGGCTCGGTCTGGAAGCCGGAGCTATCCACTTTCTGCTGAGCCACAAAACGGCCGTTATCGGTATCCATCCAGTGCAAGTAACCTTCGCTATCGCCTACCACCAGTGATCCATTATAGAGTACCGGCGCGGTCAGGTTAC
Organism: Cronobacter condimenti 1330; assembly: GCF_001277255.1. NCBI lineage: Bacteria > Pseudomonadati > Pseudomonadota > Gammaproteobacteria > Enterobacterales > Enterobacteriaceae > Cronobacter > Cronobacter condimenti. The sequence continues at coordinate 3,212,280 of NZ_CP012264.1, forward strand.
GGTGCAGCAGTTGGGTTTGCGTCCAGAGCGTTACGCCGCCTTCTACATTCAGCGCCAGCACGTTGTCGCTCTGGTCTACCAGGTAGATACGTCCGCCGTCGACAATGAAATCATTCACTGACCCCAGCTCACGTTTCCACATAATCTGACCAGAACGCAGATCCAGCGCGGTCAGATTGCCGTTATACGCCAGCGCGTAAACCACGCCATTGACGATAACCGGCGTCGTATCGACATCGCTCAGACGATCGATTTCGGTTGCGCCGGTGGCCTGAGAAATGCGCTGCTGCCAGATCATCTGACCGCGCTGCATCAGGATAGCGCTCACGCGACCGTTATCGCCGCCGACAATCGCCGCGCCAAACGCGGATGCCGGTGCGGATTCACCGCGCAGAGAGAGCGACGGCATATCCAGGTTAACGGTCCATTTGATAGCGCCGTCACTTTCGTTCAGCGCCTGCAACATACCGTTACTGGTATGGATCAACACCAGACCATCACTAACAACTGGACGAGAAAGCGCTTCGCCTGCCACTTTGGTCTGCCAGGCAATGGAGCCGTCGGAAGTATTCAGCGCATAAACCTGCGCTTTTTCGCTGCCTACGTAAACATGCGCGCCCACGGCGGTGACGCCGCCAGACAGCAGCGCCGGACGGTTACGGGAGAAAAAGCCGGTTTTCTCAGAGAGATCGACGCTCCAGACTTCTTTGCCATCCTGCGAATTGACGGCTTTCACAGTGCCGCGACGGTCAGCCGCGTAGACGTTACCGTCAAGGAATGCCGGGTGCAGGTTGGAGTAAAAATCACCAATTCCGCTGCCCACGGACGTATCCCAGGCAACTTCCGGCGCGAACTGGTTTTCAACCGTCGGCAGCGGCGACATTTTCACCACGTCTTCTTCACCGCTAAACAGTGAGCAACCGCTTAACAGCGTGACGGAAAGCATCGCTGGCAGAACTAATTTACGCAATTGCATCGGGTCCCTCTCAGATGGACAAGTTATTGATTTTCATCTGCATCATATCGCCAAGCGCCGGAGAATTTTTATCATTCACTCCTTTGCTCCAGGCATCGCGCGCGCCCTGCTTATCGCCTTTTCTAAGCATCGCGTCGCCACGCAGGTCAGCCACCATCGCCGACCAGTTGTCGCCTTTCACGTTTTCCAGCGTTTTCAGCGCGGCGTCCGCCTGCTTCTGCTGGATTTGAATGCGCGCCAGGCGCAGGTTAATCAGCGAGCGCAGATTCTCGTCCTTCGCGTTCTCAAGGCCCTGCTGCAACTGCTGCGCGGCTTTATTGAGATCGTTTTTATCTACATAACGCTGCGCCAGCTCAAGCGAGGCCAGCGCACCGTAGGTGTTTTTATTCTGCGAAACGAACTGCTCTGCGGCGTTCAGGGTTTTCGGATCGTCAGCGCGAACGGTTGTCATGACCGTCTGATAGTTCAGCGACGTTTCACGGGCGGAATCGACCTGCGAGCCGTTCCAGAAACGCCAGCCAACCAGCGCACCAATCCCTAAAACTACACCCACCGCCAGCGCTTTGCCGTTTTCAGCAAAGAAACGCTTTACCGCATTGAGCTGCTCGTTTTCGTTCTCGTAAATTTCCACGCAGTCCTTCTCCTTAACGATATTTCGCCGGGAAATCAGCCCAGCAGCGTCTGCAAGTGCGCGGCCAGTTCGCTCTGCGCGAGGGCCTGTTGCTCACCTGAGCGCAAATCTTTCACCACAACCTGGCGGTTGGCGACTTCATCTTCGCCCAGCACCAGCGCAATGCGTGCGCCCCACTTATCTGCACGGGCGAATTGTTTCTTAAAGTTGCCGCCGCCATAGTTGGTCATCAGCTTGCAACCCGGCAGCGCATCGCGAACCTGCTCAGCCAGCTGCATCGCCGCCGACTGCGCACCGTTGCCAGACGCAATCAGGTATATATCGACAACAGGATCTGCCGTAAATTCCGGATTCACCGCCTGAACGAGTAAAACGAGGCGCTCAAGCCCCATCGCGAAGCCTACCGCCGGCGTTGCGCGTCCACCTAATTGCTCAACGAGACCATCGTAACGGCCACCTGCGCATACGGTGCCCTGTGAGCCAAGGCTTGTCGTCACCCACTCAAACACGGTGCGGTTGTAATAGTCGAGACCGCGCACAAGACGCTGGTTAACGGTATAAGCGATACCGGCATCGTCCAGAAACGCGCAAAGACCGGCAAAATGTTCGCGGGAGTCGTCATCCAGGTAGTCGCCAAGTTTCGGCGCGTCGTTTAAGAGCGCCTGAACGTCCGGATTTTTAGAATCCAACACGCGCAGCGGGTTCGAATACATGCGGCGTTTGCAGTCTTCGTCAAGTTTATCGACATGCTGCTCAAGGAAGGCCACCAGCGCATCGCGGTAGTTAGCGCGAGCATCCAGCGAGCCGATGGAGTTCAGCTCCAGCGAAACGTGCTCGGCGATGCCCAGCGCACGCCACCAGCGCGCGGTCAGCAGGATCATTTCCGCATCGATATCCGGGCCCTGAAGACCAAAAACTTCGACACCTAACTGATGGAACTGACGATACCGGCCCTTCTGAGGGCGTTCGTGGCGGAACATCGGCCCGATGTACCACAAACGTTGTTCCTGATTGTACAGCAGACCATGTTCGATGCCAGCGCGCACGCAGCCCGCAGTGCCTTCAGGGCGCAGCGTCAGGCTATCGCCATTGCGGTCCTCAAAGGTATACATCTCTTTTTCAACCACGTCGGTTACTTCACCGATTGCGCGTTTGAATAACGGGGTCTGCTCTACAATCGGCAAACGGATTTCACTGTAACCGTAGCTGCCGAGCACCTGCTTAAGTGTGCCTTCAATGCGCTGCCAGATGGCGGTATCGCCCGGCAGGTAATCGTTCATGCCGCGGATGGCTTGAATGTTTTTTGCCACGTTTATTCTCTTTTTCTATACAAAAAATGAACCCGAAACAGACCGCGCCGGTGTGGCTGGGGCGGTTTGCGGGTTCAATCATACACGGGAAGCACGCCGCTTCCCACGTTTGCGTTATTTTTCCAGCTGCTGCACGGTGATGCGACGGCTCTCATCCAGCATCGACGCCTTGGCACGGATGCGAGCTTCAAGCTGCGTTATCATGTCGTCGTTATCGAGACGATCTTTACGCACGCCTTCTTCATAAAAGCCGCTTTTCTTATTGCCGCCGGTAACCCCGAGCGTCGAAACCAGCGCTTCGCCGGGACCATTGACCACACAGCCGATGATCGAAACATCCATCGGAGTGATAATATCTTCCAGCCGCTGCTCCAGCGCATTTACCGTGCCTATTACGTCAAACTCCTGACGAGAGCAGGTCGGGCAGGCAATAAAGTTGATGCCGCGTGAACGAATGCGCAGCGATTTCAGGATATCGAAACCGACTTTGATCTCTTCGACAGGATCGGCTGCAAGCGAAATACGCAGCGTATCGCCAATCCCTTCCGAAAGCAGAAGCCCCAAACCGATCGCCGATTTTACGGCCCCGGCGCGAGCACCACCTGCTTCGGTTATCCCTAAATGCAACGGCTGATCGATCTGCTTCGCCAGCAGACGATACGACTCTACTGCAAGGAACACATCCGAGGCTTTTACGCTCACCTTAAACTGATCGAAGTTGAGACGATCCAGATGATCGACATGACGCATCGCAGATTCCAGTAGCGCCTGCGGCGTCGGCTCGCCATATTTTTCCTGAAGATCTTTCTCAAGCGATCCGGCGTTGACACCGATGCGGATCGGAATGTTTTTATCGCGCGCGCAATCCACGACAGAGCGGATACGCTCTTCGTTACCGATATTGCCAGGGTTAATACGCAGGCAGTCGACGCCGTACTCCGCCACTTTCAGGGCGATGCGGTAGTCGAAGTGAATATCCGCGACCAGGGGTACGTTGACCTGCTGTTTGATAAGACGAAACGCCTCTGCGGCATCCATCGTTGGTACCGAGACGCGAACGATATCCGCGCCTACGCGCTCCAGCGCTTTGATTTGATTAACCGTCGCTTCGACATCCGTCGTGCGAGTGTTGGTCATCGACTGGACGGCGATAGGTGCACCATCGCCGATGGGGACGTTACCGACGTATATCCGTTTAGATTTTCTACGCTGAATGGGCGCTTCATTATGCATGACAAATCTCCCTCATTGCCCGTCTGTTACTGCGTTACTGATTGTTCGGCATTGAGGGTCAGACGTGCAACCTGGTTAGTTCTGATAAAACGGCTCAAATCCACCGGCTTGCCCTGGTACTGAATCTGCACTGCCGACGGCGCGCCAATTTTGAGACGGTACGGCGCCTCACCGGACAGATTCAGATTAGTATCTTTACGTTGCAGACCGCTGAATAATTTCTTACCGGTCGCGTCCGTCACTTCAAGCCAGCAATCAGCGGTGAAATTCATGACCAGCACATTGGCGTCTGACGCAGGCGCCGTTGATGCCTGGCCTACCGGCAGTTGGCTTTGCGCGGCATTCTGTTGCTGCGCCGCCGTGTCGGTGTTCGCCTGGCTCGGCGGTACAACAACCGGTTGCTGGCTCGCCGCATTCGGCGAAGGCATCGGCGTCGGCTGCGGCGTGTTCGCGGCAGTGGCCTGCGCATCGCCAGCAGGCAGATCCGCCGGCGGCGTCGCTTGCTCCTGCGACGCGTCAGCGGGGGTATCCGTATTCAACGGAACGGATTGCGGGCTGTTAGCGGCGTTCTGGCTCAACTCTGCGCTGGATTGATCCGCCATCGTGCTGATCTCTTCCTGCTGCGCTTTATGGTTTTGCCACCACCACACGCCCGTGAGGCTTACGACGACAAAAAGCACAATCCAGGTAAAGCCCATCAGCCAGCCATCGCGTTTTTTACGGCTTTTGCCGAGCGCGTAGGTTTGCATCGACGAGACCTGAGCGGTTCTCACCGGCGCCTGTTTGGCGAGCATCGGAAGCAGTTCTTCTTCCGGGACGTGCACCAGGCGTGCGTAAGAACGGATGTAGCCGCGCAAAAAAGTAGAGGCCAGGTCCGCAGGCGCATTGTCTTCTTCGATGTCACGGACAGTCGACACCTTCAGGCATAAACGTTCCGCCACAACCTGTTGGCTGAGTCCCAGTTGTTCACGGGCAAGGCGCAGACGCTCACCCGTGGTATGTGATGCATTTTCTTCGTGAGTGGCTTCAGTATTCATTAGCTACAACTGCTGGTACTGTTTTCATTGAGGAACCTGGCACCGGCAGGAATCAGGCAACGTTTCGCTGTCCTGTCTGCCCATACCGCGAAATCATTCTCATCCGACGCGCATATTGCCGCGCCTTCCGTATGCATTTCTGTATTTTAACGCGTCAGACGCTACAAAACCGCCAACGGTAACCAGAAACATTAGTTAACCATAGTCAGCTTTTTATCCGGTGTCTGTTAAGTGGCGCCAGATAAGCCAGAAAGCCCCTGCTAACATGTTGTTGCGACGCTACATACTGCCTCAAAGCGCAGAGAAACGCACCGTAATTATTCACCACGAACGCTTCTTTACGCAGCAATCGCTGCGCCTGCGCCAGAACTGGTCACGCTATAGCCGAATAGCGTGACCCTACAGGCTTACGCAGCCCGTCAGACGGCCTTAACGGCGATAGGTTCACCCTGCATGCGCTTGCGCATGGTGCGTTTGGTACGGTCAATCACATCGCCCGCCAGCTGTCCGCAGGCTGCATCAATATCATCGCCGCGCGTTTTACGCACGATGGTGGTGAAACCGTAGCTCATCAGCACTTTAGAGAAGCGATCGATACGGCTGTTGGAGCTGCGACCATACGGCGCGCCCGGGAAGGGGTTCCACGGGATCAGGTTGATCTTGCACGGCGTATCTTTCAGCAGTTCCGCAAGCTGGTGCGCATGCTCGGTGCCATCGTTCACGTGATCCAGCATTACGTATTCGATGGTCACACGGCCCTGGTTGGCGTTGGATTTACCGATATAACGACGCACGGCAGCGAGGAACGTCTCGATGTTGTACTTTTTGTTGATAGGCACAATCTCATCGCGAATTTCATCGTTCGGGGCGTGCAGCGAAATAGCCAGCGCCACGTCAATCATATCGCCAAGCTTGTCCAGCGCCGGCACAACGCCGGAGGTTGAAAGCGTCACGCGGCGTTTGGAAAGCCCAAAGCCGAAATCGTCGAGCATAATTTCCATCGCCGGAACGACGTTCGTCAGGTTCAGGAGCGGTTCGCCCATGCCCATCATGACCACGTTCGTGATAGGACGCTGACCGGTTACTTTCGCCGCTCCGATGATTTTCGCCGCGCGCCACACCTGGCCGATAATTTCCGATACGCGCAGGTTACGGTTAAAACCCTGTTGCGCGGTGGAGCAGAACTTACATTCCAGCGCGCAGCCTACCTGAGAAGAAACGCACAGCGTTGCGCGGTCATCTTCCGGGATATATACGGTTTCAACACGCTGATCGCCGACCGCAATGGCCCATTTGATCGTGCCGTCAGAAGAGCGCTGCTCTTCGACCACTTCCGGCGCCCGGATTTCCGCCACTTCCTTGAGCTTACCGCGCAGCACTTTGTTGATATCGGTCATCTCATCGAAATCATCGCAGCAATAGTGATACATCCATTTCATCACCTGATCGGCACGAAACGGCTTTTCACCCATCGTTTTGAAGAACTCGCGCATTTCATGGCGGTTCAGATCGAGGAGGTTAATTTTTTCAGATTTAATAGCAGGCGCTGCTGAGTCAGTCTCAGGCGTGACAATTTGTTCAGACATATTCGATCCTGGCCTCGTTGTTACACGTTACGGCCTCTGGAGGGTTGAAGAAAAGAAGACGCCCCGGCAAGAGCAGGCTCATCCGGGGCGCAGCATTGTACAAATTCTATGGCAGTGATGCCACGGCTTAAAGCGACAACATGAAAATAAAATGTAAATGTCGCTTTGCCGTTTCGCTAATTAGCGCGTACGCGGGCAAATTTCGCCTTCGCCGAAGAAATACGCGATTTCGCGGTTAGCGGATTCAACAGAATCGGAACCGTGGGTGCCGTTTTCGGTGAAGCTGTCCGCGTAGTCAGCGCGCAGGGTGCCTGCCAGCGCGTTAGCCGGGTTGGTAGCACCCAGCAGATCGCGGTGACGCTGAACCGCATTTTCGCTTTCCAGAACGGAAACCACGATCGGACCAGAAGTCATGAATTCCACCAGGCCGTCGAAGAACGGTTTGCCTTCGTGCTCAGCGTAGAAACCACGCGCCTGTTCAACAGACAAGTGCAGCATTTTGGTGCCAACGATTTTGAATCCCGCAGATTCAAAACGCGCGAAAATGCTACCGATAACGTTTTTAGCGACGGCGTTCGGCTTGATGATGGAAAAAGTACGCTCAATTGCCATGATAACCTCTGTAAGTTGTTCTGTTTGCCCGACAGGCGAGTTTTAGAATTGGCGCCGATTATAATGAGCAACGCTATCCTTGCCTACGGTTAGGAGTAACATTTTTTTAAAATAATATTACCTTTGGCAACACTTAATGTCGAAAGCGTGCTTTTTACGCGTCTTCGCTTATTCCACGCGGAACTGTACGGTCGCGACCTGCCCCGCCTCGTCCATTAGCAAGACCTGATAATCGCCGCTGTCGGTGAAAGTGAGCGTCACGCTGTCACCTTCTTTTTCCAGCGGTTCGCCATTCAGGAACCACCAGTGACGACCACCACCGCCCTGGCTTCGTAGCGGCAACGACAACGCCGCCTGTCCTGGCAGGCGTTTCAGTACGGCGCCGTCACGCACGCCGGTGAGCAATAGCGGCACCAGATCCTGCTGGTGCACTGGCGGACAGTTGGCGGAGACCGGCGGCAGACGCGCGGCACGCCGTTCGCCAGGCGGCAACCATGGCTCCAGGGGAAGCGGCCAGAGCAGCAACCGGCTTTCGGCCACATGCGGACAATCGGCCGCGACCCGCTCGCCTTTCTCATTCAGCCACAGCGGGAACTGAATACCACGGCTCCCCTCCTGCCCTTCCGCCAGCAGCGTTGGCGGTTCGCTGTTGTCCAGAAGCCATGTCGACAGTCTGCGCCGACAGTTGCTGTCGCCCGCGGGCAAGTGTTGCCCGCCCGGCCAGCAGATAGTACCTGCGGAAACCGACGCCGGACGCGGATCGACCGGCTGGCGCGCCTGCTGTACTGCCGAAGCCGCCCCCGCCTGCAACAGATTATTGACCTGATTGAGCACCGGCACGGCACTGGCAAAGCCAAACTGACCGGCAACCGGCGTCGCATCCGGACGCCCGGTCCAGACGCCAATCAGATAGCGCGACGTCACCCCCACCGCCCAGGCATCGCGGTAACCGTAACTGGTGCCGGTTTTCCAGGCGAGCGGCACAACCTGAGGGAGCGAGCCATCCGGCAGCGGCTGCGCCTCGCCTGCAAGGATACGCCGAATAATCCACGCCGCGCCCGGCGACATCAGCGGCCGCTCTACCAGCGGATCGCCTTTCACAACCCGCAGCTTCGCCGCCTGGCCATGACGGGCAAAGGCGCTATAAGCCGCCACAATTTCATCAAGCCTCGCCCCGGCGCCGCCCAGAATCACTGCAAGGCTCGGCTGCGCTGTTGGCGGGAAGCGCAGCGTCAGGCCGACATTACGTAACTGCGCTGTAAAACGCTTCGGTCCGTAGGCTTCAAGAACCTGCACCGCCGGAAGATTCAACGAACGCACCAGCGCCTCACTCATGCTGACCGGGCCGTTAAAACCGCTGTCAAAATTACCGGGCCGGTAGTCGCCGAAGCGGCGCGGCACATCCTGAAGCAGCGAGGCCGGATGGATAAGGCCTTCATCCAGCGCCAGTCCGTAGACAAACGGTTTTAACACTGAGCCTGGCGAGCGGATCGCCGTCACCATGTCGACATGGCCAAAGCGGGCGTCGTCGTTAATATCCGCCGAGCCTACCCAGCCGCGCACCTCCATCGTGGTGTGATCGACCACCAGGATGGCAAGCGACGTACGCGCCGGCAACCGTCCTTTCCAGTTCAGCGCAAGGTCTTCAAGCTGCCGTTGCAGCGCGGCATCAAGCGTCGTGGTGATTTTAGTGTCATGACGCTGCGTCACCAGACGTCGTGACAGTAGCGGCGCAAGCTGCGGCATCTGACGCGGTGCCAGCCAGACAGGCTCTTCCAGCGACTCTGCGACCTGCTTGTCAGTCCAGACGCCCTGCGTCGCCATCCGACGCAGCACTTTGTCGCGAGCGGCCTGCGCGCGATCCGGCCAGCGGTCAGGGCGCAAGCGGCTTGGCGCCTGCGGCAGCACGGCCAGCAACGCCGCATCGGAGTAACTTAGCCGTGAGGGAGGCTTGCCAAGATAGACCCAGCTTGCCGCACCCACCCCCTGCAGCGTGCCGCCAAACGGCGCACGGTTCAGGTAAAGCGTCAGGATTTCAGCTTTAGAAAGATGCCATTCAAGCTGCATGGCCCGCCAGACCTGGCGCAGCTTGCCACCGAAAGTGCGCGAATGCGGGTCGAGCAGACGCGCGACCTGCATGGTAAGCGTGCTACCGCCGGAGACAACCGAGCCAGACCGTACGTCCTGCCAGGCCGCTCGCAGGATAGCGAGCGGGTTGATGCCGGGGTGGCGCCAGAACCAGCGATCTTCGTAATTTAACAGCGCCTCAAGATAGCGCGGCGACACCTCATCGATAGTCACCGGATAGCGCCAGATGCCCTCGCTGTCGGCGAAGCGCCACAACGGCGTGCCGTCCTGGGCCACCACCACACGTGCTGGCTGCACTTCGCTCAAGGGCAGCGGCCAGATCTTATCGGCAAGCCACAACGCAGCGCACAATAAAAGCGGCGCCGCCGCCAGAATTATCCAGCGGCGGCGCCTTTTAAACAGGCTTTTACTCACAACTCACCTGTCAGGGAAGATAGTCAACTCAGGGATCGTCGCACCGGTTGCACGCCACTGCGGTACATACATGGACTCCACTTGCGGCGCAGGCACTTTATACGTACCCGGCGTCACCGCACGCGCCATGTAAACCAGCGTGGCGTTCATCCCGGCGTTAACCGGCAAGGCCGCAACGAAACGATCATCGCGGAACTCCATATGCTGAATATCCATTTGTTGCATCCGGCTGATGAGATCGCTTGCTTCACCGGCGCTGCTGCTAAGGCTGGCGCTGGCGTTAGCGAGGTTCTGGTTTTCCAGTTCCAGCCCGGCCGGGAGTAAATCGACCACCAGCGCGTCAGGTACCGTTTTGTCGGCCCAGACGTCAAGCCACACCAGCACCAGCTCGCCGCTCTTCAGGCTGGAGAGCGACACCTTCTCGCCCTGACTGTTGAGATAGTGACGCTCAATATGCAGCACATTGCTTGATGGCTGAGGCGCCGCATTCGGATATCCCTGACTATCCAGACGTACCCACAGTGGGGTTTGCGCCGTGTTGGTCACCTGCAGCGCGCCAAGCTGATCGGCATCCAGCGCCACACTCTGCGCTTTGTCGCCACTCATAAACTGGCCCGCCAGCGTGGTTTGCGCCTGCCAGGTGCCCGGCTGGCTGACCAGATTGCGGCCCGCGAGGAAGAGTGCGTTGCTCTCCTGGGTGGAGAGCCAGCGCTGGCCGTACGCCTCATCAGAGAGTGCAGACAGCAGCGTGTTCTGCTGGTCGGCCTGCAGGTTATATTCCTGCAGCAGGCTCAGTTTCAGCGCCTCGTCACGCAGATCGCTGCCGTAGTCGCCAAGCCAGCCGAGATTGTGCGCACGCCCGGTTTTCACGCCCAGATCCAGCGCGGCTTTACTGCGCGGCGCATCGCCCATCAGTTTCAGTGCCACACCCAGTTGCACGAGCGGCAGACCGCTGCCCGCTTGCGCGCGGTGTTCCCAGGCGTCACGCAGCGCGCCGAGCGGCGCTTTCTGCTGGCGAGCCAATACCAGTCCGGCATATGCCTGCACTGCAAAACGAGAAGCCGCATTATTGTCGCTGTAGCGCAGCGCGATGGTGCCCGGATCCTGCAAATAGCGCAGCAGGCGCGTATTCGCTTTATTCAGCGCGTCCGCAGGCACGCTGTAACCCTGCTCGCCAGCACGCACCAGGAAATCGGTCACATAGGCGGTCGCCCAGTACTCTTCCGGACTCTCTTTATCCCACAGACCGAAACCGCCTTCTTCTCGCTGCATCTCCAGCAGTCGTGCAATGCCGATATCCACCGCCGCACGGCGCTGTTCATCGGTGTCGCCTTTAATACCGAGCGCTTTAAGCTGCGCGGCGCTGGTGTAAAGCGACGGGAAGAGGCCGCTGGTTGTCTGCTCAAGGCAGCCGTAAGGGTAAGCGCGCAGTTCTTCGATATAGCGGGCGATATTGAGCGGCGGACGGCCGCTCAGCAGCAGACGGCCCTGAAGGGTTGAGGCGTTAAGCCCTTGCAGATGCGTTGTCGGAACACTCCAGATCTCGCCTGGGCGCAGCATCGCGCCGCTGTTAACAGTTTGCGCAGGGTAGGCTGGACGTACGCCGATTTTCCATTCGCGTTTGAGCGGCGCGAAGCGCTCGCCCGGCAGCGACAGGCCGGTTATCTGCGCCTGAACCGTTCCGTCACCGTAGCCTTCATGCGCATATACCTGAACGAACAGCGTGGTGCGTTCACCCGCTTTCAGCGCGACCGGCACAGGATAATGATCGTGCTGGCTCACCAGCCCACTTTCACTAAATGAGACCGTAAGCTGCTGCGGCTGCTCCGTCAGATTGGTGACGTCAAGCGCCAGACGCGCGCTGTCGCCGCCCGCCAGGAAGCGCGGCGTGCTCATTTCAGCAATCACCGGCGCGGCTACGATAACTTTGCTTTCGCCGCTGCCAAAGCGGTCGTCGCTCCAGGCCTGCGCCATAACGCGAAGCTCACCGTTAAAGTCGCCGACAGGCAGCGTGATCGTGCCTTCGCCCTGGTCGTTCAACTGCACCGGCACGGCCTGCTCGGCAATGATGGTGACATGATTTACCGGCGGTTTGCCGCCGCGGTTAAGCTCATCGCCATCACCACCAAAACGCAGCGCCGCAAGACGCCCCTGGCCTTCAATCACCTGGCCGTAGATATCATAAATATCCGCGCCGTAGCGTTTCTTGCCAAAGAAGCCACGCCACGGATCGGGCGTTACATAATCGGTAATATTCAGCACGCCGCTGTCCACTGCCGAGACCAGTACGTTGATCTGCTTCGGCAGCTCGCCGTTTTTCACGCTGGCTTTCACTTTCACCGACAGCGTGCTGTCCGGGCGCATTTTCGTTGGCGTTTCAAGGGTCAGATTCAGGCGGCGGTTTTCATCGCCCATCGGCAGATGCAGCAGGCCGACCGCGCGTTTTTGCGTGGCGGAGCGGGATTTATCGCCAGGGCGAACGACCAGTGTGCTGAGATAAAGATCGTGACGTTTCCAGGCTTTATCGACCGGGATCTCCAGATCAAGCCCTTTCTCCGGCACGTCAATTTCCTGCCACCACAGCGGGCCTTCTGAGGATTCCACCATCGCATAACCTTTGCCTGCGGCAGGCGCGGCAATGTGCAGCTTGATGGTATCGCCCGGCTGATAGAAGGGTTTGTCGATTTTCAGCGTCACGCGATCCGGGCGCGGCGCGCTGGCGCCGTCGCTGTTATCCTGCCAGCTATAACCTGCCCAGAAGCGCATGCTGCTGATGAGATCGTCCGGCGAAACAACTTCGAGGCGATAAGAACCCCATTCTACCGGGAAGGTCACTTTGCCAGTTTCGCCCGCCGCGAGATCGATAGTCTGCTCGGCTTCCACCAGATCTTTTTGATCGAACTGCGACAGCCAGCCTTCAGAGTCTGACCAGTTCCAGTAGTAGTCGCGACGCTCGCGCACCAGACGGACTTTCAGCCCCTTCACGGCGACTTTTTCGCCCTGCGCGTTGGCATAAACGATGTCAAAACCGGCGTTGCCGTTTTCATCAACCATCGGCTGATTAACCATGTCGTCGGTGCGGTAGTCATACACCGCTTTTTCGCCAAACTGCGGGCGAATACCTACCAGCGCATCGGCAGGCCAGATGGCCTGTTCCGCGCGACGGGTTACCGGACGACCGCCCGATTCCAGCAGGCTTGCCTGCAAAATCAACCGCAGCGGAGAACGGACATCCTGCCACTGGCTTTCGGTAGAGACCTGCGCCACACCCGCGTCGTCAAGATTCAGTTGCACTTCATCGAGACTGCGGGAGAGGTTTTCTTCAGCGATATTACCAAACTGGAAGCCCGGTAATTGCGGCACCGCGTCACGCAGCGGGCGCAGATAGAGCTGGCCCTGCAGACCGTTGCCTGCGGCAGGCGCGCCGTAGAGATAGTGGCCTTCAATGCCGAAATTCACCGTATCGGCAGGCGCCAGCGGCGTTTTCTGCACGTTAAGGTTGAGCGCCATACGCTCAGGCATAAAGTCTTCCACATGGAACAGCCAGTTACGGTTCTGGTTGTCGCCCGTGTTGGCGCGGATCACCCACTGGCCGGTCGCGGCTTGTGCATCAAGCTGCCAGGTGAGCTGGTAGAGGCCATTGTTCGGCTCCACCACTTGTGTCCGGGCCACCTGCCCGTCGGGACGTACCACTTCGAATTTCACTGGCTGCGCCGTGAGCGGTTTGCCGTCGCTATCACGCAGCAGACCATTGACGATAACCGTTTCACCAGGACGATAGAGATCGCGCGGGCCGAACATAAAGAACTGTTTGCTGTAACCGCGCTCGCCGCCAGTATCAAACTCGGCCAGATCGAGCGCCGGAAGGTTGAGATCGAGCATGGTCGTCTGCTCGCCCTTGCGGGCCAGTACCAGCGCCGCCTCTTTCGGTGTGTCGAGACGCGCATGACCGGTGCTGTCGCTGGTCGCTTCGGCGAGCGTTTGCCCTTTGTCGTTTAGCAGACGCACTTCAACGCCACTTTGCGCCGCGCCGTTCTCCAGACTCTGCGTGAAAATATCCATGCGATCGTGGTAACGGTGCAGCGACAGGCCGACATCGCTCAGCGTAAAGAGCGTCGCGGCATTACTGTAGTTGTAGTGCCCCGCCTGGTTCATCACGGCCAAATAAACACCCGGCTGTTGCAGCGGCTTAATGTCGCTTAACGGCAGCAGCAATTTTTCACGGGTATTGCGGGCCGGATTGAGATCAAAACGTCCGGTATAGACGAGATCTGCCATTTTCAGCAGCTGATCGGACTCCCAGTTGCTGAGGGAATTGCGGTATTCCCACTGGCTCACCATTGCCGCCAGCGACTCCGGTTTCACCCGGTAGAAGTTCACGTCAACACTTGAGATGTTAAGCGCCATTACCGGCAACCCCTGCACGACTTTAGTCGGCAGCAGCGAGCCACGGCTGGCGAAACCGACGCTCGGCGCGATATCGCGCGTGGTCAGGCCTTTCTCATACGCCATGCCGAAGGACGCTTTATTCAGCGCCAGTAGTTCGCGATCCACGCTCAGCACCAGTTCGCGGTTAGGCTCAAGGTGGCGCAGACGCAGCTCTTTTAAGTTCGGCGCGAGTTCCCAGGCGCCATCGACTTTGCCGTCTTTTTTGTCGACAAGGTGTACGACGCGGCCAAAATCCTGGTTGGGATCAAGCGGCACGGAGAAGGTCAACACCAGCGTGCTGGCGCCGTCGAGCTGGACCTCGGAGGCATCAAGCAGTTTGAGCGGCTTGCCGGCGCTCTGTTGCGCCTGTTTTTGCAAGTCCGCGGCCTGAGGCTTCGCCTGTGGCGCTGCGGCGCTGCTTTGGGCCGCAGGTGCGGATGAATCGGCGGAAGCACTTTCCTTGTCGTCGCACCCGCCGAGAGTGAAAGACGCCAGTAATGCTGTCGCAATGACAGCCAGACGCAATGATTTCATAATTTTCCCTGGCCGTAGTGGCCGTCGTTTTCCGGTAACGGCGGCTATTATGCTTAAAAGCGGTGACAACAAAAACCACCAAAAATAAATAGCGAAGGATGCATTGCAAATTCGCTGCAATAGCCTGTAAAACGCTGCCCCCACCCTCTTCTTTCCCCGGATGTTACCGCGATCACAGCCTACAACGTTACATGTTACCTTTTGGGTTATTTGTTTTTAAAACAATCAGATAACTGGATTGTTGAGCAACCCGGTTGCTACCTTTGAGCCATGCCCCTGCGCATCAAGTTGTTTAGCCAGACGATAAAAAAGAGAGAGCTAAATGAAATATGCCGTAAACGCCCTACAAAATTTTGGCAAGTCCCTTTACGGACCCGTCCTGATATTGCCGATAGTTGGCCTTTTTATCGCCTTCGGTAATGTGCTGGGTAACGGCAGTCTGGCGGACTATTTACCCTTTCTTGGCCACCCCGCCTTGCAGCATACCGGTCAGCTTATTGCTAAATCGGCGGTCTCGGTGCTGGCAAACCTGGCGCTGGTGTTCGCGGTCGGCATTCCTATTGGCCTTGCCTCGCGCGACAAAGGCTACGCGGCGCTGATTGGTCTTGTGACGTTTATTGTATTTATCAACGCCATGAGTGTGACCTTACAACTGCAAGGGGAGCTGGCCCCTGCCGACCAGATGCGCGCCGCAGGGCAAAGCATGGTGCTTGGCGTACAGGTGCTGGAGATGGGCGTATTTGCGGGCATCCTGACCGGCGCGCTCGCAGGCTGGTTCTACAACCGCTATTCCGGCGTACAGTTCTCCGGCGCGATGGCGATTTACTCCGGGCACTGTTTTGTTGCAATCATTATGCTGCCGGTATCGATGGTGCTCGGCGTTATCATGAGCGAGCTCTGGCCTTTCGCGCAGCACGGCATCAGCGCGATGGCGCTCGCTATCAAAGGCGCCGGGCCTTTTGGCGTCGCGGTATATGGCTTCCTTGAACGTATTCTGGTGCCGACCGGCCTGCATCATCTGGTCTATACGCCGTTTCTTTATACCGAACTTGGCGGCACGCAGGATGTCTGCGGAACGGTCTATCAGGGCGCGCGTAATATTTACTTCGCTGAAATGGCCTGCCCGTCCGTTAAACAGCTCAGCCCGACGGTGGTCTGGGATGCGCGCGGCATTAGCAAAATGTTTGGTCTGCCCGCCGCCGCGCTCGCGATGTATATGACCGCGAAGCCAGAACGCAAAGCTGCCGCCAAAGCCATTCTCATCCCGGCCGCACTGACCTCTCTGCTGGTGGGCGTCACAGAACCTATTGAATTCTCTTTTCTCTTTATCGCCCCGCTGCTGTTTGTGGTGCACGCGGTGCTGACCGGCATCGGCATGATGCTGTTTTATCTGCTGGATGTTCACGCCATCGGCGCTAACGGCATTATCGATTTCATTCTCTATAACCTGCCGCTCGGCACCGAGAAATCGAACTGGCCGATGTACCTGCTGGTGGGGCTCATCATGGCGGTTATCTATTTCACCGTGTTCCGCTTCCTCATCTTGCGCTTCAACATGAAAACGCCTGGGCGCGAAGATGACGATCAGGAGACGCGCCTCTACAGCAAACAAGAGTACCAGGCGAAAGGCGGTAACGACGGCCTCGGCGAAGCGATTATCGAAGGGCTGGGCGGCCGCGCCAATATTGACGTGGTGGACAACTGTTACACCCGTCTGCGCGTCACGGTACATAACGTTGACGTTATTGATGAACCCCGACTGAAAGCCACAGGCGCGAAAGCGGTCATCAAACAGGGCAATAACGTTCAGGTGGTCTATGGGCTGCATGTGAAAAAAATGCGTGAAGCCGTCGAAATGTTTCTCTGACAGGAGCTGATGATGTTGAAACCTCCCTTTATTTTATCTATCGCCGGTGGCGGCAGCACTTATACGCCAGGTATCGTAAAAAGCCTGATGGTGCGCTTAAGCGATTTCCCGCTTGCCGAAATTCGCCTCTACGATATCGACAGCGCGCGCCAGGAAACCATCGCGCCGGTGGTCGAGAAAGTCATTCGCGATCACAGCCAGACCATTAAATTCACCACCACCAGCGACCCGGAAATCGCATTCAGTGGGGCGCATTTTGTTTTCGCCCAGATGCGTGTCGGCCAGTACAAAATGCGCGAACAGGATGAAAAAATCCCGCTGCGCCATGGCGTGGTGGGTCAGGAGACGTGCGGCCCCGGTGGCCTGGCATATGGTCTGCGTACCATTTTGCCCATGGTTGAGCTTATCGATATGGTCGAGCGTTACGCCGACAACAACGCCTGGATTGTGAACTATTCCAACCCGGCAGCGATTGTGGCCGAAGGCGTGCGTCGCCTGCGCCCGACCGCGCGCGTGCTGAACATTTGCGATATGCCCGTCGCCGCTATGCGTAATATGGGCGCGATCCTTGGGGTCGACAGACATAAGCTTGAAGTGGATTACTTCGGACTGAACCACTTTGGCTGGTTTACACGTGTGCGGGTCGATGGCGAGGATAAACTGCCCGCGCTGCGTCGGCATATCGCGAAATTTGGTCTGCTGACCGAAGACGCCGCGCAAACCGACCCGCAACACTCCGATCCGTCCTGGGTAAAAACCTGGCGCAACATCAAACCCATCATGGATCACTTCCCGGATTACCTGCCGAACCCGTATTTACAGTACTACCTGATGCCGAACGATATCGTTGAACATCAGGACCCGGACTACACCCGCGCCAACGAGGTGATGAACGGGCGCGAGAAGAAACTGTTCGCGGCGGCGGAAGAGTACAAGCGTACCGGTATCCTGCCGGATGCCTTTCATGTGGGCGTACACGGGGCATTTATCGTGGATGTCGCCTGCTCGCTGGCCTTCGATTTACGCCAGCGTCATCTGGTGATTGTCGAGAACAAAGGCGCTATCGCTAACCTGCCTTATGACGCAATGGTGGAAGTGCCGGCATACATTACCGCCGCAGGCCCGGAGCCGGTGCGCATGGGCGCGGTGCCGCTGTTCCACCAGACGCTGCTGATGCAACAGCTCGCCTCGGAACAGCTGCTTGTCGAAGCGACGCTTGAAGGCAGTTACGAAAAAGCGCTACAGGCGTTTACACTTAACCGTACTGTACCCACGATGCAGCACGCCAAAGCTATCCTTGATGACATGATCGAGGCGAACCGCGACTACTGGCCGGCGCTGCAAAAAGCCTGGGTGAACGGAGAAGCGGTGTCGTAACCTGGAGCCCGCTCGCGACATCAATAATGATGGCTTGTGGTCAGGCGGAAAACCGCTGACAATCCGTTTCCCAGCGATGATACGGAGAACGCCATGTCCACATCCTATTTTGTCGCGAGCCACTGGCTTGCAGAGCATATCGACGACCCGGAGATTCAGATCCTCGATGCCCGGATGGCGCCTGCGGGCCAGGAACATCTGCGCAATATGGCCGAGGAATACCGTGCGGGCCACCTGCCCGGCGCGTGCTTTTTCGATATCGAGGCGCTTTCCGATCACGCCACTCCCCTGCCCCATATGATGCCGCGCCCGGAAGCCTTCGCCGTCGCGATGCGCGAGCTCGGCGTTAACCACGATAAGCACCTGATTGTTTACGACGAGGGCAACCTCTTTTCAGCGCCACGCGCCTGGTGGATGCTGCGCGCGTTCGGCGTGCAGAACGTCTCGATTCTGGCCGGTGGCCTCGCCGAATGGCAGCGTGACGGGTTTCCTTTACAGGAAGGCGCGGTTGACTTACCTGAAGGCGAATTCGACGCGAAACTCGACGAGACACACATTAAACGTCTGACCGACGTGCTGCTGGCAAGCCATGAGCAAACCGCGCAGATTGTGGACGCGCGCCCGGCAGCGCGCTTTAACGCCGAGGCCGACGAACCGCGTCCAGGACTCAGACGCGGCCATATCCCTGGCGCGCTTAACGTGCCGTGGACCGATCTGGTCGTCAAAGGTCAGTTGAAAACCACCGACGAACTGCATGAGGTTTTCGCGCGCCAGGGCGTCGATTTACATCGCCCCATTATCGCAAGCTGCGGCTCCGGCGTGACGGCGGCAATCGTGACGCTTGCGCTCGCCACGCTTGGCGCAAACGACGTGACGATTTATGACGGATCCTGGAGTGAATGGGGAGGCCGCCAGGATCTGCCTGTCGAGCCTGCGTAAGCGATGGACAGCCGCCTCGCGCCGCTATTGACCCGCGGAGAGTCGCTAACCCGCGCCGAGTATCGTGTGCTTTCCCACCTGACCGCCCATCCGCTGCGGGTGGGGAATATCACGGTGCGCGAACTGGCGCAGGAGACGTTTGTCTCCACCGCCACCATCATGCGGCTGTGCCATAAGCTTGGCTTTAGCGGCTACAGCGAGCTTATCTGGCACTGTAAGCAACTGCTTACTGACACGCCGCACATTGCCATTGAACCTGACGCCGCGCCCGCGGCAATGCCCGTGCTATTTGACCGTTTTATCGCTAACTATCAGCAGAGTTTTCGCTGGGTGACTGCTGAGAAAATCGCGGCGTTCAGCCAGCTACTGCGCGAGAAAGAGCGGTTTTTTCTTTATGGGGCGGGGTTTTCGTATCTGTTTGCGGAGTATCTGACCAAAAAATTACAGGTGCTCGGTAAGACCGCGTTTATTTCAGGCCCCGGTGACAGCCGTAATATTTTTCTCAGCAATGCGGCGCGCTATGAAGTCTTTATTGCGGTATCACGCAGCGGCGAAACCGAACAGGTGCTCGATAAAGCACGTATCGCCAGCAATGTCGGTATGGATGTCGTGGCGTTTACGCGTGCATCGGCCAACCCGCTGGCGGCCCTTTCTGGCCTGCATTTTCCGCTTTATGACGAGGCGATTCATTATTCGGCCGAAGCGGCGGGCATTACCTCGTTTGAATCCAATCTGGTCATGCTTATCGATCTACTGCTGTTGCAGGCACTGGAATAAAAAACGCGGCCCGAAAGCCGCGTTTTCGCTTATCAGAACCGCGACAGCGCGTCGCGTGCGTGAATAGCGTTCAGGTTACGCGCCAGCAGCTCCGCCAGCATTGCTGCCGAATAAGCCGTTCGGCTGTCCCCTTCGCGCAGCCCGCCGATAAAGACAAACACCAGCTTACGTTTACTGCGCTTCACACGGGTGAAGTTTTTCCAGCGGCCGCCAACCGCCTGCGGCGGCTCGAACCCTTCGCGGTAAAACAGCGTGACTGTGGTCGTATCGTTCGCAGTCTGTAGCGAGAAATCCTCAATCGCGTTCAGCGGAATACCCGCCGTAAACTGACGACAGTGCAGCGCATCCGCCGTCATCGACAGGAACGGGATCTCACGTTTCTGCCACTGCTGCCAGAGCACGTAACAGGTCAACAGGCCAATAAGCCCGGTGCCAAGCGCAATGGCGACAATTTTCCCGTCGGTGACACCCTGCATATTGGACGGATTAACGATTTGCAGCATGACTACCGTCGCGATAAACAGCACCACCGCCAGAATACCGCCCACGAAGAAGACCTTTTTACCGCTGTAGAGCGTCACTGCCTCACCGGACTGCTGCACCACTTCTTCCAGTTCACGGCGGAACTCTTCGCGATGCGTCGCCACTTTTCCGGCCAGCTCGCCAGTCATCTGTCCTGAGAGAGCCTCAGGCTGTGCGAACCACAGACGCAGGTTTTCCCACGGATCCTGTGGCGCCGGGCGCGTGGCATGGCTAATCAGCGTGTCATCAATCGCGCAGCCGAGCGCATCGATACGTGAACGTGACGGCGGATGGCTGTCGGTCGGGTGCGCGGCTTTATGCTCCAGGTAACGCTGCGGATCGCCAAAGCCCTCTTCGCGCACACGCGCCACCAGCGCAGCGACCAGATCCTCAAAGCCTGGCTTGCCGTTAAAGAAATCTTCCAGCGCATTGTCGAGCGGTTCGCTCATGGCGGAGATACGGACCAGCGACGAGGCGAGCGCCGCAGGCGAGCTGGCGCGCGCGCCCATTTCATCGGCAGCATGTTCGCGGATACGGCTCCAGTGGCTCACCGTCTCATGCAACTGCTCAATAAAATAGATGCCCATGTAGAGCGACGGATAGAGCACGACGTGATCGATAAACGGCGCGTTTTGCTGGTTTTCGCCCATCGTGTGGATACTGTTAGTGATCCCCGCGTAGAGCGGCGCGAAGCGCAGGCTGTACTGCGTATCCTGGCCCGCGAAGTGGCCAAGCTCATGGCCGATAACCGCACACGTTTCGTCTTTATCCAGCAGCGCCGCCCAGGTGAGCGGGAAGTAAAGCGTCTGCCCGGTCAGCAGCGGGCCATCCTCGAGCTGGACATTGTTGGCGGTAACGTAAAACCCTTCGAGCATCCCGACCACAATATTATCCGGCACGATAGCGCCGGTTTTCTGCGCGAGCGATTCCACCATGCTCCACAGCGCAGGCGCCTGCTCGCGCGTCAGGTTATGGCCGACAACGTGATTCGGCTCCGGCTGGAACAGCGCGAAGCAGCGGCGAATGCTGCCGAGGCTTTTATAAAGCACCCACAGAATACCGAACAGCACCAGCAGCGCGAGCAGCATCACTTTGATGCCGCCGGCGTTCATCTTAAAGTGCGTGGCGAACCAGAGAGTCTCATACCCGACGACCGCGAACAGCGCCAGACCACAGCAGACAATTTGCGCTACCATCAGCCACGGCAGCAGCTTGCGGCATTTATCGAATGCCTGCACAAGATCATCCTGTGAGCGTTTCGCTATCATCACGCTACGACGACACAGCGCAATGGCACCGGCATTGAGCACAATACACAGCAGCCCAAGGCCGACTGCGAATGACGCAAGCCCGCCCTGGGCGCGCGCCAGCATGATCTGCCCGGCGTATTCGTTCTGCACGCTCCGCTCGCTCTCAATGACTTCAGCGGCAGGAACGCGATAGTTTTTCCCATCGCTCTCAAATTCAATGATCGCTTTCGGGTCCTTTTTCATCGCGTCGCTCGCCACCTGAATCAGGTGGTTCGAGCTGTCGACGCTCTCCAGAATGTCGCTAACGCGCCAGTGCTGCCAGACGGCATAGCAGGCCACCAGCAGCGGCACCAGAAAAAGATAAGCGAGATGCTTCCTGTTCATCGTTACGTCGTTTCCTTGTTCATCCATAGACTGCGGGGGCCTTCCCCCGCGGTGAAACGCGCCTGTTCACCGACAGGCGCCTTAACCACAGCCCTCTGACGGGGCCGGTGGGTTATTGCATCGTATGGAGTTCCGCCTGGGCGGCGGGCGCATGGAAGTACAATTCCACCAGCTCCATCAGTTGTTCTTGCGAAACTGGTTTATTGTCGGCATCACGCAGTTTGCCGCTCACATCCAGCAGCATCTGGCGCGCTTTTTTATCCACATGGCGATACGCCCGAAAGCGCGAGCCAGCCAGCGGCGGAGGCTGGTAGCCTTCTTTGTATTCAAGTTCTATCAGCATATCGTTTTTCGTGAGGAAGAACTGATAGCCGGTCAGCGCGGAAAGCGGCACCGGTTCGGTGAGCTCGCTGAAAATCAGGCTTTGCGGCGTCAGGATCATGATAGGCTCTTTGCTGGCGCGCCAGTAACGCAGCACGCTGCGAACGCCAAGCCAGCAGAAATAGACAAACACCAGCGTGAGGATAAGCGCAGTAAACTCACGCTTGCCGGGCGGGTAATCCCATTCACGACCGGTATGAAAGGCTACTATCAGCGAGACAAACGTGACGATAGTCAGAATTCCGCCGCGTGAGATCCGGCTGCGGCTGTAGATCGCTTTTTCACCCGACGCACCTTCTACAACGGTTTTTAACTCATCTCGCCACGCGTTGCGGTGCTCGGTAACCTGCCCGGTAAGGGCTGCAGTCAGCGCGCGGGCCAGTCCATCGACATCGGCAAACAGCGTATGAAGGTGTGCATAGCTTTGCACGCTGACTGGACGAGATGCCTGGATTGCCGACAGTTCGACAGAGCAGCCCAGCGCCTCGATACGTGCGCGGCAGGATGGATGGGAATCGTACGGGTGCGAGGTTTCGTTTTCGAGGTGCTCGCGCGGGTCCGGCAGCGGATGGCCGCTGAGGTGCGCGAGCAGCGAGGTCACGACGTTATCGGTCTGGACTTTCGCCCGGTAAACCTCGTTCAGATACGCCTCCACCGGGCCGCTCAGCGCCACAATACGCAGCAGCGCCGATGAGAGCGCCTGCGGCGAACTGGCTTGCGCGCCCGCTTCATCGGCCGCGTGCTCGCGGCGCTGGCGCCACATCATCACCATACTGTGGAACTGTTCGAGGAAATAGTGCGCGCTGTACAGCGCGGTGCGTAATTCAACCACCCCCACGTAGGGCTTTTTGCCTTCTTTAGGATCCAATACATCAAGGCTGCGACTGAAACCATCATAGAGCGGCAAAAAGCGCTGGCTGAATTCGGTGTCTTTACCCGAGAAGTGCCCCAGCTCGTGGCCAACGACCGCCGTCATCTCCTCCGGGCTCAGCAACGCCGCCCAGGTGAGCGGAAAATATAGCGTCTGCCCGGTGACCGTTTCGCCGGTATTCAGCAGCAGCGGGCTGGCGGTGACGTAGAAGTTATCGGTGAGCCCCACCACGATATTCTCCGGCACGACAGCGCCGGGGCCGCGTGCCAGCGCATCCACCGCCTGCCAGAGCGCAGGCGCTTCGCGGCGACTCACGCGATGGCCCATCACCGGCTTCGGCACCGGGCGGAACAGCGCGAAGCATTTCGCAGTGACCATCAATATGTGCCAGAACACCCAGAGCACAACGGCTGCGATAATCAGAAGATAGAGACCAATCATAACGGGGCTGATTTTCGGCTTAAAGGTAACCGCAGCCCAGACGATTTCGTAAAAAAGAATACTGAACTGATAAACCGCACCAACCAACAGCTGCGCGGCCATAATAAAAGGCAGTAGCAGACGGCACAGCCAGAACGCCCTCAATAACGCGCTTTGAGAACGCTGCCCCTGCATGACGCAAAAACGGCATAACCCTACCGCGCCAGCGTTAATCAGCAGGCTGATGAGCGTAAACAGCATGCCGCCGCGCGCCAGAAACTGTTCAATATCCGCCGCGCTAATCCAGTCACGGTTCTCTGTGAGATATTGCTGCGCCAGCTCGCGCGCTTGCGTGGCGGGCATTTCTGTCTCCTGCCCGTCATGGCGGTACGGGAGCGTCGCCTGCGGCGATTGGTTCGCGGTCGCGACGATATGCGACTCATAGTCCGCGCGATCCACGACGGTACTGACGCGCCAGTTCTGCCAGACGGCATAGAAAAACAGAATAAGCGGTATTAAAAAGAGGTAGGTGACGCTCTTTTTATTCATGGTTTGGCCCCGGGTCGATAAAACAGGAACGGCGCCCGCCCGACGGTTCAGGCAACGTAAACGTGAATAAACGGAACGGGGGACGCAGAAGGCGGGAAGCTTAACAAAGCGCGCCCGCAGGCGGGCCTACCAGAATTTGGCTTGTCACAGAAAACAAAACGTTAGCGAGGCAGAAAATAAAACGCGGCGCTGAACGCCGCGTGGGAAATCTGTGCAGCATTAAATGATGCGGTTTTGCCTGAAGTCGCGCAGGAAGCTGCCCCAGCGGCGCTCATAGAACGGCGTCAGGTGCGCCATCATAAAGTGGCTGATGCCCTTCTCCCCTTCTACCACCTGGCAGATATCAATCGGCTCGTCACCCGGCAGTGTATCCGTCGCCACGCTGCCGGCGGCGTTAATTACCGGCTCGATATCGCCATCGGCTTCAATGCCGATAAGGAAGTTTGCGGGCTCGTCGGCCTGCTCTTTTAACAGGCACAGATACGCGCGCTTGACCGTTTTCATCTCTTTGAACAGTAAAGTGAGCGATTCAATCATCTGCGCAGGCGGCTCGGCGACTTCAGAAAGCAGCAGCGAGACGCCGCCCTCCAGCACTTCCTGCTGGCTGAGCGCCGAGCCTTCCGGGCTGATGAGATGGCGAATTTCATTAGGCGTAAATTCTTTGCCGGTCGGCAGTTTGGCGTTGAGGAACAGCGTTTCGCCAAGCGTCATTTCAAAGAGCGTACGCACCGGCATGGCCACGAATGCCTGTTCTCCCTCAACCGCCTGCTCAAGTGCGGCCGGTGAGCTGAAGAACGGAATCACCGACGTGCCGTCGTCTTTTTCCCAGTGCTGAAGATCGACAGCACTCTCGGCTACGACCGCTTCACCGTCTGCCGCTTCGCCTGGCACCCACACCGTGGATTCCAGCAGCGTGCGGAAAAAAGCCGGGCGGAACGCGGGTTCAGTCGCCGCTTTCTCCAGCAGGGTTTCGAGTTCGTTTTTATCGTCGTTTTTTGTTTCGGACATAGCTTTTATTTTCGTTAGTGGTGGGTGAGCGTTTCCCCTCACCCCGCCCCTCTCTTCGTAAGTGAGAGGGAGAAAATCGTCGCGGCGCTCAGCAGCAAAGCTGTTGCACGGCAAAGGCGTAAGGCAGGTAAGCAGCGCGCCACCCGCCGTCAGCCTTTTCAGCGCTTTGGACTTACTCGCCGGTCAGAAGATTGGCGAGCGTTCGCACGCCGATACCGGTCGCGCCCGCCGCCCACTGCTCTACCGCGGCTTTACGGTAAGTGGCGGAGCAATCGATATGCAGCCACCCCTGCTGATAATTTTCCACGAAGTGAGACAGGAAGCCCGCCGCCGTGCTCGCGCCTGCCGGGTACGCGCCGCCTGCAGTGTTATTCAGCTCGGCGAAGTTAGACGGCAGCTGGTTGCGGTGGAACTCGGCCAGCGGCAGACGCCAGAAGGCTTCGTTCTCGGCCTGCGCGCTGTGCAGCAGACGGTTCGCCAGCGCATCGTCAAAGCTAAAGAGCGCGTGGTAGTCGTTGCCAAGCGCCGTTTTCGCCGCACCGGTCAGCGTCGCGGCGTCGATAATCAGCTCTGGCTTCTGGGCGCTGGCGTCAATCAGTCCATCCGCCAGTACCAGACGGCCTTCGGCGTCGGTGTTCATCACTTCAACGGTTTTGCCGTTGCGGTAGCGAATGATATCGCCCAGGCGGAACGCGTTACCGCTAATCATATTATCCGCACAGCAGAGGATCAGTTTCACACGCTTGTTAAGGCCACGGGTAATGGCGAATGCCAGCGAACCGGTCACCAGCGCCGCGCCGCCCATGTCAGATTTCATCGAATCCATAAACGCGGTCTGTTTGATGCTGTAGCCGCCAGAGTCAAACGTAATGCCTTTACCCACGAGACACGCGTAGACCGGCGCGTTCGCATCCCCCGTCGGGTTGAAATCAAGTGCCAGCAGCACCGGCGGACGCTCAGAGCCGCGGCCTACCGTGTGAAGGCCCATGTAGTTCTGCTCGCGCAGATCTTCGCCTTTCGTGATGCGGTAGCTTACACGCTCGCCGCCGACATCCGCCAGCAGATCCACTGCGCGCTGCGCCAAATGTTCCGGGCCCATCTCTTCTGCCGGCGCGTTGATCACATCACGCACCCAGTCGATGACTTTCAGGCGGCTGTTGAGTTCTTTCTGCTGCGCGTCGTCAAGCGGCGCCCAGGTGACCGTGCGCTTGCCTTTTGGGCCGCGATAGCCCATCCAGAACGCCCAGCTTTTTTCCACATCCCAGCCATCGCCCGCGAGCTCGACATGTTTCAGCCCCTGGCCGTCGATTTTGCGCCCGGCGCGCTGGATGAGAGTAAGGTCGTCTTTACCCGTCAGGTGCAGAGCGATACCGTCTTGCGTAAAACTGTACAGTGCTTTTTCGCCCCAGCGAGCGTCGGCAGGCTCGTGGGAAAGAGTAATCTTCATGGCTTCGGTCATCTTATTTTCCTTATATCGCCTTTTGCTCAACGAAAACGGGCCGCCTTCTGGTAGCCCGTTGCGTTATTCTGCTTCGTCTAACCAGACCAGCAGTATAGCCTCTAAAACCTTTTCGTTAGAGGCTTGCGGATCGTCGTCGAAATCTTCCAGATCGCAGATCCACTGATGCATATCGGTAAAGCGGACGGTTTTCGGATCCACGTCCGGGCGGCTGTCATACAGCGCCTCACCGATTTCACGGCTGTCGGTCCATTTCAGGCCCATATTAATGCTCCCTGGCGTGGTTGATGGTGTAACGCGGCATTTCAACCACCAGGTCTTCGTCGGTCACACGCGCCTGACAGCTCAGGCGGCTTTCCGGCTCCAGACCCCAGGCTTTGTCCAGCATGTCGTCTTCGTCCTCGGTGCTTTCCGGGAGCGAATCAAAACCTTCACGCACGATGCAATGGCAGGTGGTGCAGGCACAGGATTTTTCGCAGGCGTGCTCAATGTCGATGCCGTTGCGCAGCGCAACGTCAAGAATGGTTTCACCGCTTTGCGCTTCCAGTACTGCGCCATCAGGGCAAAGATCCTGATGAGGCAAAAAAACAATCTTAGGCATATTAAACCTCGTCGACGGAGTGGCCTTTCAGCGCCTGACGGATAGATTCATCCATACGACGAGCGGCAAACTCCTGGGTCTGTTTATCTGTATTTTTTATCGCATCTTCAATGGCGCTGACGTCGTCGCCCTGCGCGGCGGCGCGCAGTTGCGCCATCGCATCGTCAATGGCGGCGCGTTCGGGGCCGCTAAGCAGCGCGCCGTCGCTCTTAAGCGCGCCTTCGAGGCTTTCCAGCACGCGAGCGGCTTCCACTTTTTGCTCCGCCAGCATGCGCGCTTTCACGTCCTGCTCGGCAAAGCTCATGGAATCCTGAATCATATTCGCGATTTCGCCATCGGTCAGACCGTAGGACGGTTTGACCTGAATAGAGGCTTCCACGCCGGTGGATTTCTCCATCGCCGTCACGCTCAGCAGACCATCGGCATCCACCTGAAAGGTCACGCGGATATGTGCGCCGCCCGCCGGCATCGCCGGAATGCCACGTAGCGTAAAGCGTGCCAGCGACCGGCAATCCTGCACCAGCTCACGCTCACCCTGCATAACGTGAATCGCCATCGCAGTCTGACCATCTTTGAAAGTGGTGAACTCCTGGGCGCGCGCGACCGGAATGGTGGTATTGCGCGGAATGACTTTCTCCACGAGACCGCCCATCGTCTCCAGACCGAGCGACAGCGGGATGACATCCAGCAGCAGCATTTCGCTATCGGGTTTATTGCCCACCAGAATATCGGCCTGAATGGCGGCACCGATGGCGACAACGCGATCCGGGTCGATAGAGGTCAGCGGGGTGCGGCCAAAAAACTCGCCGACGCGCTCGCGCACCAGCGGTACGCGGGTCGAGCCACCGACCATAACCACTTCCAGCACCTCGCTTGCCTCAACGCCCGCGTCTTTCAGCGCACGACGGCAGGAGAGCAGCGTGCGTTTTACCAGCGGCGCGATAAGCGCGTTGAATTGCTCGCGCGTGACCATGCCCTGCCAGCCAGCCACATCGATCTGCGCCACTTCGGCATCGCTGAGCGCGATTTTCGCCTGGGTAGCCGCATCAAGCAGCTGGCGCTGGAGACGGTTATCGCTGCGATCGGCAATGCCCGCCTGCTCGCGAATGTAATCAGCCAGCAGATGGTCGAAATCGTCGCCGCCAAGCGCGGAATCACCGCCCGTCGCCAGCACTTCAAACACGCCGCGGCTTAAGCGCAGCACCGAGATATCAAAGGTGCCGCCGCCTAAATCGTAAACGGCGATAACGCCTTCCTGACCGGAATCAAGGCCGTAGGCGATCGCCGCCGCCGTCGGTTCGTTCAGTAGACGCAGCACATGCAGCCCGGCAAGACGCGCCGCGTCTTTGGTGCCCTGGCGCTGTGCATCGTCAAAATAGGCGGGAACGGTGATGACGACCCCATCAAGATCGCCTGCCAGCGCTTCGCGCGCACGGTCAGCCAGGGTTTTGAGGATATCGGCGGAGATGCGCACCGGGTTTAATAACCCAGCCGGCGTGTTAATCATCGGCAGGCCGTTTTCGCTCGCCTGGAGCTGGTACGGCAGGTGCGGATAGCGCGCGTTGATGTCGGCGAGAGAGCGGCCCATCAGGCGCTTCACGGAGCTTATGGTATTAACCGGATCGTCCGCCGCCTGTGCGCGAGCGTCGTAGCCCACGGTGTGGCCCTGCGCCTGATAATGCACCACGGACGGCAGCAGAGGACGCCCCTGATGGTCTGGCAGCGTTTCCGGCTGACCGCTACGCACGGTCGCCACCAGCGAATGGGTGGTGCCGAGATCGATGCCCGCCGCCAGTCTGCGCTGGTGCGGTGCACTACTCATGCCGGGCTCACTGATTTGTAATAAGGCCATGTTGAGCTTCCAGAATTAAAAATCGAGCAACTTTTCTTCGAGTTGTTCTGACTGGCTTAAAAGCTTATCGAGAAAACGCAGCTTACGGACCGTATCGGCCGCCTGCGCCCACGCTTCGTCGTCCAGCGCCGTCACCATTTGTTGATGGCGATCGTTATACATTGCTTTGACGTCACGGACGAACGCCTCCAGACGATCGGTGTCTTTCGCCTGCTCTATCTCATCCAGCGCTTCGCGAAGCTCCAGTTGCTCCATCAAAAACGCGGTGTCGCGCACGGTGTGCTGTTCATTAGCCAGATCGAAGCCGTGCAGAGAGAGCAGATATTCAGCGCGCGTCAGCGGGTGGCGCAGCGTTTGCCATGCCTGGTTGATGGTGGCGGATTGGGAGAGCGCCGCCAGTTGTTCTGCCTGGGAGTGGCTGGCGAATTTATCGGGATGATACTTACGTTGCAGATCCTGGTAACGCGTCGCCAGTTGAGCACTGTCCAGCGCATAACGGGCCTGCAGCCCAAAGAGGGTGAAGTAATCCATAACAGTCTCGGGGTCAGTCAACGTGATAAAGCAAATACCCCGCCTGCGGCTGGCGCAGACGGGGAGAGGCGGGAAAGATTATCAGACGTTAAAGCTTTCGCCGCAGCCGCACTCATCTTTTACGTTCGGGTTAGTGAATTTAAACCCTTCGTTCAGGCCTTCTTTGACGAAGTCCAGCTGAGTGCCATCAAGGAATTGCAGGCTTTTACCATCGACCACCACCTTCACGCCCTTGTCTTCAAACACCGTATCTTCTTCTTGCGGTGCATCAACAAATTCCAGCACATAGGCCATGCCAGAACAGCCGGACGTGCGAACGCCAAGACGCAGGCCAAAACCTTTACCGCGGTTGGCCAGGAAAGCGTTGACGCGCGCAGCGGCGGTGTCGCTAAGGGTAATCGACATACTACAACCTCAACTCATCAATGATTATTTTGCTTCACGTTTGCTTTTATAGTCCGCAATAGCGGCTTTGATGGCGTCTTCTGCCAGAATAGAGCAGTGAATTTTTACCGGCGGCAGCTCGAGTTCGTCTGCGATATCGGTATTTTTGATCGCCTGCGCTTCATCCAGGGATTTGCCCTTAACCCACTCGGTCACCAGCGAGCTGGACGCAATCGCCGAGCCGCAGCCGTAGGTTTTGAAGCGCGCGTCTTCAATGATACCTTCATTGTTGACTTTGATCTGCAACTTCATCACGTCGCCGCACGCCGGTGCGCCAACCATGCCGCTGCCGACGTTATCGTCGTTGTTGTCAAACGAACCGACGTTGCGCGGGTTTTCGTAATGATCGATGACTTTTTCGCTGTATGCCATGTGTTATTTCTCCTGAATCCGATACCGATTAATGATGAGCCCATTCGATGGTGGTTAAATCCACGCCCTGTTTGAACATCTCCCACAGCGGAGAGAGGTCGCGCAGGCGGCCGATGGATTTGCGTACCAGTTCGATGGTGTAGTCGATCTCTTCTTCAGTCGTGAAACGGCCCAGAGAGAAACGGATAGAGCTATGTGCCAGCTCGTCATTCATACCCAGCGCGCGCAGCACGTAAGACGGCTCAAGGCTCGCAGAGGTACAAGCGGAACCAGAAGAAACGGCCAGGTCTTTCAGCGCCATGATAAGCGACTCGCCTTCGACGTAGTTGAAGCTCACGTTCAGGATGGTCGGTACGCCCTGCTCAAGATCGCCATTCAGATACACTTCTTCGATATCTTTAATGCCGTTCCACAGGCGGTTGCGCAGGCCGCGCAGGCGATCCATCTCGGCCGCCATCTCTTCTTTGGCGATACGATAGGCTTCGCCCATGCCGACAATCTGGTGAACCGGCAGGGTACCAGAACGCATACCGCGCTCGTGGCCGCCGCCGTGCATCTGCGCTTCAATGCGGATACGCGGTTTACGACGCACGTACAGGCCGCCGATGCCTTTCGGGCCATAGATTTTGTGGCCGGTGAAGGACATCAGGTCCACTTTCAGCTGGCTTAAGTCGATAGGCAGTTTGCCCACGCTCTGGGTGGCGTCAACATGGAAAATAATACCGCGCGCGCGGCACATTTCGCCGATGGTCGCGATATCCTGCACCACGCCGATTTCGTTGTTCACGTGCATGATGGAAACCAGGATGGTGTCATCACGCATCGCCGCTTCGAGTTCTTTCAGGTCGATAATGCCGTTGCTCTGCGGGGCGAGGTAGGTCACCTCAAAGCCTTCGCGCTCCAGCTGACGGCACGTATCCAGCACCGCTTTATGCTCGGTTTTGCTGGTGATGATGTGCTTGCCTTTCTTCTGATAGAAGTTAGCCGCACCTTTGATAGCCAGGTTGTCGGATTCGGTTGCGCCTGAGGTGAAGACGATTTCGCGCGGGTCCGCGCCGACCAGGTCAGCGATGTGGTTACGGGCGATATCCACCGCCTCTTCCGCCTGCCAGCCAAAACGGTGTGAGCGGGAGGCCGGGTTACCGAAGGTTCCGTCCATCGTTAAAAACTGCATCATTTTCTCGGCGACGCGCGGGTCCACCGGCGTGGTCGCGGAGTAATCGAGGTAAATCGGTAATTTCATTGCTCTTAAGCTCCGTACATCTCAAAGCGGTGAATCAGGCAGCCGGCTGGATGTACGCCGCAGTCTACAAGGTGCCGGAGCACCCTGGCCTGATTCGGGAAAAGCGTATTATTTTTTTATGCGCGCAGTTTAACGTCGATAGCGTCCTGAGCGCGGGTCGGACGATGAGCTTCATTGTGATTGTGCTGACGGTCAGACACGTCCAGCACTTCCTGGTTATTCACCAGTTCACCTAAAGTAATGTTGTTCAGAAAACCCGTCAGGCGATCGCTTAAATCGCGCCACAACGCGTGGGTCAGGCACTTATCGCCGCCCTGGCAGCCGCCTTTACCCTGACAGCGGGTAGCGTCGACAGACTCATCAACGGCGCTGATTACTTCACCTACGGCAATCTGGCCTGCGTCTTTACCCAGCAGATAACCACCGCCTGGGCCGCGTACGCTGGCCACCAGGCCATTTTTACGCAGACGAGAGAACAGCTGCTCCAGATAAGAAAGGGAGATACCCTGACGTTCAGAAATATCTGCCAACGGTACCGGACCGGATTCGGAGTTGAGCGCAACGTCCAGCATCGCGGTCACGGCATAGCGCCCTTTAGATGTCAGTCTCATGTCTTACTTAACCTCAAGCTCGCCCCTCGACGCGGGGGTTTTTATGAAAATGGGGGTATTGCATAGCAGGCGCAAGTCTGACATTCCCGAGTAATTTGGTCAACTATTTACCCGAGTATTTTACTCAAGTATTCGGCTCATTTTTACGGGTGCTTTCAATCGACGCGAGCATGCCGCGCAGAATGTTAAGTTCCTGACTTTCCGGGCGTGCGCGTGTAAACAGGCGGCGTAATTTATTCATAACCTGGCCCGGATGATTTGGGCGAATAAAGCCGGTTGAGAGTAAAACCTGCTCAAGATGGCCGTAAAAACGCTCCAGATCGTCCACCAGCGGGTAAGGGGCTTCTTCTTCCTCAAGCGCGGGAGTTTGCGCGTCCTGCGTGGCAAGCCACGCCATGCGAACTTCATAGGCGATAACCTGCACCGCCATCGCAAGGTTCAGCGAGCTGTATTCCGGGTTTGCAGCGATAGCCACGTGATAGTGACATTTTTGCAGTTCATCGTTGGTCAGCCCCACACGCTCGCGGCCAAAGACGATAGCTACCGGCGCGTGCGCGGCTTCGCCGACGCTTTTAAGCCCGCACTCGCGCGGATCGAGCATCGGCCAGGGAAGCGTGCGCGAACGCGCGCTGGTACCGACTACGAGGCTGCACCCCGCCAGCGCTTCATCAAGCGTATCGACAATGCTGGCATTGCCAATCACATCGCTGGCCCCGGCGGCAAGCGCGATGGCCTGGGAATCCGGTTTCACCAGCGGATTCACCAGCCACAGGTTGGTGAGGCCCATGGTTTTCATGGCGCGGGCGACGGAGCCCATATTGCCGGTGTGTGAGGTTTCTACCAGCACGATACGAATGTTTTGCAGCATAGCGACTCAGTATGAATAAAGAATATCGGGGCATCCTATCATAAATCTGAGACATAGTCCGAACCCTCTGCTATACTCCGCGCCGTTTTCCCGTTCTTTAACATCCAGTGAGAGAAACCGATGCATCCGATGCTCAACATCGCCGTGCGTGCTGCGCGCAAGGCCGGAAATTTTATTGCCAAAAACTACGAAACCCCGGACGCCGTAGAGACCAGCCAGAAAGGCAGCAACGATTTTGTGACTAACGTAGATAAAGGTGCCGAGCGCATTATTATCGACACTATCCGTCAGTCCTACCCGCAACACACCATCATCACCGAAGAAAGCGGTGAACACGCAGGCACCGAGCAGGATATTCAATGGGTTATCGATCCACTGGATGGCACGACCAACTTCGTTAAACGTCTGCCGCACTTCGCGGTTTCTATCGCTGTACGCATCAAAGGCCGCGCGGAAGTCGCTGTGGTTTATGATCCAATGCGTAACGAACTCTTCACCGCCGTTCGCGGCCAGGGCGCACAGCTTAACGGCTACCGTCTGCGCGGCAGCACCGCTCGCGATCTTGATGGCACCATTCTGGCGACCGGCTTCCCGTTCAAAGCCAAACAGCACGCCACCCCATACCTGAATATCGTGACCAAACTGTTTACCCAGTGCGCCGATTTTCGTCGTACCGGTTCCGCAGCGCTGGATCTGGCCTACGTTGCCGCAGGTCGCGTAGATGGTTACTTTGAAATCGGCCTGAAACCGTGGGATTTCGCTGCAGGCGAACTGCTGGTGCGTGAAGCTGGCGGTCTGGTGTGCGATTTCGTGGGCGGCCACAACTACATGATGACCGGTAACCTGGTCGCAGGTAACCCGCGCGTCGTGAAAGCGATGCTGGGTAACATGCGCGATGAGCTGAGCGAAGCGCTGAAGCGTTAATCGCCTCCCGGCATAAAAAAGGCAGGTACGCGCAAGCGGCCTGCCTTTTTTATTACCCGGCGGTGGTTACCCGTTAAAACGGTTGCAACCCTTGCGCGGTGGGTGCCGCACTCAACCACATCACGAGTGCGGCGACAACAAGCACCACACCGCCTGCCAGCGCAAGCGTCGCCCCGCCCGTCCTGCGCCACAATGGCGCAGACGTCTGCCCGCCGTAACGCGCCGCGAGCCGACGAAAACTATGCACGAACAACGCGATGCCAGAAATCGTCAAGGATGTTCCCGCCGCCATCGCGAGCGCGGACGCGATGCCCCAGCCATACACGCCAATCACCTTACTAAACAACAACACCATCAACGCGCCGGAACAGGGCCGCATCCCCATGGAGAACACCACCATCAGCCGCGCGCGCCAGTCCTCGCCGCGTTCAAGCTGCGCCTGCGTAGGCACATGCTGATGTCCGCAGCCGCAGGTTGCGCTATGCGTATGGTGCGGAGTGAACCCGGTAAACATCGGACGACGCAGCAACCCGCGCAGCGTTTTTCCCGCGCGCCAGCAGAGCATCAGCCCAAGCCCCCCCACCAGCAGGTAGCTGCCCTTCTCCAGCCAGTAGCCGCTCAGATGCATCTGCCGTGCGGGCAACGCAAGCACCGTTAACACCACCGTCACCAGTACAACCGCCACCAGGCCCTGTAACAACGACGAGGCAAACACCAACGACAGGCTTGTTTTCAGGCGCGACGGATGCGTGGCAAGCCAGGTGGCGATGACCACTTTGCCGTGGCCCGGCCCCAGCGCATGCAAGACGCCATAAATAAAGCTAAACAGCAGCAGCGAGCCACCCGCGCGCGTCGGATTTTGCGCCACCTGCTGAAGAAGCGCGCTCATTTCGCGGTTGATCTCACGCTGCCAGACCAGGCTTTTCATCAGCACCTGCGGCCACGCCAGCCACAGCCAACAGCCGCCGACTATCGTCAGCAGAATAAACAGTGCCAGCGGCCAGAAATGCCGCCAGCGGCGTGTGGCAATCGGGGGTGAAATCACGGACATTGCACGGTCACCTGTTGAGCAAATTGTTTACCTAAATCCATATCTTCCGGCGGTGCGTCGGCTTTATCGAGCGACAGCGCGAAATCCTGCACGGAGGCATCGGGCTGCGGCGTCTTTACCGTCACCTTACAGCGCTCGCGCAGCCCTTCGCCGAGTGTCACATCGCGTGGGCCGTCATAACTCATCGCCACATAATAGGTCGGATCGAACGTCGCGAAGGTGTAGCGTTCGCCCTCAGCCTTTTGCGCATACGCGAGCGGCAACGTAAACGTGAGCACCGCCTGATGCCCTTCCCGCGCGAGCGCATACGCCTGCGGCGTAGGCGCGAATTTCACCTTCTGCCCGTTATGCCAGAATTCGGTGAAATAGTGCTGCCCAATCACATTCGCCATAACTTCTGCCGCGAGTTTTTTCCATACAGGCGATCCAGGCGCCGCGTTGCCTGCGTCATACAGTAGATCCGCTGAAGTGATTTCATCCATTTTCCAGCGCATTTTTAGCGCGGTTATCTGCCCCGCTTCGCTTACGATCTCGGTTTTCAACGAGATAAAACTGTGCGGATGCGCCGCAACGCGCTGGGCCGGAAACAGCGTCACTGAAGCCATCGCAAACATTACCGGGTAAAGTCGTGCGCTCATTATCTTCCTCTGGCGAAAAATTCTGTGAGCCAACCAGAATTCCGCGATGAAACTGCGCACCCTGAACGGCATTCAACGATCCTTTAGCTATTCTTAGCAATAACCTTACTTACTGGACAAAACGGATGATGACTCTGCTCTGCCCTCCACCATCTGTGCTTTCCAGTCCGCAGCGCCGCTGCCAGGTACTTTTAATGCTCTATCTGCCGGGTCAAACCATCACGCCGGAAATGTTAGGTCGGCTTAATGGCGTCGACGGCGCTATCGCCCGTCAGGATATTGCCGAAACCGGCGACGAGATCCAGCGATATCACCGGTTGAGTATTATCACCCAGCAGGACGGCAGCTACCGGATTGAAGGCACAGCGTTAGACCGCCGTCTCTGCCTGCTACACTGGCTACGCCGGGCCCTGCGCCTGTGCCCCCAGTTTATTCAGCAGCACTTTACGCCTGCGCTCAAAAGCGAGCTGCGCCAGCACGGCATCGCGACGGCGCTGTATGACGATACGAATTTACACGCGCTGGTCAACCTTTGCGCGCGGCGGCTGGACCGCCAGTTCGAGGCGCGCGACGTCCAGTTTTTACGCCTCTACCTGCAATACTGCCTGATCCAGCATCATTACGGGCAGACGCCAGAATTCACCGAGCCGCAGCAAATGTGGATGCGTGCCCGCGCCGAGTTTCTCGCCGCTCAGGAGATCGTGCGCCACTGGCAGCGCCGCGTCGCCCAGTCGCCGCACGTCAATGAGCACTGTTTCCTGGCGCTGCTGTTTATGATGCTGCGCACGCCCGATCCGCTGCGCGATGCGCACCCGGAAGATCACCGGATGCGTCATGCGGTCGGTTCGCTGATTGCGCGCTTTCGCGAACTCTCCGGCATGGCGTTTAGCGATGAACAGGGCCTTGCCGATCAGCTTTACACCCATCTGTGTCAGGCGCTTGATCGCAGCCTTTTTGGCATCGGCATCGACAACAGCCTGCCGGAGGAGATTAACCGACTCTATCCCCGCCTGATGCGCACCACCCGCAAAGCGTTTGACCGTTTTGAAGAGGAGTACCGGGTGACGTTTTCTGATGAGGAAGTGGGCCTGGTGGCGGTGATTTTCGGCGCGTGGTTGATGCAGGAGGCGGATCTTCAGGAGAAACAGGTGCTGTTACTGACCGGCAATGACGCCGCGCTTGAGGCGGAAATTGAGCAGCAACTGCGGGAACTGACGTTGCTGCCGCTCAATATTAAGCACCTCACGCTGCATACCTTCCAGCAGGAAGGCGCGCCAAAAGAGGTGGCGCTTATTGTCACGCCGTACACCACCTCGTTGCCGCTTTTCTCGCCGCCGCTTATTCACGCCACGCTGCCGCTTGGCGAACACCAGCAGCAGCGGATACGGGAGATCCTGGAGGCTTAAACGCGCGCTGTCACTTTCGGGCGCAAAAAGAGTGCCGGCAGCGCGACCAGCGCCATTACCCAGAATACACCGCCTGCGAGGTGCTGGTAGAGGAACCCTGCAAAGACGGTCATCACGGCGATACCGCCGCCCATCGCCACGGCCGAGTATACCGATTGCAGGCGGATAACCTCTGAACCTTCGCGCGCGGCGATGTAGCGCATCGCCGCCAGATGACAGATGGAAAAGCTCCCGCAGTGCAAGATTTGTGCGACGATCAGCAGCGGCAGCGCGGTCGTCCAGCCCATCAGTCCCCAGCGAATAATCCCCAGCACGCCGGACAGCAACAGCAAGTCGCGCGCGCCAAACCGGCTAAACAGTTTTTTGCTGAGCGCAAAAATAACAATTTCCGCCACCACGCCAAGCGACCAGAGATACCCCACCACCGAGGCGGAATAGCCCTGCCCTTGCCAGTAAATAGCGCTGAAGCCGTAATAGGCCGCGTGTGCCCCCTGCAACAGGCTCACGCATGCGAGAAAACGCCAGTTTTCGCGCAGTAATTTACGCCATACCGGCCAGCCCGCAGCCTCATTGTGGCGTGATTCACCCTGCGGCATTACCGACGGCTTAAGCAGCATTCCGATAAGCATGGACGCGACGCCAAGCGACAGCAGTGCAAGAATCGCGCGGTAGTCATACGTGCTGACGAGCTTGCCGGTGAGCGCCGAGCCAATCACAAACGCAAGCGACCCCCACAGGCGAACGCGCCCGTAGTCCATGGTTATCTGGCGCTGCCAGGTGGCTGCGAGGGCATCGGTCAGCGGGACCAGCGGTGAGAAAAAGAGATTGAAGCCGACCAGTACGACAAACAGCCAGGCGGTCTGATGACCGAACCAGAAACCGAGCGCAAAAAGCAGCGTCAGCGCTGCCAGCAGGCGCAGTGCAAACACTAAACGGGAAGGATCTTTGACGCGTGGGGCCAGCAGCAGGCTGCCGAGAAAGCGTGCGATAAGGCCTGAGCCAAGCAGCAGACCGATGGTTTCTGGCGGTACGCCGACGCCGGCAAGCCAAACGCTCCAGAAAGGCAGAAAAATACCGTAGCTAAAAAAGTAGGTGAAATAGCTGAGCGCCAGCCAGCGCGTGGATTGCAAAACCATGATTCCCTCCCGTTTCGGAGGCGTTAGTCTGGCGGGAAAGCCTGGGGGTTGCAAGCGATGCATAACATCGTCATAACATTACGCATGGGAAGACAAAAAGGCCACCGCAGCGGCCTTTTTCGGTTATACACCCGCTTCGGCGAAGACCGTTTTAGCGGTAAACATAGCGTTAAGCGCTGCCGGAAAACCGGCGTAAAGCGCCATCTGGATAATCACTTCAATGATCTCCTCGCGCGTGCAGCCTACATTAAGCGCGGCATGCAAATGCACCGCAAGTTGCGGCTGCGCGTGGCCTATCGCCGTCAGCGCCGCGACGGTTGCAAGCTCCCGACTTTTGAGTGACAGCCCCGGCCTGCTGTAGACATCGCCAAAGCCAAATTCAATAACGTAGCGCCCGAGATCCGGGGCGATATCGGCAAGCGCCGCGATAACCTTTTCGCCCGCCGCGCCGTCGATTTCCGAGAGCCGCGCAAGGCCTGTGTCATAACGTGATGAAGTCATACCGTTCTCCTTTTGTGTGTGCGGATAACGGTAAAACTTCGAGTAAACTCCAGGTCAAGCGCTGTTTTTTAACAGCGTCTGATCGTAATACGCCATCTTCTCTTTCAGACGCGCCAGATGCTCGGTCTGCTGCGCAAGCCGCGCTTCCAGACGTAAGGCATGTTCCGCCAGCAACGCGCGCCGTGCGCCTGCGGTAGCGTCCCCCTGCGCACGCAACAAGGCGTAACGCTGGATCTCCTCAAGCGGCATGTCCGTCTCTTTCAGGCGTTTAATAAACGCCGCCCAGTCGAGGTCGGCGCGCCGGTAGTCGCGATGCCCGCTGCTATTACGCGCGGGCACCAGCAATCCCAGCTTTTCGTAATAGCGCAGCGTATGCGCGCCAAGCCCGCTGAGGGCAGCGAATTCCTGAATGCGCATGGCTCTCTCCTGTAGGTTTACGCCATAAAAAAAGGCCGCGCGAGGCGGCCCTTGTCGGACGATAAACGCTTACGCGTAAACCGGGAAGCGCGCGCAGACGTCCAGGACTTTACCTTTGACGCGCTCAATAACCGCTTCGTCATTGATATTGTCCAGAATGTCGCACATCCAGCCAGCCAGCTCTTTGACTTCCGCTTCTTTAAAGCCACGGCGGGTCACCGCCGGAGAACCGATACGGATACCGGAGGTCACGAACGGGCTCTTCGGATCGTTCGGCACGCTGTTTTTGTTAACGGTAATGTTTGCACGGCCAAGCGCAGCGTCAGCTTCTTTACCGGTCAGGTTTTTGTCTACCAGATCCAGCAGGAACAGATGGTTTTCAGTACCGCCGGAAACCACTTTGTAGCCACGGTTCAGGAACACTTCTACCATTGCTTTGGCATTTTTCGCGACCTGCTGCTGGTAAACTTTGAATTCTGGCTCCATCGCTTCTTTCAGCGCGACCGCTTTCGCCGCGATAACGTGCATCAGCGGGCCGCCCTGCGCGCTCGGGAACACGGCAGAATTCAGTTTCTTGTACAGTTCTTCACTGCCGCCTTTAGCAAGGATCAGGCCGCCGCGCGGGCCCGCCAGCGTTTTATGCGTTGTGGTGGTCACCACGTGCGCGTGCGGCACCGGGTTCGGGTAGACGTCAGCGGCGATGAGGCCTGCCACGTGCGCCATATCGACGAACAGGTACGCGCCAATGCTGTCAGCGATTTCACGCATTTTTGCCCAGTCCACGATACCGGAGTAAGCCGAAAAGCCGCCGATGATCATTTTCGGTTTATGGGTCTGCGCCTGCTTCGCCATATCGTCGTAGTCAATTTTACCGGACTCGTCGATACCGTAAGGGATGATGTTGTAGAGCTTGCCGGAGAAGTTAACCGGTGAGCCGTGCGTCAGGTGGCCGCCCTGCGCCAGGTTCATACCCAGCACGGTGTCGCCCGGTTGCAGCAGCGCGGTGTAGACCGCGAAGTTCGCCTGGGAGCCAGAGTGCGGCTGCACGTTCGCGTAGTCAGCGCCGAAGAGTGCTTTCGCGCGGTCAATCGCCAGCTGTTCGACGATATCGACATATTCACAGCCGCCGTAGTAGCGTTTGCCCGGATAGCCTTCGGCATATTTGTTGGTCAGCTGAGAGCCCTGAGCCTGCATTACGCGCGGGCTGGTGTAGTTTTCGGAGGCGATCAGTTCGATGTGCTCTTCCTGACGTACTTTCTCCTGCTCCATAGCCTGCCACAGTTCGGCATCATAATCGGCAATGTTCATTTCACGCTTTAACATCCGCATCTCCTGACTCAGCTGACAATAAAAAGGTACTGCAATTAGGGGCCCTTTAGGGCAACGGGCAACAGTGTAAACCGATTGGAAGCGTGAAGATAGGTCTTGACAGAGGTTTTTACGCAAACGTTTGGCATGGCGTGGCGCAAGGGTTTGAACGTTTAAGCAAGGCCGCGCTTTACGCGACTTATTTTCATCATAAACCTGTATTTTTTTCATCCAGTGTGACGCAGGTCTGATGGTGGGATAAAACCATTTACAACGTGCAGGTATTTTTAATAAGATGCATTTAAAATACATTTTATAAAAACCGGAAGGAAGCAATCATGCTGGATAGTCAAACCATCGCTGTCGTTAAATCCACAATCCCCCTGCTGGCACAAACCGGCCCGAAACTCACCGCCCACTTTTATGACCGGATGTTCACCCATAATCCGGAGCTAAAAGAAATTTTTAATATGAGCAACCAGCGCAACGGGGATCAGCGTGAAGCGCTGTTCAACGCTATCTGCGCTTACGCCACGAATATTGAAAACCTTGCAGCCCTGCTGCCTGCGGTAGAAAAAATCGCTCAAAAACACACCAGCTTTAATATTAAGCCAGAGCAATACAATATTGTAGGCGAACATCTGCTGGCCACGCTTGATGAGATGTTCAGTCCGGGCCAGGAGGTGCTGGATGCCTGGGGCAAAGCGTATGGCGTGTTAGCGGGCGTGTTTATTCATCGCGAAGCCGAGATTTACCAGAGCAATACGCAAAAAACCGGCGGCTGGGAAGGCACCCGCGCGTTCCGTATCGCCAGCAAAACACCACAGAGCGAGATTGTGACGAGCTTTGAACTGGAGCCCGTCGATGGCGGCCCAGTCGCAGATTACCTGCCAGGCCAGTACACTGCCGTCTGGATCAAACCGGAAGGGTTTCCGCATCAGGAAATACGTCAGTACTCACTTACCCGCAAGCCGAATGGCAAGAGCTATCGCATTGCGGTCAAACGCGAAGGCGAAGGTCAGGTGTCGAACTGGCTGCATCAGCATGCGCAGCCGGGCGATATCATTGAGCTGGCCGCGCCGGCGGGCGATTTCTTTATGAAGGTAGATCCGCAAACGCCGGTGACGCTTATCTCCGCAGGCGTCGGTCAGACGCCGATGCTCGCGATGCTTGATACGCTGGCGAGCGCCCGCCACCCGGCGCAGGTGAACTGGTTCCACGCGGCGGAAAGCGGCGATGTGCATGCGTTTACCGATGAAGTGCTCGAACGCGGCGCGCAGTTGCCGCATTTCACGAGCCACATCTGGTATCGCGTCCCGAGCGATGCCGACCGCAGCGCAGGCCGTTATAACAGCGAAGGGCTGATGGCGCTTCATGACCACAAAGCGCATGTCACCACGCCTGGTATGCAGTTTTATGTCTGCGGCCCGGTGAAATTTATGCAGTTCGCCGCCGAGCAGTTAGTAAGCCTTGGCGTGGATAAAGAGAACATCCATTACGAATGTTTCGGTCCCCACAAGGTGCTGTGAGTGTTCGCGACGGTGAGTCATGGCGGGTGGCGCTTCGCTAATCCGCCTTACGACGTTCGCGCTCTCACCAGGTTCTACAGGCATAAAAAAAGCAGGTCCACTGACCTGCTTTTTTACGTCTGGCGCGGTTAAATTGCCGCGTCGTCTTCCTCACCGGTACGGATACGCACCACGCGGGCTACGTCGAAAACGAAAATCTTGCCGTCGCCGATTTTACCGGTCTGGGCGGTACGAATAATCGTGTCGACGCAGGTATCGACGATATCATCGGTCACCACGATTTCAATTTTCACTTTCGGCAGGAAATCCACCATATATTCCGCGCCGCGATAGAGCTCGGTGTGCCCCTTCTGACGACCAAACCCTTTGACCTCGGTCACCGTCATCCCGGTGATCCCGACTTCCGCCAGCGCTTCACGTACATCATCGAGTTTGAAGGGTTTAATAATCGCATCAATCTTTTTCATGGTGGATCCTTAATTCCTGCCAGCGCCTGCACGGCGATTCAATTCGCGTAATCGGTTGCTCAAATTACCATACCTTACGGCGGTTTGGGCATCAAAAACTACTCTTTAAAATCATTCGCCTCAAGCTCATGGCGGGCCAGTAATTTATAGAACTCAGTGCGGTTGCGCCCCGCCATTCGCGCGGCATGCGTGACGTTTCCTTTGGTAATTTGCAGCAGTTTGCGCAGGTAATTAAGCTCGAACTGATTGCGCGCCTCAACAAACGTCGGCAGCACCGTGTTTTCGCCTTCCAGCGCCTGCTCCACCAGCGCCTCGCTAATCACCGGTGCCGAGGTCAGCGCCACGCACTGCTCAATCACGTTCACCAGCTGGCGCACGTTGCCCGGCCAGCTTGCCGCCATCAGGCGCTTCATCGCGTCGGTTGAGAAGCTGCGCACAAAGGGTTTATGCCGGTCCGCCGCCTGGCGCAGCAGATGAGTCGCCAGCAGCGGAATATCTTCCGCACGTTCGTGCAACGCCGGAATCTTCAGGTTCACCACGTTGAGACGATAAAACAGATCTTCGCGAAACTCGCCGCGCGCCATCGCTTTTGGCAAATCGCGGTGCGTGGCAGAGATAATCCGCACATCGATATCAATGTCGCGGTTGCTGCCGAGCGGACGCACCTTGCGCTCCTGCAAAACGCGCAGGAGTTTGACCTGCAACGGCACCGGCATATCGCCAATTTCATCAAGAAATAGCGTGCCGCCTTCAGCAGCCTGAAAGAGGCCTTCACGGCTGCTTACCGCGCCGGTAAAGGCGCCGCGCGCATGGCCGAACAGCTCTGATTCCAGCAGTTGCTCAGGAAGCGCGCCGCAGTTAATCGCGATAAATGCGTTTTTCGCGCGCGGGCTGGCGTTGTGGATGGCCTGCGCGAGGATTTCTTTACCAGTACCGCTCTGGCCGTTAATCAATACGCTGACATCCGACTGCGCCACCATATGCGCCTGCTCCAGCAGACGCAACATCACCGGGCTGCGGGTGACAATCGTCTCCCGCCACTGTTCATCGCCCGCGGGTGCCACATGAGCCAGCGCATCATCAATCGCTTTATAGAGCGCGTCTTTATCAACGGGTTTGGTGAGAAAACTGAACACGCCCTGCTGGGTGGCCGCAACGGCATCAGGAATCGATCCGTGCGCGGTCAGAATGATCAC
Source organism: Cronobacter condimenti 1330 (assembly GCF_001277255.1). Lineage (NCBI taxonomy): Bacteria > Pseudomonadati > Pseudomonadota > Gammaproteobacteria > Enterobacterales > Enterobacteriaceae > Cronobacter > Cronobacter condimenti. The sequence continues at coordinate 3,256,028 of NZ_CP012264.1, forward strand.
CGGCATGCCCGGCTGGAGTTTCTGGATCTCGGCAAAGAGCTGCATGCCGTCCATTTCATCCATGCGCAGATCGCTAATCACCAGATCTATCTTTTCGCGCCCTAAGATGCGCAGGCCTTCATGCCCGCTTTCAGCGGTCTCAACCGTAAAACCTTCGCTGGTCAGACGCAGCCCCAGCAGTTTCAGCAGGCCCGGATCGTCATCCACCAGCAACAGGCGCGCGGGTTTATGCTGCGTCATGGTTTACTCTCCTCCTGCGCGGGCGCGGCGTCTTTTTCCGCCGGGGCGGCTGGCTCTTTATCTGCGTTATCGGGGCTGTGGCTATTGTCCTGAATATAGCCGCCCGCGTTTTTACGCGACGACAGCTGGCGTTCAATATCCGTCAGATTCTCAAGCTTGCGGGTGGTGAGCTCAAGCTGGCTGCGCAGGTGATGCTGCTGCTCGCGAAGCGCGTCCAGTTCACTGTCGGTGCTTTGCTGCAATTTGCTGTAGCGGCTACGCTCCTCAGAAAGCGCCAGTTGCGCAGACTGCCCGTCGCGCCAGGCTTCATACAGGGGGCGCACATGTGCCGGGATATCACCGGAGGCGGCGCTTAAGGTCGTGAGAAAACTGCGGCGCTCGGCAGGCGCAATACGCGCGTTAGCCAACAGAATGCCGCGCCGGAAGGCATGTTGCCAGGTGTCGTCCGGGAAATTGCGCGCCTGCGCGCGCGCCTCGGCAGGCGCCAGACGTTCGGCGCAGTCCATGCCACGCAGCCAGAACAGCGGGTTGCTTTCGACGCTCTGTCCGGTCAATTGCCAGATGCCGGAGCAGTCAGTAAACAGGAAATCCGCCAGTTGTTGTTCCGGCAGTTTTGGATCATGTTTTTGTTTGATATTGCTGGAAACCGGGCTTTGCACGCACCCGGCTAACAGGCACGGCAGGAGCGCGGAACGGGCCAGCGTGCGAAGAGTGAAAAAGGTTGTGCCGCGCGAGCGCAGACTGCGCCAGGCGCTTACCAGACGTGAATTCATTTTTTTAATCGTTCCGGGTCAAAGAGCGGTAATTCAATGCGAAAACAGACGTCTGCGGTTTCATCCTCAACCAGACGCAATTCGCCGTGCATACGTCGGATGCAATCCTGAGCGATGCTTAAGCCCAGGCCGCTGCCTTTCACCGCCCCTTTACGTTGATGGCTTCCCTGATAAAAGGGCTCGAAAATCATTTGTTGTTCCGCCTCAGGAATCGGCGTACCGGTATTCGCCACCTCAATACATACCGTATTGCCCTGACGGCGGCTTCGCAGATAAATGGTACCGGATTCGCGCCCGTAGTGCACCGCATTGGAGTAGAGATTATCCAGCACGCTCATCAGCAGCATCGGCTCCGCAAGACAGTCTCCGCCTGCAAGCGACACTTCGGTATGCATCATTTTAGCCCGCGCCGGCAGACTGTGTGAGGCAATCACAATATCTACCAGCGGCGCCAGCTCGACTTTTTCAAGTTCTACCGCGCCGCCTGCCAGTTTGCGATTGTAATCAAGCAGTTGCTCAATCAGCGTTTGCAGATTGCGGCTGCTGGTATCGAGAATATCCACCACTTCACGTTGTTCGGTCGTGAGCGGCCCAACCACCTGATCGGCCAACAGTTCGGTGCCCTCGCGCATACTGGCGAGCGGCGTTTTTAATTCATGGGAAATATGACGAAGAAACTGATGACGCTGGGACTCCAGCCAGGCCAGGCGTTCGCTTAACCAGATGATACGCTGGCCGACCGAGCGCAGCTCGCGCGGGCCTTTAAACATCATGGCGGTGCCGAGGGATTTCCCCTCTCCCAGCCGGTTAATCATCCGCTCAATGCCTTTCACCGGGCCGATAATCATGCGGGTAAAGAGCAGCACCAGCGCGAGGCTCGCCAGAAAGAGCGCCAGCGCCTGCCAGCCAAACAGCTGGCCGCGCGCGGCAATTTCCTGCTGAAGCTGCTGGCCGCGGGCGTAGATAACCGCGCGGGTGGCCTGCACCAGTCGGGTATTGGTATCGGCGAATGCTTCCAGAACCGCCGCCGCGTCAGGTTTCGGGCCGCTGTTATGGCATTGTAACTGTGCAAGCTCAACCAGGCTCTGGCGCAGGGCTTTATACAGTTTTGCGTCTGGCAATACGCTCGCCTGTGCCTCCAGCATGCGGGAGTAGCGCAGGCGCTGGTTTTCATACACTCTCGCAAGCGTCACATCATCCAGCACACAGTACTGGCGGTAGCTGCGCTCCATTTCGAGCGCGATATTGGTCATTGCCTCGCTGCGTCGCGCATCCATCTGAGTAAGCGTATTGGTTTGCGCTGCCTGAGCGCTGAGTGCGTTAAGGCTCTGCCAGGCCTGCCAGGCGAGAAATAGCAGCGGCACCATCACCAGTAAAAAAGCCATCATGACCAGTTGGCGAAGCGAGCGGGGGAAAGCAGGCCAGCGTTTCACAGCGTTATCCCGAGGTGATTGCAAAAGCCCGATGCTAACCGACAGTCGCGCTTGTGCAAAGCCATACGCGAAAAACAACAAAGGCAGGGGATTAACCCTGCCTTTGTGATGGAATCAGGCGGTGCCTTACTCAACGTGTCGCCCGGGTTCTGAAATAGCAGTGCTATGATCAGCAGTTGGACGGCAGGCACCTTTGAGTGCGTCATTCGAGGTTTATGTAGCGCTCGCTATGGGGCTGACATAAGAAGGTGAATGAGCCACTGGTTAATATTATGCATCAACCGTGCCAGGTTTACTATATAAATCATAAGTTGATGTTATATAACAGGTTTAAAACTATGACGGACATCATAGTTTTGCGCTCTTTTTCGCCAGAGTGTCGCTAAAAACCAACACATCCAGGGTCATGATTTTCATTGCAATAAAATCAATGACTTAAATGTCTCAGATTAGCGACACCTCAGCATTGTGTTTGTCGCAATATGCCGACACCCACGAAACCGGACAGACACTTACCGGCGCGATAAAAGAAAAAAGGCCTCTTTCGAGGCCTTTATAAGGGTTAACCCAGTTGCTTGCGCGCATTGCGGAAGATGCGCATCCACGGGCTGTCTTCGCCCCAGTTTGCCGGGTGCCAGGAGTTTGCCACCGTCCGGAAAACGCGCTCCGGGTGCGGCATCATAATGGTGACGCGCCCGCTTTCACTGGTGACCGCCGTTACCCCGTTCGGAGAGCCGTTCGGGTTAGCCGGATAGGTTTCCGTCACCGCACCAAAGTTATCGATATAGCGCAGCGCCACCAGCCCTTTGCTCTCAAGCATCGCCAGATGCGCGTCATCGCGCACTTCCACGCGCCCTTCACCGTGAGAGACTGCGATCGGCATATGCGAGCCGACCATGCCGTCAAGCAGCAGCGACGGGCTGGCGGTCACTTCCACCAGGCTGAAGCGCGCTTCAAAGCGGTCGGACTGGTTACGCACAAAACGCGGCCACAGTTCACTGCCCGGAATAAGTTCACGCAGATTGGACATCATCTGGCAGCCGTTACACACGCCGAGCGCCAGCGTCTGAGGACGATGGAAGAACTCGGTAAACTCATCGCGCACGCGGTCATTAAAGAGAATGGACTTCGCCCAGCCTTCGCCTGCGCCCAGCACGTCGCCATACGAGAAGCCGCCGCACGCCACCAGCGTATGAAAATCGCCCAGACCGCGACGCCCGCCAAGCAGATCGCTCATATGAACGTCGATGGCATCAAAGCCCGCGCGGTGGAACGCCGCCGCCATCTCCACGTGGGAGTTAACGCCCTGCTCGCGCAGTACCGCCACTTTCGGGCGCGCGCCGGTCGCAATGAACGGCGCGGCGATGTCTTCTTTGATATCGAAGGTCAGCTTCACGTTCAGGCCCGGATCGTTGTCGTTGGCTTTCGCCTGATGCTCCTGATCGGCGCATTCCGGGTTATCACGCAGACGCTGCATCTGCCATGTCGTCTCGGCCCACCACATACGAAGCTGGGTGCGGCTTTCGCGGTACACCACGGTCTCACCTGAGGTCAGGGTGAAGCTGTCGCCCGCAACCGCCTTGCCAAGGTAGTGCGTGCACTCGCCAAGCCCGTGATCTTTCAAAACCCGCTCGACCTGCTCGCGCTCGGCAGCGGCAATCTGGATCACCGCGCCAAGTTCTTCCGTAAAGAGTGCGGCCAGGGCGTCGTCGCCGAGCGCAGCAATATCTGCCTCGATCCCGCAGTGGCCGGCGAAGGCCATCTCTGCGAGCGTCACCAGCAGGCCGCCATCAGAGCGGTCGTGGTAGGCCAGCAGTTTACGCTGCGCTACCAGCGCCTGAATGGCGTCGTAAAAGCATTTCAGCTGACCCGCATCACGCACGTCGGCAGGCTTGTCGCCCAACTGACGATACACCTGCGCCAGTGCCGTCGCCCCCAGCGCGTTGTGACCGCACCCCAGATCGATCAACAGCAGCGCGTTATCTTCAGTGGTCAGTTCCGGCGTCACGGTGCGACGTACATCTTCCACGCGGGCAAAGGCGGAGATCACGAGCGAAAGCGGTGAGGTCATCTCACGCTGTTCGCCATCCTGCTGCCAGCGGGTTTTCATCGACATCGAATCTTTGCCGACCGGAATGGTCAGACCAAGCTGCGGGCAGAGTTCTTCCCCGACGGCTTTCACTGCCGCGTAAAGCCCCGCGTCTTCGCCAGGATGCCCGGCCGCTGCCATCCAGTTTGCAGAGAGCTTCAGGCGTTTAATATCGCCGATTTGCGTCGCGGCGATGTTGGTCAGCGCTTCGCCAACGGCGAGGCGCGCAGACGCGGCGAAATCCAGCAGCGCCACCGGGGCACGTTCGCCCATCGCCATCGCTTCGCCGTAATAGCTGTCGAGACTCGCGGTCGTTACCGCGCAGTTCGCCACCGGCACCTGCCACGGGCCGACCATCTGATCGCGTGCGACCATGCCAGTCACGGTGCGATCCCCGATGGTGACAAGAAAGGTTTTTTCGGCCACAGTCGGCAGATGCAGCACGCGGTTTACCGCGTCAGCTATCGTAATACCCGCGCGGTCAAATGCCTGACCTTCGGCCTGCTGACGGATAACGTCGCGCGTCATTTTCGGGGTTTTACCGAGCAGCACGTCAAGCGGCATATCCACCGGCTGGTTGTCGAAATGGCTGTCGCTCAGCGTCAGGTGCTGGGCCTCGGTCGCCTCGCCAATCACGGCGTATGGCGCACGCTCGCGGCGGCACAGCTCGTCAAAGAGCGCCAGTTGTTCCGGCGCCACCGCGAGCACGTAACGCTCCTGGGATTCGTTACACCAGACTTCGAGCGGGCTCATGCCTGGCTCGTCGCTTAAAATATTGCGCAGTTCAAAGCGCCCGCCGCGCCCGCCGTCACTCACCAGCTCCGGCATGGCGTTAGAAAGACCGCCCGCGCCGACATCGTGAATAAAGAGGATGGGGTTCGCGTCGCCAAGCTGCCAGCAACGGTCGATAACTTCCTGACAACGGCGCTCCATTTCCGGGTTGTCGCGCTGTACCGAGGCGAAATCGAGATCGGCATCCGACTGGCCTGACGCCATCGAGGACGCTGCGCCGCCGCCAAGGCCGATATTCATCGCCGGACCGCCAAGCACGATAAGCTTCGCGCCAGGCGGGATGTCGCCTTTCTGAACGTGATCGGCGCGAATATTGCCGATGCCGCCTGCAAGCATGATCGGTTTGTGATAACCGCGCAGCTCTTCGCCATTATGGCTTACGACTTTCTCTTCATAAGTACGGAAATAACCGTTCAGCGCCGGGCGGCCAAATTCGTTGTTAAACGCCGCCCCGCCGAGCGGGCCGTCGGTCATGATGTCGAGCGCGGTGACAATGCGATCCGGTTTGCCGAAATCTTCTTCCCAGGGCTGCTCAAAGCCCGGAATGCGCAGGTTAGAAACCGAAAAGCCCACCAGGCCCGCTTTCGGCTTGGCACCGCGGCCCGTCGCGCCCTCGTCGCGGATCTCACCGCCAGAGCCGGTGGCGGCGCCCGGCCACGGAGAGATGGCGGTCGGGTGGTTATGGGTTTCCACTTTCATCAGGATATGCGCGGGTTCCTGATGAAAGGCGTAGCGCCCTGCGTCGTGGTCAGCGTAGAAACGGCCTACGGAGGAGCCTTCCATCACCGCGGCGTTGTCTTTGTATGCAGAGAGAACGAAATTCGGGGTCTTCTCAAAGGTGTTTTTGATCATCTTAAACAGCGACTTCGGCTGTTTTTCGCCATCGATAACCCAGTCGGCGTTGAAGATTTTGTGGCGGCAGTGCTCAGAGTTGGCCTGCGCGAACATATAGAGTTCGATGTCGTTTGGGTTACGGCCCAGACGGGTAAAAGCTTCGTGCAGGTAGTCGATTTCATCCTCGGCCAGCGCCAGCCCCAGACGCACGTTGGCGTCCGCCAGCGCCTGACGGCCCTGCCCCAGCAGATCTACGCTTTGTACCGGCGCAGGTTCGTGATGCGCGAAAAGCGCGGCCGCGTCTTCCAGGCCTGCGAAAACGCTCTCCATCATACGGTCATGCAAAAGCGCGGCGATTTGCGTCCAGGCCTCGCTATCCGCTGTCGGGTCAACGTCGAGATAATACGCCACACCGCGCTCAAGGCGATGGATCTGGTTCAGCCCGCAGTTATGGGCGATGTCAGTAGCTTTAGAGGACCAGGGAGAGATGGTGCCAGGGCGCGGCGTAACCAGCAGCAGGCGGCCTGACGGCGTGTGGCCCGGAAGGCTTGGACCATATTTCAGCAGGCGCTCAAGGCGCGCGTGCTCTTCGGCATTCAGCGGTGCGGCGAGGTCAGCAAAATGAACATACTCGGCATAAATAGTCTTCACCGGGAGGTGAGCGTCTTTGAAACGAGCCAGCAGTTTGTTAATACGAAATGCCGACAAAGCGGGCGAACCACGCAGAATTTCCATCATCTAGTCTCTCGTCTTCGAAGCGCCGGAGGGCACCTCAGTGGGCGCAAGGGGGAAAACGGGCGTCATTATAGAGAATCCGACGCGCTGACGAAACCGTTTGCGTAGAAATAAAATCCCGCCGTCGCGTTAACGTTTGGTGTGGCCGATTCCTCTAATTAGTTGCCAAGTGGCGCTTTGTTACGCAAAATGCCGCTCCATGCCATTCAAACGAAACGGTTTACTAACGATTGTTCGCTGAGCCCAGAGGCAACGCAGAGAATTAACTAATTGAAAAAATTAAAGCTTAATTATCTGCTCATCGGCGTCGTTACCCTGCTGCTGGCAGTGGCCTTATGGCCGGCCATTCCGTGGTCCGGCAAAGCCGATAACCGTATCGCCGCTATCCAGGCGCGGGGGGTTTTGCGCGTCAGTACGATTGCGACGCCCCTTACCATGTACCGCGCCAATGAGACTATCTCCGGGCTCGATTACGAGCTGAGCCAGGCGTTTGCCGACTATCTTGGCGTTAAGCTTGAAGTCACCGTGCGCCAGAATATCAATCAGCTCTTCGACGACCTGGACAATAACCGGGCCGATCTTCTGGCCGCCGGCCTTGTGTATAACGAACAGCGCAGCCAGCATTATCAGGCGGGTCCTATCTATTACTCCGTATCGCAGCAGATGGTCTATCGCGTGGGCAGCCTGCGGCCACGCAGCCTCGCCACTATCAAAGACGATCAGTTGACCATCGCACCCGGCCATGTAGCGCAAAGCGAATTAGAAAAACTTAAAGAGAGTAAATACCCGGATCTCAGCTGGCGCGTCGACCCGAAGCTCAGCAGTAATGAACTGCTGCTGCAGGTGGTGCAAGGCAAACTTGATTACACCATCGCCGACTCGGTCGCCATCGGCATGTTCCAGCGCGTACATCCCCAACTGGCAGTCGCGCTCGATCTCAGTGACGAGCAGCCAGTAACGTGGTTTAGCCGCCGCAGTGACAGTGATAATACCCTTTCCGCTGCCTTGCTGGATTTCTTCAACCAGATCAACGAAGACGGCACGCTGGCGCGGCTTGAAGAGAAATACCTCGGCCACGGCAACGATTTTGACTATGTGGATACCCGCAGTTTCCTGCGCGCCGTCGATAATGTACTGCCGGAGCTTCAGCCGCTGTTTGAGAAATACGCCACCGATATTGACTGGCGATTGTTAGCAGCCATTTCTTATCAGGAATCCCACTGGGACAGCCAGGCCACCTCGCCGACCGGGGTGCGCGGGTTGATGATGTTGACCCGCAACACGGCCCAAAGCCTCGGCCTGACCGACCGTCTTGATGCCGAACAGAGCATTAGCGGCGGCGCGCGCTATCTGAAAGATATGATGAGCAAAGTGCCGGAAAGCGTGCCAGAAGAAGAGCGGATCTGGTTTGCGCTGGCGGCCTATAACATGGGCTACGCGCATATGCTTGACGCACGCGCTCTCACGGCGAAGCAGAAAGGTAACCCGGATAGCTGGGCGGATGTAAAACAGCGGCTGCCGCTGTTAAGCCAGAAGCCGTATTACAGCAAGCTGACTTACGGCTATGCGCGCGGCCATGAGGCCTACGCCTATGTAGAAAATATCCGGAAGTATCAGATAAGCCTGGTAGGTTACTTGCTTGAGAAAGAAAAACAGGCGGCTGCCGCGGCGCAGCCTAAGCTTGTGCAGAACTACCCGACGAGCATTACGCCGCAGGGTCTGTTCCCGTCGCCTTTTTCGCAGCTTCCTTTAGGGCCTTTTTCTCAAGCCGGCGCTGCCGGAAAAACGCACTCAACATGGCCGAACACTCTGCCGCCATTATCCCCTCGATAACCTGCACCTGATGGTTCATGCCAGGGTGCCCCGTAATATCCATAAGCGAGCCGACCGCGCCGGTTTTAGCGTCGCGCGCCCCAAACACCAGCGTGCCGATGCGCCCGTGTACCATCGCGCCCGCGCACATCACGCACGGCTCCAGCGTGACATACAGGGTGGTTTCCAGCAGACGATAATTCTGTAGCACCAGGCCGCCCTGGCGCAGCGCCATGATTTCCGCGTGCGCGGTTGGGTCGTGGCGGCCAATCGGGCGGTTCCAGCCTTCGCCGATCGCCTGGTTGTTATGTACCAGCACCGCCCCTACCGGCACCTCTCCCTCGTCCCAGGCGCGCTGCGCGAGCGTCAGCGCGTGGCGCATCCAGTATTCATGGGTGAGTTCAGTCTGTGACACGGTGTTCTCCGGGAATATAAGGCGGGCGGCATTATACACACCGTTTATGGGTTGCGAAATGCGGGCCTTATTCGAGCTGCTGAAGCTGCCCCTGAGGCGTGACGCGCCAGCGATGCTGGCAGAAGTAGAGTAGCGGGTTATCCTGCTTGCTGTCGCTGTAGCCGCTGTAAAGACGCAGCGGCGTGCCAATCTGGCGCTCCAGCTGTGCCACTTTTTCATGGCCGAGACAGCGAAGCGTTAATACCCAGCCGCCAAAGCGGCGCTCCATCTGGCTTGCAATGACATTAACGCGCGGCAGCCATGGCGTATCGTAATAGACCTTTTCGACGAGCGTCTGCGGGGAGCCGGTGATAAGCCAGACGTCGGCATCGGTGCTGGTGAGATAACCGGTGAGGCGTTCATGCACCACCGGGAAGGTCGTGACGTGGCCGCGAAACCAGGCGGTGAAATCATCTTCAAGCGCGCGCAGGCGCGTCTCGCTATGACCAAAGGTGCACCCCCAGAGCAGAAGGCTCATCGGCCAGCGGGCGGCGCGCCCTTTCATTAACAGCCCGCCGAGCACGACGGGCAACAGAGGAATAACCAGCAGCAGGTTCAGCGGCTGGTGCCGCAGCAGATAGCGCATAAAGGTGCCAAACATATCCTGTTGATGCAGCGTGCCATCCAGATCGAAAAACACTACCCGACGCTCGTTATTGGCCAAACCTTACTCCTCTGGATCGTTAAAGCCCAGGAACCACGTAAACAGAAAACCGGCGATTACCGCTACCAGATAGCCTAACAGATAGAGCATCACTTTTCCGGTCACGATGGTTAACGCCAGCGGCAAGCCGGAGATGCCGAAAGTGATAACCGTCGCCACTTTAAAATAGCTGATAATCGCGCCGCCTGCCGCCCCGCCAAGGCACGCACCAATAAACGGCTTACCGAGCGGCAGCGTCACGCCGAAAATGAGCGGCTCGCCGATGCCGAGCAGCCCGACAGGCAGCGCGCCTTTAATGACCTTTTTCAGCCGCGTATTACGGGTTTTCAACAGCACCGCCAGCGACGCGCCAATCTGCCCGACGCCCGCCATCGCGAGGATCGGAAACAGCGCGTTATACCCATGCGCCTGAACCAGCTCGACATGAATCGGCACCAGCCCCTGGTGCAAACCTGTCAGCACCAGCGGTAAAAATGTGCCCGCCAGCACCGCGCCGACGAGCAGCCCGCCTTTATCGATAGCAAGCGATGCGCCGTGAGCGATAGCCTCTGAAATCCAGCCGCCGAGCGGTTGCAGCGCCACGATGGCGATCGCGCCGGTCACCAGCGTGGTCAAAAGCGGGTTGAGGATAAGTTCAACGGAGACCGGCAATAGCCGACGCAGTTGTTTCTCAAGCCAGCACATCAGCATCACGACCAGCAATACGGCGATGACGCCGCCCCGCCCCGGCTGTAACGCTTCGCCAAAAAGCTCTATCTGCGCCAGTTGTGGGCTGGAGAGAATTCCTGCCATTACGCCGCCCATCGCCACCGAGCCGCCGAATACCCGCGCGGCGTTAACGCCCACAAGGATGTTCATGATAGCAAACACGGCGCTGCCAAAAATGCCGAGCAGCCCCAGCAGGTTGGGATAGCTGGTCGCGAAACCGCCGACAATATCCGGTCGTTTAAGGATGTTGATAATGCCGCTGATAAGCCCCGAGGCGATAAACGCCGGGATGAGCGGAATAAACACATTGGCAAGCTTTTGTAGCGCGTCACTCATTGGCGCTTTATAGCGCGCTTTCACCAGGGCTTTAGTGCGCGTGGCGTCATCAAGCGTGGGGTCGACAGGTGATAACGCCTGCATTTGCGCACGCATCGCATCGACGATTTGCGCGGCGCGACCCGGCCCTGCAATAAGCTGGTGCTGTTCGCCCTGCTTCACGTAGCCGCTGATACCGGGCAGCGTTTTCAGCGCCGGGAGATCCATCAGAGTGTCGTCGCGCAGCTCCATGCGCACGCGCGTCATGCAGTTTTCCAGCCGCAGAATATTGCCTTCGCCACCTACGCCTTTGAGGATTTGCGTGGCGAGCGTTACCGATTTTTCCATACGTCTGCCCTCTTACGGCTGTAACGCCGCTCTTAAAAAGCCGTTGTGCGCGGCGAGACGCGCGTGCGCCGACGCGGCATCGAGCCCGGTCAGCACCATCAGGATGGCGGGTTTGACTTCATACTCCGTCTGCGCGAGCACGGCTTCGGCTTCCGCGCGGGTTACGCCGGTCGCTTCCATGACCATTCGGCAGGCGCGATCCACCAGTTTGACGTTGGTCGCTTTCATATCCACCATCAGGTTTTGATACACCTTGCCGAATTTCACCATCGCGCCGGTGGAGATCATATTCAGCACCAGTTTTTGCGCAGTGCCTGATTTCAGGCGGGTGGAGCCGGTTAACGCTTCGGGACCGACAATGGGCGAGATGGCGATTTCCGCTTCCCGGGCGACAGGCGACTCGGGGTTGCAGGAGATAGCCGCCGTGGCGCAGCCCAGCGCACGGGCATACTTCAGCCCGCCAATAACATACGGTGTGCGCCCGGAGGCGGCGATCCCAATGACCATATCGCGCGCTTCAAGCCCGATGGCTTTCAAATCGTCCTCGCCGAGCTGCGCATTATCCTCAGCCCCCTCGACGGCCTTCAGCAGCGCGCCGGGGCCACCTGCGATAAGCCCGACTACCACGCCGTGCGGTACGCCGAACGTCGGCGGGCATTCGGAGGCATCCAGCACGCCAAGACGCCCGCTGGTACCAGCGCCCATGTAGATAAGCCTGCCGCCGTGTTGCAGCGCCGCTGCCGCGGCGTCTACCGCGTTTGCCACGTCCGGCAACGTCTCGCTGACGGCGTACGCCACCCGCTTGTCTTCTTCGTTAAAACGCATCAGCATCTCAAGCGTGGTGAGCGCATCGAGATCCAGCGTGTTAGGGTTACGGGTTTCTGATACCAGCGAGCCAAGATTCATATTGCACCTCTGAATTTTTAATTCATAATGATGGAGCTATAATGGAATATAAAATTCAAAGTGGCGAGTTAATTTCCCGGCATTTTAAAGCCGATCACATTTAGCCCTGCTGGAGGCGTTGATGAACACCCTGATCCTTATCCGCCAGCGATATCCGACACTGGCGCAAAGCGACCGCAAACTTGCCGATTTTTTGTTGCAGTTCCCGGATTATGCTCGCCACTTAAGCTCGCAACAGTTGGCCGTGGAAGCAGGCGTGAGCCAGTCGAGCGTCGTGAAATTTTCCCAGAAGCTCGGCTATAAAGGGTTTCCGGCGCTGAAGCTTGCGATCAGCGAAGCGCTTGCCAGCCAGAGCAATATTCACTCCATCGCCGTTCATAACGAAATTCTGGGCGATGATCCGCTGCGTCTGGTGGGTGAGAAACTAATTAAGGAAAATATCGCCGCGATGCACGCCTCGCTGGACATCAACCCTGAAGAGAAACTGCTGGCAAGCGTCGGGCTGCTGCGCAACGCGCGGCGCATCGTGTTGACCGGCATCGGGGCCTCGGGGCTCGTGGCGAAAAACTTCTCCTGGAAGCTCATGAAGATTGGGCTGAATGCAGTGGCTGAGCAGGATATGCATGCGTTGCTCGCAACCGTACAGGCACTGGAGCCGGAAGATTTGCTGGTCGCCCTCTCCTACTCTGGCGAGCGGCGCGAAATCAATCTGGCTGCCGATGAGGCGCTGCGCGTCGGCGCGCGTATTCTCGCTATCACCGGTTTTACGCCGAATGCGCTGCAACAGCGCGCGACCCAGTGCCTCTATACCATTGCAGAAGAACAGGCGACGCGCAGTGCGGCTATCTCTTCCACATCTGCCCAGATGATGCTCGCGGATCTGCTGTTTATGGCACTGGTACAGCAGGATCTGGAGAAAGCGCCAGAGCGAATTCGCCACAGCGAGGCGCTGGTAAAAAAACTGGTCTGAGCAACGAATGGGCGTATAATGCCCGCCCTGTTTGTGTTGTTTCTGAGATTTTCCTGATGGCGCTGCTTATCACTAAAAAATGTATCAACTGTGACATGTGCGAGCCGGAGTGCCCGAATGAGGCTATCTCAATGGGAGACAACATCTACCAGATAGACACCAGCCGTTGTACTGAATGTGTGGGGCATTATGAAACGCCCACCTGCCAGAAAGTGTGCCCTATCCCGAACACCATTATTAAAGACCCGGCGCACGCCGAGAATGAAGAGCAGCTGTGGGATAAATTCGTGCTGCTCCATCATGCCGATAAGATCTAGCTTTCGATAATCACCGTCGCGCAGGCGTAATGCCGCTCATCAGCAAGCGTGACATGCACTGCTGTCACGCCCATGCGCTCCGCCAGCCGCTGCGCCTCTTCCCAGAGCCTCAGTTTCGGTTTTCCCAGCTCATCGTTAAACACTTCAAACTGGTTAAACGCAAGCCCGTTGCGAATGCCCGTGCCGAAAGCTTTGGCCGCAGCCTCTTTGACCGCGAAGCGTTTCGCCAGAAAGCGCACCGGCTGTTGATGCGCCTGGTATTGCGCCCACTCGTTCGCGCTCAGTACCCGCCTCGCCAGCCGGTCGCCGGAACGGGAAATGACCGCTTCGATGCGGTCAATTTCCACAATGTCAGTGCCAAGTCCCAGAATCGCCATTAGCGACGCGCTTTCAGCATCAGGCGTTTCATTTCGGATACCGCCTCTTTGAGGCCGCTCATTACCGCACGACCGATAATCGCATGGCCGATATTAAGCTCATGCATTTCCGGTAGGGCCGCAATCGCCTGCACGTTGTGGTAGGTAAGCCCGTGGCCGGCATTCACCTTCAGGCCTTTGCTGGCGGCATAGGTCGCGGCGCGGGCGATACGCGTGAGCTCGCGAGCGCGGGTGACGTCATCTTCGGCGTCGGCATAGCAACCGGTGTGAATTTCAATGTAGGGCGCACCGACGGCCACCGCGGCGTCAATCTGAGCGTTGTCGGCGTCAATAAACAGCGAGACCAGGATACCCGCCTGCGCCAGACGCTGGCAGGCGTCGCGCATTTTATCGAGCTGACCTGCGACATCCAGACCGCCTTCGGTCGTAACTTCCTGACGCTTTTCCGGCACCAGGCAGCAGAAATGCGGTTTGGTCTCGCAGGCAATGGCCAGCATCTCGTCGGTGACGGCCATTTCCAGGTTCATACGGGTGTGGAGTGTCTGGCGCAAAATACGCACGTCGCGGTCGGTAATGTGCCGGCGATCTTCGCGCAGGTGAACCGTGATGCCATCCGCCCCGGCCTGCTCGGCGATAAACGCCGCCTGTACCGGATCCGGATAAGCGGTGCCGCGGGCGTTACGCAGCGTGGCGATATGGTCGATGTTAACCCCTAACAGCAATTCAGCCATGACAATCCTCGTAAATCGACAAAATGTGCAGGCAGTTTACACCTGGTGAGGAAAGCCTGGCTACGGCTGCGCGGTCAGGCGCTTTCGCCTTCTGGCGGGAGCGGACGTTTTTTCGGCACAAACTGACGGAACAGCTCACGGCTTTTAAGCGGCTTACCGCCGAGATACGGTTTGAGCGCCATACGGGTGAAGCGTTTAGCGGCGCGCAGGGTGTCTGCGTCAGGAAATTCGCGGGTCGCGAGAGCGCGAAGCTGGCGGCCAGTAAACGACGCGTTATCGATAACCAGGCTTGCGATAAAGCCCTTTTCTTCGCGGTAGCGGTAGGTCATTGCATCATCGACTTCTTCACCGGTACCTGCGCAGTGCAAAAAGTCGACGCCATAACCCAGGTGCCCCAGCAGCGCGAGTTCAAAACGCCGCAGCGCCGGCTCCGGCGTACCGGTCGCCCCTGCGAGCGCCTGAATGCAGTGCAAATAATCAAAGAAAAGTTCAGAGAAGCGGGTTTCGGGCTCCAGCACGCGCGCGACCAGTTCGTTGACGTACAGGCCACTGTAGAGCGTGATGCCGGAAAGCGGGAGAGCGAGAGAGACGGCTTCGGCGCTGGTGAGGTTTTTCACATCGCCGCGGCCACTCCAGCGCACCAGCAGCGGCGTAAACGGCTGTAGCGCACCTTTGAGATTAGATCGTTTGCGCCGCGCGCCTTTTGCGACCACACGTACGCGGCCCGCCTCTTCGCTGAACAAATCGATAATCAGGCTGGTTTCGCTCCACGGACGCGCGTGGAGCACAAAGGCGCGCTGCCAGCCTTCCATCAAAGGGCCTTAGAGATCGTCTACATAACCGAGACTGCGCAGGGCGCGCTCGTCATCGGCCCAGCCCGATTTCACTTTAACCCACAGTTCCAGGTGCACCGGCGCTTCGAACATGTCCTGCATGTCTTTACGCGCTTCGATGCCGATCGTTTTGATCTTGGCGCCTTTGTTACCGATCACCATTTTCTTCTGACCCTCGCGCTCGACGAGGATAAGACCGTTGATGTCATAACCGCCGCGTTCATTGGTGATGAAACGCTCGATTTCCACTGTCACGGAGTAAGGGAGTTCGGCACCCAGGAAACGCATCAGTTTCTCACGGATGATTTCCGAGGCCATAAAACGCTGAGAACGGTCGGTAATGTAATCTTCCGGGAAGTGATGAATCGCCTCGGGCAGATGCTTACGCACAATCGACGCGATGGTATCGACATTCATGCCGGTTTCCGCAGACATCGGCACAATATCGAGGAAGTTCATCTGACTTGCCAGGAACTGCAAATGTGGCAGCAGATCGGCTTTCTCTTGCACGTTATCGACTTTGTTAACGGCCAGAATCACTGGCGCTTTACCTTCGCGCAGTTTGTTCAGCACCATTTCATCGTCCGGCGTCCAGCGGGTGCCCTCGACGACAAAAATCACCAGCTCAACGTCGCCGATAGAGCTGCTCGCCGCTTTGTTCATCAGGCGGTTGATGGCACGTTTTTCTTCCATATGCAGGCCGGGGGTATCAACGTAGATAGCCTGATACTCGCCCTCAGTGTGGATGCCCACAATACGGTGACGCGTGGTTTGCGCCTTACGGGAAGTAATAGAAATTTTCTGCCCGAGCAGTTTGTTCAGCAGCGTGGATTTCCCGACGTTCGGGCGACCCACGATGGCGATAAATCCGCAGTAAGTTTTGGCTTCGCTCATTCCAGCTCCAGTTTTTTCAGCGCCTGCTCAGCGGCTGCCTGCTCCGCTTTGCGGCGGCTGGAACCCGTGCCGACCACCGGTTCACTCAGGCCACTTACCTGGCAATGGATAGTAAATTCCTGATCGTGAGCTTCCCCACGCACCTGCACCACCAGGTAAGACGGTAGCGGCAGATGGCGCCCCTGCAGATATTCCTGCAGACGCGTTTTCGGATCTTTTTGTTTATCGCCCGGACTAATTTCATCCAGACGGGTTTGATACCAGGTGAGAATTAAACGCTCGACGGTCTGGATATCGCTATCCAGGAAAACGCCGCCAATTAATGCCTCAACGGTATCAGCAAGAATGGATTCACGACGAAAGCCGCCGCTTTTCAGCTCGCCCGGCCCAAGACGCAGGCACTCGCCAAGCTCAAATTCGCGGGCAATTTCCGCAAGCGTATTGCCGCGAACCAGCGTCGCACGCATGCGGCTCATGTCGCCTTCGTCCACGCGCGGAAAACGGTGATACAGCGCGTTCGCAATCACGAAACTTAAAATGGAGTCACCCAGAAACTCCAGACGCTCATTATGTTTGCTGCTGGCACTACGATGCGTTAATGCCTGCTGCAACAGCTCCTGATGATGAAAAGTGTAGCCCAGCTTTCGCTGAAGCCGATTAATTACGATGGGGTTCATGCGATACCAATTAATGAATGCGTCAAAAATTCAGCACACGGAACAGGGCTGAAGGGGTTCAAAGCTGTTTCGTGTGCCGTGGCTCCCTTGCGGGAGCCAGCCGGAAATCGTCGGGGGAATATTCTATACACAACGACAGGGGATGTCGTTAGTTCCAACAGATTTAATTCGTTAATGAATGCCGCCAATTCGATTCAGGCGAACACCGGTCGGCCATTCGCCTTCCTGTTTCTCAAAGCTCATCCAGATAGCGGTTGCTTTACCCACCAGATTCGCCTCCGGGACAAAGCCCCAGTAACGGCTGTCGGCGCTGTTATCGCGGTTATCGCCCATCATGAAATAGTGACCAGGCGGCACAATCCAGGTGCCGGTCTGCTGGCCCTGCTGGCGGTAATAAATACCGACCTGATCCTGCGCGATCGGTACAGCAAGAATGCGGTGCGTAACGTCGCCTAAGGTTTCCTTACGCTCAGTCAGGCGAATACCGCCGTCTTTGCTTTCGTTTTTGGGCACCTGGAAGAAGCCGCTGCTCGCTTCGCCACCGCTCTGACGGCCAAAGGTCTGCACGAAATCGCTCGGCTCGACGTTAGAGTAAGTAATAGGCAGCGCGTTTGCACACGCCTGACCCGAGCTGCAATTCGGCTGTACGGTGACTTCTTTCGCAACAGGATCGTAGCTAACTTTATCGCCAGGCAGACCAACGACGCGCTTGATGTAGTCAAGACGCGGATCGCCTGGATATTTAAACACGGCGATGTCGCCGCGCTTCGGATGGCCCGTTTCGATAAGCGTTTTCTGGTAAATCGGATCTTTAATCCCGTAGGCAAATTTTTCTACCAGGATGAAGTCGCCGATAAGCAGCGTTGGCATCATCGATCCGGATGGGATCTGGAAGGGTTCGTAGATAAATGAACGCACGACCAGGACAACCGCCAGTACCGGAAATACCGACGCGCCGGTTTCCAGCCAGCCTGGTTTCGGGCTCGCTTTTTTCGACACGCCTGCACCCTGCGCATCCGCGGCGGCCAGCGCCGCTCGCTCGCGGCGCTTCGGTGCGAAGATAAATTTATCCACGCACCACAAGATGCCCGTCACCAGGGTCGCGATGACCAGAATCAGGGCAAACATATTCGCCATGCCAACTCCTTAAGTTATTTACCGTCTTTCCCAACGTGCAGAATGGCGAGGAACGCTTCCTGCGGCAGTTCGACGTTACCGACCTGCTTCATGCGTTTTTTACCCTCTTTCTGTTTCTGCAACAGCTTTTTCTTACGGCTGACGTCGCCGCCGTAGCATTTTGCCAGCACGTTTTTACGCAGCTGTTTCACTGTGGAGCGGGCAATAATATGGTTGCCGATCGCCGCCTGGATGGCGATATCGAACTGCTGGCGCGGGATCAGCTCTTTCATCTTTTCCACCAGCTCGCGGCCGCGATACGGCGCATTGTCGTTATGCGTGATCAGCGCCAGCGCATCGACACGTTCGCCGTTGATAAGAACATCAACGCGAACCATGTTAGAGGCCTGGAAGCGCTTGAAGTTGTAATCCAGCGACGCGTAACCGCGCGAGGTAGACTTCAGACGATCGAAGAAGTCGAGCACGACTTCCGCCATCGGGATTTCATACGTCAACGCCACCTGATTGCCGTGGTACACCATGTTGGTCTGCACGCCGCGTTTTTCGACGCACAGCGTGATGACGTTGCCCAGATATTCCTGCGGCAGCAGCATGTGACACTCAGCAATAGGCTCGCGCAGTTCCTGAATGTTATTCAGGGGCGGCAGTTTGGACGGGCTATCGACATAAACTACTTCATCGTTGGTCATCTGCACTTCATACACAACGGTCGGCGCCGTGGTGATGAGGTCAAGATCGTATTCGCGCTCCAGACGTTCCTGGATGATTTCCATGTGCAGCAGGCCGAGGAAGCCACAGCGGAAACCAAAGCCCAGCGCCGTCGAGCTTTCCGGTTCATAGAACAGCGAGGCGTCGTTCAGGCTCAGCTTGCCGAGCGCGTCGCGGAATGACTCGTAATCATCGGAGCTCACCGGGAACAGGCCAGCATAGACCTGCGGCTTCACTTTCTTAAAGCCAGGCAGCGCTTTTTCAGCCGGGTTGCGCGCAAGGGTCAGGGTATCGCCGACCGGCGCGCCCAGGATGTCTTTAATCGCGCAGACCAGCCAGCCTACTTCGCCGCATTTTAATTCGGTACGATCAATCTGTTTAGGCGTGAAAATCCCGAGACGGTCAGCGTTGTATGTCTGCCCGGTGCTCATGACTTTGACTTTATCGCCCTTGCGCAGGGTGCCGTTTTTCACACGGATCAGCGACACGACGCCCAGATAGTTATCAAACCAGGAGTCAATGATCAGCGCCTGCAGCGGCGCGTCCGGGTCGCCTTCCGGTGCCGGGATGTCGCGCACCAGACGCTCAAGCACGTCCTGTACGCCCACACCGGTTTTTGCCGAGCAGCGCACTGCGTCGGTCGCGTCGATGCCGACGATGTCTTCGATTTCTTCAGCCACGCGCTCAGGATCGGCGGCGGGCAGGTCAATCTTGTTCAGTACCGGTACCACCTCGAGATCCATTTCGATCGCGGTGTAGCAGTTGGCGAGCGTCTGCGCTTCTACGCCCTGACCCGCGTCCACTACCAGCAGTGCGCCTTCACATGCCGCGAGTGAACGGGAAACCTCATAAGAGAAGTCAACGTGGCCGGGAGTGTCGATAAAGTTAAGCTGGTAGGTTTCGCCATCAGAGGCTTTATAGTCCAGCGTAACGCTCTGGGCTTTAATCGTAATGCCGCGCTCGCGCTCCAGATCCATGGAGTCCAGCACCTGCGCTTCCATTTCGCGATCGGAAAGGCCGCCGCAAATCTGGATAATACGGTCAGACAGCGTCGATTTACCGTGGTCGATGTGAGCGATGATCGAAAAGTTGCGTATGTTCTTCATATAGCGAGATTTTTATGCCTTATAAATCCTGAGAGGCTCGGCGCAACGCGCGGTACTGAGCATGATGTCTCTGGCTGTCTTAGCCTGAAACGCTGCATTCTACACTACAACCAGAAAGCGGGGAAACTGCGTCTCAGGTAAGCATAGACGGCGAATGAAAATCGCAATAAAAGGCGGCGTAAAACAACGCAGCCGGCGGTTACCGGCTGTCTGAGGAGGGTGACGTTTCAACGCGCAGCGCATCCGGCGGCAGGCCGACGCTGAGAATAACCGGCTGCCAGCTTTCGCGGGCCGCAAATTTTGGCGACAGACCGCGCGCCAGCAAAAAACCGCCAGTGCCGCCAAGCACCGCGCCGCAGAGTGCCGCGACATCGGAGCCGAACAGCGCCTGAAAGAGCCCTGCCATGATAAACAGGCCCACCAGCGGCGACAGATAAACCAGCATGGCGGAACCCAGCAGGCTGCTCTCGGCAATACCCAGCTCAACCTTCTGGCCCGCCACCAGCGGCTGCTCGCTTGGTACGTGGATGACGTGCGTATTCTGCGGCCCCAGCTTATTGAGCACACGTGTGCCGCAACTGGCGCGGGAGGCGCAACTGCTGCAGGAGGCTTTCACATCGCAACGTAGTACGGCTTCGCCGTTTTGCCACGACACGACCGTGGCCCACTCTTTGATCATTGAGGTGCCCTGAATTTAATGCTGCTTGCGATACGCTTCGCGGTTGGCGGTGGCAGTTCGCCGACCACCGTGATTTCCGCGTTATCGCGAACTTCAGTACTGACGGTACGTCGCCCGGTGCGAAGCATCTGTTCGCTGCTGTTTGCACTCGCGCGACTGACGTTAATAGAAAAGCTAAACAAACCGTCGGAATAGAGGCGCGATTCAACCGGCGAATCGATGCCAGGCAGCGGCCTGCGGCTGCTAGAAATCTCGGTAAACCCTTGTGGAAGCCACGACGCGGACCAGTTGAACTTCACCTCATCGCCTGCGGGCACAGAGAGCAGCGGCGGCAGTGAGGCTTTCGCTAGATTCTGCATCATCGTGCCGGGTTTATCGTTTACGGTAAATGACACCACGCGGAACTGCTCAAGCGTTTCACCGTCGCGATCCAGCAAATCGACACGCATCGGCAAGCGAGTATCGCTGTCAAGCCAGGCGATGTAACCATAGCGGGTGCCATCGCGCGCGACCACCCGGATCACTTCGCAAAGCCTGTCAGCAATGCGGGTACGCCCAACAGAAATAAAGTCGTAATACGGCGCAAGGCGACGGAAATCGGTATAAACCAGCGAAGGCAATGAATCGACGATGTAATCGCCATTGAGGGTAAACGGCTCAAGTCCCGGCTCGAAATAGCTTATCTCCGTGCCACGCTGTACGACTTCACGGCGCGGTCCGTCGAGCTGCAATAACTGCGCGAGGGGCTTATTGTCGAGCCTGGCGTGGCGGTAGCGTAACGACTCCACACCCTGTTTATTGATGCTGACAAATGAGAGCTCGTAATTGAGTGACTGGCTCGCCAGGTTCATCTGCTGCAACAACGCCTCGGACGAAGCATCCGCCGAGGCGTTGAAGGAAACGAACAGGCTGCCCGCCATAAGAGAGACGGCGCACCAAAGTTGCTTCATTACTGCGATTGAGTTCCTAAAGTCTGATTACCAGGCACTTGTACGGCAGCCTGCTGCGTCTGCGCCTGCTCCAGCTGAAGCTGTTCAGCATGCAGACGGCGTTGCAGTTCGTAATCCTGCAACATCGCATTAATACGACGACGCTGTTCTTGCGCCTGCGGCTGACCGCCCGTAGCATTGGCATCTGCCGTCGGCACGCCCAGGCTAACCGGGCTGGCTTTACCCATCATCGGCAGCGTGTTGAATACCGGCGCTTCCGGCTGTGCGGTCGCGTCTGACTGACCGTTGCCGTTATAGTGCTGAACACCCACAATCACCGCGAGCGACACGCATGCGGCCATACCGACCTGGGTCAGCTGGCTCGCCCACGGGCGTACTTTACGCCAGAAGGGCATTTTCTCCCACTGATGCGGGGCGGGCTGCGATTCAGGAATCAGCGGTACGGCCTGGCGAGCCGGTTCATTTTCGATAGCCGCCATTACTCGCGCGGAAATATCGAAATGAAGCGTTTCGCTAGTATCGCCGCGCAGGGTATCACGGATGAGGTGATAGCTTTCCCAGGTTTGCTGCAGCGCTTTGTCGTTTTCGACGGCGCTCAGCAATTCACTGTCGAGTGCTTCCCCATCCATTAAAGCGGAAAGTTTTTCTTTCTGCATGCTTAATACCTTTTCCAGTATCCCGCTATCGTCAACGCCTGATAAGCGGTTGAACTTTATTATCAATGGCCTCCCGCGCACGGAATATGCGGGAGCGAACCGTACCGACCGGGCAATCCATAATAGCTGCTATCTCTTCATAGCTTAGGCCATCCAACTCCCGCAACGTAATTGCCATGCGTAAATCTTCCGGGAGCGACTCAATGGTACGGAATACAATCTGTCTCAGTTCCTCAGACAACATTAAGTTCTCTGGGTTCGAAATTTCTTTCAACGCGCCGCCGCTTTCGAAGTTTTCCGCCTCATTGGCGTCTACATCACTGGAAGGCGGGCGACGGCCCTGTGCAACTAAATAGTTTTTTGCCGTGTTCACGGCGATACGATAAAGCCAGGTATAAAACGCGCTGTCGCCACGAAAAGAATCAAACGCGCGCCAGGCTTTAACAAAAGATTCCTGAACAACATCAGAGACGTCGCCTGAGGGGACATAGCGGGATACCAGATTCGCAACCTTATGCTGGTAACGAATAACCAGTAAATTAAAGGCTTTCTGATCTCCCTTCTGGACCCGTTCGACAAGGACCTGATCCGTTAACTGCTCGCTCATCCGAGGTAATGTCTCCCCAAACCTAAATTTCCACGCGTAATCGAAATGCCACCCGAACTCTGCACTGTGAGCAAGCAGAAGCTTAGAGCGCCGGTTAACCGGAAAGTTCCGTTACGCCTTTGTTTTTGTGCAGCAATTGCGAACGCCGATTCTACTCATTATATGTTCACAATCTGAATGACCGCCTGTCAGGACTGTATTTTGTTGCACAGGCTGTTGCAGGGTAACGCAACCCCGGTCTTTTTTCACGCTTAAATCTGCGGGATGCGCGGCAGCGCGCCGCGTTTTCAGGAGGTCATCAGGCCCATAAGCAGGATGTCGTTCGCGTGTTTAGCCATTGCAACGCAGATTAAAAAAATCGTGTTTGATTTCGCATTCTGGTGCTATGCTGGCCAAACATTGTTTAGTAAATTAAACACCGCGATGAACACGACAACTGAACTTCACTGTGATGTGCTGATTGTAGGCAGCGGCGCCGCCGGTCTTTCCCTGGCGCTGCGTCTGGCGGAACATAGCCAGGTGATGGTATTGAGCAAGGGTCCGCTGAGCGAAGGCTCCACCTTTTATGCGCAGGGCGGGATCGCCGCAGTATTTGACGAAACCGACAGCATCGCCTCGCACGTGGAGGACACACTTATCGCTGGCGCAGGCCTGTGCGATCGCGACGCCGTGGAGTTTGTTGCGAGCAACGCCCGTCACTGCGTTCAGTGGCTTATCGATCAGGGGGTGCTGTTTGATACCGAAGTGCAGTCAAATGGCGAAGAGAGTTATCACCTCACACGTGAAGGCGGTCACAGCCACCGGCGCATTCTGCATGCGGCGGACGCCACCGGCAAGGCGGTCGCCACCACGCTGATGGATCAGGCGCTAAGCCACCCTAACATCCGTATTCTTGAGCGCCACAACGCCGTCGACTTAATTATTTCCGATAAAATCGGTCTGCCGGGCACCCGCCGCGTGGTCGGCGCGTGGATCTGGAACCGTAATAAAGAAGAAGTCGAAACCTGCCGCGCGAAAGCCGTTGTGCTCGCGACCGGCGGCGCGTCAAAAGTGTATCAGTACACCACCAACCCGGACATCGCCTCGGGCGACGGCATTGCGATGGCCTGGCGTGCCGGGTGCCGCGTCGCCAACCTGGAATTCAACCAGTTCCACCCCACCGCCCTGTTTCATCCGCAGGCGCGCAATTTTCTCCTGACCGAGGCGCTGCGCGGTGAAGGCGCCTATTTAAAACGTCCCGACGGTAGCCGGTTTATGCAGGAATTTGACGCACGTGCCGAGCTTGCGCCGCGCGACGTTGTGGCGCGCGCCATTGACCATGAAATGAAGCGTCTCGGCGCTGACTGCATGTATCTGGATATCAGCCACAAACCGGAGGCGTTTGTTCGCCAGCACTTCCCGACGATCTATGAAAAGCTGCTGGGACTGGGCATCGATTTGACCAAAGACCCCGTGCCGGTGGTGCCTGCCGCGCACTATACCTGCGGCGGCGTAATGGTTGATGAACATGGCCGCACCGATGTCGACGGGCTTTACGCGATTGGCGAAGTGACCTACACCGGGCTGCACGGCGCAAACCGCATGGCCTCGAACTCGCTGCTGGAGTGCCTGGTTTACGGCTGGTCAGCTGCGGAAGATATCCGTCTGCGTCTGCCCTACGCCCGCGACGTTAAAACACTGCCCGCGTGGGACGAAAGCCGTGTGGAACACCCCGATGAACTGGTGGTGTTACAGCATAACTGGCACGAGCTACGGCTCTTTATGTGGGATTACGTGGGCATCGTGCGAACCACTAAACGCCTTGAACGGGCGTTGCGGCGCATCACGATGTTGCAGCAAGAGATAGAGGAGTACTACGCGAATTTCCGCGTCTCCAACAATCTGCTGGAGCTGCGCAATCTGGTTCAGGTGGCGGAACTTATCGTGCGCTGCGCGATGATGCGCAAGGAGAGCCGGGGCCTGCATTATACACTGGATTACCCTGAAGCCCTGCCGGAATCCGGCCCTTCCATACTCTCGCCGCTGGTTCACATAAACAGATAGAACGCTTGCGTGAGGGCGCTGTAAGCATCGGAATAGCGCTGATCCGCCCGACGGATCAGCAAATCATCACAGAAGCATTCACCTGCCGCCGGGGAAAACGCCAGCAGTACCCGGTGCGGCAACTTGCCTTCGTTTTCCGCCACATCGGTACGCAGACGGAGATGCCAGCCTTGTTCAACGGCCAGACGACTGAACGCCTCGCCGCTGCTTTCCGGCAGTACCACGCAGAAAAACCCTTCTTCAGTAATAAGTTCAGCCGCGCAGACAAGCAGCGTGCCGTGATCGAGCGTCGTGGTGTAACGCGCCTGTTCGCGGGCCGGCGTGGCGCAGGCGACGCCTTTGTCATAATACGGCGGGTTGCTGACAATAAGGTCGTAACGCTGCGTCTGCTGCAGCGTCCAGGGCTGAATATCAGCGCAGTGCACCTCAATACGCGTCGCCCACGGCGAGGCATCAACATTTTCCCGCGCCTGTTCTGCCGCGTCGGTATCAAGTTCGACGGCGTCGAGCGTCACCGCATCAGACGTGCGCTGCGCCAGCATTAATGTTAACAGCCCGCTGCCCGCGCCGATGTCCAGCACCCGCTGCGCTTTCGCAACCGGCGCCCATGCGCCCAGCAGGATGCCGTCGGTGCCGACTTTCATGGCACAGCGATCGTGGGCGACAAAAAATTGTTTGAAGGTAAAGCCGTTGCGGCGTAGTGGTGTTTTTAGCTGAGACATCATGCGGACCTGGTAACAAAACCGCTGTAGCATAGGCGAAAGCGCCACCGGGGAAAAGGAGAAGCCGGGAAAGGGATGAACATTGGGCGCTGAACGTCTATAATCTGCGCCCCACACTGAGGTAGAAAATGACTGTAACCACTTTTTCCGAACTTGAACTTGATGAAAGCCTGCTGGACGCGCTCCAGGATAAAGGCTTCACCCGCCCGACCGCTATCCAGGCGGCCGCCATTCCGCCTGCGCTCGACGGGCGTGATGTGCTCGGTTCTGCGCCGACAGGCACCGGTAAAACGGCAGCTTATCTGTTGCCGGCGTTGCAGCATCTGCTCGACTTCCCTCGCAAAAAATCCGGGCCGCCGCGTATTCTCATCCTGACGCCGACCCGCGAACTCGCGATGCAGGTCGCCGAGCAGGCGCGTGAACTGGCAAAACACACGCACCTGGATATCGCCACGATCACCGGCGGTGTGGCGTATATGAACCATGCGGAAGTCTTCAGCGAGAATCAGGATATTGTGGTCGCCACTACGGGGCGTTTGCTGCAATACATTAAAGAAGAAAACTTTGACTGCCGCGCGGTGGAAACGCTGATCCTTGATGAAGCCGACCGTATGCTGGACATGGGCTTCGCGCAGGATATCGAAACCATTGCGGGGGAAACCCGCTGGCGCAAACAGACACTGCTCTTCTCCGCCACGCTTGAAGGCGATGCGATTAAAGATTTCGCCGAGCGACTGCTAGAAGAGCCGGTGGAAGTCTCTGCCACGCCGTCCACTCGCGAACGTAAGAAAATCCACCAGTGGTATTACCGCGCCGATAACATCGAACATAAAACCGCGCTGCTGGTGCATCTGCTGAAACAACCGGAAGCCAGCCGCTCTATCGTGTTTGTCCGTAAGCGCGAGCGCGTGCATGAGCTGGCGAATTTACTGCGCGAAGCCGGCATCAATAACTGTTATCTCGAAGGTGAGATGGTACAGGTGAAGCGTAACGAAGCGATCAAGCGTCTGACCGATGGCCGCGTTAATGTACTGATCGCGACCGACGTTGCCGCACGCGGTATTGATATCCCCGATGTCAGCCACGTGATCAACTTCGATATGCCACGCACCGCCGATACCTACCTGCACCGTATTGGTCGTACCGCTCGCGCCGGGCGTAAAGGCACCGCGATTTCACTGGTAGAAGCGCACGATCATCTGCTGCTGGGGAAAGTGGGTCGTTACCTCAACGAACCGCTGAAAGCGCGTGTGATTGATGAACTGCGCCCGACCACCCGCGCGCCGAGCGAAAAGCTCACCGGCAAGCCATCCAAAAAAACGCTCGCCAAACGCGAAGAAAAGAAAAAAGAGAAAGAAAAAGAGAAGCCGCGTGTGAAAAAACGTCACCGCGACACCAAAAATATCGGCAAGCGCCGCAAGCCGAGCGGGAATACGACGCCATCGTCGGATAACGCAGAGTGATAATAAAACCGCCAGCAGATGCTGGCGGTTTTTTTGTGCTGTCGGCGTGTCGCCGTTTACCCGGCCTGGCTTACAGGCTTTCGGTAAAGGTACGAGCGATAACGTCGCGCTGCTGTTCCGGGGTAAGCGAGTTAAAGCGCACCGCATAGCCAGATACACGAATGGTGAGCTGCGGGTATTTTTCCGGGTGTTTCACCGCATCTTCCAGTGTTTCACGGCGCAGCACGTTGACGTTCAGATGCTGACCGCCTTCCACACGCACTTCCGGTTTGATTTCCATCGGAATTTCACGGTATTCGAACTGGCCAAGCTGGCTGACCGGCACGATGTCGTCTTCAGTGAAACCTGCTTTAGCGCATACGCAGCGCGCTTCGCCTTTTTCGTTATCGAGCAGCCAGAACGAATTCAACAGATCGTCATTTGCAGCTTTAGTAATCTGGATACCAGTGATCATAATTTGCCTCCCTGTGGGCTTGTTTGATGCGTTCAGCCAGCGGGTATTGAGACAGGCGGCTGGCTAATTGGTAAAACCAATGTTGTCTTATTGTTTTATATACCACCAAAGGGCGTTCATTCTTTGATTTAAATCAATATAAACCCCTTGCGATGTAGGGTTATAAACTAAAAGAATTGTTTTACATCAACTTAGCCCATGCGCGACCGCTTAAGAATTTTGTAAAGCTTCGTCAGACGCCGCCCCGTTTTGTTCTTCGGAAATAAGGCGTTAAGCTTAGGAAACAGAAAATCGCAGGAGAGCGAGATGACCGCTAAACTCACCTGGCACGACGTGCTGGCCGACGAGAAAGAAAAGCCCTACTTCAAGAAGATCCTGACGACAGTCGCCGCCGAGCGCGATGCGGGCGTCACTATCTACCCACCGCAAAAAGATGTTTTTAACGCTTTTCGGTTCACCGAACTTGGCGATGTGAAGGTCGTTATTCTTGGTCAGGATCCCTACCACGGTCCCGGCCAGGCGCATGGCCTGGCGTTTTCCGTGCGGCCCGGCATCGCCCCGCCGCCGTCGCTTGTGAATATGTATAAAGAGCTGGCGCAGTCGGTGCCAGGTTTTACCCGCCCTGCGCACGGCTATTTAGAAAGCTGGGCGCGTCAGGGCGTGATGCTGCTGAATACCGTGCTGACCGTTCAGGCGGGGAAAGCGCACTCGCATGCCAACCTCGGCTGGGAGACCTTTACCGATAAAGTGATCTCGCTGATTAACGAGCACCGTGAAGGCGTGGTGTTTCTGCTGTGGGGCTCACATGCCCAGAAAAAAGGCGCGATTATCGACCGCGATCGTCATCACGTTTTGCAGGCGCCGCATCCGTCGCCGCTTTCCGCGCATCGCGGGTTCTTCGGTTGCGGCCATTTTGTGAAAACGAATGAATATCTGCAAAGCCGCGGCGAAGCGCCCATCGACTGGATGCCTGTCCTCCCCGAAGAAGCCCAATAAAAAACCTCCCGCAGGAGGTTTTATCGTCTATCGCGCCAGCCTCACGCTGGCGTTTTTTTACGCTTTATTCTGACGCCACCATTCGGCCAGCAGAACGCCGGTCGCCACGGACACGTTCAGGCTTTCCACATTGCCGGTACCGTCGATAGACAGGCTTAGATCGGCATTCGCAAGCGTTGCTTCTGAGATCCCTTCGCTTTCCTGGCCCAGCACCAGCACCATTTTTTTCGGCAGCGTCGCTTTAAAGAGCGGCGTGCCTTTGTGGCTGGAGGTCGTCACGATGGCGTAACCCGCCGCGCGGAACTGCGCCAGCGCCTCGCTGAAGCTGTCGCCGGTGATTGGCTCTACATGCTCAGCCCCCCCCTCCGCAGTACGAACCGCCGCGCCGGATTCCAGCAGCGAAGCATCCTGAACGACCACGCCTTTCACACCGAAGTGCGCGCAGCTGCGCACAATCGCGCCGAGGTTATGCGGGTTGCCCACATCTTCCAGCGCCAGCACGCAATCTTCTTCGCCCG
This sequence comes from Cronobacter condimenti 1330, assembly GCF_001277255.1. Taxonomy (NCBI): domain Bacteria; kingdom Pseudomonadati; phylum Pseudomonadota; class Gammaproteobacteria; order Enterobacterales; family Enterobacteriaceae; genus Cronobacter; species Cronobacter condimenti. The sequence continues at coordinate 3,284,969 of NZ_CP012264.1, forward strand.
CCTGCGTCAGCCACTGGTCGACGCTCGCGCCGCTGCGTTTTTTAATCAGGAAGCAGACGCCGCCGTGATGTTCGGTGCCGGAGGCTTTGGTCAGCTCAGCATCATCCACGACATGGTACGCTTTGCGATTAGCCGCCATCCAGCGCAGCGCTTCTTTAAAGCGCGGCGTCACGCTCTGGATAAACCAGGCACGAACAATGGATTCGGGACGGCTCTGGAACAGCGCCTGGCAGGCATTTTCACCATACACGCGCGTCTCTTCGGCGCGCTGGCGGCGCAGCACTTCCGGATCGATAAAACTTTTACCGCTGATGCCGCCATGATCCGGCTTCGCAGGCGCTTCAGCGCCCGGTGCGCGGGAAACAGTACGCCACGGCGATGCATCGCGGTCACGGTCACGATCACGGCCGCGTTCACGATCGGCTGGTCTGTCACTGCGCGCAGCACGACGACCACCTTCCGGTTTACCCGCCGGGGAAGGACGCCCACCGCCTTTTCCGGTACGCGGGTTTGAGCTGCGTTTGTCCGTGTTTTCATCACTGCGGACATACATCACTTTGACCTTGCCGCTCTTGCCTTTAAATTCGTCGTTCATGCTTTTCTCCACCTGCGCTGCGCGAAGCGCGCAGATTACCCGATGTATCCACGCTTAGCCATTCTTTCACGCAAAAGCTAATAACTATTGTACTCATTGGATAAAACGGTTTGAGCCAGGAAACATTGTTGCAGATACTACGTAACATTATCGAAACATAGCCGACGTTTCGCCGTCGGTTTCTGTCACCTGTAACCCAGAGGTTAGCTATGAATACCGTTTGTGCCGCTTGCCAGACTGTCAATCGCGTCGAAGAAGAGCGTATTGAAGACGGCGCGAAGTGCGGCCGCTGTGGCCACGCGCTGTTTGACGGCGAAGTGATTAATGCCACCAGCGAAACGCTGGATCAGCTGCTTAAAGATGACCTGCCGGTAGTCATTGATTTTTGGGCGCCATGGTGCGGCCCGTGCCGTAGCTTTGCGCCTGTTTTTGAAGATGTCGCTGATGAACGCCGCGGCAAAATGCGCTTTGTGAAAGTGAACACCGAAGCAGAGCAGGCCCTGAGCGCCCGTTTTCGTATCCGCAGCATTCCGACCATCATGATGTTTAAAAATGGCCAAATGGTGGACATGCTCAACGGCGCCGTGCCGAAAGCGCCTTTCGACAGCTGGCTGAACGAAGCCGTCAACGAAGCCGTCTGATGCTACGGGGCGCCGCTTGTGCCCCGTGGTTCCCTCTGCGACAATGGCGTTTTTGCCGACTCTCCATGACTGAAAACGCCGTTCTTCGCCTGCGCGCCGAGCGCCTGGCGCGCGCCACTCGCCCTTTTCTCGCCCGCGGTAACCGCGTACGACGCTGCCAGCGTTGTCTGCTGCCGATGGCCCATTGTTTATGCGACACGCTGCAACCCCAGCAGGCCCGCAGCCGTTTCTGTCTGGTGATGTTCGACACCGAGCCGATGAAACCGAGCAATACCGGGCGTTTGATCGCTGACATTCTGCCGGATACCGCGGCGTTCCAGTGGTCGCGTACCGAACCGCCCGCCGCACTGCTGGAGATGGTCGCCAATCCCGATTTTCAGCCGATGGTGGTGTTTCCGGCCTCTTATGCGGATCCGGGCCGTGAAGTGCTGAGCGTTTCGCCACGCACCGGCAAGCCGCCGCTGTTTATTATGCTCGACGGCACCTGGACCGAAGCGCGCAAAATGTTTCGCAAAAGCCCGTATCTTGATGCGCTGCCGGTTATCTCCGTGGATTTAACGCGGGTGTCGGCCTATCAGCTACGCGAAGCGCACGCCGACGGCCAGTACTGCACGGCAGAAGTGGCGATAGCGCTGCTGGACGGCGCGGGCGACACGGCGGCGGCGCAAGGCTTAAGCGAGCACTTCGCGCTGTTTCGTGAGCGTTATCTTGCCGGTAAACCTCATCATCAGGGCAGCATCACAGCAGCGCAGGCAGAAAGCGTTTAAAATCATCAGTTCACTTCGACGCCGGAGGAAATGATGAGCCAACGTGGCCTGGAAGCACTGTTACGACCGAAATCGATAGCCGTCGTCGGCGCATCAATGAAACCCGATCGCGCGGGGTTTCTGATGATGCGCAATTTGCTGGCAGGCGGCTTTAGCGGGCCTATCCTCCCGGTCACGCCCGCCTGGAAAGCGGTCTGCGGCGTACTGGCCTGGCCTGATGTCGCAAGCCTGCCGTTTACGCCCGACCTTGCTGTACTTTGCACCCACGCGACGCGCAATCTGGCATTGCTGGAGGCGCTTGACGAGAGAGGGTGTAAAACCTGTCTTGTGCTCTCTTCTCCACCGGAACAACATGCCGAGCTACTGGCATGCGCGGCGCGCTTTCAGATGCGTCTGCTCGGCCCGAACAGCCTGGGGCTGCTGGCGCCGTGGCAGGGACTGAACGCGAGCTTCTCGCCAGTGCCAATCCGCAAGGGCAAGCTCGCGTTTATTTCGCAGTCTGCGGCAGTCTCCAATACCATTCTTGACTGGGCGCAGCAGCGTCAGTTGGGTTTCTCCTGGTTTATCGCGCTTGGCGACAGCCTGGATATCGACGTCGATGAGTTACTTGATTACCTGGCGCGTGACAGCAAAACCAGCGCCATTCTGCTCTATCTCGAACAACTGAGCGACGCGCGGCGTTTTGTCTCGGCCGCACGCAGCGCCTCGCGCAATAAACCGATTCTGGTTATCAAAAGTGGTCGCAGCCCCAGTGCAAGACGCCTGCTCAATACGCACGCCGGGCTGGACGCGGCGTGGGACGCTGCCATTCAGCGCGCCGGTCTGCTGCGCGTGCAGGATACCCATGAGCTTTTCTCGGCGGTAGAAACTTTAAGCCATATGCGCCCGCTGCGCGGCGAGCGGCTGATGATAGTCAGCAACGGTGCCGCGCCGGCTGCGCTGGCGCTGGATGAGCTCTGGTTGCGCCAGGGCAAACTTGCCACACTTGATGACGCGATGCTCACGCGCCTGCAACAACAATTGCCGGAAGGCATCCGCGCGGGCAATCCACTCGATCTGCGCGACGACGCTACGCCTGCACGCTATCTGAAAACCATCGAAGCGCTGCTGGAAAGTCACGATTTTGATGCGCTGATGGTGATCCACTCCCCCAGCGCGGCCGCGCCCGGCAGTGAAAGCGCCCGTGCGTTGATTGAGCTTTTTAACCGCCATCCACGAGGAAAGTACGTAACGCTTATTACCAACTGGGGCGGCGAGTATTCGTCCCAGGAGGCACGTCATCTCTTCAGCGAAGCGGGCATTCCGACCTATCGTACGCCGGAAGGTGCCGTCACGGCTTTTATGCATATGGTGGAATACCGCCGTAACCAGAAACAGTTGCGCGAAACGCCGGCGCTGCCGGCGACGCTCACGGCGGATACCGCTCAGGCGCACCGGCTGTTGCAGCAGGCGTGCGCCGACGGCGTGTCGCAACTCGACACCCATGAAGTGCGCCCGATACTGGAAGCTTACGGCCTGCAAACGCTGCCGACCTGGATTGCAGGCGACAGCGCCGAAGCGGTACATATTGCTGAACAGATCGGCTACCCCGTAGCGCTGAAACTGCGCTCGCCGGATATTCCGCATAAATCGGAGGTTCAGGGCGTGATGCTGTATCTGCGCACCGCACATGAGGTGCAGCGCGCGGCAGATGCGATGCTTGACCGGGTGAAAATGGCATGGCCCCAGGCGCGCATTCATGGCCTGCTGGTACAGAGCATGGCGAACCGCGCAGGCGCGCAGGAGTTACGGGTGGTCGTTGAGCACGATCCTGTGTTCGGGCCGCTGATTATGCTCGGCGAAGGCGGCGTGGAGTGGCGAGCAGAAGAACAAGCGGCGGTGGCGCTGCCGCCGCTGAATATGAATCTGGCGCGCTATCTGGTTATTCAGGCTATCAAAAGCGGCAAGATACGCGGACGCAGCGCGTTGCGCCCGCTCGATATTCCAGGGTTAAGCCAGTTGCTGGTGCGGGTTTCTAACCTGGTCGTGGATTGCCCGGAAATCGCGCGACTTGATATTCACCCACTGCTTGCCTCAGGCGGTGAATTCACCGCGCTTGACGTGACGCTGCAACTCGAACCCTTTAGCGGTGACGCGGACGCCCGACTGGCGGTTCGCCCCTATCCGCATCGTTTAGAAGAGTGGGTGGCGCTTAAAAACGGCGAGCGCTGTTTGTTCCGCCCGATCCTTCCTGAGGATGAACCTCAACTGCAACGTTTTATCTCACAGGTGACAAAAGAGGATCTTTATTACCGTTACTTTAGCGAGATCAATGAATTTACCCATGATGATTTAGCCAATATGACCCAGATCGACTACGATCGAGAAATGGCCTTTGTGGCGGTGCGTCAGCAGGCGGACAGCGAGGAGATCATCGGCGTCACCCGCGCGATTTCCGACCCCGACAATATTGATGCTGAGTTCGCCGTTCTGGTCCGCTCCGATTTAAAAGGGCTTGGCCTGGGGCGTCGGCTGCTGGAAAAGCTTATCGCCTATACCCGCGATCACGGCCTGTCGCGGCTAAACGGCATCACGATGCCGCATAATCAGGGTATGGTGGCGCTCGCCCGCAAGCTTGGGTTTAGCGTCAATATTCAGCTCGATGAAGGCATTGTCGGACTGAGCCTCGCGCTGAATAAACCGGCCGATTCGTGAGTAAGGTACTGGAAATGTTGACCACATTTTTGGACAGTAATGGTATTATCGTCCGCTTCAGTCGTCTGCATTGCACAGAAGACCATCCACTTCAGAGAAGATATGCACTGTGATGTTGTCAAAATTTAAACGCAACAAACATCAACAACACCTTGCCCAACTACCGAAGCTTTCTCAGTCAGTTGATGATGTCGCGTTCTATTTCTCCCCCGCCGATTTCCGCAAAACGTTGCTGGAAAAGATAGCCACGGCGACTACGCGTATCTGCATTATCGCGCTTTATCTTGAGCAGGACGATGGCGGCAAAGGCGTGATGTCGGCGCTTTATGACGCCAAACGCCAGCGCCCCGAGCTTGACATCAGCGTGATGGTCGACTGGCATCGTGCGCAGCGCGGACGCATCGGCGCTGAAGCCTCTAACACCAATGCCGACTGGTATTGCCGTATGGCGCAGGAAAATCCTGGCGTCAGCGTGCCGGTGTATGGCGTGCCGGTGAATACCCGTGAAGCGCTGGGCGTGCTGCATTTCAAAGGCTTTATCATTGATGACAGCGTGTTTTACAGTGGAGCCAGCCTGAACGACGTTTATCTGCACCAGCATGATAAATACCGTTATGACCGCTACCACTGTATCCGCAACGCGAAACTGGCCGACGTGATGCACGACTGGGCGCGTAACCAGCTGATGAACGGCCATGCGGTAAACCGACTCGATAATCCGGATCGCCCGAAAAGCCCCGAGATCAAAAACGACATTCGTCAGTTTCGTCACGCGCTGCGCGATGCCGGTTACCACTTTCAGGGTGACGCCGATAACGACCAGCTGGCCGTCACGCCACTGGTAGGGCTTGGCAAATCCAGTCCGCTGAATAAAGCGATTTTCCATCTGATGCCCTGCGCCGAAGAGAAGCTGGTTATCTGCACACCGTACTTCAACCTTCCGGCGGTGCTGGTGCGCAATATCATCGGGCTTCTTCGCGATGGCAAAAAAGTGGAAATCATCGTTGGCGACAAGACCGCGAACGACTTTTACATTCCTGAAGATCAGCCGTTTAAGATAATCGGCGCGCTGCCGTATCTCTATGAGATCAATCTGCGCCGCTTCTTAAGCCGCCTGCAATATTACGTTAACACCGATCAACTGGTGGTGCGCCTGTGGAAAGATGGCGATAACAGCTACCATCTCAAAGGCATGTGGGTGGACAACGAATGGATGTTGCTGACCGGCAACAACCTGAACCCGCGCGCCTGGCGTCTTGATCTGGAAAACGCAATCCTGATCCACGATCCGAAGCAGGAGCTTGCCGCCCAGCGCGATCGTGAACTGGAGACCATCCGCACGCATACCACGGTCGTGAAACACTATCGTGACCTGCAAAGCATCGCGGATTATCCGGTGAAAGTGCGTAAGCTTATTCGCCGCCTGCGCCGTATCCGTATCGATCGTCTGATCAGCCGTATTCTCTGACACTCGTCGCTTAACGAAGCCCTGCACTGCAGGGCTTTTTTATGGAGAACACTATGCGCGTACTGCTGCTCCCCTTCCTGTTAACCCTGGCCGGCTGTAGCCATATGGCGCAGGATAGCTGGTCTGGTCAGGATAAAGCCCAGCACTTTTTAGGCTCGGCGCTGCTCTCCGCCGCCGGGAATGAATATGCGCAGCGTCAGGGTCATTCGCCAGACCGCGCCGCCGCATTCGGCCTGATGTTTTCGGTTTCACTTGGGATGACAAAAGAACTGTGGGACAGCCGCCCTGCAGGGAGCGGCTGGAGCTGGAAGGATCTCGCCTGGGATGTCGCGGGCGCAGGCGCCGGTTATGCCGTCTGGCAGATGGCAGAGCACTAAAGCCGCATGCCTTTTCCTTTGCTATGCAACTTAAGCGAGACCAGAAACGCGACCGCTCCCATCGCTGACACATACCAGAAAAATGCCGTCTCCGAGCCGAGCGCTTTTAGGGATAACGCGACATATTCCGCCGAACCGCCAAAGAGCGCATTGGCGACGGCGTAGGAGAGCCCGACGCCCAGCGCGCGCACCTGCGCCGGGAACATTTCAGCCTTCACGATACCGCTGATGGAGGTATAAAAGCTTACGATAAGCAGCGCCAGCATCACTAACCCAAACGCCGCCAGCGGTGAGCTGACATTTTGCAGCGCCATCAGGATGGGCACAGTGCAAAGCGTTGCAAGTGCGCTGAAGCATAGCATTGAGCTGCGGCGGCCAATACGGTCAGAGAGCGCGCCAAAAAAAGGCTGTAACAGCATGAACACCAGCAGCGCGGCGGTCATCACCATACTCGCCGTATTCGCATGCATTCCCGCCGTGTTGACGAGATATTTCTGCATATACGTCGTGAACGTGTAGAAGCTCAGTGAACCGGCCGCGGTAAACCCGAGAACCATCATAAATGCCCGTCGGTTACGCCACAGGCCCTTCATCGAGCCGGCTTCTTTGAGCGCGCGGGTTTCCTGCTGTGAGGTTTCCTCCAGCGAGCGGCGAAGCCAGAGTGCCACCACCGCCAGCACCGCGCCGAGCGCGAACGGAATGCGCCAGCCCCAGGCGCGCAAATCCGCATCGGATAAAACCTGCTGAAGAACCACGACAACCAGCAGCGCCATCAACTGACCGCCAATCAGGGTGACATACTGGAACGAGGCGTAAAACCCTTTGCGACCTTCAATCGCGACTTCGCTCATATAGGTCGCGCTGGTGCCATATTCACCGCCCACAGAAAGCCCCTGAAACAGACGCGCCAGTAAGAGCAGCAGCGGCGCCCAGGTGCCGATGACCGCGTAGCCCGGCAGACAGGCGATCACCAGCGAGCCAAAACACATCATACAGACGGAAATCAGCATGGAGGTTTTGCGTCCGTGTTTATCGGCAATGTAACCAAAGAGCCAGCCGCCAATGGGACGCATCAAAAAACCGGCGGCAAAGATGCCCGCCGTTTGCAGCAGCTGCGTCGTACTGTTACCGGTGGGGAAAAAGATATGCGCAAAATAGAGCGAGCAGAACGAATAGACATAGAAGTCGAACCACTCCACCAGGTTGCCTGACGAAGCACCGACAATGGCCCAGACCCGACGCCGGGTATCGCTTGCGGTCAGTGACGGTTTGTCCGCTCGCGTCGTAATTTCTGTCATTTTTTTCTCCTGATCCTGCCCTGGCGCACGCTGCTTTCAGGGCACTAAACGGCAACGAAATGCCGCAATGTTAACTTTATGTTAACAAAATTTCCGTGAGGGAACGGGAATTTTACGCTTCGCTAGCCCCACTTTTCCTGGTGCGCTTTTTTACGGCGTAAATAGTCTTCATCGGCCCGGATGCGATCCCACCATCCCTTAAACACCGTCGCGGCTGCCGCTTTCACCGGATCGTTGCCGCGCGTATTGAGATTACGATCTTCATCGTACTTTTTACCGCCCTTGTAATTCGCATAGCGCCGGGCGCGCGTATAACCCATCTGAATGAATTTGCGCGCCATATCCATGCCTACGAAATCGTCCTTTTCGCGGTATTCCTCAAAGAGCTGATAGATTTTTTCTGCCGAGGTTTTGGCGCTTTCTTCATCTTTGTAACGCCAGTAAGGAAGGATTTCGCTCTTGTAAGGCTCAACCAGCAGTACACCCTGTTCACCACGACCTACCTGATAGCGCTCCGGGTGCGCGCGAAAATCGATGCGAGAGAAATCCTGCTCGTAGTTAAACGTTTTGCTGGCCACCATAAAATGCCTCCTCCTTTTACGACTCGTATAACCATAGCAGGCTTCAGAGAACTCCCGCTTTTCGCTTACCGCCGCGAAGTGAACTACCCTTCAACAGGTTACCTTTCGAGCGCAGCTCAGGAGCTATGCGCATACTCACCTGACGCGAGGCACGATAATGACGAAAAAAACCAGCGACTTTTTTGTAGAGCGACTTAAAGCGTGGGGCGTTACCCGCATTTATGGCTATCCGGGCGACGGAATTAACGGCGTGCTGGGCGCGCTGCAGCGCGCCGATAAGGCAGGCGACGGCATTGAGTTTATCCAGGTTCGCCATGAAGAGATGGCGGCTTTTATGGCCTGCGCTCATGCTAAATTTACGGGGGAACCCGGCGTTTGCCTTTCTACCGGTGGGCCGGGTGCCACGCACCTGTTGACCGGCCTGTATGACGCGCAAATGGACCATATGCCAGTTATCGCTATTGCAGGCCAGGCGGAGGCGACGGCTCGCGGGGCTACGTACCAGCAGGAGCTTAACCTCGATCGCGTTTTCAGCGATGTGGCAAGCTTTGTCCAGGAGGCGGCGACGCCTGCACAATTACGTCATCTGGTAGATCGCGGCGTGCGAATAGCGAAAGCCAATAATGGGGTGACGGTGTTGATCCTGCCAAAAGATATTCAGGATGAGCCGTGGCAGGAGCCGGAACATGCGCATGGCTTTACGCATTCGGGGCCTGGCTATCAGCGTCCGCATGTGATCCCGCATCAGTATGACCTTCAGCGTGCTGCAGATATCCTCAATGACGGCAAAAAAGTGGCTATCCTGATTGGCGCGGGCGCGCGCGAAGCGGCTGTCGAAGTGGTGCAGACGGCGAATCTGCTCGGTGCGGGTGTCGCCAAGGCGCTTCTGGGTAAAGACGTGCTGCCCGATGATGCCCCCTTCGTAACCGGCTGTATCGGTCTGTTGGGCACCGAACCATCGTGGGACCTGATGCAGGACTGCGATACGTTACTGATGATAGGTACTGGATTCCCGTGGACCGAATTTCTGCCGAAAGAAGGCCAGGCGCGGGCAGTGCAGATTGATATTGATGCCTCAATGCTCGGCCTGCGCTACCCGGTAGAAGTGAATCTGCACGGCGATGCCGTAAGTACGCTACAGGCGCTATTACCGCTGCTGAAGCGTAAAGAAGATCGCCACTGGCAGGAGAAGATAGCCGTTTCCGTCCAGGCGTGGTGGGAGAAAATAGAAGCGCGCGCGATGGCTAAAGCAAGCCCGGTCAATCCCCAGCGCGTGGTATGGGAGATGTCGCCGCTGCTGCCGGATAACGCAATAGTAACCTCGGATTCTGGCTCCTGCGCTAACTGGTTCGCCCGGGATTTCCGCGTAAAACAAGGACAGCGGGCGTCACTTTCAGGCGGACTGGCCTGTATGGGCGCGGCGGTACCGTATGCTATTGCCGCGAAATTCGCCTTCTCAGGAAAACCGGTTGTGGCGCTGGTCGGCGATGGCGCGATGCAGATGAATAACATGGCGGAGCTGATTACTATCCAGAAATACTGGCAGCGCTGGTCCGATCCTCGTCTTATTGTCTGCGTTTTTAATAATCAGGATCTCAACCAGGTTACATGGGAACAGCGCATTATGGAGGGCAATCCGCGTTTCGCTGCGACGCAGGATGTCCCTGACGTACCGTATGCGAAGTTTGCCGAGTCGATAGGGCTTAAAGGGATTTATGTCGACGATCCGGAGCAGTTGCAGACCGCCTGGCAAGAGGCGCTGGCTGCTGACCGTCCGGTCGTGCTGGAAGTTAAAACCGATCCGGAAGTCGCTCCACTACCGCCGCACATTACCTTTGCCCAGGCGAAAGGCTTTATGTCATCGATGGCAAAAGGCGATCGCTCAACCGGAAAAGTGCTCGCGGATACCGCCAGCCAGGTACTCAACACTGTGTTACCAGGTAAAAAGGCGTAACGATACGGCTCCTCAGCCAGCCTGACTGAGGAGCCAAAAGATTATTTACGTAACAGTTTTTGCAGGCGCCGCTGCTGCCACTGTTGGATCCAGTCGCGCATCAAAAAAACGCGCAACCCTTTCAGCAGTAATAACCCACCCCAGATCAGTATCACCCAAAGTGACCAGTGACTTTCGGGCGCTGTAAGCCGATTGAGCAGGAATAGCGCGCCGCAGACCACCATCGCCGTCGCCAGGCTGCGGTAAAAACGACGTTCCTCATTAATACGCTGGCGCGCAAGTGTGATTGCATCATCCAGCGGGCCTGCGGCAGTGAGTGGCGCATCGCTTAGCGCTTCAACAGGAGTTTCAAACACGGCAGCCAGTGCGCTGAGCGTTTCGAGCGATGGCGGCTCGCCCTTCTCTATGCGTTGGATAGTTCGTACACTGACTGACGCAAGTTCAGCAAGTTGTTCCTGAGACCAGGCGCGAGCAAGACGAAGCGCGCGGATTTGATTGTCCGTCTTCATAACTGAGACCTTCTGTATAAAGAATGTGTTAAACAGTATCGCGTCCTGAGTGCGAATACCGCCACGACACAAACCTGACAGTAACCTGACAGCATAGCGACAGTCCGTCGACACGGTGCTTCAGGAAGAGTGGTGAAATCAGAATATGCCCTGGTGTGGGGTTGGACAAGCCAGGAAAAGAGGGATAGCAAGGAGCTTGCTGTCCCGGGCAGGGCATCGCGAAATTAGCAGCAGATGCGACGGGATTGCCGTTGCCGATGATGTCCCGCAGCCATCTTTCGGCGTGCCGATTCTTAACCTCAACGCGCTATGACAGAGTGCCGTGTCTAATGCGCACCGGCAAACCGTAAGAGGCTGGATGCGGAGATGGTGAAAGAAGTGCTGGACACAATGATTGGTCTCGCGGAGTCCGGCATGACGATGCTGTGCGTGACCCATGAAATGGGGTTTGCCCGTACCGTCGCAGACAGGGTGATTTTTATGGATCGCGGGGAGATCGTCGAGCAGGCTCCGCCGCAGGACTTTTTCTCCAATCCGGAATCAGAGCGCACCCGCGCGTTTCTGTACCAGGTGATTCACTAATTCTTATCTGCCCCGTCGTTCTGGCGGGGCATTTTTTGCTTTTTTCAGGTATGTATTGTGGCAGGCATGGCGTTTACTTCAGACAGGGAGGCGCGGTTGTCTGTCGCTGCGGGACGCCATGCAGAAACAGCGACGCGCAGCGGATGCACCGGCGCTGGTGTACCCTGAAGCGGCAGGCAGTAAATTAGTGCCTGAGCAACAGCAACGGAAGCCGTATGAAGCGGCTGTGATGACAGGAGCCGGAAGGTAATGACGCCCCGCGGGCCGTGCGTGCCCCGGGCGCAAAAAGCAAAACCCCCTCAGCAGTGCTGAGGGGTTCTTTATTTGATGCCTGGCAGTTCCCTACTCTCGCATGGGGAGACCCCACACTACCATCGGCGCTACGGCGTTTCACTTCTGAGTTCGGCATGGGGTCAGGTGGGACCACCGCGCTACAGCCGCCAGGCAAATTCTGTTTCCCGCCGCCTTCCGGCCACAGGATTTATCCGTCACAAGCTGAATTGTCTCTCAACACGCCAGACTTCTTTGGCGTTGTAAGGTTAAGCCTCACGGTTCATTAGTACCGGTTAGCTCAACGCATCGCTGCGCTTACACACCCGGCCTATCAACGTCGTCGTCTTCAACGTTCCTTCAGGAGACTTATAGTCTCAGGGAGAACTCATCTCGGGGCAAGTTTCGTGCTTAGATGCTTTCAGCACTTATCTCTTCCGCATTTAGCTACCGGGCAGTGCCATTGGCATGACAACCCGAACACCAGTGATGCGTCCACTCCGGTCCTCTCGTACTGGGAGCAGCCCCCCTCAATTCTCCAGCGCCCACGGCAGATAGGGACCGAACTGTCTCACGACGTTCTAAACCCAGCTCGCGTACCACTTTAAATGGCGAACAGCCATACCCTTGGGACCTACTTCAGCCCCAGGATGTGATGAGCCGACATCGAGGTGCCAAACACCGCCGTCGATATGAACTCTTGGGCGGTATCAGCCTGTTATCCCCGGAGTACCTTTTATCCGTTGAGCGATGGCCCTTCCATACAGAACCACCGGATCACTATGACCTGCTTTCGCACCTGCTCGAGCCGTCACTCTCGCAGTCAAGCCAGCTTATGCCATTGCACTAACCTCCTGATGTCCGACCAGGATTAGCTGACCTTCGTGCTCCTCCGTTACACTTTGGGAGGAGACCGCCCCAGTCAAACTACCCACCAGACACTGTCCCCACGCCGGATCACGGCGCCAGGTTAGAACATCAAACATTAAAGGGTGGTATTTCAAGGTTGGCTCCACGCAGACTGGCGTCCACGCTTCAAAGCCTCCCACCTATCCTACACATCAAGGCTCAATGTTCAGTGTCAAGCTGTAGTAAAGGTTCACGGGGTCTTTCCGTCTTGCCGCGGGTACACTGCATCTTCACAGCGAGTTCAATTTCACTGAGTCTCGGGTGGAGACAGCCTGGCCATCATTACGCCATTCGTGCAGGTCGGAACTTACCCGACAAGGAATTTCGCTACCTTAGGACCGTTATAGTTACGGCCGCCGTTTACCGGGGCTTCGATCAGGAGCTTCTCTTGCGATAACCCCATCAATTAACCTTCCGGCACCGGGCAGGCGTCACACCGTATACGTCCACTTTCGTGTTTGCACAGTGCTGTGTTTTTAATAAACAGTTGCAGCCAGCTGGTATCTTCGACTGACTTCAGCTCCACCCGCAGGGGCTTCACCTACATGTCAGCGTGCCTTCTCCCGAAGTTACGGCACCATTTTGCCTAGTTCCTTCACCCGAGTTCTCTCAAGCGCCTTGGTATTCTCTACCTGACCACCTGTGTCGGTTTGGGGTACGATTTCGTGTTACCTGATGCTTAGAGGCTTTTCCTGGAAGCAGGGCATTTGTTACTTCAGCACCGTAGTGCCTCGTCATCACGCCTCAGTGTTAAAGTGAACCGGATTTACCTGGAACACACACCTACACGCTTAAACCGGGACAACCGTCGCCCGGCTAACATAGCCTTCTCCGTCCCCCCTTCGCAGTAACACCAAGTACAGGAATATTAACCTGTTTCCCATCGACTACGCCTTTCGGCCTCGCCTTAGGGGTCGACTCACCCTGCCCCGATTAACGTTGGACAGGAACCCTTGGTCTTCCGGCGAGCGGGCTTTTCACCCGCTTTATCGTTACTTATGTCAGCATTCGCACTTCTGATACCTCCAGCATGCCTCACAGCACACCTTCACAGGCTTACAGAACGCTCCCCTACCCAACAACACATAAGTGTCGCTGCCGCAGCTTCGGTGCATGGTTTAGCCCCGTTACATCTTCCGCGCAGGCCGACTCGACCAGTGAGCTATTACGCTTTCTTTAAATGATGGCTGCTTCTAAGCCAACATCCTGGCTGTCTGGGCCTTCCCACATCGTTTCCCACTTAACCATGACTTTGGGACCTTAGCTGGCGGTCTGGGTTGTTTCCCTCTTCACGACGGACGTTAGCACCCGCCGTGTGTCTCCCGTGATAACATTCTTCGGTATTCGCAGTTTGCATCGGGTTGGTAAGCCGGGATGGCCCCCTAGCCGAAACAGTGCTCTACCCCCGAAGATGAGTTCACGAGGCGCTACCTAAATAGCTTTCGGGGAGAACCAGCTATCTCCCGGTTTGATTGGCCTTTCACCCCCAGCCACAGGTCATCCGCTAATTTTTCAACATTAGTCGGTTCGGTCCTCCAGTTAGTGTTACCCAACCTTCAACCTGCCCATGGCTAGATCACCGGGTTTCGGGTCTATACCCTGCAACTTAACGCCCAATTAAGACTCGGTTTCCCTTCGGCTCCCCTATACGGTTAACCTTGCTACAGAATATAAGTCGCTGACCCATTATACAAAAGGTACGCAGTCACCCTCTTACGAAGGCTCCCACTGCTTGTACGTACACGGTTTCAGGTTCTGTTTCACTCCCCTCGCCGGGGTTCTTTTCGCCTTTCCCTCACGGTACTGGTTCACTATCGGTCAGTCAGGAGTATTTAGCCTTGGAGGATGGTCCCCCCATCTTCAGACAGGATATCACGTGTCCCGCCCTACTCATCGAGCTCACAACCTGTGTGCCTTCGTGTACGGGGCTGTCACCCTGTATCGCCGGCCTTTCCAGACCGTTCCACTGACACACAAGCTGATTCAGGCTCTGGGCTGTTCCCCGTTCGCTCGCCGCTACTGGGGGAATCTCGGTTGATTTCTTTTCCTCGGGGTACTTAGATGTTTCAGTTCCCCCGGTTCGCTTCACAGCACTATGTATTCATGCTGAGATAGTGCAACGAATTGCACTGGGTTTCCCCATTCGGACATCGCCGGCTATAACGGTTCATATCACCTTACCGGCGCTTTTCGCAGATTAGCACGTCCTTCATCGCCTCTGACTGCCAGGGCATCCACCGTGTACGCTTGTTCGCTTAACCTCACAACCCGAAGAAGTCTTCGTGCTGCGAGTTTGAGAGACTCTGACACACCGCGCATTCCTGATTACGGAAGAATGCAACAGCATGTCTGTTTCAATTTTCAGCTTGTTCCGGATTGTTAAAGAGCAAATATCTCAAACATGACCCGCAGGTCAGTTTTGAGATATTAATCGGTAACGCCTTTCACTCATTACCAGCAGGTGGCGTCCCTTAGGGGATTCGAACCCCTGTTACCGCCGTGAAAGGGCGGTGTCCTGGGCCTCTAGACGAAAGGGACTTCGCTTTCGCAGACAACCCTGCTTCTTTACTTTCTATCAGACAATCTGTGTGAGCACTACGAGGTTGTATCTTTACAGGTAAGGAGGTGATCCAACCGCAGGTTCCCCTACGGTTACCTTGTTACGACTTCACCCCAGTCATGAATCACAAAGTGGTAAGCGCCCTCCCGAAGGTTAAGCTACCTACTTCTTTTGCAACCCACTCCCATGGTGTGACGGGCGGTGTGTACAAGGCCCGGGAACGTATTCACCGTGGCATTCTGATCCACGATTACTAGCGATTCCGACTTCATGGAGTCGAGTTGCAGACTCCAATCCGGACTACGACGCACTTTATGAGGTCCGCTTGCTCTCGCGAGGTCGCTTCTCTTTGTATGCGCCATTGTAGCACGTGTGTAGCCCTGGTCGTAAGGGCCATGATGACTTGACGTCATCCCCACCTTCCTCCGGTTTATCACCGGCAGTCTCCTTTGAGTTCCCGGCCGAACCGCTGGCAACAAAGGATAAGGGTTGCGCTCGTTGCGGGACTTAACCCAACATTTCACAACACGAGCTGACGACAGCCATGCAGCACCTGTCTCAGAGTTCCCGAAGGCACTCCCGCATCTCTGCAGGATTCTCTGGATGTCAAGACCAGGTAAGGTTCTTCGCGTTGCATCGAATTAAACCACATGCTCCACCGCTTGTGCGGGCCCCCGTCAATTCATTTGAGTTTTAACCTTGCGGCCGTACTCCCCAGGCGGTCGACTTAACGCGTTAGCTCCGGAAGCCACGCCTCAAGGGCACAACCTCCAAGTCGACATCGTTTACGGCGTGGACTACCAGGGTATCTAATCCTGTTTGCTCCCCACGCTTTCGCACCTGAGCGTCAGTCTTCGTCCAGGGGGCCGCCTTCGCCACCGGTATTCCTCCAGATCTCTACGCATTTCACCGCTACACCTGGAATTCTACCCCCCTCTACGAGACTCAAGCTTGCCAGTTTCAAATGCAGTTCCCAGGTTGAGCCCGGGGATTTCACATCTGACTTAACAAACCGCCTGCGTGCGCTTTACGCCCAGTAATTCCGATTAACGCTTGCACCCTCCGTATTACCGCGGCTGCTGGCACGGAGTTAGCCGGTGCTTCTTCTGCGAGTAACGTCAATGAATGAGCGTATTAAGCTCACTCCCTTCCTCCTCGCTGAAAGTACTTTACAACCCGAAGGCCTTCTTCATACACGCGGCATGGCTGCATCAGGCTTGCGCCCATTGTGCAATATTCCCCACTGCTGCCTCCCGTAGGAGTCTGGACCGTGTCTCAGTTCCAGTGTGGCTGGTCATCCTCTCAGACCAGCTAGGGATCGTCGCCTAGGTGAGCCTTTACCCCACCTACTAGCTAATCCCATCTGGGCACATCTGATGGCATGAGGCCCGAAGGTCCCCCACTTTGGTCTTGCGACGTTATGCGGTATTAGCTACCGTTTCCAGTAGTTATCCCCCTCCATCAGGCAGTTTCCCAGACATTACTCACCCGTCCGCCGCTCGTCACCCGAGAGCAAGCTCTCTGTGCTACCGCTCGACTTGCATGTGTTAGGCCTGCCGCCAGCGTTCAATCTGAGCCATGATCAAACTCTTCAATTAAAGTTTGATGCTCAAAGAATTAAACTGTTAGTTCGTAATGAATTAACTGTTGTTCACTTGAGACTTGATATTCATTTATCGTCCGAAGACGTTAAGATATCAGTGCCCCGAGTGCCCACACAGATTGTCTGATAAATTGTTAAAGAGCGGTGCGACGCGGCCTGCAGCCTGCTGTCGCGAGGTGGCGTATATTACGCCTTCCTCTTTCAGAGTCAAGCGTTTATTTTCGCTTTCGTCTGCCTGACGGGCCGGCTCGTTTGCCGTTGTGCCGTGTCAGTGGAGGCGCATTATAGGGAGTAATCAGAATCTGACAAGAGGAAATTTTAAAAAAGTTTCTGACCGTTCACTTTCCAGGCAATTCGAATGAAGAATCACCATCATCGCCTGGTTTGTAAACAAAAACGAGCCCCGAAGGGCCCGTTTTTTCTTTTTTGCGAGTTACTGCACAGCAACGATTCGACCGTCACGTACCACCAGCTCAATCGTTTTGCCTTGCACCAGCTCCCCGGAGAGGATTTGCTGCGCCAGCGGGTTCTCTATTTGCTGTTGAATAGCGCGTTTCAGCGGCCGCGCGCCATATACCGGGTCGTAGCCGTTCTCGCCAAGCAGCTGCAACGCCTCATCCGAGATACGCACCGCATAGCCGCGATCTTCCAGACGCTGGTAAAGCCGCTGCAGCTGGATCTGCGCAATAGAGGCAATATGCTGCTGCCCCAGCGGGTGGAATACCACGACTTCATCAATACGGTTAATGAATTCCGGACGGAAGCTCTGCCCCACCACGCCCATCACCAGCTCTTTCATACTCGCGTAATCGAGCGCACCGAAACGTTCCTGAATCAAATCCGAGCCCAGGTTAGATGTCATGATAACCACTGTATTGCGGAAATCGACGGTTCTCCCCTGCCCGTCCGTCAGGCGTCCATCGTCGAGCACCTGCAACAGAATGTTGAACACATCCGGATGCGCTTTCTCGACTTCATCAAGCAGAATCACCGAGTAGGGACGACGGCGAACCGCTTCGGTCAGATAACCGCCCTCTTCATAACCGACATATCCCGGAGGCGCGCCGACCAGACGAGACACCGAATGTTTTTCCATAAATTCGGACATGTCGATACGCACCATCGCATCGTCGCTGTCGAACATAAAGTTAGCCAGCGCTTTGCACAGCTCGGTTTTCCCCACACCGGTCGGCCCGAGGAAAAGGAACGAACCAATCGGCCGGTTCGGATCGGACAACCCCGCACGGCTGCGGCGAATCGCATTTGATACCGCCTCGACCGCTTCATCCTGGCCAATCACGCGCTGATGCAAATCCTGCTCCATACGCAGCAGCTTGTCGCGTTCGCTTTCCATCATGCGAGAGACCGGAATACCGGTCCAGCGTGCCAGCACCTCAGCGATCTCCGCGTCGGTAACTTTATTACGCAGCAAGCGCATCGTTTTGCCTTCTGACTGCGTGGCAGCGGCGAGTTGTTTTTCAAGCTCCGGAATTTTGCCGTACTGAAGCTCAGACATTCGCGCCAGGTCACCGACGCGCCGCGCCTGCTCGATAGCGATTTTCGCCTGTTCAAGTTCAGCTTTTATTGTCTGCGTGCCAGAGAGTGAAGCTTTTTCCGCTTTCCACTCTTCTTCCAGCGCCGAGTATTGACGCTCTTTATCCGTCAGTTCGTCATTCAACATATCAAGACGTTTTTTACTGGCCTCGTCAGATTCTTTCATCAGCGCCTGCTGCTCAAGCTTAAGCTGAATGATACGCCGGTCGAGACGGTCGAGTTCTTCCGGTTTCGAGTCAATCTGCATACGAATGCTTGATGCGGCCTCGTCGATAAGGTCGATAGCTTTATCAGGCAACTGACGGTCAGCGATATAACGGTGCGATAGCGTCGCCGCCGCGACAATCGCCGGGTCGGTTATCTGCACATGATGGTGCAGCTCATACCGTTCTTTCAGGCCACGCAAAATAGCGATGGTATCTTCCACCGACGGCTGCGCCACAAACACTTTCTGGAAACGGCGTTCCAGCGCCGCGTCCTTCTCAATGTACTGACGATACTCATCCAGCGTCGTCGCGCCTACGCAATGCAATTCACCGCGCGCCAGTGCCGGTTTAAGCATATTACCGGCATCCATTGCGCCGTCTGCTTTACCCGCACCGACCATGGTATGCAGCTCATCAATAAACAGGATGACGTTACCTTCCTGTTTCGAGAGATCGTTCAGAACCCCTTTCAGACGCTCTTCAAATTCACCGCGGTATTTCGCCCCTGCGACCAGTGAGCCCATATCCAGCGCCAGCACGCGGCGCCCTTTCAGGCCTTCCGGCACTTCGCCGTTAACGATACGCTGGGCCAGCCCTTCGACAATGGCGGTTTTACCGACACCAGGTTCACCAATCAGCACCGGGTTATTTTTAGTTCGACGCTGCAGAACCTGAATCGTACGGCGAATCTCTTCATCACGGCCTATTACCGGATCCAGCTTGCCCTGTTCGGCACGCTCAGTCAGATCGACGGTATATTTTTTCAGTGCCTGCCGCTGATCTTCGGCACCCTGATCGTTCACGCTTTCGCCTCCGCGCATATTTTCAATTGCTTGTGTGACGTTCGCTGTCGTGGCGCCCGCAGCTTTAAGCAAATCCGCCAGCGTTCCACGCGACTCCAGCGCCGCCAGAACAAACAGCTCTGAAGAAATAAAGTTGTCGCCCCGCTTCTGCGCCAGCTTGTCGCAGAGATTGAGCGCCCGCACCAGATCCTGCGACGGCTGAACGTCGCCGCCGGTGCCTTCCACCTGCGGCAGGCGGCTCAGCGCCTGATCAAGATCGGTACGTAACTTCCCGGCATTCACGCCTGCGGAAGTCAGCAAGGGGCGAACAGAGCCGCCTTCCTGATTCAACAGGGCGCTCATGAGGTGAAGGGGTTCAATAAACTGATTGTCGTGTCCCAGTGCGAGAGACTGGGCATCGGCGAGAGCAAGCTGGAATTTATTGGTAAGACGATCCAGACGCATAACTCCTCCCATAACAGGTCAAAATTGCTACTGGAGATTAAATGAGGTCATCCCTCAATTATTCAAGGTGAATGACCTTAATTATGTGGAGCATCAGCTATCCGTACCGGATCGTCTTGATTCAATAGGTTATATCAGCCAAATGAAACTTGCCATACGACCTGTCGTTCTGTCGCGGCGGTAAGAGAAGAAATCATGGCTTTCACTAAACGTGCAGCGCTCTGCGCCATAGACGGCAGTGACGCCGACGTTTGCCAGGCGCTGGCGGGCTAACAAATAGATATCGGCAAAATATTTTTCACCATGCGGACGGAAGGCATCTGCCGCGGCGGGGTCTTTAGCCATAAAGGCATCGCGCACCTCGGGACCGACTTCAAAAACCGCCGGGCCGATAGCCGGGCCAAGCCAGGCCTGAATGTTCGCAGAAGGTGCGCGAAAACAGGCAACGGTCTCTTCGAGCACGCCTTCGCACAGGCCGCGCCAGCCAGCATGTGCCGCGGCGACTTCTGTACCCTGGGTGTCGCAAAAGAGTACCGGCAGGCAGTCGGCTGTCATGACTGCACAAACGGTGCCGCGCTCGCAGGTATAAGAGGCATCTGCACGCTTAGAGGCATACGGACCGCCGGTAAGAGTCAGCACATCTTTGCCATGAACCTGTTCAAGCCAGACGGGCGCGGCAGGAAACTCGGCCGCCTGATAAAAGCGACGGCGATTCTCTTCAACATGTTCTGGATTATCCCCGCAGTGCGCCCCAAGGTTTAAAGCGTCATAAGGCGGCAGGCTAACGCCGCCGTGGCGGGTAGAGCTACAGGCCACGACGCCCGAAGGCAGCGGCCACTGCGGAGTAATCAGTTTCATAACCAGTCCACGTCGTCCTTATGCTCGTTAAAATCCGCGCGCAGCGCATCGATTAAATCGATCATATCCTGCGGGATAGGCGCATGCCATTCCATCATGATACCGCTGACAGGATGATAAAGACGCAGCATTGTCGCGTGCAACGCCTGACGGTCAAACTTACGCAGCGTCTGAATGAATTCATCGCTTGCGCCTTTCGGCGGACGCGGACGGCCGCCATAAAGCTGATCACCCACCAGCGGATGCGTAATGTGCGCCATATGAACACGGATCTGGTGAGTACGGCCGGTTTCCAGGCGCAGGCGCAGGCGGGTGTGAATCCGAAAATGCTCCATGATGCGATAATGTGTCACCGCCGGTTTGCCCATCGGATGCACTGACATATGCGTGCGTTTGGTGGGATGACGGCTGATAGGCTCGCTGACCGTACCGCCCGCTGTCATGTGACCAATCGCAACCGCTTCGTATTCACGCGTGATTTCGCGCAGCTGCAGCGCTTCAACCAGACGCGTCTGCGCCGGGACGGTTTTCGCCACCACCATTAACCCGGTAGTGTCTTTATCCAGACGGTGCACGATACCAGCGCGCGGCACGTCAACAATAGGCGGATAATAGTGCAGCAGCGCGTTAAGCACGGTGCCGTCCGGGTTGCCGGCACCCGGATGAACGACCAGATCGCGCGGCTTGTTGATAACCAGAATGTCTTCATCTTCGTAGACAATATCCAGCGGGATATCCTGCGGTTCAAAGCGCGCTTCTTCTTCGATTTCAGCATTGATGGCGACACGCTCCCCACCCAACACTTTCTCTTTCGGCTTATCGCACATCTGGCCGTTTACCAGCACTCGCTGGTCGAGAATCCATTCTTTTATGCGTGAACGTGAATAATCCGGGAACAATTCGGCCAAAGCCTGATCTAAGCGTTGACCGAGCTGTGACTCGGACACCGTTGCGGTGAGTTGTACTCGTTGTGCCATATACAGCTTCTTCGTTAACGTTGGGTTTTACGGCTTTGCCGTTTAATATAGTGTGCTATTGTAGCTGGTCTTAATCGGGAGCTGGAACTGTGAAACTCCCGCATAACATCTGAGGAAAGTCAAAACGTCATGACGCGCATGAAATATCTGGTGGCAGCCGCCACGTTGAGCCTGGCTTTGGCGGGCTGCTCCGGTTCTAAGGAAGAGGTGCCCGATAATCCGCCTTCAGAGATCTACGCGACTGCGCAGCAAAAGCTGCAGGACGGTAACTGGAAAGCAGCAATAACGCAACTGGAAGCGTTAGATAACCGTTATCCGTTTGGCCCTTACTCTCAACAAGTACAGCTGGATCTGATCTACGCCTATTATAAAAATGCTGATCTGCCGCTGGCCCAGGCCGCTATTGACCGTTTCCTTCGCCTTAACCCGACACATCCGAACATCGACTATGTCATCTACATGCGCGGGCTGACCAATATGGCGCTGGATGACAGCGCATTACAAGGTTTCTTCGGCGTTGACCGTAGCGACCGCGATCCTCAGCATGCGCGTGACGCATTCCGCGATTTCTCGAAACTGGTACGCGGCTATCCGCGAAGCCAGTATGCCACCGACGCCACAAAGCGCCTGGTTTACCTGAAAGATCGCCTGTCCAAATATGAGCTTTCTGTTGCACAATATTACACCAAACGCGGTGCGTGGGTGGCGGTGGTAAACCGTGTGGAAGGAATGCTGCGTGACTACCCGGATACGCAGGCGACCCGCGAAGGTCTCGGCCTGATGGAAAACGCCTATCGTGAAATGCAAATGAACGCTCAGGCGGATAAAGTGGCGAAAATCATCGCGGCCAACAACACCGGCTCCTGATGCTCGCTTCACCGTAAAAAGCCAGCCCAATGAGGCTGGCTTTTTTTATGGCGTTTACTCTCCCGTCCAGCCGGAGCCGTCGATAAAAATAACGCGGTCATCCAGCCACTGGCGCACGATATTGTCTGCGCCTTTGCGGGCGTTGTCAGCAGTCCAGCCGCGATCGTTTTGCAGCCACGCTTGGGTTGCTTCGCGCGCAGGCTCAATCGCCGCCAGCGCTTTTTCACGCTGCGCTTTTGGCCAGACGGCCTCGTCTTTCCATTCGCGAATTTCCTGTACTGAATCGGGCCCTTTTTTCCCCTGCTTCGGGGCGTTAAGGAAATCTTCCGGTTTCACTGTCACATGCAGCTCGAACATTTCCCAGTCTGCGTAACTGGCATACTGAATCGTCCCGGCACCATCGCTCGCTTTGCTCAACGCTTCGGAAAACGCATTATTGAGCGCAGTCCAGGCCGGTGAGTCAAAAATAACATCCTGCGGTTTACAAATCGGTGCCCCACCGTCGCGTGACGAGCCATACAATGCGCCAAATGCCTCATAGGCAGCCTCACCCTGCGCCGCAAAAATAAAGCAGTGCACATAAGGCCTATCATCATCGTTGTCACGCTGGTAATCGACCCGCTCGATATTCATACGCAACAGCGTCAGCACCGCACGGTCTTTACTCTCTTTCGGATCGCTGTCGATATCTTTCATCACCGAGTAGGCGAAATCATCATCCTTCAGCCCATCCATCGCCATCTGGTGACGCTTGCTGGCTTCCTGCGCCGTCACGCCGCTGGCAGGCACGAAATGGTTCAGATAAACGAGCCACGCCGAGGCGAGCGGCGTCTGATAGGCGCGAAGCTTATCGGCGGCGTTTACCGGCGAATCGGGGATGAGACTTACCGCCGCATCAAACTCATGCGTGGCGTGGCGCGCCATATCGTCGAGCGTTTCCGAGCGCGTTTTCATGGTGTTCTTGAGACACGTCTGCATCTCACTCTCGTTTGCGCTACAGGCGTTGCGCGTCTTCAGCCAGGCGCGCTGCGCGGTGCGTAACGCCGCGGCGTCCTGCGCCGGCAGGCTTCCCATCGCACGCAAATAATCATTATTAATCTTACTGTCGAGTTCACCGAGCGTCGGCTGCTGGCAGATGGCATGTTCCACGGGTGTGCCAGCTTTGTCGCAGTCAAACGATGCCGCGAAGAGAGGCGTTGCGCCGCAGGCAAGCGTGACACCCAGGGCGAGCCGACGAAGCGCCGTCAGCGGGGAAGTGGCTTTCATAACAATCCTTTTTAGCGTGACAAGCCTGCGGATTCAGGCAGGCATTCGTGGCTCATTATTGCTGAAGCCATGCGTTTCGAGGAGCTCTCAAAAAAGGTATGCGAAAAAAATTACTAAAAATGCGGAGAAATGCGGCGTTGATGCAGGTTTAAACAGCGAAGCCAGACACGTTAACTCATCAACTATGACCGCTTTTCAGAGGGGCGACAAGGGAAATCTGCCCTCTTCCTGTCCTGCCTCACAAAAGCGTTCTATTGACAAAAAGTGACAAAATTAAGTGATCCTAATCACACAAATTGACGCTGGGGCGGTTATGCTAAAATTACCAAGACGGGAAAGACAAGAGGTAACATTTATGACAATGAACATTACCAGCAAACAGATGGAAATCACCCCCGCTATCCGCCAGCACGTCGCCGACCGTCTCGCCAAACTTGAAAAATGGCAAACTCATCTGATCAATCCGCATATCATTTTATCTAAAGAACCTCAGGGGTTCGTCGCTGATGCCACCATCAATACCCCTAACGGGCATCTGGTCGCCAGCGCCAAACATGAAGATATGTACACGGCCATTAACGAATTAATTAACAAGCTGGAAAGGCAGTTGAATAAGGTCCAGCACAAAGGCGAAGCCCGCCGCACCACCGGCTCGGTGAAAGATGCTAATTTCGCCGCCGCCGAGGAAGAAGAAGAGTAAATACCCCAGCGTCATCCTTTACCACGCGCCTTCGGGCGCGTTTTTTATTGACAGAACAAAAAGGGTGCAGGTACTTTACCGGTATGCTTTATAAGGAAACCTGCATGAAACCATTCCTGTTTTTCTTCGCTTTCTTTTTTACCTTCCCCTGAACGGGAGGCGTGTCGTCGTATCAGAAAGTAAGCGAAGACGAACTAACAGGCCTCCCACTCCGGGGGGCCTTTTTTATGGCTCTACACAAGGTGGCGTTATGACTGCGGAAAACCCGTTGCTGGCCCTGCGCGATAAAATCAGCGCGCTGGATGAACAATTACTCGCCCTGCTGGCGCAACGCCGGGCACTGGCGGTAGAGGTGGGTAAAGCGAAACTCGCCACCCACCGTCCGGTGAGGGATATCGATCGCGAGCGCGATCTGCTGGAGCGGCTTATTCACCTCGGTAAGACCCATCATCTCGACGCGCATTACATCACCCGCCTGTTTCAGCTGATTATCGAAGATTCCGTACTGACCCAGCAGGCGCTTCTTCAACAACACCTTAACCAGACGAACCCACACTCCGCCCGCGTCGCGTTTCTCGGTCCGAAAGGCTCTTACTCACACCTCGCCGCACGTCAGTACGCCGCGCGCCATTTCGATCAGTTTATTGAAAGCGGATGCGCGAAATTCCACGATATCTTTAATCAGGTCGAAACGGGCCAGGCAGATTATGCTGTAGTGCCTATTGAAAACACCAGCTCCGGCGCGATTAACGATGTCTACGATCTGCTCCAGCACACCAGCCTGTCGATTGTCGGTGAGCTGACGCTGCCCATCGATCACTGCGTGCTGGTTTCCACCTCCACCACGCTTGAGAAAATCGAAACCGTCTACAGCCATCCGCAGCCGTTCCAGCAGTGCAGTCAGTTCCTCAAACGCTACCCGAACTGGAAAATCGAATATTGCGAAAGTACCGCCGCCGCGATGGAAAAAGTAGCCCATGCCAGTTCGCCGTATGTGGCGGCGCTCGGCAGCGAAGCGGGCGGCGCGCTATACGGCCTGCAGGTGCTGGAGCGTAACCTCGCTAACCAGACCCAGAACATCACCCGTTTTATCGTGCTGGCTCGCAAGGCCATCAACGTTTCCGATCAGGTGCCTGCGAAAACCACGCTGCTGATGGCCACCGGACAGCAGGCCGGTGCGCTCGTCGAGGCGCTACTGGTGCTGCGTAATCACAACCTGATCATGACAAAGCTCGAATCACGTCCGATTAACGGGAATCCGTGGGAAGAGATGTTCTACCTGGATATTCAGGCGAATCTCTATGACGCGCCGATGCAACTGGCGCTGAAAGAACTGGCGGAGATTACACGGTCAATGAAAGTACTGGGCTGCTACCCGAGCGAAAATGTCGTGCCGGTAGACCCGGCATAACGTGGAGCGGCCGGTAATCCGGCCGCTTTTTTAGCCTTTGAATTTCGGTTTCGGCAAGCCCGCTACGCTGGTTTCAAGCGTGAATAGCGCGCCCGACAGTGGAAACTTCGCCAGCTCCTCCAGATCCATATTTTCCCGCGTGCTGGTGATATAGAGGGTTTTCATATCCGCCCCGCCAAAACAGACCATAGTCGGGCAGCGCACCGGCAGACGGTATTCTTCAAGCTGCTCGCCCTGCGGGGAGAACCGCGCGATGCGGTGTCCATCATACATCGCGGTCCAGTAGCACCCCTCTACATCCAGCGCTGCGCCGTCCGGAATGCCTTCGCCCTCGCCAAAGATTTTGAAAATCTCGCGCTTGCCAGGCTCACCAAGCTCATCAAGTGGCGTGCGGTAAATGACGCCTTTTGGCGTATCAGAAGTGTACATCCAGCGTTTATCAGGACTGAAAGCCAGGCCATTGGCGCCATGAATATCGCTCTGGATAACATGGGCGCTCAGATCGCTATCGACACGCACCAGTAGTGCGCCTTTATAATCGCCAGGGGCCCAAAAAGTGCCCGCGTAAAAACGTCCATCGTGGTCGGTGCCGCCGTCGTTAAAACGCGCCAGGGCCGGGTTATTGGGGTTATCGCAAATTTTTTGTACCAGCAGCCCACGCTCATCAGCAAGCCAGATAGCGCTGCGCAGCGCGACAATAAATCCGCCCTTTTCACGAAGCGCAAAACAGCCCACCTCTTCCGGGAACTGCCAGACCCGGTGTTCGGCGCTCTGCGGATCATAGCGATGGATCTCCTGCTCCAGGATATCGGCCCAGTACAGCGCCTGCTCCTGCGCATCCCAGGTCGGGCATTCCGGTAGATGACCGATGTAATCAAACAACAGCTGCGGTTGCGCCATAATACTCATCCTTTTTCGCCATAAAAAAAGCCAGCGGAACTGGCCCACTGGCTTTTGAGTATAAGCGGCTTTTGCGTTACTGGCGGCTGTCGTTTGCCTGACGCAGCAGCGTACGACTCTCCTGCTGAAACCGTTTCGCGTAATCGCCAAACCAGTGTTCGACTTTACGGAAGCTGTCGATAAAGGCGCGCTTGTCGCCCTGCTCAAGCAGGCCAATCGCCTCGCCGAAGCGCTGATAGTAACGTTTAATCAGAGCCAGGTTGCCGGGCGATGACATAATGATATCGGCGTAAAGCTGCGGGTCCTGCGCGAAGAGGCGCCCCACCATCGCAAGCTCCAGCCGGTAAATGGGCGAGGAGAGCGCCAGCAATTGCTCCAGTTGAACGTTTTCTTCCGCCAGATGCAGGCCGTAGGCGAACGTCGCAAAATGGCGCAGCG
The DNA here is from genome assembly GCF_001277255.1 of Cronobacter condimenti 1330. Taxonomy (NCBI): domain Bacteria; kingdom Pseudomonadati; phylum Pseudomonadota; class Gammaproteobacteria; order Enterobacterales; family Enterobacteriaceae; genus Cronobacter; species Cronobacter condimenti. The sequence continues at coordinate 3,312,201 of NZ_CP012264.1, forward strand.
CCTGAATAAACGCCATGTTCTGGTCGTGCTCTACCGCGCTGATGCGATGCAACCGCGCGCCCCAGACCTGGATTTGCTCCAGAAACCACTGGTATGCCTCAGGCATGCGTCCGTCGCAGTAAACCACCACTTGCTTGGCGAGGCTGCCGCTGTCCGGCCCGAACATCGGGTGCAGGCCAAGCACCGGGCCGTGATGGACTTCCAGCATCGCCTGGAGCGGCACGTTTTTTACTGACGTCAAATCGACCAGCACGCAATCTTCCGGCAACGATGGCAGTTTACGGATAACGCCTTCGGTCAGATGGACCGGCACACTGACAATGACCATGCCGGCATCAGCGCAGAGCGTCTGCGCCTGCGGCCAGTCTTCTTGCTCAAGGATGCGCACCTGATAGCCGGAAAGTGTCAGCATTTTTTCAAACAGCTGCCCCATCTGGCCGCCGCCGCCGACAATCACCACCGGGCGCAGCGCCGGGTTGAGGGTTTTAAAACCTTTATCGTTTTCGCTGGAGTACGACTCGCGCATGACGCGCCGTAATACATCTTCAATAAGATCCGGCGGCACGCCGAGCGCTTCGGCTTCTTCGCGATGCGAGGCCAGCATCGACGCTTCACGCTCCGGTACGTAAATCGGCAGGCCGTAACGGCTTTTTACTTCGCCGACCTCGGCCACCAGTTCCAGACGGCGCGCCAGCAACCCCAGCAGCGCCTTATCCACTTCATCGATTTGATCGCGCAGCGCGGTCAGTTCAGCCACCATCGTTAACCCCTTACGCCAGACGCGCAGCAAGCGCCCCTTGCAGATCCTGATGAAGCTCGCGCAGCAGCGCCTCGGTAGTTTCCCAGCTGATACAGGCATCCGTCACCGACACGCCGTATTTCATGGCGCTGCGAGGCTGTTCGGAAGACTGGTTGCCTTCATGAATATGGCTTTCAATCATCAATCCGATAATAGAACGGTTGCCGTCTTTAATCTGTGCCACCGCCGACTCAGCAACACCTGGCTGACGACGGTAATCCTTATTCGAGTTGCCGTGACTACAGTCAATCATCAGCGCCGGGCGCAGACCCGCCTGTTCCATCTCTTTTTCACACTGCGCGACATCCGCCGGGCTGTAATTAGGCGCTTTGCCGCCGCGCAGGATCACGTGGCCATCCGGGTTGCCCTGGGTTTGCAGCAAACAAACCTGACCTGCCTGATTAATACCGACGAAACGGTGCGGCATTGCTGCGGCGCGCATCGCGTTAATCGCAGTCGCGAGGCTACCGTCAGTACCGTTTTTAAAGCCGACCGGCATAGAGAGGCCGGAGGCCATTTCGCGGTGCGTCTGGGATTCGGTTGTGCGCGCGCCAATGGCGGACCAGCTAAAGAGGTCGCCCAGGTACTGCGGACTGTTCGGATCAAGCGCTTCGGTCGCAAGCGGCAGGCCCAGACTGACCAGCTCCACCAGCAGGCTACGGGCGATTTTCAGGCCCGCCTCGACCTCAAACGAGCCATCCATATGCGGATCGTTAATCAGACCTTTCCAGCCCACGGTAGTACGGGGCTTTTCAAAATAGACGCGCATCACCAGGTAAAGACTATCGCTGACCTGTTCAGACAAGGCTTTAAAACGACGAGCATAATCAATCGCGGCTTCGGGATCGTGGATCGAGCAAGGTCCACACACCACCAGCAAACGCGGATCGCGACCAGCAATGATATCGGAAATGGTCTGGCGCGCGCGTGCGACCTGCGCCTCCTGTTCAACGGTCAGCGGGAACTGTGCCTTGAGTTGATCCGGAGTGATTAATACTTGTTCATCGGCGATGTGAACATTATTCAGCGCGTCTTTTTGCATGATGGCGATCCTGTAAGTTTGCTCGTTGCGATAGGCTTCCTCGGCGAGGAAGGTTTTAACAATACCACACGCGGTAAAGATTTCAATCCACAATACGTACCGATAAGTTTACAAAATAAAAATAAATGGCCGTATATAGCCTCATGAGTGTAATTATAACTTTACAATAATAAGAAGGCGGGTTTCCCCGCCTCGTTGTTACTGCGCATTTTGCACCAGCGATTTGCGCTGACCCTGACGCCAGCGCCAGTAATCCATTATCAGCATTATAGCGAGGCTTACGCCCATCACAGGCAGTGCCAGGCCCAGCAGAACGGCTGCCGTCAGGGTAATGATGCGCCAGATAAGCGGTAGATTCGCCAGCCCCTGGCTTAATGTCGCTGCGGGGCTCACAAGCGGGCCTGGCGGTCGGCGCAACCACCAGAGCCGGTAACCGAGCACAATGGCGGCGCAGAGCGCGACGCCAAAGGCGATCAGCATCAGCTGATTTGGCAGACCGAACAGGATGCCCATATGAAAATCAACCCCCCAGCGCGTGAGCTTCGCCATGAGCGGGAAATCCACAAACTGCGTGGCGTCGATAACCTGAAGCGTGGCGCCGTCCACCGCCACCGCATCCACCTGCGTGGGCCAGGCGCGATCGATTTCCGTTACGGTCCAGGCGCGCCCGGCCTCACGTGGTGGGCGGATCTCAAGTTTACTGGCGTCAAGACCAGCCCTTTGCGCCACCTGTAATACCCTGTCGTACTGATGAGCATCAACAGGCTGCACGGGCATCGTCATGCCACCGTGATGCATATGATGCTCCGCATGCGGATCATGTATCTGCGCATCGCCATGCAGCTGCGTATTGACCTGTGGCGTGAGCCAGCCAAACGCCGCACGCAGGGTATCGACATTTGCACCTGCCCACTGCGACCAGGTGAGGCCGGTTGCAGAGAACAGCAGCATGCCCGCGAGCAGCACCCAGCCGAGGCACGTGTGCCAGCGACGGGTATTCTGAAAAGTGTTATTCATACGCCGCTTCGGGCGGGTAAAACACCAGAGCGTGATGCCGCCAAGCGCCGCCACCCACATCCATGATGCCGCCAGCTCGCTGTAAAGCCGACCGGTGTTACCCAGCAGCAGCGACCGATGCGCGTAGTCTATCCACTGGCGCAAGGGCAAAATGCCACTCGTGCCATAAACCGTCATGTCGCCTTTCACGGCAAGCGAGACCGGATCGATAAATATCGCACGCGATTCTGATTCGCCAAGCGCCGGATCAGCGAACATGACCCGCGTCGTCTCGCCGGGCACTAACGCCGGACGTACCGCCTGGAGGCGCAGCGCACCGCCAGTAACTTGTTCAGCCGCGGTAACTTGCGCCGCCAGCGGCTGACGCTCGCCGGAGGCGGCGCCCGCGAGCGCGTCACGATAAACCCAGTTTTCAAGCTGCGGCGTCGCGACATAGAGCGTGCCGGTCAGCGCCGCAATGAAGATGAACGGCCCGATAAACAGGCCAATATAAAAATGCAGGCGTCGCAGCAGGTTTACCCATGCCGCGCGTGGGGTGCAGGTCGTCATACTTTTCCTTTTTTAAAAGCAGAAGGTATCGCTGCGCTCAGGCGCAGGGGTTTATCAGCAGGAAAATGCAGACGTGCACGGCGGCGCACGGGTATCGGGCCAGAGCCTCGGGAAGAAACGCCAGTGTCTGGCGACAGGCCGGGGAACCGGCATCTGGAGGCGTTGCAGAATAAAAGAAACCAGCAGTACCAGCGCCAGCAGCAGCCCTGGGACATGCGCCAGCAGAACGCAGTAGCCGCACGCTTCGGCATGGTCAACAGGGATTTTCGCAGGCGACGGGGCGGGCATGTCGTGATGCATTGTCGCATGCATCGCGGGCTTATCGTCCATCGGCATGGTGTGGTGCATGCCGGGCATGGCGCTCATGGGATCTTTCTGAAGACTGACTGAGATGAGCGGCGCCACTACAATCAGCAGGATCGCAAACAGCGCAAGCATGGCTGCGCGATAGCGAAACACTGACTGATAAAAGACGTTGTTGCCCACTGCACCTCCAGAAATGGAGGCTTATTGTAAATGATTTAACGCCAGAAGGTTAACGCAAAGGAAAAGAAACGCGACTTCTTTACCTGGTGCGACAACGTCAAACAAAAAAAGGGCCAGCCCGCAGGCCAGCCCTTTTTATATCGGATGTCGCTTAAGCGAATCTTAGTTAAGACGCTCTTTGATACGAGCAGACTTACCAGTACGCTCACGCAGGTAGTACAGTTTAGCTTTACGTACAGCACCACGACGTTTAACAGCAATGCTGTCAACTACCGGAGAGTGAGTCTGGAAGACACGCTCAACGCCTTCGCCGTTGGAGATTTTGCGAACAGTGAATGCAGAGTGCAGACCGCGGTTACGGATAGCGATAACCACGCCCTCGAATGCCTGCAGACGTTTTTTGGAACCTTCAACAACCCATACTTTCACTTCCACGGTATCACCCGGACGGAAGGAAGGTACGTCCTGCTTCATCTGCTCTTGTTCAATTTGCTTAATAATGTTGCTCATAATTTAATCTCTTATCCTGGGTAAACTGATGTTTCGGGTAGCGGCTTACGCGTCGCCAGTCCCATCATGTCTATGTTGCTGTTGTGCGTGTTCACGTTTGAACTCCGCCAGCAACTTTGCTTGCTCTTCAGTCAGAGCCAGGTTTTCCAGAAGTTCAGGTCTTCTAAGCCAGGTACGGCCCAGCGACTGCTTCAGGCGCCAGCGTCTGATTTCGGCATGGTTCCCCGACAGTAAAACCGACGGTACTTCCATCCCTTCTAACACTTCAGGCCGGGTATAGTGCGGACAATCCAGCAACCCGTCGGCAAAAGAGTCTTCCGTTGCCGACGCCTCGTGACCCAGTACACCGGGAATAAACCTGGCGACAGAATCAATCAGCGTCATGGCGGGTAGCTCGCCACCACTGAGAACGTAATCGCCGATTGACCATTCTTCGTCAATTTCGGTCTGAATTACGCGCTCGTCTATCCCTTCGTAGCGGCCACAAACCAGAATTAATTTCTCGTTCGTCGCAAGCTCGCTGACGCCCGCTTGATCAAGCTTGCGTCCCTGAGGTGAAAGGTAAATCACCTTTGCGCCCTCGCCTGCCGCGGCTTTCGCTGCGTGAATGGCGTCCCGCAAGGGTTGCACCATCATTAGCATCCCCGGTCCGCCGCCGTAGGGCCTGTCGTCCACGGTACGGTGCCGGTCGTGCGTGAAGTCGCGAGGACTCCAGCTATCGATGCTCAGCAGGCCATTTTTTACTGCCCGGCTAGTTACCCCGTAATCGGTAATCGCGCGGAACATCTCAGGAAACAGGCTGATTATGCCAATCCACATAGCGCCGTTTATTACCGTTTGTCCGGAGGTTTAAAAACCAGGATCCCAATCTACTTCAATCGTTTGAGTAGCGAGATCGACTTTCTTGATAACCTGCCCATCGAGGAACGGAAGTAACCGCTCCTTGATACCAAACGCATCTTTCAGGTTTGCCTTCACGACGAGAACGTCGTTCGACCCGGTTTCCATCATATCGATGACTTTACCGAGGCTATACCCTTCTGTAGTGACCACCTGGCAACCAATAAGGTCTTTCCAGTAATAGTCGCCCTCTTCGAGGTCCGGCAACTGCGAGGAATCGACGACAATTTCGCAATTAGTCAACAGATTCGCGGCATCACGATCGTCAACGCCTTTCAGCTTGATGATGATGTCCTGATTGTGGTGCTTCCAGCTTTCCAGCTGTACTTGCTGCCACTGACCCGCCTGCTGGATAAACCAGGGCTGATAGTCAAAAATGCTTTCGGCGTCTTCGGTGGAGGAAAACACTCTGAGCCAACCACGAATGCCGTAACAAGAACCCATTTTCCCAAGAACAATCGGGTTAACTGGGGTTTTAGCGGCGTCTTGCTTGCTCATCATGACCACCGTGACAGATTAAGCTGCTTTTTTTGCTTCTTTGATCAGCGCGGAAACGCGATCGGAAACGGTAGCGCCCTGGCCAACCCAGTGCTCAATACGGTCCAGATCCAGGCGGGTGCCTTCTTCTTTCTCGTTCGCAAGCGGGTTGAAGAAACCAACGCGCTCAATGAAGCGACCGTTGCGTGCATTACGGCTATCAGTAACGACAACCTGGTAGAACGGACGCTTTTTAGCGCCGTGACGAGCTAAACGAATAGTTACCATAACATCCTCTTGTGTGAATAAAACAACCGGGCCCCATCGAGGAACGGAGCCCGGGTGTCATATTAAAAGCCCGAAAATTTTACTGATTTCTGGGGAAAAAGCAATCTGCATATACCAACAGAGGACAATCAGGCGTATATCGTTGCAGCCAGTTTCGTCACGGCGTGCGCGCAGGAAGCGGAGCGTACACGCAGTGCGTGAGCATTCCGAGCATACCCGGGAGCGAAAATGGCAAATAAGATAGCCTGATTTTTCTCTGTTTAGCGGCCCGGGAAGCCTGGCGGCATCATGCCCTTCATGCCACGCATCATCTTCGCCATCCCGCCTTTCTTCATCTTCTTCATCATGCGTTGCATGTCATCGAACTGTTTCAGAAGGCGGTTCACATCCTGCACCTGCATGCCGCAACCCGCCGCGATGCGGCGCTTACGGGAACCTTTGATGATTTCCGGTTTTGCGCGCTCTTTCATCGTCATTGAGTTAATGATCGCCTCCATGCGCACCAGAATTTTGTCATCCATCTGCGATTTCACGTTGTCAGGCAGTTGCCCCATGCCCGGCAGCTTGCCCATCAGGCTCGCCATGCCGCCCATGTTCTTCATCTGCTTGAGCTGCTCAAGGAAATCGTTAAGGTCAAAACCGTCGCCTTTTTTAAGCTTGGTGGCGAGTTTCTCCGCCTGGGCGCGATCGACTTTGCTTTCGATATCTTCGATAAGCGACAGTACGTCACCCATACCGAGAATACGCGAGGCGATACGGTCAGGATGGAACGGCTCCAGCGCTTCGGTTTTCTCACCGACACCCAGGAATTTAATCGGTTTGCCAGTGATATGACGAATAGAGAGTGCCGCACCGCCACGGGCGTCACCGTCGACTTTCGTCAGTACGACGCCGGTCAGCGGCAGCGCTTCATTAAAAGCTTTTGCCGTGTTGGCGGCGTCCTGGCCGGTCATCGCATCGACAACAAACAGCGTTTCGACGGGCTTGATAGACGCATGAACCTGCTTGATTTCGTCCATCATCGCTTCGTCAACGTGCAGACGACCGGCAGTATCCACCAGCAGCACGTCGTAGAACTTAAGCTTCGCTTCTTTTAGCGCCGCATTAACGATATCGACAGGTTTTTGCGCGACGTCGGACGGGAAGAAATCCACGCCTACCTGCTGCGCCAGCGTTTCAAGTTGTTTGATAGCCGCCGGACGATAAACGTCCGCAGACACCACCAGCACCTTTTTCTTGTGCTTTTCGCGCAGGAATTTGCCGAGCTTACCGACGCTGGTCGTTTTACCCGCCCCCTGCAAACCCGCCATCAGCACCACAGCCGGTGGTTGCGCGGCCAGGTTGAGGCTCTGGTTCTCTTCGCCCATCGCCGCCACCAGTTCGTTTCGAACAATCTTCACGAACTCCTGGCCTGGCGTCAGGCTTTTATTAACCTCATGCCCTACCGCTTTCTCTTTAACGCGGTTGATGAAGTCACGCACTACCGGCAGCGCAACGTCCGCCTCCAGCAGCGCCATGCGCACTTCGCGCAGGGTCTCTTTAATGTTGTCTTCAGTCAGGCGCCCACGGCCGCTGATATTGCGCAGCGTGCGCGACAAACGGTCAGTTAAATTATCAAACATGATCTCTTGCCCAAGGGTAACTTTAGGCCGCCGCAGCGACACCGAGTAAGAATGTGGCGCAGTATAACATGAAGCCGCCCTGGTTGTGATGCAACGGTTGGAGCAGGCGGCGCGTAACGCTATACTGCTTCTCTTTCTCTTCTGGCTAATCCGACATCCTATATGCCTGTTTTTTCACTGCTGGCGCTTGTCGCCTACTCGGTAAGCCTGGCGCTTATCATTCCCGGCCTGCTTCGCAAGAACAGTGCGTGGCGTCGCCTTGCGATACTTTCGGCGGTGATAGCGCTAGTCTGCCACGCCGTGGCGCTGGAAAGTCGAATTTTCCCGGACGGCAGCGGCGGGCAAAATCTTAGCCTGCTGAACGTGGGTTCGCTGGTCAGTCTGATGATCTGTACCGTGATGACCATTGTCGCCTCGAAAAATCGCGGCTGGCTGTTGCTACCGATTGTCTATGCTTTCGCGCTGATAAATCTGGCGTTCGCGACATTCGTGCCTAACGAATACATCACGCATCTGGAAACCACGCCCGGCATGATGGTGCATATCGGCCTGTCGCTCTTCTCTTATGCGACGCTGATTATCGCCGCGCTCTATGCACTACAACTGGCGTGGATAGACTATCTGCTGAAAAATAAAAAGCTGGTTTTCAGCGCAGAGATGCCGCCGTTAATGGGCATAGAGCGCAAAATGTTTCATATTACCCAGGTCGGCGTCGTACTGCTGACGCTCACGCTCTGCACCGGTTTGTTCTATCTTCACAACATGTTCAGCATGGAAAATATCGACAAAGCGGTGTTATCCATCGTGGCATGGTTTGTCTATATCATCCTGCTCTGGGGACACTATCATGAAGGCTGGCGTGGCCGCCGCGTGGTGTGGTTTAACGTGGCAGGCGCCGCATTGCTGACGCTGGCCTACTTCGGCAGCCGGGTCATTCAACAATTCGCCGGTTAAACATCTAAGGACAACGCGTTTGGAACATATCTCAACCACCACACTCATCATTACGCTTATCGTGATGGTGGTGGTCTCCGCTTACTTCTCCGGTTCCGAAACCGGGATGATGACCCTCAACCGCTACCGGCTGCGCCACTTGTCAAAGCAGGGCAACCGCGCCGCTAAACGTGTGGAACGTCTGCTGCGCAAGCCCGACCGCCTGATAAGCCTGGTGTTAATCGGTAACAACCTGGTCAACATTCTCGCCTCAGCGCTGGCGACGATCGTCGGCATGCGCCTTTATGGCGACGCGGGCGTGGCTATCGCCACCGGTGTGCTTACCTTCGTGGTGCTGATTTTCGCAGAAGTTCTGCCGAAAACGGTCGCGGCACTCTACCCGGAAAAAGTCGCCTTCCCGAGCAGCTTCCTGCTGGGGCCGCTGCAAATCGTCATGATGCCGTTAGTCTGGCTGCTGAATATTATTACCCGCATGCTGATGCGCATGGTCGGCATCAAAGCGGATAACGTCGTCAGCGCCGCGCTTAGCAAAGATGAGCTGCGCACCATCGTAAACGAATCGCGCTCGATGATTTCACGCCGCAATCAGGACATGCTGCTGTCGGTGTTGGATCTGGAAAAAGTGAGCGTCAGCGACATCATGGTGCCACGCAACGATATCGTGGGCATTGATATCAACGACGACTGGAAATCCATTGTTCGCCAGCTTACCCATTCGCCGCACGGGCGCATTGTTCTCTACCGCGAGTCGCTCGACGATGCCATCGGCATGCTGCGCATTCGTGAAGCCTGGCGACAGATGAACGAGAAAAAAGAGTTCACCAAAGAGGTCATGCTGCGCGCCGCTGATGAAATTTATTACGTGCCGGAAGGGACGCCGCTTAGCGTCCAGTTGGTCAAATTCCAGCGTAATAAAAAGAAAGTGGGTCTGGTCGTTAACGAATATGGCGATATTCAGGGGCTGGTGACGGTCGAAGATATTCTTGAAGAGATTGTCGGGGACTTCACCACATCGATGTCACCGACGCTTGCTGAAGAAGTGACACCGCAAAACGACGGCTCGGTCATTATCGAGGGGGGTGCCAACGTGCGTGAAATCAACAAAGCCTTCAACTGGCGACTGCCAGAAGAAGAAGCGCGTACGGTCAACGGCATGATCCTCGAAGCGCTGGAGGACATCCCCTCTGCCGGCATTCGTTTGCGCCTGCACCACTACGATATCGATATCCTGGATGTGCAGGAGAACATGATTAAGCAGGTACGGATAACGCCGGTAAAACCCCTGCGCGATAGCGTAGAAGGCCATTAACCGCCGCAACGCATTAAAAAAGGCCAGTCGATGACTGGCCTTTTTTCTTACTGCGCGGCTTACGCCTTCGCTTTCGCGACGGTCACCATCGCGGCGCGAATGGTCCGGCCGTTCAGGGTATAGCCTTTTTGCATCACAGCCAGCACGTGGTTCGGAGAAACCTCTTCCGATTCCACCATTGCAATGGCCTGATGTACGTTCGGATCCAGCGGCACGTTCGTGTCGGCAACCACTTCCACACCGAACTTGCGTACCACGTCCAGCATAGATTTCAGGGTCAGCTCAATCCCTTCCACCATGGCAGACATATCCTGGCTTTCTTTATTCGCCACTTCGAGCGCGCGATCGAGGCTGTCGATAACCGGCAGCAGCTCGTTGATGAATTTCTCCAGCGCGAATTTATGCGCCTTCTCGATGTCCTGCTCAGTACGGCGGCGCAGGTTTTCCATCTCCGCTTTAATGCGCAGCACGCTGTCGCGCTCGCGGGTCTGGGCTTGCGCTAATTCCGACTGCAACCGGGCAATCTCTTCATCGCGCGGATCCACCTGCTCAGCAGATTCAGCAGACTCTACAGCCTCAACCTCTTCATGCTGCTCCGTGACGATCTCTTCCGGGGCTTGCCCGTCAGGCGTTTTCTGTTCTTTACTACTCATGAAATTCTCCGCGTTTGTGCATTCGTATCGCTAACCTGGATTATTATGGGGATCAGTTTGCGGGTTTCAAGGGAAGCAGACAGATTGTCCCCCTTTCCACGCCTAGAAGGACGACCAGGAAAATGAATAACCATTTCAACTGCATCGGTATTGTCGGACATCCGCGCCATCCTACCGCGCTGACGACGCATGAAATGCTCTGGCGCTGGCTCTGTGAGAGCGGCTATGACGTGATTATCGAGCAGCAAATCGCCGAAGAGTTAAAGCTCAGGGACGCCCGCACCGGGACGCTCGCGGAAATCGGCCAACAGGCGGATCTGGCCGTTGTGGTGGGCGGCGACGGCAATATGCTTGGCGCCGCACGCGTGCTGGCGCGCTATGATATCAGCGTGATCGGCATTAACCGCGGCAACCTCGGTTTCCTTACCGACCTTGACCCGGACAATGCCCAGCAGCAACTGGCGGATGTACTCGAAGGCCACTACATCCGCGAGCAGCGCTTTTTGCTGGAGGCGCAGGTATGCCAGAAGGATTGCCAGAAACGCATCAGCACCGCCATTAACGAAGTGGTACTGCACCCCGGAAAAGTAGCGCACATGATTGAATTTGAAGTCTATATCGATGAAAAATTCGCCTTCTCGCAGCGCTCAGACGGGCTAATCATCTCAACACCCACCGGGTCAACAGCCTATTCGCTCTCCGCAGGCGGCCCGATTCTGACTCCGTCACTCGACGCCATCACGCTGGTGCCGATGTTTCCGCACACGCTGTCGGCACGCCCGCTGGTCATCAACAGCAGCAGCACGATTCGCCTGCGGTTTTCCAACATGCGCAGCGATCTGGAAATCAGCTGTGACAGCCAGATAGCGCTGCCTATCCAGGAGGGCGAAGATGTCTTTATTCGTCGCTGTGACTATCCGCTCAATCTTATTCACCCTAAAGACTACAGCTATTTCAATACATTAAGCTCAAAACTCGGCTGGTCAAAAAAATTATTCTGAAACGGGCATCAGCCACTTTACTGTATATAAAACCAGTTTATACTGTATGCAATTACAGCTCTGTGAGTTTATACAGGAAGGCGGCTATGCTGGCACAATTAACCATCAGTAACTTCGCTATTGTTCGTGAACTGGAAATCGACTTTAACGGCGGGATGACTGCAATCACCGGCGAAACCGGCGCCGGTAAATCCATCGCGATCGATGCGCTGGGCCTGTGCCTGGGCGGCCGCGCCGAGGGCGACATGGTGCGCGCGGGTGCCAGCCGTGCAGATCTCTGTGCCCGTTTCTCCCTGAAAGACACACCCGCCGCGCTGCGCTGGCTGGAAGAAAACCAGCTTGAAGACGGCAGCGAATGTTTGCTGCGTCGCGTCATCAGCAGCGATGGTCGTTCACGCGGTTTTATTAACGGTACTGCGGTGCCGCTTTCACAGCTGCGCGAGCTTGGCCAGTTGCTTATCCAAATCCATGGTCAGCACGCCCACCAGCTGCTGCTGAAGCCTGAGCATCAGAAACGTCTGCTGGACGGTTATGCAGGCGAAAGCGCGCTTATCGCGCAGATGGCGCAGCGTTATCGCCAGTGGCACCAGAGCTGTCGCGATCTGGCGCTGCATCAACAGCAGAGTCAGGAGCGTGCCGCCCGCGCCGAACTGCTGCATTACCAGTTAAAAGAGCTGAATGAATTCAACCCGCAGCCGGGCGAATTTGAACAGATTGATGAAGAGTACAAACGTTTAGCCAACAGCGGGCAGCTGCTTTCTACCAGCCAGCAGGCATTACACCTGCTGGCCGACGCAGAAGACGCCAACCTGCAAAGCCAGCTCTACAGCGCACGTAATCTGGTGACCGACCTGGTCGGCATGGATGACAAACTCAACGGCGTTCTGAATATGCTTGAAGAGGCTGCCATCCAGCTGAGCGAAGCCAGTGATGAACTGCGTCACTACTGCGAACGTCTGGATCTTGACCCGAACCGTCTGTATGAGCTGGAGCAGCGCATCTCCCGTCAGATTACGCTTGCGCGCAAGCACCATATCGCCCCGGAAGAGCTGCCCGCGTTCCACCAGAAGCTGCTTGAAGAACAGCAGCAGCTTGATGACCAGGCCGATTGCCTGGAAACATTGACTCTGGCAGTCAATAAACATCACCAGCAGGCACTCTCTGTTGCTCGTGACCTGCATGAGAGTCGCGTCATGTATGCCCGCGAACTCACGCAGCTCATCACCGACAGCATGCATTCGCTGTCGATGCCGCATGGTCAGTTCACCATTGATGTGCTGTTCGAAGAACACCACCTGACGGCGGAAGGCGCAGATCGCATCGATTTTCGCGTGTCCACGAACCCGGGCCAGCCGCTGCAACCGCTCGCGAAAGTGGCCTCTGGCGGCGAGCTCTCCCGTATCGCGCTCGCCATTCAGGTGATTACGGCCCGTAAGATGGAAACCCCGGCGCTGATTTTCGATGAAGTGGATGTGGGTATCAGCGGCCCGACTGCAGCTGTTGTCGGCAAGCTCCTGCGCCAGCTTGGTGAATCGACGCAGGTTATGTGCGTGACTCACCTGCCGCAGGTGGCAGGCTGTGGACATCACCATTTCTTTGTCAGCAAAGAAACCGACGGCGCGATGACCGAAACCCATATGCAACCGCTCGATAAAAAAGCGCGTCTGCAGGAACTGGCTCGTCTGCTTGGCGGCAGCGAAGTGACGCGTAATACGCTCGCGAATGCGAAGGAACTGCTGGCGGCGTAACGCGGCATGAAAAAGCGGGGCTATCTGTGCGCCCCGCGATTTCGCTCACAAAAGCAGCAATAAAAGCGTAGCGTGTGCTTTAATCGCTTTTTGCATCAACTTTTTTCATCCGCTACGGTCATAGTGAAGCGCCTTAAGGTTTTAAACTGACTGAAGGTTTATTATCATCGGCTAATTGTATGAGCCGCGTGTTGCTCGGGCCCGAAAAGGAATCTAATCACTATGCGCTGTAAAACGCTGACTGCTGCCGCAGCGGTCCTTCTGATGTTGACCGCAGGCTGTTCTACTCTGGAGCGAGTGGTTTACCGCCCCGACATTAATCAGGGTAACTACCTGACGCCTACTGACATTGCAAAAATCCGCATCGGCATGACGCAACAGCAGGTTGCCTACGCGCTGGGCACCCCAATGATGACGGACCCGTTCGGTAGCAATACATGGTTCTACGTTTTCCGCCAGCAGCCGGGCCACGAGGATGTCAGCCAGCAGACGCTGACCCTGACCTTCAACAGCAATGGCGTGCTGACCAACATGGATAACAAGCCGAAGCTCGACGCGCAGCGTGGGTAATACCTGTACGCATAAGCGGTAAATAAAAAAGCGTTAAAACAAAAAAGGTGCCATAGGCACCTTTTTTATTGCTTCTGCGCCGGCATCTCGCTCATCTCGCCAGGCCTTTTAACGCTATCGGATGCGTCTTTCAGAGCAAAAGTGAACTTACTTCTTCGCCGCACGTTCCGCACGCTGGCGACGCAGCTCTTTAGGATCGGCGATAAGCGGCCGGTAAATCTCCACACGGTCGCCATCGTTTAACGTATCGGCAAGCTTAACAGGACGACTGTAAATGCCGACCTTATTCTTTTTAAGGTCGATATCTCTGCGAAGCTCCAGCAGACCAGACGCGATAATCGCCTCTTCTACCGACGCGCCTTCCGGCAGTTTGACCTTACGCAGATACTGTTTTTCGGGGAGGGCATACGCCACTTCCACCTGAATGTCACCCGGCACTGTAAACCTCTTTGGCGCGCTGCGAGAACGCCTGCACCATGCTGGAGGCCAGCTCCTTAAAGACGCGGCCAAACGCCAGTTCGATTAGCTTGTTGGTGAATTCAAAATCGAGATTGAATTCTATCTGGCAGGCGTCTTCCGTAAGCGGTGTAAATTTCCAGCCGCCCATCAGCGATTTGAAGGGGCCATCAACCAGATGCATCAAAATGCTCTGATTACTGATCAGCGTATTGCGGGTGGTGAACGTCTTGCTAATCCCGGCTTTCGACACTTCAACTGCCGCCGTCATCTGGCCTGGAGACGACTCCAGCACGCGGCTTCCCACGCAGCCGGGCAGAAACTCCGGATAGGATTTCACATCATTCACTAACTGATACATCTGCTCAGCGCTGTAAGGCACCAGGGCAGTACGACTAATCTGGGGCATAGTATTTCCTGTGAGTCATACGACTTAGAAATAATAACATTTATCATCCATTAAACAAAAACTCGCCGGCAGACATGCTAAGATAACCCTTTTCCACCCCGGGGAAGGGGTGCGTTTTACGACTGGATTACCTATACTGAGCGGCACTATGACCAAGAAAAAAGCACACAAACCTGGCTCAGCCACCATTGCGCTTAACAAGCGCGCCCGCCACGAATACTTCATCGAAGATGAGTTTGAAGCAGGCCTGGCCCTTCAGGGCTGGGAAGTCAAATCCCTGCGCGCCGGTAAGGCCAACATTGGCGACAGTTACGTTATCCTCATAGAGGGTGAGGCGTATCTGTTCGGTGCAAACTTTCAGCCGCTGAATGTCGCCTCGACTCACGTGGTTTGCGATCCGACGCGTACCCGTAAGCTACTGCTAAACCAACGCGAGCTGGACACGCTTTACGGTCGCATAAATCGCGAAGGGTATACCGTTGTCGCGTTGTCCCTGTACTGGAAGAACGCCTGGTGCAAAGTCAAAATCGGCGTAGCGAAAGGTAAGAAACAGCATGATAAACGCTCTGATCTGAAAGAGCGCGAGTGGCAACTCGATAAAGCCCGCATCATGAAAAATGCAGGGCGATAAAAGCAAAAACCGGCACCAGCCGGTTTTTTTATGGGCGTAAGGACAAGTTTGATTTTTTAGCGGTGGTGCGCAATGTCTCCCCCCGCCCCCTCCCCTGACGGGAGAGGAAGAAAACCCTCGGTCACACTTCACATCACCGCCCGGTTTTCTCTCTCAGAGCACAGGGCCAACAGCCTCAGCCCAATCCATAGCGCGGATAAGCGCAGCGCCATCCGGCAATACCCTTCTCACCAACAGCGCCATGTGCCGCTGGCTATCCCCAACGGTTTACCGTTCTCTTAACGCTTCTTTCACCTTATTGAGCGGCTTGATCAGATAATCGAGCACCGTCTTCTGCCCGGTTTTAATCTCTACATTCGCGACCATCCCCGGCAGGATCGGGAAGCGCTTGCCGTTACGGTTTTTAAGCTCCGCGCTCTGCGTGCGCACATAGACGCGGTAATAGAATTGGTCGCGTTTCACCTCATCCTGCAACGTATCCGGCGAAACCATCTCCACTTCGCCTTTCAAATCACCATAAATAGATGAATCATAAGCGGTAATCTTCACGGTGGCCGGCAGCCCGGGGCGGATATAGGCGATATCGCGCGGGTTAATGCGCGTTTCCACCAGCAGTTGATCTTCCAGCGGCACAATCTCCATCAGTTTGCCGCCAGGCTGGAGCACACCGCCGACGGTCGTCACCTGAATATCCTTCACCACGCCGCGCACCGGCGAGAAAAGCGTGGCGCGATCGAGCTGATCTGCCTTGCCTGCCATTGCCTGCAACTGGGCGTCGAGATCGGCGTTATTTTTCACCTGCTCTTCACGTGCGCGCACCGCAAACTGGTTACGCGCATCATCCATTTTTCCCTTCAGCTCCGCCGCCTGGCGTTGCAGACGAATGACTTCCACTTCACTGGCAGCCCCTTTCGCCACCAGCGGCTGGGTCATGTGCAGCTCCGCCATCACCAGGTTGTACGTTTTTTGCAGGTTTTCTAACGTCTCGTTGAGGTTGCGGCGGCGCGATTCATAAAGTTGTCGCTCGCGGGCCACCAGCGCCGGTTCACGCATTGACTCTTCGCTAAAGCGCAGCGGCTCGCCAGTCAGCTCCGAGCGCAGCCGCTCGCTTGAGGCACGCAATGCACGGGCGCGTGCCGCCGCCTCGCCGTAGTTCGACTGAAACCGCGTCGGGTCGAGCCGCGCCAGCATCTGCCCGCGTTCAACTACGTCACCTTCATGCACCATCAGAGCGTTTACAATACCGCCGTCCAGGCTCTCTATCAGCTGTGCCCGGCTCGACGTCGTTATCTTACCCGTGCCGACCGTCACTTCATCGAGCGTGGCAAACCACGCCCAGACGAAAAACAGCACCAGCGCGCCCAGCGTCAGCCAGATAACCGAGGAGTAAAACCGCCCCTGGCGCGCCAGTTCTTCCTGCATCGTCAGTTGACTCATCAATGCTCCTTACGCCACCGAGGCCACATTGCTGTTACGCTGCGCCTTTTGCAAAATGGCATCGCGCGGGCCATCGGCCACCACTTTGCCGCTCTCCATCACCACCACGCGGTCCACCAGCGACAACAGCGCCGGGCGATGCGTCACCAGCACCAGCGTGCGCCCGGTGAGCCACTGGTGAAGCTGGCGAATAACGTGCGCTTCAAGCTGTTCATCCATCGACGCGGTCGGCTCATCGAGCAGCACGATCTGCGGATTGCGCACCAGCAGACGGCTTAACAGCACCATCTGGCGCTGTCCGCCCGAAAGCCCGCGTCCGCCTTCGTTAATCAGCCGGTCAAGGCTCGCGGCGTCATGCTGCACCATGGAGAGCGCGCCGCTGATGCGCAGCGCCTGTAACAGTTCGGCGTCGGTCGCGTTGGGGTGGCCAAGCATCAGGTTCTGGCGCAGAGTGCCGAAAAAGAGCCGTGACTCCTGCGACAGGTATCCCACCTGGCGGCGCACGTCCATCGGGTCAATCTGCGCCAGATCGACCCCGTCGATGATCACCTTGCCTTTGCTCGCCTGCGCCTGGCCGGAAAGCAGCTTCAGCAGCGTCGATTTCCCGGCACCGACTTTGCCGAGGATCGCCACGCGCTCGCCGGGTTTGATCTCAAGCGATGGCACCAGCAGCGCCTGATCGCCCTTCTCTTTGTCGTAGCTGTATTGCACATCCTGGAACTGATAATGCCCAGCCAGCACCGGGCAGTGCGCCATTTTGCGGCCTGCTTCTTTATCCAGCGGTTTTTTCAGTAGTTCGTTAAGCCCGCTCATGGCGGTTTTGGCATGCTGCCAGCGAGAAAACACCATCGTGAGTTGCATCAGCGGTGCGAGGGTACGCGACGATAACAGGCTACAGGCCACCAGCGTCCCGGTTGTTATCTGCCCGTCAAGCACCAGATAGCTGCCGAACACCAGCATGCCCGCATAAGTTATCTGCTGCACCGTCGAGGCCCAGCCGCTTAAGCGCGCGCCCCAGACGCGCTGCTTCATGCCGATGCTCGCCCCTACGCTGTGGGTGTGCTCCCACTGGCGCTGAAAATAGGGCTCCGCCTGGAGCGCTTTAATATCTTCAACGCCTTCGATCGACTCCACCAGCACCGCGTTGCGGATCGCGCTCTCGCGCATCCCCTCTTTGGCGAGCTTCGCCATCGGCCACTGGATCAAAAGCCCCGGGATCACAATCAGTGGGATCGCAATGAGCGGGATCGCCACCAGTTGCCCGCCCACCAGCGCCATGATCCCTAAAAAGAGCAACACAAACGGGATATCCATCGCCGCGCCGACGGTTGTGGAGGTCAGCAGTTCGCGCACCTGATCGATTTCACGTAATTGCGAAATAAACGATCCGGTGGATTTCGGGCGTTCATCATTTTTAATCGCCATCGCCCGGGCGTAAAACAGCGACGACACATTCAGGTCGATATGTTTGCCCATAATGTCGGAGACATGGGTACGCGCGAGGCGAATGAAAAACTCAAACAGCGCGGCCAGCAGTACGCCAAAGAACAGTACCCACAACGTCGGGAACGACTCCGCCGGAATGACGCGGTCATAGACCTGCATGGAGAACAGAATGCCTGCCAGCGCCAGCACGTTGCCGAGCACCGAGGCGAGCGATATTTCAGCAAGCTTACGCCCGGCATGCCGAAAATGGCGCCAGAACCAGTGTTGCTCGTAAGGTCGGGTGAAATCATCAATGCGCGCATCGCGCCCGCGGGCGGCGATGCCGAGCAGCGCCACTTCAGGCTTTACACGCTCAAGCAGCGTTTCCAGCGGCTCTTCACGCACAAGATCGCCGCCTTCGCTCAGCCAGTAGGTGACCACACCGTCGGCGTCGATGGCTTCAAGCAGCATCAGGCCGCCCTCTTCCAGTTGCACAATGACCGGCAGCGTCTGGCTGTTCCAGCGCATGTTGTTAAGTGGCGTGAGGCGCACCTGCAAGCCCATCAGCGCCGCCAGCCGGTCGAGTCGCGGCGCGAGCGGCAGATTTTCAAACCAGCGCATCTGCTGACGTACCGCGGGCGCGTCGGCGGGCAGGCCAAAACGCCCCGCCGCGCGGGTCATCGCGCGTATCCAGCCTTCGGTATCGGGAATCTGGGACATCACTACTCCTTAAAGCGCCGCGCTCAGAGCGACGGCAGGGTATCCCCGGTCATCCGGGCGCGTTCAATGCCAAGCATGTCGAGCAGGTTATCCACCGCAGCGGCGTAGCGAACCGCGGCATCCCAGGCGTCATAGCGGGCGGTGATAGCGAGCGTGTCGGCCTGAAAAACGTCCTGTTCGATACTCAGTAAATCATTAAGGCTGCGCTTGCTGAGCCGGTATTCATCGCGGTAAACCTCGCGGGCATGTCCGGCGCTGGCTATCTGCTGTTCTCCTGCCCGCTGGCGCTGCTGCGCGCCGGTGAGGTCGGCCCAGGCGGTGGCCGCTTTCTGGTTAATGTCGAGTTTGCTCGCCTCGACATCCGCACGGGCGCTGGCGCGATCGCCTTCGGCGGCCTCAACGCGGGCGCTTACGGCACCGCCCTGATAGACCGGCGCATCCACCACCAGCTGCACCTGATCGTCCCAGTAGTTGGCGTTATCGTTCTGGTAACGCGTGCGCCCGGCCTGCACAGAGACCGTAGGCCAGTGTTGTGCCTGCGCCTGGCGGATGCGCTGCTCAGCGGCGAGCTGTTTGGCCTGCGCGGCGCGAACCGCGTTGGTCTGCTCGTACGCCAGCGATTTCAGCGTGACAGGCTGGCGCAGGAGATCTTCCGGCAGATCGGGCAGCGTTTCGGCCACCACGCCCGTGAGCACGCTTAACGCCGCCTGGGCCGAACGCGCCTGAGCGCGATACTGCTCAAGCGTAGCGTTCATTCCGGCGATGCGGCTCTGCGCCTGTAATACATCCGACTGCGTGCTCAGCCCCGCCCCGGCGCGTAAATCCGCCATGCCCTGCACCGCGCGCAGGGAGGTCAGGTTACGCTCGGCGGCGTCGGCAAGGCTCTGATAACGCCGCACCTGTAAATAGGCCTGCAACGTCTGCATCCCGACCTGGTTTAAGGTGTCGTAAAGCTGGAAGCGGTAGGCCGCAGAGAGGTTTTCCTGCTCATCAATACTGCCGCCGGTTTTGCCGAAATCATAAATCAGCTGTTTGAGGTTCACGCCGCCTGCGGCGTTACTGTTGAGGGAGCCGGAAGAATCAGTGCGATGATTACGCCCGACATTTCCCTGTAAGGAAATTTGCGGAAACCAGGCGCTTTCGGCCTCTTCCAGATTGGCTTTACCCACACGGATTTGTGCTGCCGCCTGGGCGATTTTTGGGTTACGCGCAAAGGCGCGCAAAATGGCTTCTTTAATGGTGAGCTGCGCCTGAAGCTGCTCGCTCGGGGCCGTCTGCCAGGCAAATTCCTCCTGCGAGGCAGCGGGAAAACTCATCATGGCCATCGCCAGCATCAGTGCCAGCCGCCTGTAGCGCATTGTGTTGTTCTGCATCCTGTTTCCACCTTAATAACGCCGTCTGCGCGGCTGGTGATATTGTTAAAATGACGCAGGCGCCTCGTCCCTGAAGCGCCATGGCGTTAGACCATATTGACGTGTAATCCGTGTTGAATGAGAACATCCCCCAGCGTGTTGGTTTGCGAGCTGTTGTGCCAGACATCAAACTGCATGCCGTCCACCTCCCGTTGCCCGCTCACCTGCCACATATCGCCGCTGCCCTTCACCAGATTGACCTGATCGCCATCGACACCTTTAACGAGCAGATCGTCTTCCGGCTTGTTGGTTAAGGTCAGCGCCTGATGCAGATCCAGCGTCAGGCTGTTGGTGCCGGATTTGCCGAGATCGAAGATCTCGATGTGCTGGAGCTTGCCGTCAAGCGCAGTGAGATCGAGCGTGATATTGACGCCATCCAGCACCAGCGTATCGGTGCCTGCGCCGCCATCAAGCGATGCAAAACCGAGCGTTGCAAGATGAATGGTGTCGCTGCCGCTGCTGCCTTGTAACGTGTCACCGCTATGGCTGGTGCCGTCCGCAAAATCGATGCTAACCCCGCCGATGGTGTAGCCGCCCGCCGCGCCTGCCGTGTCATCCGTGGCGGTGTTGCTGTCATCGCTGCTCTTCTCAGCCGTCGCGGCAACCGCCGCGATTTTCGCCGTCGCGGTGGTTTGCTGCGTATCGCCTTGCGTGGCGGTCTGGCTGTTTTCATCAGAGAGCGCGAACAGCGCCGCCTCATGCTCAAGGCTTGCGGCTGCAAAGGTGGCAGGCGGCGTCGTCGAGATAATCTGCCCGCCGAGGCCGACGTTGAGGTAGCCGGTGTTGCCCGCCGCGTCCGTGGCGTAAATATTCAGCACGCTGGTGAGCGACAACAGTTGCAGAATATTCAGCCCAAGGCCGAGGTTGGCCGACCAGTTACCGTTGCTGTCGGTGATGGCCGTGGTGTTGACCGTCCCGTTCAGAAGCGACAAATGCACCACCGCGCCCGCGCCGAGGTTGGTTGAGCCACCACGCAGCGTCAGCCCCGAAGAGAGCAGCGTGAACGGGTTCAGGCTTGCAAGCGGGGTAAACGACAGCGTCGGGGTCGTGAGTTTCACCGTCACGTCGCTGCTGGTGCTATTGACGTTGCCTACTTTATCCGTCACCGACACGCCCACTTTCAGCGCGCCGTTGGTCAGCCCCTGCAGAATGTTGCTGGTGACCGGCAGCGTCCAGGTGCCGTCGCTGCCGACCGTGGCGTTGTAGGAATTAGTGCCTAACGTCACTTTCACCGAGGCGCCGTCCGCCGCGCCGCTGATTTTCCCGCTGAGCGTCTGCCCGCTGCCCGCTTCGCTGACGTTCAGGTAACCATCGTTGCCGAACAGCGAGGTGAGCGAGACCGTCGGCAACGAGTGCGTAATCACGTTCAGCACGCCGCTGGTGGAGGTACTGTTGCCCGCCGGGTTAGTAACGCTGGCGTTGACCGAAAGCGTGCCGTCGAGCAGCCCGCTAAGATCGGTCTTCGGTACCGACAACTGCCAGGTGCCGTCGTTGCCGACAGTCGTGACGTAGTTTTTCCCACCCAGCGACACCCTGACCTGCGAGCCGACGGCGTTGGTGCTGGTGCCGCTAATCGTCTGGGCGCTCAGGATATCGGTGGCGTTCAGGCCGTTATCGCCAAAAAGCGAGGTGATGGCGAGTGTCGGCAGCGCGCCGATATTCACATTGAGCCCGCCGCTGGCGCTGCTGGTGTTGCCTGCCGGGTCGCGCGCGGTGACGCTGACGTTCAGCGGGCCATCGCTCAGCCCTTGCAGCGAAGCCGTTGGTACCGAAACCTGCCAGGTGCCGTCGGCGCGTACGGTCGTGTTAAACGTCAGCGCGCCCAGGGTGACGGTGAGCGCACTGCCCGCCGCCAGGTTGGTGGCAGTCCCGCTGATAAGCTGCGGACTTAACAGATCGCTTAAGCTCAGAATGCCGTCGCCGAAGATGGGGTTAACCGTCACCTGCGGCAGCGCCTGAACTATCGCGCCCACCACCTGCGAGCCGGTCGCCACGTTGCCGACCGGGTCAGTGACGCTGGCGCTTACCGTCAGCGTGCCGTCCTGAAGGCCTTTAAGCGTTGCCGCCGGCACATTCACCAACCAGGCGCCGTTATTGATGGTCGCCGTAAAGGCACTGCCGCCGACATTCAGCGTGACGGTGCCGTTCGCAAGGTTACTGGTGCCGCTAATGACCTGCCCGGCGTTCGCCTCCGCCGCGTTCAGCCAGCCGTCGCCGCCAAAGAGCGTATTGATAGCCACCGTCGGCAGCGAGGTGATCCCAACGACCACCGGCGCGCCGTTGACCGTGGCGGTGTTGCCGTCCGGGGTGGTGATCGTCACGCGCGGCGTCAGCGAGCCTTCCGCCAGCGAGGCGAGATCGGTCGGGTTGAGTTGAATACTGAAGCGCCCGTTGCTGCCCACCGTGCCGTTAAAGGTACGCGCGCCAAGCGCCACGCTCACCGTAGAGCCCGCCGTCGCGTTGCTCACCACGCCGGAAATCGTCTGGCTCACCAGCGCCTCGGTGGCGTTCAGGAGGCCATCGCCGAAGACCGAGAGCGAACTCAGCGCCGGGGCGACCAGATCCAGCGTCAGCGAGCCGCTGGTCGTGGCGGTGTTGCCGTTCGTATCAGTCGCCGTGACGGTAACCGTCTGGTTGCCCGTCGCGATGCCGGTCAGCGCACTTTGCACCGCCCCCGGCAGGTTCACGCTCCAGACGCCGTTCGGGCCGACCGTCGCCGTAAACGCCGGCGTGCTGCCAATCTGAATCGTCAGCGTCTGGCCGGCCAGCCCGGTGGCGGTGCCGCTGAGCGCGCCCTGCAACAGCTCAGGAATACTCAGCGTGCCGTCGCCAAACAGCGACCCGAGGTTAATTGTCGGCAGGTTATTGATCGCAACGTTGAAGGTCGCGCCGGTGGTATTCACGTTGCCCGCGTTATCGGTGACGACCACCTGCAAGGCGGCCTGGCCGTCCGGGAGTGAACCGAACAGCGTGGACGGCAGCGTCGCCGTCCAGCGTCCGGTCTCGTCCACCACCGCTGTCAGGCGCTGGCCTGCAAAGTTAACAATTACCGATGAGACGTTGGCCGCGTTACTGACCACACCGCTGATAGTCTGGTTAACGGTGCTGTCGGCGAAGTTAATCAGGTTGTCCGCGCCGACGATAACGTCGCTTACCACCGGTACATCCGTCAGCGCCAGGTTGATGTCGATGATTTCATTGCGCACGTTGCCGAAGGCGTCAGTGACGTTCAACTGTACCGCAAGCGTGTTATCGACGATGCCCTGCCAGAGGCTCGGCGGGAAATCGACTGAGATCCGCCCGTCGCCGCCCACCAGCACATCCAGCGGCACGTTGATATCGGTGCCGACGAGCGTGGCGGTAACCGTCGCGCCGCGATAGTCGCCACTCAGTTGCCCGGTCAGCGTCTGGGTCACCAGCGATTCTGCCACGTTCAGGATGCCGTCGCCGCCAAACAGATCGTCGACCAGCACACCCAGCCCTTTATTCAGCGCCACATTAAGCGCCACGTTATTGGTCGAGGTGTTGCCCTGCGCATCGGTGGAGGTGATGTTAATGACCTGCGCGCCGTCGGTAAGCGTGGTGAGATCGACTTGTGGGAAGGTGTAATTCCAGTTGCCGTCCTGATCCACGGTTGCCGTTTGCGTCAACGGCCCGAGGCGCAGCGTCACGGTCTCGCCCGGCTCGCCGGTGCCCTGCAGCAGCAGGCCGCCCGCCGCATTCACGGTGTTAAGCACTGCGGGCACGCCCGCGGCATCTACCGTCAGCAGCGGACCATCGGCATTAAGGGTGACCGTACGGGAGTCGGTATCGATGTTGCCCGCCGCATCGGCGAGTGTGGCCGTCACGGTATAGTTGCCGTCTGCCAGGCCAGAAACCACGCTTTGCGGCACGCTGACGCTCCATGCGCCGTCAGCGCCGACCACCGCGTAATAGGTTTCACCGCTGAAGGTGACCGTCACCTGACGGCCCGCTTCTGACGTGCTGGCGGTGCCGCTCAGCACCAGCGGCTGGCTGGCTTCGGTGGCATCAATAATGTTATCGCCCGCAATCGTGCCCACAGTCACCACTGGCGGTACGGTATCGACTGCCACCCTCACCGTCGTGGTGGCTGGCGTGCCGCCATCGGTTGTCGCGATAACGGTATAGGTATCCTGGTTTGGGAATTGCGTAGCAGGCACGTCCAGCGACCATGTACCATCCGGCTGAACGGTGGCCGTGCCGACATTCTCGCCGTTAATGGTGACAGTGACGGTGGTCACGTCGCCAAGCGTCGTCCCCGTGAGTGCGACGGTTTCGCCCAGTTCGCCCGCGTTAATGATGTTATCGCCGGTGACCGGATTAATGCCGACCGCGACGGTTGGCGGCGTGGTGTCTATTGCCAACGGCGTTGAACCTGTCGTCGCTACGTTGCCTGCTTTATCGGTGACCGTCGCGCTAAGGGTCTGATCGCCGTTCGCAAGCGTCGCCAGTTGCGCAGGCGAAAGCTGGAGCGACCAGGTATTGCCGTTCTGTACCGTGGTGGTAAAGGTCTGCCCCGCCAGGCTCACGGTAATAGTCTGCCCCGGCTCCACATTCGTCACCGTCCCCGTGAGGGTCTGGCTCTGCTGGCTCTCCGCCCCGCTCAGACCGTCCCCGCCGAAGGGCGCGTCCACGGTCAACGTCGGTGCCGCCAGCGACACATAGAGCGGGGCCGTAGTGGTGGCGGTGTTGCCCGCACCGTCTACAAGGCTCACGTTTACCGCCTGCAGGCCGTTTGGCACGCTCGTCCAGTCGTCTGCCGTCAGATTCAGCGTCCAGCTGGTGCCGGTAACGGTCACCCGATCCGGCCCAAAGGTCTGGTTGCCGATGGTGACGGTTATCTGGCTGCCCGCAGGTAAATCGCTGGTCAGCGTGCCGCTGATAGTCCCGGCCGCGCCCGCCTCGGTGATATTCACATAACCGTCGCCAAACAGCGGTTGGGTCACGGCGACCTGTGACGGCGTCAGCGCCGCCTGGAATGTCACATCAATATCCTGGCTATTGCCGAAGTTATCCTGCGCCACGATGGTCAGCGTATGGCTGCCAGGCGTCAGCCCCGCCAGCGCGCCCGCCGGCAGATCCAGCGTCCAGTTGCCTGCAGTATCCACACCCGCCACATAGGTCGTGCCGTTCACGTCAATCGTGACCGTGACATACTGGTTGTTCCCGGTGATCCCGGTCGTCCCGCTAAGCGTCAGCGGTCCGTTGGCCTCGCTGATGTTGAGAATCGCATTATCGCCAAACAACGCGGCGGCGGCCGTCGGCGCAGGTAACTGGGTCTGCACGTCAAACGATCCTGGCGCGCTGTCGGTATTGCCGAAAGCATCCCCCACATTCACGGTAAAGTTCTGGGTCGTGCCCTGCGGCAGGCCGGTAAAGGCAGAAGGCGGCAGCGTCACCGACCAGTCACCGTTTGCCTGCACCGTTCCGGTATACGTGTTGCCATTAAACTCAATATTAACGGTCTGCCCTGCCCCACTGACGCCCGTACTGCCGGTAAACGTCTGGGCGACGCTCGCCTCGGCATTGTTCAGCGCGCCGTCGATAAACGGCGTAGTGATAGTGGCATCCGGGATAGTGTTAATGCGCGATTCAAAGCTGTCGGTGCCGGTGTTGGTATTGCCCGCCGTATCGGTCACGACAACCGCGACCGGGACAGTACCGTCCGGCAGGGCAGTGAGTGTGGCGGGATCAAGCACCAGCGACCAGCTACCGTCAGCGTTGACCGTCGCGGGCACCATCGTGCCGTTATTCAGGCTTACCATGACGGTGTCGATACGATCGGCGGGCAGGCCGGTGGTACCGGTGAGCGTTGCGCCCTGCGCCGCCTCACTGGCGTTCAGGATGCCGTCGGTAAAAGGTGTGGCGACAACAGGCGTCGGGAGCGGATCGGCATAGACGACAAAGTTAGCCTCCGGGCTGGTGGCAGAGTTGCCCGCGCGGTCTGACGCGGTCACGGTGATCGTGTGATTGCCCTCCGCCAGCGCGCTGAGCTGCGCAGGCGTTAGCGCCACCGTCCAGTTGCCGTTGTTATCGACCGTGCCGGTAATTGCCGCGCCGCCATCGATGCTGATTTGCACCGTCTGGCCCGCGCCCGTCACGCCGGTACTGCCGGTAAGTTGCTGCCCCAGCGCCGCCTCATTCTGGTTGATAATGCCATCGCCAAAGAGCAGATCCGGCACGGCGGCGGTCGGCGGCGTGCGCAGCACATCCACAGAGACGCCCGCCGTCGCCGGGTTGCCGAATGCATCCTGCGCGGTGACGGTCAGCGTGTACTGGCCGTTTTGCAGCGACGACAGTTCATTTGCGCCGACGTTAATCGTCCATGCCCCGCCTGCACCGACCACGCCGTTTAGCGTGACGTCGCCCAGGGTGACCGCAATCGCCGTACCGGCCACAAGCCCGGTCGAGGTGCCGCTGATGGTGCCGCCGTTCTGGATCTCTGCGAGATTAATCAGGCCGTCGGTGAAAATCGTACCGAGCGCGACGGTCGGCGTGGTGTCATTACCAACGGTCACCGGCAGCGGCTGGCTGTCGCGGTTGCCGGTCGGGTCGGTCACCGTGAGCGTCAGTTCCTGCGGGCCATTCTCCAGCGCCTGCAGTTGCGCAGCCGGAATAGTAATACTCCAGTTGCCGTCGTTACCCGCCACCGTCTGATAGGTCTGGTCGCCGACCGTTAATTCCACCGTCGATCCTGCCGTCGTGGTGCCGCCGATGGCCTGTTCGGTCAGGGATTCACTGACGTTCAGGATCCCGTCATCCAGGAAGCTGCCGGGGTTGATGCCGGTTGCGGGCAGTGAGGTATCCACCGTGACATTACCGGTATCGGTCGCAGGGTTCTGCGCCGCATCGTTCGCCGTAACCGTGACGGTATAGCCGTCATTTGGCAGGTTCGCGATAGCCGATGAGGGCACCGTGACACTCCACAGGCCGTTGGCATCAGTGGTGCCCGTGTAGGTGACGTTATTAAACACCACGCTGACAATCGTGCCTGGCGCGAGGTTGGTCGAGGTGCCGGAAATGGTCAGATCCTGGCCGCTCTCCTGGCTGTTGATGATGTCGTCGCCCGCGATGGGGTTCAGCGCCACCTGCGGCTGCGAGCCAGGCTGTGCGGCAAAAGTGACCGGGTACTGAACAAACGCCTGATTGCCGGAGGCATCGGTGACCGTTACGCCAATAATCTGCTGGCCATCCGCCACCTGCGCCAGCGCGCTCGTGGGCACGGTGGCAGTCCAGGTGCCGTTCGGCCGGACTTCCGCGCTGTAGCTCTGGCCGTTCAGGGTGACGGTCACGAACTGGCCCGGCTCCACGCGGGTGGTCGTCCCGGTGATTTGCAGGGGCGACTGCGCCTCGGTGGCGTTGATGAAGTTATCTGTCGCGACGGTGTTAACCGTCACCAGCGGCGCATTGGCCGGAGAGGCATCCAGCGTCAGCGAGACGCGCTCGCTGGTGGTGTTGCCCGCCGCATCGCTAACCGTTGCGATGACGCTGACCGGGCCGTCCGGCAGCGTAGTGAGCGCGCCCGCAGGCAGCGTCACGCTCCAGGTGCCGTCGCTTTGTACCAGCGCGCTGTAGCTCTGGCCGCCAATCTGCACCAGCACCGTTTGTGGGTTAACCGGATCGTAGGGGGTGGCACTGCCGCTGATGGTGAGCGGCTGCGCGGCTTCGGTGGCGTTAACGATGTTATTGCCGGTGATGTCATCAAGCGTCAGCAATGGCGCGGTGAGATCCACCGTGACCGTGCTTTGCGCCACGTTCTGGTTGCCCGCCGCATCGGTCGCGGTAACGGTGAGCGGCGCATCGCCATCTGTCAGGCCCTGTAGCGCCGCTGGCGGCAGCGTAACCGACCAGTTACCACTGCTGTCCACCACCGCGTTATAAGAAGCGCCGCCAAACTGAACGGTCACCGTTTGCCCCGCGCCGCTCACGCCGGTGGAGCCGCTCAGCGCGCCGCCTGTACTCACTTCCGCCGCGTTGATAATGCCATCGGTAAACGGCGTGTTGACGGTGACATTCGGCAGCGCCGTGGTGATGATGGTGAAGTTCTGATTACCCGAGACAACCGCGCCGTTTTCATCGGTGCCGGAGACGGTGAGTGTCGTTTTGCCGTCGCTGATATCCAGCGCGTCGGCACGCGGCACGGTGACGCTCCAGCCGCCGTCCTCACCGGTTGTGGCGGTGTACTGTTTGCCGTTGAGCGTAATGGTCAGCGTCGTTTGCGGCGCGAAGTTAACGCTGGTGCCGCTCAGTACCAGGCCATTCGCTATTTCGTCCAGCGAGACGCGGTTATCGCCAGTGATGGGGAATACCGTCAGCGCGCTGATATCGGTATCAACGCTAAAGCCGCGATCGAGGCTCACGCTGTTGCCTGCCGCATCGCTCACGCCGACGGTCAGGGTATAGTCGCCGTTGGTCAGGCCCGTTAAGGCGCTGGCTGGCACATCCGCTTCCCAGCGCCCTGCGGAGTCCACCACGCCAGTGAAGGTGTCATCGCCAAGCGTGATGGTGACGGTTTGCCCGGCGGTGACGTTAGTCGCGGTACCCGTAAGCGTTACGCCGCTTGCCCGTTCGCCCGCATCAATCACGCCGTCGCCGCCTACCGGGTCGACGGTCAGCAGCGGCGCACGCGCCGGATCGACCGCCACCGTAACCGGACGTGTAGCCGTTGAGCTGTTCCCCGCCGCGTCGGTGATCGTGACGCTAAACTGCACCTGGCCGTTTGGCAGCGCCTGCAAATCCGTCGCCGGAATATCGACCGACCATTCGCCGTTCGCGCCGGTAACGGTGGTGTTGTAGGTTTTGCCGTTTAGCGACACAACAATGCTGTCGCCCTGCGCGGCTCCTGCGGCGACCCCGGAGAACGGCTGCGCCTGGCTTGCTTCGGTGATGTTCAGCGCGTCATCCTGCGCAAACGGATTGAGGGTCAGCGTCGGTGCCTCGA
Source organism: Cronobacter condimenti 1330 (assembly GCF_001277255.1). NCBI lineage: Bacteria > Pseudomonadati > Pseudomonadota > Gammaproteobacteria > Enterobacterales > Enterobacteriaceae > Cronobacter > Cronobacter condimenti. The sequence continues at coordinate 3,341,578 of NZ_CP012264.1, forward strand.
CATCCACCGTGAAATCGACCGTCCGGGTCTGACTGTTGCCTGCCGCGTCGCGCACCACGATTTGCAGCGGCACCGGCGAATCATTGCCGGTGAGGGCATCGAGCGCCCCGGAAGGCAGCGTTAGCGACCAGTTGCCGCTGGCATCCACCGTCCCCTGATAGTTTTGCCCGTTGAGCGTGACGGTGACCGTCTGGCCTGCGCCTGTGCTGCCGGTAGTGCCGGTCAGCACCTGATTCACGCCCGCCTCCGCCTGGCTTAGCGTGCCGTCGGTAAACAGCGGATCGGTGGTGATATTCGGCAGGTTATTGATGATAACGGTCAGCGTATGGCTGTCGCTGACGCCGCCATTTTGCGCGGTGGCGGTCACCTCATAGGGGCCATCCGGGAGCTGTTGCAGCACGGCTGCCGGCACCGTGGTCTGCCAGTTGCCGCTGGCGTCTACCGTCGCGGTATAGGTTTCGCCGTTAAGCGTGACGGTGATTTCGGTGTTGGGCGCAAGCCCGGCGCTGGTGCCGTTGATGGTTAACGGTGAATTCGCTTCTTCACGGTTAATAAAATCGTCCACCGCGATGATGCTGATGGCAACACCCGAGGCAGCGTTATCGACCGTAATCGGCGCCTGGATAGTCTGCGTCTGGTTCCAGGTATCGGTGATGCTCACCTGAATGGCGTTTGCGCCGTTTGAAAGCCCCTGCAACACGACCGCAGGTACGTCAACGCGCCAGTTGCCCGCCGCGTCGACAGCCGCGGTGGCGCTCCAGGCACCGATAGCGACCGTGACCAGACTGCCTGGCTCGGCGTTGGCAACGCTGCCCTGCAACGGCTGTGCGGTTTTGATTTCCGCCGCATCCAGTACGTTATCACCGGTAAACGGCGTGACGGTGACGGATGGCTGCGCGGTTTTCACCGCGATGGCATCGGTCACCGTGGTGGTGTTGCCCGCCGCGTCTGTCGTTGTCACGACAACCGGACTGGTGCCGGGCGGTAACTGACCGAGATCAGCGGCAGGCAGCGTGATTTGCCAGTTACCGTCGCTGCCGGTCGTGGTGGTGTAGGTCTGACCGTTGAGCGTCACCGTGACCGTCTGCCCGGCTTCAGAGCTGTTGCCGGAGAGCACCTGATCGGTCGTGAGCTCCTGGGCGTTCAGCTTGCCATCGTCCGTCAGCGTATAGAGCGAGAGCGCAGGCGGGGTGGTATCAACCGTGACCGTAGCACTGCTGCTTGCGCTGTTGCCCGCCCCGTCCGTCACGGTGACCACAACCGGCGTCTGCCCGGTCGGCAGCGTTTGCAACTGTGAGGCCGGTACCGTAATGCTCCAGCCGCCATCTGCGCCTGCCGTTGTGGTGTAAGTCTGGTTGCCAAGCTGGACGGTGACGGTCTGGCCGCTGCCACTGACGCCCGTGTTGCCGGTAAGCGTCTGGCTCTGCTGGAGATCTGCGGCATTAAGCGAGCCGTCGCCAAACGGCGTGGCGATAGTCGGCTCCGGCAGGTCATTAATCGCGACGGTTATTACCCGGTCAGCCGTGGCGGTCGCCTGCCCTGCGGTGACCGTCGCCGTGACAGTGCGCGGGCCGTCGCCCAGGGAGGCCAGATCGGCTGGCGGGATCACCACGCTCCAGTTACCGGCGCTGTCGAGCACCGCGGTGTACGTTTTTTCGTTGAATGTCACGATGACCTGCGCGCCCGGCGCGGTCACGGTCGTGATGCCGCGGATCTCAAGCGGCTACGACGCCTCTGCCGCATTCAGATAATCGTCGGTGGAGAGAATGGCTATCGAGACGGACGGCGGGGCACGGTCTACAACAATAGTATCCGTGACGGTGAGCGGCGTGCCGGTGCCGTTCGGTACGCTGACGGTGAGCGCTGCGTTGCCGTTGGCAAGCGCCTGGAGATCGCCGCTCGGGAGCGTGACCTGCCAGGTGCCGTCACCGCCGACGGTCGCGTAATAGTTCACGCCGTTCAGGGTGACGGTGACGACCGCCCCCGCTGCGATATTTTCAGTGGTGCCGCTCAGAATCTGATCGTTGCCAAGCTCGGCGCCATTCAGCGCGTTATCTGCCGTGAGCGGGTCGAGCGTCAGCGCGGGCTGGTCAAGATTGACCGTAAAGCGCGTTTCGCTGCTGCTGGTGTTGCCCGCGAGATCGGTAATGCTGACGTTTAGCACATACTCCTGACCGTTTTGCAGCGCCTGAAGATCCGCTGCCGGAATGCTCGCCTGCCAGCTGCCGTCCGCGCCCACGGTCGCGGTATACGTTTTCCCATTCAGAGTGATGGTGACGGTCTGCCCTTCTTCCGCCGCACCGGTAAAGCCGCGCAGGATCTGATCGGTCGTCGTCTGCTCGCCGCCCAGCGAACCATTGGTAAAAGGAATGAACTGTAAGGCGGGTGCGACGGTATCGACGTTGATATCAACCGTCTGGCTAATCGTGTTGCCGTTTACATCGACAAGCGTAATACCGATGGTATTAAGCCCTTGCGGCAACGCTTGCAGGGCGCTTGCCGGGAGCGTCACGCTCCAGCTGCCATCCGCGCCGATAACAGCGGTGTAGGTATTGCCACCAAGCGTGACTGTAATGGTACGGCCCGCGTTGGCAGCGTCCACCACGCCGCTCAGTATCTGGTCTTGCAGCACTTCGCTGCTGTTGAGCACGTTATCGTCGGTCAGCGGATCGAACGCGATTTCTGCCGGGTCCGGCGTTTCGCCGCCGTTGTCGCCACCGCCGTTGTCCCCGCCCCCATTATCACCGCCGCCATTGTTGTTATTGTCGCCGCCGCCACCACCGCTGTTGCTGGCGGCGATCGCCACACCCGCGATAGCGCCAACCGCCGCAATGCCCCCCAGCACCTCAAGCGTGGTCAGCCCTTCTGCACCGGTGAGCGCGCCAAGCGTGGTATCCGCCATGGAAGGCACAATCGCCTCGGCCACCGCCGGGCCGGGTTCAGAGGCAAACGGGAACAGCGCGTGATGCACACCTTTGTCATCTTCAAAAATAAGCTCGCTATGCTGGCCTTCGGCATCAAGTAAGAAGAAATGCTGGTAGCGCACCGTTGTCCCATCTTTCATATGGACAATCAGGTCATTCCCCTGCCGTTCGTAGAAATTAACCGTTTCGGGAGAAGCGTTTATTCTCACAATGCTGGTCTGGGATAAATTGACGACCCGGTCCGCATTCTGGGAATAATGGGTAATCACGTCTCCGGTATTCTGGTTGAGAATATCCACGGTAGGCGAAAGACTATTTTGAACGGCCATTCTTCATTTCCTCTGACTGGGGAAGCAAGCTGCGCTGCATAAGCGTCTATTAATGGACACTTATGGATTACCCACGCCGAACAGGGCGACGCCGGGGAGATACGTTTTCCCGAAATGTGTTGCAACAATTGTCAAATCAATAAAAAACAGTGAGTTAATCGCAAGCTAGGCGGTTTATATGTACAAATACTTAACAAAATGTATAAGCAACACGGTGCGGTTTGGCAAAGAAAACATAAAAAAAAGAGCGCTTGCGCAATATATACGCGTGGTCTACCCCAGTTAATGGGCAGCTAAGTCACGGAAAATAAAAAAGTGCCAGTAGCGTTATTACTCTGCTTTGCAATCATCAAAAATGAATTAATCATCCTATTCTTAAAGAATCGTAAAAATATATTCTATTTTTTATTTCCTTTTTATTTACCAGGAATTCTGGGGTTATTTGCTCGTACATTCTTTAAGCGCAGCGGCAATTTCGTGAGGCAAATCACCTTGTGTTGTAACTGCATCCACAGCAATGAAAATGCGCAAAAAAGCAGCACCCGGACGACGAAACGATATGGACTGGTCACGCGTGGGTAAACTCTGTTATACTCAGCGGTACACTTTTGGGGCTGATTCTGGATTCGACGGGATTCGCGAAACCCAAGGTGCATGCCGAGGGGCGGTTGGCCTCGTAAAAAGCCGCAAAAAAATAGTCGCAAACGACGAAAACTACGCTTTAGCAGCTTAATAACCTGCTTAGAGCCCTCTCTCCCTAGCCTCCGCTCTTAGGACGGGGATCAAGAGAGGTCAAACCCAAAAGAGATCGCGTGGATACCCTGCCTGGGGTTGAAGCGTTAAAACTAATCAGGCTAGTCTGGTAGTGGCGTGTCCGTCCGCAGCTGCCAGGCGAATGTAAAGACTGGACTAAGCATGTAGTACCGAGGATGTAGGAATTTCGGACGCGGGTTCAACTCCCGCCAGCTCCACCAAAATTCTCCATCGGTGATTACCAGAGTCATCCGATGAAGTCCTAAGAGCCCGCACGGCGCAAGCCCTGCGGGCTTTTTTGTGCCTTGAATTTGTCCCGCGAAGTCTGATGCCAACTAATTAAATCCGAACCTTTTAGGCACCTTGTTAGGCACCTCATAAAGCTTTATTGTTTTTGAGGTGCCTAAAACTATGGAAACCCGGCAATGGCAAGACAAACCAAACCTCTATCCGTTAAAGAAATCGAATCTGCTAAACCCAGGGAAGCGGACTACGTTCTCTATGATGGTGATGGCCTTGAGCTACTCATCAAATCCAGCGGGAGTAAAATCTGGCAGTTTCGCTATATTCGCCCTGTCACCAAGAAGCGCGCGAAGAAGAGCATCGGCCCCTACCCATCAGTTACCCTTGCCGATGCCAGAAACTATCGGGCAGAGTCTCGCTCACTCCTCGCGAAACAAATCGATCCACAGGAGCATCGGCAAGAACAACTTCGCAGTTCGCTGGAAGCCAAAACCAATACTTTCCAGCTCGTGGCTGAACGTTGGTGGAATGTGAAGAAGGCCAGTGTGACCGAGGACTACGCAGAAGATATCTGGCGCTCTCTTGAGAGAGATGTTTTTCCTGCGATTGGCGACGTCAGCGTTACAGATATTAAAGCTCATACACTGGTTCGGGCCGTTCAACCTGTTCAGGCCAGAGGCGCACTGGAAACCGTCCGTCGCCTTTGCCAGCGCATCAATGAGATCATGATCTATGCCCAAAATACGGGGCTGATTGATGCGGTACCCAGTGTCAACATTGGCAAGGCCTTTGAGAAGCCGCAGAAAAAAAATATGCCAAGCATTCGACCGGATCAGCTACCTCAACTGATGCAGACGATGCGAACAGCCAGCATTAGCCTTTCCACACGCTGCCTGTTTATGTGGCAACTTCTTACCATTACCCGCCCTGCCGAAGCAGCTGAGGCTCGCTGGGACGAAGTAGATCTGAAAGCGCGAGAATGGAAAATTCCCGCATCACGGATGAAAATGAACCGTGACCATACTGTCCCATTATCAAATGAAGCAATAGCTGTGCTGGAAATGATGAAGCCATTAAGCGGCAATCGAGAATTTATCTTTCCCAGTCGTATCAAGCCCAACCAGCCAATGAATAGTCAGACCGTTAACGCATCGCTAAAACGCGCAGGTTTTGGTGGGGTGCTCGTTTCACACGGGCTGCGATCTATTGCAAGTACAGCCCTTAATGAGAAAAACTTCCCTCCAGATGTGATTGAGGCGGCATTAGCCCATGTGGATAAGAATGAGGTTCGTCGTGCTTATAATCGTAGCGATTACCTTGAGCAACGACGAGCGATGATGCAGTGGTGGGCTGATTTTGTCATGGTGGCAGAGCGTGGAAGTACCATTGAGGTAGGGACAAAAGGAATGCGTTTAGTGGGGAGCTAAGCACAGTTCAGACTTTTACTCTGAACTTGTTAACACAGTACATTTCATTCCAGTAACTGCCAGAGGTGGGTGTTTTAAATCTCTATTCAGGTGGTCAAATTCAGTAAACCGCTACAAGCCAAGGCTATACACGAAAGGTTTGCTAAGCACGGGAGCAAGACATAGTAGATGCCAAAGTGTTAGAGTTTCCACCTTTTGAACGATTTAATAGTAAAATACAAATCCTGCGGGGCATTTTTGGTAGTGTAGAGCAGCCCCCAAGCCATACTGGAACAGGCGTTCTACAAAATCGTTGAACCAAAACAGGCTTGATTAAATAATAGGCCCTCGACAAGCGAATAGTAAGATGAATCTCAGCAGCACAATTAAATCCATTCAGGATATCATGCGCAAGGATGATGGCGTCGACGGAGACGCACAGCGTCTTGGTCAGCTAACATGGATGCTGTTCCTCAAAGTGTTCGATCAACGAGAAGAGGAATGGGAGGAAAGCGACCCAGCGTATAAATCCCCTTTGCCAGAAAAGTATCGCTGGCGTAACTGGGCTGCCTATAAAGCAGATGTTGACGGCAAAAAGAAACCACAGATCATCGGTAGTGAACTGATCAATTTCGTTAACAACGAGTTATTCCCGACTCTTAAAGAAATTGATGCCAATAAGAGCCCCCGGCACAAAGTGATCCGTAGTGTTTTTGAGGATGCTAATAACTATATGAAATCCGGCCCGCAAATGCTGGCTGTGATCGAGAAGTTAGAAGAGGCTATCAATTTTCACGATTTTACCATCCGCGCCAATATTGGTGATGTGTACGAGCAAATGCTCAATGACCTGCGTGGCGCAGGTAATGCTGGGGAATTTTATACGCCGCGTGCTATCACGGCCTTTATGGCGGATAGAGTCAACCCACGCCTAGACAAGCGTGAGACAGTCATGGACCCAGCCTGTGGAACAGGCGGCTTCTTGACCGCCGCAATAGACCACTTCCGCAATCAACTCGCGATAATGAAATCATCGCATCCTGAGGACAAGCTAGCTATTGAAAAACTGATCCTCGGCATAGAAAAGAAGCAGTTGCCGCACCTGCTCTGCACCACCAATATGCTATTGCATGGTATTGATGTGCCTAGCCAGATCGAGCACAAAAACACATTAGGTACCAGTTGGAATGAATGGGGTGACAACGATAAGGTTGACTGTATCATTACCAATCCCCCATTCGGTGGGTATGAAGATGATGGAGTGGGCAGCGACTATCCTGCAGACCTGCGTACCCGTGAAACCGCCGACATGTTTATGGCGCTCATCATTAAAAAGCTACTGAAGGAAAATGGTCGCGCCGCAGTGGTATTACCGGATGGATTTTTATTTGGCGATGGCATCAAAAGCACGCTGAAAAAACTACTACTGCGCGACTGCAAATTGCATACCATCATCCGCTTACCGAAAGGTGTTTTTGCGCCGTATACTACCATCAAGACCAACCTTCTGTTTTTCACCAAAGGCAACTCGGTGGACAATGGCACTGAATACTTCCACACCGATACCATCTGGTTTTACGAGCACCCCTATCCACCAGGTTACAAAAGCTACTCCAAAACCAAGCCCATCCGGCTAGAAGAATTTGAATCCGAGCGAAATTGGTGGGGTAGCGAGGCCAACGATTTTGCCGACCGGGTAGAAAACGAATTCGCTTGGAAGGTGGATTTCAAAGCCAAACGTGAGCAGGCTGAAACTGATGCGCAACCGCATTGGCAACTCGCAGAAATGCTCAACAACAAAGCTAGAGAATTGGATTGCCGCATCCGTGATTTGCGCGATTCTATTAAAGGTGTCAGCGATAAAATCCAGCGTCAAGCTGTTGAAGATGATATTGAAATTTTACGCTATGAAAGTGAGGGCCTACGCTTAAAAGCACGTGATGCCCAAGCGGTTGGTGATGGCCACTATTGGCCAATTTTTAATCTTGACCTTAAAAACCCTAATGTACCAGAAGAGGAATCCATTGATCCTGAAGAACTTTTGATTAAATACAAGAAGTTGTTGGGAGAGATTGAAGAAACAGAAAATCAGCTCAAAAGCGAATTAGCCGCAGCCTTGGCTCATCATTTTTCTGGTGAGGATGTTTGATGGACGCGAAACAATTTTTGGCTGAATTTGGACATATTGCTAATGCACCAGGTGGTGTAACACGACTACGTGAACTAATTTTTTCCCTTGCATCTGATGGCAAGTTGATTCCAGACTGCGAGCTTATAGAAAAAACTCACTTAGACAAAGTGGCCGACTTTGTAATGGGTCAGGCCCCCCCTGGAAATGAATGCAATACAACGGGCAAAGGGACAATATTTGTCAAGACCGGTGAGTTCGGTGAGCTCTATCCAATTGTTCGTGAATGGACAACAAAGCCACTGAGGTTTGCCAAGCAAGGTGACGTATTAATTTGCGTAGTTGGTGCAACAGTTGGGAAACTAAATCTTGCGATTGACTGCGCGATTGGTCGAAGTGTAGCGGCGATTCGCCCCCGCGATGGATTGAAAACCAAATACTTATACTACATGTTGATGTCGTTTACGTTACAACTTCGCAGTGGTTCGCGTGGTTCAGCACAAGGAGTCATAGGCAAGTCGGAGCTTTCGTCCGTGAAGCTTAGGGTTCCGAACGATAACGAACAGTCTCGCATCGTCGCCAAAGTCGATGAGCTGATGGCCTTGTGCGACAAGTTTGAAGAGCAGTTGCAATGTCGTCGTAAACTTCAAAACGCATTGCGTCAATCAATCCTGCAGGCTATTGCCAGGGCCAACAGCGCGCAGGAACTGCAAACCAACTGGATGCTCCTTGCAGACAACTTTGGGTGGCTGTTTCGTACACCAGAGGATATTGCCGAACTCAGAAAACTGTCTTCAGAACTTGCTATTCGTGGTGTACTTGATACTTACAGCGGGCCAACCAACGAATCAACAGTTGATGTCTATTTGGCTGAATTAGGGAGAAAGAAGTCAGGCAAACGATTCGCAAAATCTATTCAACCGGACGAATTATTTTCACTGCCAAATGGATGGCGCTGGGTTCTGTTAGAAGATTTGTTGTCTGATTCAGAATCAGGATGGAGTCCCAAATGTGAAGCAGAACCTCGCCGTGAAGGTGAATGGGGGGTGCTTAAAGTTAGTGCCGTGACATGGGGAGTTTTCGATCCGAACGAGAACAAACGCCTTCCGCTATCGCTTGAGGCTAGAACTGAGTGCGAAGTAAAGCCTGGCGATTTCATTCTATCCCGTGCAAATACCGCCGAATTAGTTGCGCGCAGTGTTTGCGTGCCTGATGGCTGCCCAAAGAAGCTCTTAATGAGCGATAAAATTGTCCGTCTGAATTTCCTCGACAATGATCTGAAACCTTGGGTAAATTTGGTCAACAACTCGGAAGTTGCTCGTTTTTACTACAAGGAACGAGCAACTGGCACTAGTGACTCGATGCGCAATGTATCACGCCAAGTTATCCATGAATTACCGATTCCTCTCCCTTCTCTGAGAGTGCAGGAGCGAATTTTATCTACCTTAAGTCGCTTGCTTCAATATTGCGACTCATTAGAAAAGCAGGCAGCTTCTCGCATTAAACTGAGCACACAACTTGCGGCAAGTACCATCGCGAGTCTCACCGGAATCGCAATTGAACATGAAGAGGAACCCATGAAAGCCCCTCAAACCGAGCTGATCTCCTTACTACGTTTGGGCGCAGCGCCCGACATCAAAGATCAAGCCCCGCTTGCCACCATTCTGGCCCGTCATAATGGTGAAATGAACGCCAAGGATTTATGGCAGCGATTCAACGGTGAGATTGATGCCTTCTATGCACAACTGAAAACTGAAGTGGCCAACGGCTGGATTAAGGAACCGACTCCTGCCGAAGTTCGTGAAAAACCAGATAACACGGTGGGTGCTTGATATGCAACTGCTTCGCATTCGTATCCCAGCCTTCCGCAATCTGCGTGATCTAGACATAGCTTTCGATACCCACCTACAGCCTTCGGGAAGTGCGATAAATGCACTGCCCAAACCCATTCGAAGTCACGTGCTGATTGGCCAAAATGGCACTGGCAAATCCAATCTGATTGAGGGGCTGATCACCATCTTCCGTGATGTCGATCTCGATCGTGAAGCAGCCTTCAATTATACACTGGAATACAGTATCCACGGCCATGTTGTGCGTATTGAAGCCGATTCTGCCAAGCAGAAACGCCCCTATGTATGGGTAGATGATAAAGCAGCATCACAGGGCTTTTTGCTCAAAAACCGCCAGTTACTGCCAGCACATATTTTTGCTTATTACTCAGGTCGCAATGAGCGTATTGAAGCTCTGTTTCATGAACATGAGCGACGCTTTAATCAGCGCCAGGAAATCACCACTAACGAAGTCCTGTCCGAACAGCTTCTGGAAAACTTTACTGGCACCGACGCGGATATTCGTGCGATTGAAGAGGCCAAACGCCGCCGTGAAGTGCGGCTGAAACATGTGGGCGATGATCGTCTGCGACGCCTATTCTATTGTCGTGGTGGACACAGCCAACTGGTACTTCTGGCTTGTCTGCTGTCGGACGACCCTGTGTTTCAAAAGGTACTAAAGAACCTCCACATCGAATCGTTAGAATCCGCTCTATTCGTTTTGAAAGAGCCGCACCGGCTGCGTGAAAAACGCCGCAATGGCAAGTTCGAAGTGCAGGAACTGAATGAAGGTGACCCACGCTTTTGGTACGCTCGCAGTAATGTGGTCAGCGAGTTTCTTGACAAACTCTGGAAGGTGGCTTGGGCCCCCATTGAACAGGAGACGACTAAACATATTGATTTTCGTGGTCGCACAGAGAAGCAAAATCAACTGTACTTGTTTGTCTCAAGCCAAGAGAAGCTTAAACAATTGGGAGAGTCGATCGGCAGCACTGACAGTTTCTTTCGTTACGCTGAAGGAGCCTATATTGGTGATCTGATCGATGAAATACGTATTGTGGTTAAAAAGCGTGATGAACATGGTGGTAAGGTAAGCTTTACTCACCTTTCTGAAGGAGAATTACAAATGCTCACCGTGCTCGGTTTGATGCGGATCGCCCGAGACGATAATTGCTTGTTCCTGCTTGACGAACCCGACACCCATCTGAATCCGATCTGGAAATTGCGCTACTTCGACGATATAGAAGGTGTACTCAGCTCGGATGATACAGCTCTACTACAGAGCGAATCCCAAATACTCATTACAACCCATGACCCAATGATGGTTGGCAGTCTGAAGCGTGAACAGGTACATATACTGCGTCGCGATGGTAATACTACGCTTGTCGATAGCCCTGATGAACATCCGCAAGGAATGGGTGTAACCGGGTTGCTTAAAAGTGAGCTGTTTGGATTGTCATCCACATTGGATATCGAAACCGAGCGCCGCTTGTTTCGCCGTAATGAACTTTTTGCTCTCGATGAAAGAACTCATGAACAAGATGATGAACTACGCCGTTTGAGTTCAGAATTGGCAGACTTAGGCTTTTCAAATGCAGATTTCAAAGACCCTTTCTATGCTAAGTTTGTACGACGAATGGCCAAACACACTAAGTTCCACAAACCAGTTCTTACGCCGGAGGAACAAGCTGAGCAGGATACAATTGCCGACTCAATCATCGATGAGATTTTACGTGAGGATGATGGACAATGATCTTCATCGACTTGGAAAATAAGCTTCCAACGGATATGGATTTGCATCCTGATGTTCGCTGGAGCGAGGCTGATTGGAACGCTTGGCAGAAAGAGTCTGTTCGCTTGATTGGTGAGCTTGCCAAGCTCAATGAGGCAGGCCAAATCAAAGAACGTAATGAATTGATTGATAAGCAAAGTGGCCACTGGGGAAAGTTGAAACCATGGCTTCTTGCACTATCGGATGGAAAATGCTGGTTTACTGAAGCGCGAGATATTGCTTCGCATTTAGACGTGGAACATTTTCGCCCGAAGAAGGCTTCTCGTAATGTTAAGGGACCCGAACGAGATGGGTACTGGTGGTTGGCCTTCGACTATATGAACTTCCGCATTGCTGGCACTGTACCTAATAGAAAGAAGGGCGCGTGGTTCCCTCTCCGCTATGGCTCACCATGTTCAAGTTATGCGCACCGCTGTGAAGGAGATGAGATTCCGCACTTCATAGATCCTACAAATGCTTATGACGTTACATTACTCGCTTTTGACGAAGAAGGGAAAGCGGTGCCTGCACCAGGTATTTCTCGTTGGGATAATATCAGGGTTAGACGTACCGTAGACCGCTTAAAACTCTCCGAACATCAAGCGTTGGCAGAGGAACGTCGTAAGGTCTGGCAAAGAACTACAAAGCTGATAAATAAGTATTTTCAGGCACTGGCTAGTACTCGAACTTCTGCGGTTGCCCGTGAGCAAGTGAAGGCCGCAGCACGTGACATACTCTGTCTTACTAAGCCTGAAACCGAACTTTCATCAGTGGCGAAATGGTGCGTTCGCTTGCGCAACGATCCACAACTTTCCAGGCTGGTTGGGTAAGGTAAAAATATAAACAATATCTATCTGGATACATCCTCAGTACAAGAACAGGCGGATCTTTTCTAACCGTCCTTAGCGGAGAATGCAGATGATTAGTTCATCGCAATAAGGCTTTTTATGGGGATATTTTAACCTTTCGGATTAGGACATGGTTGATCAATGAGAGAAATTCAGGCTGCCTAATGTTTTTGAGGTGCCTTTAATAATCATTATTGAATTCATATAGTTAATGACCACAATGGGCGCAAACGTCTATTCTTCGCCCAAAGCGAATATCCATGCTTACCTAGAAAGCCAAGGATGGCGTACCGATTACCGTTGATATGGTACATATCGGCAGATGCTAGCACCATACCTGCTACTTCTTCTTTATTGGAACTTTCATTCGCTAATCTCTGTACTATCGAAACTCAAGGCCATATCGTAATATTTATTCTTATCAAGATGCCAAGGAGTTATGAAATTTTGATTCAACAAAAGAAAGCAATAATACTTCACTTGGGAGTAACGTTCTTTTTTTACAGATTTATACCGAAGATATAGGCTCCGGGCTGATACACTAAAACCATACCTCAAATACTTCAATCTTATTTCTTCTGAAATAGTCCGACTATTATCTTCCTCATAATAAATGGCCACCTCAGGTTCTTCATCATGTTCGCATGCAATATCAAATGCCCCCAGCGTTCCCAGCCAACTGCCTTGGGTTCCGCTAAACATACGTTTATGAAGATAATATTTATTTATATTCCCAAGAAAAACCTCTACATCCTTAATCGAAATATCGCCTTTGCATTGAAAACTCACAAAAGATTGCCTCCCCTCCCCCATAAACCAGTCATCCACTAACCTTTTATAGTAATCAGAAATATTTTTTTGCTCTAAGGCAGACATTCTTGGGTCAGGAGATGGTAACGCAATCGTATTGTTGTTTTTTAGCGATAATATTACCGCTACCGCTCGTTGAAGTATCTTAAACTCGAAAAGCAAACATGCTCTGAGAAACAACAACGACACCCCTGACTCATTTTTTTTCGCATATGTGTCAATATTTAGAGAATATTTCCCACATGAGATAATACCAAGACTTACCAGCTCCCGATAAAACGCAAGAGGGGCCTCTGTATATTCCAATGCATAGCAGCATTCGACAAGACGATATCTAATGAGATAGGGTGTTGCTGATAATTCTAGATCTTGATCATTTACCAACTCTTCAACAGCTCTATCAATGAACTCACCCTGCACACCATTGTTCTCCGCAGCAGCGTATAACATTGTAAGACTAAAATTACTCGCCGTTTGAGTACTCTCGTCATAAATAGTCCCTTCTTCAAAAAGCGTATTTGTATCGGACTGTTCAGAATACTCAGCAATGGCTGAAGAAAGTTTGCCATCTACAGATAGATAAATTTCCAGTGCCTCCAGCAGATAGTGCTTAGCTATCGCAGCCTGCTTTCCCGTCATTCCGACTTCTCGCAGCATATTGTTGATTTTGAGGATAATACGGGGATACCACTCTGCAATGGGATCTTTACATACCTCACTCATCACAACCTGAGTGAAGTGAAGGGTATCGATCACATCAAAAGCTGCTTTTTGGATAGGTGTCGTCGCTGGCATTTTTAGTGTCAAAAAAAGGAGCTCATAACTTGAAATTTTAGACACTAAAGAACTTCATTACAATCCCCTCCGTACACAAAAAACACCGGTGTTAGGTAAGAAAACAAAATATTAACTATTTAAAACAATGAGGTGACGTAATGACCTGTATTACCCCATCGGTAAAAATTCTGCGCATCAGCGCCCTTGTGAAAAAAATTGGAATCAGCCGCTCAACAATCTATGACTGGCTAAATCCGAAGTCGCCACGCTATGACGTAACATTCCCTAAACAGCGCCGCCTGGGTATGCACTCTGTTGGCTGGATGGAATCTGAAATCGATAAATGGCTGGAGGAATGCTGCCCGCAGGTTTGAGGGATGATTTATTCCTCTGTATCAGTTGTGATGCGATTTGGCATCACAACTGATAAGGACAACTTTCTTTTATTTTTTCTCTATGGAAAGCGCACAATGCAAAAGTATGATGATTTTCCTGTTGATCTGCTTCCAGTACTTATTAAAAGCACAATTTATGAAGTACACCAGATAACAAAGGCCCCTATACCTCTGATTGGTGCATCTGTCTTGGGTACTATTTCCCTTGTTTGCCAAAGTCAGATTGATGTCATCCGTCCAGGCAATCTTCGTGGACCGGTATCACTTTTTCTGTTGACGCTAGCAGGGTCTGGTGAGCGTAAAACTACTGTCGATAATCTGCTAATGGAGCCATTAAGACGTTTTGAAGAACAGCTGAACGAAGATTATTTGGAAAAATATAGTGACTATTTGATAGAGCTAAATGCGGTAAAAACAGAGATCAAAGCCCTGAATACTGAGTTGAGGGCACAAGTTAGGCGTAAAGAAGACACACTGGAGATAAAAAAAGCACTCAAAGACGCGCATAAATCACTCCCGGAGCCCCCTGAAAAATACAAAATGACATTCAATGACGCAACTCCAGCCGCAATTAAAGAATTTCTGTGTAAAGAACGCTGGAAATCGGTGGGTATTATGTCGGACGAGGCAGGAACGATATTTAACGGCCACACTCTGAACGATCTGCCTTTTATCAATAAAATGTGGGACGGCGGAAAATTTACCGTTGATCGAAAAAATGAGCCCGAGGCCACCATCCACGATGCCCGAATGACGCTGTCGCTGATGGTTCAACCGGAGATGTTCACCGCCTATCTGGAACGGCGGGGAGAACAGGCTAAGGGTGTGGGTTTCTTTGCCCGCAGCCTGATTTGTTTACCGACATCTACACAGGGAACCCGTCTGATCGAATCACCGGTTATCTCACGGGAATATCTGCCAGTATTCCATCGCCGCCTGATGGACATAGCTACTGAAAGTCTTGCCCATAACGGGCAAAGTCGCAAAGGTCTGACATTTTCTCCGGAAGCTGAAAATCTATGGATTGAATTTCATAATGACATAGAGAGCAGGATAGGTAGCGACGGTAATCTTGTCAGCGTCAGAGATTATGCATCTAAAGTTGCGGAAAACGTGGCCCGTGTTGCCGCGTTACTCCATCACTTTTGTGGTTTTGATAACAATATATCTACCGAAGTTGTTGACGCTGCAATCGCCATCATCAACTGGTACGGTAACCAATACACAGATCTTTTTGTTCATCCTGATGAATATCAGTCCTTTGAAAGGGATTTAAATGAGCTTTTTGCATGGATACAAAATGAATGCCGTAAGTCATATAGGTATATGTTTAGAAAAAACCGTATTTTACAATTAGGGCCAAACCGCCTAAGAAACAAGGAAAGAGTAGATGAGTTACTCTCCGTACTAGTCGAACAGGAAAAGATTATCCTATTTCAGTTTGGGAAAACTTGGTTCATCCGTGAGAACCTAGCTGGTTCACTCATGGTTGCTTCACCGAACAGCTCTGTCTGGAGAAGCTAGCGTTGGCTGTGAGATGTCGTCTGCAGTGAAGTCCGGCAGGATCACGCTCTCTCCTGCCTTATCGGAATTTTATAGATAAGACTAATATTCAGTTAATTACCAAACATATAGTAAAAAAACTCAAATAAGAAAAATACAGACACATATCACCTTAACGACAACCAACAGAGGTTGTCGTTAAGGAGGTTATCTGGATATCAATATACTACGTCAACTGTTTGATGAGATGTACGGCCTAGCCGTTGAAGGCACCGCTATTACTGACTCAGCAAACGAGCTGGCAGAGAACTACTTGGCTTCTTCTGAGAGCGCATTTAAAGCCGCAGAATCCCTAGTGGCCTGTGAATCTCTTAAAGCTTGTGGCTCGGGTTTTGTCTGTAGCCTTACTGGTGGTGCACTATTGCCGCTGGCAGTGACTGCTGATGTCTGTTCTTCGCTGTTTATTCAGATGCGCCTGTGTGTAGCCGTGGCGGTTACTGGCGGGCATTCCACTGCTGATCCGCGAGTACGGTTACTATGCTGGGGGGCGGTTGCCGGTGATGTCTGTGCGGATATTGCCTGTGGCATTCTCACTCGCCTGATGAACCAGGCATTAACCCTACCGGAAGCGGAAGGCGCGTTGCTGACTGCGGTGCGCAGTGAGTTGCTGATGAAAGGCGGAGGCCTGTTACCGAAAGAAGGTCTGCTGGTTCCGTTAGTGGGCGGGGTAATAAACGGCGGTGCAGCCTGGCTGGTGACCCGCCTGATTGGGCAACTCGCCATTCGTCTGTTTCTTTCACCACCAAGTCCACCCTACACAGCATAATCTTCCGTATTTCATTTTCGGACATCACCTGTCCGGCTCTCTTAGAGTAACACACTGATTTTTCTGATGCTTCGGCCACGTCCTTGCAGTCGGGTTTGTTATCGTTTTTGTCCTGACGATACAGACCTTAATGGAGGGGACATGGCCGTTTATCGCGAAGATACTGACCTGCGATTCCTGGGGGGTTGCGAGAATGAGGACCTGGATTTACTGGTCAGCCTCATTACCCATGACCCACGGGATAAAACCCTGCGCTGGACGGAAACGCTGTCCGGCAGCGACAACTACAAACGTTTTTACCCGGCGCACCGTAATTACTGGCAGGAGATTGCCGCTGAAATCCAGACCTTTGGTGCCAGCAGTATTACCAGTGTGTTCAGGGGTGGAAAAGGCGTGTTGTACCGGGAGGTGTTATGCGATGTCTGTGAGCATACGAGTGTGAAATACCGGAAGGAGGAAACAACCGAGGCCATTGAGCTTTCCCTGCTGCTGGCGTTACTTGAAAAAAGTCTCAGTGAGATGTCAGCCGAAGAGTTGCAGGAGTTTGCTGACAGTATGGGCACTGAACTGACCGTACCGACAGCACCGCTGATTTTAATGGCCATACGGACTGCCGTCCGGGCCTCGGGCTTTGCAGCCTATCGCCTATCAGTAGTGATGCTCAGTACGCTGGCACGAGTGGTACTTGGGCGTTCTCTGCCGATGGTGGCCTATCTGACACTGAGCCGCTCCATCGCCGTCCTGGCGGGACCGGTTGGTATGGCACTGAGCACTGGCTGGCTGGTTGTTGATATGGCAGGCCCAGCCCGACGTGTCACGGTTCCGGCCTGCCTGCTGGTCGCCTGTCTACGTCAAAAGTATCTGCACCACTCACAGTAACCAAACGGAAATCCTTCACTATGTCTGCGGAAGAAAAACAACACGATCGCATGGCATCACGGCTGGCGATCATCATCAGTCGCCTGCTGATGGGGGAACAATTATCGGTACAGGCGTTGTCTCTGGAGTTTCAGATCTCTGAACGTACCCTTCGTCGAGACTTTCGAGAGCGTCTGAGTTGTCTGGAACTGACATACCGACAGGGAAACTGGTCACTGGCCCAGCCTCTTTCCGGCATTCACACCAACAGAGCGATCCTTCACTTTGCCCGTGCCACCAGCATAGAGCAGTTGTTTCCGGCAATGGATAACAAGCTGATAGCGGTGCTGACCGACAGTAGCATCCCGTCGCCCTATATCGTCTGGCTTTCGCCTCCAGGGCGTAAACCGACACCCTTTGGTGGTTTCTGGCGCATTACACAGGCGATCCTCGACCGTACTTTACTGGACTTGACCGTGGATACAGAACAGTACCGCTGGTTCGCCCCCTATCGTCTGATTTATTTCGAAAACAGCTGGTATCTGCTGGGCGAATACCAGCAGCAGGCTTATGTCTTCCGACTAGAAAGCATCGCAGATGTCTGTCTGACGAAAAGGCAATTTCTGCGCAGGCGGCAAATTGATGCGCTGACCACCGATCCACATTTTATTCGTTCTTTACCCCACTTTCAGTACTTGCGAAAAGTACTGGCTGATACTGCAACAGAAGGAAAACCATGAAAAAAATAACACTTTTACTGATGCTTCTAGCCTCCACACAGGCTGATGCAACTGTAAACCAGTGGACCAGAACCTGGGTTCAGGGTGTCACGGAATACCGCATACAGGGGAAAGATGGCGCTGAACTGCTGCTGACCTGTTCACCGGATGACAATGCGTTCGTGCAGTACTCCGCGCCTGATGGCAAAACGCTCACCAGCGGCAATGATGATGGGCGCAGCGTTCAGGCACAGGTCGACAGCGGCGATACGTTCCTGATTAACGACACGTTTTCTGATGCCGGTGGCAGTAACTTCGAAGCCTTCTGGGATGCTGCCAGAAAATCCCATCGTATCCATATAACGGCGACCGGGCTGCCCTCCGCCACCTTCACCTTCAGCAATGCCGCAAAGATTCTGCCTGAGTTTGATAAGTCAGGATGTCTGACACGCATGTGAGCCTTTATTGCTTCAACAAAAATAAGGAAAAAATAATGAAAACAACAATGAGTGCCCTCGCCGTGGCACTGATGATTTCACCTCTACTGCACGCCGCAGAGGCCCCGCTCAGGATTGGTCTTGAGCAGGTTAAAAATCCGTATTACCCGAATCTACATCAGCAGCGTGTTCATGTTCAGTCGCTGACTGATAACGTCACCATTAAGGATATTGTCATTAACCGAGGTAACTGCCCTATTCAGAAGATGCCCACCGTCTACGCAGGCAGCAAGCCTGTATCACTGGTACCTTCAACATTGCCTTACGGGAAAGAGATTGCCGTCTACATTAAAGGCCCATGCAGTGTGGCGGAGATTAACGTCATCACCAGTCAGGGGGACTGGCTGATGAAGTACTAGTTTCGATTGAACAATATCTGGTCTGACAATCTGTTGTCAGACCCTGTTGTACTATCAGTCGTAATATCAAAGAAATCAGGTATTAATACTGCGTATTAATAGCCATTATAAACCCCTCCCCCGTAAGGTCCCTCCCCTTATGAAGGATTCGCCATACTATATATCTCATTATTTCATTATGTTAGCATCCTACCACTGCTTGTCTGACTGCTTTGTGCCAGAAGAGGACGTTTTACATATTGCTATTCAATGCTTAAGGTTAGTCCTCAATAGTTGCTTAAACTCCTGTTCATCTATTTCAAAAATGTATAATCTGCTAAAGAAAAGATCGAGGACATGAGGGAGAATGATGTCTACTGTTGCAGATTTAGTATCAGCTTTAGCTTGGCCATTAGCTTTTGTATGGTTTGTTCAGAAATATGGTAATGATGTTAAAGAGCTAATTCTCCGGCTATCTAAAGTAAAATTTGGAAATGCGGAAGCTGAATTTACTTTAGGATTAAAAGCCGCGGAAGAGTTAGCTAATGGAGCTCCCTTGCTTGAAGCATCAAAAGATCTACATGAGGAAGGCATCGAGTTTTCTAAACGTATGTCGCAGTTAGAGCGCATTGCGGATGTATCGCCTAGGGCCGCAATTATGGAATCATGGTTACTAATTGAAGAAGCGGCAGGAAAAGCAGGTTTTGTTCAAGGAGCATCTATTCCACGAATCAATCCTTTATTATTTATTGAATGGTTAGTAAGAGAAGGAAAAATTGATAAATCAACCGCTATATTGGTCGATAGGATGAGAAAGCTACGAAATGAAGCGAGTCATTTGAAAGATTTCGAACTCACAAAAGATGAAGCTGAACGATACCTAAAAATAGCCGTTCAGATATCTCTTCTTATCATCGAGCCGGATTCACCCATAGTGTTAGAAAATGAGTAAACGCATCCAGCCGCTCACTCTAAGGCAGGGTTGGCGGCTGAAAAAAGTACGTTACCTAACTGTTATGCTTTTCTCTATGAATTAACCAAACGTTGATAAGCAGAAACTTTTCCAAGATTAGGGAGTTGAGGCAGTGTTGCTGTTGCGATGTAACCCAGAGCTTGAATTACAACTTGATTAGTAGAAGTAAATGTTGCAGCTAGATTTTTATAACTCTCAGCACATCTAGCTATAGAAACTCTGGATGCAAATTCACTATCTAAGACAAGTCTTACAAACTCTTTTAATTCGTTGTCACCAAACTTAGCAATCATCTGATCGTAATAATATACAGCCCCATTTGAAACGCCGTATCCATTGCCCAATTTACACATAATTATGGTTTTGACGTAATCCTTTCTTACTGCATCAGGTATAATTCCGGTGCTGGATATATATGCAGCCAAAGCTGAAGCATGAGGCGGTTCACTATGAAAATTATTCCATCCGCTGTGAGCTTGATATAGATTATATATCTTTATCGACATTTCAACTGATAATGTATCTGCAGGCAAATATGGCAACCCACTAACAATAGTCAAAAATTCGTTTGCTGCATCACGCCGAGAGTTCTCGCCATTAGTAGCAAATGACTGGTATTTAATGCCGCAGTTATATTTCGCACTATCAGATGCTAAGGTCCAACAATCATTTGCAATACCTTTAATATTGTTTTTAATTTGCACCGATGCAGAATCATTTGTATACATTCCAAATATAGTTCGCAGGAGAGAATTTAGAGCATCTAAAGGTAGAGTTTGTAAGCCTGTTTTGATATGGGCTATGGCAGTCGTATCTAAAGACTCTTGTTTGATGCTTAGCAGAAATCGATTTACATTTAAGGCTGCAGGTTCAGGTTGCTTTGATATCACTTCTTTTATACATGTTTCTAACCAGGAAACTAATTGAAAACCAGTTAGCTGATTCTGGTTAGGGTGTGCTGCGCTTGCCCAATTTCGCATATCCCTAATGTAATCTAAGTGTTTAAATCCTAAATCTGAAAGCAGACCTGTTAGGTGACATCCCCTAATTAATTCCCACTCCTCAACCTTTACAAGATCATCAATGGATTTTAATTTATCTCGTCTTTTAGGATCGGTTATTATGCTGTCGTAAAAATAATCAATATCATTTAATGAAACCTTCCATCTCAAATTGGTTACAGTCTCATTCCAGAGGAAATTCAGAGCAGCATCAAAAAGACCAGCGCCGCATGCCGCGACGAATTTCGATAAATATAATGACCCAGACCGGGTTTGTGCCGTCATGTTACTTATGACATCGGGAAGATTTGAAATAACTCTGTGACGTTCTGAATTCTCTACGAGAACATTATTTGTGGGCAAGTCTAGACTTGTTAGGTAGACAGCAAGTGACGTATTAAATTGGTCCACTACAGTTGTGACACTTTGTGTGTCAACTACTAATAAGTTATTTGCCATTTTCATTCCTTTTCATCGATTTTCATGCCTCAGTCAACAGTTCAGAAAGAACTGATAACAATTCCATTACTTATTCATGTAAGTCATTTGAAAAACACTTGATAGTGTCTCATTTTTTATCACGGGCTTTTGATTCTAAAAGCAATTTAAACTAGCTGAACCAACTGATGCAACCAAAAAAACCAAGATCATACTGGTACTTTATCTACCAAAGCCAACTACAGCTCACAGCATAAGATCCCTTTGCTGGTTTGCTTCCCTGTAGGGTGATCATTGCCGCACGATAAGCTACTTCCGCTCTTCGCTCATAGCAGACATTAGCTAGCTGTTGCATCCCCCAACAACAAAGAGTTTTCCCCTGCAATACCAAATCAATGCAGAAAGGCCGCGCTTCTTCACCGGAAGCGCGGCCTTTCTGAATTTATGCCATTAATCAAAAAGGAGTTTTATCATGAAATTAGCCAGTCGCTTTGGCCGAGTTAACCAGATTCGCCGCGACCGTCCACTGACAAATGACGAGTTGATGGCCCATGTACCCAGTGTATTTGGTACCAACAAACACGAATCCCGCTCGGACCGCTACACCTACATTCCAACAATCACACTGCTTGATAGCCTGAAACAGGAAGGTTTCCAGCCGTTCTTTGCCTGCCAGACCCGAGTGCGCGACCAGAGTAAGCGAGAGCACACCAAACACATGCTGCGCCTGCGCCGTGAAGGCCAGATTACTGGCAAACAAGTACCGGAAATTATTCTGCTTAACAGCCATGACGGCTCCAGCTCATACCAGATGTTGCCGGGGCTATTTCGTGCAGTTTGCCAGAACGGGCTGATTTGCGGTGAGAGTTTTGGTGAGGTACGTGTGCCGCATAAAGGCAACGTGGTGGAGAAAGTCATTGAAGGGGCTTACGAAGTGCTCGGGATTTTTGACCGGGTGGAAGAGAAGCGCGATGCCATGCAGTCGCTTTTGTTACCGTCACCAGCACAGCAGGCGATGGCGAAAGCGGCATTAACCTATCGCTTTGGTGAAGAGCATCAGCCGGTGACGGAATCGCAGATCCTTTCCCCGCGCCGCTGGCAGGATGAAAGCAACGATCTGTGGACCACTTACCAACGCATTCAGGAGAACTTGATAAAAGGCGGACTGTCAGGACGGACGACGAAAGGTCAGCGTGCTCAAACCCGTGCTGTCAAAGGTATCGACGGAGATGTAAAGCTCAATCGCGCTCTGTGGGTGATGGCTGAAAATATGCTTCAACTTGCTTCATAAACGACTTTTACTATTACCTGTAAGGCCCTGTCATGTCAGAGATAAATCTACCTCCTGATCTTCCGGTAACTGAAGCACGCACTATTCGTCATGCTCTCCGCTTACTGGAAAAATATCAGCGCCAGCCTGGCGAACAATTTAATTCTACTACCTTCACGAAAACCTGGCTGCAACTGCGTCTTGCCCTGCAGGAGCGCGAAGTTTTTCTTGTTTTATATCTCGATAATCATAACCGTCTTCTGGAATGCGAGACGCTCTTTACGGGCACGATTAACCATACCGAAGTCCATCCACGCGAAGTGGTGAAACTGGCACTACGACATAACGCTGCTGCTGTGATTCTGGCCCATAACCATCCATCCGGAGAGACAGAACCGAGTAAACAGGATCGAAATATCACTCAACATCTAGTGAAAGCGCTGGCAATGGTAGAGGTGCGGGTGCTGGACCATCTTATTGTTGGCATCGATGTGCTTTCTTTTGCTGAACGTGGCTGGCTATGAGGCTAACCATGAAAATCATCGATAAAAAAGCCGCGATGGCGATTCAGCGACAGCATCCGAATTCCCGGATCTTTCGCTACTGCACGGGCAAATACCAATGGTACGGCAGCGCCAGTCATTACACCGGTCAGGATGTTGCGGAAATTTCCGGTGTGCTGGCGGTTTATGCAGAACGCCGTCGTGACAACCACGGTCCGTATACACGCCTGATGTGCATAACCACCAACTGACATTTAATAAGGATTAGAAAAATGCAAAATTCATGGGGACTGAAGCGCGACATCTCGCCGTGTTTCGGTGCAAGGCTTGTGCAGGAAGGCTGTCGCCTGCATTTTCTGGCAGACCGTGCAGGTATTAGCGGTGCGTTTAACGAGGGGGAGGCTCTTCGTCTGGATCAGGCATTTCCGCTAGTGATGAAACAGCTTGAATTGATGCTGACAACCGGTGAACTGAATCCGCGCCATCAGCATTGCGTCACGTTGCATCATAACGGACTCACCTGCGAGGCCGATACTCTCGGCTCTCACGGCTATGTTTACATCGTTATTTATCCTCAGGCATCTGCAACTAGGTAACACCTTCTCTACTTTTATCAGGACTCAATTCATGCACATTGCATCTGTACCGGCCACGGTGCCGGTTTCGTCACACCTGTCGCCCGTACAGGTCTGGCAGAAACTGTTAACGTATCTGCTGGAGCACCATTACGGCCTGACACTTAGCGACACGCCATTCCACGACGACGCGACCATTGAGGAGCATATCGATGCGGGAATAACGCTCGCCGATGCGGTTAATTTCCTGGTCGAAAAGTACGAACTGGTTCGTATCGACCGCAAGGGATTTACATGGCGAGAGCAAACGCCCTTCATTACCGCAACGGATATTCTGCGTGCCAAAAAGAGCATCGGGCTGTTGCCCAGATCTTAAATTTTTCTAAGTACATGCTGCTCAGTGTTGCTATTTCCGCTACTGTAGCGGAAATAGCAACGGCATCGCATCTGACATTTAAAAAAAATCAAATCACTATTGATAATAATTCTCATTTTATCATGAGCAAAGATCGAAGCCTTACGAGTCCCTAAGTGCTGCAAACCAATTACTCATTTCTCATCAAAAGAAGATGGTAAAAATTTTAGGCACCTTCTTAGGCACCACCGAAAAGTTGAATTAGACATTAATTTAATAAATTCAATTCATTACAAACTCAATTCAGACTCCGCCAGCCCACCAAAATTCTCCATCGGTGATTACCAGAGTCATCCGATGAAGTCCTAAGAGCCCGCACGGCGCAAGCCCTGCGGGCTTTTTTGTGCCTTCAATTTGTCCCGCGAAGTCCGAAGAGAACTAATTAAATCCGAACCTTTTAGGCCCATTGATAGGCCCAACGAAAAGCTCTATTGTTTTCGTTGGGCCTAAACGCATGGAGACTCCCCATGGCAAGAAAAACCAAGCTTTTAATCGCAACCGCACCGTGGTTTATAGTCACCATGGTCAGTCACCGAAGCGCTTAAGCGCCCCGCTCGGCACAAACCTGACGGGCTTATTTCATGTCGAGTGTCAGTAGACTTTTTGTTCGTAGTTATTACCTTTATCAACTACCCGCCAAATTTTCCACCGGCCATCTTCCTTACGAGTCCAGACCTGAAGATGCTTGGATTTGTTGTCTTCAATACCCAACCAGACATCCATTTTCATACTGGTTCCATCAGGAGTAGCAGGAGAAATCTTCAAGCGCCCTATCCACTCCGGATCATAGTCTTGGCAATACGTAAAATAATCCGAACCAAGCAACTCCTGCTCGGGCATATTATAAATAGTGGTCATGCGCGCGAGTAGTTTTTTGGATGCCCACTGATGCAATGCTTTCGTTTTGATAAGGTCGTCTGGAGGCGTTTTACCAAATTCATTCAAATAGTAGGTGTAAAACTGAGTGATATCTTGCTGAATATCAGTCTAAGTGTTTGCGCTGGCAACAGGAAGATAAATTGCCAATAACAAAGTCAAGAGAAAACGCATTATTGTTTCCTGTAAATAACATAAGGTGGGTGATACCTACGATATCCTGGCCCCGGATACATGTCTCTTTGTTTAAAATCCGAATACCATACTTTTCCATCAAACATCGTCATATGACCGCTGATGTTGCCTCCAGGATAGGGCTGTATAATCGCCACATCACCTTTTTCAGGTGCGGCTGATTGGGGTAATGCGATAAAACCTGCCTTTAGCAGAGAATCACCATAGTTTTTGCGTCACCCACTCGTTTAAGGTTGATTCCCCCCGCGGCTATTGCCAGTCGCGTATATGTTGCACATTCAGAGTGAGATTTAGCCATAGCATGTTTGATTATATAATCGACAGCCGCTTCTTTATTCCATCCCATATAAACCCTTGTATAACCCCCAAAAAAATCAACACAATACAAAATGGTGCGATGCTACTCCTCTTGTAACAATGAAAAATAAGGGTAATCTTATTTTTGGCATTCCATGATTGCTCAGGTTTTAAAGGAATTCAGATCCAGCCTAGAGGAGATCTTTATAATTCTTAATGAGGTAGATGCTTCTACCTTCCTGGCTAATCTTCTTAACAACCCAACACTGATGATGGATGTCTGGAAAGAATAAGATGATAAGAGGCTCGTAACAGAGTACGTGACCAGGGAGCCAATCATTAAGGAGCGTGTTGTTTCAGCCCGCCTGTTATCAAAACAGCCTCGGCTCAACGGAAAGCTCTATTATTTTCGTTGGGCCTACACTCATAGAGACTCCCCCTGGCAAGGAAAACTAAACCGTTAACCGATACAGAAAACAAAGCCGTCAAGCCTAAAGATACTAATTACTAGTTGTATGATGGTGACGGGCTTACGCTGTAAATGAGTCTCTGCAACTGAAAAACGAACAGATAAACAAAAGAACTACGGAACGCGGGAGGAAAACCGCACGATATTTTTGATTACATCAACATTTTTTATAAAGCAAGCATCGGCATAGTGTGAATAATGGGATGTCATCGACACAATATAAAAAATATTATCAATCGTTCAGAAGTACCTGGATTACCTGTGACGATGCAGACTGCTCAATGCCCGAGACGGACGTTCCTTTGTATTATTGGATGGGGAACATATATCCCCAACCACTATTACGATAACATCATGCCATCAAATAAATTAATTAGCTGGCTTAAAGTCCCTTAAACCAGCTGAACTATAAATATTCACTTCGCACACAACCGCAATAACTTTATGAGTCTTTTACTGTTCATCTGCATGAATCATTTTAATCTCTTCAACATGCCTTTTATTTAGGTTGATCTGGCACTGATAAATATAAGGCCAGTAGTCGTAGGCATCTTTCCCGATTTGCGAACCAACGCCTAAACAGAGATTCTTACGATACTCCTTCCAGGAATTTTGCGATTCAAGGAAAAGCTTACTGAAGACGTCACCAATAGTCTGTTGAGGATCCTCACCTTTGAAAACGGGACCACTATTGTTCTCCTTAATTTGCCTGACTGTTTTGGCAATTAACTCGTCCATATCTTTATTGCTTTTATCACTAAGAGCGTGTAAGCATTCAGACGCTTTTCCTCGGCCAGCATTATTACGCCAACAATTATCAATTTCCGGCCCAGCTGTAATGTCTAATTTCTCAGTACTGTAAGCTGACGGAATCAAGGTCATTAAAATAATTGTTATCAATATTTTTTTCATTGTAAATACCTGATTCTTTGTCTTGAAGGTTCATAACGCATCAGGGCTGGATCTTCCCGAATGAACTTTATAAGCGCTGTTCTGCCAGCTAATGCAGCCTCGACTAAGCTGGCTGGATATCGTGTGCCCTGATAAAAAATATCGACAAGAACATCTTTAATTTTCTGATCGAGATCATCCCATGATGGTGCGTTCGGTTTTGTTGTTGCTGTTTTGACGTAAAAGTGCTTTGCGTAATTCTTTTTCTCTAAATAAGAACGCTTGAATAATTCAATTTGCTGAGCATAGCTTATCTCCCCAAATAACTGCCATGTGGTTTTGACAAAAAGCTTTGCCTGCCTTCCGCTAAGCTATGCAGCATTTGATGCAATCACTGCGCGATATTCTTCTATACCAATACTTCGCAATGTTGAGAAAATCTCGCCGGCAGTCCGCATTTTCATGTCATAACCGCGCCCTGGTGTGACCCCAGATACCTCACCAGGCCAATGCAGTATCCGGGAAAAAAATCCCGTTTTTTTAGGCGCTTTCTTGGGGGCATAATCCGGAAAGACATAATCATTCCCTTCAGCAGCAAAGGTAACCTGGCCTTCAGGCACACTTACCTGTACCGCCCCGACAGTTTTACGCCAGGGCTGTAAAACAACATTATTTATCGCCTCCTGAAGCCAGATGTCTCCGGGATGGATCATACCCGTAGGCTTCATAGAGAGCATATTCTGAAACCAACGGATGCCGTCAATTGTATCTTTGTCACACTTGCCAGTAATTTTGACATCTCGCCCGGTGAGTTCTTGATAGCCGGACTCACTGAGCGTTTGCTGAAACCATAACACCTCTTCAGGCTTGTTGCCGCCGCACTCCCCCACAGTGGAGTCAATCCGGATAATATGTGGCCTGAATTTTTTTTGACTGCCCATGAACACTCCCTTATCCCTAAACGCGTCAAAAGATTTTTTTACTATTATGCAAGGTTAAAGACAAAATCGTCATCAGAAAAAACTGTAACAAAAAACCATAACAGCTTTATAACGTTCAAAATAAATGACTAAGACATACTTTTTTGCGGACTACCTGCACCTCTGGAGTATTAGCAATCCTGCATAGCTATTTATGTTGACTCGACACCATTTACCGAAAGCCCATCCATTAATGCGCGATTATAGCGAGCTCTCTTGCACGGTAGAAAGCGTCATGGAGGTTTCGAGGCCAGCGCTTACATTTACACTACTGTGCTGAACAACACTGCAATACACCTTGTTATATTGGAGTTATATTGGACGAGTTTTCCTTTAGATACCCTAAAATTAGAGCGGATCAAGAGACTATTCTCTAGCCCGTTCGGCCTCTACCACAGCCAGAAACCGAACACTGTATGCGGTGCTTAATAACGCGTTATATGTCAGGAAACAACGATAGCGTGTTTCATTTCAAACTCCCGCGAGCTTTGCCGCGTCGTCTGTCTGACTGGTAGCGACCGTACTATTGATTACAAGAGGTCACGCCTGCCTTGCAGGTTAACCTTTTATAGAGCCCTGCGCCGGTCATGCAGAGCGGGTCAGAACAAAATGTAAACCGATGACCATGGAATATGTCGCGAGAGACGAGCGTTGCCTGTCATCAAAGCAAGCGCATTCCTGAAAGAATTCCCACCTGCGTTAATAACCTCAGGTAACAAATAAAAAGAGAAATGTCGGCGCGTAACCCGCTCAGCTTCGCAATATAATGCCGTCAGCCAGCCTACACTTTTTTCGGCATGCGCCCCGGGCAGAAAACAACGGAGATAACAATTATGTCATGGAATAAACCATTATTGCTGTACACAGCGTTGCTTAGCCTTTCCGCCATTGTCAGCGCCGAAAAAATAACATGCCCGAACGTGTTACAGGATGCGGCACTATCGCACCGTTTAAATGACGTCAGTCTGTTTCAGGGGCCGCCGGAAAAACAGGGTGAGCTAATGCCGGATAATGATAAGCACATCGTCTGGACGCTGAAAACGTATCAGGATTACGGCAAGAAAATGCATTTACCGCTCTGGTTGGTTTGCCGGTATGACAATACCGTGCGCACGGTTAACCTCGTAGTGCCTGAAACGGCAAGCCAGTGCATGGCCAGGTTTGGTGATAGCAAAAACATATTCCACGCAGGTTGTGAGTAACTCGCCTTATTACGTTTTAAGGCTCGCCCAACACCAGTGGGCGATCGAAAAGCACTACACGCTCCGGCCGGGTGGCGGCATATTTAATGGTCACGCCAGTGCCGGAGGCAAAACGTTTATATTCTCTGACAGACATCACCTGAACCAGGCGCGATTGCACCTCTCGCCCGTCGCGGGTGTTAAATCTGACGACCATGACGCATTTTACGTTATACCGGTGCAGGTGATTATCGCGGTGGATCGAGACGATATCGGCATTGGCGGCGATGCCGTTTTTCATAATATCGGCCTCGATAAAACACTGGCGTATCCATAAGGCTGCCCGGCATAACAGAAATAACATCGCGATGCCCACGATAAGATAAACCGCATCGAAGAAATGTCTTTCCATCCTGGGATCTCCTGATAAGCATCGTCGTACTGACATCGGCGGATATGCCTGCGCATCATCAGGATAACGCGCCGGGCGGTGTAAATCTCCTGTCGCACGGAACAAAATAAAAAAGGCGAGAGGGTATTATCCCGTCTCGCCTGTGATGGTGTCAGAAATAGCGAATGTTACTTCGCCAGCTCCTGCAACGTACGCAGCTGGGCGACGGCTTCCTGCATCGCGTCCATCCCTTTAGCGACCACTTTCAGGCGGCCCAGGCTCTGGGAGACGTTTTCACGCTCTTCGCTGGTCTGCTCGCTCATCGAGGCAATACGATCCGCGGCTTCGATACTGCGGTCTGCCATCGTCTGTGTCGCGTTGACCGTCTCGGTGGTGACCTGACGAATACGCGCGATGGTCTCGACGGATTCGTTGATGCTCTTGGCCGTCGCTTCCGCCTGTTCGCGCGACAAATGAGCAAGACGACGGACTTCGCCCGCAACCACCGCAAAACCGCGCCCCGATTCTCCGGCGCGCGCCGCTTCTACCGCAGCGTTGAGCGCCAGCAGGTTGGTCTGGTCGGCGATAGAACGAATGCCGCTGGTTATCTTCGTTATCCCATCAGAGATGCTTTCCAGATCGCTTAAGCCCTGCTCCAGACGATCCTGCGCTTCTCGGGTGTCACGGGCGGCGTTGCTCATGGAGCGAATATTGCCCTGCGCGATATCCAGCGTTTCAGTCTGTTGCGAGGTGGCGTGCTCCAGCAGCGGCAGCGTGGAGAGCAGCGGCGATAACTCCTGCTGGTAGCTTATCACCTGCTCAATCACCTGCGATTGCATACGGTGCATCGCCTCCCAGCGGCGCAACGTGCGCTGGGCGTAGTGCGCGGCATAGGCCGCATACTCCACCGGGAACTGGCTCATCGCCTGGTTAGGCTTATCGAAGAACACCAGCGCGGAAAGCGTCTGGTTAATCGGCACGCCGAGGATCTCCCCGAAGCTTGAAAAACCGGCGGCGGGGAGCTCACGGAAGAAATCTGCCCGTGGCAGCGTCGCGAGGTTGCCCATACGACGCAACACGCAGTCGTTAAGCAGCATCCCGGCCGGTTTGCCGTAGCGGCGCGTGAAGTTTTGCCAGTCCTGCACGGTGTGCGCGACAAAATCCGTCGCCTTCATCAGATACAGCCTGTCGCCGAACTCCAGATCGCAGAAGAAGCGGATCTGCGTATGTTCAATCTGGGCGATGGAGCGAATAAAGTAATCGTCGCCCACTTTTACCGCGAAGGTATACCCTTCCAGCGCCTGCCCGAGCTGATCGGGTTTGCAGTTAAGCTGGCTTGCCAGATACGAGACGATGGGCTGTTGATGACCTTTTGCATCAAACAGCGATGTGACGGTACGCGCGACAGGGTCGGCGTGCGCCACCAGCCAGCTTTTATCGGTCGGCTGGAAGTTCTGGCTTTTAAACGGTGCGAAAGATTTGCCTGCCGCCATTTCACACAGCACGACAATCGCGCGCCCGTCCATCATGCGTCCATTGACGCTCATCCAGGTGCCGCTGAAATCAAGCTTGCCGCCCGCCGCCCCGCCAACCGCGAGGCACGGGAAACGCCCGGATTTATACCAGGCCTGCATCAGAAAACCTTCCGAGGCGGCAAGGCCGTCGCAGTAAATCAGCGCGAAGGTGCGATCGGCGCTGAGCGGCATACGCACATCAAGCGCGCTAAGATCGTGCGAGATGGCTTCTACACGCTGCGCAGCGCCAGGAATGCGGGTGTGGAGATCGACCGAATGCACTTCATGACGACCAATCAGCGCTTTCGGCAGCAATAACCAGCTCCCTTCGTCGCTTTCCATATCACAATAGACCGTGGCTTTATTCTGCTGGCACAGGGTGCCGGTGGAAGAAAGTACCAGTACGGTACGTTCCGGCGTGGCGAAGCGCTGCCAGGCCTGACTTACCGCCTGGAAACTCGCATTGGGCGGTACAAATACCATCAAGATGCCCGGCTTATCCGGTACGCCTGCTTCCCGTAACGATGCAGGTAATTTTTTGCAGCGATAGACACCGCTACGGGGGCTTTGCGCCGAAAACGTCCGTCCTGGACCCGTTATTAATGTTGACAGGATCCCCATGGTGGCCTCTTTTTATCTATATAATTCAAATTATTCAGAGAAATACTCCTCCCTGCCCCTCTGTTATCGGCAAAATTGTCGGTAAAAACAGTTCATTTACTAAAATAATGTTAAGCGTGAGTTAAACCGCACGGTTTATAAGTAAATAAATGCAACGAAACGGCTAAAGAGTGAGCAGGCTCTCACGCGCGTGTGGTGGGTGAAAATTCGGGAGGGCAAGGCGCAAAAAACCCGCCGAAGCGGGTTTTGAAAAAGCGGTGTGGGTTAGCTTTTACTCTGTACCCAGAAGGCGTGAATGAGGCCCGGGATGTAACCCAATAGCGTCAGCAGAATGTTGAGGATAAACGCCCAGCCGAAACCCTTTCCCAGCAGTACGCCGAGTGGCGGCAGTATGATAGTAAAAACGATTCTCCAGAATCCCATAGTTACTCCTGTAGTGGTTTTTGCAGGTTTTGTAAGTTGCTTATTTTTATTAAGTTTAGTCGCTAAACCGCAAATCGCTACCTTTCATACAGGACTTTACCCGCCTTAACATGGCTATACAGAACCCTGCGTTTAACAATTTACCAACAAAACCCGATCAATTCGGTTGTGAGGAGGCGGCAGGCTGGGCTACTGTTGCTATGTTAAATAAACGGTGTGAATACTCAGGAGGACATCATGTTTGAAGCAGGCGATATCGTGCAACCACGTCTGGGCGGCCCGAAGTTAAAAGTGATTGAAGTACATGACGATCAGATTGTCGCGGTGCGTCCGGATGATGAGCACGGCGAGAAGGTGACGCTGAAAGCCGCCGATGTAGCTTTATATAAAGAAGACGGCGATTTCGGCGTTTGTTAATGTTTACGCGCGCGCCCGATAGCGGGTGCGCTGCGCTTAGCCGCCCTAAAACAAGCTTTAATCTTGGTATGCGTGTTCGCTGAGCTGATGATAAAAGCCGAGAATGCGCTTCAGTAATGCCTGCAACTCATCATCGTGCCACTGCGCCAGGGGGCGCGAATGCGGTGCGCTGAAGCTGTCCTGCAGCGCTTTCAGCGATGGTTGTAGCGCTTGCGGCAGCGCTGCGGGCGCAATATCGACCAGCACCTCAAAATAGCAGCGCAGCAGTTTTTTGTGCAGCGTCCCCTCCCCGGTGAGCGCCAGCACGCCCTGTTCAAGCTGGTATAACACGTCGCGAAGTGCATTCATGATCTTTGCTGAAACCTCTAAAAAACAGGCAGGCATTATCGCGGTGACTCGCTAAACGTGGGCTGAATAATGGTTAAAACCTTTTTACGGGGCGCTAATCATATTCATCACACCGATAAATGCGGGCCGTATGCCACGCGCGCACATTCGCCGCCACAAGCCAAAACAGCATAATCCACTGGATTTTTAGTTAATGCGCTATCTGAAACTCCGCGCGGTCGCAAAAAATGCCTCGTAAAACATTCTCTGCCAACTGGCAGGCATTGCCGTCATCCATGCATCACTTAACTTATTGAAAATAAATAACAATAAAATCCACCCCGCGAAAAATAGCGAGCCGCTGCACATTTTTGATTTTCCAGAGGATTTTATTAACAAAGCGGCGATAAATAAAAATTTATCGCTAATTGAAAGGATTAAACCAGACATATACTCTACCATCAACGCAAAATGCCAGGCATATCGCCAGCATTATTCGTACCTTTCCCGTTTTCCCTGTTGATGGTTCAGGAGCTTAATCCGATGTTTTCGCCGCATTCTCGCTTGCGTCACGCCGTAGCGGACACGTTTGCCATGGTAGTGTATTGCTCCGTCGTGGGGATGATGATTGAGATATTCGTCTCCGGAATGAGCTTCGAGCAATCCCTTTCCTCACGTCTGGTCGCGATTCCGGTCAATATGGTGATCGCCTGGCCTTACGGGCTATACCGTGACGCCTTTATGCGTGTTGCGGCGCGCCTCGGCAGGGGCCGTCTGGTGAAGAATATTGCGGATGTGCTGGCCTATATCACGTTTCAGTCACCCGTTTACGCCGCTATTTTGCTGTTTGTCGGCGCGGATATCCCGCAGATCATCGCTGCGGTCAGCTCCAATATTGTGGTGTCGATGATGATGGGGGCGGCCTACGGGTATTTCCTCGATTACTGCCGCCGTCTGTTCCGGGTAAGCCCCGCAGCGCCGGTCAGCGCGCAGGCCTGAGAAGGGACGGATTACTGCGGTTCGCCAAACAGACCGTTCAGATAACGCTCCAGCGCCATGCGGGAGCTAAACCCCAGCGGAATGCCGTAATGTTCCTGCGCGTCGCCGCCCAGCCAGAGCGGGAACTGCTGATAATGATCGCACATTTTCATCTCTGAAGCCGGGTCCGCCAGCGACTGGCTGCGTTCCCTGAGCGTGGGGTGAATGACGAGCGCCGTACGCCCCATCCGCGCTTCGCGATTCACATACACATAATTCTCGCCGCGACGATAACCATAAGTTTTTGGCGTCACCACATCCATGGTAAACCCGGCTTTCTCCAGTACGCGCGCCACCTCATCGGGTCGTAAATACATAACTTTTCCTCATCTGCTTCAGACTGCGGGGAAACCTTACATTAGGAGGATTAGCAGGGCTTTCGGAAAAGTCCAGAAACGCCCTCAGACGGCCCACTGCGCCGAAGCGGCTCACATTTTGTTCTATACTGTGATGAAGTGAACACAAAAGGGAGAATGCTATGTTTAACAGAATCAACCGTAGTGACGTGAACGCTGGTGTAGATGACATCAATAACGACATCAGCCGCCTTGCCGATACGCTGGAAGGCGTTCTGAAATCCTGGGGCAGCGATGCCAAAGGCGAAGCGGACGTAGCGCGCCGCAAAGCAGAATCTCTGCTGCGTGAAACCCGCGCACGTATGCATGGCAGAAGCCATGTGAATCAGGCCGCGCGCGACGCCGTGAGCTGTGCGAGCACCTTTGTCCGCGAACGCCCGCTTTCAAGCATCGGGATTGGCGCAGCCGTCGGTATCTTCCTCGGTGCGCTGCTTATCTCTCGCCGTTAATCGTCTGAAGCACGGTTCAATGCTTTTCCCCGGCGCTGCCGGGGAACGTTTTTACGTCTCGTTCTCCGCTTTCTGAATTCCTCTTCATAGCAATCCGCTTACTATAGTAATGCCCCTGCCGCCCTTTTTCCCTTTAACGTCTCGTTATGGCGCGCTGCCTGCCTGTAGGGTATGTCCTCTCGTTGCGTTGACAGAAACCCTATATATTGCGTAGTTGAAAGTTATCACAACTACATCTAGTATCTTTCTTATCAAACCACCCCAATCCACACTGCATTGCGGTGACGATTTTAATTCATTGATGAGAATACGAATCATGAGCATAACTATTTACACAAAAAATGATTGCGTCCAGTGTCACGCCACCAAACGCGCGCTGGAAAGCCGCGGCATCGCGTTTGACACCATCAATCTGGATGAACAGCCAGAGGCGGTCGACACGCTGCGCGCCCAGGGTTTTCGCCAGTTGCCCGTTGTGTTAGCAGGCGATCTCAGCTGGAGTGGTTTTCGCCCGGATATGATCAACCGCCTGCGCGCCACCTCGCTTGCAGCGAACGCATGAGCTCGCTTATCTACTTCTCCAGCCGCTCGGAAAACACCCATCGTTTTATCGCGCGGCTGGGTCTCCCGGCGTCACGTATTCCCCTTGCAGAGGATGCGCGGCTACGGGCAGACGAGCCCTACATCCTGGTAGTGCCGACTTACGGCGGCGGTGGAACCGTGGGCGCTGTGCCACGCCAGGTTATCCAGTTTCTTAACGATGAACACAATCGCGCGCTGCTGCGTGGCGTTATTGCCGCAGGCAACCGTAATTTCGGCGAAGGGTTTTGCCGCGCCGGTGACGTCATCGCCCGCAAGTGTCAGGTGCCCTTTCTCTACCGTTTCGAGCTGATGGGCACCGGGCAAGACATCGATAATGTGCGTAAGGGAGTCAACGAATTTTGGCAACGACATCACTAACAGGCGACGCCGTACCGCAAACGCCGCCGGACTATCACGCGCTGAACGCGATGCTTAATCTTTACGATGCCTCCGGCCGTATCCAGTTTGAAAAAGACCACGAGGCGGTCGCCGCTTTTATGGCCGCTCACGCCGGGCCGCGTTCCATGACTTTTGCCGACGCCCGCGCGCGTCTGGACTGGCTGGTGAACGAAGGCTATTACGACGAAAACGTGCTGAAGCGCTACGACATGACTTTCGCAGCCGGATTATTTGACGAGGCGCACCGCTACGGCTTCACGTTTAAAACGTTTCTCGGCGCCTGGAAGTTTTACACCAGCTATACGCTGAAAACGTTTGATGGCAAACGCTATCTGGAGCACTTCCCGGATCGCGCCTGTATGGTCGCGCTGACGCTTGCCTGTGGCGATGAAACTCTGGCGCGCCAGATTCTGGAAGAAATCTTAAGCGGCCGTTTCCAGCCCGCGACGCCCACGTTTCTTAATTGCGGCAAGAAACAGCGTGGGGAGCTGGTCTCCTGTTTCCTGCTGCGTATCGAAGACAATATGGAGTCCATCGGGCGCGCGGTGAACGCTGCGCTTCAGTTGTCCAAACGCGGCGGCGGCGTAGCGTTTTCACTGTCGAACCTCCGAGAAGCGGGCGCGCCGATAAAGCGCATCGAAAACCAGTCTTCCGGGGTTATCCCGGTGATGAAAATGCTGGAAGACGCGTTCTCTTACGCCAACCAGTTGGGCGCGCGCCAGGGCGCCGGTGCCGTGTATCTGAACGCGCACCACCCGGACATCCTGCGGTTTCTGGATACCAAACGCGAAAACGCCGATGAGAAAATCCGTATTAAAACGCTCTCGCTCGGCGTGGTTATCCCCGATATCACCTTTGAGTTGGCCAAGGTTAACGCACAGATGGCGCTCTTCTCGCCTTACGACGTGGAGCGCATTTACGGCAAGCCGTTCGGCGACATCAGCGTCAGCGAGCTTTACACACAACTGGTGGAAGACGAGCGCATCCGCAAGCATTACATCAGTGCCCGCGAGTTATTTCAGCGCCTGGCGGAGATCCAGTTTGAGTCCGGCTATCCGTACATCATGTTCGAAGACACGGTAAACCGTGCCAACCCGATTGCCGGGCGCATCAACATGAGCAACCTGTGCTCAGAGATTTTACAGGTCAACAGCGCGTCCACCTTCGACGAAAACCTCGATTACGCGACGACAGGCCAGGATATCTCCTGCAATCTCGGCTCGCTGAATATCGCCCATACGATGGACTCGCCCGACTTTGGCCGTACCGTCGATGTCGCCGTACGCGCGCTGACGGCGGTTTCTGATATGAGCCACATTCGCTGCGTGCCCTCTGTTGAAGCGGGCAATGCCGCCTCGCACGCCATTGGTCTTGGGCAGATGAACCTGCACGGTTATCTCGCGCGCGAAGGCATCGCCTACGGCTCGCCAGAAGGACTCGATTTCACCAACCTCTATTTTTATACCGTGACCTGGCATGCGCTGAATACCTCCATGCAGCTTGCGCGCGAGCGCGGCGAGCGTTTCGAAGGCTTTGAGGCATCCCGTTACGCCAGCGGCGACTATTTCGAAAAATACCTGACGCAAACCTGGGCGCCCAAAACGGCGCGCGTTGCCGCGCTCTTTGAAGCCGCTGGCATTACGCTTCCCACACCGGCGATGTGGCGACAGCTTCGTGACGACGTCATGCATCACGGGCTCTACAACCGCAACTTACAGGCCGTGCCGCCGACCGGGTCTATTTCGTATATCAACCACGCGACGTCGAGCATCCACCCGATTGTCTCGAAAATTGAAATCCGCAAAGAAGGCAAAATCGGTCGCGTCTATTATCCGGCGCCCTTTATGACCAATGACAACCTGGCGCTGTATCAGGATGCGTATGAAATTGGCCCCGAGAAAATCATCGACACCTACGCCGAGGCGACGCGCCATGTGGACCAGGGGCTGTCGCTCACGCTCTTCTTCCC
The DNA here is from genome assembly GCF_001277255.1 of Cronobacter condimenti 1330. Classification (NCBI taxonomy): domain Bacteria; kingdom Pseudomonadati; phylum Pseudomonadota; class Gammaproteobacteria; order Enterobacterales; family Enterobacteriaceae; genus Cronobacter; species Cronobacter condimenti. The sequence continues at coordinate 3,379,082 of NZ_CP012264.1, forward strand.
GGATACCGCCACCACGCGCGATATCAACAAAGCGCAGATTTACGCCTGGAAGAAAGGTATCAAGACGCTTTATTACATTCGCCTGCGCCAGCTGGCGCTGGAAGGCACCGAAATTGAGGGCTGCGTCTCCTGCGCCCTGTAAGGAATTCTCATGACCCGTTTAAGCCGTATTAGCGCCATTAACTGGAACAAACTCCAGGACGAGAAAGACCTGGAGGTGTGGAACCGGCTCACCAGCAATTTCTGGCTGCCGGAAAAAGTGCCGCTCTCCAATGATATTCCGGCGTGGCAAACGCTCAGTGCGTCCGAACAGCAGCTGACGATACGCGTGTTTACCGGTCTGACGCTGCTCGACACCATTCAGAACGCTATTGGCGCCCCCGCGTTGATGCAGGACGCGCTGACGCCGCATGAAGAGGCGGTGCTGTCGAACGTGAGTTTTATGGAGGCTGTGCACGCCCGCTCGTACAGTTCGATTTTTTCTACGCTCTGCCAGACCCGCGACGTCGACGCCGCCTATGCCTGGAGCGAAGACAACGCGCCCCTTCAGCGCAAAGCGCAGATTATTCTCGCGCATTATCGCAAGGACGATCCGCTGAAGAAAAAAATCGCGAGCGTGTTTCTCGAATCGTTCCTGTTTTATTCCGGCTTCTGGTTGCCGATGTACTGGTCGAGCCGCGGCAAGCTTACTAATACCGCCGATCTTATTCGTCTCATCATTCGCGACGAGGCGGTACACGGCTATTACATCGGCTACAAATATCAGCAGGCGCTGGCGAAAGTCGACGACGCGCGGCGCGACTCGCTTAAAGCATTCGCGCTGGAGCTGATGATGGATCTCTATGATAACGAACTCGCTTATACGCAAGCGCTTTACCAGGATGTGGGCTGGGTTGAAGAGGTCGGCGCGTTCCTGTGCTACAACGCCAATAAGGCGCTGATGAACCTCGGCTATGAGGCGCTGTTCCCGGCTGAGATGACACAGGTGAATCCGTCAATTCTGGCGGCGCTCTCTCCCGGCGCGGATGAAAACCACGACTTTTTCTCCGGATCCGGCTCGTCTTATGTCATGGGTAAAGCGGTAGAAACCGAAGACGAGGACTGGGATTTTTAGCCCACTTTCGCGTGGAAATAAATAGTGAACAGGCAGCCGAATTATTTGCTGCAAACAGGTAACATCCGCGAAAATATCTCAGCTCACTTCTACACTTCTATTTCTTATCATTAACGGGTGAATCGCACTGATTCACCCGTCATTTCGTTGTGCAAAACGAAAAATATTGTCTTCAATTCTCTGCCGCTCAGCCCAGCAATACCGGGAAATAGCGCCATTTCGTCATCACCTTTCACCGCGCGCGCGGGAAATTCAGGGTTGTCTCAGAATCTCAGTATGCTAGGGTATGGCCCGGTAACTATTTCCTGCAGGAATCATCTTAACGGCAAAATATAACAGGACTCACGCTATTGCATGGCAATCAAATTAGAGATTAAAAATCTATACAAAATATTTGGAGAGCACCCGCAGCGGGCCTTTAAATATATTGAAAAAGGGCTTTCAAAAGCGGAAATACTGGAAAAAACAGGGCTATCTGTCGGCGTAAAAGACGCCACTCTGGCCATTGAAGAAGGCGAGATATTTGTCATCATGGGATTATCCGGCTCGGGTAAATCCACTATGGTCCGCCTTCTCAATCGCCTGATTGAACCCACCCGCGGCCAGGTGTTGATTGACGGTGAAGATATCGCCCGCATATCAGATGCTGCGCTGCGCGAGGTGCGCAAGAAAAAGATAGCGATGGTCTTCCAGTCATTTGCACTGATGCCGCACATGACGGTCTTAAATAATACCGCCTTCGGCATGGAATTAGCCGGTGTGCCGCTGAAAGCGCGTCAGGAAAAAGCGCTCGACGCCCTGCGTCAGGTCGGGCTTGAGAATTATGCCCACGCCTATCCCGATGAACTTTCGGGCGGGATGCGCCAGCGTGTCGGGCTTGCCCGCGCGCTCGCAATTAATCCCGACATTCTGTTAATGGATGAAGCATTCTCGGCGCTCGATCCGTTAATTCGCAGTGAAATGCAGGATGAATTAATTAAGCTTCAGGCGCGCCACCAGCGCACTATCGTTTTTATTTCCCACGATCTTGATGAAGCCATGCGAATTGGCGATCGCATCGCGATTATGCAAAACGGCGAAGTCGTCCAGGTCGGCACACCCGATGAAATTCTGAATAATCCGGCGAATGATTATGTGCGCACGTTTTTCCGCGGCGTCGATATCAGCCAGGTCTTCAGCGCCAAAGATATTGCGCGCCGAAGCCCCGGCGGCTTGCTGCGTAAAACACCCGGGTTTGGCCCGCGCTCAGCTATCAAATTATTGCAGGATGAAGATCGCGAATTTGGGTACGTTGTCGAGCGCGGCAACCGCTTTGTCGGCACCGTCTCGGTGGATTCTCTGAAAGCGGCGCTGGCGGCAGGCCAGGGGCTGGACAGCGCGTTGCTGGACATTCCCGCGGCAGTAAATGCCGATACGTCGTTAAGCGAACTGCTCTCGCCTGTTGGGATCGCGCCCTGCGCCGTCCCGGTGGTGAGTGAGGAGCAACAGTATGTGGGCGTTATCTCGAAAGGGGTACTGCTACAGGCTTTAGATCGCGAGGGGACCACGCATGACTGATCAGACGCAAAACCCGTGGGGTACCGGCACCGCTGACGCAGCGGCCAATAATGCCAGCAGCGCAGACGCCTGGGGCAGCCCAACGCCTGCGCCGGACGGTCATACCGCCGACTGGCTGAACAGCGCGCCGGCACCCGCGCCGGAACATTTTAATATCATGGATCCGTTCCATAAGACGCTTATTCCGCTCGACAGTTGGGTGACACAGGGCATCGACTGGGTAGTGTCGCACTTCCGCCCGCTCTTCCAGGGCATTCGCGTGCCGGTGGATTACATTCTGAGCGCCTTCCAGCAACTGCTGCTGGGGATGCCAGCGCCAGTGGCGATAGCGATTTTCGCGCTTATCGCCTGGCAGATTTCCGGCCTCGGTATGGGTGTTGCCACCCTGATATCGCTGATTTTGATAGGCGCTATCGGCGCCTGGTCGCAGGCGATGGTGACGCTGGCACTGGTACTGACCGCCCTGCTGTTCTGCGTGCTGATAGGGCTACCGCTTGGGATCTGGCTTGCCAGAAGCCCGCGTGCGGCGAAAATTATTCGCCCGCTGCTGGATGCGATGCAGACAACGCCTGCTTTTGTCTATCTGGTGCCGATTGTGATGCTGTTTGGCATTGGCAACGTGCCGGGCGTGGTGGTGACCATTATCTTCGCCCTGCCGCCGGTCGTGCGTCTGACTATCCTTGGGATTAACCAGGTGCCGGAGGATCTCATCGAAGCGGCGCGTTCGTTTGGTTCAAGCCCGCGTCAGATGCTTTTCAAAGTTCAGTTACCGCTGGCCATGCCCACCATTATGGCGGGGATTAACCAGACGCTCATGCTTGCCCTCTCCATGGTAGTGATTGCCTCGATGATTGCCGTCGGCGGGCTTGGTCAGATGGTGCTGCGCGGCATTGGCCGCCTCGATATGGGGCTTGCCACAGTCGGCGGCGTGGGGATTGTTATCCTCGCGATTATCCTTGACCGCCTGACGCAGGCGGTGGGCCGCGACGCACGAAGCCGCGGCAACCGCCGCTGGTATTCAAGCGGCCCGCTTGGCCTTATCACTCGTCCATTCATTAAATAAAGCGCTGGCGGCGCAGGCCGCCCGCTTTCTCTCACCTCAATAAAAGGAATAACGATGCGACATTCTGTTCTTTTCGCCACAGCCTTTGCCACACTCGTTAGCGCCAGTTCTTTTGCCGCGTCCCTGCCGGGCAAAGGGATTACCGTCCAGCCGGTGCAGAGCACCATCTCCGAAGAGAGTTTCCAGACGCTGTTAGTCAGCCGCGCGCTGGAAAAGCTCGGTTATACGGTCAATAAAACCAGCGAAGTGGATTACAACGTAGGCTATACCTCAATCGCCTCCGGCGACGCTACGTTTACCGCCGTAAACTGGCAACCGCTGCATGATGATATGTACGCGGCGGCGGGCGGCGACAAGAAGTTTTACCGTGAAGGCACCTACGTCACGGGCGCGGCGCAAGGGTATCTGATTGACCGTAAAACCGCCGAGAAATACCACATTACGAATATTGCGCAGTTGAAAGACCCGAAGATTGCGAAGCTGTTTGACAGCAACGGCGACGGCAAAGCGGACATGATGGGATGTACGCCAGGCTGGGGTTGCGAGGCGGTAATTAACCACCAGAACGAGGCGTTCGACCTCGCCAAAACGGTGACAGTGAACCACGGCAACTATGCAGCGATGATGGCCGACACAATCGCCCGTTATAAAGAAGGCAAACCGGTGCTGTATTACACCTGGACGCCGTACTGGGTGAGCGACGTGCTGAAGCCTGGCAAAGATGTGGTGTGGCTGCAGGTGCCGTTCTCTTCACTGCCCGGTAAGCAGAAAGGGATTGATACCAAACTCGCCAACGGCAATAACTTTGGCTTCCCGGTGAATACAATGCATATCGTCGCGAACAAAGCATGGGCGGAGAAAAACCCGGCAGCGGCGAAGTTGTTCTCGGTGATGAAACTGCCGATTACCGATATCAACGCCCAGAATGCGATGATGCACAGCGGCAAAGCCAGTGAGGCGGATATCCAGGGCCATGTCGATGGCTGGATCAAAGCGCACCAGCAGCAGTTCGATGGATGGATTAACGACGCGCTGGCGGCGCAGAAATAAACGCGTTAACGCGATGAAACAACACCCGCCGCCCGGCGGGTGTTTTTTGATATGGCGGGTGCGCGTGGCTGACCTGCCCGACGGTTTGTCACCGCACCGTTGCCGCATCCCTGTGCAAAACGCACAATCCGACACTTAACAATTCCTCAACAATCTGGCGCTGTGGTGCGGTTCCGTTATCATAATGGCTTTCGGCAAGCGATTGATGCCCTTCATTTTGAGTAACCCACAAAACCATGACCAGACACCCTCAAGGGCTTAGCCCCTCACTGACCGTATTAATGTCCGTTGCCACCGGGCTGGTGGTCGCGAGCAATTACTACGCCCAGCCGCTCCTCGACACCATTGCCCATGCTTTCGCCATTACCGCCAACCAGGCGGGCTTTATTGTGACCGCCGCACAGCTTGGCTACGCCTTCGGCCTGCTGTTCCTGGTACCGCTCGGCGACATGTTTGAGCGTCGCAGCATGATTGTCGTGATGACGTTGCTTGCCGCGGCCGGGATGCTCATCACCGCGAGCAGCCATACGCTGCCGATGATGATCCTCGGCACCGCGCTGACCGGTCTGTTCTCTGTCGTCGCGCAGGTCCTTGTGCCGCTTGCCGCCACGCTCGCCGCGCCAGAAAAACGCGGTAAGGTGGTTGGCACCATCATGAGTGGCCTGCTGCTCGGTATTCTGCTGGCGCGAACGGTTTCGGGCGCGCTGGCAAGCCTCGGCGGCTGGCGCACCGTGTACTGGGTGGCGACGGTGTTGATGGTTATCATGGCGCTGGCGCTCTGGCGCGGCCTCCCTGCGGTGAAACAGACCAGTACGCTTAATTATCCGCAGCTCCTCGGCTCCATTTTCAGCCTCTTTACGCGCGATAAACTCCTGCGCACCCGCGCGCTGCTGGGTTGCCTGACCTTCGCCAATTTCAGCATCCTCTGGACCTCCATGGCGTTTTTACTGGCGGGCGCGCCGTTTCATTTTTCAGAGGGTGTCATTGGGCTGTTTGGCCTCGCGGGGGCCGCAGGCGCGCTGGCGGCACGGCCTGCGGGCGGCTTTGTGGATAAAGGCAAAGCGCACCTGACGACGACCTGGGGGCTGGTTTTGTTACTGCTGTCCTGGATTGCCGTCGCACTCGGCCAGTTCTCGGTGGTGGCGCTAATTATCGGTATCCTGATCCTCGACCTCACGGTGCAAGGCGTGCATATCACCAACCAGAGCGTGATTTATCGCATTCACCCGGACGCCCGTAACCGCCTGACTGCCGGTTATATGACCAGCTATTTCATTGGCGGCGCGGCCGGTTCGCTTATCTCTGCCTTTGCGTGGCAACATGCCGGATGGAACGGCGTGTGCGCCGCGGGCGCGATTATCTCACTACTAAATCTGGTAGTGTGGTGGCGGGGCTATCACCGCCACAGCGGGACAGAGTGAGGTCTGCGTCGCACCTTTGCCGTCCTGAATACCCGCGAAGGGTGTTAAGGGCGGTAACACTCTGTTAAGGTTATGCTGAGTTATTTATTCGAGTGATTTTAACTTCGGCAATATATCAAAAACGTATATGGATATACCCACATCTTTACGCCATACCCTGCCCTCTCACAGGCTCTCGCTGGCAGGCAGGCTGCGCCACACTTTGCCATCATTTATCAGCGGCTTGTCCGTGGCGCTCATCCCGCGTTTCTGTGCTGTACCGCCTGGTTTGACATCATCCGAATCGACTTTTTACATTTCCGTTACTTATATAAACGACGACCGGCTTGCCCCGTTTTCCGCCGATACGCGAAGCGCCAGTGCGTCGTTCTTTTCTCATGCCCGCCAGGCCGCAGCGCCATCCGGCAAGGCGGCGGGCGCTCCGGAGTATGGAATAGTCCGGAAGCTCATGACGGTAACGTAGCCTTTAGTGATTCATCTGAATAATAGATTTACATGATTTGTTACCGTCGTTACTATATCGGCTGCAATTAATGAGGTTATACCCAAATGGATAGTTCGTTTACGCCCATTGAACAGATGCTTAAATTTCGCGCCAGTCGCTATGAGGATTTTCCATATCAGGAAATCCTGCTGACTCGCCTGTGCATGCATATGCAGGGCAAGCTGCTGGAAAACCGCAATAAGATGCTGAAGGCTCAGGGGATTAACGAGACGTTGTTTATGGCGCTGCTGACCCTGGAATCTCAGGAGAATCACAGTATTCAGCCAAGCGAGCTGAGCTGCGCACTGGGATCGTCGCGCACGAACGCCACCCGCATTGCCGATGAGCTGGAAAAACGCGGCTGGATCGAACGTCGCGAAAGCGATAACGATCGCCGTTGCCTGCACTTACAGTTGACCGAAAAAGGCCAGGAATTTTTACGTCAGGTGCTGCCGCCGCAGCATAACTGCCTGCATCAGCTCTGGTCTTCATTAAGCGGCCAGGAAAAGGAACAGCTGGAGCAGATAACCCGCAAATTGCTTGACCGTCTTGACCAGATGGAAGAGGACAATACGCTGCTTGAGGCCGTTCGCTAAAGCGCCAATAAGCGCTCGTTTCGCAAACGTGCTGTTGCAAGGAAACCGCTACACTGACAGGCCAGCATTTTCGTGCTGGCCTTTTTGACAACAGAGGTCGGCTGCTGCCGACAACAACAATAAGAACGTGGAGATAAACATGAGCGCAAATGCGGAGAATACGACCCCGCAGCAACCGGTGAATAATAAGAAGGGCAAACGCAAAGGCGCCCTGCTGTTATTGACCTTGCTCTTTGTTGTTATTGCCGTGGCGTACGGGGTTTATTGGTTTTTAGTGGCGCGTCATTACGAAGAGACTGACGACGCTTACGTGGCAGGAAACCAGGTTCAAATCATGGCGCAGGTCTCCGGCAGCGTCACTAAAGTGTGGGTAGAGAACACTGACTTTGTGAAAAAAGGCGACGTGCTGGTCACCCTCGATCCAACCGACGCTCAACAGGCCTTTGAAAAAGCCCAGACTCAGCTTGCCTCAAGCGTACGCCAGACCCGCCAGCTGATGATCAACAGCAAGCAGTACGCGGCGAATATTGAGGTGCAGAAAACGGCACTGGCGCAAGCCCAGAGTGACTTAAACCGTCGCGTCCCGCTTGGTAGCGCCAATTTGATCGGTCGTGAAGAGCTCCAGCATGCGCGCGATGCGGTTGCCAGCGCCCAGGCGCAGCTTGATGTTGCCATCCAACAGTACAACGCCAACCAGGCGATGATCCTCGGCACAACGCTTGAAGATCAGCCTGCCGTAAAACAAGCCGCGACTGAAGTGCGTAACGCCTGGCTTGCGCTGCAACGTACCAAAATCGTCAGCCCGATGACCGGTTATGTTTCACGCCGCTCCGTTCAGGTAGGCGCGCAGATTAGCTCCAGCACGCCGCTGATGGCGATTGTGCCGGCGAGCGGACTGTGGGTGGACGCGAACTTTAAAGAAACCCAGCTGGCGCATATGCGTATTGGCCAGCAGGCGACCATCATTAGCGATATCTACGGCGATGATGTGGAATACACCGGCAAGGTCATCGGTCTTGATATGGGTACCGGTAGCGCCTTCTCGTTGCTGCCTGCCCAGAATGCGACAGGTAACTGGATCAAAGTGGTTCAGCGTCTGCCGGTGCGTATCGAGCTTGATCCGAAGCAGCTGGAACAGCATCCGCTGCGCATCGGGCTTTCCACGCTGGTTAAAGTGAATACCAGCAACCTCGACGGCGGCGTGCTGGCTACCCAGACCCGCTCGCAACCTGCGTATGAAAGTAACGCACGCGAAATCAGCCTGGAGCCCGTGAACAAGCTGATTAACGATATCGTGCAGGCGAACGCGGGTTAACCGCGGAGGTTGTATGCAGCAACGTAAACCGCTGGAAGGGGCGCAACTGGTCATTATGACCATCGCCCTTTCGCTTGCCACGTTCATGCAGGTGCTGGATTCCACCATCGCTAACGTGGCGATCCCGACTATCGCCGGTAACCTGGGCGCCTCGTTAAGTCAGGGCACCTGGGTGATTACGTCATTCGGGGTGGCGAACGCTATCTCTATTCCGATAACCGGCTGGCTCGCAAGACGCGTCGGCGAGGTGCGGCTCTTTGTCTGGTCGACCATCGCATTCGCCATTGCCTCCTGGGCGTGCGGCGTCTCCAATAGCCTGAACATGCTGATTTTCTTCCGCGTGATTCAGGGAATTGTGGCCGGGCCGCTTATCCCGCTTTCACAGAGCTTGCTGCTGAGCAACTACCCGCCCGCCAAACGCTCTATTGCGCTGGCGCTGTGGTCGATGACGGTTATCGTCGCGCCTATCTGCGGGCCGATTCTCGGCGGCTGGATCAGCGATAACTATCACTGGGGCTGGATCTTCTTTATCAACGTGCCTATCGGCATCGTCGTGGTATTGATGACGCTACAATCGCTGCGCGGACGCGAAACACGTACCGAACAGCGGCGCATCGACGCCGTGGGGCTGGGGCTGCTGGTTATCGGCATCGGCAGTTTGCAGGTGATGCTCGATCAGGGCAAAGAGCTCGACTGGTTTAACTCGACTGAAATCGTGGTGCTGACGGTGGTGGCCGTCGTCGCGCTATGCTTCCTGATAGTCTGGGAACTGACCGACGAACACCCGATAGTCGACCTCTCGCTCTTCAAGTCACGCAACTTCACGATCGGCTGTCTGAGCATCAGTCTTGCTTACATGCTCTACTTCGGCTCGATTGTGCTGTTGCCGCAGCTGTTGCAGGAGGTCTATGGCTATACCGCCACCTGGGCGGGGCTCGCCTCAGCGCCAGTCGGGATTATTCCCGTCATCCTTTCGCCGATTATCGGACGCTTTGCGCACCGTCTGGATATGCGCCGCCTGGTGACGTTCAGCTTCATTATGTATGCAGTCTGTTTCTACTGGCGCGCATACACTTTTGAACCGGGTATGGATTTTGGCGCCTCGGCGTGGCCGCAGTTTATTCAGGGCTTCGCAGTGGCCTGCTTCTTTATGCCGCTGACCACGATAACGCTCTCCGGCCTGCCGCCTGAGCGGCTGGCGGCGGCGTCGAGTCTGTCCAACTTCTTAAGGACGCTCGCAGGCTCTATCGGTACGTCGATTACCACGACGCTCTGGACCAACCGGGAATCGATGCACCATGCGCAGATGACTGAATCGATCACGCCGTTTAACCCCAACGCGCAGGAGATGTATAACCAGCTTCAGGGCATGGGGATGACGCAACAGCAGGCGTCCGGGTATATCGCTCAGCAGATAACCAACCAGGGGCTGATTATCTCGGCAAATGAGATTTTCTGGGCATCCGCCGGCGTGTTCCTGATCCTGCTCGGGCTTATCTGGTTTGCCAGACCGCCCTTCGGCGCCGGTGGCGGCGGCGGTGGCGCTCACTGATCCGCGCATAAAAAGGCCCGCTCTGGCGGGCCTTTTTTATTCACGATGCAGCGTCATTGCCCGGCGCGATGCCCTGCTCGCGCAGCTGCGCTTTAAGACGCGAAAGCGGCAACGGGCGACACATAAAGTAGCCCTGGGTTTCATCGCATTGATACATCTTAAGCTGCGCCAGCTGTTCCGGCGTTTCAACCCCTTCGGCCGTAATGCTGAGTGAAAACGCTTTGCCAAGCCCGATGATATTCTCCACGATGCTGTTGGCGTTATCCGAGTGCGGCATACCCGCCACGAACGATTTATCAAGCTTGATGCCATCAAACGGAAACGTGCGAAGGTAGCTTAGTGAAGAGTAACCCGTACCAAAATCATCGATCAGCAACCGCACGCCGAGCGCCTTGAGGCTGTTCATTATTTCAAGGCTCACCTCGGGGCTTGAGAGCGTGGCGTTTTCTGTGACCTCAAGCTCCAGACGCTCAGGGGCCAGGCCCGACGTCGCCAGCGCCTCTTTGACCCGCTCCACCAGACCCGGCGTGCGAAACTCCACCGCAGAGATATTCACCGAGATGGCAATGCCCGGCATCTCGTGCTGCGCATCGCGGCAGGCGGCATTTAGCACCCAGTCGCTGATGGCAATAATCAGGCCGGTCTCCTCCGCGAGCGGAATAAACTGATCCGGCATCAGTAGCCCAAGCTCCGGATGATGCCAGCGTAACAGCGCCTCTACCGCCACCACGTTTTCCGCGTTCATGTCATAGCGCGGCTGATAAACCAGCTGGAACTGCGCGTCGCGGATAGCATCGCGCAGGCTGTTTTCCATTTCCCGGCGCTGGACGATTTGCTCGGCCATGTCAGCGTTATAAAACACCCAGCCGTTGCGCCCGCTGCTTTTCGCTTTGTAGAGCGCGATATCGGAAAAACGCAGCAGATCGGTGGCGTTGACCGCGTCCTGTGGCGCGAGCGCAATGCCCATGCTGGCGCCGATTAAAATTTCATGGTCCTGCACGCTGAACGGGCGGTTGATTTCGCTGAGAATGCGTTCGCAAAGCTGCTCCAGCGCCTCCTTGCGTTCGATGTCCGGGATTATCAGAATAAATTCATCGCCGCCCTGGCGCGCCACCAGATCGAAATCACGCAGACAGGCACGCAGGCGCGCCGACACCTGATGCAACAGTTCATCCCCCACGCCGTGGCCGAACAGATCGTTGACCGGCTTAAACTTGTCGAGATCGAGGCTTATCATCGCCAGCGGGTGTTCACGGGTCGGGCGCGACTGTAATTTGCCTTCAAGGAACTCTTTCATGCGCACCCGGTTTGGCAGCCCGGTCAGTTCGTCATGCAGGGACAGGTACTGCACGCGCGCCTGGGCTTCTACCTCAAGCGTAACGTCGGTCGCGGTGCCGCGGAAACTCAGCCCGCCTTCCGGCGTGGCGATAGGTTTCGCGACCAGATTGCAGTAACGCTGATGACCCTGCGCGGAAAGATAGCGGCAGTGCGTCATGTTGCGATGCCCGCCGTGCCCCGGCTGGTGGAACCACTCCTCCAGCGTCGCCCGGTCTTCCTGAATAAACTCCGTGACCCTACGCCCGATCCAGTCAGCGATGCGATACCCCGTAATGACCGGGAACCGTTCAGAAAGCCAGATGAACCGCAGATCGTCGTCGGTTTCCCAGATCCAGTCGGTGGTCGCTTCCGCCACATCGCGAAAGCGCCGCTCGCTTGCAGCCAGTGCCAGCCGGTTTTGCTCCAGTAAAAAAGCGTTCTCGTCATTAAGCCGCGCCTTGTTAAGCGCGTTGCGCATAGCGATACCCGCCACCAGCGCCGTAAAGAGCGACAGAAAAATCAGCAGCGGCAGGATCACGACGATAAGGTCGTGCCCCGGATCTTCGCTACGCCAGGCCATGGTCACCTGCCCGTTGCCGAGCGGCAGCGACAGCGTCACCTGCCGGTAATCGGGCGATGCCTCGCCGGGTTTACGTACGTGTAGCTCATCAATGCCATATTCACGTCCTGCACGCGCGAGTTCGTCTGCGGTGAGCACATCGATAAATATCATCAGAGAAGGATTGCCCTGCGTAGCCTCGATAACACTGTCGCCGCCGCTGCGTATCCAGGCCGCTGTCACTATTGCAGGCTGCCCGTGGTATTCCATCGACGTGACAATCGCCGCGCCGTCGGTGCCGTCAAGGGCGATACGCAGGCTTTTCAGCATAGGCTCACCCACCCAGTGTTCGGCTTTTTGGTTGCGCAGCTTGCCGTTCACAACGCTGTAGCGGGTGACATCATTGCCATCCACCACGAAGACGCCGTCATAGCCGAACATTTCATAGAGCGACTGCCCGAGATTACCGCGATCCCATGCCCAGTGGACATCAATGGTCTGGTGAAGCTTCAGGTACGCTTCACCCCAGTCTGAGTAGTCGTTGAGGTTGGTTTTAATAGTATCCTGGCGATTTTGCAGGGCTTTTAAAAACAGATGGCGGCTGCGGGCATCGGTTCGTTCATTAATATCGTGCGAGATATGCAACAGCGAAAGAATGGCGATAAGAAAAAATAGCCCCAGCAGGCCGCCCATGCACAGCAATGCACGCCGAATAAAACGTGTGGTATTTCCCGTCTCGTTAACCGATAGCTCAAGAGCGCCGCGCCTGAAAAAACCTCTCATTCCTCGATCCCAGTCTGTTATTACTTAGATAGTGATTATGACGCCCGTGAAAGATCCTGCGCACCGCGACGGCACTGCTTTGCAGCATATATTCTTGCTCATGGTTTTACTGTAACGGCAACAGTAAAACTGACGCTATGCGAAGCGGGAACGCGGCCCGTCACCACGCTTCGTTATCGTTAAGGGTGTAAATAATGTTAATGCGATAGTTTATTTGGCGATTATTTCTGACGGTCTGGATAAAAATTTGTTTTAAGTCGTAAAAGCTGCATCGCGCGTAATAAATATAACCGTCGTGGCAATCATATAATAAAAAAGGAGCCTGTCAGGCTCCCTTTTTTTATTATTTCGCTTTTATTTTTACAGGTGCAGTTCCTGCAATTTTTCTTTCGGCAGCGCCAGCGCATCGTTACTGTTCACGCCAACGCCACGCTCGATGATGTGGCGGGCAATGTCCTGCGCCTCATCAAGCGAGTGCATCTCGTAAGTACCGCACTGGTATACGTTCAGCTCAGGGATCTGGTTTTGCTCTTTCACCTTCAATACATCCTGCATCGCCGCTTTCCAGGCGTCAGCAACGCGCTGCTCGTCCGGTTGACCGATAAGGCTCATGTAAAAACCGGTGCGGCAGCCCATCGGGGAGATGTCGATTATCTCAACGCCGTTGCCGTTCAGATGATCGCGCATGAAGCCCGCAAAAAGGTGCTCCAGCGTGTGGATGCCTTTTTCCGGCATCACTTCTTTGTTTGGCGCGCAGAAACGCAGGTCAAAGACGGTGATAGTATCGCCATGCGGCGTGTTCATGGTTTTCGCCACACGCACCGCAGGCGCTTCCATACGGGTATGGTCGACAGTGAAGCTATCAAGCAATGGCATCTGATCACCTCCGATAAGTGATTTTTTAAAATAAAAATGAACTAATGTTTGCGGGCCGGGTCTGAACTTATGAAAGACGCGCATTTGTTATCATCATCACTGAGTTCAGAGATGACAATTTGGCCACAGCGATGTGGCCTTTTTCTTTTCTGTTACGCCTGTTTTGCCAGCCATTCATCAAACGGCTCACTATCCGCCGCTTCAATCTCACGCTGACGCGCCAGCGACGCTGCCTGTTCCTTGCGGAAATCCTCTTCCTGCAACGCCTGTAACGGCTCTTCGCGCAGCATCGTGCGATAACGGTCCGCCAGCATCCGGCCCGTGCCACCGATACCGTTCTCAATCATTGAGCGCAGGATCCGCGCTGAGTAGGTGAGATCCGGGTCGTCGAAACACGCGACCAGTCTGTCGCAAACCTGCTGGTATTCCTGGCCGCCATGAATGCTATCGAGCGTATTCGCCACGCGGCGTAAATCGCGGAACAGGTCTTTGCCCACTTGTGCCAGCGGAAACTGTGCGGTTTCGCAGCCGATGCCAAGCGTAAGCCCTGGCTTGCGGCCTTCAAGGATCACACGGTTCCAGTTGGTGCGGGTACAAAGCAGTTCATCACTGCTCATCTCTGGCGCATCCGCCAGCGCGCACCAGACCATGAAGAGATCCAGGAAGCGCACCTGGTTTTCATCCACGCCAATTGGCGAGAACGGGTTGATGTCGAGTGAGCGCACTTCGATATATTCGATGCCACCGCGCAGCAGGGCATCCGACGGCGATTCGCCATCACGTGTTACGCGCTTCGGACGAATAGGCGCATACAGCTCGTTTTCGATCTGCAAAATGTTTGTGTTGATTTGCAGATACTCGCCATCCTTCTTAAGCCCCAGCTTCGCATACTCTTCAGACGGGGTTTTGATAGCGCGCTTTAATCCTGCCACATAACTGTGTAAATCGTTAAACGTAATCCCGAGATTGCTTTGCGACTTATTGGTATAACCCAGATCGCTTAAGCGCAACGAGGTGGCGTAAGGCAGGTAGTACATGCCGCAGTCGGTTTTCTCAAACGGCAGTTTGGTCGGCTTGCCTTGCAGGAAAGACGAACAGATGGCCGGCGACGCGCCGAACAGATACGGGATCACCCAGCCAAAACGATAATAGTTGCGGATGAGCCGGAAATAACCGGCTGAAATCGCCTCTTTGCCGCTTTCAGCATCTTCGACCTGACACTTCGCCTGCCAGAACGCCAGCGGCAGCGAGAAGTTGTAGTGAACGCCGGAGATCGTTTGCATCAGCGCGCCGTAGCGGTTTTTCAGCCCCGAACGATACAGCGTTTTGAAGCGGCCGATATTCGAGGTGCCATACTGTGCAAGCTCAATATCCTGCCCTTCTTTGATATAGCAAGGCATGCTGAGCGGCCACATACGTTCGTCGCCAAGCGCGCGGGCGCTATGACGATGGATATCACGCATGACTGTCAGCATGTGGTCGATATCGCCGTCTACGGGCGTAATAAATTCCAGAAGGGCTTCGGCAAAGTCCGTCGTGATCCACTTATGGGTTAACGCGGCACCCAGGCTTTCCGGATGCCCCGTGGTCGCCAGCTCACCTTCAGGCGTGACGCGCAGCGTTTCGCGCTCCAGCCCACGGCGAATGCCTTTTAATGCCTCAGGATGCTCGGTTAACCAGGCCAGCGCCTGTGATACGTCCGGGATCAAATTGACCTCCCGCCTGTCGTGTCGAAAATATTTTTATTAAGCATAATTGTAATGGTAAAGGTTGACGATGAAAGGTCGCTCAAACAATCCAATTAGTGCCACCACGTCATCCCCTGTAAAGTCGCTGCCGCGATGACGATATAACGCAGCGCCTTTCCAAGGCACAGAAAAAAAATCACCCGCCCCCAGGGAAGCCGTAACCACCCTGCCAGCAGGCACAACAGATCGCCGACCAGAGGTAGCCAGCTTAACAGCAGCGCCGGCGCACCAAAGCGTTGCAGTAAACCCTGCGCCCGCGCTTGCCAGCGCGACGATTCGCGCAGCGGAAACAGCCGCCCAAGAATAACGTTAGTTAACCCTCCAAGGCTATTACCTATTGTTGCGGTTATCACTAAAAGCCAGGGCGTACTTTTTGCGCTTATCAGCAACGCCACCAGAACAGCTTCGGAACTGCCCGGCAGCAGCGTGGCGCTCAAAAAACTGCTGGTGAAGAGCGAAAAAAGCGACAGTGCGTCGCTCACAGCAGACGCACATCCACGGCATCCATTCCCGCGAGCCGCGCCGCTTCAAGACCAAAATCCGCGTCTTCGAACACGACGCATTTTTCAGGCGCAACGCCCATGAGCGTCGCACAGCGCAGGAAAGTATCGGGAGCGGGTTTGTGGTGTTGCACATGATCGGCGGCGACCACCGCAGTGAAATAGTGACGCAGCCCAAGATGCTGTAGCAGCGCTTCTGCCATCGCGCTTTCGCTGCCGGTACCGACAGCCATTGGACGGCGACCATGCCAGGCTTTGACGACGTCAATTAATGGCAGCGGACGTACGGTATCCAGCAACATCGCCTGTACCGCTGCCGTTTTTTCACGCGCCAGCGCATGAGGATCGAGGTCAGCCTGATTTAGCTCAATGACGGCCTGCGCGATACGCCAGGTGGGTGAGCCATTCAGCGCGACCATCGCCTGTTCGTCAAACTGCATGCCGTAGCGGCCGAGAACATCGCGCCAGGCTTTCCGGTGCGTAGGCTCGGTATCGAGGATCGTGCCGTCCATGTCAAAAATAAGCCCGTCGTAACGCTCGTACATCTTGTCCTCATTACCTGACCGCAAGGATTGTTACTTTAGCTTAAACCATTAATTTTGTCGCTGTTAAGGCAAGTGGAAGGCACGGATATCAGGGAGAGGATAATGATGAAAATGACGATAGTGTGAAAGGTAACCGCCTGAAAACACTTTTAAAGTGGGCAACACCTGGAATCTAACAAGGGGGGGGAATGTATTCGGAGAAGCGCAGCGTTTGTCAGGAAGAGAGTTTGATGCATTAGGGAGGATTATTCGGCTTCATCTAACGTGTGGGCCGCGGCTGGAGCAGTACTACCGTCCCTGGATAATCGAGATAATTATCGTTCACCAGCTCACGTCATCATTGCTGATACCGTGGATAAATATGGTGCATCCAGGAGGATTATTCGGCTTCGCCTTACCCTGCGGGCTGCTGCTGAAGCAGCGTTATCCTCCCTGGATAATCGCGATAATCATCGCTCACCAGGTCACGTCACCATCGCTGATACCGCGGATAATATGGTGCATCCGGGAGGATTCGAACCTCCGACCGCTCGGTTCGTAGCCGAGTACTCTATCCAGCTGAGCTACGGATGCATCGGGATTTACTGCTTTACTGCGGATCCACGCGTCATTGCTGACATCGTGAATAAATATGGTGCATCCGGGAGGATTCGAACCTCCGACCGCTCGGTTCGTAGCCGAGTACTCTATCCAGCTGAGCTACGGATGCATCGGGATTTACTGCTTTACTGCGGATCCACGCGTCATTACTGACATCATGAATAAATATGGTGCATCCGGGAGGATTCGAACCTCCGACCGCTCGGTTCGTAGCCGAGTACTCTATCCAGCTGAGCTACGGATGCATCGGGATTACTGCTTTACTGCGGATCCACGCGTCATAGCTGACATCATGAATAAATATGGTGCATCCGGGAGGATTCGAACCTCCGACCGCTCGGTTCGTAGCCGAGTACTCTATCCAGCTGAGCTACGGATGCAAAATGGCGGTGAGGCGGGGATTCGAACCCCGGATGCAGCTTTTGACCGCATACTCCCTTAGCAGGGGAGCGCCTTCAGCCTCTCGGCCACCTCACCACACGCCTCTTACGAGTGCTTCGAAGAGTTTGTTTCGTCTCATCGTCGCTGCGTGGCGCACATATTACTTTCTGAGACTTATAAGTCAAACAATTTTTCCCGACTCTGCATCGTTTGCACATTTACCGCCCAATCCGCCTGCTTTACCAACAAAAAGGCTGTTTTATCAACGCAAATGCAATGGTACGCCCGTAAATGGCCGCGCAGATAAAAGCGGAAAAAGGCATCGGGGGAACACAAGAAACGGTAAAAGAAAGGGAAAATCAAGAAAGGGGATGCGCCTCGCCTGTGTGAGCGAGACGCGACAACTCAGTAACTGGACTGTTGCGATTTTTCAGCCTGGATACGCTGGTAGATCTCTTCACGGTGTACAGATACCTCTTTGGGGGCGTTCACGCCAATACGTACCTGGTTGCCTTTTACCCCAAGAACTGTCACGGTCACCTCATCCCCAATCATGAGGGTTTCACCAACTCGACGAGTCAGAATCAGCATTCTTTGCTCCTTGAAAGATTAAAAGAGTCGGGTCTCTCTGTATCCCGGCATTATCCATCATATAACGCCAAAAAGTAAGCGATGACAAACACCTGATGAGTAAGCGGTCATGGCATTACATTCTGTTAAACCTAAGTTTAGCCGATCCAGAAAAAAATCAACCCGACTTTATCGTTATAGTTCCGACACAGATAAAGACGCCATAACAACAAAGGGTTATGGCGTCTGTCGTGCCGTTTCGATTGTTACAGCTTCGCGGTTACCCAGCTTTCAACGCTACTAAGCGCTGCAGGCAACGCCGCGGCATCGGTACCGCCAGCCTGCGCCATATCCGGGCGACCGCCGCCTTTGCCGCCAACCTGCTGAGCAATCATGCCCACCAGCTCGCCAGCTTTCACGCGATCCGTCACATCTTTCGATACCCCCGCGATCAGCGAGACTTTGCCTTCTGCCACGGTTGCCAGCACGATTACCGCAGAGCCGAGCTGATTTTTCAGATCGTCAACCATGGTACGCAGCATTTTCGGCTCAACGCCATGAAGCTCACTCACCAAAAGCTTCACACCATTGATGTCGACAGCGTTACTGCTGAGATTCGCACTCTCCTGCGCCGCCTGTTGCTCTTTAAGCTGTTGCAACTCTTTTTCCAGCTGGCGGGTACGTTCAACCATCGCACGAACTTTATCGTTCAGCGTCTGGCTGTCGCTTTTCAGCAGATGGGACAGCTCATTGAGACGATCATTCTGTGCATGCACCAGTGCCAGTGCGCCTTCGCCCGTAACGGCTTCGATACGACGAACACCTGCGGCCGTACCGGATTCAGACACGATGCGGAACAGGCCGATATCCCCCGTACGCGAGGCGTGGATACCGCCGCAAAGCTCGGTTGAGAAATCGCCCATGCTCAATACACGTACGCGGTCTTCATATTTTTCGCCGAACAGCGCCATTGCGCCTTTCGCCTTCGCTGCTTCCAGATCCATGACGTTAGTTTCAACAGGCAGGTTACGACGGATTTGCGCGTTCACCAGGTCTTCAACCTTGCGAATTTCTTCCGGCTTCATCGCTTCAAAGTGGGAGAAGTCGAAACGTAACGCTTTGTCATTTACCAGGGAGCCTTTCTGCGCAACGTGGGTGCCAAGCACCTGGCGCAGCGCGGCATGCATCAGGTGCGTCGCCGAGTGGTTAAGACGGATACGGTTGCGGCGCGCTTCGTCCACTTCCGCTTTAACGCCCTCACCGATTTTCAGGACACCGCTGGCGAGTTCGCCGATATGGCCAATAGCCTGGCCATATTTTTGTGTGTCGTTCACGGTAAAAGTGAATCCGTTACCTTTCAGTTCGCCTTTATCGCCGACCTGGCCGCCAGACTCCGCATAGAACGGCGTCTCATCGAGCACAACGACTGCCTGTTGACCGGCGGCGATCTGCTCAACGGCTTTACCGTCGACAAACAGCGCGGTCACTTTGGCGGTCAGTTCAGTGTGGTCATAACCTTTAAATTCGGAGGCGCCATCAACACGAATCATCGCATTGTAGTCCGCGCCGAAGCCGCTGGATTCACGCGCACGACGGCGCTGCTCTTCCATGGCTGCTTCAAAGCCCGCTTCGTCAACTTTGATGTTACGCTCGCGGCAGACATCCGCGGTCAGGTCAACCGGGAAGCCATATGTGTCATACAGACGGAAAGCCGTTTCGCCATCGAGCGTATCGCCCTTAAGCTTCGCAAGCTCTTCATCGAGCAGCGCCAGGCCACGCTCCAGCGTGCGGGCAAACTGCTCTTCTTCGGTTTTCAGCACCTGCTCAACCTGAGCTTGCTGGCGCTGTAGCTCTTCACCTGCCGCGCCCATTACTTCTACCAGCGGTCCTACCAGCTTGTAGAAGAAGGTGTCTTTCGCACCGAGCATATTGCCGTGACGAATCGCACGACGAATGATGCGACGCAGCACATAGCCGCGGTTTTCATTAGACGGGATAACGCCATCGGCGATCAGAAATGCGCAAGAGCGGATATGATCGGCGATAACACGCAAAGATTTGTTGCTCAGATCTGTCGCGCCGGTGACGTTCGCCACAGCCGCAATCAGCTTCTGGAACAGGTCGATTTCATAGTTAGAATTGACATGCTGCAATACCGCAGTAATGCGCTCAAGGCCCATACCGGTATCCACGGACGGCTTCGGCAGCGGTTCCATGGTGCCGTCAGCCTGACGGTTGAATTGCATGAATACGATGTTCCAGATCTCAATATAGCGGTCACCGTCTTCTTCCGGACTTCCCGGAGGACCGCCCCAGATGTGGTCGCCATGATCGTAGAAAATCTCGGTGCACGGGCCGCACGGGCCAGTATCGCCCATCTGCCAGAAGTTATCAGACGCGTAAGGCGCACCCTTGTTATCACCGATGCGAATAATGCGTTCGCGCGGGATACCAACTTCCTTTTCCCAGATTTCGTAAGCTTCGTCATCGGTTTCGTAGACGGTTACCCACAGGCGCTCTTTTGGCAGGTTAAACCACTGCGCGCCCGTTAACAGTTCCCAGGCGTACTGAATGGCGTCGTGTTTGAAGTAGTCACCGAAGCTGAAGTTGCCCAGCATTTCGAAGAAAGTGTGGTGGCGGGCGGTGTAACCGACGTTTTCCAGGTCGTTGTGCTTACCACCGGCGCGCACGCAGCGCTGCGCGGTCGTCGCACGGGAATAATTACGCTTATCGAGACCAAGGAACACGTCCTTGAACTGATTCATCCCGGCGTTGGTAAACAGCAGAGTCGGGTCGTTATTAGGGACCAGAGAGCTACTGGCAACTACCTGATGTCCCTTGCTATGGAAAAAGTCGAGAAACGCCTGACGGATCTCAGCGGTGCTCTTGCTCATAATTATCCTGAAATCAAGCTAACGAAATGTGTCGCCCGAATGGCGCAGCACGCTGCCGCCAGGCCGAGCTCAACGGAAAAAAGTGGGAATAAGATAAGTTTTCTTTACAGGGAAGTAAAACCCCGCATGGGGTCATCACTCAAAATTTCGGTAGATCGCCTGGATATCTTCCATGTAATAGCCGCGATAGAGCAAAAACCGCTGCACTTTCGCTTTTTCAGGGAAGGTGCGCGGCAGCGGCGCGCCAAATTTGCGCTCGGCCTGATCGCGCGCTTGCGCCTCCCAGTCCACTTCACAGGCGGCAAAGGCGATATCACACGATACGCGCGGGATGCCCTTTTGCTGGAGCTCTTGCCGAATGCGCTGCGGCCCATAACCTTTACGGCCCCGGCTCGCGATATAGCGCTCTGCAAAACGTTCGTCATCCAGATAGCGTTGCTCGTGGCACCAGGCGATGACTTTCTCGATATCTTCCGGCGTCACCTGCGCTTGCTCATCCTCTTGTCTTCCGGGTAGCACAGCGCCAAGTTTGCGACGCAGTTCTTGTTCGCTATGATCGCGCATAGCAAGGATGCGCATGGCACGGTCAAGGAGTCGGGAATAGGCGGAACGGCGAGGGGTAGCGTCAGTCATAGGAGTGAACAGTTGGCACGTCAGAAAAAGTAAGGGCTGCATCAGCAGCCCTTGAGATTAAAACTCTTCGTTAGTTTCTTCAACGCCGTCGTCATTATTGTCGACGGTGAAGTCAGGCGTAGCATCCTGATTATTGAGCAGCATCTCGCGCAGTTTCTTCTCAATTTCGTCAGCCATCGGCTTGTTCTCTTTGAGGAAGTTAGTTGCGTTCGCTTTACCCTGGCCGATTTTCTCGCCGTTGTAGCTATACCATGCACCCGCTTTTTCAATGAGCTTGTGCTTCACGCCGAGGTCAACCAGTTCGCCGTAGAAGTTAATACCTTCCCCGTAGAGGATCTGGAATTCAGCTTGTTTAAACGGCGCAGCAACTTTATTTTTCACCACTTTGACGCGGGTTTCGCTACCGACTACGTCTTCGCCCTCTTTCACCGCGCCGATACGGCGGATGTCGAGACGCACGGAAGCGTAGAATTTCAGCGCGTTACCACCAGTGGTGGTTTCCGGGTTACCAAACATCACACCAATCTTCATACGGATCTGGTTGATGAAGATAAGCAGGGTGTTGGAGTTTTTCAGGTTACCTGCGAGCTTACGCATCGCCTGGCTCATCATACGTGCTGCAAGGCCCATATGAGAGTCACCGATTTCGCCTTCGATTTCCGCTTTCGGCGTCAACGCCGCTACGGAGTCGACCACCAGTACGTCAACTGCGCCGGAGCGCGCCAGCGCATCACAGATTTCCAGCGCTTGCTCGCCGGTATCCGGCTGAGAACAGAGCAGGTTGTCGATGTCTACGCCAAGCTTACGGGCATAAACCGGATCAAGCGCATGCTCTGCGTCGATAAACGCACAGGTTTTACCGGCGCGCTGTGCAGCGGCAATGACCTGCAGCGTCAGCGTGGTTTTACCTGAAGATTCCGGGCCGTAGATTTCTACGATACGACCCATTGGCAGACCGCCCGCACCCAGCGCAATGTCCAGGGAGAGAGAGCCGGTGGAGATCGTTTCCACATCCATGGTGCGATCTTCACCCAGACGCATGATGGAGCCTTTGCCGAATTGCTTTTCAATCTGGCCGAGTGCTGCCGCCAACGCCTTCTGCTTGTTTTCGTCGATAGCCATTTTTACTCCTGTCATGCAGGGTGAGCCCAATTGCGCCACGCTGCGAATATGTTTCGTTGGTGCAATTATACTGTATGAGCATACAGTATCAAGTGTTTTGTATAAAATGTTGCCACAGGGTTTGCAGTGCAAATGCTGTTGCCTGGCGGCGCACGGAATCTCGATTGCCATCAAAGCGTTGCAGGTGCGTTTCTACCCTTCCCTGGTTGTCGGCAAAGCCGAACCAGACGGTACCGACAGGCTTGTCAGGACTGCCGCCATCCGGCCCTGCAATACCGCTGACAGACACGGCATATGAGGCCGCCGCCGCGTTCAGCGCGCCTTGCGCCATCTGCTTCACCACCGGCTCGCTGACGGCGCCATGGTCGGCAAGCGTCGCGCCGTCCACGCCGATAAGTTGTTCTTTAGCTTCATTACTGTAGGTCACGAAACCGCGTTCAAACCAGGCGGAACTGCCCGCGATGTCGGTTATGACTTTCGCCACCCACCCGCCGGTGCAGGATTCTGCGGTCGTCACGGTTGCTCCCTGCGCCTTCAGCGCAGCGCCAAGCTGCTGACTTAACTGCATTAATTCTTTATCTGTCATGACGGCTCCGATTGTAAACGTAACTCCGATCATCCCACAGCCATTTTTAAGCGTTGCAGGCAGTTACATCGGGTTTTACGAGGCGAATTCAAGGTTTGCAGGGCGGTTTCTTTTCCCCGCCCGGACAGGCGGGGAAAACGACTTATTGAACCCGGGCGAGCGCCACCGCCTGGCCGAGTTGCCAGACCGCCATTGCGTAGTGCGTGCTGTGGTTATAGCGCGTAATAGTGTAGAAGTTCGGCAAGCCATACCAGTACTGATAGCCGCTACCGATATCAAGGCGCAGTAAGCTGGCCTCTGCATGATTACCAAGCGGCTGTTGCGGCGTTAAGCCCGCAACCGCCAGCTGGCTGACGCTATATTTGGTTTTAAAACCGTTTTCAAGCTGAGGCGCCTGGCCGTTCGCCGGTACGGCAACCAGATCGCCCTTCACCCAGCCGTGCTGCTGGAAGTAGTGCGCGACGCTACCGATAGCATCTTCCGGGTCCCAGAGGTTGATATGCCCGTCGCCGTTAAAATCCACGGCATATTCTTTGTACGAGGATGGCATAAACTGGCCGTAGCCCATTGCGCCTGCGAACGAGCCCTTCAACGCCAGCGGATCGTCGCCTTCATCGCGCGACATCAACAGGAACGTCTCCAGCTCGGCGGCGAAATAGTCCGCGCGGCGTGGGTAGTTGAAGGCAAGCGTCGCCAGCGCATCGATAATGCGTGTTTTACCCATGACGCGGCCCCAGCGGGTTTCCACACCAATAATCCCGACAATGATTTCCGGCGGGACGCCGTAGACCTGCCAGGCACGGTTCAGCGCATCCTGATACTGATTCCAGAACACGACGCCGTTCTGCACGTTATCCGGCGTAATAAATTTACTGCGATAACGCAGCCATGCGCCGTTCGGCCCCGGTGCAGGCTGGGTGGTCGGTGCCTGTCGGTCCATCAGACGCAGAACGTAATCAAGCCGTTTCGCCTGTGAAAGTACTTCCTCCAGTTGCTGACGGTTAAACCCGTGCTTGCTGACCATCATATTGATGAAATTTTCCGCAGCCGGATTTCCCGTGAAATCCCCCGACGCAAGCAGCATGTCGTGCTGCGGCTGGAGCAGGAAACCGCCCTGGCTTGCGCCTGCGGTTTGTGGAGCGGTGGGTTGAGACTTAGGCTTGCTGCTGCAGGCGGCGAGCGCCATCATCAGCGGCAACAGGGCGACATAGCGACGCTTTAACATGAGATATCCATATGGCTGTTCAGAACGAATGGCAGTAATGGTAGATCATCTGGGGCCAGGCGAGGAAGCGCGGCGCAAAGGCGCAGGCGGGAAATTTCACCGCCTGCGTACGAATTACAGAACTTTGCTGAGAAAAGCGGCAGTACGCGGGTTTTGCGGTGCGGTAAACAGCTGCGCTGGCGGGCCTTCTTCCTGAATGATGCCGCCGTCGATGAAAATCACGCGGTCAGCAACTTCACGCGCAAAGCCCATCTCATGGGTCACGATAACCATCGTCATCCCCTCCTCCGCGAGCTTTTTCATCACCGCCAGCACTTCGCCCACCAGTTCAGGATCGAGGGCGGAGGTGGGTTCATCAAACAGCATCACCGACGGGTTCATCGCCAGCGCGCGGGCGATAGCCACACGCTGCTGCTGCCCCCCTGAAAGGCTCGCAGGCCACGCGTCGCGCTTATCGCTAAGACCAACTTTGGCCAGTAATTCTTCCGCGAGTTTAACCGCCTGGGCGTGAGTTAACCCTTTCAGGCTCATTGGTGCCATGATGAGGTTTTCCAGCACCGTCATATGCGGGAAAAGATTGAAGCGTTGAAACACCATGCCGACGCCTTCACGTAGCTGGTTTACGTTCGCGTTTCTGTCATGTACTGCGAAACCGTTGACGGTGATCTCCCCTTGCTCTGCCGTTTCCAGCGCGTTAAGACAGCGCAAAAACGTGCTCTTGCCGGAGCCTGAAGGACCAATCACACAAACCACCTCTTCGGGCTGGATGTCGCAACTAATGCCGCGCAAAACGTGGCTTGCGCCAAAATGCTTATGCAGATTATTAACGTGAATCACTTTTGCCGAACCTCTTTTCCAGCCGCGCCACCAGTTGCGATAGCAGGAAGGTAATTACCCAATACACCAGCGAAATGGTCAGATAGGGTTCCCAGTATGTTGCGTAAGCGCCGGAGACCGTACGCGCCGCATAAGCCAAATCGGCAAGGCCGATGGCGGAGGCGAGCGATGAATCTTTTACAATCGCTATCGCGTTATTGCCAAGCGGCGGCAGGATGCGGCGAAACGCCTGCGGCAGAATGACTTTGCGCATGGTTTTCCACCACGGCATACCGAGCGCACGGGAAGCTTCCATCTGCCCATGATCAATCGACTGGATCCCGGCGCGGAAGATCTCCGACACATACGCGCCGGCGTTAAGCGTAATAGCGACGATGCAGGAGAGAAACGCGCCGTAATCCGAGCGCAACATTCGGGCGAACTCGCTGCTCATCAGCCCACTTTCCACAAGCCAGCCATCACGTGGATTGATAAACAGCGGCACCAGTGCAAAGTGCACCACCATAATCTGCACGAAGAGCGGCGTGCCGCGGATAGCGCTGACATAAAAGCGCACCGGAAACTGAACCAGATAGCGCAGCACAAATTTCCACGGCCCGTGCCCGGCGTGGGCCATGCGTCCCAGCCCGAGCGTCAGACCCCACAGCGTGCCGAGGATCACACAGATAATGGTGCATTTGATGGTCATCCAGGCGCCCTGCACAAAGAGCGGGCCATATTCCTGGATTATCTCCCAATGAAATCCTGACATGTCCATTTCCAGAAAAGAGGCGGCTGACACAAAATCGGTCAGCCGCAAAATGATGGGGTTAAACGGGTGCCTTACTGCGCAGGCAGGGTCGGTACGTTGTCGTCAAACCAGGTTTTGTAGATTTTTGCGTAGGTGCCGTCAGCGACGATTTTCGCAAGGCCCGCGTTAATCTTTTGGCGCAATTCGTCGTTGCCTTTAGCCACTGCAATCCCGAAATACTGGCGTTCAAATTTCGCATCCGGCACCAGTTTGAACTGTTTCTCCGGGTGCTGTTTGATGTAGTACTTCACCACACCTACGTCGCCTACGGCCGCGCTCACGCCATCTTCAAACAGCTCCTGAAGCATCAATGGAGTGTTGTCAAAACGCTTAATCGCGGTGCTGTTTTTGCCGAGCGTGTCGGAGACCACGATGTCGCCAGTGCTGGAGTTCACCACGCCCACTTTTTCATTTTTAAGCGCGGCAAGCGACGTCACGCGGGAATCAGTCGGCACCACGATGGACTGCTCCGCCGGGAAATAAGGCGCCGAAAAATCGACCATCTGCTTGCGCTTATCAGTGATAGTGATACCGGAAATAATGATATCGCGATCGCCTGAGCCCAGTGTGGCGAAGATGCCTTCCCACGGCGTGTTCACCAGTTTCACATTGAAATTTTCAGCTTTGCCGATGGCTTTGATGATGTCGATATCGAAGCCTTCGAGCTGTTTCTGGCTGTTTTCAAATTCGAAAGGACGGTAAGTGCCGCCCGCGCCGACCACATAGGTTTCCTGCGCCGCAAACGCGCTGCCCGTCAGGGCTGCCATTAACAAACCGGCCTTAAGCAAAGATTTAACCATAATCGCAACCCTCATTTTTATGCACTCAATGTGAATAAAAATACACATAGTAATCAGGTCACGCAACAACAATATATTCTCGGGTTATTCTGCCACCCCGCCAGTTCTGGTAGTCAAGCGTAGCGCCAACAGCGCCGATAACGGCTCAATGGCTTTCAAAGCAAGGGGCTGAAATGAAAAGACATCCTGTCCAGTCGAGAACGTTTAAAAGCGCGGGCTATGACCCGACCTGTTCAATTATGGAAATTGAGTACGCCAACGGGCGCGTGGAGCAGTTCCTCGGCGTACCGGCAAAGACCTGGCAAACCTTTCTGATGAGCAATGAGAAAGAGAGCTGGTTTACCAACAATATCAAAAGCAGTTTTTTCAAAGTCTCCATTAGCTGAATGCAAGAAAACAGGCATAAAAAAAGAGTGGCAAGCCACTCTTTTTTATTTTTGACGCAGGGTTAACGAATCAGAACGTTTCCCAGTTATCGCCGCCCGCAGGTGTAGCCAGTACAGGTTTCACCGGCTCAACACGGGCAAGCGGTGGCGCGCCTGCGCTCTTCGGTGCGCTGATAACGCCGCGAGAAACCTTAAAGGCCGCCACGGCCTGACGTAACTGCTCGGCCTGATCTTCAAGGGCCGCCGCCGCCGCTGCAGATTCCTGCACAAGCGAGGCGTTCTGCTGCGTGACGCTGTCCATCTGGGATACGGCAAGGCTCACCTGCTCAATGCCGCGGCTCTGCTCATCAGACGCCGAAGCTATCTCACCCATAATGTCCGTTACGCGCGTGACCGCCTGGACAATCTCTCTCATCGTATCGCCCGCTTCCTGCACCTGGCCCGAGCCGGTATCGACGCGGTTCACCGAGTTTTCAATCAGCGCTTTAATCTCTTTTGCCGCCTGTGCGCTGCGGCTGGCAAGCGTGCGCACTTCCCCTGCTACCACCGCAAAGCCACGGCCCTGCTCGCCCGCCCGCGCCGCTTCCACGGCGGCGTTCAGCGCCAGGATGTTGGTCTGGAAGGCAATGCTGTCGATAACGCTGGTAATGTGCGCAATCTGCTGTGAGCTTTCGGCGATGGATTTCATGGTCTGCACCACGTTATCGACCACACGCCCGCCTTTATCGGCAGTTTCCGAGGCATTTTTCGCAAGCTGCGAGGCCTGACGCGCGTTATCGCTGTTTTGTTTCACGGTCGCGGTCAACTGCTCCATGCTGGCGGCAGTCTCTTCCAGCGATGCGGCCTGCTGCTCAGTACGTGACGAGAGATCGTTACTGCCAGCAGAGATTTCGCCCGCGCCGGTGTAGATAGATTCTGAGCTATCGCGCACGGCGGTGACGGTACCGGCCAGCGCCTGCTGCATCTCCTGAAGCGACGCCGCGAGCTGACCCATTTCGTTACGTCCTTCCACCACAATCGGGCGCGTTAAATCACCGCCTGCAATCGCACGGATGTGCGCCATCGCGTCATGCAACGGCCCCAGCAGCAGATGACGTAACCCCTGCCAGATGGTGGCGATAGCAAGGATAACGATGAGAGCAATGACACCGAGCGTCCAGAGCATACCGGTAAAGCTCTGCTGGTTTTCCTGCGCGGCCGCCTGCAACAGCGTCGTATTCTGCGCACGCCAGGTAGTGTAGACATCTTCCATCTCATCCTGCGCTTTTTGCGCGTCGAGATTGCCGTAAGCCTCGTAGTTATTGGCGCCGAGATAGCTGATAGACGACTGAAGAATGTCATGCAGCGCCTGGTATTTTTCCGCGATCTGACCCGCTGTCGCTTCATCCTGGCCATTCAGGCGCGGGGAGGCTTTATATTGCGCGAAGTGCTTTTCAGCTTTGGTGAGTGAAGTCGACGCCGTCGCCAGCAGCTTGTTAATAGAAGCAAGCGACGCCGGGTCGCGCTGGTTTTTCAAAAAACGGATCGCAACACGGTTCACCGTCACGCGGGTTTTTACCAGCGTCTGGAAGCTGTCACCTAGCTGTTCCTGCTGATAATTAAGTAAAGTCGCGTTCTGGAAATTATTTCTGTCATTATTGACCGCCGAATAAAAAAGACTTCCGGTGACCATTTGCAATAAAGTAAAGGTCAACAGGATAATAATTATCCCGCTAACCACTTTTATATTTTTTACCATTATCAACCATCCCCTGAAATGAGCGCTATTGTGTAGGTGTTATCGGAATGGTGTGCGCAAACTTTATCCACACTGCTGAAATATGCGAGGGCCGCCATGATTTAAAACAAAAAGATAACAGCCTGTCTCGTCTCGTCGATCGTTAACTTCGTGCGGCCTTCGTCACTGTCCTGGCCAGGGCTTAAAAAGTGAGATGAAGCACCCAACCGTTTCAGTCAGTTTGTCGGCCTGCATGGGGGGAAGCGGCACGCCGATAAAATATCTGGACGCGCTTCAGGGCGGGTAAAAAGAGGTGTATGCGAAAAGACTCAGTGCCGCGAAACGTTGGTTGAGTCAGTGTCAAAATGAACGCGTTATTTTTATCAACTTAAAGCCGGTAGCCTTATTGTCTCTTCAGCAATAACACTACCGTTGAATTAGCCTTTATTCACACGCAGCGATAATGTTGCTGTGCTTATCATAAGTAACAGCACATTTTTTGGCGCTCGCCGGCACGGTTAACTCGATGGTCTGCTTTGTGTTTTTATAGTGGCATATAAAATAAAGCGATGTTTTATGCTCTTTGGCTTCATCCTGATAATCAGGCAATGTCCACACCGTTTCCCGGTCATTATCCGGCATCAGATCGACTAAATCTTTCGGTGGCCCGACAAATAAACTGGCATCGTTTAAAACATGGGTTTTATCCTGCGGCTTCGGGTAGGACGGGCATACCGTTGGGGTGGCCTGAACGCCGCTCACGGATAAAAATAATCCTGCGCTGAGCAAAAGTGCCTTATTCCACAACATAGTAATTATCTCCGTTGTTTTCCGCGCGCGGGGCTTTATGAAACCGTATGGTGCGTTTACTGACACAGTGCGGTGTCGCCACTCGTTCGCCAGTAGGCAACTTTTTGTACGTCATCCACTGATCCAGAACCTGTATCCCTGAGGAATCCTGGCCGAGATAAATAGCTGCGTGGGAACGTCCATCAGTATGGTTACCGTATCGACCATCGGCATCAAAGGTGGCAATCGCCGTACCGGGTGCAAGCGTCGTATTGCCTTTTACTAACGCGCCCCGTTTCCATGCTGCCGTCCGCGGCATATTCGCCGCTTTTTGTGTGAACGCCACGCATTGACCATTCCCCACCGACTTACCGACATAGGCTGACGGAGTGACTGCGATATATGCCATTAAATTAATAACCTATAAAGATGAATGGCGGTATTTTGCTCTTAATGTAAAGTTTTGCAAACGGAGGATCTCGGGGGCATTTTGAATTGAGATAATTCCTGGCAAAATGCGGTTTTTTTAGCTATTTATCATCCGGTTATATAAGCTCCCCGAGGCGCAATGGTTTGAAAAATGCTCTGGTTATCCTTCTGGGAGGATAACTAACGTCAGGCTGTACATAGTGTTCCTCAAAGGTAACAGACCATATCCGCTGCTTCAGCGCAGCACGGAATGGCGGGTTTACGTTATCTCTGGACGGTGAGCGCAGCGTTATCATTCTGAAATAGCGGTAGCTGGCCCAGGCGATGCAAGGGGCCTGAGCTGCCGTCCCCCTTCAACCACATTCGCGGGCATAACATTTTCTGTTTCGGGTGCCAGCGCCCCTTCACTTACGCACGATAACGATTCTGCCAGCGCCTCTTTCCTGAGGACTTCTGAACGCCCTGAGCGAGCTCACGCCCCGTAAGAGCGCTCGGACACCCTTAACGCCAGATTCGTTTTACACACACCCGCCACGTAAAATCAAAAAGATTTTGTCTAACACTTGACCGAAGGAGAACGATCGTTCTACTTTTATCCTATGAACAAAAACACGACTAACACCCGAGAGAAAATTCTCGCCACTGCCGAGCAACTCATCTATCAGAACGGGATCCAGGCTACCGGCATGGATCTTCTGGTGAAGACGTCAGGCGTGGCCCGGAAAAGCATTTACCGGTATTTCGCGAACAAGGAAGACGTGACGGCCGCAGCACTGAGCGCACGCGATATTCGCTGGATGGAATGGTTCAGGACTGAATGTGACAAAGCGGAGACCCCGCAAGCCCGCATCCTCAATATATTCACCGTGCTTAAAGGCTGGTTTGAGTCAGAGGGGTACTGCGGATGTGCATTTATCAACACGGCGGGCGAAATCGGAGACCCAACCGATCCGGTTCGTCATATTGCCAGATTGCATAAACAGAAATTACTGGATTACCTCGTTGAGCTTACCGCCCAGCTGAATAAAGAGCAGTCATTACCTCTGGCAAGACAGTTACTCATACTGATTGAAGGCGCCATCACTATGTCACGTGTGATGGGTGATTACCGCGCCGCCGACGATGCAAGAGACATGGCTCAGCTGTTACTGAAACAGGCTTCGCCATAGAAGCCTGAGTCCCACGCTTAATCGACTCACTGAAATATCCACTTTAACTGGAGGCACCACCATGTCTGATTCACACGTTCGTCCGCCACTTCCTCCCTTCACCCGCGAGACGGCTATTGAAAAAGTCAGGCTCGCTGAAGATGGCTGGAATAGCCGCGACGCAGAGAAAGTCTCGCTGGCATACTCGCTGGATACCAAATGGCGTAACCGCGCGGAGTTCGCCAATAACCGTGAAGAAGCAAAAGGCTTTCTCGATCGTAAGTGGAAAAAAGAACATGAGTATCGCCTCATTAAAGAATTATGGGCGTTCGACGGTAACCGCATTGCCGTTCGCTACGCATATGAATGGCATGATGATTCCGGTAACTGGTTCCGCTCTTATGGCAATGAAAACTGGGAATTTGCGGCAGACGGCCTGATGCAGCGCCGCTTCGCATGTATCAACGATATGCCCATCAAAGAAAGCGAACGCAAATTCTTCTGGCCGCTGGGCCGTCGTCCGGATGATCATCCGGGCCTGTCAGATCTGGGGCTGTAAGGCTGTACTTTCCTGAGAGGCCCAGGGCGACGGTTCCTGCCGGGGCTTTCTCAGCCAGACAATCTGGACACGGCGCGCTGAAGCGCAGAGCGCTTTTTTATTCTGAACGCGCTGAGTGAGCAACAGGCTCCATTCAGTGATAGGCACAATACGCGAGAGGATTAATCGTAGGCGGGGTTTAGCCCGGTGACTTTTTTCTGTCCTGATTTGTGTTTCAGGCCCGGGTCATTTTCAGTCGCCAGGCCTGCTTATCAGGCAGCCATCAGAAAGGTTTGGTAGGCAGATATTTGCCGTCGAGGGTGATGACGGCACGATGCCCCCCTTCAGGATCCTCGACTTTCTTAACGTCCAGTTTGAAATTGATGGCGCTGATGATGCCGTCACCAAACTTTTCGTGAATCAGCGCTTTAAGCGTCGTGCCGTAGACCGACATCATCTCGTAAAAACGGTAGATGGTGGGGTCAGTTGGCAGGGTATTCACGACGCTTCCCCGAACGGGTATTGACTGCAATAACGTAATTTCATCCGCACTGAGATCGAGTTTCTTCCCCACAACGTGTGCCGCGCTGGCAGGCAGCGCGTGCTGTCCGAGCAGAGCCGCGACGACGAAGGCTTCTGACAGCCCCGTGCCGTCGACTATCTCAGCGTAAGAGAGGCCTTTGCGGGCTTTAGCCAGAATGATGGTTTCGGTAAGTGCCATGCGGGCAGTCTGGGTGGCTTGCGTCTGGATCATGGTGTTATCTCCTGGGGAGTGGCAGGTTAAGGGGTCAGGCAACACGCCTGGCTTTTCGGGAAACGGCGTAAACGTCGGGGTTTTCTGCGAGGGGCACGAAGGTGCCGGAGCGGCCATCGAAGGCATCAATGCGCCCGCTTCCAATGTCATAGATCCAGCCATGAAGCGTCACGCGACGTTCTTCCAGCGCCAGACGAACCGACGGATGCGTCTGGATGTTAGCCAGTTGCGCGATGACGTTTTCGCGCACCATCGCTGCGACTTTCGCCAGCGGATCCTGGTGCTCTCGCGCCTCATTGACCACACGCGCGGAATCGGCGTATCGCAACCAGCTAGCCACAGCGGGCATGTGATCCAGGCATTTACAGGTTGCGATAGCCGTCATTGCGCCACAGTCAGAGTGGCCGCAGATAACAATGTCGGCGACCTGGAGCGCGGCGACGGCGTATTCCACAGAGGCTGAAACACCGCCCGGCTCCGGGCCATACGAGGGCACGATATTTCCGGCGTTGCGAATAACAAAGAGATCGCCCGGCTCGCGCTGCGTGACCAGTTCTGGCACCAGTCGACTGTCAGAGCAGGAGATAAACAGCGCCCTGGGACTCTGCTGCGTAGCCAGCTCCTTAAAGAGCTTTACCCGCTCGGGAAACGCACTTTTCTGAAACGTCAGAAAACCGTCAATGATGTCTTTCATGGTCACAATCTCGATGTCTCTGGGATGAGACAAAGATTACGTAACGCATGACATTAGGTAAAAGTCGCAATTATTATGGGGCGAATCAGAAAATCTTATAGGAGCGGCTATGCTCGCCAGACACATCCGGTATTTCCTGGCGGTCGCGGAGCATCTGAGCTTCACGAAAGCAGCGATGGCCTTACATGTCTCTCAGCCTGCCCTGTCGCAGCAGGTAAAGCAGCTTGAGGAAAGTCTTGGCGCCCGGTTGTTTGACCGCTCCGGGCGTGTGACCCGCCTGACGGATGCCGGCGCGGCCTATCTGCAGTATGTTCGCCGGGCGTCTCAGGAATTGCAGGAAGCTCAGCGCGCCATTCATGACGTGCGCGACCTCAGCCGTGGCTCATTGCGCGTGGCCGTGACGCCCACGTTCACCACCTATCTGGTGGGGCCGGTGGTCGAGGCTTTTCACTCCCGGTATCCAGAGATTACACTCAGCCTGCAGGAAATTTCGCAGGAACACATGGAAGAACTCCTGCTGGCGGATGAACTCGATGTGGGAATCGCTTTTGAGCACGCCCACAGCCCCGATATTGAGGCAGTCCCGTTGCTGGATGAGACGCTTGCGCTTGTCGTCAGCCCCGGGCACCCGTTAGCCCATGAAAAATCGGTAGGGCTGGAGCGCCTGAATGCGGAATCGCTTGTTTTGCTCAGTACCGAGTTCGCGACGCGCGAACAGATCGATAACTACTGCCGTAAACACGGCATTCACCCTAAGGTTGTGGTGGAAGCCAATGCGCTTGGCGCGGTGATAGACATCGTTCGCAGAACATCGTTATCGACATTGTTGCCTGCGAAAACGGCCTTTGCGCATGCTCCTCTCGTGGCGATAGCGCTTGAACCCGAGCGCCTGCAACGTAAAGCCGTGCTTATGCGCCGCCGGGACGCCTATCAGAGTTTTGCCGCCCGGGTTTTCACGAAACTGACAGTAGCCATTTCCGCAGAACTGAAAAGTTAACACGCGCCGCTTTAAGGTGTTCCGCCTCTGCCAGAGACAATGGACGGTCTTGCTGGCTGGACGACAGTTTGCCTGCCCTAAAGACTCCGTTATCATGCTCCCTGCGTATTTATGAAACCAATATTGGTTGTGCTGTATGTGGCCATTTATCACCAGGCGGTAGATTGGCAAACGACGCTTTAACCAACATTTATATGTAGGATTTCATAAGGTCCAGTGAGACAAAGTGAACTCAATGAGAACAAAAACTATCACTCACTCATTAAAATTTAAGCTAATGGACATTAAAAACCGATGAGCACAAGCGAAACCTTCGACGCCCACACCCCAATGATGCAGCAGTATCTGAAGCTCAAGGCGCAGCACCCTGACATCTTACTGTTTTACCGCATGGGCGATTTTTACGAACTCTTTTATGACGATGCGAAACGCGCGTCGCAGCTGCTGGATATTTCACTGACCAAACGCGGCGCTTCAGCCGGTGAACCGATTCCGATGGCGGGCGTGCCGCACCACGCTGTAGAGAACTATCTGGCGAAGCTGGTTAACCTTGGCGAATCGGTGGCGATTTGCGAGCAAATCGGCGACCCGGCTACGTCAAAAGGGCCAGTTGAGCGCAAAGTGGTGCGCATCGTCACGCCTGGCACTATCAGCGACGAAGCGCTGCTTCAGGAGCGTCAGGACAACCTGCTCGCGGCCATCTGGCAGGATGCGAAAGGCTTTGGCTATGCGACGCTTGATATCAGCTCTGGCCGTTTTCGCTTAACCGAGCCGCAGGACAGGGAAACCATGGCCGCGGAGTTACAGCGCACGAACCCGGCAGAGTTACTGTACGCAGAGGATTTCGCCGAGATGGCGCTGATTGAAGGCCGTCGTGGCCTGCGCCGTCGCCCGCTCTGGGAGTTTGAGCTCGATACCGCACGCCAGCAGCTGAATTTGCAATTCGGTACGCGCGATCTGGTGGGCTTCGGCGTGGAAAACGCGCCGCGCGGCCTGTGCGCTGCCGGTTGCCTGTTGCAGTACGTGAAAGACACGCAGCGCACCAGCCTGCCGCATATCCGCTCAATTACGATGGAGCGCCAGCAGGACGGCATCATTATGGACGCCGCAACGCGCCGTAATCTGGAAATCACTCAGAACCTGGCAGGCGGCGTGGATAACACGCTGGCTTCCGTGCTGGACTGCACCGTGACGCCGATGGGCAGCCGCATGCTGAAACGCTGGCTGCATATGCCGGTGCGCGATACCGCGGTGCTGCGCCACCGCCAGCAGGCGATTGCCGCGCTGATGGAATACAGCGCTGAGCTTCAACCGGTGCTGCGACAGGTGGGCGATCTGGAGCGTATTCTGGCGCGCCTTGCGCTGCGTACTGCACGCCCGCGCGATCTGGCGCGGATGCGTCACGCCTTCCAGCAATTACCACTGCTCAACACGTTGCTGACCGATATCGACGCGGAGTCTGTGCAGACGCTGCGTGAACAGATGGGTGAATTCGCAGATCTGAGAACGCTGCTGGAGCGCGCCATTATTGAAGCGCCGCCGGTGCTGGTGCGTGACGGCGGCGTGATTGCGCCAGGCTATCATGAAGAGCTCGACGAATGGCGGGCGCTGGCGGATGGCGCGACCGATTACCTGGACAAGCTGGAAATTCGCGAACGCGATAAGCTCGGCATCGACACGCTCAAAGTGGGCTTTAACGCAGTGCACGGCTACTTTATTCAGGTGAGCCGCGGTCAGAGCCATATGGTGCCGATTCACTATGTACGCCGCCAGACGCTGAAGAACGCCGAGCGTTATATCATTCCGGAACTGAAAGAGTATGAAGACAAAGTTCTGACCTCAAAAGGCAAAGCGCTGGCGCTGGAAAAACAGCTCTACGATGAGTTGTTCGATTTGCTGTTGCCACACCTGGCGGACCTGCAAAAAAGCGCCGCCGCGCTGGCAGAACTCGACGTGCTGGCAAACCTCGCCGAGCGTGCCGATACGCTCAACTACCGCTGCCCGACGCTTACCGATAAACCGGGCATTCGTCTGGTGGAAGGCCGTCATCCGGTGGTAGAGCGCGTGCTGAACGAGCCGTTTATCGCCAACCCGCTGTCGTTAAGCCCGCAGCGCCGAATGCTTATCATCACCGGGCCGAATATGGGCGGTAAAAGCACCTATATGCGCCAGACGGCACTGATTGTGCTGATGGCCTATATCGGAAGCTTTGTACCTGCAGAAGAAGCGGAAATCGGCCCGATCGACAGGATCTTTACCCGCGTGGGCGCGGCGGACGATCTGGCTTCTGGTCGCTCGACGTTTATGGTGGAGATGACCGAAACCGCCAACATTCTGCATAACGCGACCGAACATAGCCTGGTGCTGATGGATGAAATTGGCCGCGGGACGTCGACGTATGACGGCTTGTCACTCGCGTGGGCATGCGCAGAAAACCTTGCTAACCGGATCAAGGCGCTGACACTGTTCGCGACGCACTATTTCGAACTGACCCAGTTGCCGGAGAAAATGGAAGGCGTCGCGAACGTGCATCTGGATGCCATTGAGCATGGTGATACGATTGCATTTATGCACAGCGTACAGGACGGCGCGGCCAGTAAGAGCTACGGGCTGGCGGTAGCGGCGCTCGCAGGTGTGCCGAAAGAGGTGATTAAGCGCGCGCGCCAGAAACTGCGCGAGCTGGAGAGCCTTTCCGGTAATGCGGCGGCGACACAGGTGGATGGCACGCAGATGTCGCTGTTGAGCGCTGCGGAAGAGACAAACCCGGCGGTTGAGGCACTGGAAAATCTTGACCCGGATTCGCTTTCGCCGCGTCAGGCGCTGGAGTGGATTTACCGGTTAAAAAGCCTCGTGTAACGCAACGGCGGGTTGCGCTGCGCTCCCCGCCCTGCCTTCTACATCACCTCTGTTAATACCTGTAGGGCGGGTTAAGCGCAGCGCCCCCACCGTTCCCCAGTAATATTACGCATACCGGCTTTTCACCCTCTTCCCTGCGGGAAGAGGTCAGGCTGAGCGTATATTACCGCTTATCCTCTGAGAGCAGCGGCGGCACGGTGGGCACTTCCGGGGCATTATCAATATCGTTCTGCGTCATCCGAAACGCCTCAGGATAATGCTCACGGCTGGTGCGGCGCAGCGGCTCGGTGTCGCGCCAGGTATACAGACAGTGCTGGCACTGATACACCGTCCAGACGCCTTTTACCGGCGAGGTCGCCATAATTTCGATGGTGTCATCGGCACAACGTGGACAAATCATCTCGACTCCTTATTTTCTGCGGTTAGCCAGCATGGCGGTTAATTTTTCCACCCACATCGGGGTCTCGGGCAGATCCTTCACCGGCTGGCTGTAATGGCCGCGGTTGTCCGGCGCAACGGGCGTCGTGGCATCGATAATCAGCTTGTCGGTAATGCCCGCGGGGCTTGATCCCGGATCCAGCTCCAGTACCGACATATTCGGTAGCTGCACCAGATCGCCTGCCGGGTTAACCTTTGATGACAACGCCCACATCACCTGCGGCAGATCGAACGGATCGACATCCTCATCGACCATAATCACCATCTTCACGTAGCCCAGCCCGTGCGGCGTCGTCATTGCCCGCAGCCCGACCGCGCGAGCAAAACCGCCGTAGCGTTTTTTCGTGGAGATAATCGCAAGCAGACCGTGGGTGTACATCGCATTAACGGCCTGCACTTCCGGGAATTCTGCTTTTAACTGCTGATAGAGCGGCACACAGGTCGCAGGCCCGATCAGATAATCGATTTCGGTCCACGGCATACCAAGATAGAGCGATTCAAAAATCGGTTTGGTGCGGTAAGAAACCTTATCGATCCGCACAACGGTCATATTGCGCCCGCCAGAATAGTGCCCGGTAAACTCGCCGAACGGCCCTTCTATCTCACGTTTGCGACCTTCGATCACACCTTCAAGGATCACCTCTGAGCCCCACGGCACGTCGAAACCGGTCAGCGGCGCGGTCGCTATCGGATACGGACTTTCACGTAGCGCGCCTGCCATCTCATATTCCGACTGGTCATATTTCAGCGGTGTGGCACCCATCAGCGTGATGATCGGATCATTGCCAAGCGTAATGGCGATCGGCAAATCTTCGCCGCGCTCCTCCGCTTTATGCAGATGCAGCGCAATATCGTGCATCGGCACGGGTTGCAGCCCGAGTTTGCGCTTGCCTTTCACTTCCATACGGTAAATGCCGACGTTCTGCTTGCCGAAGTGGTCAGGATCCTGCGGATCGCGCGACACTACACACGCTTTGTCGAGATAGAATCCGCCGTCGCCGTCGTTTAAGCGAAAGAGCGGCAGAATATCGAACAAGTTGATGTCATCACCGTCCACGCTGTTCTGCGCCCACGGTGGATTATCACGGCGCTCTGGCGCGACGGGAAAGGTGTCCCAGCGGCGGATAAATTCGTCGATTTGCTGCTTCACTGGTGTCGTGGGCGGCAGGCCCAGCGAAATCGCATGATTTGGCCATGAGCCGATGGTGTTCATCGCCACCCGCGCATCGGTAAAGCCGCGAATATTGTCAAACCAGAGCGCGGGCGCGCCTTCACCGATGCGTCCGCTCGCGTTGGCGGCAGCGGCGATATCCGGCTCCGCCTGTACTTCTTCGCTGATTCTCAGCAGTTGTCCCTGTTCTTCAAGCGCCTGCAAAAAGCTGCGCAGATCGTCAAACGCCATGCGTATTCCTCCTCATGATAAATGGATGTCAGTCTTTGACGGGGCGTAACCCTTGCCAGCGGCGGGCATTGCGGGCATCAAGCCCAAACTGATCGAGCACGCGGGCGACAATATGATTGACCATATCGTCCAGCGTCCCGGGATGGTTGTACCAGGCGGGCATCGGCGGCACGATGGCAACCCCCATACGAGAGAGCGCCAGCAGGTTTTCCAGATGAATGGTGCTAAGCGGCGTTTCGCGCGGTACCAGCACCAGTTTGCGCCCCTCTTTCAGCACCACATCGGCGGCACGCCCCACCAGTCCTTCGGCATACCCGGCGCGAATGCCCGCCAGGGTTTTCATACTGCACGGAATAATCACCATTCCGTCTGTGCGAAACGATCCGGATGAGATAGTCGCCGCCTGATCTGCCGGGCTGTGCACCACATCGGCAAGCCCCGCGACATCCTGCCAGGAGAACGGCGTTTCCAGTTCAGTGGTGGTTTTTGCCCATTTCGACATCACCAGATGCGTTTCTACCTCGGGCATCGCTTTCAACGCCTGTAACAGTGCAACACCCAGCGGCGCGCCGGTCGCGCCTGTCATTCCGACTATCAGTCTCATGCGTCCCCTTTGACATTGTTCGTACACGAACTTATGAATTCAAAGTACGCCGACGTGAGGAGGCTGACAAGTTCGTTCGTATACGTTCACACTTTTTGTTAAAAGCCGCCGCGTTAGCTTTCGGCAGATGAGCAGGTATGATGGGAAGGAGAATCTGATTGCGGGGTAGGCATGGCCGTCAAACAACAAGCATTTCACTTATTACGCCAGCTTTTTCAGCGACATACGTCGCAGTGGCAACTGGCGCTGCCTGAGCTGACCAAGCCGCAATATGCGGTGCTGCGCTCAATTGCTGAAAACCCGGGAATTGAACAGGTCGCATTGATAGAGGCCGCCGTCAGCACGAAAGCGACGCTTGCCGAGATGTTGAGTCGGATGGAAAGCCGGAGGCTTGTGCGTCGTGAAAGCGCGCCGGAGGATAAACGCCGCCGGTTTATTTTCCTGACGCCCGAGGGCGAAGCGCTGCTTAACGCGAGCATCCCAAAAGGCGATGCCGTCGACGAAGCATTTTTAGGCAAGCTCACCGCCGACGAGCGGGCGCAGTTCGCCGCGCTTATCGCAAGGATGATTGACGAATAACGCTATAACTCGCCTGCGGCGCGGGCGCGCAGAAAATCGATAAACCCCCGTACCTTGCCGGAAACATGCCGTGCATCGGGGTAGACCGCATAGACGCCCTGCGCCGGAAAACGGTACGCCGGGAGCAGACGCACCAGCGTCCCCCGCGCCAGCGCGTCGGTCACCAGCCATTCTGGCAGCAGCGCCACGCCGCAGCCTTCCAGCGCAAAGGTCATTAACGCGCCAGCGCTGTCGGCGGCAATCGCGGGCGGGCGCGTGATGACAAACCCTGCCGGCGCGTTGTCCGGGCCGGTGAGTTCCCAGCGCAGCGGCGACGCGAGCCGGGTATGCACCAGCCAGTCGGCCTTGCTGAGCGCTTCGAGCGACGAGACCGGGTAGCGCTCAAGCCATTCCGGTGACGCGACCGGGAAAATGGCAAAGCGCGAAATCAGCGCCGCGCGGTAAGCGGAGTCCTGCAATGTGCCGAGCCGGATAGCGACATCAACGCGCTGCGAAATTAAATCGGCAGGCTGAGAGGAAGAAAAGTGGCGGATGCGCAGCGCCGGATGCGCCCGGCTGAACGCCGCCAGCGCCGGACCGACCACATGGTCTGCGTATTCCGGCGTAGTGGTGACGCGCAGCTCGCCGCTAAAACCCTGATGGCTCGCCTGCACCTCTTCACGCAGCGCATTGGCATCTTTCAAAAGCGTGAGGCTGCGCTGATAAAGCCGATCGCCCGCATCGGTTAAGGTCAGGCGACGCGTCGAGCGCAGCAGCAGCGTCACGCCAAGCTCAGCCTCAAGCTGGCGGAGATTAAAACTCACTACCGCTTTGGTCTGGCCGAGCGCGACGGCGGCACCGGTAAAGCTACCGGCATCCACAACGGCGACGAAGGTCGCCAGCCGCGATAAGTTAAGCATCGTTATTACGTTAATTGTCAAAAAAGTTTTGACAGTATATCAACCCGGCCACGGTTTTTCCTGACGCGCCGGGCGTTTACAGTGCCCCTCTTCCACTGAGGGCATACCATGACCTACCGCAACCGCGTCACACTGATTTATCTGCTGGGCTTTTTTCTCGACTTGATCAATATGTTTATCGCGGCGGTGGCTTTTCCCGCTATCGGCGAGGCGCTGAACGCGACGGTGACGCAGCTTGCCTGGATTAGTAATGGTTACATCGCCGGGCTGACGGTGGTGATTCCACTCAGCGCATGGCTCACGCAGCGTCTGGGCGCGCGGCGCGTATTTTTACTCTCGCTGACGCTCTTCAGCCTCGCCACCGCCGCCTGCGGTATGTCAGCGTCGCTGTCGTCGCTTATCTTCTGGCGCGTTATTCAGGGTGCGGGCGGCGGCCTGCTGATCCCGACGGGCCAGGCGCTGGCGTGGCAGCTGTTTGCGAAGCATGAGCGCGCGCGGCTGTCGTCTGCCGTGATGCTCACGGGCCTGCTGGCCCCTGCGCTGTCGCCCGCGCTCGGTGGCGTGCTGGTGCAGGCCGCCAGCTGGCACTGGATCTTTTTAGCCAGTCTTCCGCTCTCGCTGGCGGCGCTGCTGATGGCCTGGCGCTGGCTGAAACCGGACGCGACCCCTGCCGCTCGCCGCTCGTTTGATATCGCGGGCGCGCTTTCCGGCGCGGGCGGACTATTGCTGCTGCTATACGGATTGAACGGGCTTAGTGAGCATGCGCAGCCGCTGCGGGCAGCGATGTCGCTCGCAGGCGGCGCAGCGCTTATGGTCTGGATGCTGCGTCGTTGCCGCCATCACGCCGCACCGCTACTGAAGGTGCATCTCATGGGCGAGCCGCTGATGCGCTTCTCCATGCTGGTCTATCAGTGCGTGCCTGGCATGTTTATTGGCGTGAACGTGGTCGGCATGTTCTGGCTACAGACGGTCGCCGGGCTCTCTGCGGCCGCCAGCGGCGCCCTGATGGTGCCGTGGTC
Source organism: Cronobacter condimenti 1330 (assembly GCF_001277255.1). Lineage (NCBI taxonomy): Bacteria > Pseudomonadati > Pseudomonadota > Gammaproteobacteria > Enterobacterales > Enterobacteriaceae > Cronobacter > Cronobacter condimenti. Next base: position 3,421,249 of record NZ_CP012264.1, read on the forward strand.
GGTGGCGTCGTTTATGGCGATTTCCGCAACCGCCCGCCTCTTTAACCGTCTCGGCCCGCGTCTGCTTATTATTACCGGCTGCCTGTTGCAAGCGGCAGGTATCGTACTGCTGACGCAGATCGCGCCAGGCAGCCCGTGGGCGCTGCTGGTTACCGCGTTTAGTTTGATGGGTGCAGGCGGCAGCCTGTGCAGCAGTACGGCGCAGAGCAGCGCATTCTTGCACACCGCGAACGCGGATATGCCTGACGCCAGCGCGCTGTGGAATATTAACCGCCAGCTCAGCTTCTGCTTGGGCGTCACGCTTATCAGCGTCGCCCTGAACGTGCTGATGCATCTGCTCGCACCTGCCGCCGCCTGGCGCGCCACCTTTACGCTTGCGGCGGCGCTGACGCTGCTGCCGGTCTTTTTCGCGTGGCGACTGCCTTCTGCGGCGGTCGTTCTGTCATTTTTATCAGAGAAGGAGAAGTGATGAACCGCTGGTTTACGGAAGTCCTGGACGCCCATGTGGCGATTGAACGCTGGCTCGGTCAGGGTAAAGGCGACGTTGAGTCGCTGCTGCTCCGCTTTAGCGCTGACTATTCGATGATCCCGCTAAGCGGCGCGCCGCTTGATGCCGCCGCGTTACGTGCGTTTTTCACCAGCGCGGGCGGCAGCCGACCGGGGATTGTGATTGAGGTCGATAGTTTGTCGCTTATCGCCGAATGGCCTGCGGGTGCGGTGGTCGGGTATCGGGAAACGCAGCGAATAGCGCAGGAAACGACAGTGCGCTGGTCTACGGTGGTGTTTGAACTGCATGAAGGCGAGCCGCGCTGGCGTCATCTGCATGAAACGCGACAAGCGTAAATTTTCGGGAAAATAGAAAGGAAAAAGGCCAGTCAGACGACTGGCCTTTTTTGATGGGAAAGGTTATTCGCGGAACAGCGCTTCGATGTTCAGCCCCTGGCCCTGCAGGATTTCACGCAGGCGGCGCAGGCCTTCAACCTGAATCTGGCGAACGCGTTCACGAGTCAGGCCAATTTCACGACCCACATCTTCAAGCGTTGCCGCTTCGTAGCCGAGCAGACCGAAACGACGCGCCAGGACTTCACGCTGTTTGGCGTTCAGTTCGAACAGCCATTTGACGATGCTCTGTTTCATGTCATCGTCCTGCGTGGTGTCTTCCGGGCCGTTGTCTTTTTCATCAGCCAGGATATCAAGCAACGCTTTCTCTGAATCACCGCCCAGCGGGGTATCAACAGAGGTAATACGCTCGTTCAGACGCAGCATACGGCTAACGTCATCAACCGGTTTATCCAGCTGTTCAGCGATTTCTTCCGCGCTCGGCTCGTGGTCCAGTTTATGGGACAGCTCACGCGCGGTACGCAGATAGACGTTCAGCTCTTTCACGATGTGAATCGGCAGGCGGATCGTACGGGTTTGGTTCATGATTGCCCGTTCGATAGTCTGACGAATCCACCACGTCGCATACGTAGAGAAACGGAACCCGCGTTCCGGGTCAAATTTCTCAACGGCGCGAATCAGCCCCAGGTTGCCCTCTTCAATCAGATCCAGCAGTGCCAGACCACGATTGCTGTAACGACGGGCAATCTTCACCACCAGACGCAAGTTACTTTCGATCATGCGACGGCGGGAGGCTACATCACCACGCAGAGCGCGGCGCGCGAAGTAAACTTCTTCTTCAGCTGTTAACAGAGGAGAATAACCAATTTCGCCCAGATACAGCTGAGTTGCATCTAATACACGCTGTGTTGAACCCTGCGACAGCAGCTCTTCTTCAGCCAGGTCGTTATCACTGGGTTCCTCTTCTACCAAGGCTTTTTCGTCAAAAGCCTCTACTCCGTTCTCATCAAATTCCGCGTCTTCATTTAAGTCATGAACTTTCAGCGTATTCTGATTCATAAGGTGGCTCCTACCCGTGATCCCTGAGCAAAGCGCCTGAAGAAGCGCACTCTGCCGATTTATCGCTGCGGCAAATAGCGCAGCGGGTTTACGGATTTCCCCTTGTAACGAATTTCAAAATGCAAGCGTGTTGAACTGGTTCCGGAGCTACCCATGGTAGCGATTTTTTGCCCCGCCTTAACTTCTTGTTGTTCCCGGACCAGCATAGTGTCGTTATGGGCGTAGGCACTCAGGTAATCATCGTTGTGTTTGATGATAATAAGATTACCGTAACCGCGAAGCGCACTACCGGCGTAGACGACGCGACCATCTGCGGTGGCGACGATTGCCTGTCCTTTGCTGCCTGCGATATCGATCCCTTTATTCCCCCCTTCTGCGGCGGAGAAGTTCTCGATAACGTTGCCTTCAGTCGGCCAGCGCCAGGTAGCGACAGGTACACTGTTGGTCGTGCTGCTTACGGTCGGTTCTGGAGCGCTAACGGCAGGTGCTGTGGAAGGAGCTACGACTGCCCCAGAGCTCACATTCCCAGGCAACATTTTGTTAGCACTCTGTTCACCTGAATCCTCAGAATAAATAATTGTCGGTTTGGAAGCAACCACTGTGCTGCTATTTTGCGCAGGTTTTGAGACTATTCCTTGCGCACTCGCGTCCGCTTGCGTTATAGCATTTCCGCCGGTAATTGGCGTACCGGACGCGTTCCCAACCTGCAGCGTTTGCCCAACATTCAGGCCATACGGGGCTTCGATGTGGTTACGCTGGGCCAAATCGCGGAAATCGTTCCCGGTAATCCAGGCGATATAAAACAGCGTATCGCCGCGCTTAACGGTATAAGTGCTGCCGCCGGTATAGCTACCTTTCGGAATGTTCCCATACTTACGGTTGTAAACAATGCGGCCATTTTGTGTCTGAACCGGCTGATCGGGGATCACATGCGCCTGGCGCGGCTGGCTGATTTGCGGCTGAACCGGTGCCGGCTGGATAGTCGGCTGGCGGGGCTGCGTTGAGATATTTGATGGCGGCATAATCATCCCGCCGCCTGTGCCGGAACTGGCCCCTGCGCTGCTGCTCGCGCTGCCGCCAACAGAACTGACGGGCGCCGGTGCGGAGGAGTTATTTGAATTACATGCCGCCAGACAAAGCGAAATCAGTGACAGCGCCGCGACTCGGCGTGCTGTGAAGGTTGGGCTTCCCGCGCTCATTTATCCCCCTGGAATGGTTTACTTCTCTATAAAAACGATGATGACCGCTGTATTCGGCGTCTGGCCGACGCGATTTTCGCTCACCATACGCCAGAAGCGCGCTAAAAACACAGGAAAAATTCCTGGTTTACGCCAGTTCCCCTTTCACTAAAGGAACAAAGCGCACGGCTTCTACAGTGTCGATAATAAATTCGCTCCCCCGCCGACGAACACGTTTTAACACCTGCTGTTCGTCGCCCACGGGAAGAACCAGAATGCCGCCCTCGTCCAGCTGCGACAATAGTGCCGTCGGGATCTCAGGCGGCGCGGCCGTCACGATAATAGCGTCAAACGGGGCGCGCGCTTGCCACCCCAGCCAGCCATCGCCGTGACGGGTTGAAACGTTGTGGAGATCAAGCTGCTTCAGGCGCCGTCTGGCGTGCCATTGCAGGCTTTTGATGCGCTCGACCGAGCAGACGTGATGTACCAGATGGGCCAGAATCGCCGTCTGGTAGCCAGAGCCGGTGCCGATTTCCAGCACCCTTGAGGCGGGCGTGAGCGTCAGAAGCTCGGTCATTCGCGCCACCATATACGGCTGAGAGATGGTCTGCCCGGATCCTATCGGCAGCGCCACGTTTTCCCAGGCTTTGTGCTCAAACGCTTCATCGACAAACTTCTCACGCGGCACGCGCGAGATAGCTTCAAGTACGCGTTCATCTTTGATGCCCTGAGCACGCAGTTGATTCAGAAGGGTCTGAACACGATTGTTTACCATTGCCCGCTCACTCCGGCGCTGGCTAACCAGCGGGTCACCACGTCCTGCGCGCTGTGCGCGGTTAAATCGACATGCAGCGGCGTAACGGAGACATAGCCCTCATCCACCGCCGCAAAATCGGTATCCGGGCCTGCGTCGAGCTTCTCACCCGGCGGGCCAATCCAGTAGAGCGTGTTGCCGCGCGGATCTTCCTGCGGAATCACTTTATCGGCCGGATGACGGCTGCCGCAGCGGGTGACACGAATGCCTTTGATCTGATCGAGCGGCAGATCGGGTACGTTGATATTCAGAATACGACCGGTGCGCAGCGGCTCGCGTGCGAGTGCGCGCAAAATCGTGCAGGTGACGGCTGCGGCAGTGTCGTAATGCTCATGACCATTTAGCGAAACCGCGAGCGCAGGCAACCCTAAATGACGGCCTTCCATCGCGGCCGCGACGGTACCGGAGTAAATCACGTCATCGCCAAGGTTCGGCCCGGCGTTAATGCCGGAAACCACGACGTCAGGCCCCGGACGCATCAGCGCATTTACGCCCAGAAATACGCAGTCGGTTGGCGTCCCCATTTGCACCGCGATATCACCGTTAGGGTAGGTAAACGTGCGAAGTGAAGATTCAAGCGTTAAAGAGTTAGAAGCGCCGCTACGATTGCGGTCGGGGGCCACTACCTGCACGTCGGCGAATTCACGTAGCGCCTTCGCCAGCGCCTGAATACCCGGCGCGTGGATCCCGTCATCGTTACTCAGCAATATCCGCATAACGCGCTTATTCCCTTTCTGGTGTTAAACATTGAAGTGTTATCCCTTAAAGCTTGTCCGTTTTTTATCCTGTTTCGCTTTCGCTGAACCTTTTCAGACAGGAGGCCGGATAGCCGCTCGCTGGCATTCTAACGCGCGATGCCGCTGTCCGGTAGGGTCGATTTTTGCAAGATCATGTTGTTACATGAGCAAACGCGATAATGCCCCAGCGTCGCGTCATCAGTTATTAGTTCATTTTTCTCCAGAACGCCAAACCAGGGCTCTTCAGGGAAGGGACAACAATACGGCTGAATATCAAGCTTAAACAAGCCGGCCGCGGATTGTTCGGGGAAGCGACGCAACAAAAAACCGCCCCAGGGGGCGGTTTTTTAATGCGTCGCTAAGACAACCGCGCAGAACGGTTTGCTATTCGCTGATATCCGCGTGCTCGTCCGAGGTATTGAAAAGCTCCCTGATGACGCTTGTGGCGAAACTGCCAGCCGGCAGCCAGAAGCTCACCTCCAGAGTGGCATCATCCTGCCAATGCCAGCGCATTTCGCGTGGAAACAGCAGCATCGCGCGGCGCGCGGCTTCCACTTTTTCGCGGGTCAGCAACGATAACAGTTCGGTTTCATCCGCAAGAGTTTCCTGCTCGAACGCCAGCGCCGCGCGTTGCGGGCCCCAGTCGCCGCTGCCGGGCAGCGCCGCGGTAATCAGCAGATCGCCACTCTCCACGCGCGCCTGTAAATCAGGCAGCTCCTCGGCCGTTGCGACAAACCAGCTTCCGCGCCCGGCTAACTGTAGCGCATCGCCGTCGACCACCTGATGCGCCTCTGGTTTTTGCAGTCTTGCACTTGCCAGCCGGTTAAACATCAGGCTACGGGCGGCAGAGAGCGCGAAACCCCGTTTATTGCGCTCGCGCGGCGGCTGCCCGGTTTGCGCCCAGCGCTTTGCCTGCAGCACGTTGCTCCCACCGATGCCGAAGCGCTGCGGGCCAAAGTAGTTCGGCACGCCCTTTTCAGCAATAGCCTGTAGCCGCGTTTGCGCCTCGTCACGATCGGTGATATCGCGCAGCACCAGCGAAAAACGGTTGCCCTTCAGCGCGCCAAGGCGCAGCTTGCGGCGATGACGCGCGAATTCCAGCACCTCGCAGCCTTCAAGCGTAAACGCGCGCATGGCGGGCATCTCTTTGCCGGGTAAGCGCGCGCACAGCCACTGTTCGGTAACCGCATGCTTATCTTTTTGCCCCGCAAAGCTTACTTCGCGTGCCGCAATGCCAAGAAACTTCGCCAGCGCATCCGCCACAAAACGGGTATTGCAGCCGGTTTTGCGAATCCGCACCAGCAGATGTTCGCCGTCGCCGTCCGGCGCGAAGCCTAAATCCTCAACGACCCGAAAATCCGTTGGGCTTGTTTTAAGACGCCCCTGCCCATGCGGCTGGCCGTGCAGCCAGGTCAGCGTGTTGAAATCACTCATGCGCCAGCCTTCATCAGCAGCGCGACGGCCTCGCAGGCGATGCCTTCGCCGCGCCCGGTAAAGCCGAGTTTTTCAGTGGTGGTCGCTTTCACATTCACCTGATCCATATGGCATCCCAGATCTTCGGCGATAAACACACGCATTTGCGGGATGTGCGGGGCCATTTTGGGTGCCTGGGCGATGAGGGTGACATCGACGTTGCCAAGCGTGTAGCCCTTCGCCTGAATGCGACGCCAGGCTTCACGCAGCAGCTCGCGACTGTCGGCGCCTTTAAACGCCGGGTCGGTATCCGGAAAGAGTTTGCCGATATCGCCAAGCGCCGCCGCGCCAAGCAGCGCGTCGGTCAGGGCGTGGAGCGCTACATCGCCGTCAGAGTGCGCCAGCAGACCTTGCTCATAAGGAATACGGACGCCACCAATAATAATCGGGCCGACGCCTCCAAAGGCGTGTACGTCAAAACCATGTCCGATGCGCATTATGCCGTCTCCATTGAGGTTAACCGGGTAAGATAAAACGCCGCCAGAGCCAAATCCTCAGGGCGGGTAACTTTAATATTGTCTGAGCGGCCCGTGACCAGTTCCGGATGAAACCCGCAATATTCGAGTGCGGAGGCCTCATCCGTGATCGTCGCGCCTTCTGTGAGCGCGCGCGTCAGGCAGTCGCGCAGCAGTTCAAGCGGGAAAAGCTGCGGCGTCAGCGCGTGCCAGAGGTTTTCGCGATCCACCGTATGTGCGATGGCCGGTTTGCCCGGCTCCGCGCGTTTCATGGTGTCGCAGGCCGGAGCCGCAAGAATGCCGCCCACGTTGCTGGTTTCGGTCAGCGCCAGCAGGCGCACCAGATCTTGTGCGTCTAAACACGGGCGCGCGGCGTCATGCACCAGCGCCCAACGCGCGTCGCCTGCGGCCTGAAGGCCCGCCAGAACAGAGTCGGCACGCTGCGCGCCGCCGCGCACGACCTGAACATCAGGATGCGCCGCCAGCGGCAACCGGGCAAAGGTGGTGTCAGCGGGACTGATAGCGATGATCACCCGGCTGATGCGCGGATGCTGCAACAGCGGCGCGACCGCGTGTTCGAGAATCGTCTGGTTCCCGATAGTGAGGTATTGTTTTGGACATTCCGTCTGCATACGGCTGCCGATTCCGGCCGCCGGCACCACGGCAATCACGTCCGCAAAGGAAGGCGCCATGTGAAAAACCCGCTTCTGGTTATCGATTATTTTGCGCAGGCCCACCGGCGCGTTTTGCGGCGTCCGGCACCAGACGATAGAAGGTTTCGCCCGGTTTGGTCATGCTTAATTCGTTGCGCGCGCGCTCTTCGATAGCTTCCTGACCGCCATTGAGATCGTCGATTTCGGCGAAAAGCTGATCGTTACGCGCTTTGAGTTTGGCGTTGGTAGCCTGCTGCACTGCGACGTCGTCGGCTACGCGGGAATAGTCGTGGATGCCGTTTTTTCCAAACCACAGCGAATACTGTAGCCAGACCAGCAAAGCCAGCAATAGCAGCGTTAGTTTACCCATTCTGCCCCCTGAAAAACGGCTTTATCATCCCATAACTTCCCGCCGGACTCTACCCGGCTTGCTACGACGTGCAGGTTAAGAAATTAAACAGCGGCAGAATGTACCACAGAAAGCGCGCCGATGCGCATGCGCCTGTTGAGAGAGTGTGAAAAACGCGAAACGTCAGCTCGCCAGCCAGATAAAGAGCAGCCCGAACATCATCCCGACGCTTATTAACGTAGCGAGTGTGCTGTAGACCAGCTTACGCTCCAGTAGCGAGAACACCGCCACGCCTACCACGACGGCCACCGGCATAAGCGCCAGAAAAAACGGCCAGGTGTAGAGCAGAAAAAAGAGCGTATTAGAGCCGTAGAGGAGAAAGGGAACGCCAAGGGCCAGCAGCCACGAGATAAAGCCCACCACGGCGCCAGGCCAGGCCCAGGTGGTTTCTTCGACGGCAGGCGCGGTATCCGCCTGGGAGACAATCATGTTCGTGGTATTACGCATAGCTTATCCTGTGACGTGACAGGCCGGGAAAAGCACTCCCGGCGCGGTCTCAGGATTTGATGATATCTTCGCGACGCAGCAGGTCTAACAATTGCGCAATCAAATTTGTTACCAATTGTTGACCGTCGAGATGAATTTCGGGCGTCTGTGGCGCTTCATACACCGCATCAATGCCGGTGAAGTTGCGCAGCTCACCCGCACGGGCTTTCTTATAAAGCCCTTTCGGATCGCGCGCTTCACACACCGTCAGCGGCGTATCGACAAACACCTCGATAAAGCGCCCTTCGCCTAGCTGTTCACGCACCATCTGACGCTCGGCGCGGTGCGGCGAGATAAATGCGGTCAACACGACCAGCCCCGCATCTACCATCAGCTTCGCCACTTCACCGACGCGGCGAATGTTCTCTTTACGATCGTCATCGCTAAAGCCCAGATCGCGGCACAGCCCGTGGCGCACATTGTCGCCGTCGAGCAGATAGGTGCTGACGCCAAGCTGGTGGAGCGCCTCTTCAAGCGCCCCCGCGACGGTGGATTTACCGGAGCCCGAAAGCCCCGTAAACCACAAGACCGCGCCGCGATGACCGTGGAGTTGCTCGCGCTGCGCCGCCGTCACCGGGTGAGCGTGCCAGACGACGTTTTCGTCATGCTGCGCCATTATTTTCCCCCCAGCAGGTCGCGCGCGCCCCAGTGCGGGAAGTGGCGGCGAACCAGCTGATTCAGTTCCAGCTCAAACGCGCTGTAGGCGGAAGGTTCCTGATACACATTCTGTTGCGGCTCGCGCACCATGCCCGCGCCCACGGTGACGTTTGAGAGACGGTCGATGAAAATCAGGCCGCCGGTCACCGGGTTCTCCTGATATTTATCGAGGTTCAGCGGCTCGTCGAACGTCAGGTCAACCAGGCCAATGCCGTTCAGCGGCAGATTCTCCACAACGCGCTGGGTCAGGTTGTTGATATCAACCTGATACTGAATGTTGTCAACGCGCGCGCGGGTTTTCTTCCCGGCGATTTTAATGTCGTAGCTCTGGCCCGGTACGAGCGGCTGCTCCGCCATCCACACGACATCGACCGCCGCACTTTGTACCGCGTCAACGTGGCCGGAAGCATCGACCACGAGATCGCCGCGGCTGATGTCAATTTCATCTTTCAGCACCAGCGTGACGGCCTCGCCCGCGCCCGCTTCTTGCAAATCGCCGTCAAAGGTCACGATGCGCGCCACGCTGGACTCCACGCCGGACGGCAGCACTTTCACACGCTGGCCCACTTTCACCACGCCGCCCGCAACGGTGCCTGCGTAGCCGCGGAAATCCAGGTTCGGACGGTTGACGTACTGCACCGGGAAGCGCAGCGGTTGCTCATCAACCACACGCTGGATCTCAATATTCTCGAGGACTTCCAGTAGCGTCGGGCCGGTATACCAGGCCATATTCAGGCTCTGCATCGCCACGTTGTCGCCTTCAAGCGCGGAGAGCGGCACAAAGCGGATATCCAGATTACCTGGCAACTGTTCGGCAAAACTCAGGTAATCCTGACGAATGCGCTCGAAGGTCTCTTCGCTGAAATCCACCAGATCCATTTTGTTAACGGCCACGACCAGATGCTTAATGCCGAGCAGCGTCGAGATAAAGCTGTGGCGGCGGGTCTGATCCAGTACGCCTTTACGGGCATCCATCAGCAGGATCGCCAGATCGCAGGTGGACGCGCCGGTCGCCATGTTGCGGGTGTACTGCTCATGCCCTGGGGTATCCGCGATAATGAATTTACGTTTTTCAGTCGAGAAATAGCGGTACGCCACGTCAATAGTAATGCCCTGCTCGCGCTCGGCCTGCAGGCCGTCTACCAGCAGCGCCAGATCGAGTTTCTCGCCCTGGGTACCGTGACGCTTGCTGTCGTTGTGCAGCGACGAGAGCTGATCTTCATAAATCTGGCGGGTATCGTGCAGCAGGCGGCCAATCAGGGTACTTTTCCCGTCATCCACGCTGCCGCAGGTCAGAAAGCGCAGCAGGCTTTTGTGCTGCTGGGCGTGCAGATAGGCTTCCACGCCGCCTTCTTTGGCGATCTGTTGTGCGATAGTGGTGTTCATGGCGGCTCCTTAGAAATAACCCTGACGTTTTTTAAGCTCCATTGAGCCTGCCTGGTCGCGGTCAATTACGCGGCCCTGCCGCTCGCTGGTGGTGGAGACCAGCATCTCTTCGATAATTTCCGGCAACGTCTGCGCGTTAGACTCCACGGCGCCCGTCAGCGGCCAGCAGCCAAGAGTACGGAAGCGCACCATGCGCGGTTTGATCTCTTCACCCGGCTGCAAATCGATGCGATCGTCGTCGATCATCATCAGCATGCCGTCGCGCTCCAGCACCGGGCGCTCGGCGGCCAGGTACAGCGGAACGATTTCGATATTTTCCAGGTAGATATATTGCCAGATATCCAGCTCGGTCCAGTTGGAGAGCGGAAAGACGCGAATGCTTTCGCCTTTATTAATCTGACCGTTGTAGTTGTGCCACAGCTCCGGGCGCTGGTTTTTCGGATCCCAGCGGTGGAAACGGTCGCGGAAGGAGTAGATACGCTCTTTCGCGCGGGATTTTTCTTCGTCGCGGCGCGCACCGCCGAAAGCCGCATCGAAACCGTATTTATTCAGCGCTTGCTTCAGCCCTTCGGTTTTCATGATGTCGGTATGTTTAGCGCTGCCATGCACGAACGGGTTAATGCCCATCGCCACGCCTTCCGGGTTTTTATGCACCAGCAGTTCACAGCCGTAGGCTTTGGCGGTACGGTCGCGGAATTCGTACATTTCACGAAACTTCCAGCCGGTATCTACATGCAGCAGCGGGAACGGCAGCGTGCCTGGATAAAACGCTTTACGCGCCAGGTGCAGCATCACGCTGGAGTCTTTACCGATGGAATACATCATCACCGGGTTTGAGAATTCGGCGGCCACTTCACGAATGATATGGATGCTTTCCGCCTCCAGTTGCCGCAGGTGAGTGAGTCGTTTTTGATCCATAACCTTTCCTTAAGCCAGATTCACCACGGAAGAACGAATGTCTTCCGCGTCGGTTGAATGTTGAAACCAGGCGAGCTGCTGGTGGAGTTGCACCACTTCGCCCACGACAAGCAGCGCAGGCATCGGCGCGTCTTTCGCAAGAACGCTGAGCGCGTCGAGCGTGCCGGTCAGCACGCGTTGGTCTTCGCGCGTGCCGCGGCTTATTACGGCGACCGGCGTTTTAGCGTCACGGCCATGCGCGATAAGCTGCTGGCTGATTTCTGCCGCTTTCATGGTGCCCATATAGATGGCGAGCGTCTGACGGCTTTTCGCGAGCAACGCCCAGTCGAATGGAGTGCTGTCGGGTTTGTAGTGACCGGTAACGAAAACGGCGCTTTGAGCGTAATCGCGATGGGTCAGTGGAATGCCCGCATAGGCGGTAGCGCCGCTCGCGGCCGTTACACCGGGCACCACCTGAAACGGCACGCCTGCGGCTTTCGCCGCCTCCAGCTCTTCGCCACCGCGCCCGAAAATAAACGGGTCGCCGCCTTTCAGGCGTACCACGGTTTTGCCTTCACGGGCGAAATCGACAAGCATTTGATTGGTTTCATGCTGGGCGACGGCATGCGCGCCGGCGCGTTTGCCAACACAAATCCGGTCGGCGTCGCGGCGCACCAGATCCAGCACGCCGTCGCTCACCAGGTGGTCATAGAGCACCACGTCGGCCTGCTGCATCACCTGCAACCCACGAAGCGTCAGCAGCCCGGCGTCACCCGGCCCTGCGCCCACCAGAAAAATTTCGCCCTGTGCGGTTTGCGGCGCGTCGAGTTCGGCTTCAAGCACCGCTTCGGCAGCCTGGGTGTCGCCTGCGGCCATGAGGCTCGCAAAGCGTCCGCGAAAGGCTTTCTCCCAGAAGCGACGGCGTCCGTCGGTCGTCGGTATGCACGCTTTAATACGGTCGCGAAAACTGCCCGCTACTTCGGCCATTCGTCCGAGGCTCACCGGCAGCAGGGATTCGATTTTCTCGCGCAACAGCCGCGCCAGCACGGGCGCGTTGCCGCTTGACGAGATAGCCACAATCAGTGGCGAGCGGTCGACTATCGACGGGAAAATAAAGGAGCACAGCGGTTGATCGTCTACGACATTCACCAGCCGCTGACGGGCGTTGGCTTCGTCAAACACCCGGCGATTAAGCGCCGCGTCGTTGGTCGCCGCGATAACCAGGAACACGGCATCAAGCTGCGCGGGTTCAAACGCCTGTGCCAGCCAGCGCAGCGCGCCTTCCTGCTCAAGCGCCGCCAGTTCCGGATGGAGCTTTTTCGCCACCACCGAGACACAGGCGCCCGCCCGACGCAGCAGCGCGATTTTACGCAGCGCGACTTCGCCACCGCCGACGACCAGTACCGGGCGCTGTTTCAGTTGAGCAAATAACGGGAGATATTCCACGGCGATACAACTCGCTAACAACAGGGGACCAGAGGGGACTATAGGGGGAGGCTGATAACAGATGAAATTACGAATTGGCATTTATAGTTCCACAAAGGAATAAGGCACCAGAAATACAAATCTCAAAAAGTGCTTAAGCCGTGAAATTTCGGGCGTTTAACCGCATTTCAATTGTGTAACCGCCGTCACAGTTTCATACTAAGCGCCATTATCTGGTCGTGTTTTTTTGAGTAAGGATATTCTATGTTTTCCGCAGTGCGCCGCGGCACTCTGAGCCTGGCGCTGAGCGTATGCTTCACCCTGCCCGCTGTTTCGCAAACTCTACATCCCGGTGATATCGCCAGCGAGCAAACTCGTCACATGGCTACCCTGTTCCCTGGCCGCATGACCGGCTCGCCCGCCGAGATGCTTGCCGCCGATTATCTGCGCCAGCAGTTCGTACGCCTTGGCTACCGAAGTGATATTCGCGCGTTTCACAGCCGCTATATCTATACCGCCGGAGATAACCGTACCAACTGGCAGAACGTCACCGGCAGCACTGTTATCGCCGCCCATGAGGGCAGCGAGCCGCAGCAGATTATCGTCATGGCGCACCTGGACACTTACGCGCCACTCAATGACGCCGATGTCGATCATAATCTGGGTGGGCTGACGCTGCAGGGCGTGGATGATAACGCGGCAGGCATAGGCGTGATGCTGGAGCTGGCGGAGCGCCTGAAGGATGTCCCGACGCGCTATGGCGTGCGCTTTATTGCGACCAGCGGTGAAGAAGAAGGCGGCATGGGCGCGGAGAATCTGCTTAAGCGCATGAGCGCGATTGAAAAAAAACAGACGCTGCTGGTCATTAACCTCAGCCAACTGGTCGCGGGCGATAAACTCGCCTTCACCAGTGGTAAGAGCACACCCGCGGCCGTGCGAGCGCTTACGCGCGACAATGCGCTGAAACTGGCGCGCCGCTTCGGCATCCCGGTTGCCGCCAGTAGTGCGATGCCTGTAGATAACGACGCCGCGGCCTTTGATAAAGCCGGTATTCCGGTGTTGTCGATTTCTGCAGTAAACGACCCGACCCGCCATCGTGGCCGTCACGCCATCGGCGCGGTAGCCCATCATGCCCGCGAGGATAATTTGCAATATCTGGATAAGGCGCTGCCGGGCCGTATTGAGAAGCGCTGTCGCGACGTGATGCGGGTATTGTTGCCGCTTGTGAAAACGCTCGCGAAAGCCGAGAAGTAAAAAGCGCGCCCCCGGGCGCGCTTTTCGTTAGCCTTCGTGCAGGCCGCATTCGCGTTTGAGACCGAAAAAGCGCGTCTCTTCTTCCGCCATGCCTGGCTCCCACTTACGGGTGGTGTGCGTGTCCCCCACCGACAGATAGCCTTCGTCCCACAACGGGTGGTATTTCAGCCCGTGTTTTTGCAGGTATTGATACACCGTGCGGTTGTCCCAGTCGATAATCGGCAGAATTTTAAAGACGCCGCGCTGAATGCCAAGCACCGGTAAATTCGCCCGGCTGCCGGACTGATCGCGGCGCAGGCCAGCAAACCAGGTCTGCGCGTTGAGTTCGTTGAGCGCGCGGTTCATCGGCTCCACTTTGTTGATATCGTTGTATTTCTCGATACCCTCAACGCCCTGTTCCCACAGTTTGCCATAGCGCGCCTCCTGCCAGGCGGGGCTTTGTGCCGCACGGTAGATTTTCAGGTTCAGGTTGAGCTTATCCGTCAGTTCATCGATAAAGCGGTACGTTTCCGGGAAGAGATAGCCGGTATCGGTGAGGATGACCGGAATATCCGGGCGCTGTTGCGTGACGAGATGCAGGCTGACTGCCGCCTGGATACCGAAGCTTGATGAAAGCACGAACTCGCCCGGCAGGTTGTCGAGCGCCCAGCTGACGCGCGCTTCGGCGTCAAGCGCCTCAAGCTGCGCGTTGGTATCAGCGAGCGCCTCGGCACGTTCGTTTTTTTCAAGCGCATTCAGCGTCTGGAGATCGAGTACGGACATGTAAACCTCGCGTCTTTAATGGTAACCCCCGCCCCTCTCCCTAAAAGCGAGAGGGGGAAGACAGCCATGGTTAATTTGAATCTGCGCCGGTTACGCTCTCGCCCCGGGCGAGGGTTAGGAGCTTATTCCCAGAAATCCCGTGCCGGGTCGAGTACCGGACGAATAATCCCGGCTCGTACGGTGAAATCGCCAAACCCTTCGCCCGCTTCGCGCTCCTGCGCCCAGCGGCCGACCAGCTCATCGATGGTATCGAGGATTTCGGACTCGGTAATATTCTCACGGTACATGCGCGGAATACGGGTGCCAATGCGGTTACCGCCAAGATGGAGGTTGTAACGCCCCGGCGCTTTGCCGACCAGACCCAGTTCCGCCAGCATCGCACGACCACAGCCGTTCGGGCAGCCGGTGACGCGCAACACAATGTGCTCGTCCGCAACGCCATGTTTGGCCATGATCCCATCCACTTTGTCGATAAACTGCGGCAGGAAACGCTCCGCTTCCGCCATCGCCAGCGGGCAGGTCGGGAATGCCACGCAGGCCATTGAGTTTTCGCGCTGTGGTGTGACGCTTTCCATCAGGCCATGCGCGCGTGCGATCTGTTCGATCTTCGCTTTGTCACCTTCCGGCACGCCCGCCACAATCAGGTTCTGGTTAGCAGTCAGGCGAAAATCGCCTTTATGGATTTTCGCGATTTCTTTCAGGCCAGTTTTGAGCGGCTTGTCTGGGAAATCAAGAATGCGGCCGTTTTCGATAAACAGCGTCAGGTGCCATTTATCATCAATGCCTTTCACCCAGCCGATGCGATCGCCACGACCGGTAAATTCATAGGGGCGAATTGGCGCAAACGTAATGCCCGCGCGGCGCTCCACTTCGGCTTTGAAAACGTCCGGCCCGACGCGCTCCAGCGTATATTTGGTTTTCGCGTTTTTACGATCGGTACGGTTACCCCAGTCGCGCTGGGTCGTTACCACCGCTTCCGCCACGGCAAGCGTATGCTCCAGCGGAATATAGCCGAACTCGGTCGCGGTACGGGCGTACGTTTTCTTGTTGCCATGCTCGATAGAAAGCCCACCGCCGACCAACAGGTTAAAGCCCACCAGCTTGCCGTTCTCCGCAATCGCCACGAAGTTCATGTCGTTAGCATGGAGATCGACATCGTTCTGCGGCGGAACCACAACCGTCGTTTTAAACTTGCGCGGCAAATAAGTGGCACCGAGAATCGGCTCTTCATCGGTGGTCGCCACTTTTTCTTTATCAAGCCAGATTTCCGCATAAGCGCGGGTACGCGGCAGCAGATGCTCAGAGAGTTTCTTCGCCCACTCGTACGCCTCGGCATGCAGTTGCGACTCAACCGGGTTAGACGTACACAGCACGTTACGGTTCATGTCGTTGGCGGTCGCCAGCGCATCAAGGCCCACGGAGTGCAGCATCTGGTGCGCGGGCTTCACGTTTTTCTTCAGCAGCCCGTGGTACTGGAACGTCTGGCGGTTAGTCAGACGGATGCTGCCGTAAATCGTGTTTTCTTCGGCGAACTTATCGATGGAGAGCCACTGCTGCGGCGTCATGATGCCGCCCGGCAGACGGCAGCGCAGCATCATGGCGTGACGCGGCTCCAGCTTCTGGGCCGCACGCTCGGCGCGGATATCGCGATCGTCCTGCTGGTACATCCCGTGGAAACGGATCAGCAGAAAGTTGTCGCCATTAAACCCACCGGTCAGCCCGTCATGTAAATCTTCGGCAATGGTGCCGCGCAGGAAGTTACTTTCACGCTTCATGCGTTCCGCATCGGAAAGTTTTCCTTCGACCACCAAAGGTCCTGGGTATTTTTCGCTCATCAGTAGACGTCTCGCTGGTAACGGCGCTCAACGCGCAGCTCACTTAAATATTCATCCGCCGCTTCGGCATCCATCTCGCCGTAAGCCGCAATCACTTCCAGTAAAGCCTGCTCGACATCCTTCGCCATGCGATTGGCGTCGCCGCAGACATAAAGGTGCGCGCCTTCCTGAATCCAGCGCCACAGCTCCGCGCCCTGCTCGCGGATTTTATCTTGTACGTAAATTTTATGTTCCTGATCGCGGGACCAGGCAAGGTCGATGCGGTTTAACAGGCCTTCTTTGACATAGCGCTGCCACTCGACCTGATACAGGAAATCTTCAGTAAAGTGCGGGTTGCCGAAAAAGAGCCAGTTTTTACCGGTGGCGCCGTCCGCCTCACGCTGCTGCATAAAGGCGCGGAATGGCGCGATGCCGGTGCCAGGGCCAATCATAATGACCGGCGTTTCCGGCGTGGCGGGCAGGCGGAAGTTATCGTTGTGCTCAATGAACACGCGCACTTCGCCGTCCTCTTCAAGACGATCCGCGAGATAGCTGGAGGCCCCGCCCGCACGCTGGCGGCCTTCGATATCAAAACGCACCACGCCCACGGTGATGTGCACTTCGCTTTCCACTTCCGCCTGCGACGAGGCGATGGAGTAGAGACGCGGCGTGAGCGGGCGCAGCAGGCCGAGCAGTTGCTCTGCATCAAGCTGGGCTGGCGCAAAACGCACCATATCGACGACGGGGGTCGTCGCAGCGTAGTGCTGAAGCTTCGCTTTATCGCCCACCAGCGGCAGCAGCGTTTCACTGCGGGTCAGCGTGGCGTAGTTCTCAACGATAGCTGCGGTGTTAACCGTCAGCTCAAAATGCCACTGCAGCGCCTCGCTAAGCGGCAGCGTTTTGTCGCCCACCGTGACGGGCTCATCGCCTTTCAGCCACAGCAGCTCAAGCAGTTCCTGCACCAGTGCCGGATCGTTCTGATACCAGACGCCAAGCGCGTCGCCCGGCTGGTAGCGCAGCCCGGCATCGCCAAGATCGATTTCGATATGACGCACATCTTTTTGCGAATCGCGGCCGGTGATTTTCTGATTCACAGCAAGCGTGGCGGTAAGCGGCGCTTCTTTGGTGTACGGCGTGGAATCCACCTGATTGACGGTGCCGCTGGCGGTTAACGCCGCCTGAGAGGGCGCCTCTTTCGGCACGCGAGCTTTCAGAACCTCAACCACGCGCGCGCGCCATGCCTGGGCGGCCGCCTGGTATTCGACATCAGCATCGACGCGATCGAGCAGACGCTCTGCGCCCAGTTCCGCAAGGCGGCCGTCGAAATCTTTACCGGACTGGCAGAAGCGCTCATAAGAGGTGTCGCCAAGCCCAAAGACCGCAAAGGCCGCGCCGTCGAGCTTCGGTGCCTTTTTAGAGAGCAGAAACTTATGCAGCGCGACGGCCTCTTCCGGCGGGTCCCCTTCCCCTTGCGTGGAGGTGACGATGACCAGCAGCTTTTCCTGGGCGATTTGTTTGAATTTGTAGTCGCCGGCATTCACCAGGTTCACGTTAAGCTGTGCCGCCAGCAAATCGTCGCGCAACGCTTCGGCGACGCGGCGTGCATTACCGGTCTGAGAAGCGGAAATAAGCGTAATGACCGACGCAGGCGCCGCGGGCGTTTGCACCACGGCAGCACCGGGCTGTTGGTTAACCATTCCCCAGAAGTAGCCGGAAAGCCAGGCCAGCTGCGTGGGGGTGAAATCATGAGTCGCCGTCTGAAGGCGAGCCAGCTGCTCCGGGCTGAGCGGGAGCAAAGCGTTCGGTGGGGCCTGATTCGTCATGCGTCGTTATGTTCCAGTAGCAAAGCTGTTTTTCATTGCAAAAACAGAAGAGAAAGTAAGGTTAACGGCGGCGATAATAACAATTAAAGAAGGGATGGAAATAATAAATAACCAAACGGACTAACCGCTTTTACCAATAAGCCTGAGCGTTAAAACAGGTTAATTAAGGTACTGATAATTAATGAAATAAAAAAATAACGGCGCACCGATAGCGGGGTTATCGCACAGGGCGGTTTTCGTTAATGCTAAAAACGGTCAATTCCGGTACTATGCGGCGGTTTTTTTAGCAAAACTGAGACTGTGTTATGCCTACCACCCTGTTTAAAGATTTTATCTTCGAAGCCGCTCACCGACTGCCCCACGTTCCTGAAGGCCACAAGTGCGGTCGCCTGCACGGACACTCTTTTATGGTGCGCCTGGAGATTACGGGCGAGGTGGACCCGCATACCGGCTGGATTATCGATTTCGCCGAGCTGAAAGCCGCGTTTAAGCCGATTTACGATAGCCTGGATCACTATTATCTGAACGATATTCCGGGCCTTGAGAATCCGACCAGCGAAGTGCTGGCGCGCTGGATTTGGGATCAAATGAAACCACGCCTGCCGCTGCTGAGCGCCGTGATGATCAAAGAAACCTGTACTGCGGGCTGCGTATATCGCGGCGAATAAGGTTTAGTAGCATCTGTTGGCAGGTGGCGCTTTGCTTACCCGCCGCCAATCACGCATAAAAAAAGGAGCCGTTGGCTCCTTTTTTTATGCAATATTCAAATATTTGTGCGTTTGCATCGACAACCGCCAGTTACGGGCGATGCAGGTTTCAATACACAAGCGTGTCGCGTCGTCCTTTTGGCTTATCGGCTGGAGCGCAATCACGCGCTGGCGCTCGTCATGCAGGCGCGCCAGCAACTCATCCAGCGCTTCGATATCGCGCATACGCCCAACCGGGTGCTTAATCTCATCAGCACGCATCAGTGCCTGGTCCAGCACGTCATAACCGCCGCGCATATTCACTTTCGGCGAGACGGTCACCCAGGTGCCGGTGGTGCAGCGCACATCGTGCGTACCGCTGGTTTCAATCTGACAGCTAAAACCTTGCGCTTCCAGCATCTCGGTTAACGGCAGCAGATTGTGGATGCACGGCTCACCGCCCGTTATCACCACATGGCGCGCGGTATATCCCTGGCGCTCAATCGCTGCCAGCAGATCTTCCGGGCTCGCAGCGCCCCATTTATCGCTCTCTTTCGTTTTCGCGATAATGCTGAAAAGCGACACTTCCCGATCCGCGAGCTTCTCCCAGGTGTGTTTGGTGTCGCACCAGGCACAGCCTACCGGGCATCCCTGCAGACGAATAAAAATGGCGGGCACGCCGGTAAAATAACCCTCGCCCTGCAGGGTCTGGAACATCTCATTAATCGGGTACTGCATGATTCACTCGGTTTATTACCAAAACGGTAATTATTACAGATAACCGCCAGACTATCATGTGCCATTTGCGCCATCCTGGCCGCTGCGGCGCGGCTTTACGCACCACAGCCCCTAAATTCCAGGTCATTGGCAGCTTTGCCGGGCGGCGGTTACTATGACGACTGACGACCCTGCGAAAACAAGGACAAGTAAAAGCAATGGTACGCACACTGACGTTATTTTTTCTGACGGTATCGCTAACGCTTGCGGGCTTTACCGTTCAGGCGCAAAACTTTCCCGTACCGACGATGCAAAGCCTGGTTAACGATCCGGCTGGCATCCTGGAGGAACAGGAGCACGCCACGTTGCTCAAGGACGTCTCCTCGATATATACCCGCACCCACGCACAAACGGTGGTACTGATCGTGCCAACCTTACAGGGCGATAACCTGGAAAGCGTTGCTACGCGCGTGTTCAATACCTGGCATCTGGGCAGTCCGCAGCGCAACGATGGCGTGCTGATACTGGTGGCCTGGGAGGATCGTAAAGTGCGTATCGAGGTGGGTCGCGGCCTGGAAACCACACTGACCAACGCGCTGGCGAGCCAAATCATTAAAGAGCAGATGCTCCCCTGGTTCAGGGCGGGCGAGCTGGCCGAAGGCATCCGGCACGGCCTGACCGGTATCGACGCGGTGCTCAGCGGCAAATCGCTGCCGACTGCGGCCTCGCCGTCGTGGTTATGGCTCAAGTCGTTCCTGTTAGGATTTTCTTACTGGGAAGGGCTGCCGTTTCTCGCCATCACACTGGCGGTTCTGTTGTTCAAGCGTAAAAAGAAAACGCTAATAACGCTCTTTTTCGGCACGTCGTGTCTGCTGACGCCAGCGCTTGCCATCACCAGCGATTTTGTCCCCTGGATCGTGCCGTTTTTGTGGCTCAGTTTTTCAACGCCGATTCTGTTGTTAACCATGGTGATTATCATGGCGTTCGCTTTCCCCCAGCGCCTGTTTAGCGCAGGCAACGGGACGTCATCAGGCGATAACTCGTCAGCCTGGCTTGCCAATCAGCATCTTCATCATTTATCCGGCGGCGACAGTGGCAGCCATCACAGCAGCCACGACAGCGTGAGCTCTGGCGATGGCGGCTCAAGCGACGGCGGCGGCGCTTCAGATAACTGGTGAACGCAGCGCGTCAGCAAAACGCCGGGTAATCTGCTGCGGACGAGTAATCGCACCGCCAACGACCACAGCATGTGCGCCCAACGCCAGACAACGTGCCGCCCCTTCGGGTGTATCGACGTTGCCTTCGGCAATAACCGGGATCGTGACAGCGGCCAGCACGGCGTTTAACAGGGCAAAATCATGCTCCGGCAGCCTATGCCCCTGGGTGTGCGCCGTGTAACCGTAGAGGGTCGTGCCGGCGCAGTCAAAGCCCAGCGCTTGCGCCGTCACGGCTTCTTTCACGTCTGAGACATCGGCCATCAGTGGCACGTGCGGATAAGCGCGGCGGATCGTTTTCACGAGCGATTCCAGCGTCTCACCGCCCGGACGCGGACGCGCGGTGGCATCAAGCGCGATCATGTCAGGCCCCACTGTCATCAACTCATCAATTTCTCGCATTGTCGCCGTGATAAAAACGTCGCTGCCCGGGTAATCCCGTTTGATGATGCCAATCACCGGCAGCGTCACGTTTTGTTTTATCGCCGCAATGTCCGCCACGCTGTTGGCGCGGATCCCTGCCGCTCCGCCCTGCGCCGCCGCCAGTGCCATTTTGCCCATGATAAACGGACTGTGCAGCGGTTCGTTTTCCAGCGCCTGACAGGAGACCACCAGCTTTCCTTTGATTTGCTCTAACATCGTTGACCTCAGCTTAATAACTCTTCCACTTCGTTTTTGATAATCGTGACATGGGGGCCGTAGATAATCTGGACGCCATTACCGCGCAGGATCACGCCGCGGGCGCCGGTCGCCTTAAGCGCTGACTCACTGACTTTGCCGCCATCATTGACCGTGACGCGTAACCGCGTGGCGCAGCAATCCACCTCCTGCAGGTTTTCATGACCACCAAGCCCGGCCACAATGGCCTGCGCCCGCTCGCTGCCCGTCACCGACACGTTCTCCTGCGTCTCTTTTTCACGTCCGGGCGTGGCGAAATCGAAACGCGTTATCAGGAAACGAAACGTGAAGTAATAAAGGAAAAACCACGGCACGCCGACCAGCGGCACATAGAGCCAGTGTGTTTTCGCTTCGCCCTGCAAAACGCCAAACAGAATGAAATCAATAAAGCCGCCCGAGAAAGTCTGGCCGATAGTGATGTGCAGCATATGCGCCAGCATAAAAGCCAGCCCGTCGAAAAACGCATGGATGACATAGAGTACCGGCGCGACAAACAAGAAAGAGAACTCGATCGGTTCGGTAATGCCGGTTAAAAAAGAGGTGAGCGCCGCGGATAACAGCAGCCCGGCAACGCGCTTTTTATTCTCTGGTCTGGCCGTGTGATACATCGCAAGACAGGCGCCTACAAGGCCAAACATCATGGTGATAAAGCGCCCTGACATAAACCGTGAGGTCCCGACATAGAACTGTTGGGTCGTCGGGTCCGCGAGCTGGGCGAAGAAAATGCGCTGCGTCCCTTCTACCAGCTGGCCATTGACTATTTCGCTGCCGCCGAGCGCGGTCGTCCAGAAGGGCAAATAGAAGATATGATGCAGACCGAACGGGCCAAGCATGCGCAGAATAAAGCCATAAAGCAGTGTGCCAGGATAACCCGTCGCATCGACCAGACCACCCAGCCCGAAAATCACTTTCTGGAAATGCGGCCAGATGACCGTCATCGCAGCGCCAATGAGAATAGCCGCCAGCGCGCTGATAATGGGCACAAAACGTGACCCGCCGAAAAACCCCAGAAACTGCGGCAGTGCAATTTTATTGAATCGCTGATGCAGCGCGCATGTCACAAGCCCGATAACCACACCGCCGAACACACCAGTTTCCAGCGTCTGGATACCGAGCACCGTCCCCTGCCCGACCGCCCCTGGATTGCTTTGCGCGAGCTGCCCGCTCAGAGTTAGTAACGCATTAATAGTGGCATTCATTACCAGGTACGCCAGTAACGCGGCGAGACCCGCTGTGCCTTTATCGGTCCGCGCAAGCCCCACCGCCACACCGACGGCAAACAGTACCGACAGGTTCGCAAAGACGATAGCACCCGCGCTGCTCATGACAGTGAAAATGGCCTGCAACCAGCCGACATCCAGAAACGGATATGCAGTCAGCGTATTGGGATTAGACAGCGCGCCGCCTACCCCGAGCAACAGCCCGGCCGCAGGAAGAACGGCGACGGGTAGCATAAAAGATTTGCCAAAACGCTGCGCTTTTTCGAACCAGCGCCCTGAAGATGTTCCGCTGAAAAATGCCATAGTACGCTCCCCGCTGTTGTTATGATGAAAATATTTATCACATTAAATTTATTCAGTGAAAATTATCATCAACAATAGCGAAGGCGATCATACTTTTTTAAAATGGCTAGCATCGATGGCGGGCTTTCCCGCACACTCATTTCTATTCGGCGCTGCATCAGGATCGTGTTATGTCTGACAATGAAAATTTACTGCTTAAGCTTCGCCAGGAGCTTTCTGCCTTTAGTCCTACCCAGCGCAAACTGGGTGAGTATGTGCTGGGCGACCCTGCGCGCGTGCTCTACCTGACTATCACGGAGCTGGCTCGCGAAAGTGAGACAAGCGAAGCCAGCGTGACTCGCTTGTGCCGCACTCTGGGGTGCAAAGGGTATAACGAATTCAAAATGGCGCTGGCGCTGGATGTGCAACGCGGGCAGTCGCCGCGCGCGCAAGGCGGCGACGCGCTTGATGCGCTGGTGGAAGAATCGGTACAGGCGCTGCGCGACACCGCCCAGCTACTTGACCGCGCAAAGCTGGAAGAGGCCGCGCGCGTACTGCATCAGGCCAGTTCAGTGCAGATTTACGGCGTCGCCGCAAGCGCGATTGTGGGCGAGTATTTGCATTACAAGTTATTGCGTCTTGGTAAACCAGCGCAGGTGTTTAGTGATATGCACCGGGCCTCGATGAACGCGACCATGTTGCGCCAGACGGATCTGGTGATTGCTATTTCCAGTTCTGGATCCACCCGCGATCTGTTGCACGCCGTTAAACTTGCCCGTAAGGCCGGTGCGCCCATCTTAACATTAAGCAACACGCCGCGAAGCCCGCTGGCCTCAATAAGCGATATGCAGCTGGTCGCCGCCAAACCTGAAGGGCCGCTCAATGCAGGCGCGCTGAATGCCAAAGTCGGTGCGATGCTGCTGGTCGAGTTATTAACCGCTTCGCTGATGGCGCTGGACAGCCATTACCGGGAAACCAGCCAGCAGACAGCCAGCGCAACGTTACCTTTATTACTTTGATAGCCGGCGTTGCAGGATACGAATAATCTCTGCAGCGCCTTTTTTATATCAATAAGAATGTAACCAAACGTAATTTTTCTTAGCGTTTGCCATTTTCTTTCTCGCCCTGGCGCGGAGAGGTATGGCGATAAAAACTTTTTACATTCAAAAAGATAAATAATTTATTTATTGCGCCGGGATTTTTTTCTTTGTTTTTCTGTCAGAGAACAATCCCCTTTGCGACTTTCCTTAAAATAACCTTAATTTCTCCTCTTTTATGCCACGCCGTTATTTATCTGGCGTTTACTTTTCTGCTCCTACAATCCGCCCCATTAACCCATTGGAATAATACAAATGAAAACATTATTAATAACGGGCGGAACGGGTTTTCTGGGCGGGGCAGTAATAGAGAAAATTCTTCAACGCAATGAAAAGGTCAATTTATTGCTGCTGGTACGTGCCGGGGATGCTGAAGCCGGGCTGGCGCGCGTGCTTAACAATATGCGCAAGTTTAACCTTAGTGAAGCGCAGCTTTCGACGCTGACGGCCACGCAGATAGTGTGCGGTGATTTAGGCGAGCCGGAAAGTTTCCTGCATGACGTCCGCCTCGATAGCGTGACGCACGTGATTAACTGCGCGGCGGTAGCCTCGTTTGGCAATAATCCCCTTATCTGGAAAGTGAATGTTGAAGGGACGCTGGCTTTCGCACACCGCATGGCGCAGGTTGCAGGTCTGGAGCGGTTCCTGCACGTGGGCACGGCCATGTCCTGTACGCCTGAGCCAGATTCACTGGTGCCGGAAAGCGCAGAGTTTCGTGAAAATGCCGAGCACCTGGTGGCCTATACGCATTCGAAATCAACCATCGAACAACTGATGCGCCAGCAGTGCCCACAACTGCCGCTGGTGATCGCCCGTCCTTCTATCGTTGTGGGTCATACCCACCATGGCTGCCAGCCTTCTACCAGCATTTTTTGGGTTTTCAGCATGGGGCTGATGCTACAGAAATTTATGTGCTCGCTGGAAGATCGTGTGGATGTGATCCCCGTGGATTATTGCGCTGAGGCATTATTGCTGCTGCTGCAAAAAGAGATAGCCCGGGGCGAGGTGGTCCATATCTCTGCGGGAGAAGAGAATAGCGTTCGCTTTGCTGATATTGATATCGCGATGGCGCAGGCACAGAAAAAGGCACCTGTTGCTGATAATTATGCGCAGGTAAGTTATGAAGCGTTAGTGAAAATGCGCCGCGAACTGAAAGATATTTTCGGGCCGTGTAATGAACGCCTGATGCTGAAAGCGATGCGTTTATATGGCGCTTTTGCCACGCTGAATGTGCGCTTTTGCAACGATAAACTGCTGAAGCTCGGCATGCCAAAACCGCCGCGTTTCACCGATTATATTGATCGCTGTGTGCAGACCACGAATGGATTAAGCATTCCACAGCAAATGGAAGTCGATTTTAAATAAAAAAAATGCCAGTCATTCGACTGGCATTTCTCTTTGAGAAAGGTCTGGCGATTATGCCTGGCCTTTGATCTCTTTACGACCGTTGAACGGTGCTTTTTCGCCCAGCGCTTCTTCGATACGGATCAGCTGGTTGTATTTAGCAACACGGTCAGAACGGCTCATAGAACCAGTTTTGATCTGGCCTGCCGCAGTACCTACCGCCAGGTCAGCGATGGTCGCGTCTTCGGTTTCGCCAGAACGGTGAGAGATGACAGCCGTATAGCCCGCGTCTTTCGCCATTTTGATTGCAGCCAGAGTTTCGGACAGAGAACCGATCTGGTTGAATTTGATCAGGATGGAGTTAGCGATGCCTTTCTCGATGCCTTCTTTCAGGATCTTGGTGTTGGTTACGAACAGGTCGTCGCCCACCAGCTGGATTTTGTCGCCCAGAACTTTGGTCTGGTATGCAAAACCGTCCCAGTCAGACTCGTCCAGACCGTCTTCGATAGATACGATCGGGTACTGTTTGGTCAGGTCTTCCAGGAAGTGAGTGAACTCTTCAGAGGTGAAGGCTTTGTTGCCTTCGCCAGCCAGAACGTATTTGCCGTCTTTGTAGAATTCAGACGCTGCGCAGTCCATCGCCAGAGTGATGTCTTTGCCCAGTTCGTAGCCTGCTGCTTTTACCGCTTCTGCGATAACGGCCAGCGCTTCGGCGTTGGAGCCCAGATTCGGCGCGTAGCCACCTTCGTCACCCACAGCGGTGTTCATGCCTTTGCTTTTCAGCACTTTCGCCAGGTGATGGAATACTTCAGAACCCATGCGGATAGCTTCTTTCACGCTGGAAGCGCCAACCGGCTGGATCATGAATTCCTGGATATCAACGTTGTTGTCAGCGTGCTCGCCGCCGTTGATGATGTTCATCATCGGAACCGGCATAGAGAATTTGCCCGGGGTGCCGTTCAGCTCAGCGATGTGCTCGTACAGCGGCATGCCTTTAGAAGCAGCAGCGGCCTTAGCAGCAGCCAGAGAAACGGCCAGAATAGCGTTCGCACCGAAGTTAGATTTGTTTTCAGTACCGTCCAGATCGATCATGATCTTGTCGATACCAGCCTGATCTTTAGCATCTTTGCCAACGATAGCCTGAGCGATCGGGCCGTTAACCGCACCAACCGCTTTGGTTACGCCTTTGCCCAGGAAACGGGATTTGTCGCCATCGCGCAGTTCCAGCGCTTCGCGGGAACCAGTAGAAGCACCTGACGGGGCAGCAGCCATACCTACGAAACCGCCTTCCAGATGAACTTCGGCTTCAACAGTCGGGTTACCACGGGAGTCGATGATTTCACGACCGATGACTTTAACGATTTTGGACATTAGATTTTCCTCAGTACAAGTTAAACTAAAACTCCAGACAAACAACGCGCGATAAAGTCGCGCGTTGCCGTTCTAACTCTGCTTACTTCTCCTGACGCTTTTGGTGCTCGCTGGCGGCTTTCACAAAGCCTGCAAACAGCGGGTGCCCGTCACGCGGCGTGGAAGTAAATTCCGGGTGGAACTGACAGGCGACGAACCACGGATGATTCGGCACTTCGATGATCTCGACCAACTGATCATCGCCGGAACGGCCTGCAACACGCAGACCAGCTGCTTCAATTTGCTTCAACAACATATTGTTGACTTCATAACGGTGGCGGTGACGTTCAACAATCGTAGGTTCGCCATAAAGCTTGCGCACCAGGCTGTCATCAGACAGCTGGCACTGCTGCGCACCCAGACGCATCGTTCCGCCGAGATCGCTCTTTTCAGTACGCGTCTCGATATTACCGTTTTCATCCCGCCATTCGGTGATTAACGCCACGACCGGGTATTTACAGTCTGGCACAAATTCCGTGGAGTTGGCGTTCTCCATACCGGCGACATGACGTGCAAACTCAATCATCGCCACTTGCATACCGAGGCAAATGCCGAGGTAAGGAATGTTGTTTTCACGGGCGTAGCGCGCGGTGGCGATTTTGCCTTCCACGCCGCGATAACCGAAGCCGCCCGGGATAAGGATTGCATCCAGACCTTTCAGCAATTCATCGCCGCGGGTTTCAACATCCTGCGAATCGATAAGCTTGATATTGACGGTCACGCGATTTTTCAGGCCACCATGTTTGAGCGCCTCAATAACCGACTTATAGGCGTCCGGCAGTTCAATGTACTTGCCGACCATACCGATAGTGACTTCGCCCGCCGGATTCGCTTCTTCATAAATAACCTGTTCCCATTCAGACAGGTTAGCTTCCGGACAGTTCAAGCTGAATCGTTTACAAATATAATCGTCCAGCCCCTGCGATTTCAACAGGCCCGGAATTTTATAGATGGAATCGACATCTTTCAGAGAAATAACCGCTTTTTCTGGAACGTTACAGAATAACGCAATCTTGGCGCGTTCATTGGCCGGTACGGCGCGATCGGAGCGGCAAATCAGGACGTCTGGCTGGATGCCGATAGAGAGCAATTCTTTAACGGAATGCTGGGTCGGTTTAGTTTTCACCTCGCCTGCAGCAGCCATATACGGCACCAGCGTCAGGTGCATAAACATGGTGTGCTCGCGGCCCACTTCGACCGCCATCTGACGAATTGCTTCGAGGAACGGCAGGGATTCGATATCGCCGACGGTGCCGCCGATTTCGACCAGCACCACATCATGGCCTTCGCCGCCTGCAAGAATGCGTTCTTTGATGGCGTTGGTAATGTGCGGAATAACCTGAACGGTCGCGCCCAGGTAGTCGCCACGACGCTCTTTACGCAGTACTTCAGAGTAAATACGGCCTGTCGTGAAGTTGTTGCGGCGCGTCATGCGGGTGCGGATAAAACGCTCGTAATGACCCAGGTCCAGATCGGTTTCAGCGCCGTCTTCCGTAACGAACACTTCCCCGTGTTGGATAGGGCTCATGGTACCTGGATCGACATTAATATACGGATCCAGTTTCATGATGGTCACGTTGAGGCCACGGGCTTCAAGAATGGCTGCGAGGGAGGCTGCGGCAATGCCTTTACCCAGAGAGGAAACGACCCCGCCGGTCACAAAAATATAGTTCGTTGTCATGCTGAACCTGAGAAGTTAGGTTTAAAGACGATGGAATAACCAGGACGGGAAAGTAGTATACCCGAACAGGACGGGGCTCACAAACTTTCATTCTGCACGTTCACTGGCTGCCCTCGCCAGACCCAAGCCGCAAGAAAATAGCCTTTTTCACAGAAATGTTTTTGACGTAAATCAAGCGCTTGTTGGAAATAATTGTCTACAACAAGCGCTTGCTACGAAAAAGCGTTAACTATCAATTTCCTGGCGTTTAACGGTTTGCCATGCAGCTTCCATCTGCTCAAGGCTCGCCTGCTCCATTTCCAGGCCCTGAGCGCGAATTATTGCTTCAACCTGACGGAAACGCCGCTCGAATTTCCGGTTCGCTTTTTGCAGTGCGGTCTCGGCTTTCGCACCCAGATGGCGAGACAAATTGACGGTTGCGAACAGTAAATCACCGATTTCCTCTTCAAGTTTCGCCTCGTCAATCACGGCCTGCTGCGCCTCGTGCATTACCTCGTCTATCTCTTCATGCACTTTCTCGACTACCGGGCCAAGCGATGTCCAGTCGAAGCCAACCGCGGAGCAGCGTTTCTGGATTTTATGGGCGCGCATCAGCGCCGGTAAACTCTCGGGAATATCATCGAGCGTCGAATGCTGCGCTTTTTCTGCCCGCTCAGCGCTTTTGGTTTTCTCCCAGTTGGCGAGCACTTCCGTACTGTTGCTGAACGCCGCATCGCCGAAAATATGGGGATGACGGCGTTCGAGCTTATCGCTTATCGCCGCGCAGATATCGTCGAAGTTAAAGCGCCCGTCTTCCTGCGCCATCTGGGCATAGAACACCACCTGGAACAAAAGGTCGCCGAGCTCGCCACGCAGATCGTCGAAATCCTCGCGGGCAATAGCGTCCAGCACTTCGTAAGTTTCTTCAAGTGTATAAGGGGCGATGGTGGCGAAGGTTTGTTCTTTATCCCACGGGCAGCCGGTTTCCGGGTCGCGCAGGCGTTTCATAATACCGAGCAAGCGGTCGATTTGGGTCATTGGAAGTCCTTATTAAAAGGCGTGGCGATAAAAAATGCGTATGCCACGCGCCTCACTCAGGAGGAGAAAAATGAAAGACGGCGTAAACGCTGTGGCTTACGCCGCCTGGCGCATCAGCCGCCGTGCAGGCGTCTGGCGTCGATGACATCCGGCACCTGATTGAGCTTGCCGAGCACGCGTCCGAGAACCTGCAGGTTATAAATTTCGATTTCCATATCAATGGTCGCCAGTTGCTGACGCGTATCGCTGCGGCTGGTCACGCCCAGCACGTTGACCTTTTCGTTGGCGAGAATCGTTGTGATATCACGCAGCAGGCCGCTGCGATCATTAGCCGTGACGCGTACCACCAGCGAATAGCCCGCAGAATAGCTCTCGCCCCACACTGCGTCGACAATGCGCTCCGGCGCATGTGATTGCAGTTCCGTCAGTTGATCGCAATCGGCACGGTGAATCGAAATGCCCCGCCCTTGTGTAATAAAACCGACGATGTCATCGCCCGGGATAGGCTGACAGCAACGCGCAATATGGTGCATCAGATTGCCCACGCCTTCGACCACGACGCGGCCATTGTCACGGCTGCTTCGCCCCTGCGGCGCATACGTTTTTTGCTGAAGCTGGCGCAGCGCTGCGGCGTCCTGTTCTTCTGCGCTCGGCTTATTGAACTGCGCCTGGAGGAAATTCACCATCTGGTTGAGACGAATATCGCCGCCGCCGATGGCCGCCAGCAGTTCATCGACTTCATTGAAGTTGTAGCGCGGCAGCAGATGTTTTTCCGCTTCTTTCAGGCTAATACCGAGGTGTGCCAGCTCGTCGTCCAGAATCTGGCGGCCCGCAATAATGTTTTTATCGCGGTCTTGCTTGCGGAACCAGGCATGAATTTTAGCGCGTGCACGGCTGGTGCCGACATACCCGAGGTTTGGGTTCAGCCAGTCGCGGCTGGGGTTCGGCTGCTTTTGGGTAATGATTTCAATCTGGTCACCCATCTGGAGTTGATAGGTAAACGGCACAATCCTGCCGCCAATTTTCGCTCCGATGCAGCGGTGCCCGACATCGCTGTGGATGTGATAGG
Source organism: Cronobacter condimenti 1330 (assembly GCF_001277255.1). Taxonomy (NCBI): domain Bacteria; kingdom Pseudomonadati; phylum Pseudomonadota; class Gammaproteobacteria; order Enterobacterales; family Enterobacteriaceae; genus Cronobacter; species Cronobacter condimenti. Next base: position 3,451,786 of record NZ_CP012264.1, read on the forward strand.
CAAAATCGAGGGGGGTAGATCCCGCTGGCAGGTCAACCACATCGCCTTTCGGGGTGAAAACATATACGCGATCGTCAAAGACCTGGCTGCGCAGTTCGTCGAGCATTTCGCCGGAATCTGCCATCTCTTCTTGCCAGGCGATGAGTTTACGCAGCCAGGCAATACGGTCTTCATGGCCGTTACGTACGCCGCTGCCGCTTGCCGCCCCCTCTTTATATTTCCAGTGGGCCGCCACGCCGAGCTCAGCGTCTTCATGCATCTGTTTGGTGCGGATTTGAATCTCAACGGTCTTCCCCCCGGGGCCAAGCACCACGGTGTGGATCGACTGATAGCCGTTGGGTTTCGGGTTCGCGACGTAATCATCGAACTCATCTGGCAAATGGCGATAGTGCGTATGCACTATCCCGAGCGCCGCATAGCAGTCCTGCAGACGTTCCGCGACGATGCGCACCGCGCGCACGTCAAACAGTTCATCGAAGGCCAGATGCTTTTTCTGCATCTTTCGCCAGATGCTGTAGATGTGTTTAGGGCGCCCATAGACTTCCGCCTTTACGCCCTCTTCTTTCATGGCCTTACGCAGATGCGTAACAAACTCGTCGATGTAATGCTCGCGATCGATACGCCGCTCATGGAGCAGTTTAGCGATGCGTTTATATTCATCCGGATGCAGATAACGGAAGCAGAAATCCTCAAGCTCCCATTTAAGCTGACCAATGCCGAGGCGGTTAGCCAGCGGCGCATAGATGTTGGTACATTCTTTCGCCGCCAGTACGCGCTCATCTTCCGGTGCGTCTTTCACTTCTCGCAGATGTGCGATGCGCTCGGCGAGCTTTATGACGACGCAGCGGAAATCATCAACCATCGCCAGCAGCATGCGACGGACATTATCTACTTGATCGGAGGAGACGGAATCGTGATGGGTGGCTTTTAGCTGACGAATGGCTGCCATATCACGCACGCCGTGAATCAGCTCGACAACGGATTTTCCGACGCTCTCTTTGAGCACCTCTTCGCTGACCACACCGCCGTCAACCAGTGGGAAGAGCAACGCGGCGCGCAGAGTATCGATATCCATACTCAGCATGGTGAGGATTTCGACCATTTCCACGCCACGCCAGAGCAAAAGATCCGCCTGCGGGTGGCCCTGAGTTTGCTGTTCGCAATAGCGCCAGGTTTCGGTTAAGCGTTCACACGACGGCTGACTGGCGATCCCAAGGCTCGCCACCCACTTTTCATGGTCAAATTCGCCAGCTTTATTAAGATGTGCACTTCTTACCGCAACCATCGTCCTCTCCTTTCGGGACCAGCCTGCCCGCACCGTGCGGCGGCCTCACTACTAATCTCTTACAAACAGCGCCATCGACTCGAGATGACTGGTGTGCGGGAACATATCCAGCATCGCCAGCCGTTCGGTGCGATAGCCCGCCGCGAGCAGCGCCTCACTGTCACGCGCAAGCGTGGAAGGGTTACAGGAGACATAGACCACCCGACGCGGTTTTAATTTCACAATGTGCCGCATTACGCCCGCCGCCCCTGCGCGCGCCGGGTCGAGCAGCACTTTATCGAACCCCTGTTGCGCCCAGGGCTGCCGCGTAACATCTTCTTCCAGGTTATGCTGGAAGAATGTGACATTTTTCAAAGCGTTAAGCTCGGCATTATAGTCGCCTTTCGCCACCAGCGCCGCAACCCCCTCCACACCCACGACGCTTTCGGCGTACCGTGCCATCGGCAGCGTGAAGTTGCCCATACCGCAGAATAAATCGAGTACACGCTCGCCTGGCTGGATATCGAGCCACGCCAGCGCGCGCGCAACCATCTGCTGATTTACGGCGTCGTTGACCTGAATAAAATCACGCGGGCTGAAGCTCAGGCGCAGGCCATCGGACTCATACCAGGGCATGTCCCCGTGGAGCTGTTCAAGGGTATCGCTCTCAGGCGCAAGGTACAGTGCCACGCCTTCGGAATGCGAAAAGCATTCCAGTTTTTCGCGATCGGCTGCGCTGAGCGGTTTTAGATGACGCAACACCATTAGCGGACCGCCTGTAGCCTCGACCAGTTCCACATGACCGAGATGACGTACGCCCTCAAGCCCGCTCAGACACGCACGCAGTCCCGGCAGCAACGCTTCGAGACGGGGCACAAGTATAGGGCAGCGATGCACATCGACCAGGTCGTTTGAACTCGCTTTGCGAAAACCCATCTGTAAGCCTGGTTTGCGTGGCGGGAAATTCAAGCTCAGGCGCGCCCGACGACGATAACCCCACGCCGGCCCGCTTATCACCTCGTCGACCTCGCGCTTCATCATGCGCGCCAGCGCGTCGGCTTTGCTGCGCTGCTGCAGTTCGATACTGACATGCTGTTGCTGGCAACCACCACATACGCCAAAATGCGGGCACAGCGGCGTTACTCGCTCCGGGCTTTGCGACAGCCGCTTTTTCACTTCGCCGCGCGCGAACTGTTTTTTCTCTTCGCAAAGGGCAATTTCCGCTTGTTCGCCCGGCAATAAACCGGGGATAAAAAGCGCTTTGCCGTGGTGGCGCGCCACCCCCTGGCCGAAGGCATCAAGGCCATCAGCCGTGACGGTTATGATTTCACGCGTCGTCACGCGTCGCTTTGCAGAGTAGAATTGCGCCATTGCCAGGAAATTTCTCACGTAAACTGAATGTCGCTGATTGTCCCATAACGGAACCCCATGACCAACTACAGCCTGCGGGCGCGGATGATGATTCTTATCCTGGCGCCTACTTTTATCATCGGCCTGCTGCTCAGCGTTTTCTTCGTTGTGCACCGCTATCATGATTTGCAGCGTCAGCTGGAAGACGCCGGCGCCAGCATTATCGAACCGCTGGCGGTGGCCAGCGAATATGGCATGAGCCTGCAAAATAAGGAGTCGGTGCGCCAGTTGGTCAGCGTACTGCATCGTCGGCATTCGGAAATTGTACGCGCCATTTCAGTTTACGATCGCCACAATAAGCTGTTTGTCACCTCTAATTATCAGCTTAAGCCTTCTGAGCTTCAGCTCGCCAACGGCGCGGCCATGCCGACCGGGCTTAGCGTAACCCGCCGCGACGATATGTTGATTTTGCGCATGCCCGTGGTCTCCGAGCGCTATTCACCTGATGAATCTGCGGTGTCTGAGGCGAAGCTCAACACGAATACACTGGGCTATGTGGCGCTGGAACTCGATTTGAGATCGGTGCGGCTCCAGCAATATCAGGAAATTGCTATCTCGCTACTGATGATGCTGATCTGCATGGCCTGTGCGGTACTGTTCGCCTGGCGACTGATGCGTGATGTCACCGCGCCTATTCGTAACATGGTCAATACGGTGGATCGCATCCGCCGCGGCCAGCTCGACAGCCGTGTGGAAGGCTTTATGCTGGGCGAGCTGGATATGCTGAAAAACGGCATCAACTCGATGGCGATGTCGCTTGCTGCCTACCATGAAGAGATGCAGCACAATATCGACCAGGCGACCTCTGATTTACGCGAAACACTGGAACAGATGGAGATTCAGAACGTCGAGCTGGATCTGGCGAAAAAACGCGCGCAGGAAGCGGCACGCATTAAGTCTGAGTTTCTTGCCAATATGTCTCATGAGCTGCGCACGCCGTTGAATGGCGTAATAGGCTTTACGCGCCTTACGCTCAAAACCGACCTGACGCCAACCCAGCGTGATCACCTCAACACCATTGAGCGCTCGGCAAATAATCTGCTGAGTATTATTAACGATGTACTGGACTTCTCGAAGCTGGAAGCCGGGAAGCTGCTGCTGGAAAGCATCCCATTCCCGCTGCGTAACACGCTGGATGAAGTGGTGACATTACTTGCGCATTCCGCTCACGACAAAGGGCTGGAACTGACTATCAGCGTGCGGCACGATGTCCCGGATAATGTGATTGGCGATCCGCTGCGCCTTCAACAGGTTATTACTAATCTGGTGGGCAACGCTATCAAGTTTACCGATCATGGCAATATCGACATCGTGGTGGAAAAACGCGCCATCAGTAACAATAAAGTGCAGATTGAAGTACAAATCCGCGATACCGGCATCGGGATACCTGAGCGCGATCAGTCGCGGCTATTCCAGGCGTTTCGCCAGGCCGACGCCAGCATTTCACGCCGCCACGGCGGCACCGGGCTGGGGCTTGTTATTACCCAGAAACTGGTGAATGAAATGGGCGGTGATATTTCATTCCACAGCCAGCCGCATCGCGGTTCTACCTTCTGGTTCCATATCAGCCTCGATCTCAACCCCAATGCGCTGGCCGATCGCCATGCCACCGACATGCTGGCGGGCATGCGCCTGGCCTATGTTGAGAAGAACGAAGCGGCGGCGAAAAGCACGCGGGATCTGCTCGCTCATACCCCGCTGACAGTGGAGTACAGCCCGGAACTGGCAACGCTTCCCGAGGCGCATTACGACATCCTGCTCTACGCAGCCCCTGTCACCGACCGCGAACCGCTGACGATGCGTCACGATCAGTTGGCCCGCGCCGCCACACTGGCGGACTGTCTGATCCTCGCGCTGCCGTGCCACGCGCAGATTAACGCCGAAATGCTAAAAAAAGAGGGAGCCAGCGCCTGCCTGCTTAAACCGGTTACAGCGACACGTCTGTTGCCGCTGTTACTGGAACAGTGCCGGAAGAAAAACGCTCGCGAGCTGCCCGGCAATGGCCAGGGCAAACTGGAGATGACGGTAATGGCCGTGGATGACAATCCGGCTAACCTGAAGCTTATCGGCGCGCTGCTGGAAGATTTAGTTCAGCGCGTCGTACTTTGCGACAGCGGGCACCAGGCGGTTGAGCGTGCCACACTGCAGCCGTTCGATATCATTCTGATGGATATTCAAATGCCGGATATGGACGGTATCCATGCGTGTGAGCTTATTCGTAAGCTGCCGCAACAGCAGCACACGCCGATTATCGCCGTGACGGCGCATGCGATGTCCGGACAGAAAGAGAAGCTGCTGAGTGCCGGGATGAACGACTATCTGGCCAAACCGATTGAAGAAGAGAAGCTGCGTGCGCTGTTGCTGCGCTACCAGCCAGGTTATGCCCTGCCGGTAAATACGCCGGTGACGCCTGCGATCGTGCCGCCTGCCATCAACCTGAACACTACGCTTGACTGGAGCCTCGCGCTGCGCCAGGCCGCGAATAAGCCCGATCTCGCACGCGACATGCTGCAAATGCTGCTGGTCTTTTTGCCGGAAGTACGCAACCGCGTGGAAGAACAGTTAGTGGGTGAAAATCCGGAAGGATTAACAGAAATCATTCACAAGCTACATGGCAGTTGTGGCTACAGCGGCGTGCCTCGCCTGAAAAACCTCTGCCAGCTGATTGAACATCAGTTACGCAGCGGCGTCGATCCGGGCGAACTGGAGCCGGAGCTGCTGGAACTGTTAGATGAGATGGATAACGTAGCGCGCGAAGCGTACCGCATCACAGGGAAATAGGGTGCGCCGGCGTCAACACGCCGGCGGCGCGGTTTATTTCAGCAGCGCGCTCCACTGCTCGACCCAGGGGCTGGAGAGCGTTTCCGGCTCAGGGTAGTCTGCGGCGTCGATGTATAACACCTCGCCGACACGCTGCGCCGCATGTTCCTGCAATAGCGCATCGAACTTTTTCCCGCCGCCGCAAAAATGGCTGTAGCTGCTATCGCCAAGCGCAATCAGGCCGTAACGCCGCGTGGGCTGATGACCATGCTGGTCTTTAATTGCCTGGTAGAGCGGAATAATGCTGTCCGGCAGATCACCCTGACCCGTGGTGGACGTGACGATAAGCGCGTACCCGTCCTGATAACGCTCCCAGTCGGCCAGTTCCGGATCCTCATAGACAGTCGCCTCATGCCCCTGTTTTTTCAGGATTGTTTGCGCTTCTTCTGCAACAAGCAGTGAGTTGCCATACATGGTGCCGACAAAAATCCCTACGCTCGCCATCGCTTAATCTCCTTGTGGATTCAGACGCTGTTCATCCTGAGGGTTCGCTGCAGGAAACTCAACCCCATCGGGATCGGGGAGATGCGCCTGCCAGCCAAAATGCGCCAGCGCCTGGCGCCAGACATCATCCAGGCTTGCGCGAATAGACAGCGGCTCGCCGGTAACAGGGTGAGTCAGCGCAAGCTCGCTTGCATGCAACATTAACCGGTTGCAGCCGAAATGCTCCGCCGCTGCACGGTTCTGGCGCAGATCGCCATGTTTCGAGTCACCAATAATAGGGTGACGCAGATGCGCCATATGGCGGCGCAACTGATGTTTGCGGCCGGTTTGCGGCAACATCTCCACCAGGCTGTAGCGCACAGAATCATAACGTCCGACCGCCACCGGCTGGGTAGTGGTCGCAAGCCCCTGATAGTGTGTTACCGCAGGCTGGGCCTCTTTATCCTGGCGTGAGAATTTATCGGCGATTTTATCGAGCTCTTCTACGAGCGGATAATCCAGTACCGCGCTGTCCGTAAGCCAGCCTCGCACAATAGCATGGTAACGTTTTTGGATCTGATGATGCTCAAACTGCTGAGATAAAAGCCGTCCGACCTCACCTGAAAGTCCCATCAGCAATACGCCGGAAGTGGGACGGTCAAGACGGTGCGCGGTAAAAACGTGCTGGCCTATCTGGTCGCGGACGGTCTGCATCACCACGACTTTTTCGTCGCGATCGAGCCAGCTGCGATGCACCAGCCAGCCAGACGGTTTATTAACCGCCACCAGCCATTCATCCTGATAGAGGATCTCAAGGCTCACTGAGCGTCCCCTGTAAAGAGCGCATCCAGCTCAAAAAGCGTCACCAGCACTGCGTCACGGCCGGCGTGGCCTGCCTCAAGCGCCATTTCATAATAGGGCGCGACGGCGAAAGCCTGAGGAAGCGGCGCGCCCGCATCCAGCAGCGCGTGCAAACGCGGGATCAGCACCCACTGAAGCCATTCATAAGGCGCAAGCGTATCCATACAAAAAGGCTGCGTGCTTTCAAATGCGGAAGAAGGAGGCGCGGCGTTTTGCCACTGCTCATGTTGACGTAACACTTGCTCGACGCGCTGCAGCTGCTGGCGAACCCGTTGATGGCGTTCCATAACAACCTCTGAGATAAAAAACCGGGCGCGCAGCATAGCATTTCCCGGCAGCAGAAAAAAAAGCATAAAAAAAGGAGCACTGTGATAACACAGTGCTCCCGGTTCGTTTCGCAGCAGTCCGGCTACTTTTCGGTGCTCCCTGCTCGTCCGTGACAACTTTTCCTGTGGCCTTTCGGCCTTACATCCTTATACGCATCCTGCTCACATCATCCTGATGTTACTGGTGCAACGTCCCGATGCATGTCCCTGATCGTCCTGATCCACCGGTAATCCTGACCGGCTCACGTTCTCCTTCCTGGAGGTGTCCCTTAGCGCTCCTGCGCCATCCATTCGCTTCGTCCTGAAGCCTTCCTTGAATCGCCCTCCGGCGTGTCCTGTTGAAGTGCCATCATCCTGATGTTCACTTCGGTGCCACTCCGTGTCGGCAGAGATAGAATCTCGCATTACGCCGGCGCTTACAAGACGGCTTACAGGTTCAATTTAAGATAAGTTTAATCCGCAGGCACCAAAAAATAGTCTAACCATTTGATCTTACTATTTTTTAATTTTCAGGCGCCGTAAGGAAACCCTTACTTTGACGGCGATCTCTCACAGGGTTTGTGAGAGATCTCTTACACGGGGACAAGTGAAAAAGGATTACACAAGCGGATCGAGCTGTTCGAGGAACGTACTGAGCGTCGGGGCCAGCACGCGACGTTCGCGCGTACCGAGGGTTTCGCGCAGCACTTCGCCGGTCAGGTTACACAGCGAAATAACGTCCAGTTCACTATCAAGCGTAGCAATAAAAATCGTAGGCGACAGCTTCAGACGCTTTTGCGTGACCAGATGGCCAATCAGGTTTTCCTGTACACGACGGAAATCGTCCTGGCTCCAGGCCTGCAACAGCATTAACGGCAATTCAGCATGCTTCGCCTGCATGTCGCCCGCGTATTGGCTGGCGTAAAACGCATGTGCGTCTGGCTGAATCACAATATCCAGCGCCTTCTCAACCGCGCTCAGAGAATCTTCAGGCGTAAACGGCTGAGGTTGCCACTCTACCGCGTCAGGGTGGGTGGTGACAATGCACGGAGATGAAATACCGATATATTCTTCACTCACGGGCAGACAGCCACGCTGTTGCCGCCACGCTTCGCAATAACGCGCACTGAATGTCGCCAGCGCTTGTTGGACTTCGTTTTGCACCAGATTCTCTCTTCATCAGGTAAGATACACTGAACCCTGTATTGTACCTGTATTATCACGGTGACACATGACTTCTTATGAAAATCACCAGGCGCTCCACGGCCTGACGCTCGGCAAAACGACTGATTATCGCGATATCTACGACGCCTCGCTGCTCCAGCCGGTACCGCGCAGTTTAAACCGCGATCCGCTGGGCCTTCGTGCCGACGCGCTGCCCTTTCACGGCGCGGATATCTGGACGATGTATGAACTCTCCTGGCTTAACCAGAACGGCCTGCCGCAGGTGGCGATAGGGCAAGTCGACATCAACGCTACCAGCGTCAACCTGGTGGAATCGAAAAGCTTCAAGCTTTATCTCAACAGCTTTAACCAGACCCGCTTCGCCACGCTGGAAGACGTGCGCGAGACGCTTGAGCGCGACTTAAGCGTGTGCGCGCAAGGCGAGGTTTCCGTCACTCTGCGTCGCTTAAGCGATGTGGAAGGCGAGCCAATTGCGCGCCTGGACGGCGATTGCATCGACCATCAGGATATTGTTATTACCGATTATGACTTCGATGCCAACCTGCTGTCGGGGGCTACGGGCAATGAGCAGGTCGAAGAGACGCTGGTCAGTCACCTGTTGAAATCTAACTGCCTTATCACCCACCAGCCAGACTGGGGCTCAGTGCAGATACGCTATCGCGGACCGCAAATCAATCGCGAAAATCTGCTGCGCTACCTGGTCTCCTTCCGCCATCACAATGAATTCCATGAGCAGTGCGTTGAGCGCATTTTTAATGATATCCAGTGTTTTTGTCAGCCAGAATCCCTGAGCGTCTATGCGCGTTATACCCGACGCGGCGGGCTGGATATTAACCCGTGGCGCAGCAGTACCGACTTCCAGCCTGCTAACGGGCGTCTTGCGCGTCAGTAATTGCTAAACATCCCGCAAATCCGTCATGAAGGCGGTGCGGGGTGGGTTGTTAAATGTCACATGGCGGGGCTATTGTAATCAGAGGGAGCGGCGTTTATCGCCCCGTAAGGAGCTTACTTGATTACACATATTAGCCCGCTGGGCTCGATGGATCTGCTGTCGCAGCTGGAAGTGGATATGCTCAAACGCACCGCCAGCAGCGACCTGTACCAACTGTTTCGCAACTGTTCGCTGGCGGTACTCAATTCCGGCAGTCAGACTGACAACAGCAAAACGCTGCTGTCACGCTTTGAAAATTTTGATATCAACGTGCTGCGCCGCGAGCGCGGCGTCAAGCTCGAACTCATCAACCCACCAGAAGACGCGTTTGTTGACGGGCAGATTATTCGCTCGCTGCAGGCGAACCTGTTCGCGGTACTGCGCGATATCCTGTTCGTGAACGGGCAAATCGATAACGCCGGGCGTTTTCAGCACCTCAATCTGACTGACTCCATTCATATCACCAACCTGGTGTTTTCTATCCTGCGTAACGCGAAAGCGCTGCACGTGGGCGAAGCGCCGAATATGGTGGTCTGCTGGGGTGGTCACTCCATCAACGAAACCGAATATCTCTACGCCAGACGCGTCGGTAACCAGCTAGGGTTACGTGAACTCAACATCTGTACCGGCTGTGGGCCAGGCGCAATGGAAGCGCCAATGAAAGGCGCGGCGGTCGGTCACGCGCAGCAGCGTTATAAAGAAGGGCGTTTTATCGGCATGACGGAGCCGTCTATTATTGCGGCCGAGCCACCTAACCCGCTGGTCAATGAACTCATCATCATGCCGGATATCGAAAAACGTCTTGAAGCGTTTGTTCGCATCGCCCACGGCATCATTATCTTCCCGGGCGGTGTCGGTACAGCGGAAGAGTTGCTTTATTTGCTCGGTATTCTCATGAACCCGCACAATACGGAACAGGTACTGCCGCTTATCCTGACGGGGCCGAAAGAGAGCGCCGATTACTTCCGGGTGCTCGATGATTTTATTGTCAACACGCTCGGCGAGAAGGCCCGCCGCCACTACCGCGTCATCATTGACGACCCGGCAGAAGTTGCGCGCGAAATGAAAAAAGCGATGCCGCAAGTGAAAGAGTGCCGTCGGGAAACCGGCGATGCCTACAGCTTTAACTGGTCAATCCGTATTTCGCCGGATCTTCAGGTGCCGTTTGAACCGACCCATGAAAACATGGCTAATCTGAAACTTTACCCCGATCAACCGACGGAAATTCTGGCCGCCGATCTGCGCCGCGCCTTCTCCGGCATCGTGGCGGGTAATGTGAAAGAAGTCGGCATTCGGGCGATTGAACAGTACGGACGCTATAAAATTCATGGTGATACGCAAATCATGAAGCGCATGGATGATCTGCTACAAGGCTTTGTCGCTCAGCACCGCATGAAATTGCCCGGCTCCGCCTATATCCCCTGCTACGAAATCTGCACCTGACATCAGGCGGCCTGCGGGCCGCCTTTTTTATATTCTGCTGCCCCCGCAAAACGTTTGCGCTCTAAAATTCACCGCGCATAATCCCGGAAATTTCTGCAAAAGTATTCCAGCGTGCTGTTTTCCTCTGTTTTTCTAGCCAATTATTAATAATTTTATTTGGCTCTATTTACCTCATCTGCCGTCAGTGGCAGGCTCTGCGCGCATTAATGCCGACGGCAGCCCAAAAGCCAGTGTTATGATCTAAAAACAACCTAATAAAAAAGTGGATTATTGCATTTGGGATCGAGATCACTGAAGGATTCAGTGCATGAATGTATCTTTCGCCCCGCCAAAGTTTTGGGGAAAAATTATAAAAAAAGCGCCCTAAACAGAATTTCGTTTTACAGTTCGTCGATATTTTATCGAATGTGACTATTAAGTTCGATTTTTTGCTTCCTCCAGGAGATACACAGATGGAAACGACTCAGACCGGCAATATTGCTACCGCAGCGAAAAGCGGCGCGTGGCGCAAAACCGATACGATGTGGATGCTTGGCCTGTACGGCACCGCGATTGGCGCAGGGGTGCTGTTCCTGCCGATCAACGCCGGCGTTGGCGGCCTAATCCCGCTTATCATCATGGCAATTCTTGCCTTCCCCATGACCTTTTTTGCGCACCGCGCACTGACCCGTTTCGTGCTGTCCGGTAAAAATCCGGGCGAAGACATCACCGAAGTCGTAGAAGAACATTTCGGTGTCGGCGCAGGCAAAGTCATTACCCTGCTCTACTTCTTCGCGATTTACCCCATTCTGTTGATGTATAGCGTCGCAATCACTAACACCGTCGACAGCTTCATTACGCACCAGCTTGGGCTGGCCTCACCGCCGCGCGCCATCCTCTCGCTGATTCTGATTATCGGCATGATGACTATTGTGCGTTTCGGTGAGCATATGATCGTGAAAGCGATGAGCGTACTGGTCTTCCCGTTCGTGGCCGTGCTGATGCTGATGGCCTGCTTCCTGATCCCGAACTGGAGTGGCGCTGCGCTGGAAACCCTGTCCTTCAGCCATGCGTCTACCGGTAACGGTCTGCTGATGACCTTGTGGCTGGCTATTCCCGTGATGGTATTCTCCTTCAACCACTCGCCTATCATCTCTGCATTCGCTGTGGCGAAGCGTGAAGAATACGGCGCAGAAGCTGAGAAAAAATGCTCCCGTATCCTGGCGTACGCACACATCATGATGGTAGTGACGGTGATGTTCTTCGTGTTCAGCTGCGTACTGAGCCTGAGCCCGGAAAACCTGGCAGAAGCGAAAGCGCAAAACATTACTATCCTGTCTTACCTGGCTAACCACTTCAACGTGCCGGTTATCGCCTGGGTAGGCCCGGTTATCGCGATTATCGCTATCACCAAATCCTTCCTCGGTCACTACCTGGGCGCGCGTGAAGGCTTTAACGGTATGGTTATCAAATCCCTGCGCGGCCGCGGCAAAACTATCGAACTGAGCAAACTGAACCGCATCACTGCGCTGTTCATGCTGATCACCACCTGGATTGTTGCGACGCTCAACCCGAGCATTCTCGGGATGATCGAAACGCTGGGCGGCCCGATTATCGCGATGATTTTGTTCCTGATGCCGATGTACGCGATTGCGAAAGTCCCGGCTATGCGTAAATACAGCGGCCATGTCAGCAACGTTTTCGTTACGCTGATGGGTCTTATCGCTATCTCCGCTATTTTCTACTCCCTGTTCAGCTAATCCTCTGTCCGCGCCGCCGCCCGGCGGCGCGAGCCCTTCCCAGTTATTTATTCAACGGAATGCATCATGATCAGCGTTTTTGATATTTTCAAAATCGGTATTGGTCCTTCCAGCTCCCATACCGTAGGGCCGATGAAAGCGGGCAAGCAATTTACTGATGACCTTATCGCGCAGGATCTGCTGGAGAAGGTCACTAAAGTTGTGGTGGACGTCTACGGCTCCCTGTCTATGACCGGTAAAGGCCACCACACCGATATCGCCATTATTATGGGGCTCGCCGGCAATTTGCCGGATACAGTAGACATCGACGCTATCCCTGGTTTTATTCAGGACGTAAATACCCATAGCCGCCTGCTGCTCGCCAATGGCGCGCACGAAGTGGCGTTCCCGGTAGATCAGTGCATGAATTTTCATGCCGATAACCTGGCGCTACACGAAAATGGCATGCGCATTACCGCGCTTGCGAATGACACGGTTCTCTACAGCCAGACGTATTACTCCATCGGCGGCGGGTTTATTGTCGACGAAGCGCACTTTGGTCAGACCCAGACCTCCGCGACCGAAGTGCCATACCCGTATAAAACGGCGGCCGATCTTCAGCGTCACTGCCGGGAAACCGGGTTATCGCTCTCTGGCCTGATGATGAAAAACGAACTGGCGCTACACAGCAAAGAAGCGCTGGAAGCGCATTTCTCACAGGTATGGGACGTCATGCGCGCCGGTATTGAACGCGGTACCACCACCGAAGGCGTCCTGCCGGGTAAGCTTCGCGTACCGCGTCGCGCTGCCGCGCTGCGCCGTATGCTGGTGAGCCACGATAAAACCGATGCAGACCCGATGAACGTGGTCGACTGGATCAATATGTTCGCGCTGGCGGTGAACGAAGAAAACGCCGCAGGCGGGCGTGTTGTGACCGCACCAACCAACGGCGCGTGCGGTATCGTTCCGGCTGTACTGGCTTATTACGACAAGTTTATCCGCGAAGTAAACGCTAACTCACTGGCACGCTACCTGCTGGTGGCAAGCGCGATAGGCTCGCTGTATAAAATGAACGCGTCTATCTCTGGCGCGGAAGTCGGCTGTCAGGGTGAAGTCGGCGTCGCCTGTTCAATGGCGGCGGCTGGGCTTGCCGAACTGCTTGGCGGCAGCCCGGCGCAGGTCTGTATCGCGGCGGAAATCGGCATGGAGCACAATCTTGGGCTAACTTGCGACCCGGTTGCGGGCCAGGTTCAGGTGCCGTGCATCGAGCGCAACGCGATTGCCTCTGTCAAAGCGGTCAACGCCGCGCGGATGGCGCTGCGACGCACCAGCGAACCTCGCGTCTGCCTCGATAAGGTTATTGAAACCATGTTCGAAACGGGCAAAGACATGAACGCCCGTTACCGTGAAACCTCACGTGGCGGGCTGGCGGTAAAAGTCGTCGCCTGCGATTAATCCCTCCTCTCACCGCCCTGTCCGCAGGGCGGTTTTTTGCGCGTTATCTTCCTGAATCTCCGCCGCTTTCTGGTGAGCGCTTGCCGAAAATGTTACGGTAGCGGCCTCTTATGTCGCCAGGAGAGCCGCCATGCCCGTTCATTTACTGATTGTCGATGCGCTCAATCTGATCCGCCGGATACACGCGGTTCAGGGCACGCCATGCGTGGATACCTGCCTGCACGCCCTTGAACAACTGCTGGGAAACAGTCAGCCGACGCATGTCGTCGCGGTGTTTGACGATGACGCGCGCGCACATGGCTGGCGCCATCAGCTTCTGCCTGATTACAAAGCGGGCCGCCCGCCGATGCCCGACGATCTCCATCAGGAAATGCCCGCGCTGCGCGAGGCGTTTACCCGCCGTGGCGTACCCTGCTGGCACGTGGAAGGCAACGAAGCTGATGACCTCGCCGCCACCCTCGCAGTAAAAGTCGCGGCGGCCGGGCATGAGGCGACCATTGTTTCGACCGACAAAGGCTACTGTCAGCTTTTGCGCCCGGAAATCCGTATTCGTGACTATTTCCAGAAACGCTGGCTGGATGCGCCGTTCATCGCCGCCGAGTTTGGCGTAGCGCCGGGGCAGCTGGCCGACTTCTGGGGGCTTGCCGGGATCAGCAGTTCAAAAATACCCGGTGTTGCAGGGATCGGTCCTAAAAGCGCCACGCAATTAATTAATGATTTCGGCACGCTGGAGGCGCTTTACGCGCGGCTTGATGAAGTGCCGGAAAAATGGCGTAAAAAGCTTGAGACGCACCGTGAGAGCGCTTTTATCTGCCGCCAGGTGGCAACGTTAAAAACGGATTTACAGCTCGACGGGAATTTACAGCAGTTGCGGCTTGGGAAATAACGTCAGCGGGTTCGCTATAAAAAAGGCGGGTGCGCATCCGCTTACCCGCCCTACAAACCATTCACGTTGTATATGCACGGCAGGTCAGCGCAGCGCTCCCTGCCACTGTCCGATTTATCGCTCGTCGCGGCGTCCACCGACCGCTGCCCACCAACGGCGCACGTGAACCGTCACTTCTTCGCGATCATGATAAAGCTGTCGCGCCTGAATCTGCGCATTGATACCGTGCGCGTCTAACTGCTCCTGAATCGATGCGATATTCTGAGACACCTCTTCATAGCGTTTTTTCATTGGCAGCTTGAGGTTGAAAATGGTTTCACGACACCAGCCGTTCACCAGCCACTGCGCCATTAGCGCCGCTACTTTCGCCGGCTTTTCTACCATGTCGCACACCATCCAGGTGATGTTGCTGCGGGTCGGGCGGTATTTAAAACCATCTTCGCGCAGCCAGCTGACTTGCCCGGTGTCCATCAAACTCTGGGCCATCGGGCCGTTATCAACGGACGACACCCACATATTGCGTTTCACCAGCTGATACGTCCAGCCGCCCGGGCAGGCACCCAAATCGACAGCGTACATGCCATTCGCAAGACGCTCATCCCACTCGTCTGCCGGGATAAACACGTGAAACGCCTCTTCAAGCTTCAGCGTTGAGCGGCTTGGCGCATCTGCCGGAAATTTCAGGCGTGGAATTCCCATGTAAAACGGCGAATTGTTGTTGGTATAGGAATACCCCGTGTAACAACAGCCCGGCGCGATGAAAAACACATGCACTACCGGGCGTTTGGGCGTTTCAAAATTCGCCAGCACTTTTGCCTCGCGCAGCGCAGTACGCAGTGGCACGGTGAATTTGCGGCAAAACTTCATCAACTCTTTGCTTTCGTTCGTGTCCGCCACTTCTACACGCAGCTCACCGCCCTTTTCCACCACCCCCTGCAACATGCCGACAATCGGCGTGACGCGATCTTCCGGCGGCAGATTCTGCAACAGTTCGCCTGCCACAAACATCTGGCGGGCAAAGATCAGCGAACTGAACGGCAGCTCGCGGGCGAGCTTCTCGGCCTCTTCCGGCTGATAACATTCGAAAATGACATATCCACTGTTTTCTTTAACGCGGGCGAAACCAAAAACGCCTTGCTGCGCTGCTTTGTCGGTTATCTCTGCCGCACACTCTTTCTCAAAACCCTGTCGACAGTACAAAATGACCTTATTCATGAACCGAACCTTTACGCTTCAGACGCACCGCGCCAATTAACATTAATACCCAACCTGCCAGAAAACTTACACCGCCAACCGGCGTAACGAAGGCCCACAACGGCAGATGTGACAACGCCAGGCAATACAGACTGCCGCTAAAGAGCACCGTACCCAGTGCCAGAAAAACGCTACTCCAGTAAAACCAGATGCTAATGCGACGCTGCATCGCAACCGCCAGCCCAAAGATCGCCAGCGTATGGAATGCCTGATAATTAAGGCCCGTCTGGATCCAGCCCATCTCAGCAGCGCCGAGGGTTTTATGTAATACGTGCGCGCCGAAAGCGCCCAACGCCACAAAAACAAAGCCACTGATTGAGGCGAAAATCAGCATAAAACGGCTGGTCATGATGTAACCCTACAGTAAGGCGCGAGAAACTCGCGCGAATCATCGTTATTGTTCATAGCGAAAACGGAATTTTTCTTGCTCGCTCGCCGCTTTCGCCAGTATCCATTGCCGAAAGGCCGCTATTTTACCCAGTTCTGCCTGGCTGTCATGACAAACCAGATAAAAGGCATTTTTACTCACCAGCACGTCGTTGAACGGGCATACGAGACGCCCTGCTTCGATTTCCGACTGGGCCATCACGTTGTTAGCAAGCGCCACGCCCTGGCCGTGAATAGCTGCCTGCAGCACCATCGCGCTGTGACTGAAAATCGGCCCCTGCTGGACATTAATATGATTAAGACCAAGCTGGCGCGTATAAGTTTGCCAGTCGCGGCGCGAGGCGTCATGCAGAAGCGTATGGCGAGCGAGATCTTCCGGCGTCTTTAAAGGCTTTTCCCCGGTGAGCAGGAGCGGCGAACAGACCGGCAAAAGATACTCCGCATAGAGCTTTTCCACACGCAGACCCGGCCAGTTGCCGCGGCCGTAAAAAATCGCCACGTCCACATCGTCGGCAAGCTTATCTTCCTGCCGGTCTACGGCCTGAATACGCACATCAATGCCAGGCCAGCTGCTATTAAAGCTTGAGAGTCTCGGCACCAGCCAGTGGATGGCGAAACTCGGCAGCAGACTTACGGTTAATGCGCCTTTTGCGCTACGCGCCTGGAGTTTGCGTGTTGCTTCCGTCAACTGTGAGAAAATTTCTTTTATGTCCTGGAAATAGCTCTGCCCCTCTTCGGTTAAAAGAAGAGAACGGTTGCGTCGACGGAATAATTTCAGCCCCAGAAAATCTTCTAACGATTTTATCTGATGGCTGACGGCAGCCTGGGTGACAAAGAGCTCTTCGGCGGCTTTTGTGAAGCTTAAATGGCGCGCGGCGGCATCAAAAACACGTAATGCGTTTAACGGCGGTAATCGCTTGGACATGATGTTTGGCTTATGTGTAAATGCGTATTAACAAACGAGAAACAAGTCGTCACCCATTAGTTTTTTTTATCTGAGCCATTATAATTTGTCCGTTGAGGTTACACCAGCAAATACCTATAGTGGCGGCACTTCCTGAGCCGGAACGAAAAGTCTTTAGGAATGAGAGTTCTGGAGGGCTTTTGGCTTACGGTTGTGATGTTGTGTTGTTGTGTTTGCATTTGGTCTGCGATTCAGACCATCGTAGCTAAGCTACTCTTTTCACTTCCTGTACATTTACCCTGTCTGTCCATAGTGATTAATGTAGCACCGCACTTTGCGGTGCTTTTTTTTGCCTGCGCTATTATTTTTCCAGCGCAACCATCTCTTTCACGTCAGTACGGTTGATCTGCTGCTGATTACCGTTGGCATCCTTATATTTAATCATGCCAGTATCATCATCCGTTTTCGGTTTCCCGTCGGTAACAATCGAACGGCCATCATTGGTGTGCATTACATAGTTAGGCCCGGAACAGGCGCTCAGAGCAAAAGTCATCATGCATGCTGATACTACAGCGGCAAGTTTATTCATGGTTCTTCTCCTTTAGAGTTTAATGCTATGTAAACTTCGTCTGCTAACAGGCTGAAATATTCACCTAACACTATTCAGCATAACCTGCTTTCCTCCGTTTGCCAGAATAAACAGACTTATCCGATGGTTATCAATGACCTTGTTTAACCGCGTCAAATGCGCCACGATCGAAAGCCTGGAAAGAGGAGTCTCATGAAAGCATTCAATCCCGCCGATTTTCGCGCGCAGTTTCCCTCGCTCACCGACGCGGGCGTATACCTCGACAGCGCTGCGACGGCATTAAAACCGTTGCCCGTCATTGAAGCTACGCGGCAGTTCTATTCGTTAAGCGCGGGCAACGTTCACCGTAGCCAGTTCGCGCAAGCGCAGCAGCTCACAGAGCGTTACGAAGCCGCGCGCGAAAGCGTCGCGCGCTGGATTAACGCCCCTGACAGCCGCGATATCGTCTGGACGCGCGGCACCACTGAATCCATTAATATCATCGCCCAGTGCTATGCCCGGCCGCGCCTGCAACCTGGCGATGAGATTATCGTGAGCGAAGCTGAACATCACGCCAACCTGGTGCCGTGGCTGATGGTCGCCGAACAGACCGGCGCGAAGGTGATTAAGCTTCCGATAGGCGTCGATTACCTGCCTAATCTCGCCGCGCTGCCTGCATTACTTAATGCACACACGCGCGTGCTGGCACTGGGCCAGATGTCCAACGTGACCGGCGGTTGCCCGGACCTTGCGACGGCCATTACGCAAGCGCATGCCGCCGGTGCGGTGGTTGTCGTCGACGGCGCGCAGGGCGTGGTTCACTGCCCGCCAGACGTGCAGCGGCTCGATATCGATTTCTACGCTTTCTCCGGCCATAAACTCTATGGTCCCACCGGTATTGGCGTCCTGTACGGGAAAACGCCGCTACTGGCGCAAATGTCGCCGTGGCTCGGCGGCGGGAAAATGGTGACAGAAGTCTCCTTCGAGGGCTTTAAAACCCAGCCAGTGCCGCACTGCTTTGAGGCGGGGACGCCGAATATCGCAGGCGTCATCGGGCTTAGCGCCTCGCTCGCCTGGCTTGATGAGATCGATCTGGTTAAAGCGGAAAGTTACAGCCGCGGGCTTGCGACCCTTGCCGAAGCGGAGCTTGCGAAACGGCCTGGCTTTCGTACCTTCCGCTGTCAGGATTCCAGCCTGCTGGCATTTGATTTCGCTGGCGTGCACCATAGCGATCTGGTGACGCTGCTTGCAGGATCCGGCATTGCGCTGCGTGCCGGTCAGCACTGTGCCCAGCCGCTACTGGCGGCGCTTGGCGTGAGCGGTACGCTGCGCGCTTCTTTTGCGCCTTACAATACTCAACACGATGTCGATGCGCTGGTCGACGCTCTCGATCGCGCGCTTGATATACTGGTGGATTAAATGACGACGGCTAATCTTGCCGGGCATCCGTTCGGCGTCTCTGTTACCCCTGACACGTTGCGTCAGACGTTTGGCCCGTTAACGCAGTGGGAAGACAAATACCGACAACTGATCCTGCTTGGCAAACAGCTACCGGCGCTGCCGGAAGCCCTGAAATCGCAGGCAAAAGAGATCCCCGGCTGTGAAAACCGGGTCTGGCTCGGGTATGACCTTCAGCCAGACGGCAGAGTGCATTTCTATGGCGACAGCGAAGGGCGTATCGTGCGGGGAATGTTGGCGGTGTTGCTCACCGCCGTAGAAGGCAAAACGCCGCAGCAGCTTAAGGAAAGCGATCCGCTGGCGTTATTTGAAGAACTGGGCCTGCGCGGCCAGCTCAGCGCCTCGCGCAGCCAGGGGTTGGCCGCGCTGGCGCAGGCCGTTTCAGAGATTGCCCGCAGCGTCTGATTACCCGACGCTGCGCGCTGCTTTCGCCATCATTTTTTTCAGCGCATGAGACACCGCCACAAACCCAAAGGTGGCGGTCACCATGGTCGCCGCGCCAAAGCCTGAGGCGCAGTCCATGCGTTTCGGCCCTTCCGCCGTGCTTTTCATCGCGCAGACCGAGCCGTCAGCCTGCGGGTATACCAGCGCCTCAGTCGAGAACACACAGTCCACGCCGAGTTTCCCTTTGCTGTTTTTGACTACGCCGAAATCACTTTTCAGCCGTTCGCGTAATTTGGCCGCCAGCGGATCCTGAATCGTTTTAGCAAGATCGGCAACCTGGATCTGCGTCGGGTCAATCTGCCCGCCCGCGCCGCCAGTGGTCACCAGCGGAATTTTATTGCGACGGCAATAAGCAATCAGCGCCGCTTTTGGGCGCACGCTGTCGATGGCGTCGATGACATAGCTAAACCCGGCATTCATATACTGCGCCACGTTATCCACGGTCACGAAATCGTCCACCACGTTAACGCGGCACTCCGGGTTTATCTGGCGGATGCGCTCGGCCATAACTTCCGATTTCGCCAGCCCAACGGTATCACGCAGCGCGTGGATCTGCCTGTTAGTATTGGTGACGCAGACATCATCCATATCAATCAGCGTGATCGCGCCAATTCCGGTGCGCGCCAGCGCTTCCGCGGCCCATGATCCGACGCCGCCAATGCCGACCACGCACACGTGCGCATCGGCAAAAAGCTGCAACGCCGTTTCGCCATATAAACGGGCCGTGCCGCCAAAGCGGCTGCGCCAGGCGTCTGTGATAACTACAGCCATAAAACCTCAGATGTAAAAAGGGTGAGAGTTCTCCCTCACCCTTGTTCAGTAATCCGCAGGCCCGGCAGACGCAACGCCACCGGGCGACAAGACGGTCAGAATATCATATTCAGCCGCTGAACACGTTACCGGCGCCCGGCGCGGTTTTCAGCACCCAGACGCGGCCATAGTGATTATACCAGCCTGCGCGATGACCTGCGTCCGGCCCAATGCCCTGATAAATATCGAAGTGCTGACCTTTGATAGCCCCGCCCACATCCAGCGCGACCATAAGCCGCAACTCATACTGCCCGTTGAACTTGCCGTTATTATCAAGTAGCGGCACTTCCGCAAGCAGCGTGGTTCCGGCCGGAATAATCGAACGGTCCGACGCCACCGACGCACGACCAATCAGCGGCACGCCGCTTGCGCCTTTCACCGGTGCATAGTTTTGTGGTTTAAAGAAGACGAAGGAGGGGTTCTCTTCAAGCAACGCACGCACCTCTTGCTCGCTATGAGTTTCACCCCAGTGGCGGATCGCCTGCATCGACATGTCTTCACGCTTCACCTCGCCACGATCGATAAGCACTTTACCGATGCTGCGATAGGGATGACCGTTTTTCCCGGCGTAAGCAAAGAAATTCAGCGGGCGGCCATCGCCGAAATCGATATAACCGCTGCCCTGCACGTCCATGATGAAGTTATCCATCAACGAGTTGCTGTAAGCCAGCACATAGCTGTCGCTAAGGCCGCCTGCGTAAATCTGCGCGCGTGAAGGGAGACGACCGCGTTTGGGCGGCATGCGGTAAATAGGGTACTGGAACTCGCCCTGACGGGTGTAGCGCGCCTGCACAACTGGCGTGTAGTAGCCGGTAAACTGGACGTTGCCGTAGTTATCTGCGCCTTCCATCTGCCAGGCGTCGATACCGAACTGGCGCAGCGAACGAGTATCGCCACCGGCGCGCAGCCACTCCTGCACCGCGTTGTAAACGCTACTCTGCGAGCCGAAAAGACGCGGCGAGGCGCTGCGGATAGCCGCTACTTGCTCGGAAAAGTCGCCCGCATTAATTGGCGCGCCAATGGCGTCTGGCTGGTTTACCAGGGAAAACGGCTGCGTAAATTTGCCATCTTTATATTGCTGACCGCGATCGGTCGGTTTGGAAGAACAGGCAGCCAGCAGCGTTACCATCGCCCCTGCCGCCAGATATTTTGCCCAACGTCCTTTCATGACTCTCTCCGCTATTGCGCTGTCCGCAGGCGAAGATAGCAAACCGACGGGCGCAAAGAAACGCATAAGCCCGGCCAGAGCATGGGCAGGATTAAATAATCATCAATCAGAGTGATATTCAATCAAGCTGACGCCGATTCAGCTTATTGTTTTAAAAAAAGGTTGCAACGAAAGCTCAGCGGAGTATAGTGCGCTTCCACGGACGCGGGGTGGAGCAGCCTGGTAGCTCGTCGGGCTCATAACCCGAAGGTCGTCGGTTCAAATCCGGCCCCCGCAACCAATTAACGCGCACGGCGCGACAATGTGAAGAAGTAAGACGGACGCGGGGTGGAGCAGCCTGGTAGCTCGTCGGGCTCATAACCCGAAGGTCGTCGGTTCAAATCCGGCCCCCGCAACCAATAAAATGAACACCCTGACGGGTGTTTTTTTATGCCCAAAATTCACCATCCCGGTTCTCTTTTCTCCCCGGTAAGGTAAAAAGGCGCGTTATCCGCGCCTTGCCAGTGTGCCGCCATCTGCAAAGTACGCTTTGATCCCTGACAGAATAGACTCTGCGACTTCCTGCTGGAACGCGGCGGTACGTAACTTGCGCTCTTCCTCAACGTTACTGATAAACGCGGTTTCCACCAGAATGGATGGAATATCCGGCGCTTTCAGCACCGCAAAGCCTGCCTGATCCACTTTATTTTTATGCAGCTTGTTTACCCGCCCGAGACGGCCAAGCACTTCTTTGCCGAATTTCAGGCTGTCGGAGATGGTCAGCGACTGCACCATATCGAACATCGTATGATCGAGATACACGTCGCCGCTTTTACTCACACCACCCACCAGGTCAGCGGCGTTCTGGGTTTGCGCCAGATATTTGGCCGCCGTACTGGTCGCGCCTTTGGTGGAGAGCGCAAACACTGAAGAACCGCGCGCTTCACGACTGGTAAACGCATCGGCATGAATAGACACAAATAAGTCAGCGCGCTGTTTCTGCGCTTTCGCCACACGCACTTTGAGCGGAATAAAAATATCTTCGTTGCGCGTCATGAACGCCTTCATATTGGCTTCTTTCTCAATCAGCGCACGCAGGCGGCGGGCGATTTGCAGCACCACGTCTTTTTCACGCGTTTTATATTTGCCAATCGCGCCCGGATCTTCTCCGCCGTGCCCTGGATCAATCATGATAACAATCGGGCGGTCACGCCCGGCTTTACCGGGTTGCGGGCCGCTGGTGGCGGGCGGCACCTGTTTATCCAGTTCGCCTTTGTTGTAATCCTCAAGTAGCGCCAGTAAAGGGTCTTGCTCGTTATCCCCGTTCGCGGGGTAGAGATCGATAACCAGGCGCTCGCGAAACTCCGCGACCGGGGCCAGCGCGAACAGATGCGGCGTCACGTTCTTCTTCAGCTCAAAAACCATGCGCACCGTTTTGGGGTCGAACTGACCGACACGTGCGGATTTAATAAAAGGATCGTCAACGCGGATCTGACTCCCCACGCCCTTCAGCACTGCGTTCAGGTTAACGCCTTCGAGATCGACCACAATGCGCTCCGGGTTGCTTAGCGCAAACTGGCGGTATTTCAGCACGCGGTTAGATTCCAGCGTCACACGGGTATAGGCGGAAGCAGGCCAGACGCGCACCGCAATAACCTGGCCTGACGCGGCCATGCCAGCCTGACTGACGCTTAACAACCACATCGCCCCCGCGCCCTGTAACAGCTGGCGACGACTAAAAAGATGACTGGAACCTGACATGCCACTCCCGAGCATTAATGCGAATAACTCAAATTACGACCAAAACGGCCAAAAACTTTAGCGAATGGTATCGGAACTGTCATCTATAAAAGGGTAAACAATTGCCTTTCGACGCTGGCTTTCGCGGCAATGACGCGACGCCGCCATAAAATTGCCACTTGCGCATGCGATAATAAAAGAATAAAAATACACAAATTGCGAATAAACATTCACTGAGAGGTTGTTGCCGTGGTGAAGGAACGTCGAACCGAACTGGTCCAGGGATTCCGCCATTCTGTTCCCTACATTAATGCCCATCGGGGTAAAACGTTTGTCATCATGCTGGGCGGCGAAGCCATTGAGCATGAAAACTTTTCCAGTATCGTCAACGACATCGGGCTACTTCACAGCCTCGGCATCCGTCTGGTGGTGGTCTATGGCGCACGTCCGCAGATCGATGCGAATCTTGCCGGGCATCATCATGAGCCGGTGTATCACAAACATACCCGCGTCACCGACGCTAAAACGCTGGAACTCGTAAAACAGGCGGCTGGCCTGCTGCAACTGGATATCACAGCGCGCCTGTCCATGAGCCTTGGCAACACCCCGCTTCAGGGCGCGCATATTAATGTGGTCAGCGGCAACTTTATTATTGCCCAGCCGCTTGGTGTGGACGATGGCGTTGACTACTGTCACAGCGGGCGCATCCGTCGTATTGATGAAGAGGCGATTCACCGCCAGCTCGACAGCGGCGCTATTGTACTGCTTGGCCCGGTTGCGGTGTCGGTGACTGGCGAGAGTTTCAACCTGACGTCAGAAGAAGTCGCCACCCAACTCGCGATTAAGCTCAAGGCTGAAAAAATGATCGGCTTTTGCTCTTCACAGGGCGTGATGAGCGATGACGGCGACATTATCTCCGAACTTTTTCCGAACGAAGCGCAGACGCGTCTTGATACGCTGGAGGCCGCTGGCGACTACCATTCCGGTACCGTGCGCTTCCTGCGTGGCGCAGTTAAAGCTTGCCGTAGCGGCGTGCGCCGCTGTCATTTGATCAGTTACCAGGAAGATGGCGCGCTGTTGCAGGAGCTATTCTCGCGCGACGGTATCGGCACGCAGATCGTGATGGAGAGCGCCGAGCAGATCCGTCGCGCCACGATTAACGATATCGGCGGCATTCTGGAGCTTATCCGTCCGCTGGAACAACAAGGCATCCTCGTACGCCGCTCACGTGAACAACTGGAAATGGAGATCGATAAGTTCACTATTATCCAGCGTGATAACCTGACGATTGCCTGCGCTGCGCTCTATCCCTTCCCGGAAGAGAAAATCGGCGAGATGGCCTGCGTCGCGGTACACCCGGACTATCGCAGTTCGGCGCGCGGCGAAGTGCTGTTGCAGCGCATCGCAAGTCAGGCGAAACAGATGGGCTTATCCAAACTGTTTGTCCTGACCACTCGTAGCATCCACTGGTTCCAGGAGCGCGGTTTCGCGCCGGTAGATATCGACCTGCTGCCCGAAAGCAAAAAGCAGATGTACAACTATCAGCGCCGTTCGAAGGTTCTCATGGCGGATTTAACATAGCCGTTTAAGAGACACACGGCCTGCGTCTGTCAGGCCGTATTTACTGCTCAAAGCAGGCCATCAATCCGCTACGCCGCTCCGTTCTGGTGCCAATCGCCATCTCCAGGATCCTCTCGTCAGCATAAAGCGACAAGCGTCGTCGCGCGCGGGTGATAGCCGTATACACCAGTTCACGCGTGATAACCGGCGCAAACTGCCCAGGCAAAATGAGCGCAGCATGATCGAACTCCGAGCCCTGCGATTTATGCACAGTCATGGCCCAGGCGGTGTCGTTATCCGGCAAGCGACTCGGTACAACCGGTTTCAGTTTGCCGCCAGGCATCGGGAACCAGACGCGCAGCCCGTCTCCCCTGTCTAACGCTACGCCGATATCGCCGTTAAACAGCCCAAGCGCGCTGTCGTTGCGTGAAATCATGACGGGCCGCCCTTCATACCAGCGCGACAGCGGCGTACGGCGGATCAAACGCCGCTGCGCGAGCGCATGTTCGACACGATCATTGAGCCCCGCCACACCGAAAGGCCCCTCGCGTAACGCACACAACAATTGAAATTCGCTGAATGCCGCCAGAATCGCTTCTGGTTCAGCCTGCTCGCGCAAAAGCGTTAAAAAATGCTCGTAGCCTGCCAGCGTCTCGTCGATCATCTGCGTATAGTCATCGTTGCCTGCGAGTGTCTTACAGGCAATATCATCAAAACCGCGCCTGAACGTCTCTTTTGCCGCGCGGTGATCGCTGCGGTTCACCGCAAACGCAAGTTGTCCGATACCGGAATCGCTGCCGAAGCGATAACTTTTTTGCAGCAGGCACAGGCAGTCGCGCAGTGCCCCGGCGGGCTGCGGCTCGCCATTGTCGATATGACAGCCGGTGATACGAGCAAGCTCAGCGGCACGCTCTTCGGTAAATCCGTAGCTCACGTAGTGACAGATATCACCCAGCACCGCCCCTGCTTCGACGGACGCCAGCTGATCGCGATCGCCTAAAAAAATCACCCGGGCGTGGTCAGGCAGCGCTGCGATAAGCCGCGCCATCATCGGCAGATCAATCATTGATGCTTCATCCACCACCAGCACATCCAGATGGAGCGGATTGCCTTCATGGTATCGCAGCCGCTGGCTGCCTGGCTGCGCGCCCAGCAGGCGGTGCAGCGTACTGGCGTCTTCAGGTAATGCATCTTTCTGCGCGTCGCTTAGCGGTAAGCGGCGCAGCGCCGCGCCGAGCGATTCCGTCAGTCGCGCCGCCGCTTTGCCAGTAGGCGCTGCAAGACGAATACGCGGCAGCTTGTCTGTAGAGAGCTGAACCAGCGCCGCCAGCAGTTTCGCGACGGTGGTGGTTTTGCCGGTTCCCGGCCCGCCTGAAATCACCGAAATACGCCGAGTGAGCGCCACTGCGGCGGCGACTTTCTGCCAGTCCACCTCATCGCCGGAGGCACCGAACAGCGCGTCCAGTACCCTGTTCAGCTGCGTCTCGTCCAGTTCAATACTGTGGTTGCGCTCGCGGAAAAACGCCGCCACGGCCATTTCATGTCGCCACATGCGGTTCAGGTAAAGACGATCGCCAATAAGCTTGAGAGGCGTCGGTTCATCACCCTCGCTGACCGCCAGAGAATTCAGTAACAGCTCACGCCAGGAGGTCGGGTTGCCCGCTGCTTCAAAGAGCATCTGCGCCATTTCATCATGACGCCCCGCAAAGCAGTGTGCCGTGCACAGTCGTGAGAGCGGCAAACAGACGTGCCCTTCCCCCGCGTCGCGGCTGACCAGCGCGGCCGCGAGCATCACAGCTGGCTCGTCATCCCCTGCCACCATCATCGCGAATTGGGCATCCAGCGGGCGCAACAGCTTCTGCACTACAGCCTGCTGGATCAGTTGATGCATGTTCATGACGCTTTCTCCTTAACGCCGGCGAACAGAGCGTCCATTGCCGTCACCAGCGCTGGCGCGGGCCGTGCGGTGAAGATGCCCTGGCTGGCATCTTCGCCCGTCACGCCGCGCAAAAACAGGTAAATCACACCCCCGAAGTGGCGCTGATAATCGTAATCAGGCAGACGATGGCGTAAGTAGCGGTGCAACGCCAGCGTATAGAGCTGGTATTGCAGATCGTAGCGGTGCGTCTGCATCGCCTGTGCCATCGCTTCACGGGTGTAGGCTTGCGGGCTGTCACCCAACCAGTTGGATTTGTAATCCAGCAGGTAGTAGCGCCCCTGCCAGCGGAAAACCAGATCGATAAAGCCTTTGAGCATGCCGCGCACCTGGCGGAAATCAAGCGGCGGACATTGTGCGGAAAGCGGGTCGTGCTCACGAATGAGCGCGTCGAGCGCTTCGGGGCGCAGCGCGGCGTCAATCGGCACGTAAAACTCCAGCTCCACCTGCTTGTCTTTTTCGCCAAGCTGATTCAGCGTCACGCCAGTCTCATTGAGTGGCGCACGCAGTACATCGTCCAGCCAGTGGCACAACACGGGTTGCCAGGCTTCATCGAATCCCCCTGCCTGCAACTGTTGCGCCACCCATTCCGGTGCCACCGGCTGGGTAAAATCTAACGCTTCAAAGAGACTATGCAGGAATGTCCCTGGCGACGCCCCGCGTGGAAACGTGTGCGGCGACAGCACTGGCTCTGCGGGCACATCACGCGCGCCCGCCGCGTCGAGATCCAGCTTCGGCAATAGATCAAGCGCCTTTGACGCGCCATGTTGTTGCAGACCGGAGTAACTGGTTACGCGCCATTCATCGGCGATGCGCCGTTGCAACTCGCGTGCGGCGAGCACTGGCGGGGCGGATTCCGGCGGCATCCACGGCGTGTTGTCCGGCACGCCTGGGATCTCCAGCACGAGATTTTCATCACACAGTGCGTCAAGGCAACGACGCAAGCCGCTGGCGTCCAGCGCTTCGCCTTTTTGAATGAGCCTGCCAAGTGCGCTGCGGTGGAGATCGGTTTCCCCCTCTTTAGCACCTCGACGGCGAAAGAGCGGTGCCACACCAAGGCTGCAATGCCAGACGGAGCGCGTCAGCGCAACGTAGAGCAGACGCAAATCCTCCGCCAGACGTTCCATCTCGGCAAGTTCAAGGCTCTCTTCAGCATTACTGAGATCAAGCATCGGTGCGAACGTTTCACGGTCATGATAAAACGCCTGTCGCTGCTCGCGGAAATCGGCGATAAAAGGCAGCCAGACCAGTGGATATTCCAGCCCTTTGGACTTGTGAATGGTCACCACTTGCACCAGGTGTTTATCACTCTCCAGGCGCAACTGCTGGCTTGAGGCGTTAGCATCCGGCTCAGCAATATGCTGGGCAAGCCAGCGCACCAGCGCATATTCGCTGTCCGCCTGCGCGGAGGCTTCCTGCAGGAGTTCGCTCAGGTGAAGAATATCCGTAAGACGCCGTTCGCCGCCTGGCGTTGCAAGCAAGTTTTCTGCGACCTGTCGGTGCGTCATCAACGCGCGAAGCATCGGCATGACGCCGCGCTTCAACCAGAGTTGCCGGTAGCCGTCAAACTCTTCTACCAGCGCGTCCCAGGCGCTCTCGTTGTCATTCAGTGCCTCAATCGCGGCTGCATCCAGCCCCAGCATGCTGGCGGCCAGTGCGCTGCGCAGTCGCGTTTCGACTTCTGGCGCAAGCACCGCCTGCAGCAGCCACAGCATCTCCAGCGCTTCCTGCGTGGCAAATACGCTGTCACGGTTGGAGAGATAAACAGAAGGGATATTAAGCGCGTTCAGCGCCTCGCGAACCAGGTTTGCCTCGATGCGGTTACGCACCAGAACCGTGATATCTGACGCCTGAACGGGCCGTGCCCGCTCATGGCGCCATAACAGCGCCTCGCCCTTCATGCCCGCGCTTAGCCAGTCGCGGATCTGCTGTGCGCAGACGTGCGCCATAGTTTGTTGGTAATCACTTACTCCTGCGCCCTCGCCCTCCATCAGCCAAAGCTTCATCGCTGGCTGCGTTTTCCCGGCGTAAGTAAAGCGCAGCGACTGGTTACGCGCTGCAGGTTTCACTGCAAGAAAAGGGATATCGCGAAACATAAACGCGTTATCCATCTGGCTGAAAATACGGTTTACGCTTTCTACCATTCCCGGTGCTGAGCGCCAGTTTGTATCAAGGGTATAGTGAGCGTTTACTTCGCCGCGGGCGCGCATATAGGTGAAGATGTCTGCCCCACGAAACGCGTAAATGGCCTGTTTCGGATCGCCGATAAGCAGCAACGTGGTCTCATCCTGGTTGAGCCAGATACGACGGAAAATGCGATATTGCTGCGGGTCGGTATCCTGAAATTCATCGATCATCGCCGCCGGGTAACGTGCGCGAATGGCTGCCGCCAGCGCTTCGCCGCCAGGCTGGTGAAGCGCCTCATCCAGACGGCTTAACATGTCGTCAAACCCAAGCTCACCGCGACGGCGTTTCTCCTGTGCGACGCTGTAGCGAATCTCCGCCATCGCCCGCGCAATCAAGAGATCGCGAATGGTAAAAGGCTCGGCCAGCAGCGCATCAATCGCTTCAAACACGGCATGGCGCGGCACCTCGCCCTTTTTTGTTTTCTCATGTAGCGTTTTCTGGGCGAACTTTTCAAGTGCGCCTGGTAACTGCCATGTGGTTGTCTCTTCCTGCGCCCAGGCGGAGACCTGGTCGAGCCAGGCGGGCAGATAACGGCTGCTGTAACTGCGTTTATCAACACCCGACTGTTGGATCAGCTCGGCCAGCTCCGATGCTGCGGCGCGCCATTGGGCTTTGACGTCATCAATACGCGCAATGGCTTTTTCATAGCGCGTCTCTATGGTTTCATCATCCGGCGGCGGCACTTTGATCTGCGGCGCTTCGCCGTGCAGGAAGCTGTTTACATCACGAAGCAGCGACTCAGGGCCGTCCCACTGTTCGCACACAACACGGGCCAGGGGCTTAGCGAGCGGATAGCAGTGGCGGCGCCAGAAGTCGGCGCAGGCCTGGTAGCGCAATAACGACTCATCTTCAATCAACTGCTGCTCAAACGGCATGCCTGACTCAAAAGCATTAAGGCTTAACATCCGCTGGCAGAAGCCGTGAATAGTAAAAATAGCCGCTTCATCTATCTGGCGCTCCGCCAGTAGCAGCGTACGGGCAGCCAGCGGTTTATCAGGGATTTCATCCAGCAGGCGCTGATAAAGCGGATCGTCGGTTCGCTCGCGCAGGCAGGCCACACGCAGTTCATGAATGTTACTGCGGATACGCCCGCGCAGCTCTTCCGTGGCCGCCTCGGTAAAGGTTACGACTAATAGTTCTTCCACCGTTAACGGGCGCGGGTAAGCGGCTTCGCCGCCCAGCCCTAACAGCAGGCGCAGATATAACGCGGCGATAGTATAGGTTTTCCCGGTGCCTGCAGAGGCTTCTATCAGCCGCTCGCCCGTTAAGGGCAAGCGGAGGGGATCAAGGGACGCTGCGGGCTCGTCGGTCATTGCGTGTCACTCAGAAGCGGTAAGGATTGTTGCAAGGCGCTGACGCTTTGGTAAACCGGCCATCCCTCGGGCGCGGCATAGCGTGCCTGTGGGCTCTGGCTTCCGGATACCTGTGAAAGGATGGTCATACCCTGTCGGGCGAGCACGGCCTGGTGGAAAAAGTCAGCCAGTTTTTGGGGCGTCAGTTGTCTGATTTCGGCCACAACTTTATCACGAGAATCGAATTTTAAATTATCCCGATCGAAGTCTTTACTGACCTGAGAGGCTTCCTCGCCCAGTGTCTGCGGGGCCTGAAGCATGTCATTGATAATGCTCTGC
The DNA here is from genome assembly GCF_001277255.1 of Cronobacter condimenti 1330. Lineage (NCBI taxonomy): Bacteria > Pseudomonadati > Pseudomonadota > Gammaproteobacteria > Enterobacterales > Enterobacteriaceae > Cronobacter > Cronobacter condimenti. The sequence continues at coordinate 3,482,513 of NZ_CP012264.1, forward strand.
TGGATATGCGCAAAATCCTGCGCATTGAGCGAGCGCAACCGTGATTCAACCACCGGGAAGAAGGCCTGATAACGTTTCCAGAGAAAATCAGGCTGTTTTTCACTGCTTTGCAGAAGAAAGCCGATTCCCCATTGGCGCCCTACTGGCATTGGGAAGGCAAAGACGGCATAGCCAAGCTGCTCTTGCGTACGCAGTTGGTTATAGAACCAGGGCGAAATAATTTGCCCAAGCATAGCGCTACAGGCGGAGCTGGTCGCCTCGTTATAACCAACGGGCACGAACAGCGCCGCCAGCGCGGAATCGGTGCTGCTTCCTGCTTTGTTAAAGATAGCCTGCTGCGTTTTTTCTACGCTGACATCTTTGGTTCTCGTCCAGTTTTTACCATCCAGGCCCAGTTGTTGCCTGGCCTCTTCGGCAAAATGTGTCACTTGTTCGGGTGACAGATTACCGACAACAAGGAATTCCGCCTGGGCATTTTTTTTCAGGCTGTCACGGTATGCAAGGATATCGTTAAGCGTGATATCCGGTAGCAGCGCACGGCGTTCCTCGCGCTGAAAATAGGGCACCTGCGAAACCATCTGTACAGGCATGATGGCCTGGTCGTAGGCTTTGCCTTTTTCCGCTGACGCCAGCATTTGCTTATACCAGGATTTGGCCTGCACCAATTGATCTTCAGTTGGTTCATAACTGAAGTAACCACTCAGCAACGTCAGAAAGAGTTTGCGCAGATGCTGGGTATAACCATTAGCGCTAATCATAAGACCACTGTTGGCGCTACTGGAAAACCCAATGCCGCCGACAGAAGCCTGGTTACTTAATTGATCAAGCGCGAGACCAGCCAGATAATCATTGAGTGCGAAAAGCACCTGATTTTTCGCGCTGCTCATCGCCTCTTCATTACGCAACACCAGCGTAATATCAGCTCTCGGCTCACTCGCAAAATAACGACTCGGCATATAGAGCACGCGCAATTCGGGTTCATTAACCAGCAACTGCGGATGCGCATACGGTTTTTGCGGCTTAATCAAACTGAAATTACTCGGAATATAAGGATTCGGCTCAGGAAGGGTGAGCGCAATCTGCTGACCCAGCGTTTGCCACTGCTTCAGGGTTGTCGTCGGGATTTTTTCTACCTGATAAGGCGCATCGACAAAATAGGCTTTTTTGTTGTGAGGTTCGTCCGGGCTGATGTACCAGATGCGCGCATTTTCCGGCGTCATCATAGCAAGACGAGATTTTACGGCGTCAGGGTCGAACTGGTCAGCGATATTCACGACATCCAGCGTATGTTCCACCGGCACGCGCAACATACTGTCTGCCAGCCACTCCACGTAGTTCATATCACGCGTAATAGAGGGATAACGGAAGTCCAGATCCAGCACATTCGACAGCTCAGTGAAGTAGCGTTTGTCGATGCCTTTATCACGTAACGTTTGAAGATAACGGAAAACAGATGCCACGACGCGGTCGCGTTGCGTAAGCCCTTTATCAGTCAGCGATACCGAGATGACCATTACCCCGCTATTACCGGCGACGACCGGGTCGGAATCCGCTCTGACACTCTCAGCAAGGCCTTCTTTTTGCAGCCAGTCTGACAGCGTGCCCGGGCTGCGGCTGCCTATCATATAGTTGATGAGTTCGTCAGTTTTACTTCTAAATTTGTCGCTATTGTTTTCGATGCGAAACTCGATACGCAGCGCCTTAAGCGGTTGCACGGGAACGTAATGAATGAAGATCCCCTGTTGCGCAGGCGTAACGACGGGCGTCGTTATTTTTGGCGGCGTCAGATTTTTATTGGGGACGCGTCCCCAGGTTTTCGCCGCCATACGCGCAAGCTCTGGTAACGGACGATTACTATAAACAACGGCTTTCATCAGGTTGGCGGAATAGTATTTATCCCGAAACCCTACCAGGGCCTGATGCAGCGGGCTGCCGGGCTTGTCGCGTAGTGTTTCCAGGTTGCCCCCAGAAAAACGCGAGCCCGGATGCGCCGGATTGAGCGTTTCGGCGCTGACCTGCGCCATACGCATCCCATCGCGCGCGCGCGCCATCGTTAGCTCAGCATTCACAGCGTTGCGTTCGCGGTCGGCGTAGGTTTTATCCAGTTTGGGCGCAGCAATGGCATCGGCGAGTCTGTCCATCGCACCTTCGAGCGCATCGTTTTCTACTTCCAGATACCAGGCAGTACGGTAAGGCGCCGTACTGGCATTGTGGCTACCGCTGTGCAGTTTAAGGTATTCCGCCAGGCTGTCAGGTTCAGGGTACTTTTGCGACCCCATCAACGTCATATGTTCGAGATAATGCGCAAGCCCCAGATGATCGTCAGGATCCTCCAGCGAACCGACCGGCAACACCAGGGCTGAGAGCGATTTTACCGCCTGCGGATCGCTGACCAGTAAAACCACCATACCATTATCGAGCCGGATAGCCTGGTATTCCCGATTATCACGATCGCTTTTACGGATCGTTTCTTTAAGCGGCTGCCAGCCCGAGTCGGCCTGGGAAAAAGGAGCCCAAAAGGCCAGACAGATCAACAGCGCTTTGTACCAGTTATGACATCCAGGCATCTATAAACCTCTCATTTACTGCTTTTGCTATTCATCATTAACATGCGGTGCCGCGGCTACGCCCTTCTCGAGAGGGCTGAAAGGGCCGATGGCTTTATTAAGGCTGGTTATGGCGGAACAACGGTAACAAGTAACGCTGAGCCTCGCGAATAATGGCCTCATAATAGTCAGGCTCAAGGTTGCGCCACAGACGCTGATACCAGATATCTGTCCCTTCTCCCTCAACCATCTGATTACCTGTCCAGGCCTGGATAAGTTTATTTCGCGCTTTATGTTGTGTTTCGTCATCCCACAAGATGACGTCATTCTTCACGTCATAGCAGGCTTTTAACCATTCACCGCCACTCTGGGGTAACAAAATCAGGGGTTCGCGCATGCCCTGTTGATAGCCTTCGATAAGATCCCGCAAATAGTGCTCCGCTTGTTCTCGAGGCAGAGGTGGAAAGCGCCAGCAGCTGTCTTTACGACCATACAGCCGGCTGGTTCCTTCGCCGCCGCAGGCACAGTAGACCAGATGCTCAAGCCAAAGTTGCATTCCATGCTCAACACGCAGTACCGAAGGCCGCCAGCGCAGCAGACCGTCGTGTTGAACATGTTGTAGCCACCCGGTCATTTCTACCTGGCCAAGCTCAAGGGCTATCTCCCGGCTTTCTCCTTCGTTGCGTTCTGCCAGCACGCGCTCTGCGAGCACTTGCATCTCCTGCAACTGACTTTCCCAAAACAGCTCGCCGAACGCACCATAAGGCAGTTCTCCCGCCGCACGGTAACGCCGATAGAGCGCTTCCGGGTCTTGTTGTTCCACCAGCGTATTCAGTAATTGCTGATTCATGTGGTAGCGGCCAAGGCTATCGAGCGTAAAAGGCTCGGCATCTGGTAGTTCGCTTTCTTCCGTGCGGAAATTGACCTTCAGCCGTAGCTGGAAAAACGCGCGCACCGGATGACGCCAGAAACGCTGAAATTGTTCGAATGGCAACTCTTCAAGTGTAATCGGCGCAAGCGGCTTGATAAATTCCGGATGCGCTTCGCCTTGCTCGCTGGCCGCAGGCAGCCATTCACGAGCGTAACTTTGCGTTTCTCTGGCAGGCTGGAAGTTTTCTGCATCGAATGGTGTGCGCGGATAAAGGCGCATCAGATGGGCTTTTACGTTTTGCTCGCTGTCGTCGCAGTTTAGGGCCTCATCACCGGGGAGATAGTGGCTTTGCGCCAGATAATCAACCAGCTCCTGCACCAGCACTGACGGGTATTTCTCGCTGTTGTCCTGTACGGAACGACCGATATAACTGATATAAAGCTGCTGCTGGGCTGAGAGTAGCGCCTCAAGAAAAAGATAGCGGTCGTCGTCGCGTCGGCTGCGGTCGCCACGCTGCGGCTTCTGGCTCATCAGATCGAACCCTAACGGCGCCAGCGTGCGCGGATAAACCCCATCGTTCATGCCAAGCAGACATACGACTTTAAAAGGAATAGAACGCATCGGCATCAACGTACAGAAGTTTACCGGTCCGGCCAGAAAACGCTGGCTGATACGCTCCTGATCGAGCATTTTCGCCAGCTCATCACGCAATAAGTTGAGCGGCACCTCTTCTTCATAGTGTGCGCCAATACCCTGCTCAATGATGGCCTGCCATTGCTGCTCAATGAGCGCCAGCGCGGCTTCGGTTTCAGTATCCGGTGCGAAAAAGCTATCCAGCATATCCCGGCAAACCGGTAACCACTCTGTCAGCGGCCGCGGTTGGGACAGCCCTTTACGCCATAGATTAAGCTGCATTAAGAGCTCAGCAAGATGGCCGACCAATTCGGCAATCAGTCCGCTGGATTCATCATACGGCAGGACAGATTGCCATTCGCCAAGATGACTTTCCATCGCGTAGCCCAGCAGCATACGCGTCAAACCAAATTGCCAGGTATGTTGTCCCGTTGCAGGCAAAGCCAGTTCGCGCACATTGTCATCGTCAATGCCCCAACGCACGCCTGATTCGTTCACCCACTGACGCAGAAAACGCAGCCCCTCTTCGCGGATGTTAAAGCGAGCGGAAAGCGACGGAACTTCTAAAAGCGCCAGAACATCTTCTGAGACAAAGCGGCTGTCAGGCAGCGAGAGCAGTGTAATAAACGCCTGAAGCGCAGGGTGTGCCTGCCGGGCGCGTCTGTCGGAAATAGCAAAAGGCAGATAGCGCTCCTGACTTGCACTGCCAAATACGGCCTGGATAAACGGACTATAGCTGTCGATGTCCGCTACCATGACGATGATATCGCGCGGCGTGAGTTGAGGGTCTGCCTCAAGCATCTGCAAAAGTTGATCGTGCAGAATCTCCACTTCACGCTGCGGACTGTGGCAAACGTGCACGGTAATGCTGCGATCGTCTGGAGCAAGCCGCCGCTTTGCATCGCTTCGCTCAAACTCTTCAAGCGTTACGCCCGCCAGCGCCTGATTACGCAGTTCCAGTAGATCAAATTGCAGGCTGTGCAGCAGATTATCGGGCTCAATATCGACAAACACATCCATCTCTTCAAAGCGCTCAAGGCCTGAGAGCAGATAAGTGTAATCGCGCCCAAGCTTGCCCCAGGAAGCCAGTAGCGGATTTCCTACTTCTTGCTCGCCTTCATCATTAAAAAGTGCTGGCGCTGTTTCGCTGTCTTTAAACAGGGGCGCTGTTCCTTCACGCGCATGTAGCTTGCGCTGGCGACTTAACAGACGCGCCAGGAATGCAGGATCCTGGATATCGCCCCAGTAATAACGACATGGATTAGTAAAGAGCAGATGCACGTCGATATGTTTACCCAATGCCTGTAAAGCCTGTAAGTAAACCGGTGGCAGCGCTGAAATACCGCAAATAAACACGCGTGCAGGCAACCCTTCCGGACGGCTTTTCGCATTTTCAAGCGTATTGATAAAGCGCTGGTAGAGATTAGCGCGGTGCCAAAGCGGCTGACCCAGAGCTGCGGTGTGCTGGACCAGCGCCTGCCAGAGCGGCGCCTGCCAGCGCTGAGGTTCGCCAAGACCGTCGATGAGATAGCCCGCCTCCCAGCGGGTTAACCATTCCGGGCGGTAAACCAGATATTGATCGTAAAGATCCGCCACCCGCGAGGCGAGCTGGAACAGTTTACGTTTGTCCTCGTCATCATGAAGATAATGATGCAGCATCTCGAATTCAGGCGAAGAGAGCATCCCCGGCAGAAGCTTCATAAGCTTCCAGCGCATATTCTGCTTGGTGAAGGCGCTCTCTTGCGGAATGTCATGCAGTACGCGTACGAACATGTCCCAGATAAAACTTGCCGGAAGTGGAAACTCAATATTTGCGGCGATACCGAATTTCTGTGCCAGGCTCATCTGCAACCACTGCGCCATACCGGTGCTCTGCACCAGGACGATTTCAGGCTCGAAAGGATCAGGAAGCGGCTGTTGATCAACAATGAACTCCATGATCGCCTCCAGCACATCAAGCCGGTTGGAGTGATAAACCCGTAACATAATGACTCCTGACTACTGCTCTTCAGACGGGCAATGTAGACGTTTAAGTTGCCCTTGCCTGCCCTCAGGGGCAGACACAATAACCGAAATGCTGACACATCCTGCCATGGAAGTCTCCACCCGCGTCGCTTTCCAGCCCTCAGGTAAAGGCGATGGACTCATTTCTGCCTGTTGGCTCGCAAAACGCCAGAGTTGCCGGTAGTGCCATTGGCTAAGTAAACCCTGCGCCAGCGTCTGGTAGTAACCCATTAACGCCCCAATGACGATGATGAATAACACCAGCGAGACCAGCACCTCGGGCAGGCTAAATCCGGCTTCACGGGAGCGGGTTATGGCAACTGACATTGCTTCGCCTCCGCCAGTGGGCAAAAGTCGCTCCAGCCATGGGGTATAAAACGCAGCGTATTTCCCTCTTCTTTCGCCCAGCGCCAGAGCGTGACGGGTATCGTATTTTCCGTAAAACCTTGCGCTGCCACCAGCAGATACGCCTCTGTTTGCCTGACGCAGGCGCGCCCATTCACCTCCTGCACAGGCTGGCATTGCCACTGGGGCGTAAACTGCCAGTGCTTGCGCTGTGACAGCGCCAGAGCGGAAAGGGATTCATTGAAGGCTTTTATCGCCGAGCTTTCCGCGGCCACGCGCCTGAAGCGGCTATCCATCTGTTGCTGTAACCCGCCTAGCAGAAGGCTGCCTAGCAACAAAAAAGCCAGTACCACAGAAAGGGTGGACATGCCGTTTTCCCTGGCGTTCATAAATTAAACCCGCTCACATTATGTTGAACCGTTACCGGCTCGCCGTGATAACGCAAAACTGTTGCCCGTAACTTCACGAAAACAAGCGGCGGAAAACCGGGACGACGCTTTTCCTGCACCAGAAACTGATCAATCCGTACCATGACGGGATTGGTCATCTTTTCCCATCCTTTGCCTTCACACGATGTTGCGCCACGCTGCGTTTCAAGGCTGCCATCACGCAAGCGATAACCCGTCTGTTCCGCCTCGGCAGAAGGCGCGCCTTCATAGCGTCCATTACTGTTGGCATCCCACTGCACCAGTAAACAGCTGCCGTCACTGTTCAGTTGCAACGCTTTTCCCTGACAATTGCCGTTGCAATATCCTGCCCGCTGTATCTGTTTGCCAACGGTAAAAGCCAGTTGCCACAGTTCTTCCTGCAGCAACGTTTGCTGAGCTTGCCGCAATATGCTGAGTTGTAGCGCTGGTAATAGCCTCGCTGCTCCGGTTAGCAATACGCTGCTGATCCCAAGCGCAATCAACACCTCCAGTAGAGAAAATCCTTTCTCTTTTACATGCACGATGTCCCTTCCCCCGGCTGACATAGCCGGATGCGGCCCCATACAGAAACGATAAGGCGCCATTCGCCTGTAGAATTACGCAAAATGATATGGCCGGGCCAGGCTGTATTTCGTAAGCCGAAAAAGGCAAGTCCAGGCGTCATCTCGTCGATCTCTACCTCCGGCCACGGCGGTGAAAACTGATTTCTGGCGCCTTTTCGGCACGGCTGTTCCCCGTTCATCTGCGCAATCAGACACCATCCTTGTGGGCTGCGCTGTATGGAGAGCTTATTATCAAGATTCCACCAGTTGGCTTCCTCCCGGAGTTGCTCAAGAAAATCTCGCGCTTGTTGCGCGGTCTGTAATAAGTGCTGCTGATATTGCCAGCGCTGCCAGCCATAAACGCCCGCCGCGCTCATGCTGATGACAATAACCAATACCACCATAACTTCGATAAGGGTGTAGCCCTGCTGTTTTCTGTTCATGGCGAAAGTGTGCCACTGCGGCGAAGCGTTACCAGCGCAGAAACTGAGAACAGGAAGATGTCTCGAAAGAAATGCGAGCTGTTGCAGCACATTGCAACAGCCCTGGAAGATATGCCGAAAAATCAACAAAGAAGATAAAAAACCGACGCACACAGGCGTCGGTTATGGCAGGGTAAGCGTTAAATTGCGACAGGCGCTTTGATAGCCGGGTGAGGGTCATACCCCTCAATGTCGAAATCTTCGAATCGATAATCAAAAAGCGAATCGGGCTTACGTTTGATCACCAGTTTCGGCAGCGGGCGCGGCTCACGAGTAAGCTGCAAGCGAGCCTGCTCAAGATGATTACTATAGAGGTGCGTATCGCCGCCCGTCCAGACGAAATCGCCGACCTCTAAATCGCACTGCTGCGCCATCATGTGAACGAGCAACGCATAGCTCGCAATATTGAAAGGCAGGCCGAGAAACACATCGCAAGAGCGCTGGTAGAGCTGGCATGAAAGCTTGCCGTTCGCTACGTAGAACTGGAAAAACGCGTGACAGGGTGCCAGCGCCATTTTATCGAGTTCACCCACATTCCAGGCAGAAACGATAATACGGCGCGAATCAGGATCGTTTTTCAGTTGTTTAAGAACCGTTTCGAGCTGGTCGATTTGATGACCATCCGGAGCCGCCCAGGAACGCCACTGTTTGCCGTAAACCGGGCCGAGATCGCCATTGTCATCCGCCCATTCATCCCAGATGGTGACGTTGTTTTCATGCAAATAAGCGATATTGGTATCGCCTTTCAGGAACCACAGCAGCTCATGGATGATGGAGCGCAAATGGCAGCGTTTAGTCGTCACCAGCGGAAAGCCTTCCTGCAGGTTAAAACGCATTTGGTGGCCGAAAATAGAGAGCGTCCCGGTGCCGGTACGATCATCTTTTTGTGCTCCCTCATGGAGCACTTTGTTCATCAATTCAAGGTACTGTTTCATGGCATCTCACGAAAGTTGCTGCTGTGGGCGACGGCGATAAGCCCAGACCATCATGGCTGCGCCTGCGACAATCATTGGAATGGAGAGGATCTGCCCCATGCTGATGTACTGCACCCACTCGCCGGTAAACTGCGCATCCGGCTGACGGAAAAATTCAACGATAATGCGGAAGGCGCCATAACCTATCAGGAACAAACCAGAAACAGCCCCCATAGGGCGCGGTTTACGGATAAACACGTTCAGGATGATAAACAGCACAATCCCTTCAAGGAACAGTTCATAAAGCTGCGACGGATGGCGAGGCAGCACGCCATAAGTATTAAACAGCGATTGCCATTCCGGATGCGAGGCCAGCAGGCTGATATCCTCGCTGCGCGAGCCGGGAAAGAGCATGGCATACGAGAAGCCAGGATCGACGCGTCCCCATAATTCGCCATTAATAAAATTGCCCAGACGTCCAGCGCCAAGCCCGAAAGGAATTAGCGGGGCGATAAAATCGGAAACCTGGAAGAAGTTACGTTTGGTGCGCTTCGCAAACCAAATCATGACGCAGATAACGCCGATAAGCCCGCCGTGGAAAGACATGCCCCCGTCCCACACGCGGAACAGATAGAGCGGGTTTTCAAGGAACAGCGGCAGATTGTAAAACAGCACATAACCGATGCGACCACCCAGAAATACACCAAGGAAGCCCGCATACAGAAGGTTTTCAACTTCGTTTTTTGTCCAGCCGCTGCCAGGACGATTAGCACGACGAACGGCGAGCCACATGGCGAAGACAAAGCCCACAAGGTACATCAACCCGTACCAGTGAAGCGAAACCGGCCCAAGCGAGAAAATTACCGGATCAAAATCGGGAAAATGCAGATAGCCACTATTCATCTGTCACCAAAACCTGTTGTTATCCCGCTGAAAGTGGACAGCGGGTGAGATGCTGCGCCCTTTTCCGGACGCTCCTGAGGCAGCGAATCATAGCATAAAGCCCAGCGTGGGCGAGTTCAGGAAGTTGTAAAAGATGTGTAAGAGCACGAGGTGCAATCGCGGTGTTACAGGCCGCCGCGAATTAAGCCGCCCATGCCGCGACGTTCCATAAACGCCGCCACCTGATGACGAACCTCGGTCGCCGATTGCGATTCGAGACTACGCCCGCTTAGGGTTTCAGCCTCTTCCAGCGTGATATGACGCAGCAGGTATTTCACGCGCGCGACCGAGCGGCCGTTCATGGAAAGATGGTGATACCCCATACCAACCAGTAGTGCAACGCACATTGGATCGCCCGCCATTTCACCGCACAGACAGAGATCGATACCGAGCCGCTGTGCCTCAAGGGCGATCATTTTCAGCGCGCGCAGCATGGCCGGGTGCAGGCTGTCATAGAGACTGGCGACGCGGGTATTATTGCGGTCTACCGCAAGAAGATATTGGGTGAGATCGTTGGTTCCGACTGAGATGAAATCAACGCGGCTGGCCAGATGAGGCAGCATAAACAGCATCGACGGGACTTCCACCATCACACCCAGGCGTGGTTTCGGGATCTCATAGCCCAGCATCTCTTCCATTTCACGTCCAGCGCGATCGATAAGACGACGCGCCTCATCCACTTCGTCGATGCTTGTGATCATCGGCAGCAGAATACTGAGATTGCCCGTTGCGGCGTTAGCACGCAGCATGGCACGCACCTGGATCAAAAAGATCTCAGGCTGATCGAGCGTAATACGAATACCGCGCCAACCGAGGCAGGGGTTTTCTTCGCTGATGGGCATGTAAGGCAGCTGTTTATCAGCACCGATATCGAGCGTACGAAGCGTGACAGGCTTGTCATTAAACATCTGCAACATGCCCTGATATTGCGCAACCTGCTCTTCTTCAGACGGGAAACCGCTCTGCAGCATAAAAGGTATTTCAGTGCGGTAAAGACCGATGCCGTCGATACGGCTGCCGAGCTTTTCCTCATGCGCCGGGCTTAAACCCGCGTTCAGCATAATCTGCACCCGCTCGCCGCTTTTAAGGCAGGCAGGCTGTTCAACGTAATCTTCCGCAAGGCGGCTAAGCTCGTTTTCTTCACTGATAAGCCGCTGATATTCATGTAGCAATACCGGGCCTGGGTCGACCAGCAATTCACCGCGGTAGCCGTCCACTACCAGCATACGATGGTGCAGAATAGCGGGCTGAATATCAGCGCCCATCACGGTTGGAATGCCCATGGCGCGAACCATAATGGCAGCATGCGAGTTCGCTGCGCCATCACGCACGACGACGCCCATTAATCTGTCCTGCGGAAGCTCAGCAAGCGTTGTCGCAGAAAGCTCATCCGCCACCAGCACAAATCGCTCAGGCCAGGTATTCGGACTCTGGATGTTATCGTCGAGGTGGAATAGCAGCCGTTGTCCGAGTGTGCGCAGATCGCCCGCGCGCTCTTTGAGATAGCCATCGGTCAGCGCAGCGAACTGTTCGGCAAATCTCTCGATGACTTTTTTTACTGCCCATTCGGCGACCGAGCCTTTATCTACTTCGTCGTAGAGTTCGCGACGCAGTCGGGCGTCGGACAACAGGTGCGAGTACAGATCAAAAATTGCCGCTGTTTCTTTCTGCGCGCCCGCGGCAAAGCGTTTGCTGTAGCGGCGAAATTCGCTTGCAGCTTCTTCCAGTGCGCTGGTCAGGCGTTCGCGCTCAAGACCGGTGTCTAGCGTGGAGGCTTCGTAGACCTGCTCCATGAGCGGGAGCGTGGCATCCATCCAGCCCTGCGCTATTGCCACCCCCGGCGAGGCGGGCAGCGCACGAATACGCGTTTGCCGGTACTGGCCAAACAGCGCGGTCAACTGAGATTGCGACAAAATCGCCGCCATTTGGGTCGCGAGCGTGACTAAAAATGATTCTTCGCTCTCGTCGTACTGGCGCAGCTCACGCTGCTGGACGACTAAAACGCCAAGCAACTGGCGGCGCTGAATAATCGGCACGCCAAGGAAGGCGCGAAAGCGTTCTTCTCGCACCGAAGGAATGTATTTAAAGCTGGGGTGTTTTTGCGCGTCAGCGAGGTTGATGGGCTCCGCAAGACGCCCGACCAGCCCGACGATACCCTCGTCAAAAGCCAGCGTAACGGTACGCCCGCGCGGTTTTTTAAGCCCCCGCGTTGCCATCAGGTAATAGCAACGCCGGTCGTGGTCGGCGAGATAAACCGAGCAGACTTCGGTATCCATCGCAAGACAGATATCCGTAACGAGAATATCCAGCGCCTCGTTGAGGCGCGGGGCGCTGGCAACCTTCTCGACTATTTCTCGCAACCGGGTGAGCATAATTTGCGTGGCTTAACCTCTTTTACGTCGCCAGGCAGGCGAAGGATTACGCTGCGGTGGCGCGCTCTCCTGCAACGGCATCACAACGCTTGCGAACTCCTTCATGACCCGACGATAAACATCGCGTTTAAAAGAGACGACCTGGCGCACCGGATACCAGAAGCTTACCCACCGCCAGCCGTCAAATTCTGGCGTACTGCTGGTTTGCATGTTGATATCGGCATCGTTGCTCATTAACTGCAGAAGAAACCACTTTTGTTTCTGGCCGATACATACCGGCTTTGTGTCCCAACGCACCAAACGTTTTGGTAATTTGTAACGTAACCAGTTTCGGGTTGTGGCGAGAATACGCACATCTTTTCGTTGTAAACCGACCTCTTCGAAAAGCTCGCGGTACATCGCCTGTTCCGCCGACTCGCCAGGATTAATGCCGCCTTGCGGAAATTGCCAGGAGTGCTGACCAAAACGTCTGGCCCACATTACCTGCCCCTGACGATTACAGATCACGATACCAACATTCGGGCGGTAGCCATCATCATCGATCACCGGACTACCTCAAAATAAACCTGGATAGTAACGATTGTTTCATACTCCTCATTGACGGTAAACCACTCTGTTAGCCGCTGTGTACAGGAATAACATTTGAATAACTCACAAAAATATGCGGGGTTATAAACAGGAGCCACAGCTTTATCTGGCTTTTATTCACTTTTTCTGTGGATATCTTTGTGAAGAAGTGTCTTATTACCCAGGGAAAACCCAAAACAACCCGGAACTAAGGATAATTCTTATGGATAAAATTGTATTGCTATTCAAACGATTAAATTTTAAAAAGCATGATATTCACCGCATAACGTGATGATCGTCACACTGGCGATCCTTACTCTGACGAAAGATCGACCAGCGTCGTTTTTATCCACAGATTATGCCAATAACTTAAACACAATTTGCCTGAAAAGACGGTTTTCCCTGTTCGTCAAGGCTGTAAATCGAAACAGTAGTGGGGGATTTACACAGTTATCCCATTTTTCTGTGGATAAACTGGTGTAAGATCCTGTTCATTGTCGGTGACCAGATTTGAACAACCCTAACTTTTCGCTTAAAAAAATCTTTTTTTTACATAAAAAAATATAGTAAATCATAGTGTTATATTGTTTGCTAACACGCAGTCAAAGACTTTCCACAAGCACCCTTTTTGCTGTTCATTTTTTAACCATAAGGTAGTCAGTATGAATTCCCTTGCCCCCCTCACCCGGCCACCTGAAGATGAAGCGCAGCTGTTGCATCAGGCACAGCAGCTGGCAGGGTTGACGCTTGGCGAGCTGGCAGACCTGGCGGGCCTTGCAACCCCGGCCGATTTACGTCGTGATAAAGGCTGGATCGGCGTGCTGCTGGAACGTTGGCTTGGCGCCAGCGCGGGCAGCAAACCAGAGCAGGATTTCGCTGCACTGGGCGTCGAACTGAAAACCATCCCCGTCGATTATCAGGGCCGCCCGCTGGAAACCACCTTTGTTTGTGTCGCCCCGTTGACGGGTAATACCGGCGTGACGTGGGAAACCAGCCATGTGCGCCATAAGCTTAAGCGCGTGTTATGGGTGCCCGTGGAAGGTGAGCGCGAGATCCCGCTTGCCGCGCGCCGCGTTGGCTCGCCGCTGCTCTGGAGCCCATCGCCGCAGGAAGAAGATCAGCTGCGCCGCGACTGGGAAGAGCTGATGGATTTGATTGTCTTAGGACAGGTCGAGCGCATTACCGCCCGCCACGGCGAAGTGCTGCAACTGCGCCCGAAAGCAGCCAACAGCAAAGCGTTAACACCCGCATTTGGCGCTCACGGCGAGCCTATTATGACGCTGCCGCGCGGCTTCTATCTGAAGAAGAACTTCACCGCCGTCCTGCTGGCACGTCATTTTTTGTTATAAACACCTTAAATTTTTGTCAATAGCCATTCGCAGATGCATATAATTAGCGTTTTGTTTCTTTGAGCAGGACTTTTTGAATGTTGTTTGCATGGATAACCGATCCTAACGCCTGGCTGGCGCTCGGCACGCTGACGCTGCTGGAGATTGTGCTTGGGATCGATAATATTATTTTTCTCTCGCTTGTCGTGGCGAAGCTGCCGAAATCACAGCAAGGGCTTGCCCGTAAGCTGGGTCTCGGCGCGGCAATGCTGATGCGTCTGGCGCTACTCGCCTCTATCGCCTGGGTCGTGAAACTGACTAACCCGCTGTTTACCGTGTTCGATCAGGCAATCTCAGTGCGGGATCTTATTCTGCTGCTGGGCGGCCTGTTCCTTATCTGGAAAGCCAGTAGAGAGATCCACGAAACGATCGAAGGTGAAGAAGAAGGGCTGAAAACCAACGTTCACTCCTTCTTTGGGGCGATTATCCAGATCATGCTGCTGGATATTATTTTCAGCCTCGACTCTGTGATTACCGCTGTGGGCCTCTCCGATCACTTGTTTATCATGATGGCGGCAGTTGTCATCGCAGTCGGCGTGATGATGTTCGCGGCGCGCCCCATTGGCGAGTTTGTCGAGCGTCACCCGTCGGTCAAGATGCTGGCGCTTTCTTTCCTTATCCTGGTGGGCTTCACGCTCATGCTGGAAAGTTTCGATATCCACGTGCCGAAAGGCTACATTTACTTCGCAATGTTTTTCTCCATCGCAGTGGAAAGTCTCAATCTGCTGCGCAACAAGAAAAAACCGCTGTAAAGCCAACGCTCCTTCGGGAGCGTTTTGGTTTATTCCCGTGCGCTTTTAAGAATTTGCTGCTTTTTCGCGCCGCCTCGCTGCTTTTTACTAGACTCTACGTGGACCCCTTCCTGATGAGGCGAAAAACAATGAATAAATGGGCTGTAGCAATTTCTGCCGTCGGATTGGCCTTCGCGGTTTCTGGCTGTAGCAGTGATTACGTCATGGCGACAAAAGATGGCCGCATGATCCTGACCGAAGGCAAACCGCAGGTAGATGACGAAACCGGGCTGGTAAGCTATCGCGACCCGCAGGGCAACGAGATGCAGATTAACCGCGACCAGGTTTCGCAAATCATTGAGCGCTAAATAAAAGGTCAGCCTTGCGCTGGCCTTTGGTTTTTTCTCCCTTCCCTCTTTTCCTTTTGTCTCCCCTCTGCCATGTTTATATTCCTTTGTCAGGAATGGCCTGACGCGGACTGAACAACAGAAGGTAGGCCGGCTATGCATTATCACCGTATTCCTCATAGCTCACTCGAAGTCAGCACGCTGGGGCTGGGAACCATGACCTTTGGTGAACAAAACAGCGAGGCCGAGGCCCATGAGCAGCTTGATTACGCCGTAAGCCAGGGCATAAACCTGATTGATGTCGCCGAAATGTATCCCGTCCCGCCGCGCCCGGAAACACAGGGCCTGACGGAAACCTATGTCGGCAACTGGCTGAAAAAACGCGCCAATCGCGAAAAGCTGGTTATTGCCTCGAAAGTCAGCGGCCCCAGCCGCAACAGCGACAGCGGCATTCGCCCAAACCAGGCGCTGGATCGTAAAAATATCCGCGACGCGCTCGACGCCAGCCTTAAACGCTTACAGACCGATTATCTCGATCTCTATCAGGTACACTGGCCGCAGCGCCCCACCAACTGCTTTGGCAAACTGGGCTATAGCTGGAGCGACAGCGCGCCTGCCGTAACGCTGCTGGAAACGCTGGAGGCGCTTGCTGAATTTCAGCGCGCCGGGAAAATCCGCTATATCGGGGTGTCCAACGAAACGGCCTGGGGCGTCATGCGTTACCTGCACCTGGCCGATAAGCACGATCTGCCGCGCATCGTGACGATACAAAACCCTTACAGCCTGCTGAATCGCAGTTTCGAGGTGAGTTTGTCAGAAGTCAGCCAGTTTGAAGGTGTTGAGTTGCTGGCCTACTCGTCGCTCGCCTTCGGCACGCTGACCGGTAAATATCTGAACGGCGCGAAGCCCGCTGGCGCGCGCAATACGCTCTTCAGCCGTTTTACGCGCTACAGCAGTGAACAGTCACAAAAGGCCGTCGCCGCGTATGTGGATGTTGCGAAGCGTCACGGTCTGGATCCGGCGCAAATGGCGCTGGCTTTTGTGCGTAGTCAGCCCTTTGTCGCCAGCACGCTGCTTGGTGCAACGTCGCTTGAACAGCTAAAAACCAACGTAGAGAGCCTGCATCTGGAATTAAGCGATGCCGTGCTGGCGGAGCTTGAAGCGGTGCATCAGGTCTATACCTACCCGGCGCCGTAACCGTTCCGCGCCCATAAAAAACCCCGCCGAAGCGGGGCTTTTTTTATTGCTTACGTCGCCACAACCACAGGCCTGAAATAGCCAGCGCGAAAATCGCGCCGAAGCCGACGCCAATCCCCACCACCGGCAGCGACAATTTCACCGCCAGCGAATAGAGACCCAGCATTAACAGCATCGCGGTATTCTCGCCGAGATTCTGTACCGCAATCGCGTTACCTGCGCCGACGGAACGTTTACCGCGCTCCTGTAACAACGCGTTAAGTGGCACCACGAAGAAACCGCCGAAAAAGCCT
Organism: Cronobacter condimenti 1330; assembly: GCF_001277255.1. Lineage (NCBI taxonomy): Bacteria > Pseudomonadati > Pseudomonadota > Gammaproteobacteria > Enterobacterales > Enterobacteriaceae > Cronobacter > Cronobacter condimenti. The sequence goes on from NZ_CP012264.1 coordinate 3,499,115, forward strand.
ATCAGTAGCAACAACAAATACGCCGGAAGCGCTGCCTGCTGGAGCGAGAAAAAGATAACCGCAACGCCAATCAGAATGCCTGCCGGCATACAGCGCGATACGCGCTCAAGCGTTACCAGCTTCGCCGCGGCACCCGCACCCACCACGATACCGACGGCGACCATGGCGTTCAGGTAGGTCGGCGTGGCGTTATCGGTTATCCCAAGCGCGACCGGCACCCACAGCACCAGAAGAAAACGCAGCGTCACCCCCGCGCCCCAGAACATGCTGGTGCCCACCAGTGAAAAACGGGTTTCATCGTTGCGCCACAGTTCACGACAGGCGTTAAAGAAACTGCGCGTCATCGGGCCGAAACGCCACGACTGTCCAGGCCGTGCGGCGCCGAGCCTCGGGATAAGGAGGTTCGCCCCCACCGCGCCCGCGTAGGCCAGCGCGCAGACGCCCAGTGCTGCGCCGACATGCCAGTCCGCCAGCACCCCGCCTGCCATCGAGCCAATCAGGATCGCGGCAATCGTTGAGGACTCCATCAGCCCGTTCGCTTTCACCAGGCGGTCACCGGTAGTGATTTCGCCGAGAATGCCGTATTTGGCGGGCGAATACGCCGCCGCGCCAACCCCCACCAGCGTATAACCGATAAACGGATTCCCGCCAAAGACGATAAGCACCGCGCCGAGCAGCTTCAGCCCGTTGGCGACCATCATAACGCGCCCTTTGGAGAAGCTGTCTGCCACCTGGCCTACAAACGGCGCGAGCAGAATATAGGCGCAGACGAACACCATTTGCAGCACCGGCTGGCTCCAGTCCGGGTAGAACTGTTGTTTGAGCAGCGCGAGCGTCGCGAAAAGCAGCGCATTATCACCAAATGCCGAGAGAAACTGCGCGGCGATAACCGCCATCATTCCCCGCGAAAACAACGAGCCGTTCTGGCTGTGCGAATCAGGCATGGTTTGTCTCTTCCTGGTCGACGATTTTCTTCAGCGCCACGAAATCAGGCTTGCCGCTGCCGAGTAACGGCAGTTGCTTGAGGAAGCGGATATCCCTTGGCACGGCAAGCTCCGGTACGCCGTTGCTGCGCGCCTGCTGCGCCAGTTTTTCACGGCTCAGCTCAGGGTCGGTCGTAAAGAGCACCAGCGCCTCGCCTTTGGCAGCATCATGTTTAATGGCGGTGGCGTGCATTTTCTCCGGCGAGACGGCAAGCGCCAGGGTTTCCACCATTTCCAGCGATACCATTTCACCCGCGATTTTGGCAAAGCGTTTGGCACGCCCCTGGATCTGTACGAAACCTTGTTCGTCGAATGCGACAATATCACCGGTGTCGTACCAGCCTGGTTCGCTGACGCCCTGCGGGTTCTCAGCAACAGGCGCTTCCAGCACGCCCGGATTTTCCACGCGCAGATACCCTTTCATCACGTTGGGGCCTTTCAGTTGCAAACGTCCGCCCTGCTCGATCCCCGGCACAGCCACGAGACGCGCGTCCATCGCGGGCAGAATACGCCCGACGGTGCCCGGCTTCGCTGCCATCGGCACGTTAATGGACACCACCGGCGCGCATTCGGTCACGCCGTAGCCTTCCAGAATGCGCAGACCAAATTTGTCCTGCCAGATGCGTCTGGTGCTGTCCTGAAGTTTTTCAGCGCCAGCCACAACATAACGTACCAGATGAAAATCATACGGATGCGCGAAACGCGCGTAGTGGCCGAGGAAGGTCGAGGTGCCGAAAATCACTGTACAGTTGCGGTCATAGACCAGCTCCGGCACGACGCGATAATGCAACGGACTGGGATAGAGAAAGACTTCCGCGCCCGTCAGCAGTGGTGTGAAAAGCCCGACCGTCAGGCCGAAAGAGTGGAACAGCGGCAGCGCCGACATGAATTTGTCGTCAGCGGTGAAATCCGCAATAGTGCGGATCTGCTCCACGTTCGCGAGCAGGCTCTTGTGGCTGTGTACCACGCCTTTCGGATTGCCTTCGGAGCCAGACGTAAAGAGGATCAGCGCCGCGTCTTCGGGCTGCTGTTCGACCTGCGCCAGGCGCGGCATTAACAGATGCGCGAAGATCCACGCTTTATCTTTGGCCGTGACTTCGCCTTTCAAATCTTCAAGAAACACCCAGCGCACCGAGGTGATTTGCTCCGGCAGATGCCAGAGCTTGCCTTTATCAAGGAACTGACGCGAGGTGAAAATGGTTTTTATCTGTGCGGCGGTGATCGCGCTGGAAAGCCCCTGCACGCCCGCCGTGTAGTTCATCATCGCCGGAATGCGACCACGCATTACCGCGCCGAAAATCACGGCCGCGCTGATGCTGGCGTTCGGCAACATCAGGCCGATGGCTTCACGCGGCGCGCTGTATTTATCGAGAATGCGCCCGACAAACAGCGTTTTCATCATCAGGCTGCGGTAGGTGTCTGGCTTGAAGTTAATATCTTCCAGGCAATTTTTGCTCTCGCCGTAACGCTTCTGCGCGTTAATGAGCGCCTCAAACAGCGTTTCGCGTGGGCGCGCCGCCATGCGGGCTTCCATCATGATTTGATGCAGCATTTCACCCGCCAGTTTGCGGCGATCGCGCGCTTTGGGCGCATCAGGCATGGGAACCGAGGTCGGCGGCAGGATATGAATGGTAATTCGCGGGAAGAAGCGGCGTTTCACCAGGCCTTTCAGGCGGCTGAAAAAGGTCAGCTCTGCGCCTTCAATACGCACCGGGACGACGGTGGCCTGTGATTTCGCCGCAACAAAACCGGCGCCTTCGTAGATTTTCATCAGCGATCCGCTGATGGAGATACGCCCTTCCGGGAAAATCACAACCGGACGCCCTTCACCTACCAGACGCACCAGTTGTTTCACCGACATTGGCTTGGTCGGATCCAGCGGCACAAAATCAATAAGCGGCTTCAGCGCACGCATGTACCACTGCTGGCTGATAGAGGTATAGACCGCGAAAACCGGGCGAACCGGCAAAAAGAGCGCCATCAGCGCGCCATCAAGGAACGAAACGTGGTTAGGCGTTATCAGCACGCGCCCCTGACTCAGCGGCCCGGTATCTCCATATACCTGGATACGAAAGAGCACACGAAACAGCCAACGAAAAAATTTTAAAACCATATCAACGCCCTTTGTTTTCCTTTAGGGAGGGTTAAGTATAGTTAGCGCAGATTACACGACTCGGCGAACAGGGGCGACAGGAGAAATTGACAGGGTGCGCGCAAGGCGCTTCACGGTAAGAAAGCTGCTATCGAAAATCCGGGGAAAAGGCAAAGCGGGGCGGAACTCAGGCAAAAAAAAACCTGCGCATCCGCGCAGGTTGGTGTAAGTGTTGTGATCAGCAAAGTTGCTGACTTCACCTATCAATACCTCTGGGATCTCAAATGTAGCAATGCGCCCACACTCGCCGCCACCTGCCAATCGCAACAGCCCTTCGCAAAGTGTAACTAAAGGTTTTATCTGAAATTATTTGCCTTTTTTCGGTTACATCCACCGATGATTTCTCCTTATTTATCCCAAACGCTTTTGTGAGCCAGAACGCGCCCGCCTGGCACGCGGCTTGAAGTGGTCGCGCTTTTCCGTAACACTTACCGCAGTGTAAACGCTTACCCCGAAGGTATTGAATGGCGACTATTAAGGATGTTGCGCGGCTTGCAGGAGTTTCTGTCGCCACGGTCTCCCGCGTAATTAACGATTCCCCCAAAGCCAGCGACGCCTCACGTCAGGCGGTGCTGAGCGCCATGGAAGAACTCAACTACCACCCGAACGCCAACGCCCGTGCGCTGGCGCAGCAGACGACCGAAACCATTGGGCTTGTGGTGGGCGACGTCTCCGATCCCTTCTTCGGGGCAATGGTAAAAGCCGTCGAGCAGGTGGCCTATCACACCGGGAATTTCCTGCTTATCGGCAACGGCTACCACAGCGAGCACAAAGAGCGGCAGGCGATTGAACAATTGATCCGCCACCGCTGCGCTGCGCTGGTAGTGCACGCCAAAGTACTTCCTGACAGCGAACTGATTCCGCTCATGAAACAGATCCCGGGCATGGTACTGATCAATCGGATCCTGCCGGGCTTCGAGGCCCGCTGCGTGGCGCTCGACGATCGCTACGGCGCGTGGCTTGCCACCCGGCACCTGATTCAGCAGGGCCATACGCGCATCGGGTATCTGTGCTCAAACCATGCGATCTCAGACGCCGACGATAGGCTGAAGGGCTATTATGACGCGCTGCGCGAACACGATCTGCCGTGCAACGATCGTTTAGTCGCGTGGGCTGAACCCGATGAGAGCGGCGGCGAGCAGGCCATGACCGAGCTGCTCGGCCAGGGAAAACAGTTTACCGCGGTAGCCTGTTATAACGATTCGATGGCTGCGGGCGCGATGGGCGTGCTGAATGATAACGGCATCGCGGTACCGCAGGAGATTTCGCTGATTGGTTTTGATGACGTGCTGGTCTCGCGCTATGTGCGCCCGCGTCTGACCACGATTCGCTACCCGATTGTAACGATGGCAACGCAGGCGGCGGAGCTCGCGTTAGCGCTGGCCGATAACCGCCCGGCGCCGGAGATCACCAATATTTTTACGCCGACGCTGGTGCGCCGTCACTCGGTGGTCGCCCCCGCAGAATCTGATAAATCGTAGCGGTAGAGATGCACGGTCTGGTCAGGGTAGTCCAGGCCGTCGCCGATATACGACCAGCCAAAACGCTCGTAATAATCCCGGCAGGCGGAGTAGAGAAACAGTTCGTGAAAGCCTTCCCGGCGCGCGTAATCTCTCACCGCGCCCTGTAATTTTCCGCCAAGCCCTTTGCCGCGCTGCGCATCGTCAACATAGAGCGCGGCAAGCCACGGAAACAGATCCTGACGGCTTATCAAATCACAGCGCCACAGCCCCACGGTGCCGAGCAACGTGTCACCCTCGATGGCGACAAACGTGAGCGGCAGTTTGCCCGGCTGCTGGCTGTGCGTGACGATGCTTGCAAAAAACGCGCGCGGCAACGACACCCCAAACGCCTGCCACAGCCATTCGGTCACCTGCTCCGCGTGCTGCGGGGCGTCATACAGCGGCACTATCTGCATCGCACGGCTCCTTTCATTGCAGTTTTCCCTGGAAAATGGGCACCGACTCGAAAAGGTAGCCGTCGAAATCAGGCGCGTCGGCGTCGGAAAGCTCCATCAGGCTGTTTTTTACATTCTCAAGATGCTGCCACATCGCCTGCCAGGCCCCCATTACATCACGGCGACGCAGCGCCGCGAGGATGGTCTGGTAATCGCCAAGCCACTTCAGACGATGGGCGCGGGTTTCAATATGCGCGCGCAGTTGCTGCCACAGCGGGCTACTGTCCATGTGATGCCAGATGCTTTCTACCGTCGCCAGCAGCATCTGATTCTGTGACGCGCCCGCAAGCACCAGATGAAACATCTTGTTGTTGTCCTGCGTGGTGTCATTCATCGCAATCGCGCGCTGTTCCTGCTCCAGAATGCGTCGCAGGTTATCGATATCCGCTTTAGTCGCCATTTTGGCAGCAAAGGCGGCGATATTGCTCTCCAGCAACTGCCGCGCCTGGAGCATTTCAAAAGGGCCAATGTCGCTTGAGAAAAACCGTTCCTCTTCCGCTTCGTGCTCCGCCGGAATGCGCATGACGTAAACGCCAGAACCCTGACGAATATCCACCGTGCCCTGTAGCTCCAGCATGAGCAGCGCTTCGCGCACAATGGTGCGACTGACGCCATATTTCTCGGCGATATTGCGCTCCGGCGGAAGACGGGAGCCGACCGGGTAATGTCCCTGGATAATCTGCGCGCGCAGATCCTCGCCAATCTCCTGATACTGCTTTTTCTCCGGCGGAACGACAGCCTTCTCCACGTGATCACCTGTGCTCTGAATGGACCCAATATAGCTTACCGCCTGGCGGCGGAAAGGCGCGTTAGATTACCAGAGATAACGCCTGATCGAGAACTTTCGCGCCGTTAAGCGTGCCGTAAGCGACAGAATCAATGACCGCGATCGGGATTTGGTGCTCGTCGGTCAGCTTTTTATTTTCTGCGAGTTTAAAGCGCACCTGGGGGCCCAGCAGCACCGCCTGGATATCGCGGGCGTATTGCTCTAACTCATCACGCAGGTTCTGCTCGGGGATGGCGTAGATTTTCAGCTCCAGCCCGCGTTCGGCGGCGGCTTTTTCCATTTTGGTCACCACCAGAGAGGTCGACATGCCAGCGGAACAACACAGTACGATACGTTTCATCAGCGGCTCCTTATTTCCATTCATCATCAAGCGTGAGCGTCAGCGTGCGCGATTCGCTTAAGCGCCGGTACCAGTGCAGCGATTTTTTCGGGCGTCTGGCGCGCTTGTGCTGTAAATCGATCTCCACCAGCCCGTAGCGGTTTTTAAAGGCGTTCATTGGCGAAACATTGTCGGTAAATGCCCAAAGCATATAGCCCCGACAGTTTGCGCCCGCCTCGCGCGCCAGCAGCGTCTGGTGTAAATGCTCGCCGATAAATACGATGCGGTAGTCATCCTCAATCACGCCATCGGCGTTGCGGAACTGCGCTTCGTTTTCAACGCCCATTCCGCTTTCGGCCACAAACCACGGCAGGTTGCCGTAATCGTTTTTGATCCGCATCGCCATGTCATAAATGATGCGCGGATAAATCTCCCAGCCACGCGAGGTATTCATCCGCCGCCCCGGCAGCTCAAACGGTTCGTAGTAATACGCCGGATGGAAAGGCGTTTCCGGGTGCCAGGCGCGTGACGGGGCTTTGACGCGATGCGGGTAGTAAAGATTGATGCCAAGCTCATCCACGGTATATGCGCGAATGACCGCAAGCTCCTCTTCGCTGTACTCCCACGCCACGCCGTGTTTTTCCAGCAGTTGCAGCAGTTCAGGCGGGTATTCACCCTTCACCAGAGGGTCGAGGAACACCCGGTTATAGAAGAGATCGTAGCGGTCTGCGGCTTTTATATCGTGCGGCGCGCGTGAGCGTGGGTAGGTCACTTCCGGGTTGAGGATAACCCCGACGCTCCCCGCGTAACCCTTTTCACGGAACAGGCGCACTACTTTCGCGGTGGCGAGGATTTTATGGTGATTCCACTGCATCCATGTGCCGGTATTCTGCTCATACGGCCAGCGCAGCGCGTCAAGATATACGCGGGTCTGCACCACAATCGGCTCGTTAAAGGTGAACCAGCGCGATACCTTGTGGTGGTAGCGCTCAAACACTTTTTCCGCGTACAGCACGAACAGTTCGACGACCTTTTTAGATGACCAGCCGCCATAGGTTTCAAAGAGATAAGCGGGCAACTCATAATGCTCAAGGCAGATCATCGGTTCAACGCCCGCCGCGCGGATCGCATCCAGGAAGCGGTCGTAATACGCGGCGTACTCTTCGTCAACGATGCCCTGTTCGTAATCAGTAAAAAAACGCGACCAGTTAATCGAGGTGCGGTAGTGCGTCAGCCCTGCCGCTTTCATGAGCGCCACATCGTCTTCGTAGCGGTTAATCAGATCGGTGGCGCCGGCCGGGCCGTAGCCGTTATGCCAGACGTGGCGGTCGTTTTTGTACCAAAGATCGAGCCAGGAATCCTGGCCTGCTTTTTTGCCACTCCATCCTTCGGTTTGCCACGCGGATGACGCCGCGCCCAGTATGAAGTCCTGCGGGATGGCGAGAGTTTTTTCGCTCATGGCGTCCTCATGCTTTTTTAACGGTTTCAACGCTCGCGGCCTGTAACTGCGCCTGCTCAGCGCGGCGCGAAGCTATCTTCACGAACGGCAGATAGATAAGAATGGAAACCAGGATACAGACCAGTTGCGTGACGACCGCGCCCATCGAACCTGCGGTGGAAAGCCAGGCGTTAATCAAAGGCGGCGTGGTCCATGGCACCATCACCACGGCTTTTCCGGCAAAACCCATGACGGTTGCGAAGTAGCCGATGGAGCCCGTCACCAGCGGTGTGATGATAAACGGCACCGCCAGGATCGGGTTTAGCATGATCGGCATGCCGAAGATAACGGGCTCGTTGATATTGAAAATGCCCGGCCCGAACGACAGTTTCGCAATTTCTTTCATCTCTTTGCGTTTGGTGGCGATCATGACCGCAATCAGCAGGCCGATGGTCAACCCCGAGCCACCGATGCTCATGTAAACATCCCAGAAAGGCATGGTGATGATATTGGGCACCTCTTTGCCCTGCTCAAACGCACTCATATTTACGGTGATGGCGCCAAGCAACAGCGGCTCGCGAATGGGTTTAATCATCTGGTTGCCGTGAATGCCAATCACCCAGAAAAGCTGGGCGACAAACATCAGCAACAGAATGCCCGGCAGGCTCTGTACCACACGTTCCAGCGGCTGCTGCACCACCTGATACACCGCGTCGTAGAGATACATGCCGGTCACCTGATGGAACACGAACCCAAACGTGGCGATAACGGTGGTGGTGATAATGGCCGGAATAAGCGCCGAGAAGGAGGCTGAAACGTTTGGCGGCACGGTGTCAGGCATTTTGATTTTCAGCCCGTCGCGATTCTCAAGCCAGGTGTAGATCTCGACCGACAGAATGGCGATAAACATGCCGAGGAAAAGGCTGCGGGTATCGGAGAACTGGCGCAGCAGCACATCTTTCACCACATGCATTTCGCCATCCACCAGCATTTCGACAGTGGTCGGCGTAACGCAGATAAAACAGATAACCGCCAGCAAACCCGGGAACAACGTCTTGATGCCGTTGATGCGCCCAAGCTCAATGCCGATTAAAAATACCGCGCCGATATTTAAGAAATTTAGCGTCGCGTAGTTAATGGCGCTGGTGATGGGTTTCAGGGCCGCCAGAAATGACAACGCCTGGAAGCTCGCCAGCCCGTTTTTCGGGTCCAGCACCATGTTGGAGATCAGTACCGAAAAAGCGCCGACGATAATGACCGGCATCAGCGTAATAAAGGATGCCTTGATCGCCATGATGTAGCGGTAACTGTTGAATTTGGTCGCGAAACTGCCCAGAGAATCGATCAACTTTTCCTGGAATGCCATAGGGTGTGCCCTCTTGATAGGTGGCTTTTTTATCGGAAAGGTTACCGCTGAATACCTTTTTGGTATGCCAAAAAATAGGATCGCCCCGCATAATTATCTGTGACCCTTCTCGCACAAATGATGATTGGCATTCCACATAAGCAAAACGTCTGCTTTTGGCATACCAGAAAGAAAAACGGACGACACGACCTGTCACGACGGCGACAGCGCACGTGCGCTGCCCGAAGCCGTCCGGCTTGTGTGTTAAACTCCATCGCATCACGATGAAAACGGGAGCGGAAGAATGGTGACAATGCGGGATGTTTCACTGCGGGCAGGCGTTTCCAAAGCGACCGTTTCACGCGTGCTGAATAACACAGGCCAAGTGAAAGAGAGCACCCGCGCGCAGGTCTTCCGCGCGATGGAAGAGCTGGGTTACCGCCCTAACCTGCTGGCGCGTTCGCTTGCGCACCGCACCAGCAACAGTATTGGACTGGTGGTATCCAGCTTTAACGGCTTCTATTTCGGGCGGCTTTTACAGCAGGCGTCGCGCCAGACCGAGGCGCACGGCAAACAGCTTATCGTTACAGACGGCCACGACACCCCTTCGCGTGAGCTGGAGGCCGTACAGATGCTCGCGGACCGCCAGTGCGACGCCATCGTGCTCTACACCCGCCACATGAGCGAAAAGGCGATTATGTCGCTTATCGACAACACCACCGTGCCGCTGGTGATTATCAACCGCGACGTCAGCCAGGCGCGCGAGCGCTGCGTGTTCTTTGAGCAGCAGGACGCCGCATTTCAGGCGGTAGAGTATTTGATTGATCAAGGACACAGGGAGATCGCCTGTATTACGGTGTCGCTCGCGACGCCCACCGGTCAGGCACGCCTGCTGGGCTATCGCCGGGCGCTGGAAAAACACGGCATCGTGAGTAACGAGGCGCTGATAAAGAACGGCGATTCCAGCATGAGCAGCGGCCATGCGCGTTGTCGGGAATTGCTGGAAAGCGGTGTGCGGTTTAGTGCGCTCTTTGCGTGTAATGACGATATGGCGCTTGGCGCCTCGAAAGCGTTGTACCGGGCGGGCCTGCGAATTCCGCAGGATGTGTCGCTGTTCGGCTTCGACGACGCGCCGAGCGCCGCCTGGCTTGAGCCTGGGCTGTCGACCGTCTGTCTGCCGATTGAAGATATGATAACGACCGCCATTGAACGTGCGATACGGCTGGCCCGGGACGAGCCTCTCACCGCGATCCCCCCCTTCACCGGCACACTGGTCCTGCGCGATTCCGTCGCGCAGGGACCTTACGCCGTCGCCTCGTTAAATGCGCTCAAGCGCCAGTAACTCGTCGATAGTCTGACGACGGCGAATCGTGCGCGCTTCGCCGTTTTCCAGCAGCACTTCCGGCAACAGCGGACGGCTGTTGTAGTTGGAGGACATCGACGCGCCATACGCGCCGGTATCGTGCAGCACCAGATAATCCCCCGGACGCACCGCCGGCAGCGGCCGGGTTTCCACTTTGCCGCCCTCTTGTTGCGTAAATACATCGCCTGATTCACACAGCGGCCCGGCAACGACCGTCTCAAGCAGCGGCGCGTCGCGCAGGTCGCGGCCATCCGCCGCCAGCGCCGAAATGTGGTGATAGCTGCCGTACATCGACGGGCGCATCAGATCGTTGAAGCCTGCGTCGATCAGAACGAAATGGCGTGATCCCATCGCTTTAACGCTGCGCACCTGCGCCACCAGCACGCCCGCCTCTGCCACCAGGAAGCGACCCGGCTCGATCTCAAGCTTGATCGGGTGACCAAAATGCGCGGCGATTTTCTCGCGGGCACTGTTCCAGAGGCCAAAATAGTGGTCGGTATCGATAGTTTCATCGCCTTCACGATATGGCACAGACAAACCGCCGCCTGCGGAAATCGCCTCCAGATCCTGATCGAATTCAATGACCTGACTTACCATCGCTCCGCACACCTGCTCCAGATGACCATAGTCAACGCCGGAACCAATGTGCATATGCATACCGACAAGCTTTAGCTGATAACGCTGCATTATTTCAAGCGCTGCCGGAAGATCGCTGTACCAGATGCCGTGTTTGCTGTTCTCGCCGCCAGTGTTGGTTTTCTGGCTGTGCCCGTGGCCGAAACCCGGGTTGATGCGAAGCCACACCCGATGCCCTGGCGACACTGCGCCAAGCTGCGCCAGCATGTCCACCGAGCCTGCGTTAACGGGCACGCCCAGTTCATGGACGCGGGCGATGGTTGCCTCATCCAGCACGTCCGCCGTAAAGACGATGTCATCCGGGTTCTGGCGCGGATCGTAACCGGCGGCGACCGCGCGCTCTATTTCACCGAGCGATACGGAATCCACTTTTACGCCCGCTTCACGCATCAGACGCAGGATATGAATATTCGAGCAGGCTTTCTGGGCGAAGCGAATGACATCAAACTGGCGCAGACGGTCGATTTGCGCGCGAATAATCTGTGCATCATAAACCCATACCGGGCCGCCGAATTGCGCGGGCAACGGCAGTAAATGTGTGGCATTCAGGGCGCTGTCGGTGGTGTAGAGCGAGCGTGGCATAGCGGGACTCCTTTAAGCTGATGCCTTTATTACGCCATAGTCGCTTTCGAAGAAAAAATATCGATTTCTCGTGAGTCTATGCAAATATGATATGGTTTTGTGAGACGGATGCCATGCGTAGCGCTACGCTTGCTTCTCCCGGCTTTTTGCGCAGGCGGGCACGACACGGCCACCATCCGCGCTCCTTCTCCCTGCGTCTACAGCGCGAGAATCAGCGCGAGGGGAAAACCGCTCACCCTTCGCTAATAAGGAACCCTCATGTCAGGCGTTACGCTTCGCCATATCGAAATTTTTCATGCGGTCATGACTGCCGGCAACCTCACCGAGGCGGCAGCGCTGCTGCGTACGTCGCAACCTACCGTCAGCCGGGAGCTGGCACGCCTTGAAAAGTTAATAGGGTTATCGCTTTTTACCCGCAGCCGTGGGCGGCTTCATCCCACGGTGCAGGGGTTGCGTCTGTTTGAAGAAGTGCAGCGCTCCTGGTATGGCCTTGACCGTATCGTCAGCGCGGCAGAAAGCCTGCGCCAGTTCCGTCAGGGTGAGCTTTCTATCGCCTGTCTGCCAGTTTTCTCGCAGTCTTTATTGCCGTTGTTGTTAAAGCCGTTTCTGGATAACTACCCGGACGTCAGCCTCAATATTGTGCCGCAGGAGTCGCCGCTGCTTGAAGAGTGGCTTTCCGCCCAGCGCCACGATTTAGGTATAACGGAAAATACCGTCACGCCTGCCGGTACTGAGCGCCTGACATTGCTGACATTAAATGAAGTGTGCGTCCTGCCCGAAGGCCACCCTCTGGCCGAAAAGCCATTACTGACGCCGCACGATTTCGCGGGTGAAAATTATATTAGTCTGTCGCGCACCGACAGCTACCGGCAGTTGCTGGATTCGCTGTTTCAGGAGCATAACGTGCATCGGCGTATGGTTCTTGAAACGCACAGCGCCGCGTCGGTCTGTGCGATGGTGCGTGCAGGCGTGGGAGTCTCTGTCGTGAACCCGCTCACCGCGCTTGATTACGCGGCGACAGGCATCGTGGTGCGCCGTTTTAGCGTGACGGTGCCGTTTACGGTAAGCCTGATCCGGCCTTTACATCGCCCCGCGTCCGCGCTGGTGGAGGCATTCAGCCATCATTTACAACAGCACATGGCGGGGCTTGGCGAAACGCTGGAGGCGATGCTTACCCCCGCTCATCGCCCAACATAAAGTTCACCACATCGGCAGCATGCAGCGCGGCGGTGTCAAAGACCGGCACCGGGCAATCTTGCGGGCCAAGCAGCAGGCCGATTTCGGTACAGCCCAAAATCACGCCCTGCGCGCCCTGGTCTGCGAGGATCTGGATCTGCTGCTGAAAATAGCGTTTTGACGCCGGGGTAATTTTCCCGAGACACAGCTCCTCGAAGATTATCTGGTTGATGCGCGCCCGTGCGGTTTCATCCGGAATAAGCGACGTGACGCCAAAGCCCTGTTCCAGCCGCGCGCGGTAGAAATCCTGCTCCATTGTGTACCGGGTGCCGAGCAGCGCCACCTGACGCAGCCCCGCATGTTCAATCGCACGGCCTGTCGCATCCGCGATATGTAAAAACGGCAGTGAACAGCGCGCTTCTATCTGGTGCGCCACTTTATGCATCGTGTTGGTACACAAAACGATGGCCTGCGCGCCCGCGCGCTCAAGCCCGAGTGCCGCCTGTGCCAGTATCTCGCCCGCTTTCTCCCACTCGCCGCTCGCCTGACAGGCTTCAATGTCGTGAAAATCGACGCTGTGCAGCAGCAGTGGTGCGGAGTGCAGCCCGCCCAGGCTATCTCGCACGCCTTCGTTAATTAACCGATAATAGGGAATAGTCGATTCCCAGCTCATTCCGCCCAGCAAGCCTACCGTTTTCATCGTTGCCTCCTTTTGCCGTCATCCGGTTATAACATGTCCGCCAGACGGAACAAATGTGATCCGCCCGCCATTTCCCGGCGCGGCGCGTTCTCTTCTCCTTTCCGCCAGGATAGATTAAATGAAACAACGTTTCACAAATTAGAGGCGAGCCATGTTTATCTATCACAAAGACACGACGCTTGAAGATTTAGGCAACGGCGTGACCCGCCGTATCCTGGCGCACGACAGCAAAATGATGGCGGTGGAAGTACATTTTGAAGCCGGCGCGGTCGGCCCGATGCATAACCACCCGCATGAGCAACTGACCTATGTGCTCTCCGGCGAGTTTGAATTTACTATTGGTGAAGAAACCCACCGCGTTAGCGCGGGCGATACGCTGTATAAACAGCCGAATATTATGCACGGCTGCGTCTGCATTACGCCCGGTACGCTGCTTGATACTTTCACGCCGGTCCGCGAAGATTTTCTGTAACCAACGCTAAATAAAAAGCCGCCCACAGAGGCGGCTTTTTACTGCGGCGTCCTCACATTATTAACGGCGTCGCGCTTTCACGACAAATTATTACTGTGCTGAATAGTCCATTATCTTCTGACTCCATCAGGAAACTATTAGCCAGGGAACCATATCCTTCAGAATTATTTCACAAATAAAACAGTGAAAAGAGTCAGTACAACATTTTCATTTCTTGTATCCCTTTGACAAACATTGATAAAGCAGGCAAAAAAGAGACTGTGCATGGCGTTTTCCGCGCGTCGCTTGTGTGATGATTTATTACGTAGCTGAATAATACAAACGCCGCGCGAACAACTGTCTTGCACACCGCTTTGTGTTTTACCGCCTTCCCTCTCTCAAAAAGGGCGCTGCTTCAAAAAAATGGAACAGCGTTTCGACCATGATCACATTTCCGCCATTTATCGAATGACGGCGAAATAAATAGCAATAAAATAAATTAAAACGGTGTTTTAGAAACAAGAAACAGCGGTTCAATAAAATATTAAAGTCGCGATCTTCATCACATTACGGTCGCGTTTTTTCATGACGACACGTTATTTGCCCATCGACAGTAAGGCCGCCCGACCACGTATTTTCCGGGCTGGATACGCCTGCTGTCGCGGCTTGCAGCACCCTGAATCCGATCCGATTTATGAACCCTTGAATGCCAGGTAGGTATGTATGAATGAAAACAAGCTCCTGGGTCTGGCCTGGATATCACCCTACATTATTGGGTTGATAGTCTTTACGGCCTTCCCTTTTGTTTCCTCTTTCGTGCTCAGCTTTACCGAGTACGATTTGATGAATCCCCCGGTGTTTAACGGTATCGAAAACTACCGTTATATGCTGATGGATGACGATCTGTTCTGGAAATCGATGGGCGTGACGTTTGCCTATGTGTTTCTGACCATCCCGCTGAAGCTTGCTTTTGCACTCGGCATCGCGTTTGTACTTAATTTCAAACTGCGCGGCATCGGCTTTTTCCGCACGGCGTACTACATCCCGTCTATCCTCGGCAGCTCAGTCGCCATCGCCGTACTGTGGCGCGCGCTGTTTGCCATCGACGGTCTGCTGAATAGCTTTATCGGCGTGTTCGGGCTTGACCCGGTGAACTGGCTTGGCGAACCCTCGCTGGCGCTGATGTCGGTCACGCTGCTGCGCGTCTGGCAGTTCGGCTCTGCGATGGTTATCTTCCTGGCCGCGCTGCAAAACGTCCCACAGTCGCAGTATGAAGCGGCGATGATCGACGGCGCGTCGAAGTGGCAGATGTTTATGAAGGTGACGGTGCCGCTGATTACGCCGGTGATTTTCTTTAACTTCATTATGCAAACCACGCAGGCGTTCCAGGAGTTTACCGGACCGTACGTAATTACCGGCGGCGGCCCGACCTACTACACCTATCTGTTCTCACTCTACATCTACGACACCGCCTTTAAGTATTTCGATATGGGCTATGGCGCCGCGCTGGCGTGGGTGCTGTTCCTGGTGGTGGCGCTCTTCGCCTCTATCGCCTTTAAATCGTCGAAATATTGGGTCTTCTACTCCGCCGATAAAGGAGGCAAAAATGGCTGATATCCAGCAAGGACAACTGACGCCGCGCGCAGACAGGAGTGTGGCCGATCGCGAAGTCGCACGCACACTGCGCCGTGAAAAGGTCAGCCGCGCCATCCGCTATGTGATTTTGCTGCTCGTAGGCCTGTTGATGCTCTACCCGCTGGCATGGATGTTCTCGGCCTCATTTAAGCCGAACCATGAGATTTTCACGACGCTCGGCCTGTGGCCGACGCACGCGACGTGGGACGGTTTCATTAACGGCTGGAAAACCGGCACCGAATACAACTTCGGGCATTACATGATGAACACGTTCAAATATGTGATCCCGAAAGTGGTGCTGACTGTCGTCTCTTCCACCATCGTGGCGTATGGCTTCGCGCGTTTTGAGATCCCGTGGAAGAAGTTCTGGTTCGCCACACTTATCGCCACCATGCTGCTGCCAAGCACCGTGCTGCTGATCCCGCAGTATTTGATGTTCCGTGAAATGGGCATGCTGAACAGCTACCTGCCGCTGTGGCTGCCGATGGCCTTCGCGACCCAGGGGTTCTTCGTCTTTATGCTGATTCAGTTCCTGCGCGGCGTTCCGCGTGACATGGAAGAAGCGGCGCAAATCGACGGCTGCAACTCCTTCCAGGTGCTGTGGTATGTGGTGGTGCCTATTCTCAAGCCCGCCATGATTTCGGTCGCGCTGTTCCAGTTCATGTGGTCGATGAACGACTTTATCGGGCCGCTGATTTACGTCTACAGCGTGGATAAATACCCGATTGCCCTGGCGCTCAAAATGTCCATCGACGTGACTGAAGGCGCGCCGTGGAACGAAATTCTGGCAATGGCGAGCATCTCCATTCTGCCGTCCATCATCGTCTTCTTCCTGGCCCAGCGTTACTTCGTACAGGGCGTGGCCAGCAGCGGAATTAAAGGTTAACAGGGGAATATCATGGCTGAAGTTATTTTCAACAAGTTAGAAAAAGTCTATTCCAACGGCTTTAAAGCGGTTCATGGTATCGACCTGAAGATCGCAGACGGTGAATTTATGGTGATAGTCGGCCCGTCAGGCTGCGCCAAATCCACTACGCTGCGCATGCTGGCAGGCCTTGAAACCATCAGCGGCGGCGAAGTACGTATCGGCGAAAAACTGGTGAATAACCTGGCACCGAAAGAGCGCGGCATCGCGATGGTGTTCCAGAACTATGCGCTCTACCCGCATATGACGGTGCGCGAAAACCTGGCGTTCGGCCTGAAGCTTAGCAAACTGCCAAAAGATCAGATAAACCGTCAGGTGGATGAAGCTGCGAAGATCCTTGAGCTGGAAGAGCTGCTCGACCGTCTGCCGCGTCAGCTGTCAGGCGGCCAGGCGCAGCGCGTGGCCGTAGGCCGTGCGATTGTGAAAAAACCAGACGTGTTCCTGTTCGACGAACCGCTTTCTAACCTCGACGCCAAACTGCGCGCCTCCATGCGCATTCGTATTTCCGACTTGCATAAGCAGCTGAAAAAAAGCGGCAAACCCGCCACCACGGTCTACGTGACGCACGATCAGACCGAGGCGATGACGATGGGCGATCGCATCTGCGTGATGAAGCTTGGTCACATCATGCAGGTCGATACGCCGGATAACCTCTACCACTACCCGAAAAACATGTTCGTGGCGGGCTTTATTGGCGCGCCAGAGATGAACATCAAGCCTGGCAAGCTGGAAGAGGACGCGGGCCGTTTATTGATAGGCATCGGCAATGACCGTCTGGCGCTCACGCCGCGCCAGCAGGAGAAAGTGGCTGCTTACGTCGGCCAGCAGGTGTATTTCGGCATTCGTCCGGAATATATCTCGATTTCTGATGAGCCTTACGCTGAACCCTGCGGCACCGGCGAGATGGTGCGCGTGGAGAACATGGGTCACGAATTCTTCGTTTACCTGAAGGTAGCGGATTTCGAAATGACCTGCCGCATCCCTTCCGATGAAGCTAAGCCAATGATTGAAAAGGGCCTTCACCGTAAGGTGTATTTCAAGTTCGACATGAATAAGTGTCATATCTTTGACGCCAAAACAGAACAGAACATCTCTCTCTGACAGGAGTCTTATAATGAAAAAAGCCCTCGTTAGCACAGCATTAGCCTCTACCCTTGCCCTCTGTGCGTTTCCGTCGCACTCGGCGGAAAACGTTGAACTGCGTATGTCCTGGTGGGGCGGCAATGGCCGTCATCAGGTGACGTTAAAAGCGCTGGAAGAGTTTCACAAGCAGCATCCTGAAATCACCGTAAAACCGGAATACACCGGCTGGGACGGCCACCTTTCTCGTCTCACCACGCAAATTGCGGGCGGCACTGAGCCGGATGTAATGCAGACGAACTGGAACTGGCTGCCGATCTTCTCGAAAAACGGCGACGGATTTTACGACTTAAATCAGGTCAAAGATGTTATCGATTTAAGCCAGTTCGACCCGAAAGAGCTGAAATCCACGACCGTGAACGGCAAGCTGAACGGCATTCCTATCTCCGTTACCGCGCGCGTGTTCTATTTCAATAATGAAACCTGGAAAAAAGCGGGCGTTGAATATCCCAAAACCTGGGATGAATTGATGGCCGCGGGTAAAACCTTTGAGTCGAAACTTGGCAAACAGTATTACCCGGTCGTACTGGAGCATCAGGACGTGCTGGCGCTGCTGAACTCTTACATGGTGCAGAAATACAATATTCCTGCGGTGGACGAGAAAACTAAAAAATTCACCTATAGCAAAGAGCAGTGGGCCGAATTTTTCGGAATGTATAAAAAGCTCATCGACAGCCACGTAATGCCGGACACCAAATATTATGCGTCGTTTGGCAAGAGCAACATGTATGAGATGAAGCCGTGGATCCAGGGCGAATGGGCCGGAACCTATATGTGGAACTCCACCATCACTAAATATTCCGACAACCTGAAGCCGCCGGCGAAGCTTGAGCTGGGCGCATACCCGATGCTGCCGGAGGCGAAAGATGCCGGTCTGTTCTTCAAACCGGCGCAGATGCTCTCCATTGGCAAATCCACCAGGCACCCGAAAGAGGCCGCGCTGCTGATTAACTTCCTGCTGAACAGCAAAGAAGGCGTGGCGGCATTAGGCCTTGAGCGCGGCGTGCCGCTGAGCAAAGCGGCGGTCGCGCAACTGACCGAAGCTGGCGTGATTAAAGATGAAGATCCGTCAGTCTCTGGCCTGAAACTGGCACAGTCGCTGCCGACCAGGCTGCCAATTTCGCCGTACTTTGACGATCCGCAGATTGTGGCGCAGTTCGGCACCGCGCTGCAGTATATCGATTACGGTCAAAAATCGGTTGACGAAGCCGCCGCGGAATTCCAGCGTCAGGCGGAGCGCATCCTGAAACGCGCGATGCGTTAAGGACGAGTTTTCTGTAAATACCCTGCCCTGTGGGCGGGGTATTTTTTTGTCGGTAAAAAGGAACGCGTAATGGCTAAAAGCAAAATCATTCCCCTCTCGTTTTTAACCCGCAGGGACCGCGACACCGGAAATGAGGTGATTCGCCTGACGCCCCCGCACATTATTTGTCACCGTAACTACTTTTATCAAAAGTGTTTTACGCGCGATGCGCGCAAGCTGATTTTTGGCGGCGCGTTTGAAGGGCACTGGAATTACTATTTGCTGGATCGTGATACCCAACAGGCGACACAGCTGACCGAAGGCGCAGGCGATAATACCTTCGGCGGTTTTTTATCTGCCGATGACCGCACGCTGTGGTATGTGAAGCACCAGCGCGAATTGCGTCGGGTGGATTTGGCAAGCCTCGAAGAGACCGTGGTGTATGACGTGGAAGAGGCGTGGGTCGCGTACGGTACCTGGGTCGCAAACAGCGACTGCACCAAACTGGTCGGCATTGAGATTAAAAAAAGCGACTGGCAACCGCTGACCGACTGGCAGAAATTCCGCGACTTTTATTTTACGCAGCCGGAGTGCCGGTTGATTCGCATTGATTTAACCACCGGCGAGCGACAGGTGATATTGCAGGAGAAACGCTGGCTCGGACACCCCATCTACCGCCCCTTTGACGACGCCACGGTGGCGTTTTGTCATGAAGGCCCGCGTGATGTTATCGACGCGCGCATGTGGCTGATTAACGAAGATGGCCGAGAGATGCGCAAAGTGCGTCAGCACGCGGCGGGCGAGAGTTTCACCCATGAATTTTGGGTGCCGGACGGGTCTGCACTTTATTATGTGGCGCACCAGGCGGGCGACGCGCAGCGTTATCTCTACGCCGCCGATCCGGCGACATTAGCAAATCGCCAGTTGATGGCCATTCCACCGTGTTCGCACCTTATGAGTAATCACGATGGCTCCCGCGTAGTCGGCGACGGCGCCCCGCATAAAACTGGCGCAGTCGATCTTAACGATCCCTATATCTGGTTGTTCGATCTTAACGACAACACGCAGCGGGCGTTATGCCGCCATGACACGTCATGGAAAGTGCTGGATGGCGACCGCCAGGTGACACACCCGCACCCGTCATTTTCACCCGACGAGCAATGGGTGCTTTATACCTCTGATGTGGAAGGCATGCCCGCGTTGTATCTGGCGAAGGTGTGAGTGACGAGAGGTGATGCACCAGGGGATAAACGGCGGGCAAGATAAAAGGTAAACGCAGCACACCCGCCATACGCCAACAAAAAAGCCTCCACACGGGAGGCTTTTTCAAAGCTCAGGACGATTAACGCGCCAGCCAGCCGCCATCGACGGCAACGGTATAGCCATTAATGTAATCCGAGGCGCTGGAGGCGAGGAACACGACCGGCCCCATCAGATCGCTTGGCAGACCCCAACGGCCCGCCGGGATACGATCCAGGATCTCAGCGCTGCGCTGCTCGTCGGCACGCAACTGCTGGGTATTGTTGGTCGCCATGTAGCCCGGCGCGATAGCATTCACGTTGATATTGTGCTTCGCCCACTCGTTCGCCATCAGGCGGGTAATACCCATCACGCCGCTTTTTGACGCCGTGTAAGACGGAACGCGGATACCGCCCTGGAATGACAGCATTGAGGCGATATTCACAATTTTGCCGCCGTTGCCCTGCGCAATGAACTGCTTCGCCACGGTTTGCGACATAAAGAACACGCTTTTGATGTTCAGATTCATGACGTCATCCCAGTCCTGCTCGCTGAAATTAATCGCATCTTCGCGACGGATCAGGCCCGCGTTGTTCACCAGCACATCAACATGACCAAACTCAGCCACGGCGCGTTCAATGAGTCCCGGGATTGCGTCGATTTTACGCAGATCAGCCGTCAGGCTCAGGAAGCGACGGCCCAGTGCAGTGACGCGCTCGATGGTTTCGGTTGGCTCAACGATGTTGATCCCAACGATATCGCAGCCCGCTTCCGCGAGGCCCAGCGCCATACCCTGACCGAGGCCAGTATCGCAACCAGTAACGATCGCCACTTTACCTTGAAGAGAAAATGCATCCAGAATCATGTGTGTTTCCTTGTTAAGCGAGCCTGCGTTCACAGGCGTGATCGGGATAAGGCTGCCCGCCGCTTACACCCTCTCTTAACACCTATGTTCGATGTCATAAAACGCCCCGTGCGCAAGCCGCAGCACGGGTCGCTTTACGCCATCTCACGATGACCACGCGTTAAGAAAGATGGTTCGAGGGTGGCAAATTAAACAGCAAAACAGCGTTTCGGTTTCTACATTGTGTTCATATTAAACTTAGCGAAACAGGTTTTCAATTCTAAATAAAACAATGTTTCATTTTTATAAGAGGTTCTTGCCAGAATTGATGATGCGATCACGCTTAGCACCTCACGCCTGCAAAACGCTTTGCCTTAAAATTATTTTTATCTTTTAAAATCATAAAGATAAAAAGACAAAAGACACATATCCTTACGATGGGTGTCAGCTACTCAGAAAGGATGAGATAACCGCTTATTACCTGGTTAAATGTTCAAAAATGGGCGTTTTTAGAAAAGGTTGGGTAAAAATGCGCCCGCAGTCACACACATTGAAACACTGTTTTGATAATTTGTTACTCAGTTTTCGAAACCATTAATCAGCGAGCGCCAGTCGGCACGAAAAGGAGCACAGTATGGCCAAAGGCATGCGGGTGAAACTTCAGTATGAGGTGAGCATTGACCCGGATACCGGGGCGGAGATCACCCGCTTAACCCCACCGGAAGTGACCTGTCACCGTAACTATTTCTACCAGAAATGCTTTTTTAACGATGGCAGCCATCTGCTGTTCGCTGGCGAATTCGACGGGCACTGGAACTACTATCTGCTGAATCTCGCGCAGGCCGAAGCCGTACAGCTCACCGAAGGTGCGGGCGATAATACGTTTGGCGGGTTTCTTTCACCGGACGACAATTACCTCTATTACGTGAAAAACGATCGCGTACTCCGCGAAGTTAACCTTACGACGCTTGCCGAACGCGATGTTTATCGCGTGCCGGAAGACTGGGTCGGTTACGGCACCTGGGTTGCTAACAGCGACTGCACCAAACTGGTCGGTATTGAGATTGCTAAAAGCGACTATGTGCCGCTGAGCGACTGGAAAATCTTCCACGACTTTTTCCATAAAGGCCCCCACTGCCGTCTGTTACGCGTAGACTTGCAAACGGGCGCCAGTGAAACCATCCATGAAGAAAAAATCTGGCTGGGACACCCGATTTATCGTCCGTTCGACGACAATACCGTCGCCTTTTGCCATGAAGGCCCACACGATCTGGTCGATGCACGCATGTGGATGGTCAATGAAGACGGCAGCAACGTGCGCAAGGTAAAAGAGCACGCCGACGGAGAAAGCTGTACGCATGAATTCTGGGTACCGGACGGCTCGGCGTTGATTTATGTTTCCTATCTTAAAGGCCAGCAGGGCCGCACCATTTATCGTTATCTGCCAGACAGCGGCGTCAATGAAGAAGTGATGCCAATGCCTGCATGCTCGCACCTGATGAGTAATTTCGACGGTACGCTGCTGGTAGGCGACGGTTCCGGCACGCCGGTGGATGTAAAAGACACCAGCGGCTATACCATTGAAAACGACCCTTACCTGTATGTGTTTGATGTCGCTCAGAAAGCGTATTACCGCGTGGCGCGTCACGATACCTCCTGGGATACGTTTGCCGGTAGTCGTCAGGTCACGCATCCGCATCCGTCCTTTACCCCGGACGGCAATGCCATTCTTTTCAGTACTGATAAAGACGGCAAACCTGCGGTCTATATCGCGAAACTGCCCGAACAGCGTGAAATGCTAAAAGTGTCATAATAAAAAAGTCCTGTTTCCGTAAACTTTGCCCTCTTCCTGGAGGGCTTTTTTGTTTTATATTTTTCAGAAAATAAGCCTTAAGCAGAATGACCGCATCCGCTGGCAGGGGGAATCCTCACTAAAAATAAAAAAAACCGCCCCTGCATGGGCGGTTTGCTTGTTCTCAGGAGCAAGCTATCAGGAAACACTAAAACAGGCTATTGGCCTCCGAAATAACGGAGGCCGAGCGAGGGTGAGGTTTTATCAGAAGCTATATGCCACGCCAACACGTAAACGTGTCTGACGCTCATCGGTTTCTTTCACGCCGATATTGCCGACTTCAAAATACGGGGACCAGTTTTTATCAATTTTATACGCCACTTTCGCGTTATATTCGTTAGAGTATTTCTTACCGTTATTACGGGTAAAGCCTTCTTCGCTCTGTGCGTAAACATAGTTCAGCTCAGTACGCCAGTCGCCGAGCGCAAACCCGACCCACGCATCGCCGCGGTTAACTTTATCATCAACGTCTTTGCCATCCGGCACGCGGGTGTATTCATAACGATAGCGCGCAGCGACGTAGAAACCGTTCTCAAAGCTATACTGAACGTGAATGTTGGGCTTATAAATGGTTTTGCTATCAACACTTTCAATCGTAAACGCCGGGGTGATTGCAATGGCGTCGGTCGCTTTCCAGCGCCAGCTAATCTGATCTTCATGGCCGTTGCCAACCACTTCATTAAAAGGACGCGACTGATCGTCACCGCCAGTTTTCCATTTTGCTTCTACTGAAAAACCAAATCCATTATCAAAACGGTGTGACACGGCAACGCGATCGGCGTTCGTGCCGCTATCAATATATTCATGACGTAAATCAACGGTGACGGCCTGTGCTGCGAATGATGACCCACAGAGGATTGCCAATGCCAGTGCTTTCTTAAACATAGAGTACCCTTAATAAAATGGCGTTTCGTTTTTATGGAATTGCATTTTATTTTTTGGGTAATATTATTTTAGTGATCTTGATCGTATTACCTTGTTTCAAAAATAACGAAAACAAAGCGCGTGATTTAGTTCAATAAAAAACCAGCAAAACACCTGAAAAAGATGTTTTGAATCACAGTTTATTTTTAATAAACTTTTAACAACCGTCACGATCCATGTATTGCATTGCGAATTAACTCAAATTAAATAAATAGTTAACCACGCAATCAATATGCTTAATATAATAACGGCCTGCGCATTATTAGCAGTATAAGGAAAGGCGTTGTGGAACCTGCCCGTCACGCCTTACAGGAAAGGAAAGAAATAAAAGACGTTAATCGCGCTCGATTGCCAGCGCTACGCCCTGGCCACCGCCGATACAGAGGGTCGCCAGCCCTTTACGCGCCTGGCGCTTCACCATTTCATGCACCAGCGAAACCAAAATACGGCAGCCCGACGCGCCGATAGGATGGCCCAGCGCAATGGCGCCACCGTTAACGTTTACCTTACGCTCATCCCACTCCAGCAGTTTGCCGACCGAGAGCGTCTGCGCCGCGAATGCTTCGTTCGCTTCGATAAGATCCACATCATTAAGCTGCCAGCCCGCACGTTCCAGACAGCGCCGTGTAGCGTATACCGGCGCAATACCCATCAGTGCAGGATCAACACCCACGCTTGCGAAAGCACGAATGCGCGCCAGCACCGGTAACCCCATCTCCTGCGCCTTGCTCGCGCTCATCATCAGCACCGCCGCCGCGCCGTCATTGATGGACGAGGCGTTACCCGCCGTGACGCTCCCGAGCAAATCGAACGCTGGCGACAGCCGCGCTAACCCCTCTGCGCTGGTGTCCGCACGCGGCTGTTCATCGGTATCGACCAGCAGCGGCGCGCCCTGCGCCTGCTCAATAGCCACCGGTACAATCTCGTCACGAAACCGGCCGCTGTCTATCGCGAGCCGTGCCTTGTGTTGAGACGCCAGCGCATACGCATCCTGATGTTCGCGGCTGATGTTATATTCGCGCGCCAGATTTTCCGCCGTCACACCCATATGGTAATCGTTGAACGCGTCCCATAAGCCGTCATGCACCAGGCTATCAACAATGTGGCCGTCGTGCGACGGCGCGGCGGTGCGTCCCTCGGTCAGTACATGCGGGGCACGGCTCATATTCTCCTGGCCACCTGCGATAATGATATCCGCTTCGCCACACTGGATAGCCTGGGTCGCGAGATGCAGCGCCTTAAGCCCGGAGCCGCAGACGTCATTGATGGTAATGGCTGACACCGACCACGGCAGTCCACTGTTGAGCGCCGTCTGGCGCGCCGGGTTCTGACCGGCGCCCGCAGTCAGCACCTGTCCCAGGATAACCTCGTCGACATCCTCTGGGTTTAGCCCGGTACGGGCGAGCAGCGCCTCAATGACGACAGCGCCAAGCTCGACCGCTGAGCGACGCGCCAGTGCCCCCTGAAAACAGCCGATGGGCGTGCGTGCGGCACCCACAATTACCACGTCTTTCATTATTATCTCCGGGAAGTGAACCGGCACATAGTAGCTGCTTGTTATAAAATCATTTCGCAAATGTTTAAAAATTGGTGAGGGGTATCACAAGGAATCTGCGCCGCATGCCATCACACGCGGCTGCCAGAGGAACCGGAAGGGGTAATTAACGTTATTAATAACGTTCGGGGAGTTTATTTATCGTTTTTAAACGTCCGCGGGAAATATCGATATAGTCGCCCTTTCTTAAGTCACTAAAGACTTTAAGAATATAACTCTGTGAAAGATTCGTTTTACCTCGAATAAAATCGCAGGCGTTGATCTCATCACGCTCTTGTTCATCTTTCGCTGCCAGCTCAATTAAGCAGTTGCGGATAAGCGTATAGGATTGCCGGCCCAGGAAGTGATAACTCTTCCAGTAGAGCACGTCATAGTACCAGGAGACCACCTGCAGCAGTTCACGCCAGAGCTGTTGCGCCTCGATAATGGCTTCAAATTCGCTTCTGGGAACAATGCGCGCCTCGCACGCGGACTCGGCTTTAATAGTGAAGTGCTGGCTGAACTGATTATTGTAAGTAATGCCAAGCAGCTGTGGCCGGGTCGATTCAATCATCGTCAGGCTGTCCATAACGCGATGCATAGAGAGCGAACCGCGCTCTATCACGACAATATTCTCAGGCCGTGCAGGAATCGGCGCGCCGCTCGCAAAATGCCGCAGCTCGCCGCTATGTTGCAGCGCATTAATAAGATGGGTAATGGCCTCTTCAGGCCGTTCGGGGAGCGGATACGTTTCCATGCTAATAGCACACGCCAGAGTGAACGTTACTATCAGCATAGTAAAAACGCAGCCGTACGCCGCCTCATTTTTTGATTATGAGATGCCGCGTTAATAAAACGATGTAAGAAAGACCTTATACATGTGATACACCAGTTAAAGCGCAGCCACTCATGCAAAATCAGCGTTTACTTAAGATCTGTTTTACGGCAAGCAACAGGTCACGCGTGATGCTATCCATCCACTTCATCACGCCTGATTTATGCGCAAGCCGTTTTTTAATGAGAGTGTTTATAAACGACAAATAACTCACGGCAGCCAACATGTATAAAAGACGAATGCAGCAGGAAGGAGATTGGAGCGGGCGAAGGGAATCGAACCCTCGTATAGAGCTTGGGAAGCTCTCGTTCTACCATTGAACTACGCCCGCGAGGAGGTGCGTTAAGCATTATAGGCCTTAAGCCCGTGCTGACAAGCCCCCGGCGCGTTAACTGACGGATTAATAAGCAACCGCCCGCGGCATCAGCGGGCGGTAAGGCATCAGCAGGAGGGTGATTTGCCCTGTGGCGGAAGATAGCGCAGCGGGTCAATAGCCGTCGCGCGATAGCGTAGCTGGAAGTGCAGACGAACCGAATCCGCGCCGGTATTACCCATGGTCGCGATTTTCTGCCCCGCTTTCACCTGCTGACCGTTATTGACCAGCATCGTGTCGTTATGCGCGTAAGCGGTAATGTAATCCTCGCTATGTTTAATCATGATGAGATTGCCATAGCCGCGCAGTTGATTGCCGACATAGACCACCCTTCCCGCCGCCGAGGCGTAAATTGGCTGGCCGCGGCTGCCGGCAATGTCGATGCCTTTATTCCCGCCATCCCTTTCGGTATAGCCCATCACGACTTTCCCGGAAGTCGGCCAGCGCCAGCAGCGTTGACCTGCTGGTGGCGGCGCAACTTTCGGCAGCGTTTTTGCCGGGGTGGAACGTGAGGCGGAAGCGGTGCGTGCAGAACCCTTGCCGGATGCCGATACGCCTTTCACTTTCAGGCGCTGGCCAACCTCAATAGTGTAAGGCGGTGAGATGCCATTCAGACGAGCCAGCTCGCCTACGCTGCTGCCGGTCATGCGGGAAATGCGGTAAAGCGTGTCACCGCGCTTAACCGTATAGGTCGAGCCGCTGTAGCTTCCTTTGGTTGCATTAGAAACACCGGCTTTATTGCTGGAGCAGGCGGCGAGAAACAGGCAAACCAGAAGGCAAAGCGCTTTCTTTTTTAATAAGGCGGACGACCAATCCGTGCTCAAAACAGCTCCTCATGACAGACGATGACTTTTTACGGCGCTTATCTTAACAGCTCCGTTTCGCTGACCCAAACCCGACGGGCCTGGCAGAAATGAAAAAGCCGCGCGCTCCCTGCGGAACGCGCGGCTTTGCGACAAGCGTAACGGCTTACTTCACCGGACGCATCGCCGGGAAGAGGATCACGTCACGGATGGTGTGGCTGTTGGTAAACAGCATCACCATGCGGTCGATACCAATGCCAAGGCCTGCGGTCGGCGGCAGGCCATGCTCCAGCGCGGTCACGTAATCTTCGTCATAGAACATCGCTTCGTCGTCGCCCGCGTCTTTCGCGGCAACCTGATCCTGGAAGCGCTGCGCCTGATCTTCTGCGTCATTCAGCTCGCTAAAGCCGTTACCAATTTCGCGTCCGCCGATAAAGAACTCAAAGCGGTCAGTGATTTCCGGGTTAACGTCGTTACGGCGTGCCAGCGGAGAAACTTCTGCCGGATATTCGGTGATAAACGTCGGTTGGATCAGATGCGCTTCGGCCACTTCTTCGAAGATCTCAGTCACCACGCGGCCCAGGCCCCAGCTCTTCTCGACTTTAATGCCGATAGACTGTGCAATGCCTTTCGCTTTCTCGAAATCATCCAGATCCGCAAGATCGGTTTCCGGACGGTATTTCTTGATGGCTTCGCGCATGGTCAGTTTTTCAAACGGTTTACCGAAATCAAACGTCTCGTCGCCGTAAGGCACCAGCGTTGTGCCGAGGACATCCTGCGCAAGCGTACGGAACAGGGATTCAGTGAGCTCGATAAGATCTTTGTAATCTGCATAGGCCATATAGAGTTCCATCATAGTGAACTCAGGGTTATGGCGAACGGAGATGCCTTCGTTACGGAAGTTACGGTTGATCTCAAACACACGTTCGAAACCGCCCACCACCAGACGCTTGAGATATAGCTCCGGCGCGATACGCAGATACATGTCGAGATCCAGCGCGTTGTGATGCGTTACGAATGGACGCGCGGAAGCACCGCCCGGGATCACTTGCATCATCGGGGTTTCGACTTCCATGAAACCGCGACCGACCATGAACTGGCGGATACCGGCCAGGATCTGCGAGCGCGCCTTGAACGTTTTACGAGATTCATCGTTGGCGATGAGATCGAGGTAACGCTGACGGTAGCGTGCTTCCTGATCCTGCAGGCCGTGGAATTTATCCGGCAGTGGGCGCAGCGCTTTCGTCAGCAGACGCAGCTCGGTGCAGTGAATGGACAACTCGCCGGTTTTGGTTTTGAAAAGTTTACCGCGCGCGCCCAGGATATCGCCGAGATCCCATTTTTTGAACTGCTCGTTGTAGACGCCTTCCGGCAGATCGTCACGCGCGACATAAAGCTGAATGCGCCCGCCCACGTCCTGCAGCGTGACGAAAGACGCTTTACCCATAATACGGCGGGTCATCATGCGGCCTGCAACGCAGACCTCGATGTTCAGCGCTTCCAGCTCTTCATTTTCCTTACCATCGAAATCAGCGTGCAGTTGGTCTGAGGTATGGTCGCGGCGGAAATCGTTCGGAAACGCGACGCCGTGTTCGCGAAGCGCAGCCAACTTCTCGCGGCGCGTTTTCAGTTCGTTATTAAGATCGACCGCCGCTTCTGCGCCTTGTGCTTGTTGTTCAGACATGTTGGTTCCTCATAACCCTGCTTTCAGACTTGCTTCGATGAATTTATCCAGATCGCCATCCAGCACCGCCTGTGTATTGCGGGTTTCAACGCCGGTGCGCAGATCTTTGATACGGGAATCGTCCAGCACGTAGGAGCGGATCTGGCTGCCCCAGCCGATGTCGGACTTGTTATCTTCCATGGCCTGCTTCTCAGCATTTTTCTTCTGCATTTCCAGCTCGTACAGCTTCGCCTTCATCTGCTTCATGGCCTGGTCTTTGTTCTTGTGCTGAGAACGGTCATTCTGGCACTGCGTTACTGTACCGGTCGGAATGTGGGTAATACGTACCGCGGATTCCGTACGGTTAACGTGCTGACCGCCCGCGCCCGACGCGCGATACACATCGATACGCAGATCCGCCGGGTTAATTTCGATATCAATATCATCGTCCACTTCCGGGTAAACGAAAGCGGAGCTGAAAGACGTGTGGCGACGGCCGCCGGAGTCAAACGGGCTTTTACGAACCAGACGATGCACGCCGGTTTCTGTGCGCAACCAGCCGAAGGCGTAATCACCGGAAATTTTAATGGTGGCGGATTTCAGGCCAGCCACTTCGCCTTCAGACTCTTCAATGACTTCGGTTTTGAAGCCGCGAGCTTCCGCCCAGCGCAGATACATACGCACCAGCATGCTGGCCCAGTCCTGCGCTTCGGTACCGCCGGAGCCTGCCTGAATATCCAGATAGCAGTCGGCGTTGTCATATTCGCCGGAAAACATGCGGCGGAATTCCAACTGGGCGAGTTTGGCTTCAAGCTGATCCAGCTCAACTACCGCTTCATTGAAAGTTTCTTCATCGTCCGCTTCGACGGCAAGCTCAAGGAGACCCGCGACGTCATCAAGCCCCTGGGACATTTGATCCAGCGTTTCGACAATGGCTTCAAGGGAAGAACGTTCTTTGCCCAGCGCCTGGGCGCGTTCGGGTTCGTTCCAGACGTCCGGCTGTTCCAGCTCGGCGTTTACTTCTTCAAGACGCTCTTTCTTGGCATCGTAGTCAAAGATACCCCCTAAGAACGTCTGAGCGCTCCGTGAGGTCCTGAATGCGGTTCTTTACCGGGTTAATTTCAAACATGGCTGTAGAATCTTTTATTGATGAAGATGGGCAAAATGCGGTCGTAAAAGGGAAAGTTTACCGGATTTACGCCGCCTTTTATAGTTTATCCTGGCGCTAAACAGGCCAGAGATGGTCGATAATTAATTGCAGGCTGCGATTGCCGCGAAACTCGTTCACATCAAGCTTATAGGCAAGCTCCACTTCGCGCACGCCCGGATCGGGCCAGCAGGTGGTGTCGACGTTAAACGCGATGCCGTCAAGCAATGGCCCGCCGCCGACCGGCTCCAGCATAAGCTTAAGATGCCGCTCGCCCACCAGACGCTGCTGGAGAATACGAAAACGCCCGTCGAACAGCGGTTCCGGGAACATCTGTCCCCACGGGCCCGCGTCGCGGAGCATTTCGGCGACGTCGAGCGTCATTTCCTGCGGTGCAAGCGCGCCATCAGACCAGATTTCGCCCTGTAGCATCGCCGGATCAAGCCAGTCGTTGACAAGCGCCGCGAAGCGCGCCTGAAACTCAGGAAAACGCGCTTCTTCAAGCGACAGCCCTGCGGCCATCGCGTGGCCGCCGAACTTCAGCATCATGCCGGGGTAGAGCGTATCAAGCCGCTCCAGCGCGTCGCGCATGTGCAGCCCCTGGACAGAGCGGCCCGAGCCTTTTAGCGTCCCCTCGCCCGCAGGCGCGAACGCGATAACCGGGCGGTGAAAGCGTTCTTTGATACGCGAGGCAAGAATACCCACCACGCCCTGATGCCATTCTGGATGGAAGATCGCAATACCGCTCGGCAAAGTCTCACCGCTGCGCTCTAACTGCTGGCACAGCGTCAACGCCTCCGCCTGCATCCCCTGCTCAATCTCTTTGCGGGTCTGGTTTAGCGCGTCCAGTTCATTAGCAAGCATTCGGGCTTCGCCAATGTTATCGCACAGCAATAACGCCACACCGACGGACATATCATCCAGCCGGCCAGCCGCGTTAAGCCGCGGACCAAGCGCAAAGCCGAGATCGCTTGCCGTGAGGCGATGCGCCTCGCGGTTGGCTATCTCAAGCAGCGCACGAATGCCTGGACGGCATTTTCCGGCGCGAATACGACTTAAGCCCTGCCAGATAAGAATACGGTTATTGGCATCCAGCGGCACCACATCTGCCACGGTGCCAAGTGACACGAGATCCAGAAACTCCGCGAGATTAGGCTCAGGAAGGCCTTTCTCCACAAACCAGCCGACGCTTCGCAAATGCGCACGTAGCGCGAGCATCAGGTAAAAGGCGACACCAACGCCTGCGAGCGATTTCGACGGGAAAGTACACTCCGCCAGGTTGGGGTTAATGATCGCACCCGCAGCAGGCAGCGTATCCCCCGGCAAATGGTGATCGGTGACCAGTACCGGAATACCCAGTTCATGGGCACGCGCTACCCCCGCATGAGATGAAATGCCGTTATCCACCGTCAGGATCATCTGGGCGCCGCGCGCATGCGCCTGATCGACGACTTCCGGGCTGAGGCCATAGCCGTCATCAAACCGGTTGGGCACCAGATACGCCACATTACTGCCGCCAAGCGCGCGCAGAGCCAGCACGCTAAGCGCAGTGCTGGTCGCACCGTCGGCGTCAAAATCGCCCACAACGATAATGCGCAGCCCTTCACGCAGCGCGTTGTGCAGCATGGCGACAGCATCGTCAATGCCGCTCAGTTGCTGCCAGGGCAGCATACCTTTTACGCTGCGCTCCAGCTCCTGGGCGCTGCGCACGCCACGGCTGGCGTAGAGCCTGCGCAGCAACGGCGGTAAAGTGTCCGGTAGCGCCAGGGTTTCATCCGGGGAACGCCTGCGAAGTTGCGTCTGTTTAGTCACGCGTTACTGCCCACTCGCCTGAAGCTGTTTCTGATGTTCGTCAAGGAACGCTTTCATCTCTTTCGGTCCCTGATAGCCCGGCACCATTGCGCCGTTGCTCAGAACAATAGCTGGTGTACCCTGCACGCCGAATTGCACGCCGAGTTCATAATGCTTTGCAGTGTCGATATCGCAACTCGCCGCAGTCACTTTGCCGCCGCCCATCGCGTTGTCGAAGGCTTTATTACGGTCCTTCGCACACCAGATAGCCTGCATATCTTTCGCCGGTTCGCTGCGCGGTCCCTGACGCGGGAAGGCCAGGTAGCGCACGGTAATGCCAAGCGCATTGTAGTCTTTCATCTCTTCATGGAGCTTGTGGCAGTAGCCGCACGTGATATCAGTAAAGACGGTGATGACGTGTTTTTCCTGAGGCGCTTTATACACGATCATCTCTTTCTGCAGTGCGTTCAGTTTGGTCATCAACATCTGATTAGTGACGTTGACCGGCTGGCCACCGCTAACGTCATACAGCGGGCCTTGAATAATGTGTTTGCCGTCGTCCGTTACATAGATAACGCCGCTTTCAGTCAGCACGGTTTTCATGCCCGCCAGCGGCGACGGCTGGATTTCAGCATTCGCCACGCCCAGTTTAGTGAGCGACTGCTTAATCGCCGCATCATCGGCCTGAGCAAATCCTGAGAATGCCGCCAGCGTAACGGAAAGCAGCGCAATAGTTTTTTTCATAACTTGTCCTTTAAGTCGGCACTCACGCTCTGGGGTGGTGCTGTTGATGAAGTTGCCGCAACCGTTCTGTCGCCACATGTGTGTAAATTTGCGTGGTGGAAAGATCGCTGTGACCAAGCAACATCTGTACCACGCGCAAATCGGCGCCATGATTTAACAAATGTGTCGCAAACGCATGGCGTAAAACGTGCGGCGAAAGCTTTTCGCTATCGATGCCTGCCAGTTGAGCATAATGTTTGATGCGATGCCAGAAGGTCTGACGGGTCATCTGCTGTGCGCGGTTGCTGGGAAAGAGGACATCCAGCGACTGGCCGTTAAGCAGCCACGGGCGACCATGAGCAAGGTAGTTCTCAAGCCAGTAAACGGCCTCTTCGCCAAGCGGAACGAGCCGCTCTTTATTGCCTTTGCCGATAACGCGTACCACCCCCTGACGAAGGCTCACGTCACTCATCGTCAACCCGACCAGTTCCGAGACGCGAAGCCCCGTGGCGTAGAGTACTTCCAGCATGGCTTTATCACGCAACTCAATAGGCTGATCGACCGTCGGCGCCTGTAGCAGGCGCTCAATCTGAGCTTCGCTTAAATCTTTCGGTAGACGCTGCGGCAGTTTTGGCGACGCCAGTAGTGCGCTGGGATCGTCATCGCGGATTTTTTCACGGTACAGATGTTGAAACAACCGACGCACGGCGCTCAGCATGCGCGCCGTGCTGGTCGCTTTATAGCCGCCTTCAACACGCTCCGCCAGTAGTGTCTGGAGATCGTCGCTCTGCGCAGAGGTCAGGCAAAGTCCGCGATGATGCAACCACTCCACCACCATTTTCAGGTCCCGACGGTACGCGTTCAGGCTATTTTCAGCCAGGTTGCGCTCAAGCCAGAGCGCATCGAGAAATTGTTCGATACGGGCTAAATCCTGTTCCACTGCGACCTCTCTTGCTCTCCTCGTCGCTGCATTATGCCTGACTGGAGGCGGGATCTGATACACTGGCGCTTCTGCAGAATAGGAAATGAGACGTTATCGTTATGAACATTGGTCTTTTTTATGGTTCCAGCACCTGTTACACCGAAATGGCGGCTGAAAAAATCCGCGACATTATTGGTCCTGAACTGGTCACGCTGCATAACCTTAAAGACGACTCGCCAGCGCTCATGGAGCACTATGATGTACTGATCCTCGGTATACCCACCTGGGATTTCGGTGAGCTTCAGGAAGACTGGGAAGCCATCTGGGACCAGCTGGACGCGCTTAATCTTGATGAAAAAATCGTCGCGCTGTACGGCATGGGTGACCAGCTCGGTTATGGCGAATGGTTCCTTGACGCCCTCGGCATGCTTCACGACAAGCTTAGCCCGAAAGGCGTCAAGTTTGTCGGCTACTGGCCGACAGAAGGCTATGAGTTCACTAGCCCTAAACCTGTCATTGCGGATGGACAGCTGTTCGTCGGCCTCGCGCTTGATGAGACCAATCAATATGACCTGAGCGACAGCCGTATCGAAAACTGGTGCGAGCAGATCCTCGGCGAAATGGCTGAACACTTCTCCTGAGCCAGAGCGTCCTCTCAGCGGGTATCTCGTACCGGCTGCTGCAATAAAAGGCGGCGTAAATCGCGCCACTCCGCTGCCGTCATACTGTCTGACGCCAACCAGACATGATGGCTGCGCGTGGTCTTAGGGTGACGCAGGCGCAACATCATTCCACTGCGCAACATCCAGGGCGTGGCGCATATGTGCCAGTCGACGCCCTGCCAGCGCAGTTGGTAATCCGCCGTCAGGCTAACTTCCCCCTGAAACGCATTAATACGCCGCTGACTGCGCACGCAGTCAAATACCACCAGAGACAACAACAGCATCCAGACGGGTAAATACCGCAACGGCCAGGGGAGCAGCAAAATAATTACAGCTACTGCACCGTGCAGCAGCAGCGATACCCACTGCGAGCGCCATGAGACGCGAAGATCAGAGTGCCACAGGACCACGTTCCCGATTCCGTTGCTGAATCAATTGCACCATCCGCGCCAGTTCCGCATCAGCAGGTTTGCCGTGGTTCATCAGCCAGTTGAATAAATCAGGATCGTCACACTCCAGCAGGCGAACAAAGACGCGTTTGTCCTCTTCGCTCAGGGAGTCATAGTCGTATTCAAAGAAAGGCATGATTGAAATGTCCAGCTCACGCATACCTCTGCGACATGCCCAGTGAATGCGGGCCTTATTGTTTATGTCCATGTTTCTTACCTGCTAAACCACCATTGAATGACGGCTGTTAGTGTAACCCGTTTTTCCACCAGCATTCAGTCCAATATGAGCAATTGCGAGGCGTTATCCTGAATATGGCATTAAGGGTGCAACCGACATTTTTTCCTGCGAGTCGCCTCGAAGAACCCGTTAACGGCACAAAAGGGG
Source organism: Cronobacter condimenti 1330 (assembly GCF_001277255.1). NCBI lineage: Bacteria > Pseudomonadati > Pseudomonadota > Gammaproteobacteria > Enterobacterales > Enterobacteriaceae > Cronobacter > Cronobacter condimenti. Next base: position 3,534,093 of record NZ_CP012264.1, read on the forward strand.
ATGCTAAAAGGCTTGCAAACTCCATCAGCTCTTTAACAATATGAAGTTATCTCTCCACTCGCGTGGACCATTATTGCGACAGCACATTGGGACTTTATTTATGGCATTTACTCCATTTCCTCCCCGTCAGCCAGCCGCCAGTGCGCGCCTGCCGCTGACGCTCATTTCACTGGAAGACTGGGCGCTGGCGACCATTACGGGTGCCGATAGCGAAAAGTACCTTCAGGGCCAGGTCACCGCAGACGTCACTCAGCTTGCTGAAAACCAACACCTTTTGGTCGCGCACTGCGATGCGAAGGGAAAAATGTGGAGCAATCTGCGGCTGTTCCGCCGCGACGAAGGGTTCGCCTGGATTGAGCGCCGCAGCGTGCGCGACACGCAGCTGGCGGAAATGAAAAAATATGCGGTCTTTTCAAAGGTCACCATCGCGCCGGATGACGATGCGGTGTTGCTGGGTGTGGCCGGATTCCAGGCACGTGCAGCGCTGGCAAACCATTTCTCCGCGCTGCCGGATGAGCAAAACCCGTGCGTTTCCGAAGGTCAAACGACTCTGCTGTGGTTTGGCCTGCCTGCTGAGCGTTTCCTGGTGATAACCGATGCGCAGACCGCAGGCGATCTCACGGAAAAAGTGCGTGGCGAAGCGCAACTGAATTCCAGCGCGCAGTGGCTGGCACTTGAGATAGAAGCCGGTTTTCCCGTCATTGATACGCAAAACAGCAACCAGTTTATCCCGCAGGCAACTAACATCCAGGCGTTAGGCGGCATCAGCTTTAAAAAAGGCTGCTACGCAGGCCAGGAAATGGTGGCTCGTGCCAAATTCCGTGGCGCTAACAAACGTGCATTGTGGTACCTGGCAGGCCACGGCAGCCGTGTGCCGCAGCCGGGTGAAGATATTGAAATGCAAATGGGTGAGAACTGGCGTCGCACCGGTACCGTGCTTGCAGCGGTTCAACTGGATGATGGACGCCTGCTGGCGCAGGTTGTGATGAATAACGATCTGGAAGCCGATAGCGTTTTCCGCGTTCGTGAAGAGAGCGGCACGCACACGCTGCATATCGAACCGCTGCCTTACTCCCTTGAGGACGCGTGATCGTCAGCCGCCCGCATAACATGTCGCAGGCGCAAAAACCGCCGGGCCGGTATATACCTGCCTGGCGGCGTTAAGAGTATTTAGCACGCTGCTGAATGTGACAAGGCAGCGTTAAGACTGTGGTTAGCAGTGAAATTCGTTAGCGGTTATTAACGAATATAAAGGTAGATTGCCAGGAAGTGGCAAACGCTGCCGCCCAATACAAAACCGTGCCAGATGGCATGGTTATAGGGAATACGATTACAGGCGTAAAAAATCACGCCCAGCGTGTAGATAATGCCCCCTGCCGCCAGCAACGTCACGCTGCCGGGCGCGAGCTTCATCACCATCTGGTAAATGACCACCAGCGACAGCCAGCCCATCGTGAGATACGTCACCAGGGACAGCACCTCGAAGCGGTGTGCGATTGTGAGCTTAAACAGGATGCCGAGCAGCGCCAGGCCCCAGATAACCACCATCAATCCGTGTGCCAGCGGCGACTTCAACCCTACCAGCAAAAACGGCGTATAGGTGCCTGCAATTAAAAGATAAATAGCGCAGTGATCAAACTTTTTAAGCCAGGTTTTGGCCCGCGCATGTGGGATGGCGTGGTAAAGCGTCGAGGCGAGAAACAGCAGGATCATGCTGCCGCCATAGAGACTGTAACTGGTAATGGCGGTTGCGTCAGCGTTGCTGTCCACGGCCTGGACCAACAATAGCACCAGCCCGACAATACCGAACACCAGCCCAATGCCGTGGCTGATGCTGTTGGCTATCTCCTCAGCCAGTGAATATCCCTGCGCAAGTAATGGTTTACGAACCATGTGGCGACTCCGGTAAAACTGAATAAAAAAAACGCAGCCCACATAGCCTAACTGAGAATGATTCCAGTGAACACCTGTTAGCTAAAATAAATCTGCGACAACCTGTAACAGCATACCGTCTCGATGTGCGTCGCAAGCGTTATCGTAGCTGGCGAGTGCGGTGCCTACGCATCAATCTTTTTAAAAGCAATAACATAAAGAGATTCTAGACCCGGATAGATTTCTCCAATTACATTTTTAAGCTCATCCAGCGTCATGTTCTCCTGGCGGGCGTGTTCCTCGTTCAGTTGCGACAGCTTGACCGGCGTCACGCTTATTACCTCAAGCGTGCAGAAATAGCCGTTATCCTCGAAGCGCCCGGTACGGAGCTGCTGGCCTGGCATAAAGTGCGCTTCACTGGCGTCCCGGATAGTGATCGTTTTAGTGCCTTTAAGGATGTCCTGCTGGAAACGGGAATAGAAAGTAATGTCGTTTTTCATCATGCACCTCTTTTTAAGGAAGAGAGCATCATAAGCCGGGCGGCGCTAAGGCGCTATGGCAGGCATAAAGAGTGGCGCATGGCAGCGCGATTTATGGCAGCATGAGCGAACCGACGCCGCTAAACGCAGGTGCCGTAGCCCGAACGCATTAACCAAAGGATGTTGCGCCGTGACGATGTTTACCCATGCTGCTGTCGCCAGCCTCAATAATCTTGAGATTATGGTTTACAATTTTGTGGTGAAGAACCGCGATAAAGTCATGTATATGACCATCCGCGAGCTGGCGGACGCAGCGGGCGTTTCTACCACCACCGTGCTGCGTTTTTGTCGCAAGCTAAAGTGCGAAGGGTATTCCGAATTCCGGGTGCGTTTTAAATTATACCTTGAACAAAATGAGCCGCAGCAGGCAAATTTCGGCGCGAGCGAAATTATTAGTTTCTTTCGTAGCGTCAATAATGATGAATTTAACGAACTGTTAGAAAAAGCGGTAGAGATTATTCTCAAATCCGAGCGCATTATATTTGTCGGCGCAGGCACGTCCGGGGCACTTGCTAAATATGGCGCACGATTTTTCTCAAATGTCGGAAAATTCAGTAACCATATTGATGACCCTTATTTCCCGGTTACTAACGATATGGCGAAAAACGCGCTGGCAATAGTGCTTTCTGTTTCCGGCGAAACCGAAGAGATCCTGCGTTTTGCAAGCCAGTTCAGCCTGCACCACTGTAAAGTGCTCTCTATTACGAGCCACGAGAACTCCCCGCTTGCGAAGCTCGCCGACTTCAATCTTTCCTGGCATATCCCGCAAACTCGCGTTGCTGGCGTATATGACATTACCACGCAGATCCCCGTCATCTATATTCTCGAAACCTTAGGCCACAAGCTGGCGAAAAAACTTGCGTAAAAAAACAACCTGTTTTTTGTTTGTAACAAGTCACGCCATCCGCTATTTGTTATAGCGTGACTTTTAATTCCCCTTTGCTAGACTCGCTGCCAGCTTCTATTACGTTATTATTAATTAAATGCATTTTCGACGAGATGACACGATGAAACAGCTTAAATTACCGAAAGACTTTTTATGGGGCGGCGCGGTCGCGGCGCATCAGGTGGAAGGCGGCTGGGATCAGGGCGGCAAAGGGCCAAGCATCTGCGACGTGTTGACTGGCGGGGCGCATGGCGTACCGCGTGAAATCACACAAGAAGTAGTCGCGGGCAAATATTATCCGAACCATGAAGCCGTCGATTTCTACGGGCATTATAAAGAAGACATCAAACTCTTCGCCGAAATGGGCTTTAAGTGTTTTCGCACCTCTATTGCCTGGACGCGCATTTTCCCCAAAGGCGACGAAACGCAGCCCAACGAGGCGGGCCTCCAGTTTTATGACGATATGTTCGATGAACTGCTGAAATACAACATTGAGCCAGTGATTACGCTCTCACACTTTGAAATGCCGCTGCATCTCGTGCAGCAGTATGGCGGCTGGACGAACCGCAAAGTCGTGGATTTCTTTGTACGCTTTGCTGAAGTGGTCTTCGAGCGTTACAAGAGTAAGGTCAAATATTGGATGACCTTCAATGAAATCAACAACCAACGTAACTGGCGTGCCCCGCTGTTCGGCTATTGCTGCTCCGGCGTGGTGTATACCGAGCACGACAACCCGGAAGAAACGATGTACCAGGTGCTGCACCATCAGTTCGTGGCGAGCGCCATGGCGGTGAAAATTGGCCATCGCATCAATCCGGAGATGAAAATCGGCTGCATGCTGGCCATGGTGCCGCTCTATCCGTTCTCGTGCAAACCGGAAGATGTCATGTATGCCCAGGAATCGATGCGCGAGCGTTATGTGTTTACCGACGTCCAGCTGCGCGGATATTACCCCTCTTACGTGCTCAATGAGTGGGAGCGCCGCGGTTTCAGCATCAAAATGGAAGATGGGGATGATCAAATCCTGCGCGAAGGCTGCTGTGATTACCTCGGCTTTAGCTATTACATGACCAACGCAGTTAAAGCCGAAGGCGGCAGCGGTGACGCACTGACTGGTTTTCAGGGTAGCGTGCCTAACCCGCACGTAAAAGCCTCCGATTGGGGGTGGCAGATTGACCCGGTTGGCCTGCGCTATGCGCTGTGCGAGCTTTACGAACGTTATCAGAAGCCGCTGTTTATCGTAGAAAACGGTTTTGGTGCGTATGACCACGTGGAAGCCGACGGCAGCATCAATGATGATTACCGCATCGATTACCTGCGCGCCCATATTGAGCAAATGATGAAAGCCGTGACGTATGACGGTGTGGATTTGCTGGGTTATACCCCGTGGGGCTGCATCGATTGTGTGTCGTTCACCACCGGCCAGTACAGCAAGCGTTACGGCTTTATTTATGTGAATAAACATGATGACGGCACGGGCGATATGTCCCGCTCACGCAAGAAAAGTTTTGCGTGGTACCAGCGTGTTATCGCGAGCAATGGCGAAACGCTCTGACAGCGTCTCACACCTACCCTCTCCCCACAGGGAGAGGGTGAAACCGATGTCCGGGCGCGCTATCCGGCGGGTATGCTTCGCTTATCCGCCCTCTATCCTGTGATTTACCTTTTGCAGGGCGGGTAAGCGCAGCGCCACCTGCCACCAGGCCGCTAACAACGGCTATTTCCCGCCCGCGAGATCGAGAAAACTGCCCGTCACGTAGGACGCTTTTTCGCTGATAAGCCACGCAATAGCTTCCGCTACCTCTTCCGGTTGCCCGCCGCGCTGCATCGGAAGCGCCGACTTCACGCGGTCGACACGCCCCGGTTCGCCGCCGCTTGCGTGGATATCGGTATAGATGAGACCAGGACGCACCCCGTTGACGCGGATCCCCTGCGCCGCGACTTCCAGTGAAAGTCCGATAGTCAGGGAATCCACGGCCCCTTTTGACGCCGCATAATCGACATATTCGCCAGGCGCGCCGAGCCGGGATGCCGCCGATGATACATTCACAATCGCGCCGCCTTTCCCACCGTGATGATGCGCCATGCGTTTCACCGCCTCACGGCAGCACAAAAAATACCCCGTCACATTCGTGGCAAGTACCTTGTTGATACGCTCGGCGGTCAGGTTCTCCGTCATGCACTGGGTAAAGAGCACGCCGGCATTATTGACAAGCGCCGTCAGCGGCCCATTCTGTTCATCAATGCAGGTAAACATCGCCATTACCTGCCGTTCATCGCTGATATCTGCCTGCACAGCAAAAGCGCGCCCGCCGTTAGCCGTAATGGACGCCACGACCTCCTGCGCCGCCGCCGCGTTATGCAGGTAATTCACCGCCACGTTATAGCCCTCACGAGCCAGCAGCAGCGCCGTCGCTCGGCCAATGCCGCGGCTTGCGCCAGAGATAAGTGCAACAGACATACCTTTCTCCTTTAAATTCGATTGCGGCTCAGCCACTATCGTAAGACCTTATGCACCCGCTCCTTGCTGCCACCCCGCCTGATAGCAGCAACACAAAGAGTCAGAAATGAAATCACACGCCGACATCAGTAAATTCCTAAGTTACGTTTTACGTCACCAACCCGAGTCGATTGGCCTTCAGCTTGATACTGAAGGCTGGGCCGCGGTAAATGACCTCATCACACTTGCCGGAAAGGCGGGTACGCCCCTGACACCAGCGCTCATCGAAGCTGTCGTGCGGGATAATGACAAGCAGCGTTTTGCGCTGACTGAAGACAAACTACACATTCGCGCCGTACAAGGACACTCTACCAATCAGGTAGCGATGACGTGGGCAGAAAAGCAGCCGCCACAGACGCTCTGGCACGGCACCGCCACGCGCTTCATCAACAGCATTCGCGCACAAGGGCTGGTTGCCGGTTCGCGCCATCATGTGCATCTTTCAGGGGATGAAGTGACGGCTATGTCGGTGGGCAAACGCCACGGCAAACCGGTCGTGCTGAAGATCCGCGCCGGGGCCATGCACCAGCAAGGTTTTGCGTTTTATCAGGCAGAGAATGGCGTCTGGCTAACGCTCGCCGTGCCCGCCGCCTTTATCGATTTCAGCGCCGCAGAATAAAACAGGGCGCCGAAGCGCCCTTTGTATGGTCAGTCTTGCTGGTATAAAGGTTACTGATATTCGCTCATCGGCACGCAGGAGCAGAAGAGATTACGGTCGCCGTAAACATCGTCCAGGCGTTTCACCGTCGGCCAGTATTTATTCTCAAACCCTGCCGGGAAGGCTGCCAGCTCGCGGCTGTAGGCATGTTCCCACTCTTGCGCCAGCTCGCGCTGCACGTGGGGTGCGTTAACCAGCGGGTTATCATCCTGCGGCCATTCGCCCTGCGCCACGCGGTCGATTTCACCACGGATCGCAAGCATTGCATCGATAAAGCGATCCAGCTCGACTTTGTTTTCCGATTCCGTCGGCTCCACCATCAGCGTGCCCGCGACAGGGAATGACATGGTCGGTGCGTGGAAGCCATAGTCGATCAGGCGTTTGGCGATATCCAGCTCGCTAATGCCAGTGGTCTCTTTCAGCGGACGAATATCCAGAATGCATTCGTGCGCCACGCGACCATCGCGACCGGTGTAAAGCACCGGATAGGCGTCTTTCAGACGGCTGGCGATGTAGTTGGCGTTAAGGATCGCCGTCTGGCTCGCCTTTTTCAGCCCTTCAGAGCCCATCATGCGGATATACATCCAGCTTATCGGCAGGATCGATGCGCTGCCGAAAGGTGCGGCGGAGACCGCGCCCTGTGCGGTCAGCATGCCTTCAATCTGCACCACGCTGTGGCCCGGTACAAACGGTGCCAGGTGCGCTTTCACGCCGATTGGCCCCATCCCCGGACCGCCGCCGCCGTGCGGAATGCAGAACGTTTTATGCAGGTTAAGGTGCGAAACATCTGCGCCGATATAGCCCGGTGATGTGATACCAACCTGCGCGTTCATGTTGGCGCCATCCAGGTAAACCTGGCCGCCGAACTGATGCACGATGTCGCACACTTCACGGATAGTTTCTTCATACACGCCGTGGGTGGAGGGATACGTCACCATGATGCAGGAGAGCTTGTCGCCCGCCGTTTCCGCTTTGGCGCGCAGGTCAGCGAGATCGATGTTGCCCTGTTTATCACAGGCCACCACCACCACCTGCATCCCTGCCATCTGCGCAGAGGCCGGGTTCGTGCCGTGCGCGGAGCTCGGAATAAGACAGATGTCGCGATGACCTTCATTGCGGCTCTCGTGATAGTGACGGATCGCCAGCAGCCCCGCATATTCACCCTGCGCACCGGAGTTCGGCTGCATACAGAGCGCGTCGTAGCCCGTAAGCTTCACCAGCCAGTCAGAGAGTTGGCCGATCATCTGGAGATAACCTTCAGCCTGATCCGCCGGGCAGAAAGGATGTAGTTCAGCAAATTCCGGCCAGGTGATGGGGATCATTTCCGCCGCCGCGTTGAGCTTCATAGTGCAGGAACCCAGCGGGATCATCGCCTGGTTCAGCGCCAGATCTTTACGCTCCAGGCTGTGCATGTAACGCATCATCTCGGTTTCGCTGTGGTAGCGGTTAAAGACCGGATGCGTAAGGATAGCGTCGTTACGCAGCATGGCTTGCGTAATGGAGCGGCTGTCATGCGCCACGTCTTTATCCAGCGCGTCGATATCAATCTGCGTGTCGTCGCCTGTCACTACGCGCAGCAGGGCCTGAACATCGGCACGGGTAGTGGTTTCATCAAGCGTGATACCGACCGCACCCGGGATATCGCTGCGCAGGTTGATTTCGCTCGCCTGCGCGCGCGCCAGCACGGCAGCTTTATCAGCGACATCAACGCACAATGTGTCGAACCAGGTGGTATGACGCAGCGTCAGCCCGCGGCGTTGCAGGCCCGCCGCCAGAATATCGGCGAAACGGTGAATGCGGCTGGCAATACGTTTCAGGCCTTGCGGGCCGTGGAACACGGCGTAGAGACTCGCAACATTGGCCAGCAACACCTGTGAGGTACAGATGTTGGAGTTCGCTTTCTCGCGGCGAATATGCTGCTCGCGGGTTTGCATCGCCATGCGCAGCGCGGTGCGTCCGGCGGCATCTTTCGACACACCGATGATGCGCCCGGGCATGGAACGTTTAAACTCGTCGCTTGCGGCGAAGAATGCCGCATGCGGACCACCGTAGCCCATCGGCACGCCGAAGCGCTGGGCGGAGCCGAAGACAATATCTGCGCCCTGCTTGCCCGGCGCCGTCAGCAGCACCAGCGCCATAAAATCTGCCGCCACGCTCACAATGACTTTGCGGGATTTCAGCTCGCTCATCAGTTCGCGATAGTCATGCACTTCGCCGGTGGTGCCGACCTGCTGCAACAGCACGCCAAACAAGTCCTGATGATCGAGCGCCTTTTGCGCCTCGTCGACAATCACCTCAAAACCAAAGGTTTCAGCACGGGTGCGCACCACATCCAGCGTTTGCGGATGAATATCGGCGGCGACGAAGAAACGGTTGGCGTTTTTCAGTTTGCTGACGCGTTTGGCCATCGCCATCGCTTCCGCCGCCGCGGTCGCTTCATCGAGCAGCGAAGCGGAGGCGATATCCAGCCCGGTCAGATCCAGCGTCACCTGCTGGAAATTGAGCAGCGCCTCCAGACGCCCTTGCGACACCTCCGGCTGATAAGGCGTATAGGCCGTGTACCAGCCTGGGTTTTCCAGCATGTTACGCAGAATAACCGGCGGGGTGTGTACCGCCGCGTAGCCCATGCCGATATAGTTTTTAAAGCGCTTGTTACGCCCGGCGATGGCTTTGAGCTCCGCCAGTGCGGCGAACTCGGTTGCGGCGTCGCCGACATCAGGCGGCGTATCAAGCTGAATATCCGCAGGAACGATTTGCGAAATCAGCGCATCCAGCGAGTCGGCGCCAACGGTGCGCAGCATCTCCTGCTGCTGGTCAACACCCGGTCCGATATGACGCTCAATAAACGCGTCGCGATTTTCCAGGTGGCTCAGGGTCTGGGTCATGGGCGATATTTCCTGAAACGTGCAGTGAGGCAAATAAATGCGATGGTCAGTTCTGCTCCCTTGCGGAAGCGGCGCGTGCCATGTCGTGCACGCGCCTGCCCCTGGATTGCCAGAGGCGTAATGCCGTGAATTACTCGTCTTCTAACAGCGCTTCATACGCGCTCGCGTCCAGCAGCGCGGTCACTTCGGCTTCGTCGCTGGCTTTGATTTTGAAAATCCAGCCCTGGCCGTACGGCTCGCTGTTCACCAGCTCCGGGGCATCGCTCAGCGCATCGTTGACAGCGACAATCTCGCCACTTACCGGCGCGTAGATGTCAGAGGCCGCTTTCACGGATTCCGCCACCGCGCAGTCGTCACCCGCGCTGACGGTCGCGCCGACTTCCGGCAGGTCAACAAACACCATGTCACCCAGGAGCTCCTGCGCATGCTCCGTGATCCCGACGGTGTAAGTGCCGTCAGCTTCTTTACGCAGCCACTCGTGTTCTTTGCTGTATTTCAGTTCGTTTGGCACATTGCTCATTGCTTCTCTCCTGATAACAAAACTTACTGCGCGACCGGCTTACCGGCGCGTACGAAAACGGGTTTAGTGACCTTCACAGGCATTTCGCGGTTGCGGATCTGCACAATGGCAGTATCGCCGATACCCGCAGGAACGCGAGCCAGCGCGATGCTGTAGCCAAGCGTTGGCGAGAACGTGCCGCTGGTGATAATGCCTTCGCAGGCGTTGCCCTGGGCATCGGTAAAACGCACTGGCAGGCCGCCGCGCAGCACGCCTTTTTCCGTCATGACAAGACCAACCAGCTGTTCAGTGCCATTGTCACGCTGGGCTTCCAGCGCGTCGCGACCAATAAAAGCGCGATCTTCCGGCTGCCAGGCGATGGTCCAGCCCATATTGGCGGCAAGCGGCGAGACGCCTTCATCCATCTCCTGACCGTAAAGATTCATGCCCGTTTCAAGACGCAGCGTGTCGCGCGCGCCAAGGCCGCACGGTTTCACGCCCGCGTCGACTAACTGGCTCCAGAAGCCCGCTGCTTTTTCATTAGGCATCGCGATTTCATACCCCGCCTCGCCGGTATAACCGGTTGTGGCGATAAACAGGTCATCGGCCTGCACACCGAAAAACGGCTTCATGCCCTCTACGGCTTTACGCTGGGCGTCGTTAAAAAGCGTGGCGGCTTTCGCCTGCGCGTTCGGGCCCTGAACGGCAATAAGAGAGAGATCGTCACGCACAGTTACAGATACGTCGTAGGGCTCAGCATGCTCGTTTATCCAGGCGAGGTCTTTTTCACGGGTGGCGGAGTTCACTACGAGGCGGAAATAATCTTCCGTCATAAAGTAGACAATCAGATCATCAATGACACCCGCTGAGGCGTTGAGCATCGCGGTGTAGAGCGCTTTACCCGGCTGAGTGAGCTTCGCTACGTCGTTGGCGAGCAGGTTGCGCAGGAATTCACGGGTGCGCGCGCCGCGCAAGTCGACAATGGTCATGTGGGAGACATCAAACATTCCCGCGTCATTACGCACCGCGTGGTGCTCATCAATCTGCGAGCCGTAGTGCAGTGGCATCATCCAGCCATGGAAATCCACCATGCGCGCGCCACAGAGGTTGTGCTGTTCATACAACGGGGTTTGTTGAGCCATCTTGTCCTCATCCTGTCAGCCTGTGTGGTGTGGGTTTCGGCGGTGAAACGCCCTGAATGAAACCCGACGTCATGGCCGATCCCGGCCACGACGCAAACGTTATCTTGCGTCTGAACTTATCACCGAATGTGGCCTTAAACCATAAGCCAGACTGAGCCATCAGATTAGCTTATGACCAGAGATCGCTTATCTGGTGGCAGAATTAAACACTGGCTGAAGGGTTTCAGGTGGCGTCGAAACGCTAATGGCGTGCCGAATTTTTAATATAAGCGCGCTGAAATCGCTGTTTTACCGCAAAAAAACGAGAACGCGGAAAAAGAAGAGATTAGAAAAAGTAATCCGAAAAAGAGAGTGAAATTAGAATATTTCAAACGGGGAGAGGCTTCTCTTTCCGCTTGCCGGAAAGAGAAGTGTGACGCAGTTAACGCAACCAGTCAGGGAGGTCATTCAGGCCCATCGCCTGGCGAATCAGCTGTGGTTTAACACCCGGCAATTTATCAGCGAGTGTCAGGCCCAGATCGCGCAGCAGCTTTTTCGCCGGGTTCGAGCCGGAAAAGAGTTCGCGAAAGCCTTGCATGCCTGCAAGCATCATCGCCGCGGCGTGCTTGCGGCTGCGCTCGTAGCGCCGAAGATAGAGATGCTGGCCAATATCTTTGCCCTGTTGGTGCAGACGCCGCAGTTCGCTTATCAGTTCCGCCGCATCCATAAAGCCGAGGTTCACCCCCTGCCCCGCGAGCGGATGGATGGTGTGGGCTGCATCGCCGACCAGCGCCAGGCGGTGCGCCGCGAACTGGCGCGCATAACGGCCGGTAAGCGGAAAAACCTGACGATCGCTCTCAAGGGTACATAAGCCAAGACGATTATCGAACGCCACGCAGAGTGCCTGATTAAACGCTGACACCGGCGCCTGCTGCATCCGATCCGCCTCCTGCGGCGACAGCGACCAGACAATAGAACAAAGGTGCGGATCGCTAAGCGGCAGAAACGCCAGAATACCGTCGCCGTGAAACGCCTGTCGCGCTACAGCGCCATGCGGCTCGGCGGTTCGAATGGTCGCGACCAGCGCATGATGCTGATAATCCCAGGAGGTGAGCGGAATTTCCGCCTTCGCACGCAGCCAGGAGTTCGCGCCGTCGGCACCGACCACCAGCCGCGCGGTTAGCATATTGCCATCTTCAAGGGTAATGAACGCTTCGTTTTCGCCCCATGCGACCTGTTGCAGCGTCGCGGGCGCCATCAGCGTGACTGATTTGCTCTGTTGCGCCTTTTGCCAGAGCGCATAGTGGATAACCTGGTTTTCAATAATGTGCCCGAGATGACTGAAGCCAAACGCCTCGTCGTCAAACGCGATACGTCCGAAACTGTCTTTCTCCCAGACTTCCATGCCGTGATAGGCCGCTGCACGCTGGCGGGTTATCCCATCCCAGACGTCAAGCCGTTTGAGCAGCGCCTCGCTGGCGGCGTTGATTGCCGATACACGAAGCGCCGGAGGCGCTGTCGCATCCAGCGGCTCCGGGGCATGCTGTTCAAGCACCGCGACGCGCAGCCCGCTGCCTTCCAGCCCGCAGGCAACCGCCAGCCCGACCATGCCGCCGCCGACAATCGCTACATCTACACTTTGCACATTCGACTCCTTAGCGCGGCACCCAACCCAGGGTGCGTCTGGCCAGCGCATCACGCGCCGGGGTAAATAGATCCATTGCCATCAGGCCAAGGTTACGCCCGACCACCAGAGGCTGCCAGCGGTTGGCAAACAGTTGCACCAGCCCGTCGGTTACGCCAATCGTTGCGGCTTTATCGTGCTCGCGCCGCTGTTGATAGGCATTCAGCACCGGGTACGCGCCGATATCCTCGCCACGCGCGAACGCCTGCGCCAGCGTCTCGGCAAGCGACATCACATCACGCAGACCCAGATTAAAGCCCTGGCCTGCGATCGGGTGCAGGGTCTGGGCGGCGTTACCCACCAGTACCGCGCGGTGCGAAATCACCCGCGAGGCGAGGCTTAACCCCAGCGGGTAACCGCTGCGCGCCCCTGCATGTGTAATGCGCCCAAGCCGCCAGCCGAATGCGGCTTGCAGTTCGCAGCAAAAACGCTCGTCGCTCCAGGCCAGCACCTCTGCCTGTTTTTCTGACGGGTGGCACCAGACCAGCGAACTGCGCCCTCTGGACATTGGCAGTAACGCCAGCGGGCCATGCTCGGTAAAGCGCTCAAACGCCCGGCCCTGATGCGGCAGCGCGGTCGCGACATTCGCGATAATTGCCGTCTGGTGATAAGGCTGCTGACGCCATTCGATACCGCACTGCGCGCCTATCGAAGACCGGGAGCCGTCGGCTGCGACCAGCAACTGGCCTTCCAGCGTCTCGCCGTTATTAAGCCGCACGTTTACCGACGCCTCATGGCGGGTAATGTCCGCCACACGCGCCGGGCAGTGTACGTGAATGCCGGGCGCTTTGCGCAGCAGGTCAAAAAGACGCCCGCCCGCGTCGTGCAGCTCCACGACGTTACCGAGCGCCGCCGTCTGATAATCCTGCGCATGAAGCGTGACAAAACCGGCGTGGCCGCGGTCGCTGACGTGAACCGTGGTGATGGGCGTCGCGCACGGAGCGAGCGCCTGCCAGACGCCGACGCGCGCCAGCTCCCGACAGGTGCCGTCGGCAATCGCGATAGCGCGGGCGTCAAAGCCCGGATGTGCGGAGGCATCCGGCGCGCTGGCTTCCACCAGATGCACCGGCAGCGCGCCGTGGGTAAAACGAGAAATCGCGAGCGCAAGCGTTGCGCCAGCCATACCGCCGCCCGCGATAATGACGCTCATGAACGCTGCGCTGCCGCCATCAGCGCTTCGATTTCATCCGCCGTTTTAACGACGCTTGCCGTCAGGTTTTCATTACCGGTTTTGGTGATGACAATATCATCTTCGATACGAATACCGATGCCGCGATATTCTTCCGGCACGTCAGCATCCGGCGCGATGTAAAGCCCCGGTTCAACGGTAATAACCATGCCCGGCGCAAGAATGCGCGAGCGATCCGGCCCGTAGAAACCAACGTCATGCACATCCAGCCCCAGCCAGTGGCTGAGCCCATGCATAAAGTATGGACGGTGCGCATTTTCTGCCACCAGTTGCTCTACATCGCCTTTCAGAATACCAAGCCCGATAAGCCCTTTGACCATCACGCGTACGACCTCGCCGGTGACATCCTGAATCGATGTCCCCGGACGGAACAGGCGCAGCGCGGTTTCGAGCGAATCCAGCACGATGTCGTATACGGCGCGCTGAGCCGGTGTGAATTTTCCATTCACCGGGAACGTACGGGTGATATCGCCCGCATACCCCTGGTATTCGCACCCGGCGTCGATCAAGACCAGATCGCCGTCGCGCAACGGGCTTTCATTTTCGGTGTAATGGAGGATGCAGCCGTTTTCGCCGCCGCCCACGATGGTGTTATAGGAGGGGAAGCGCGCGCCGTGGCGGGTAAATTCATGCAGAATTTCGCCCTCCAGCTGATATTCATACATCCCAGGACGGCATTTCTGCATGGCGCGGGTGTGGGCCAGCGCACTGATTTCACCGGCGCGGCGCATGATGGCCAGCTCCTCCGGTGATTTAAACAGGCGCATGTCATGTACCCAGGGGCGCCAGTCGGTGAGCGTGGCAGGTGCAGAGAGGTTCTGGCGCGCGCCGCGACGCAGCTTGTCGAGCGCGGTAAAAACGATGGTGTCGGCATAGGCGTATTCGCCCTGCGCGTGGTAAACCACATCAAGCCCGTTTAGTAACTGATAAAGCTGCTCGTCGATTTCATTGAACGCGAGCGCGCGATCAACACTCAGTTTTGCGGGTGCCGCATCCTGCCCGAGACGACGACCGAACCAGATTTCTGCGGTTTTATCGCGCAGACGGTTGAAGAGAACGCTGTGGCTGTGGGTTTCATCGCTTTTAATCAGCACCAGTACGGCTTCAGGTTCATTAAAGCCAGTGAAATACCAGAAATCGCTGCTCTGGCGATAAGGGTATTCGCTGTCGGCGCTGCGCGTGGCTTCGGGCGCGGCGAAAATCAGCGCCGCGCTGGCCGGAGCCATTTTCGCCAGCAACGCCTGACGGCGTCGCAGAAACTCTTGCTGTGTCATTGCACCTCCTGAGTAACGAATCTTAGTGAAGCGTGGGCTTTTTCACTTCCGGCGCGGTCGGTGACTGGCGCGTAAAGGTGTCATGGCAGAGCAGCGCCGCAACGCGCACATATTCGATGATCTCTTCAAGCGACATTTCCAGCTCTTCCTGATCTTCGTTCTCGTCATAGCCGAGCTGGGCGATGTTACGCAGATCGTCAATGGCTTCACCGGTTTCGCCCGTGATTTTGTCGAGCTTCGGCTGCGTCACACCGAGGCCCAGCAGGAAATGGTTGACCCACCCTGCCAGCGCATCCGCGCGATCGAAGACCGACACATCGTCGCCATCCGGCAGCCAGAGCTGGAACAGAAAACCGTCATCCTCCAGCGTGTCGCTGGTGGTGGCATGTAGCTGGCGCAACGCCTGAGCCAGCTGCTGGCCGAACGCCAGGCCCTCGTTGGTGAGATCGTGAAGCAGCGGTTGCCAGCTACTGTCATGATTGCCGCCGCACAGGATTCCGCTGATAAGGCCGTGCATTTCCGCGGGCGTCAAGCCCACGCCTTGCTGATTGAGCAACTGGCCGACTTCGTCGTAACCAGGCATTTCGTTCTGTATAGACATGCGCATTCGTCGTCGTTGGGAGGATGAGTTCGTGTTATGCTACCACTTCGTGCCCTGGTGATACCAGAAAAGGGCTTGTGTCTTAATATCAGGGTAGCTATAGTGTCGCCCCTTCGCAGCCCCGGCGCGAATGGTTGGCGAGTCAACAGCAGGAAAGTGGAATGTCTGCACAACCAGTCGATATCCAAATTTTTGGGCGTTCACTGCGGGTGAATTGCCCGCCTGAACAGCGAGATGCACTGAATCAGGCTGCGGACGAGCTGAATCAACGGTTGCAAGATCTGAAAGTTCGCACTAGAGTCACCAATACTGAGCAGTTAGTTTTCATTGCGGCGTTGAACGTCTGTTATGAACTGGCTCAGGAAAAAGTAAAAACCCGTGACTACGCGGCCAATATGGAACAGCGTATCCGGATGCTCCAGCAGACCATTGAGCAAGCATTACTTGAGCAAGGTCGCATAAGTGAAAGAGCGGAGCCAAAGTTTGAATAACGCTTCAGGGTTTACTATGGTAGAGTGACCGTGAAGCAAAAATTTCTCTGAGATGTTCGCAAGCGGGCCAGTCCCCTGAGCCGATATTTCAAAAAACAAGAATGTGACGCTCCACGGTTGGTGAGCATGCTCGGTTCGTCCGAGAAGCCTTAAAACCGTGACGACGCATTCACCTTGAACCGCGGGTTCAAGGGTTACAGCCTGCGGCGGCATCTCGGAGATTCCCCTTCTTTTTACTACCATGACGCAACTTCCCATAACGCCAGATCTTCGTCAGCAAATCCGTAAAGAAATCCGTCAACAGCGTCGTGCGCTGACTGCTGAACAGCAGGCACATTTTGCCGAACAGGCCGCCGCGCGCATGTTGGGTTTCGCGCCGGTTATCAAAGCGCATACCGTCGCGGTGTTTCTCTCTTTTGACGGCGAACTGGATACCCGCCCGCTCATCGAAGGATTGTGGCGCGCCGGAAAACAAGTTTACCTGCCCGTCCTCCACCCTTTTAGCCGCGGCAATTTGCTGTTCCTGCGTTATCTGCCAGATAGCCTGCTTGCGACGAATCGTCTGAAAATCCTTGAGCCTGCGCTGGATGTGCGCCATGTCCTCCCGCTGGACCGGCTTGATGTGTTGATAACGCCACTGGTCGCGTTTGACCGTCAGGGCCAACGCCTCGGCATGGGCGGCGGATTTTACGATCGCACATTGCAGAACTGGCGCGCCCACGGGTTTTTCCCGGTGGGTTACGCGCACGACTGCCAGCAGGTTGAAAGCCTGCCTGTGGAAGAGTGGGATATTCCACTGCCTGCGGTGGTGACACCGCAGAAATGTTGGCTCTGGTAAAAAAAACCGGGCAGCGCTTACGCTTGCCCGGCGTTGTGAACGGCTGTACAGGCCGGGCGCCCGGCAATCGAAATCAGTAAAGCATACGGGCGCGGATTGTGCCCTGAATCGCCTTCATGCTTTGCAGCGCTTTATTCGCAACCTCTTCTGGCGCGTCCACATCAATCACGACATAGCCCATCTGCGGCGTGGTTTGCAGATACTGTGCGGCAATGTTAATGCCTTGCTCGGCGAAAATCTGGTTAATTGCCGTCAGCACGCCGGGACGGTTTTCGTGAATGTGCAGCAGACGACTGACGCTCCCGCCATGCAACGGCAGAGACACCTCCGGGAAGTTCACTGCCGAGAGCGTTGAGCCGTTATCAGAGTACTTAGCAAGCTTACCCGCTACTTCCAGGCCAATATTTTCCTGCGCTTCCTGCGTGGAGCCACCGATGTGCGGCGTCAGGATAACGTTATCAAACTCGCAGAGCGGCGAATTAAACGGATCGCTGTTGGTGGCAGGCTCGACCGGGAATACGTCAATGGCCGCACCCGCGAGATGTTTACGGGATAGCGCGTCGCACAGCGCCGGAATATCCACCACCGTGCCGCGCGCGGCGTTAATAAGCAGCGCGCCAGGCTTCATCAGGGCCAATTCTTCTGTGCCAATCATATTCTTCGTCGACGCATTTTCCGGCACGTGCAGGCTCACCACATCACTCATGTTGAGCAGATCGGAGAGATGCTGTACCTGTGTCGCGTTACCAAGCGGCAATTTGCTTTCGATGTCGTAGAAAAAGACATTCATGCCCAGCGATTCTGCCAGGATGCCAAGCTGGGTGCCGATATGGCCGTAACCGATAATCCCGAGCTTTTTACCACGCGCCTCAAAAGAGCCCGTTGCCAGCTTATTCCAGATCCCGCGATGCGCCTTGGCGTTTGCTTCCGGAATACCGCGCAGCAGTAGCAGCAACTCGCCAATTACCAGTTCGGCGACCGAGCGGGTGTTAGAAAACGGCGCGTTAAAGACGGGAATGCCGCGCTTTGCCGCCGCATGCAAATCCACCTGATTGGTGCCGATACAAAAACAGCCTACCGCCACCAGTTTTTCCGCCGCGGCAAAAATCTCTTCTGTCAGATGAGTACGGGATCGTAAGCCGATGAAATGCGCATCACGGATGGACGCTTTCAGCTGTTCGCTGTCGAGCGCGCCCTTATGGTATTCAATATTGGTATAACCTGCGGCGCGCAGGCTATCGATGGCTTTCTGGTGAACGCCTTCCACCAGCAAGAATTTAATTTTGTCTTTCTCCAGCGATACTTTTGCCATTTCACGACCCTGTCTTGTCTGAACTGTGATGAAGCTGAAATAAGCCAGCCTTCTGTCAACATATCAAAATTTCCGGTCCCGGCAATATGAACGTTTGCGTCGCGATGTTGAAGAAATATCACGGCAGGATAAAAGGCAGAAGAAAATATGGCGCGGCAGAAATATGACGGAAGGATTAACAGGATGGAAACAAAAATGTGAGAGATGTCACCAAATTTTAGGTGGGGAAATTTTTTTATCAACGGGGCGCCGCTGCGCCCCGGTCAGATCATTTTACGATGGTTTTCACGCCGTCGGCGGTGCCGATGAGCGCGACATCCGCGCCACGGTTGGCAAAGAGGCCGACAGTCACCACGCCCGGAATAGCATTAATCGCATTCTCAAGCGCAATGGGATCCAGAATCGTCATGCCGTGGACATCGAGGATCACGTTGCCGTTGTCAGTCATCACGCCCTGACGATATTCCGGACGCCCGCCAAGTTTCACCAGCTGACGCGCAACCGCGCTGCGCGCCATCGGGATCACCTCAACCGGCAGCGGGAAGTTGCCAAGGATATCAACCTGCTTAGATGCATCTGCAATGCAGATGAACTTTTGAGCCACCGACGCGATAATTTTCTCGCGTGTTAACGCCGCGCCGCCGCCTTTGATCATCTGCATCTGGTCGTTTATCTCATCCGCACCATCCACATAAATGCCAAGAGAATCCACCTCGTTAAGATCGAAAACGGTGATGCCTAAACTTTTCAGTTTTTCGGTCGAGGCGTCAGAGCTCGACACCGCGCCTTCAATCTCGTTTTTCATGGTGCCCAGCGCGTCGATAAAATGCGCCGCGGTAGAGCCAGTGCCTACGCCAACAATCGTGCCCGGCTCGACATACTGAAGCGCGGCCCAGCCGACGGCTTTTTTAAGTTCATCCTGCGTCATGAGAGTTTTGCCTGTGGTGTGAAAACTGTGGCGCATTATAAAACAAGCCGCCGCTCAATGGGGCAGTCATTCTGCGGGACAGCTCCGATGTTTGCGTTTGGGTCTGTATCCGACGCAAATTTATGTCATAGTGCGAAACAGAACGAGACAGGGAGCACACCACAGAAATGAAACGCCCGGACTACAGAACACTACAGGCGCTGGATGCGGTTATTCGAGAGCGCGGTTTTGAGCGCGCCGCACAAAAGCTGTGTATTACGCAGTCCGCCGTATCGCAACGCATTAAACAGCTGGAAAACACCTTTGGTCAGCCGTTACTGGTGCGTACCGTGCCGCCGCGCCCCACCGAGCAAGGACAAAAACTGCTGGCGCTGCTGCGTCAGGTAGAATTGCTCGAAGAAGAGTGGCTCGGTGATGAACAGACCGGTTCGACGCCGCTCCTGCTGTCGCTCGCGGTCAACGCCGACAGTCTCGCGACCTGGCTTTTGCCGGCGCTGGCGCCAGTGCTCGCAGATTCCCCTGTACGCCTTAATTTGCAGGTGGAAGATGAAACCCGCACCCAGGAGCGGTTGCGTCGTGGTGAAGTTGTCGGCGCGGTGAGTATTCAGCCACAGGCGCTGCCAAGCTGTCTCGTTGACCAACTGGGTGCGCTGGATTATCTGTTCGTCGCCTCAAAAGCGTTTGCGGATCGCTATTTCCCGAACGGCGTCACGCGCGCGTCGCTTCTTAAAGCGCCGGCTGTCGCGTTCGATCACCTGGATGATATGCATCAGGCGTTTTTACAGCAGAATTTCGATTTACCGCCGGGCAGCGTGCCTTGCCATATCGTTAACTCATCGGAAGCCTTTGTACAGTTGGCCCGTCAGGGCACCACCTGCTGTATGATCCCGCATCTGCAGATAGAAAAAGAGCTGCAAAGCGGTGAGCTTATCGATCTCACGCCGGGGCTATATCAGCGCCGGATGCTTTACTGGCACCGCTTTGCGCCAGAGAGCCGCATGATGCGCAAAGTGACCGATGCGTTGCTGGAGTATGGGCACAAGGTACTGCGTCAGGATTAAAAAACCCGCCTGAAGGCGGGTTTTCGTTTATTGCTGCGCGCTGGTTGCCGCAGGTGCGGCGTTCTGGTTTGTCGTACCGCTCTGCGCCCCGGCAGGCTGAAGCTCAAACACCACGTCCACCTGATCGTCAAACTGAATGGTCTGCTGATCGTAGGTGTCCTGTGCGGAAGCAGGCGCTGCCGCTTCGGCTTTCATCATGCGCATCATCGGCGTCGGCTGATAATTCGAGACGTGATAACGCACGCTATAGACCGGGCCAAGCTTGCTGTTGAAACCACTGGCGAGCTGCTGAGCCTGACGCACCGCGTCGTCGATAGCCGCTTTGCGCGCTTTGTCTTTATATTCGTCCGGGTGCGCCACGCCTAAGGAAACGGAGCGAATTTCATTCAGTCCGGCCTTCAGGGCGCCATCCAGCAATTCATTCAGTTTATCGAGCTTGCGCAACGTTACATCGACAGTGCGCACCGCGCGATAGCCTTTCAGCTGGGTTTTCCCATCCTTGAGATATTCATATTCCGGCTGAGTACGCAGGTTAGCGGCGTTGACATCTTTTTTCTCAACGCCATTGTTTTGCAGGTAAGTCAGATACTGCGCCACGCGATCGTCCGCTTGTTTTTTGGCGGTCGCCGCGTCTTTGGCGGACACGTTGACCTCAATGGCCAGCGTCGCGATATCCGGTACTGCATCTACGCTCGCCGTGCCGGAGGTGACGATATGCGGACCGTTGGGCAGTTCATTCGCCTGAACGGACGCCGCGCCGAAACCAATCATTGCCGCAAGGGCCATCACTTTAAACTTCACTGTTACTCCTCCATGCTGCGTGCAAGTGAAACCGCCCGCCAGAGACAGTCGGGCATCTGCCTGCAAGCTTAGCGGGTCGGCGCCGAATGTCTATCGGAGAAGGCTTAGTGGCCGAGCGCAGACAGATGATTTACCCCGTCGCGCGCTAGCTGAAAGGCAATAAACCACATCACCAGTCCCACCAGCAGATTTATCGTCCGTTGCGCCCGTACGGTGCGAAGCCGCGGAGCAAGCCAGGCGGCAAGCAATGCGAGGCTGAAAAACCAGATAATCGACGCGCTGATGGTTCCCAGCGCGAACGCGCGTTTTGGCAAGGCATCCAGCTGACCGCCCAGGCTGCCGAGTACCACAAACGTATCAAGATAGACGTGCGGATTAAGCCAGGTGACAGCAAGCATCGTCGTGATGATGCGAATTCTCCCCTGCTTCATCACTTCTGCCGAGGCGAGTTCAGGATCTCCGCTCATCGCGGTTCTGAATGCCCCAAAGCCATACCAGAGTAAAAACGCCACGCCGCCCCAGGTGACGAGCGCCAGCAACCACGGGGACTGCATCAGAATAGCGCTACCACCAAAAATACCGGCACAGATTAAAACGATATCGCTTAACGCGCACAGTGAGGCAATCATCAGGTGATACTGACGGCGAATGCCCTGATTCAGCACAAACGCATTTTGCGGGCCAAGCGGCAGGATCATCGCTGCCCCAAGGGCAATCCCCTGAAAATAAAAAGTTAACACGTTGCATTCCTGAATAATTAAGAGTGTATATGCTCAGTGTAGAGGGGCGTTTTCATTAGCAAAAACGAATAATATTAATCGCTAATAAGGGATTTTAATATTAAGAGATAAAAAAAGGCCTGCGCAAGGCAGGCCATTGTAAGGATTACTGGCCGTCGGCCGGTTTTTCCTGCGGCGCTTCAGGCTGCGTGATAATGCCTGGCTTCGGCTGAACGTTTTCTTCAACATCCACTTTGACGGGTTTGTAGTGCACATCCATCTGTGGATAAGGAATGCCGATATTGTTGGCATCCAGTGTTTTCTTAACACGCTCCAGCACGTCCCAGTACACTACCTGCAGATCGCTGCTTTTGCTCCAGATGCGGATCACGAAGTTAACAGATGAGGCGCCCAGCTCATGCATGCGCACGGTCATTTCACGGTCTTTCAGGATACGTTCGTCAGACTGAATAATTTCCGTCAGCAGCGCGCGAACTTTATCGATATCGGCGTCGTAAGAAACACCGATGATCAATTCATTACGGCGCACCGGCTCGCGCGAGAAGTTGATAATGTTGCCGGCAATGATTTTCCCGTTCGGCACCACAACAATACGGCCATCCGGCGTACGAAGGGTGGTGGAGAAGATTTGTACATTCAGCACGGAGCCTGCCACGCCGCCAAGATCAACATATTCACCCGCACGGAAGGGGCGGAAAGTCACCAGCAACACGCCTGCCGCGAGGTTTGAAAGCGAGCCCTGTAACGCCAGACCGACGGCCAGACCCGCCGCACCGAGCACAGCGATAACCGAGGCCGTCTGAACGCCAACACGTCCCAGTGCGGCAATCAGCGTAAAAGCGATAATCCCATAACGGACAAGCGCTGAGAGGAAATCGGCGACCGTCGCGTCAATATGGCGGGCAACCATGACACGGTTAAGCGCATTAGAGATAGCGCGCGCCACCATCATCCCGACAATAATGATGGCAATTGCCGCGACAATATTCACGGCATAACTGATAAACAGCGCCTGGTTGCGCACCAGCCAGCCGCCTGCGTTGTTGATACTGTCTATTACATGTAAATCATCCATTCGCGATCCTTTCCCCTGGTCGGGTAATTAATAAACTGCCTGAATGAGGCAGCGAGGATTGTTAAAGGGTAAACAAAACCTCTGCGCTCTGCCAGTCAGCAGGGCTTGAATCAGATTCCTATTGTGTTGATATTCAAAAAAGAAAGGCCCACCAGAGGTGGGCCTTTTGGGGCGATACGGTAAAGAAAATTACAGTACGTCGACCGCGTTCAGCTCTTTGAAAGCCTGCTCCAGACGAGTCACCATGCTCGCCTGCGCAGCGCGCAGCCATACGCGCGGATCGTAGTATTTCTTGTTCGGCTGATCTTCGCCTTTCGGGTTGCCCAACTGACCCTGCAGGTAAGCTTCGTTTTCTTTGTAGTACTTCAGGATACCTTCCCAGGTTGCCCACTGGGTGTCAGTATCGATGTTCATTTTGATAACGCCGTAGCTGACGGAATCTTTGATTTCCTGAGCGGAAGAACCGGAACCGCCGTGGAACACGAAGTTCAGGCTGTTGTGCGGCAGGTTGTGTTTCTTAGAAACATAATCCTGAGAGTCGCGCAGGATGGTCGGGGTCAGCTTAACGTTACCCGGCTTGTAAACGCCGTGCACGTTACCGAAGGATGCGGCAATGGTGAAACGGTGGCTGATAGCGTTCAGTTTGGTGTACGCATAGTCAACGTCTTCCGGCTGAGTGTACAGCGCAGATGCGTCCATATGGCTGTTGTCCACGCCATCTTCTTCACCGCCAGTGCAGCCCAGTTCGATTTCCAGGGTCATGCCCATTTTGGACATGCGCTCCAGGTATTTGGAACAGATTTCGATGTTCTCTTCCAGAGACTCTTCAGACAGGTCAATCATGTGAGAAGAGAACAGCGGTTTGCCGGTAGCGGCAAAGTGTTTTTCACCCGCGTCCAGAAGACCGTCGATCCACGGCAGCAGTTTCTTCGCGCAGTGGTCAGTGTGCAGAATAACCGGCACGCCATAGTGTTCAGCCATCTGGTGAACGTGGTGCGCGCCAGAAATAGCACCCAGAATAGCCGCCTGCTGGCCTTCGCCTTTAAAGCCTTTGCCTGCGATAAACGCGGCACCGCCGTTAGAGAACTGAACGATAACCGGCGCTTTTACTTTCGCAGCGGTTTCCAGTACGGCGTTGATGGAATCGGTACCCACGCAGTTAACTGCCGGCAGCGCGAAATGGTTTTCTTTAGCTACCTGGAATACTTTCTGTACGTCGTCGCCAGTCACGACGCCCGGTTTGACGAAATCAAAAATTTTAGACATGTTTCGTTGTCCTGTATGTGTATCTTCGACCGTTGAAAAGGGTAAGCGAGCTTTCAGGCACGCTGAAAAAGAGGCGGGAAACCCCGCCTGCTTAAATTACTGCTTTGCGCGCTCTTCGAGCATCGCAACTGCCGGCAATACTTTGCCTTCCACGAATTCGAGGAACGCGCCGCCGCCAGTGGAGATGTAGGAGATCTTGTCGGCGATGCCGAACATGTCGATAGCGGCCAGAGTGTCGCCGCCGCCCGCGATGGAGAATGCGTCGCTTTCTGCGATGGCGCGAGCCACAATTTCAGTACCTTTGCGGAAGTTCGGGAATTCGAACACACCAACCGGGCCGTTCCACAGAATAGTTTTGGCGTTTTTCAGGATTTCAGCCAGTTTTTCAGCGGAAACGTCACCCATATCCAGAATCTGCTCTTCGTCTTTGATATCAGAAACAGATTTCAGGGTAGCCGGCGCGGTTTCAGAGAACTCAGTCGCCACGCGAACATCAGTCGGGACCGGGATATCGCAGGTGGTCAGCAGACGCTTAGCTTCATCAACCAGATCGGCTTCGTACAGGGATTTACCCACGTTGTGGCCCTGGGCTGCAACGAAGGTGTTAGCGATGCCGCCGCCGACGATCAGCTGGTCAGCGATTTTAGACAGGGAATCCAGCACGGTCAGTTTGGTAGAAACTTTAGAACCACCAACGATGGCGACCATCGGTCGAGCCGGCTCTTTCAGCGCTTTACCCAGCGCGTCCAGTTCTTCTGCCAGCAGCGGGCCTGCGCATGCCACATCAGCGAATTTACCTACGCCATGGGTGGATGCCTGCGCGCGGTGCGCGGTACCAAACGCATCCATGACAAATACGTCACACAGCGCGGCGTATTTTTTGGACAGCGTTTCGTCGTCTTTCTTCTCGCCTTTGTTAAAGCGAACGTTTTCCAGAACCACCAACTCGCCTTCAGCAACTTCAACGCCGTCGAGGTAATCTTTCGCCAGACGAACCGGCGCGTTCAGTTTGTCTTTCAGGTAGTTCACTACCGGCAGCAGAGAGAATTCTTCGTTGTATTCGCCTTCGGTCGGGCGACCCAGGTGGGAGGTCACCATCACTTTAGCGCCCTGTTTCAGAGCCAGTTCGATGGTCGGCAGAGACGCGCGGATACGCGCATCAGAGGTAACTTTACCCTCTTTTACCGGAACGTTGAGATCGGCACGGATCAGAACGCGTTTACCTGCCAGATCCAGATCGGTCATCTTAATTACAGACATGGTGAATCCTCTCGTTGATTCTTAAAGTTTTGCAGATGCCCTATGTACAGCCCGAAAGCAGTAACGCAGGACACCTTACCTGAAACCAATAGCTGCCATCGCTAACGTGGTGTCGAGCATCCGGTTAGCGAAGCCCCATTCGTTATCGCACCAGACCAGCGTTTTAATCAGGTGCGCTCCACTCACCCTTGTTTGGGTGCCGTCCACAATGGCGCTGTGTGGATCGTGGTTAAAATCTGTTGAGACCAACGGTAATTCCGTATAGTCAACTATACCATGAAATGCACCCTGTGCCGCTTTTTGCAGCAACAGGTTGACTTCATGGGCTTTTACTGCTTTTTGCACCGTCACGCTTAAATCAATCGCCGTCACGTTAATAGTAGGCACGCGCACGGCAATAGCCTCAAAACGGTCATGAAATTTAGGAAAAATACGCGTTATACCCGCTGCAAGCTTAGTATCGACCGGAATGATGGACTGACTCGCCGCCCGTGTGCGGCGCAAATCCGGATGATAGGCATCGATAACCTGTTGATCGTGCATTGCAGAATGAATGGTCGTCACGGTGCCGGATTCAATCCCGAACGCGTCGTCAAGCAGCTTAATGATGGGAATAATGCAGTTGGTCGTGCAGGAGGCGTTAGAAATGATTCGATGCTCCGCGCGCAGCGCATCTTCGTTGACGCCGTAAACAACCGTTGCGTCGAGGTCATTGCCGCCAGGATGTGAGAAAAGGACCTTTCGTGCGCCCGCTTCCAGATGGGCGATGCCATCGGCGCGGCTGCCATACACCCCGGTGCAATCAAGCACAACGTCGACATTCAGCGCTTTCCAGGGGAGCGCTGGGATCTCAGGCTCATGCAGCAGACGGATCACATCATTGCCAATCCAGAGCTGCTCTCCTTCCTGGCGAACATCCCACGCGAAGCGGCCATGACTCGTGTCATACTTCAGTAAATGCGCGATGCCCGCTGCGTCGGCCAGTTCATTAATGGCGACCACACTGATTTCCGCGCGACGGCCGGACTCATACAACGCACGAACTACGTTGCGCCCGATGCGACCGAAGCCATTAATCGCTACGCGTAAGGTCATATATCTCCTGCCAGAATCCCGGTTATGAAGAGGCCGACAGAGTAATGCAGCCGCCTTTCCAGGGGAATCCTCGCCCGTCACAAACTACAACCGTTTGATGGATTGTCGAACAATCATTCGACTGAAACGCTTCAGCAAGAATAAGCGAAACATGGAATAAAAGGAATGATAACGCAGCGAAATGAAACCAACTTCTGACCTGCATCACATTTTTTCCGGAATAAATTCCATAGTTACACGTTTGATTTTCGATAACGGATGAAAAAGTACGCATCCTGCGAGAAAGTAAGGGTTACGCAGCATGCCCTCTTCCTGAAATGGGCATCGCTTCACGTTAACAAAGGGAAAAAGATGACGTATCCAGAACAGTACGAAAACGTACCGAATCTACGCGCACGTTTTCGCGGCTGCCTGCTCGGCGGCGCGGTGGGGGATGCGCTTGGCGGTCCGGTTGAATTTTTGAGCCTGTCGGAAATTATCACGCGCTACGGCGCGCCAGGCGTAAAGGATTACGAACACGCCTGGGGCGGAAAAGGTAAAATCACCGACGATACCCAGATGACATTGTTTACCGCCGAAGGGTTACTACGAGCGTGGACACGCGCGTCTGTGCGCGGCATCGGCCCGGCGTTCACGTCCGTCACTGCCCATGCTTATTTGCGCTGGCTACTGACGCAGGGCGAGCGCAACCGACACGATCTGCTGGATACGGCCTCGCTTTCTGGCTGGCTAATCCGCCACGAGGCCCTCTTCCATCCACGCGCGCCGGGTGCGACTTGCCTCACCGCGCTGCGCGAAATGCGTGCTTTCGGGGAGCCTGCCCGTAACCATAGCAAAGGGTGCGGCGGTGTGATGCGCGTAGGGCCAGTAGGCCTGTTTTATGTGCGATACCCTGAACAAGATGGCCTGCAGGCCGCGTTTGATACCGGCTGCCAGCTTGCGGCACTCACGCACGGTCATCCGACCGGGTATCTTACCGGCGGTGTGCTGGCGGCATTGATTTTCCAGCTCGTTAAGGACGTACCGCTGGAGACAGCCCTGGATGGTGCAGTCGCATTGTTAGTCCGTGCACCCGGCCATGACGAAACGCGGCGTGTGCTTGAACGTGCCCGCGAGCTTGCCGGTTCGCCGCGCTCAGCTGAAGAGCCTGTTAGCGCACTCGGCGAAGGCTGGGTCGCGGAAGAAGCGCTCGCCATCGCGGTTTATTGCGCGCTGCGCGCCCGCTCGTTTGAAGAGGGCGTCTTGATGGCGGTGAATCACAGCGGCGATTCCGATTCCACTGGCGCGATTGCCGGCAATCTGCTGGGCGCGATGTATGGCCTGACGGCAATTCCCGAGCACTGGCAGACGCGGCTTGAACTCAACGCGGTGATTCAGGAAATGGCAGACGATCTGCTGGCGTACCGCGACTGGCAGATTTCAGACTATGACGACACGCCGACTGCCCGTGCGTTACGCGAAAAATATCCGGGCGACTGAGACCAAAAAAAAGGGAGGCCAGTGGCCTCCCGTTTTCATCAGTGGCGAACGATTACAGAATCGCTTTCGCCTGGCTTACTACGTTATCTACGGTAAAGCCGAACTCTTCAAACAGCTGCTCAGCCGGGGCCGATTCCCCGAAGGTGGTCATGCCCACTACCGCGCCGTTCAGGCCAACATATTTGAACCAGTAATCAGCGATACCCGCTTCAATCGCTACGCGCGCGCTCACCGCTTTCGGCAACACGGCTTCGCGGTATGCCGCATCCTGTTTGTCGAACACGTCGGTGGACGGCATAGAGACCACGCGGGCTTTCACGCCTTCCGCTGCCAGTTTATCGGCTGCGGCAACCGCCAGTTCAACTTCTGAACCGGTCGCGATGAAGATCAGCTGCGGCTGGCCGTCGCAATCTTTCAGAACGTACGCGCCACGGGCGATATCCGCCAGTTGCTGCTCGCTACGCGGCTGCTGCGCCAGGTTCTGACGGGAGAAAATCAGCGCGGTCGGGCCATCGTGACGCTCAACAGCGTATTTCCACGCCACGGCAGATTCTACCTGGTCACACGGACGCCATGTGCTCATGTTCGGGGTCACGCGCAGGGCCGCCAGCTGTTCAACAGGCTGGTGAGTCGGGCCATCTTCGCCAAGACCGATCGAGTCGTGGGTATAAACCATCACCTGACGCTGTTTCATCAGCGCCGCCATACGTACTGCGTTACGGGCATATTCCACGAACATCAGGAAAGTCGAGGTGTATGGCAGGAAACCGCCGTGCAGCGCAATACCGTTCGCGATAGCGGTCATACCGAATTCGCGCACGCCGTAATGAATGTAGTTGCCCGCAGCATCTTCATTAATAGCTTTAGAACCAGACCAGATAGTCAGGTTGCTCGGGGCGAGGTCAGCAGAGCCGCCCAGGAATTCCGGCAGCAGTTTGCCGAAAGCTTCGATGGCATTCTGAGACGCTTTACGGCTGGCGATTTTCGCCGGGTTTGCCTGCAGATTAGCAATGAACGCCTGCGCTTTAGCCGCAAAGTCGGACGGCATTTCGCCTTTCATACGACGGGTGAATTCAGCCGCTTCCTGCGGGAACGCTTTCGTGTAGGCAGCGAATTTTTCGTTCCAGGCGCTTTCTTTTACCTGGCCCATCTCTTTGGCATCCCACTGCGCGTAAATTTCCTGCGGGATAACAAATGGTTCGTATTTCCAGCCCAGTTGCTCGCGGGTCGCTGCGACTTCAGCCTCGCCCAGCGGCGCGCCGTGGGAGTCGTGCGTACCAGCTTTGTTCGGCGAACCGAAACCGATGACGGTTTTGCACATCAGCAGAGACGGTTTGTCGGTAACGGAACGTGCTTCTTCGATAGCGCGTTTAATGGAATCTGCGTTGTGACCGTCAACGCCACGCACAACGTGCCAGCCGTAGGCTTCAAAGCGTTTCGCGGTATCGTCAGTGAACCAGCCTTCAATGTGGCCGTCGATAGAGATGCCGTTGTCGTCGTAGAACGCTACCAGTTTACCAAGACCCAGCGTACCGGCCAGGGAGCAAACTTCGTGGGAGATGCCTTCCATCATGCAACCGTCGCCCATAAAGGCGTAGGTGTAATGGTCAACAATGTCATGTCCCGGACGGTTGAACTGCGCCGCCAGCGTGCGTTCGGCAATAGCCATACCGACAGCGTTCGCGATGCCCTGCCCGAGCGGCCCCGTCGTCGTTTCCACGCCCGGCGTGTAACCGACTTCCGGATGCCCCGGCGTTTTAGAGTGCAGCTGACGGAAGTTTTTCAGTTCTTCAATCGGCAGATCATAACCGGTGAGGTGCAGCAGGCTGTAAATCAGCATAGAGCCATGACCGTTAGACAGCACAAAACGGTCGCGGTCTGCCCAGGAAGGGTTCTGCGGGTTATGGTTCAGGAAATCACGCCACAGGACTTCGGCAATGTCAGCCATGCCCATCGGGGCACCCGGATGGCCGGATTTGGCTTTTTGTACTGCGTCCATGCTGAGCGCACGAATAGCATTGGCAAGCTCTTTACGAGAGGACATTTTGACTCCAGATCGGATAGTTGAAGGCCACGCCTTGTTAACGGCTTGACTACTACGCGTTATGGGCTACGCCCGAAAAATTGTCCCACAATGTAACCCAAGCGGCTGGGCATGTACATGGAGCATCCTTTTGTCCGATAAGAAATCTCTGGAAGCCGGTCGCGGTTTGCGCAACTTGCTCGCCGCGCATGCGCAAACCTCTTTATACTTAGCCGCAAGCCAGCGAAACCGTTCGCGGCGATGGTCAATGAATACCTCAAACGGAGCGTGGAAGGCTTACGATGAAAATGCGCGCGATAGCACTGAGTATGACCGCAGCAGTCCTGCTGAGCGGTTGCCAAAACATGAATTCTAACGGCCTGCTAAGTTCAGGTGCCGAGGCGTTCCAGGCCTATACCTTAAGTGACGCGCAGGTGAAAGCGCTGAGCGACGAAGCCTGTAAAAAGCAGGACAGCAAAGCGAAAATCGCGCCCGCGAACAGCCAATATACGCAGCGACTGAATAAAATCGCCGCGGCGCTGGGCGACAACATCAATGGCCAGCCGGTGAACTATAAGGTTTACCTGGAAAAAGACGTCAATGCGTTTGCGATGGCGAACGGCTGTATCCGCGTATATAGCGGTCTGATGGATATGATGAGCGATAACGAAGTGGAAGCGGTGATCGGGCACGAAATGGGCCACGTCGCGCTCGGCCATGTGAAACGCGGAATGCAGGTGGCGCTTGGCACCAACGCAGTACGCGGCGCGGCGGCGTCTGCAGGCGGCATCGTCGGCAGCCTGTCGCAGTCGCAGATTGGCGAACTCGGCGAACAGCTCGTGAATGCGCAGTTCTCACAGCGTCAGGAGTCCGAGGCGGATGACTACTCCTACGATCTGCTGCGTAAGCGTGGCATCAATCCGTCGGGCCTCGCCACAAGCTTTGAGAAACTGGCGAAGCTCGAAAAAGGCCGTCAAAGCTCGATGTTTGACGATCACCCGGCTTCTGAAGCGCGCGCGCAACACATTCGCGATCGCATGAAGGCCGATGGGATTAAGTGAGATATTGTCATGCCGCAGAGCAGTTTCGCCTACGGCATGATGACGGTATTGCCATTTTGTTAGCCCGGTAAGCGCAGCGCCACCGGGCAACACAGCATTTACTCGCCTTTCTTCGCAGCCTGGATGTAGAGCATCTCCAGCGCCAGCGTCGCCGCGGCAAGCGCCGTGATATCAGACTGATCGTATGCCGGCGCAACTTCGACGATATCCATACCGACGATGTTCAGATCCTGAATGCCGCGCAGCAGTTTCAGCGCACGATCGGAGGTCAGGCCGCCGATAACCGGCGTACCGGTGCCTGGTGCAAAGGCCGGATCCAGACAGTCGATATCAAAGGTCAGGTAAACCGGCATATCGCCGACAATCTGTTTCACCTGCGCAACCACATCATCCACAGTACGGTCGTTCACCTGCGGCGCGTCCAGCACGGTAAAGCCGTTATCTTTGTCGAATTCGGTACGAATGCCGATCTGCACAGAGCGGGTCGGGTCGATCAGGCCTTCGTTCGGCGCGGTGTAGAACATGGTGCCGTGGTCAAATTCGCAGCCATTCGCGTAGGTGTCGGTATGCGCATCGAAATGAACCAGCGCCATTTTCCCGAAGTGCTTCGCGTGCGCGCGCAGCAGCGGCAGCGTCACGAAATGGTCACCGCCAAAAGAGAGCATACGCTTACCGGCTGCCAGCAGTTTTTCCGCGTGCGCCTGCAGTTTTTCGCTCATTTCGCGCGCGTCGCCAAAGGCATACACCAGATCGCCGCAATCCACGACGTTCAGGCGCTGGCGCATATCGAAATCCCACGGGAAGCGGTTGCCTTCCCATGCCAGGTTGGTCGAAACCTGACGGATGGCGGCAGGTCCGAAGCGGCTGCCCGCACGGCCGGAGGTTGCCATGTCGAACGGAATACCGGTAATCACCCACTCAGCGTCGCTTTCATATGGCATGAAGTTGAGCGGCAGGCGTAAAAAACCAAAGGCGTTGGAAACCAGGGAGTTGTCGTACTGATGGCCTAAGGTGTTCATGAATCTGACCTCTTGTTTAAGGTTGAGACGTTAGATAAAAAAAATCCCCTCCGCGTCGTTAAACCCGACGAGGAAGGGATTGATTTTTGAATCGCTGATTGGCGCGAATTATCGCCGTTAATACAGACGGGTTCAAGTGAGTATAGCAAATGCCGCACTGGCGACATTTCACCCACAAGAAGCCGCTTCGCCTTGTCAGACGTACGCTCGAAGGCCCGGTGAATAGCGCGCCACCGGGCACGTGCGGTTACTCGTCTTCCAGATAGGTGTAGCCGTAAAGACCACTCTCGAACTCTTCCAGGAACTGCTGTTGCAGCGTCGCATCCAGATCGGTCTGTTTGACCTGATCGCGGAAGTGCGTCAGCAGCGTATCCGGGTCAAGCTGTACGTAGCGCAGCATATCGGCCACGGTGTCGCCTTCGTCGGAAAGCTCCACTTCTACGCTGCCATCCGGGAACACAAACACGTCCACCGCTTCGGTATCACCAAAGAGGTTATGCATGTTGCCCAGGATCTCCTGATACGCGCCTACCATAAAGAAGCCCAGCGGCGGCGGGTTTTCTGGATCGTATTCCGGCAGCGGCATGGTGGTCGCAATGCCGTCGCCATCGACATAGTGATCGATGGTGCCGTCGGAGTCGCAGGTAATATCGAGCAGCACGCCGCGGCGCGTTGGCGCATGATTCAGCCCTTCCAGCGGCAGCACCGGGAAGAGTTGATCAATACCCCAGGCATCCGGCATCGACTGGAACAGCGAGAAGTTGACGTAGATCTTATCCGCCATGCGCTCCTGCAATTCATCGATAATCGGGCGATGCGCGCGGTTTTGCGGATCGAGCTGCTTTTGCACTTCCTGGCAGAGGCTCAGGTAAAGCTGTTCCGCCCAGGCACGCTCCTGTAACGTATACGACCCTGATGAATAGCCGGTGTGAATATCGTGCAGATCCATCTGGCTGTCGTGCAGCCATTCACGCAGCGAACGGCGCGTACCCGGCTCATGCATCTCCTGCCAGGTTTCCCACATGCTTTGCAGCGGACGCTGGGCGTCTTCTGCTGGTGCACTCGGCTCGGTATATTCGTTACGCTCAACGCCGATAATATTAGACACCAGCACTGTGTGGTGCGCGGTCACCGCCCGGCCCGATTCGGTTATCACCGTCGGGTGCGGCAAGCCGTTTTCTTCACACGCATCGCCAATAGCCCAAATAATGTTGTTAGCGTATTCATTCAGCCCGTAGTTGACAGAGCAATCGGACTGCGAACGGGTGCCTTCATAATCCACGCCCAAGCCGCCGCCCACGTCGAAGCACTGAATATTCACACCAAGCTTATGCAGCTCAACGTAGAAGCGGGCGGATTCACGTACGCCGGTTGCGATGTCGCGAATGTTGGCCATCTGCGAACCGAGATGGAAGTGCAACAGTTGCAGGCTTTCCAGACGGTCCGCCTCACGCAGCATCTCTACAAGCTGCAACACCTGCGTCGCCGCGAGGCCGAATTTCGATTTCTCGCCGCCGGAAGATTGCCACTTGCCGGACCCCTGTGACGCCAGACGCGCACGCACGCCAAGGCGCGGGATAACGTTCAGGCGCTCGGCCTCTTCCAGCACGATTTTAATTTCCGACATTTTCTCGATGACCAGATAGACCTTGTGGCCCATCTTCTCGCCGATCAGCGCCAGACGAATGTATTCGCGGTCTTTATAGCCGTTACAGACGATAACGCTGCGGGTCATGCCCGCGTGCGCCAGCACCGCCATCAGCTCCGCTTTGGAGCCGGCTTCCAGGCCCAGCGGCTCGCCGGAGTGGATGAGAGATTCAATGACGCGACGATGTTGGTTTACCTTAATCGGGTACACCAGGAAGTAATCGCCGTGATAACCATAGGATTCACGGGCGCGCTTGAACGCCGCGTTAATAGAACGCAGGCGATGTTGCAGGATCTGCGGGAAGCAGAACAGCGCCGGCAGGCGTTGGCCCTGGGCTTCGCGCTCCTTAACCAGCCTCGCGAGATCGACGCGCGCTTCGGGGACGTCCGGATCGGGGCATACGCTGATATGGCCCAGTTCGTTGACGTCGTAGTAGTTATTGCCCCACCAGGCAATATTGTAAGTACGCAGCATCTTGCTGGCTTCCTGGGAGCTCATTGCAACCTCCTGCATGGAACGTAGTACACCCTGTTCGCCCGCTGACGAAGGCGAAGATGCAAAGATGTCGTCAGACATAGCGAACCTCAAATTTGTGAAGAAAGTGTAAAACAGTTAACTACTATCGCAGCGTTACACTGTGATAACAACCCATAAACAGCAGAGTTATCCAGCACATAGTGCTGACCACCCTGCCGCGCGACCGGTTTCTTATTCATATCATTGTAAAACACGTAACCGAACTCCGTATGACGGGTCGGCGAAACCACGAGAAAACTCCTGACGTCAGGAGAGCCCTTGTTCAGTTATCGCAAGCCTTGACCGGCCCGGGAATCCTGAGAAGCGCCGAGATGGGTAGAACATCGGCAGGTTTGCAAAAAAGAGATGCAGGTTGCGGGGGAAAAACGCACGCCAGAATGGCATGGCAGATTAAGCGAATAACGACGGTTCATTATCTGGTATCACCTCCACGCCAGCCCTTGTGTGACCAGCGATAAGCCAAAGCTAAAATTCACTCTCAGCCCGGCTGGAAGTGGCGACACGGAGATTGATTCCATGTGCTTTTTTGCAGAAGCCGCGCGCGCCGTTTTATACCGGGAACAGGGGTAAAAAGCAAAACAAAAAAGCCCCCTTTGCCACCCTTGTCAGGAATAATTGCCACCGCTGCGTTTGAGGCATCAAAAACTGCTGGAAATCGGATTAAGATTTAACCTAGAATAGCCATCCAGATGTTAATCCATCTATACCGATTAACACTTAGCCTTCCTGTGTGTTTACCTGCATGGCCGCAGAATTTTCTTCTAAGATGGCACCGACACACGGTATGCTGAGCCAATTGATTTATCCAGGGTGAAACAAAACATGGCAAAACATCTTTTTACCTCTGAATCCGTCTCAGAGGGACATCCCGATAAAATTGCGGACCAGATCTCCGATGCAGTGCTGGACGCTATTCTTGAGCAGGATCCGAAAGCGCGCGTGGCGTGCGAAACATACGTGAAAACCGGTATGGTGCTGGTCGGCGGTGAAATCACCACCAGCGCGTGGGTTGATATCGAAGAGATTACCCGCAAAACCGTCCGCGACATCGGCTACGTTCATTCCGATATGGGCTTTGACGCTAACTCTTGCGCCGTACTGAGCGCCATCGGCAAACAGTCCCCGGACATTAACCAGGGCGTTGACCGCACCGACCCGCTTGAGCAGGGCGCGGGCGACCAGGGCCTGATGTTCGGTTACGCCACCAACGAAACCGACGTGCTGATGCCAGCGCCGGTGACCTATGCGCACCGTCTGGTACAGCGTCAGGCTGAAGTGCGTAAAAACGGCACGCTGCCGTGGCTGCGCCCGGATGCGAAAAGCCAGGTCACCTTCCAGTATGACGCCGGCAAAATTGTGGGTATCGATGCGGTCGTGCTCTCTACGCAGCACGCTGAAGATATCGAGCAGCACGCGCTCCACGAAGCCGTCATGGAAGAGATTATTAAGCCGGTTCTGCCTGCTGAATGGCTGAACGAATCCACCAAATACTTCATTAACCCGACGGGCCGTTTCGTTATCGGCGGACCGATGGGCGACTGCGGTCTGACTGGTCGTAAGATCATCGTCGATACCTACGGCGGCATGGCGCGCCACGGCGGCGGCGCGTTCTCCGGTAAAGACCCGTCTAAAGTTGACCGTTCGGCTGCGTACGCCGCGCGTTACGTTGCGAAAAACATCGTGGCCGCAGGTCTTGCTGACCGTTGCGAGATCCAGGTGTCCTACGCGATTGGCGTCGCCGAGCCAACCTCCATCATGGTGGAAACCTTCGGCACTGAGAAAATCGCAACCGAGCAGCTTACCCTGCTGGTACGTGAGTTCTTCGACCTGCGTCCGTACGGCCTGATCCAGATGCTGGATCTGCTGCACCCGATCTACAAAGAGACCGCCGCTTACGGTCACTTTGGTCGCGAACACTTCCCGTGGGAAAAAACCGACAAAGCGCAGGTTCTGCGCGATGCTGCCGGTCTGAAATAATCCTTCGGGTCGTCTGAGTAAAGGCCAGCCTTGTGCTGGCCTTTTGCTTTTTGGGCGACAACCCCGTCACACCTCTTCCTCTTTACCGCCAGCGGCTATACTTCTTGCCACTCATGCTGATCGAAGAACAATGAAACCGATTACATGAGCAGGAAAACAGCCAGTTTTTCAGAATTGTCTTTATGCAAATGGCTATTCTGCATCTTGTTACATTCCACTTCAGCTTAGTCTGAATTTCTTCCCGCCGCTTCGTTTCTGTCTACACTAATTAACTGATAAAAAACGGGTTAAGTGATTTACGCAAGCTGACAATAGTGTAACCGATTACACGCACGTGACTGATATCACATATTTTTACGTTACGCTAACTTACCCTTTACGACGATAAAACCAATAACCCAACTGGAGGGCAGTATGCCTGACAATAAAAAACAGGGGCGTTCAAACAAGGCCATGACGTTCTTCGTCTGTTTTCTCGCGGCCCTGGCGGGACTTCTTTTCGGCCTGGACATCGGCGTGATTGCGGGCGCGCTGCCCTTCATCACTGAAGATTTCAATATCACCCCCCACCAGCAGGAATGGGTGGTCAGCTCCATGATGTTCGGCGCTGCGGTCGGCGCGGTCGGCAGCGGCTGGCTCTCTTCACGTCTCGGACGTAAATACAGCCTGATGATTGGCTCGATACTGTTTGTTATCGGCTCCCTCTGCTCGGCGTTCGCGCCGAATGCGGAAGTGCTGATTATCTCCCGCGTGCTGCTGGGCCTAGCGGTGGGTATCGCCTCTTATACCGCGCCGCTTTACCTTTCCGAAATTGCGCCGGAGAAGATCCGCGGCAGCATGATCTCCATGTATCAGTTGATGATCACCATCGGGATCCTGGGGGCGTATCTTTCTGATACCGCGTTCAGCTACAGTGGCGCCTGGCGCTGGATGCTTGGCGTCATCACCATTCCGGCGCTTCTGCTGCTTGTCGGCGTCTTTTTTCTGCCGGACAGTCCGCGCTGGTTCGCCGCGAAGCGTCGTTTTCACGATGCCGAGCGTGTCTTGCTGAAGCTGCGTGATTCCAGCGCAGAAGCAAAACGCGAGCTTGAAGAGATCCGCGAAAGCCTGAAGGTGAAACAAAGCGGCTGGGCGCTGTTTAAAGACAACAGCAACTTCCGTCGCGCCGTGTTCCTCGGCATCTTGTTGCAGGTAATGCAGCAGTTCACCGGCATGAACGTCATCATGTATTACGCGCCGAAAATCTTCGAGCTGGCAGGCTATTCCAACACCACCGAGCAGATGTGGGGCACCGTGATTGTTGGCCTGACCAACGTTCTCGCGACCTTTATCGCCATCGGCCTGGTGGATCGCTGGGGCCGTAAACCGACGCTCATTCTGGGCTTCGTCGTCATGGCAACCGGTATGGGTATTCTCGGTACGATGCTGCATATGGGCATCGACAGCCCGGCAGGCCAGTACTTCGCTGTCGCGATGCTGCTGATGTTCATCATCGGTTTCGCCATGAGCGCCGGTCCGCTGATTTGGGTACTGTGCTCAGAAATCCAGCCGCTGAAAGGCCGCGATTTCGGTATCACCCTCTCTACCGCGACCAACTGGATTGCGAACATGATTGTGGGCGCGACGTTCCTGACGATGCTCAACACGCTGGGCAACGCGCCGACTTTCTGGGTCTACGCCGGTCTCAACCTGTTCTTCATCGTGCTGACTATCTGGCTTGTGCCAGAAACCAAGCACGTGTCGCTGGAGCACATTGAGCGTAACCTGATGAAAGGCCGCAAACTGCGCGATATCGGTTCAAACGACTAAGTTCGCCGGATACGATAAAAAAGGGATGCCTGGCATCCCTTTTTCTTTTGAGACTGGTGCTTAAAACGCATATCCCACCGTAAAATAGCCGGCCCACCCTGTCGCCTTTACATAGAAATCGCCGTCACCAAAATTCAGTTTGGCATTATCTTTCCACTGTCCGCCATTATGGAAATAACGCGCCGTGACGGAGGTTTTCCAGTGTGCCCAGGTCAGCGCCAGAATATGCGTGGAGGCAATGGAATCGTTTGTGCGTGATTTATCCCTGTCGCCAAGCTCTGAGCCAAAATCAAAATTAGTAAAGCCGACATAAGAAAACTGCGCGCCGAAAATCCGGGTAATCGGGACATTGTATTTCACCTTAAAGCGATAACCATCCCATTCATTTTCATTCGCGGCCGCATAATTCTGCCACTGATATTTAGCATAAATATCCAACGCTAATGATACCGGCGATCCGGTATCAATATCCGTTCCCAGCCCCATATACCACGTACTTTGTCGGGAGGCTCTGTTATCGCCCATATCGTAAATATAGTTATTGGCGAAATACCACTCTTTAAACGGGCCAAACGCCAGCGAGACGTCCATTAGCTTATCGAGTGAAAAGCGCGGCTCGATTTCAGTAAAGACAGGTGAGCCATCATCCCAGGCGCCGTGGTCAGGCGGGTTACCGACGCCAAAAAATTTGGGAATATCGACGTAGCCATAAAAATCAAACCAGTCTTTTTTCCCGAAAGCCGTATATTCCGGATAGAGATCGTTGGTTAATATTGGACCAAAACGCGTATGGTAACGCCCAATCACATTTATACTCTGATGCCACCAGTCTGATAAATATTCGTCCTGCGCATACGACGGACAGGAGGAAAGAAGAGACAACGCGAATAACCATCCTTTTTTCATCATCAGGGTTCCTTTAACATGTTCATCGCATCAGGCGCTAAACGTGCGTCTGATAAATAGCAATATCTTCCTGCCTGCATTACGCGATGCAGGAAATAGCTTTATGAAAAACACTTACTTTGGCGTACTGATTTAAGAGCCACTCAGCAGCGTCCCATTTAATGCACGCTTACGGATCCATTCTGTGATTCTCTGCGCAATATAATAAAAGGATGGCTGCCAATAACGTCTGTTATTACACGGCACGGTGGGAATAAATCGAAATATGACGAATGTTGTATTTGTATGACTGAAATAACAATAAGACGAATAACGGCAAGGATTGTTATCAACGGAGCGAAAGGCTATGCTTTTCGCCATGAAAACCCCACGTCTCCCTATTGCCCTTCAACAGGCCATGATGCGCAGCCTGCGCGACGCGCTCGCGCGCGCCAATCAGAAGCTTGGGCGTAACTATCCGGAGCCGAAGCTTGTTTACCAGCAGCGCGGCACCGCAGCGGGTACAGCCTGGCTTGAAAACTATGAAATTCGCTTAAATCCGGTATTGCTGATGGAAAATCAGCAGGCGTTTATCGATGAGGTGGTTCCTCATGAACTGGCCCATCTGCTGGTCTGGAAACATTTTGGCCGCGTACCACCGCACGGCAAAGAGTGGAAATGGATGATGGAGAGCGTGCTTGGCGTCCCGGCACGCCGCACGCACCAGTTTGAACTTGATTCAGTGCGCGCCAATACCTTCCCCTACCGCTGCCGTTGCCAGCAGCATCAGTTGACCGTCCGCCGCCATAACCGCGTCATGCGTGGCGAAACCCAGTATCGCTGTGTGCGCTGCGGCGAGACGCTGGTCGCAGAAAGCTGACGCTTTCAGGAAATTTCTGGCAATAACCGATTGCTTCCGGCTCCCTCCTTCGTTACGTTGCGAACACCTTCGGACAAGGAACTGGAAGATGTCTCGCAAAATTACACTGGCGGCGGCGCTGTGCCTCGCTTTCACCGCACCTGCTGCGCTGGCGGCCGGTATCAATAGTTTCAGCCAGGCCAAAGCCGCCGGCGTGAAAATCAACGCTGACGCCCCAGGCGATTTCTATTGCGGCTGCCCCATTACCTGGCAGGGTAAAAAGGGTATTCCCGATCTTAAAGCCTGCGGCTATCAGGTACGTAAAAGCGAAAACCGCGCCTCGCGCATCGAGTGGGAACATGTGGTGCCCGCCTGGCAGTTCGGCCACCAGCGCCAGTGCTGGCAGGAAGGTGGGCGTAAAAACTGCAGTAAAGATCCGGTCTACCGCGAAATGGAAACCGATCTTCATAACCTGCAACCCGCCGTCGGTGAGGTCAACGGCGACCGCGGCAATTTCCTCTACAGCCAGTGGCGCGGCGGTGAAGGTCAGTACGGCCAGTGCGAAATGAAAGTTGACTTCAAAAATAAACAGGCCGAACCGCCTGCCCGCGCCCGCGGCGCTATTGCCCGCACGTATTTCTATATGCGCGATAAA
This sequence comes from Cronobacter condimenti 1330, assembly GCF_001277255.1. Lineage (NCBI taxonomy): Bacteria > Pseudomonadati > Pseudomonadota > Gammaproteobacteria > Enterobacterales > Enterobacteriaceae > Cronobacter > Cronobacter condimenti. The sequence goes on from NZ_CP012264.1 coordinate 3,574,620, forward strand.
TATCAGCTCAACCTGTCTCGCGCCCAGACGCAGCTTTTTGAAGCCTGGAACAAGCTCTATCCGGTGACGGCGTGGGAATGTACCCGCGACGCACGCATCGCCAAGGTACAGGGCAACCATAACCCCTACGTACAGCAGGCTTGCCAGGGGCAAAACCGCTAACCTACACTACCGGGCAATTGTTAACGCAGGGCTTGCCGCGCGATGCCGCAAGCCCCTTTTACCGGAAGAAGCCCATGCGAATTCCCCGCATCTATCACCCCGAGCCGCTCGTCGTCGGGCGTGAAATCGCCCTTGATGAAGACGCCGCCAATCATGTTGGCCGCGTACTGCGTATGAACGCAGGCCAGGCGCTGCAACTGTTCGATGGCAGCAATCAGGTGTTTGCCGCTGAAATCACGCAGGCGAGTAAAAAAAGCGTGCTGGTCACGGTACTGAGCAGTGAAGAGGCGAACCGCGAGTCGCCGCTCTTTTTACATCTGGGCCAGGTGATGTCGCGCGGCGAGAAAATGGAATTTACCATTCAGAAGTCGATTGAACTGGGCGTTAGCGTGATAACCCCGCTCTTTTCCGAACGCTGCGGCGTAAAGCTTGATGAAGAGCGACTCAATAAAAAACAACAGCAGTGGCAGAAAATCGCTATCGCCGCCTGCGAGCAGTGCGGGCGCAACGTCGTGCCGGAAATCCGCCCGGCGATGGATCTGGAGGCCTGGTGCGCGGAGCCTGACAGTGGCCTGAAGCTCAATCTTCATCCGCGTGCTGCGCACAGCATCAATACCCTGCCTCAGCCCGTTGAGCGCGTACGTCTGCTTATCGGCCCGGAAGGCGGACTCTCCGCCGATGAAATTGCCATGACTGCACGTTATCAGTTTACTGATATCCTGTTAGGACCACGCGTTTTGCGCACAGAGACCACTGCGCTCACCGCCATCACCGCACTTCAGGTGCGCTTTGGCGATCTGGGCTAAAGGAGAAAAATAATGATCAAGCTCGGCATCGTGATGGACCCCATCGCAAGCATCAATATCAAAAAAGACTCCAGCTTCGCCATGTTGCTGGAAGCCCAGCGCCGCGGTTATGAACTCCACTATATGGAGATGGCGGATCTCTACCTGAATAACGGGGAAGGCCGCGCCCGCACACGCCTCGTCAGCGTCGAGCAGAACTACGATAAATGGTATGCGTTCGGCACCGAGCAGGACATTGCGCTGGCCGATCTCGACGTGGTGCTGATGCGTAAAGATCCCCCGTTCGACACCGAATTTATCTACGCCACGTACATCCTTGAGCGCGCTGAAGAGAAAGGCACGCTTATCGTCAACAAGCCGCAGAGCCTGCGCGACTGTAACGAGAAGCTGTTCACCGCGTGGTTTGCGGATCTCACGCCGCATACCCTGGTGACGCGTAACAAAGCGCAGCTGAAAGCCTTCTGGGAAAAACATGGCGATATCATCTTAAAACCGCTTGATGGCATGGGCGGTGCGTCTATCTTCCGCGTGAAAGAAGGCGATCCGAACCTGTCGGTTATCGCCGAAACCCTGACCGTGCTTGGCAGCCGCTACTGCATGGCGCAGAACTACCTGCCTGCCATCAAGGATGGCGACAAACGCGTACTGGTGGTTGACGGCGAGCCGGTGCCATACTGCCTTGCGCGTATTCCACAGGGTGGCGAAACTCGCGGCAATCTCGCGGCAGGCGGTCGCGGCGAGCCACGTCCGCTGTCTGAGAGCGACTGGGAGATTGCCCGCCGCGTCGGGCCGACGCTGAAAGCGAAAGGCCTGATTTTTGTTGGCCTTGATATTATCGGCGACAAACTGACCGAAATTAACGTCACCAGCCCTACCTGCGTGCGTGAAATCGAGGCGCAGTATCCGGTATCCATTACCGGCATGCTGATGGACGCCATCGAAAAACGCCTCGCGAAGTAACCCCTGAGGGCGGGTTCGCTCCCGCCCGTTACCCCACCGGGGGTGACAGTTCGTGACTTTCCCCGCATACTGAATCTGCCGATTTTCCAACCAGGACTACAGAACCTTTGACGATGAATTTACAGCATCATTTTCTCATTGCCATGCCGGCCCTCCAGGACCCGCTGTTCCGCCGTTCCGTGGTGTATATCTGCGAATACAACGACGAAGGGGCAATGGGCATTATCATTAACAAGCCTCTGGAAAATCTGCAGGTAGAAGGGGTACTTCAGAAACTGAAAATCACGCCGGAACCGCGTGACCCGGCGATTCGCCTCGATAAGCCCGTGTTTCTCGGCGGCCCGCTGGCTGAAGATCGCGGGTTTATCCTGCACACGCCGCCGGACAGCTTTTCTTCCAGCATCCGTATTTCTGACAACACGGTGATCACAACCTCCCGCGACGTGCTGGAAACATTAGGCACTGCCGAGCAGCCGCCTGAGGTACTTGTCGCACTCGGTTACTCCTCATGGGAGAAAGGCCAGCTTGAGGAAGAGATCCTGGAAAACGCCTGGCTTACAGCGCCTGCGGATCTGAATATTCTTTTTCGCACGCCTATTGCCGACCGCTGGCGCGAGGCCGCGAAGCTTATCGGCATCGACATCCACACGATGCCAGGCGAAGCGGGGCACGCGTAATGAGCGGCACGCTACTGGCCTTCGATTTTGGCACTAAAAGTATCGGCGTGGCGATCGGGCAGCGCGTGACGGCAACCGCCCGTCCGCTTACCGCACTCAAAGCGCAAAACGGCAACCCGGACTGGACGCTCATTGAACGGTTGCTGAAAGAGTGGCAGCCAGACGATGTGATTGTTGGCCTTCCACTCAATATGGATGGCACCGAACAGCCGCTGACGGCGCGCGCACGCACGTTCGCCAACCGGCTGCATGGCCGCTTCGGCATTCATGTGACGCTGCACGACGAACGCCTCAGTACGGTTGAAGCCCGCGCAGGGCTCTTTGAGCGCGGCGGTTTTCGCGCGCTCGACAAAGGCAGCGTGGATTCCGCCTCAGCGGTCGTCATTCTGGAAAGCTACTTCGAGCAACATGGCTAAAAAGCCCGCGCAGCGTCGCCTGACGCTGCGCTCCGCTTATCCTTCTCATTCCTTTCTTAATTCCCGTCTTGCTGCCTGTGAATCCATCACGGATCACATTTCTTTCGTACAAACTTTGCCCGCCTGAACAATCGTTTCTATAAAAGAAACATACAGGCGAATATTAGTCTGTTTTTATAAGCCGCGCGGCCAGCTCGTTGAGTTGCTCAAGACGGGTGTGAATTTCAGGCATGCTGATATTCCACATACCGGCCAGCGCCACCGCCGCGCTGTGAATACCGAGCGGTTTTGCCATCGACACTTCACCGTCGTCATGACGCCAGACCACTTCGCCTCGCTCACGCTGTTGGGCGACATGGGGCGCCAGTTGGGCCCACTGCTCAGGCGTGAAGCGCGCTTCCAGGGCCTCGTCGCTCTCCGCTGCCAGCAGCGCCATGCCGATGACCGACTGCCAGGCGGGCAACATGCGAAACCCGGCCAGCGCCTGGCTCATCTGGCTACCAGGGGTGGAGTGATAGATGTAGATGATTTGATCTTCCCAGAGCACGCCGAGCGCCACGACCACGTCCTTCGGAGCGTGCTGCTCAAGTTGCGGGAGGGCATGGGAAAAGAGTGCGGAGCCGCGGATTGCCTGCGCGGCCAGGGCATGAATGCCGGGGCCGGGCAGATAACGACGCTGCTCGTCCTGCATGGTGAGGCCGATGGAGGCCATCGTCATCAGCAGACGGTTGACGCGCGTGGTGTTGATGCCCATCAATCGGGACAATTCACGACAACCGATGGCTCGATCGCTTGAGACCAAATACTGCAGGCAGCGGATCCCATCGATCAGACTCTGGTTGGGTTGTGAGGACATAGCGAAGTTCCGTTGCATGGCAATGTGATGAGTGTAATGCCAGTTAAGAAGGATACAAGTTTATGAACATCTTTCCCCGCAGCGCCGACCGGACGTTTCCTGAGGAGCATCTCCATGCCGACCTGCTGGTGGCAGGCGGCGGGCTTGCCGGTTTGTGCGCCGCGCTGGCAGCGGCCCGCGATGGGTTGCAGGTGATTCTGGTACAGGACCGACCGGTGCTCGGCGGTAATGCATCAAGTGAAGTCCGGCTGTGGGCCAACGGCGCGACATCGCACATGGGTAACAATAACCGCTGGGCGCGCGAAGGCGGTATTATGGGCGAGATTCTGGAAGAAAACCTCTGGCGTAACAAAGAGGGCAATCCGGTGATGTTTGATCTGGTCCTGCTGGATCTTGCCCGTGCCCAGCCGGGACTGACATTGCTGCTTAACACCGCCCTGTTTGACGTCGTAAGTCGCGATCGCCGTATTGAGCGCGTGCGCGGTTTTAACGCGATCAACGAGACGTTTTACGTCATCACCGCCACGCAGTTTTGCGACGCCACTGGCGATGGCGTGCTCGGCTATCTGGCTGGCGCGGAATTTCGCGTCGGTGCCGAGGAGCCTGCAGAGCTGGGTGAAAAGATGGCACCGGGCGACAGCTTCGGCCATAAGCTTGGGCACTCTATCTATTTTTACACCAAACAGACCCGCGACCCGGTACGCTTTGTTCCCCCCTCGTTCGCGCTTAAAGACATCACCGCGATTCCGCGCTATCAGCGCCTCACCTCGACCCTGAACGGCTGCGATCTCTGGTGGCTCGAATGGGGAGGACGTCTCGACACCGTGCATCAGAGTGAAGAGATCAAATGGGAACTGTGGAAAATCGTCTGGGGCGTGTGGGATCACATTAAGAACTCCGGGCAATTCCCTGACGCGGATAACCTGACTATCGAGTGGGTCGGCACGATCCCCGGCAAGCGCGAAAGCCGTCGATTCATGGGCGATCACCTGCTCTGCCAGCAAGATATTATCGAACAGCGCGATCACTACGACGCCGTGGGCTACGGCGGCTGGTCTATTGATCTTCACCCGGCAGACGGCGTTTACAGCACGCACGACGGTTGCCGCCAGTTTCACAGCAAAGGCACGTACACCATTCCCTGGCGCTGCTTCTACAGCTGCTCGCTGGATAATCTGTTCCTGACGGGGCGGCTTATCTCCGCTTCGCATGTCGCCTTCGGCAGCGCCCGCGTGATGTGCACGTGCGGGCTGCTTGGCGAGGTCGTGGGCCGCGCGGCAGCGCTCTGCCACCGTCAGGGGGCGATTCCCCGCCAGCTGGCGGAGCGCGAGCGCATCGGCGCGCTGCAACAGCATTTGCAGGCGACAGGCTGTTATATTCCGCGCCAGCGGCTGAACGACCCGGTACGTGGCGCAACGATTAGTGTCAGCAGCGAATACCAGCTCGCTGAACTGCCGCCTAACGGCGAATGGGAACCACTTGGCGCTCGCACCGCATTGTTGTTGCCGCTGCGGGCAGGCCAATCGCTGCCTGTGATGCATTTTACGTTGCGCGCTGAAACGCCGCAGCGCCTGAACGTCGAGCTGATGACAAGTATTAAACCCGGCAACTATACGCCGGAGCGCGTACTGGATAGCTGCGAGCTGGAGGTGCACGGCGAAGCGCCCTACCCCATTACTCTGCGCCACACCGCCGAAGCGGACAGCTACGTGTTTATCGTTTTCGAGCGCTGCGATGCCGTGGAGATGGCGCTGAGCGCGCAGCATCTGCCGGGCATCATGATGGTGTTCAACAGCCTGAACGCGCGCGTTGCCAAACGTTCGCGTCAAATAGCCGAAGGCGATTTCGGCGTCGATGAGTTCGATTTCTGGCTGCCGCGCCGTCGTCCGCACCAGATAATGCCTGCTCTGCGCCTCGCCACGCCGCTGCCCTGTTACCCGCCTGAAAACCTGCTCAACGGCGGCCTGCGCCCCGAACAGCAGACGAACGCCTGGGCACCCGCGCAGGACGACCCGCAACCGACGGTCGAGTGGCAATGGCCGCAACCGCAAACACTCAACGCGTTGACGCTGATCTTCGATAACGACTTCGATAATGCGATGGAAACCGTCCAGATGGGGCATGCCTGCGCCGTCACGCCCCACTGCGTCACGCATTACCGACTCTGGATCGATAACACATTGCTCGCGGAAGTCACTGATAACCATCATTCGGTCTGCGAGCATCGCCTTGATGCGCAAAGCCCGGTAAGCGTTATCCGGCTTGAGATAATCCGCACCGCAGGCGGCCTGCCCGCGCTTTACGCGCTTCATGTACGCTAGCACCAGTGGCCAGCGCTGGCGTCCTTTTGCAGCGACAGCCTGCCTTCGTTAATGCGCATCGCCACGCTCTGCGCGAACGTCTGCATACCGTGCTGCTGGCCGGTTTCCATCAGGCCTGGCAACTGGTGCGTCTTTCCTTCGCGGATGAGGTTTGCCACCGCAGGCGTGTTAATTAACAGCTCGTGCAACGCCGTTCTGCCACCCTGCGCGTCCGCCACCAGTTTCTGCGCCAACACCGCTTTCAGGCTGCCTGCAAGCTGGCTGCGCACTTTGTTCTGTTCATCGGCCGGGAACACATCCACCAGACGTTCCACCGCCTGCGCCGCGCCGCGCGTGTGCAGCGTCGCCATGACAAGATGACCGGTTTCCGCCGCGGTGAGCGCAAGCCTAATCGTTTCACTGTCGCGTAACTCACCTAGCAGAATGACATCGGGATCTTCACGCAGCGCCCCACGCAGACCGTCGCTGAAATTTTGACAATGGGTGCCTATCTCTCGCTGCTGGATAAGACAGCGCGCCGGTTGATGGCAAAACTCAACGGGATCTTCGAGCGTCAGAATATGGCCATCCAGCGTCTCGTTGAGATGACCGACCATTGCCGCAAGCGTCGTGGATTTACCGCTGCCGGTCGCGCCGGTAACAAGCAACAGCCCGTCCGGCATCGCGAGCAGGCCCGGCACCGCCGGCGGTACGCCAAGCGTCTCCAGCCGTGGGCAGCCACGCGGCAGCAGGCGCAACACCAGCGATATGCCCTGCATCTGGCGAAACGCATTGCCGCGCAGCCTTACCCCGCCCGCAAGACTTACCGCGAAATCCGTCTGCCCGCGTTCGGCGAGCTCGCGCTGGTGAGCATCATCCAGCCAGCGCGCCAGCAGATTTTCCGGCTTCGGTACGGTCTCAGAAAGTGGCTCCAGCCGCCCCTGCTTGCGCCAGCGCGCCGGCAGGTCGCTACACAGGTGTAGATCCGAAACGTTATGCTTTACACTAAGCGCCACCAATTCATCCATTTCCATATAGCTTCCCTAATCATGAGTGAGACAGAACGCAACTTAGCGCAGGTTCGGCACAAGATCTCAGCGGCGGCACAACGCTGCGGCCGGGCTCCAGAAGAAGTTACGCTGCTTGCAGTGAGCAAAACAAAACCTGCGAGCGCGATAGCAGAAGCTATCGCCGCCGGGCAGCGTGAGTTCGGCGAAAACTATGTGCAGGAGGGAGTGGACAAGATCCAGCATTTCCGCGACGCGGGCATCGACGGGTTGACGTGGCACTTTATCGGTCCGTTGCAGTCCAACAAAAGCCGTCTGGTGGCCGGGCATTTTGACTGGTGTCATACGGTGGACAGACTGCGCATCGCAACCCGGCTCAACGAGCAGCGCCCTGAGACGATGGCGCCGCTCAACGTGCTGATTCAGGTTAATATCAGCGACGAACAGAGCAAATCCGGCATTGCGTTAAGCGAACTGGACGCGCTGGTAGCGGAGGTGGCGGCGCTGCCGCGTCTGCGTTTGCGCGGGCTGACGGCCATTCCGGCGCCGGAAAAAGAGTACGCGCGTCAGTTTGCCGTGGCGTGCGAGATGGCGGCCGCTTTCGCCGCGCTCAAAACACGCTACCCGACGGTAGATACGCTTTCGCTCGGCATGAGCGATGATATGGAAGCCGCCATCGCCGCAGGCAGCACGATGGTGCGCATTGGTACTGCGATTTTCGGCGCGCGCGATTATGCCCGCACCGCTCAACAATAACTTCTGAGGAATGCCATGCTGACGTTGACTTTCCTGGTCAAAACCGTGATCGAACTGTATGTAATGGTGCTGTTGCTGCGCATCTGGATGCAGTGGGCTCGCTGCGATTTCTATAACCCGCTCGCCCAGACGGTGGTGAAGTTTACCCAGCCGGTGATAAGCCCGCTGCGCCGTATTATTCCGTCGATCGGGCCTATCGACACTTCATCGCTGCTGGTGGCGTTTATTCTCTCGACACTGAAATTCCCGCTGCTGATGTTAATTCAGTCAGGCGGTCTGTCGCTTGATCCGTTTAACCTGGTCGTTGGTCTGCTCTCGATTTTGAAATCAGCCGGTTTTCTGGTTTTCTGGGTCATTATTATCCGATCGCTGATGAGCTGGGTAAGCCAGGGCCGCAGCCCGATTGAGTTTGTGCTGATCCAGCTTACCGAGCCGCTGATGGCCCCAATTCGCCGTGTTCTTCCGGCGATGGGCGGCATCGATTTTTCCGCGATGGGCGTGATCCTTGCGCTTTATTTGCTGAACTATCTCGGCATGGATCTCTTCCCGAGGCTCTGGTATCTGCTGTGAGTGCCGTGAGTAAAACCGTCGACGGGCTGGTGTTGCGGCTGTATATCCAGCCCAAAGCCAGCCGCGACAGCATTATCGGGTTACATGGCGACGAACTGAAAGTCGCCATTACCGCCCCGCCAGTTGACGGCCAGGCGAACGCCCATCTGGTGAAATATCTCGCGAAACAATTTCGCGTGGCGAAAAGCCAGGTAGTGATTGAAAAAGGCGAACTGGGCCGTCACAAGCAAGTCAAAATCATCGAACCCCAACAGATCCCAACGGAAGTTGCGGCTATCACCGATTAATTACAGGATTGAGCTATGCAGAAAGTTGTCCTCGCGACCGGCAATGCCGGTAAAGTGCGTGAACTCGCCTCATTGCTACGCGAGTTTGGGCTGGATATCGTGGCGCAGACCGAGCTTGGCGTCGACTCTGCCGACGAAACCGGGCTGACGTTTATCGAAAATGCCATCCTGAAAGCACGCCACGCCGCGCAGATCACCGGGCTTGCCGCTATTGCCGACGACTCGGGTCTTGCGGTCGACGCACTTGGCGGCGCGCCGGGCATCTATTCCGCACGCTACGCAGGGGCTGACGCAAGCGATCAGGAGAACCTGGAAAAGCTGCTGGAGGCGTTAAAAGACGTGCCGGATGCGCAACGCCAGGCGCAGTTTCACTGCGTGCTGGTCTATTTGCGTCACGCCGAAGACCCGACGCCGCTGGTCTTTCACGGTGCCTGGCCGGGCATGATTACCCGCGCGCCCGCAGGCCAGGGCGGCTTTGGCTACGACCCGATTTTCTTTGTCCCTTCGGTGGGCAAAACCGCCGCCGAGCTGACGCGTGAAGAGAAAAGTGCGATTTCCCACCGCGGGCAGGCGCTGAAATTATTACTGGAAGCAATGCGTAATGGCTGATTTGCCACCCTTAAGTTTGTATATCCACATCCCCTGGTGCGTGCAGAAGTGCCCCTATTGCGACTTCAACTCGCACGCGCTGAAGGGAGAAGTGCCGCACGACGATTATGTTCAGCATCTGTTAAGCGATCTGGATAACGACGCACCGTGGGCGCAGGGCCGCGAGGTAAAGACGATTTTCATCGGCGGCGGTACACCAAGTCTGCTTTCCGGCCCCGCGATGCAAACGCTGCTGGACGGTGTACGCGCGCGCCTGAACCTTGCGGCGGATGCGGAAATCACCATGGAAGCGAACCCCGGCACCGTGGAAGCTGACCGCTTCGTGGAGTACCAGCGCGCGGGCGTGAACCGTATTTCTATCGGCGTGCAGAGTTTTAGCGAGCCTAAGCTTAACCGTCTTGGCCGTATTCATGGGCCGGAAGAAGCAAAGCGCGCGGCACGCCTGGCAAGCGGCCTTGGGCTTCGCAGTTTTAACCTGGATTTGATGCACGGCTTACCGGATCAGTCGCTCGAAGAAGCGCTGGATGATTTGCGCCAGGCGATTGCGCTGAACCCACCGCACCTGTCGTGGTATCAGCTGACTATCGAGCCAAATACGCTGTTTGGCTCGCGCCCGCCGGTGCTTCCGGACGACGACGCGCTGTGGGATATCTTTGAGCAAGGACATGAGCTGCTCACCGCTGCGGGCTATGAGCAGTATGAAACCTCGGCCTATGCCAAACCGGGCTATCAATGTCAGCACAACCTGAATTACTGGCGCTTCGGGGATTATCTCGGCATCGGCTGTGGCGCCCACGGCAAGGTGACGTTCCCGGACGGACGCATTGTACGTACCGCCAAAACCCGTCACCCACGCGGCTATATGACCGGTAGCTATCTGGATAAGCAGCACGACGTCGAGACGCAGGATAAGCCGTTCGAGTTTTTCATGAACCGCTTTCGTCTGCTGGAGCCCGCGCCACGCGCCGAATTTCACCGTTATACCGGGCTTGAAGAGACGGCGGTCCGCGCACAGCTGGATGAAGCTATCGCAATGAATTATCTGGTGGAATCACCTGAATACTGGCAGATAACCGAGCACGGCAAGCTGTTTCTGAACTCGCTGCTGGAACTGTTTTTAGCGCAGTAGCGGGCGCCATGCGGCGAGGTTAACGGCCATTACCCGCCGCTGGTGTAGAGGGAATGCGCGACCTCAGCGCCAGAGATTTCTGAAGCTTCTTTCCCGTTTTCTATCATCGTGCTGACCGCCATTTTTGATGGCTGACAGGATAGCGGGATGAAAACTATCGCCTCCTGTGCCCCACCCGTAACCCCCTGAAGAACGCCTGTTATGCCCCGCAGGCCACTTACGAGAACCGCCATTTCGCCAGGTCGAGGCCGGACGGTGATGCTGGCTGAACTTCAGCGGTTGCTGCCCTCACCCCGGCCACAAAAAAAGCCGCTTTGCAGCGGCTTTTTCCATGGGTCTCGACGCATCAGGGCGCAGGGTTCACTACCATCTGGCCGACCGAACCGCGGTCGGCCATCTCCAGCGTCTGGCTCGAATAGAGGAACGGGAAATGCTCCCATGACGGCTGGCTGAAATACACCAGCAGCTCCACCTGACCATCCACCCAGACCGTGTCCTTCCAGCCGCGATCTTCCGGGAACGGCGCGGCGCCATTGACGCTGCGGATAAGAAAACTCACGCCTTCGATATGAAACGACTGCGGCATATCCGAACGCACCGTCCAGCGCTCCCACGCGCCCTGCTGCGTCTGGACATCGGTTCGCTTGATATCCCACAGCTGCCCGTTAATGCCCGGATCGTCGCTAAGCGTAATGTCACGGCTGCGCACCGGCGCGCCATTGATTATCTCATCCGGCAGCAGGCGCATCGGCAGGTTATCGGTCACCAGCGGCAACAGCCCGGTCGGGCGCAACGTCAGCACCAGTGTGGAGATAAGAATACTCGACGGCTCAAAAATACCGCGGATACGGTCCATAATTGATGCTGCTTCGCCGCAGGTGATAGAGACTTCGTCGCCGTTAGTCATGTCGATAAGCACTTCGCGACGCTCACCCGGCGCCAGCGCCAGCTGTTTGACCGAAACCGGCGCAGGCAGAAAGCCCTGATCGCCTGCGATCACATGCAACGGGCGGCCATCGCTCATCTGCAACTGGTAGCGCCGCGCGTTTGAAGCATTCAGCAAACGCAGGCGAACCCAGCCGCGCGACACTTCCACATACGGGCTCTGCGCGCCGTTGACCAGCAGCGTATCACCGACAAACCCGCCGCTGCCCGGCTCGCTGTATTCCGGCGTGCCAAAGTTATCAAGGCGTTTGTCTTGAATGATTATCGGGAAATCGTCCACGCCGTAGTGGTTCGGCACCGGCATCGCTTTGCTGACGGCATCCTCCACCAGCCACATACCGGCAAGGCCGTTGTAGACCTGCGGCCCGGTGCGGTTGGGGGTATTGGCGTGATACCAGAGCGTGGCGGCAGACTGGCGAACCGGCAGTACCGGGGCCCAGTCGGCGCCAGGCGACATCATGCGCGGCGCACCGCCCATCAGCGGCCCCGGCACCTGTAGCCCACTGACCGTCATCGCAACGTTTTCCTGGAGGCGGTTGCTGTAGATGAGTTTAACGTCGTCGCCGCTCCAGACGCGGATAGTCGGCCCCATGTAGCGGCCGTTGAATCCCCAGACCTGAGCGCGAGTACCCGGCGCAAAAGACCAGTGGGCACGGGAGAGCGTCAGAAACAGCGGCTGGCCGCGGCGCGACTCGAGTAGCGGCGGCACCGGCAGCGCCTGCTGCTGACCCGCGGCGTGTGCCCTCAGCGGCACCGCGCCCGCGCAGAGCGCAACGCCCGATGCCTGAATAAACTGACGCCGACTGAGTGACATAATGGCTCCATGAAAACGGGTAATGAATGACGGCGAACGCCGTCAGTCTTAGATCTTGCCGGCCGCTTCGCGCTCGGCCACTTCTTTATCCAGCAGAGCGATTTTCTCTTCCATCAGCTGGCGGCAGTGGGCGGCAAGTTCCCGTACCTGTTCTTTTCCCCAACCCTGGGTGTCGACAGGCGGTAACATTTCGACGATGACCAGACCGTTTTTCCACCGGTTGAGCTTGATTTTACCATGGGTATTTGAAACACAGATCGGAATTATCGGCACGCCCGCCGCGATAGCGGCGTGAAACGCGCCGGTTTTAAACGGCATCAGGCCGCGCCCGCGGCTGCGGGTTCCTTCCGGGAACATCCAGATGGAAATGTCACGCTTGCGAAACTGGTTCACGACTTCAGCAATGGTGCCGTGGGCTTTGCTGCGGTTGTTGCGGTCGATAAGCAGGTTACCGGTCAGCCAGTAAAGCTGGCCGAAAAACGGGATCCAAATCAGGCTTTTTTTGCCCACGGTCACGGTCGGCGGCTGAACGATACTGGACGCCGTCACCATGTCGTAATTGTTCTGGTGGTTGGCGATATAAATAGCGTTGCCGTAGTTTTCGGCCCCTTGCGGTTTACGCAGTTCTACCTTCAGGCCGAACAGCGGCGCGAGGCGGCCGAACATATGGCCAAACGTTGCCACGTGGCGCGGGTTGCGCGGGCTAAACAGGCACCAGATGCAGCCAAGAATTGAAACAATAAGACTGTAGAGAACAACAAGAATCATTCGAACGATCGATAACATAACTACCTCTGAAGCCGCAGCCGCGGAACAGTATAACGGCTTTAACGGAAAACACACCGCTCACGGTCAGGCATCCCTAGCGGCTCATCATGTTGAGCAGACTCAAACACTTATTTTTATGCGTCACGCGCAAACAAACAATGGCGTGGGCGGGAAAATTACGCAAGCGAGGCCGCCACGCCTCCTGTTGAAACTCACAGAAAACGCGGCGTCAAAGCCTTCAGGCGGGTGCCGGGAATTACGCCTCGCTGTCGTCCGCTTTCGGGCGCGACGGTGCGTCCACCTCGACGCTGTCGATACGTTGCAGGCCACGCATCAGCGTACCGCGACGACCGCGTTCGCCATGCACTTTTTGCAGCTCTTCCGGGCGCAGTTTGATTTTGCGTTTACCGACGTGCAGCGTCACGGTGCTCTGCGGCGGCAGGATGGTGAGATAAGCGAGCTTATCGTCGCCTTTCGCGGCATCGGCGGATGGAATGGAGATAATTTTATTGCCTTTCCCTTTTGAGAGCTGCGGCAGATCGGCTACCGGGAACATCAGCATACGTCCCGCCGCCGTAATAGCGAGCAGCATATCGTCGTCATGCTCGATTTCCAGCGGCTTCAGCACATGCGCGTTTTCTGGCAGCGTAATCAGCGCTTTACCAGCGCGGTTGCGCGCCACCAGATCGTTGAAGGTACAGACGAAGCCATAGCCCGCGTCAGAGGCCATGAGCAGCTTTTGCTCCTCGCCCGTCATCAGCATATGTTCCACCACCGCGCCCGGCGGCAGCGTCAGCTTACCGGTCAGCGGCTCGCCCTGCCCGCGCGCTGAGGGCAGCGAGACGGGATCAAGCGCATAGCTGCGGCCCGTGGAGTCGATGAACACCACCGGCTGGTTGCTCTTGCCCTTCGCCGACGAGAGCCAGCTGTCGCCGGCTTTGTAGCTTAACGCTTTCGCGTCGATGTCGTGGCCTTTCGCGCTGCGTACCCAGCCCATCTGGGAAAGAACGATAGTCACCGGCTCGGACGGCAGCATGTCGTGCTCGCTCATCGCTTTGGCTTCTTCGCGCTCATGCAGTGGCGAGCGGCGATCGTCGCCGTACGCGTCGGCATCCGCCTGGATCTCTTTTTTCAGCAGAGTATTCATTTTGCGCTCGGAAGCGAGAATGCCCTGGAGTTGATCGCGTTCTTTTGCCAGATCGCTCTGTTCGCCGCGGATTTTCATCTCTTCAAGCTTCGCCAGGTGGCGGAGTTTGAGTTCGAGAATAGCTTCGGCCTGCGTCTCGCTGATGCCGAAACGGCTCATCAACACCGGCTTCGGCTCATCTTCCCGACGGATGATTTCAATGACTTCGTCGATGTTGAGAAACGCCACCAGCAAACCTTCGAGGATATGCAGGCGCTTAAGCACTTTCTCCAGACGATAATTAAGGCGACGGCGCACCGTATCACGGCGGAACGCCAGCCATTCGGTGAGGATCTCCAGCAGGTTTTTCACCGCCGGGCGGCCATCAAGCCCAATCATGTTGAGGTTGATGCGATAGCTTTTTTCCAGATCGGTCGTCGCGAACAGGTGGTTCATCACCTGATCCATATCCACGCGGTTGGAGCGCGGCACGATAACCAGACGCGTCGGGTTTTCGTGATCTGACTCATCACGCAGATCGTCGACCATCGGCAGCTTTTTAGCACGCATCTGGTTGGCGATTTGCTCCAGCACGCGGGCGCCGGAAACCTGATGCGGCAGCGCAGAAATAACCACCGCGCCATCTTCTTTTTTCCAGACGGCGCGCATACGCACCGAGCCGCGACCGCTCTGGTAAATTTTGCGGATTTCCGCACGGGACGTGATGATTTCCGCTTCGGTCGGGTAATCCGGGCCCTGCACGATATCCAGCAGCTCATCAAGCGTAGTTTTCGGCTGGTCTATCAGGCTCACGGCCGCTTTGGCGACTTCTCGCAGGTTGTGCGGCGGAATATCTGTCGCCATACCCACCGCGATGCCCGTCGTCCCGTTCAGGAGGATATTCGGCAGGCGCGCCGGCAGCATTTTCGGCTCGTTCAGCGTGCCATCAAAGTTCGGCACGTAATCGACCGTGCCCTGTCCGAGTTCGCCCAGCAGCACTTCAGCGTATTTGGAAAGACGCGATTCGGTGTAACGCATCGCCGCGAAGGATTTCGGATCGTCCGGCGCGCCCCAGTTCCCCTGCCCGTCCACGAGCGGATAACGGTACGAGAAGGGCTGCGCCATCAACACCATCGCCTCATAGCAGGCGCTGTCGCCGTGCGGGTGGTATTTACCCAGCACATCGCCCACGGTACGGGCCGATTTTTTGAATTTGGCGCTGGCGTTCAGTCCCAGTTCCGACATGGCATAGACGATGCGGCGCTGAACAGGCTTAAGCCCGTCGCCGATAAACGGCAGCGCGCGGTCCATGATGACGTACATGGAATAGTTCAGATAGGCGTTTTCAGTGAATTCATGCAGCGCAAGACGCTCTGCACCATCATGAGTTATATCACTCATTAATACATTTCCTCAGACCGTGGCGTTGTCTTTACACGCATCAATCCCTGCCGGAGGCGGCAGATGTTTGCCGCGATAGTACCTTATCCCGCCCCTTTCTGTCACAGCGTTGTATAAACGATCAGCCTTTTTTCACGGCAGTGGCGGGGCGTGCGAAGTTATCGCACAGATTCGTGACTGGTATAACAAATACTAAAATTGGTAAACAGAGAGACAAATACCGTAATAGGCATTCCCGGATTCCCCTCCCAATAATAAATCTGATGAA
The DNA here is from genome assembly GCF_001277255.1 of Cronobacter condimenti 1330. NCBI lineage: Bacteria > Pseudomonadati > Pseudomonadota > Gammaproteobacteria > Enterobacterales > Enterobacteriaceae > Cronobacter > Cronobacter condimenti. The sequence goes on from NZ_CP012264.1 coordinate 3,590,477, forward strand.
TTTCACACCGGAGAAGCAACATGGATAACAGACTTTCCGTCAGTGAAAAGCTCGGTTTTGGGATGGGGGACGCGGCGTGTGGCATCGTCTACTCCTCAGTTACCATGTTTTTAACCTGGTTTTACACCGATATTTACGGCCTGCCGGCCGCCGCCGTAGGGGTAATGTTTTTGGTGACCCGCGTGCTTGACGCCATTATCGATCCGCTCACCGGCCTGCTGGCCGACCGCACCCGAACGCGCTGGGGTCATTTCCGCCCCTGGCTTATCTGGTTTGCGGTGCCCTATGCCGTCATCGCCGTGCTTACCTATACCACGCCCGATTTCGGTGCCACCGGCAAGCTGGTCTACGCCTGGGTGACCTATTCCCTGCTGATGCTGTTTTATACGCTCATTAACATCCCCTACTGCGCGCTCGGTGGCGTTATCACAACGGATGAGAAAGACCGGCTTTCAGCGCAGGCGTATCGCTTTACGATTTCGTCGCTCGCGGGTCTGCTGGTTTCGGTCGGTACGCTGTGGCTGGTGGAGTTACTCGGCAACGGTAATACCCAGAAGGGCTATCAACTTACGATGGCCGTGATGGGGGCTATTGCTATAGTAATGCTGGTGTTCTGTTTTCTTTCGACCAAAGAGCGCGTGCAGCCGCAGAATGAGCAGAGCGACGTGAAGCGTGACCTGCGCGAACTGTTCGCTAACGATCAGTGGATTGTGGTCGCTGTCATTACTTTTTTTTCCAGCATGGCGGGCGTCATGCGTAACGCCGCGACGCTCTATTACGCCACCTATCTGATGCTCGGGCCAGATACCAGCGCCGCGCTGGGTACGACCATGAAGTCAGCGTTTATCACCACAAGCGTCGTCGGCACGATTATCGGTGCAATGCTCGCAGGCGGGCTTGCCAAACGCTACCGCGCCACCACGCTGTTTAAGAACATCAACCTTTTGCTGGTTTTTATCGGCGTGGTGATGTTTTTCATTCCGCCCACCTGGCTTGCCGTGGTGTTCCCGCTCTATTTTCTGGTGGGCATGTTCCATCAGATGTACCAGCCATTTAAGTGGAACATGATGGCTAACGCCGCCGACTACGGCGAATGGAAAACCGGACGGCGCATCACCGGGCTGTCGTTTTCCGGCAATTTGTTCGCGCTGAAACTGGGCATGGCCGTTGCCGGCGCGCTGGTCGGTTTTTCGCTCGGCTGGTTTGGTTACGTGCCAGGAGCCGTTACCCAGACGCCACTCGCCACGACCGGCATTATCGGCCTGTTAACCCTCGGCCCCTCAGTCTCTTATCTGATCCTCTGGTGGCTTGCGCGCTTCTATAAACTGGATGACGCGATGATGACGCGCATTCAAACGGATCTGGCCACGCGCAAAGCCACACAGCGCCGCGCCCATGAGGCGGACGACCTCGCGCTTCATCCACACGTTAAGGAGGCATGATGCACGCTGATTTCTGGCAGACGGACTGCCATAACGGGCAATACCGCAATCCGATACTGTACGCCGACTACTCCGACCCGGATCTCGTGCGTGTCGGCGATGACTTTTACATGGTCGCCTCAAGCTTTAACCATCTGCCTGGCCTGCCGCTGCTGCACTCGCGCGATCTGGTGAACTGGCGGCTGGTGAATCATATCGTTCCGCGCCTGACGATGGGCGACTACGACCGTGTGCAGCCAGGAAAAGGAATTTGGGCGCCGAGTATTCGTTATCACGACGGACGGTTCTGGGTCTTTTTCAGCACGCCGGATGAGGGCATTTTTATGTGTCAGGCGGTCGATCCGTTGGGCGACTGGAGCGAGCCGCACTGCCTGCGAGCGGCCAAAGGCCATATCGATCCCTGTCCATTCTGGGATGACGATGGCCGCGCCTGGCTGGTACATGCATTCGCCTTCAGCCGCAGCGGCAAAAAACATCAGCTGGCGCTGTGCGAAATGTCCCCGGACGGCAGAAAGCTGCTGGATGACGGCGAGATCCTGTATGACGGCCAGCTCGATCTCCCCACGCTGGAAGGACCCAAAGTCTACAAGCGCAACGGCTATTACTATGTTTTCGCCCCCGCAGGCGGCGTCCCTACCGGCTGGCAGACCGTTTTGCGCAGCCGCAGTCTGCACGGGCCATGGGAGCATCGCGTGGCCCTGCACCAGGGCGTAAGTGCGGTTAATGGCCCGCATCAGGGTGGCTGGGTAGAGCTTGAGAACGGCGAAGGCTGGTTTGTGCATTTTCAGGATGCGCATATCGCCGGACGTATCGTGCATCTGCAACCGGTCGTCTGGCGTGATGACTGGCCTGTCATTGGAGCGCCGGGGCCGTCGGGTATCGGCGAGCCGGTCAGCCAGTGGACGAAACCTGCCGTGAATGGTGCGCCACTCGCCGCAGCGTTACCTGCAAGCGATGCTTTTCATGAGGGCAAACCAGGCCCGCAATGGCAGTGGCTTGCGAATCCTCAGGCGGGCTGGTTTTCTTCCGAGGCCGGCCATCTGCGGCTCCATTGCCAGACGCTGCCGGAACATGAAGGCCAGCCGTCGTTTTATCACGCTCCCAATCTGCTGTTGCAGAAATTCCCCGGCCCCCGGTTTGAGGCACACACCCGCCTGCGACCACAACTGCGCCTGCCTGGCGAGTGCGCGGGCCTCACCGTCTATGGCGAGCGCTTCGCCTGGTTTGGCGCAGAACAAACCTCACAGGGCCTGGCCCTGGTGTTTGGCGGCGGCTGGATGAACGATAGCGGCAGCATCGTCAGCCGTAAGACGTCGCTCGTCGTCTTACCATCCGATACGACGCTCAGCCTGAAAGTGGTGGTGGATGGCGACGGTCTGTGCACGTTCTGCTGGCGTCTCGCCGACGAGCCATGGCAGACGGTGGAACCGCGCTTCGCCGCCGCGCCGGGCAAATGGGTCGGGGCGAAAATGGGGCTCTTTGCGGTGGCCCTGGGCGAGGCTGCAGGCCGTGTTGAAGTGGAGGCCTTTGAGGTAACGGTACATACGCCTGACACCTGATTATTGCTCATACTGCAAAAGTCTTTGCGCGTTTTGCCAATATTACTGTATCGCCAGATGCGGTAATATTAATGACAAACGCGATAATTAGAGGACAAATAATGAGCAACATATTAATCATCAACGGCGCGAAGCAATTCGCTCACTCCAACGGCCAGCTCAACGACACCCTGACTGAGGTCGCGGAGAGCTACCTGCGCGACGTCGGACATGATGTTCAGGTCACCCGCGCCGACAGCGACTACGATGCCAAAGAAGAAGTGCAGAAGTATCTGTGGGCTGACGTCATCATTTATCAGATGCCAGGCTGGTGGATGGGCGCGCCGTGGACCGTGAAAAAATACATTGATGACGTCTTTACCGAAGGTCACGGTTCACTGTACGCCAGCGACGGTCGTACCCGCTCCGATGCCTCGAAGAAATATGGCTCCGGCGGCCTGCTTCAGGGCAAAAAATATATGCTTTCACTGACCTGGAACGCGCCGCTGGAGGCGTTTACCGATAAAGATCAGTTTTTCCATGGCGTCGGCGTAGACGGCGTCTATCTGCCCTTCCACAAGGCGAACGAGTTCCTGAGCCTGACCGCGCTGCCAACCTATATCGCCAACGACGTGATTAAAATGCCGGACGTGCCGCGCCACATTGCAGAATATCGCGAGCATCTGGCGAAAATTTTTGCTTAACTGTCAGACGGTTTTACAAAAGGAGTTAACCATGCTGACAGTAATAGCAGAAATTCGTACCCGTCCTGGCGCGCACCACCGTCAGGCGGTGCTGGAAGCGTTCAAGAAGATCATTCCAGCGGTACTTGCAGAGGCGGGTTGCCACGGTTACGCGCCAATGGTAGACAGCGCGACCGGCCTGGGCTTCCAGACCAGCGCGCCGGATTCCATTGTCATGGTGGAGCAGTGGGCCAGTGCCGAGCACTTAAAAGCGCACCTGGAAACGCCGCACATGCAGGGTTTTCGTGATGAGGTTAAAGGCGACGTGCTGGATACCTCCATCCGCATTCTGGAAAGCGGCGTCTGACCCGCGTCGGACAGGCATAAAAAAGGCGATGATTGCTCATCGCCTTTTTTTGTTATTCCGCTTTGCTTAACCGCCCGTGCAGTGACGCGGGGCGTAATGATTAACGCAGATCGAAACGATCAAGGTTCATTACTTTGGTCCACGCCACCACGAAATCCTTCACGAATTTCTCGCGGGCATCCTGGCTTGCGTAGACTTCCGCTACCGCACGCAGAATCGCGTTGGAGCCAAACACCAGATCCGCGCGGGTCGCCGTAAATTTCACCTCACCGCTGATACGATCGCGTCCTTCAAACGCTTCTGAGGTCGCGTCGATCGCTTTCCACTCGTTACGCATATCCAGCAGATTCACGAAGAAATCATTGCTGAGCACGCCCACACGATCGGTGAACACGCCGTGCTGGCTGGCATCAAAGTTGGCGCCGAGAACGCGCATCCCGCCTACCAGTACCGTGAGTTCCGGTGCGGTCAGCGTCAGCTGCTGCGCTTTGTCGATAAGCAGCGCTTCGGTAGACGTGCTGTTACGCACGCCGCGATAGTTACGGAAACCATCAGCTGCCGGTTTCAGCAGTTCGAACTGCGCAATATCAGTCTGATCCTGACGCGCATCGACGCGGCCCGGCGAGAACGGTACGGTCACGTCAACACCGGCGGCTTTTGCGGCCTGTTCGATGCCCACCACGCCTGCCAGCACAATGATGTCCGCCAGTGAGGCTTTGTTCGCGCTACGCTGGAGCGCTTCAAGCGTTGCCAGCGCACGCGCGGTTGGCGCATTTACCGCCCAGTCGCGCTGCGGGGCAAGCGCCAGACGTGCGCCGTTAGCGCCGCCGCGTTTGTCACCGCCGCGGAAGGTCGATGCCGAGGCCCAGGCCACAGAAACCAGTTCACTGACCGACAGCCCGGCGTTCGCAATCTCTGCCTTCAGGGCATCGATATCCGCCTGCGTCGGCTGGTAAATCGCCGCGGGCAGCGGGTCTTGCCAGATCAGATCTTCTTTCGGTACTTCCGGCCCGATGTAGCGTGCTTTCGGCCCCATATCGCGGTGCGTCAGTTTATACCAGGCGCGGGCGAAGGCTTCGTTAAACGCCTGCGGATCGTTCAGGAAACGGCGCGAAATCTTCTCGTATTCCGGGTCGAAACGTAGCGTCAGGTCGGTGACCAGCATTGTCGGCTTGCGTTTTTTCGACGGGTCAAACGGGTCCGGGATAATCTCCGGCGCGTCTACGGCTTCAAACTGAATTGCGCCTGCCGGGCTACGGGTCTGCACCCACTCATATTTGAAGAGGTTCTCAAAGAAGTAGTTGCTCCACTGGGTCGGCGTCTGGGTCCAGGTCACTTCCAGGCCGGAGGTGATCGCATCCGCGCCCGCACCGCTGCCGAAGTTACTGGTCCAGCCGAGGCCCTGCGCTTCAATCGGGGCGGCTTCCGGGTCAACGCCAACATGGCTCGCCGCGCCTGCGCCGTGGGTTTTACCCAGCGTATGGCCGCCTGCGATCAGCGCCACGGTCTCTTCGTCGTTCATCCCCATGTTGCCAAAGGTAGCGCGAATCGCGGGCGCGGCGGAAGCCGGGTCGCCGCTGTGGTTCGGCCCTTCGGGGTTGACGTAGATAAGGCCCATTTCGGTCGCGCCGAGCGGCGCCTGCGCCAGTGATTCCGGATGGCGATGTTCAAGCCAGTTTTTCTCATCGCCCCAGTTCACGTCCATATCCGGTTCCCAGACGTCTTCACGCCCGGCACCGAAACCAAAGGTACGGAAACCCGAGTTTTCCAGCGCGACGTTGCCGGCGAGAATAAAGAGGTCGGCCCAGGAGATTTTCTGGCCATATTTCTGTTTGACGGGCCACAGCAGGCGGCGCGCTTTATCAAGGCTTACGTTATCCGGCCAGGAGTTAAGCGGCGCGAAACGCTGCTGCCCACGGCCTGCGCCGCCACGCCCGTCAGTCGCGCGGTAAGTACCAGCGCTGTGCCACGCCATACGAATGAAAAGCCCGGTGTAGCTGCCCCAGTCGGCCGGCCACCACGGTTGAGAATCGGTTAACAGCGCTTTCAGGTCGCCTTTCAGCGCCGCGTAATCCAGCTCACTGAACGCGTTGCGGTAGTTAAACGCCTCTCCCAGCGGATTAGTGCGTTCGGAGTGCTGGTTTAGCAGCTCCACGCGCAACTGATTTGGCCACCAGTCGCGGCTGGCGGTGCCGCCGCCGGCGCTTTGATTATGGTTTCCCTGATGGAAGGGGCATTTCCCCGCAGATAACGTATTGTGTGTCTCAGTTGGCGTGCTCATTTTTCGCTCCGTGTTCTGTTTCACCGCTACGATAGCCTTGCACGTTGATAAGTCATACCTGTATTAACCTACGGATTTGATAGCCTGCGCCTTCGTTAGCAAACCCGAGAATGTCCCTGCGGCAAGGAAGGTTTACCCCATCGTCTCCAGCCGTTAAGCTCGCTAATCCCGTTACTCAACACCAGGCCCGCATGAAACTCGCCATCGACGACGACATCACATTTCGCAAGCTTTCTATCTTCATGGCGTTTATGGAGAAGGGAAATATCGCCCGCACCGCCGAGGCACTGGGCTTAAGCGCCGTCAGCGTGCACCGGGCGCTGCACAGCCTGGAAGAAGGTGTGCGCTGCCCGCTCTTTGTGCACCGGGGCCGCAGCCTGGTGGCACTGCCCGCTGCCGAAACCTTGCTGGAATATTGTCAGGAGGCCATCGGCCTGATGGTGCGCGGTATTGAGGAGACGCAGCGTACGGCGGGCATCGGCCAGGGGCGGTTGCGCGTCGGCACGCTCTATTCGCTGACGCTTGAAACCGTACCGCGTCTGCTGATGGGCATGAAGCTGCGCCGCCCCGATCTGGAACTCGATCTCACGATGGGCTCTAATCAGGTGCTGCTCAATATGCTGGAAGACGGCGCGCTGGACGCCATACTGATTTCGGTCTCGGAAACGCAGGTTGACCACAAAACGCTGGAAGTGACGCCGCTTTTTAACGACGACATTTATCTCGCGGCTCCGGCAGCGGAAGCGCTTGATACCCGACGCGACGCAGATTTGCGCCACTATAAAAACCGTAAGTTCGTTTCGCTGGCAGAGGGGTTCGCCACTTATGCCGGCTTTCAGGAGGCGTTTCACGTGGCGGGCTTTGAGCCGGATATCGTCACCCGCGTGAATGACATTTTCTCCATGCTGAGCCTGGTGCAGGCGGGCGTTGGGCTGTCGCTGGTGCCGGGGCGCGTGAAGAAGCTTTATGAAAACGATGTGCAGCTTCTGAAGCTTGCGGAGCCGTACCAGATGCGCCAGCAGATAGCGCTGGTGTTTGCCCGCAATCGCGAGCGCGATCCAAACCTGCTGGCGCTTGCGGCAGAGTGTCGCATGTACGCGCTGAGCCTCAATAAAAATTAATCTCGGGACAGACGCGCCGCCAGATGCCTCGCAACATCCATGCCGCTGCGCTCAAGTGAAATGCTCTCGCCTTCCCACCCGGCCTGGCGGGTCAGACAGGTCAGCACGCCGCCGGGCGGCATCTCAATGGCAAGCCTCGCGTCGCGCTCGCGAGCGGCGATCATCGCCTCCTGCCAGCGCACCGTGCGCGCCATGTTGAACGCCAGATCGTCTGCGATGCGCTCAGGCTGCCACACCACGCGGGCGGTGCTGCCGCTGAGGTAAGCGCACGTCGGGCGATGCAGGGTGACGTCGTGAAAGGCCTCAAAAAGTGTTTGCGCCGGGGCGTCGAGCAGCGCGCAGTGGGACGGCACGCTGACGGCGAGCCGGTTCACTTTGGTCGCGCCAAGCGCGAGCGCCGCTTCGCTCACCCTCGCCATCTGTTCATCACGCCCGGCAATCACAATCTGCGTTTCGGCATTGAGGTTGGCGATATACGCGCCCTGCTCCGCCGCCAGTTTTTCGACCTGATCCAGACGCAGGCCGAGGATGGCGGTCAACCCATAACCATGCGGATAGGCCTGCTCCATCAGATCGCCGCGCAGCGCCACCAGCCGTAAGGCGTCGCGAAAATCGAGCGCGCCGGCGATCACCGCCGCCGGATAGGCCCCAATCGACAAACCGCTGACCATATCCGGCATGACGCCCTGCGCCATCAGCGCGCGGGCGGAGGCCACACCGGCAATCAGCAGCGCGAGCTGTACGGCGCGGGTGTGGCGCAGCGCCTGCGGCGTGTCGAGGGTGGCGAATTCATCGCCCAGCACCTCGCGTGCCGCGCGCTGCGTCTCCTCATCGGGTAAATGTTGCAGCATGCCGGGGCGCTGGGTACCTTGCCCCGGGAACGTAAAAATACTTTTCATGCGTCCTCCCTGCACCAGGGGTCGCCAACCCGCAGCGGCCCCCGGTTGGTTTTTAATAATACCCGCCCGTCGCGCAGCCATTCCGTCAGCGAAAACGCGCCGAACGGCGTCTCTACCTGCGTATCCGCCCGGCACGGCAGTTGGGTAACCCACCGTTGCCAGTCGGCGAAGGCGGCAGGCGTAACAGGCACGGGCGCCCGGATTGTCAGGTCGAGATCGCTTTCTGGGTGCAGCACCGGCATTTCGGTCGCCAGCGCGTAACCGGCAGAGCCGGTAATGCCCCACGCCCAGGGCCACGTGCGCTGCGCGAGTTGAATAGCGGCCTGCACAGGAGGCTGTGAGACAAACGGCGAGCGCAGCAGCGTCTGAAGGCAGGCGAGCGACTCCGGTGTCGCCACGCGCACGATATCCTGCGCCGCCACCCACCCGGCGGCGCGCTGGTCGCGTCTGACGCCGCGCACACCCACCGGGATCAAGCCGCTGTCGCTCAGGTCACGCCGTACCACCACCGGAAACTGGCACTTCCACTGCTCGCTTACCCACAGGGCGTCAATGCCCTGGAGCGCGCGGCTGTCGTTAAGCCAGAGTAAATCGTGGGGACGCGGCGTGTCGGTCATGGTTTAGAGTCCTTGCGTTAAGGTGATAAAAAGCGGCAGTGAAAGAATGCTCAGTACCGAGCTTAACAGCAGCACGGCTTCGGCGTCCGGCGACTGTACGCCGAAACGGTTGCCGAATACCACGCCGAAGAAGCCCGCCGCCAGGGCAATCATCAGGATAGCGGTGATAGCAACCGGCCCCGTCAGGCCAAGCGCGAGCACGATACCCCAGGCGATAAACGGCTGGATCAGCAGCTTGGCAATGGTCGCGGTAATCACCACAGAATTAATGTTGAGCTTACGGGCCGAGAGGATAACGCCGGTCAGGAAGAGCGCAGCAGCGGTCGCGGCAAGGCCGAGCGGTTTAATGGCGGCAAGCACCAGCTCCGGCATTTTGATGCCAATGGCGGAGAGCACCACGCCAAGCAGCGGCCCCCAGACGATCGGTTTTTTCACCGAACGCCACATCAACACCGGCAGCATCGCGAGCGTTGAGCCGCTCTTCTCGCCGCTGGCACGCGCTTTTTCACGTTCCAGAATAAGCAGACAGAACGGCGTCATCAGCACCGAACCGCAGGCAATGGAGACCGCGACGGAAAGCGATGTCGATGGCCCTTCACCGAGCACGCTGCCAAGGATAGGCAGACCCAACGCGGCGTAGTTCGGCAGCGCCACGGTCAGCGTGAGCACGGCGGCATCCTGCGGGGATTTCTTAAACGGCCCGACCGCCAGGAAGTAAATGGCGGCGTAGGTTATCCACATCGCCAGCACCAGGACGATGATGAGCGGCGACTGGGCGACAATGCCCGCCCACGGCGTCTGTACGGTGGCGCTAAACAGCGCAGCTGGCAGGGCAAAGTCCATCACAAAGATATTGAGTAAAGCGACGTTTTGGTTATCGACCATTTTTGTTTTGCCCGCCATAAAGCCGAGCAGCATGATCACAAAAATAGGGGCAAGCGCATGAATAATCACGTAAGTCATAAGTCACCTGTAATGAAAGTAAAATCAACACTGGTGCGATGGTGGCCCTTACATCTCAAGGCGCGCGGCGCGCCCTGAGATGGTGAGCTTTATTTTTTACGGATGCGGCGGGCCAGAGGGCGTATCGCTACGCCCCTGTAAGCCGCTATCCGGCAGGTCTTTTTAGGGTTTTACTTACCAGCTGGCGCGCAGACGTTCGCGTACATGCTGTGAGCTACGGCGGTTGTCGGCGCCGAGGCGGGTTTTCAGGCTCGGGTCACGACGCGCATCATCAATTGCGCGTTGCAGCGTGGCGTTCACCAGTGCCAGATCCTCAGGTGTTGGTGCATCCGGGTTTCGGATATCGAGCAGGTCAGAGAGCAGCCCGAGCGTCGCGTAGTTGGCGACGTCATAGGCCATCGGCGGGATGGTCGCCGCCAGTTTCTCCAGCGCCTCGACGGTGCGAAGCGTAATGCGCGCGGCAGATTCTTTACCCATCGCATGCACCAGCACGCCTTTGTCGTTAAAGGCGATTAACCGGTTTGCCTGGTAGCCGTGGGCGAGAAACGCCCCGGACATCGCTTTACCGACGATAAGCCCAATCACCGGATGTCCGGCAAGGCGTGCGTTAGCATAAGCGCCCGCAGCCCCGGCGAGCGCCTGATGAATGCCGAACGCCTCTTCGCGACGGCCATACGCCTGGCTTGGCACGTCAATCACCGCGATAATCGGGCGCTTCACAGGCTTATCGGCATCTTCTTTGATGGTTTTGCTGACTACTCTGGCAAGCGTCCAGCCCTCCAGCAGCCCGACCTCCCCTTTAGCGGCGCGCGGGTAGTGGTTATGGGCATCCGGCACGACGGCGATAAAGCGTGCGGGTTCGCCGTTAAGCGCGGCATCGGCCACCTGAACGGACGGGCAAAGCCCCTCCTGACGTTTCGCGTTGGGCGCGAGTTTTTCAAGCCATAAGGCGCCCCGGCTTACTGTATTCGTCATCATTTTTCCTCCCGCGCAAAAACCTGTTTGATCTGTTCGCGATCCGCCTGTTTCGCGGTGTCGAACCGCGTCAGACGATCGAGATACCAGGCGTAGTTGTCGCTGCGGTGCTGTGATGGCACGCCTTTAGCGATGGCTTCGTTCATCGCCGTTTTCACCGCGTTAACGCCATCGCCTACCAGCGCGTCGACAAAACCGCTTTCATAGCGCACTTCGCCGCCGGTCATGCTCCAGATAAACGGACGGTCGCGGGAGTCGTACTCTTCCACACCCGCTTCCTGCTCAATCACCTGCGGGCCGTTCAGGCCAAGGCGTGCTTCACGGGTCACGATGAGATAGCTGCACAGCGCCGCCGCGATGGACATCCCGCCGAAGCAGCCCACAGTGCCCGCAACAATGCCGACCACCGGCGTATAGCGGCGCAGGTCGACAATCGCGGCGTGGATATCGGCAATCGCCGCGAGGCCGAGGTTGGCCTCCTGCAGACGCACGCCACCCGTTTCCAGGCATAACACCGCCTGGGTGGGAATGCCGTTGCGGTTATCCTCCGCGGCCAGCTCAAGGGCGGCGGCCATTTTCGCGCCGGAAACTTCGCCCATGCTGCCGCCCTGGAAGGTGCCTTCAATGGCAATCACCACGGCGGGCTGCCCATTGATGGTGCCTTTTGCTACCACCATGCCGTCGTCCGCCTGCGGGACGATGCCCTGCTTGCCAAGCCACGGCGACATGACCTGCTCAAACGAGTCGAGCAGTTCGCGAAAGCTGCCTTCATCGAGCAGTGCCCTGGCGCGTTCGCGCGCCCGAAGTTCAATAAAGCTGCGGTCGTTACGCATGGCTGACCTCCTCAAAAACCTGTTCGATGCGAATGCGCGCCACGCCGGGCGTCGCGCCGAAATCGTGGATAACCAGCGTGCCGGATGGCAGGCCATTTTGCAGGTTGAGGCGGTCAAACAGCGCATTCCAGCGCGCGGTGCTGTTGTCCACGGATGTCGTGATGGTCACGTTGAGCGCCTGTTGCTGATCGGCGGTGAACAGCACTTCCATATCACCGGATCCGACCACTCCCGCCAGCGCTCTGCCGTTCAGCGTGCGGCTCGCGGGGAATGACAATGTAATCTGTTCCATAACACCCTCTTATTCGGTTATTCGAGATGGCGCGCTCACGCGGTCGAGGTAGAGCGTGGCGGCCAGCAGATCAGCAGCTCCGCCTGGCGAGGCGTTCAGCGCCAGCATCTCGCTATCAAGCTCTGCCAGCGCGCGACGCCCGGCGTCGGTCGCCGTACCGCCTGCGGCCAGCACGGTGCGGGCGCCGCGCTGCATGGTCATCTGGCCCGTGAGCCCCGCGCGGTTAAGCACGCAGGTGTCGCACAGCGACGTCATGATGGCCATCAGCGCGTCCAGACGTGCTTCGGTTTCTTTCGCGCCGCCACGGCGGCTGGCGTGAAGCTGCGGAAGCGCGAGTTGCATCACATGTGGAAACCCCTGCTGCGCCTCTTCACGCGCGCCCGGCACCTGATAACGCCGCGTGGCGCGAAGCCCTTTGCTGAAGCCCTTCGGCGCGCCAGCGTCCGGCAGGCCTGCCAGACGGGCGGCCGTGGCGGCGATAGCCTCACCTGTCGCTCCGGCGTCGCACATGGCGGTGGCGCTCACCAGCAGTCCCAGCGCCCAGATAGCACCGCGATGGGTATTCACCCCGCCGGTGGCCGCCATCATTTGCGCTTCGCCCTCGCGGCCCAGACGGCCAATGGTTTCGCGTAGCGCAATATCCGCCGGGCGCTGCCAGCTCTGCTGAGCCAGCGCATGAAAGGTGGGCGTCAGGCTGTGGGCCGAACGCTCCATCAGCGCAAGCGTCAGGTCGTGATGCGCGCCGCTCCCGCGACAGTCCACCAGACCCGGCTTCGGGGTGAGTCTCGCTTCATCAATCAGGCAGGCGGTGGCGATGCGCGCCAGTGCGTCTGCGGTGCCTTCGGCGTGAGTCAGTGGCTGTCGGTTCATTACCAGCTCCGGAATTTGGCAGGTGGGTTGTAAAGACCGCCGGACCATTCCACGAGATCCGCGACACTGCTTGCGGCAAGCAACGAGCGGGTGGCGTCGGCGCGGCGAATGCCGATATCTTCCGGGTATACCACCTTGCCCGTTTTACGCAGTTCAGCGACGCGTGCGGCGTCCACGCCAAGGCCAATGTCAGTAATGCCCGCGACTGCTGCGACCATCGCGCGGCGCTCTTCAAGGCTTTCTGCGCGGTAAAGGTACGCAATCCCCTCTTCGGTGAGCACATGGGTGACGTCATCGCCGTAAATCATGACCGGCGCGAGCGGCATGCCAGAGGCTTTCGCCACGTCAACTGCATCGAGTTTTTCCACGAAGGTCGGTTTTACGCCGGCCTGGAAGGTTTCGACCATCTGCACCACCAGCTTTTTACCGCGCTGCATCGGGTCAGGCTCGGTGATCATGTTGAGCCAGGCGGGTGTCGCGTGGCGACGGCCGTGCGGATCGTGCCCCATGTTGGGCGCGCCGCCGAAGCCGGAAAGCCGCCCGCGGGTGACGGTGGAGGAGTTAGCAAGGCCGTCTACCTGTAACGTGGAGCCGATAAACATATCGACCGCGTACTGGCCCGCCAGCTGACAGAAGGCGCGGTTGGAGCGCATGGAGCCGTCAGCGCCGGTGAAGAACACGTCGGGGCGCGCGCGAATGTACTCTTCCATGCCCAGCTCGCCGCCGAAACAGTGCACGCTCTCGACCCAGCCGCTTTCAATAGCAGGGATAAGCGTCGGATGCGGATTCAGCGTCCAGTGTTTACAGATTTTGCCCTTCAGACCCAGTTGTTCGCCGTACGTCGGCAGCAGCAGTTCAATAGCTGCGGTATTAAAACCGATGCCGTGATTGAGCGACTGCACCTGGTGCTCGGCGTAGATGCCCTTGATGGCCATCATCGCCATCAGGATATGTTCCTGCTTGATAAGGCGCGGGTCGCGGGTAAAGAGTGGTTCGATAAAGAAGGGTTTGTCTGCCACTACCACATAGTCAATCCAGGAGCCGGGGATATCCACGCGCGGCAGGTCGCACTCGTCGTCGACCAGTTCATTGACCTGGGCGATAACGATGCCGTCATGGAACGCGGCGGCTTCCACCAGCGCGGGCGTGTCTTCGGTGCTCGGCCCGGTGTAGAGATTGCCTTTGCGGTCGGCTTTGTAGCCGGCTATCAGCGCCACGTTCGGAGCCAGATCCACATACAGGCGGGAGTAGAGTTCGATGTAGGTGTGGATGGCGCCGATTTCCAGCAGACCATCTTCCAGCAGTTGCGAAATACGCAGGCTCTGGGTGCCGGAGAACGAGAAGTCGAGTTTGCGGGCGATACCTTTCTCAAAAATATCGAGATGCTCGCTGCGCCCGACGCTTGGCATGATCATGTGCAGATCGTGCACTTTTTCCGGGCTGACGTTGGCCAGCATGCGGGAGAGAAAATCCGCCTGTTTCTGGTTATTGCCTTCCAGCACTACACGGTCACCCGGTGCTATCAGTTTTTCCAGCATGGCTGCGAGATCTGCGGTGGGCAATACTTTGCCCTGCACGGGAACCGAGGCGAGACGCCGCTGTTTCTCCGTGCGGCGCGTGTTCCAGACACGCCCCGGCGTTTGGTAAGCCGTCATTATTAACCTCCTGATTCAGCGAATCTTTTTGATTTGCTTAACGCTAAATTCAGTGTGCGCTCAGGAGAAAAAGGCATCAATTAAGGACGCGGACGAATCATTACTCTCAGAGTAACGATTAACACGCCGGTTTTTGATCTGCATCGCAATAAAAGCGGCATCATGTGCTACGCCGCGTGAAAATGAAGGGATTACAGGCCAGAAACAGCAGCGGCGCCCAGGGCGCCGCTGCAAAAAGAACGTGTCGGCAAGCCCGGGGGCCCGCCGTTGCAGAACATCAGACCTCAATATCTGCCATATCGCCTTTCTCCTGTAACCAGTTACGACGGTCTTCGGAGCGTTTTTTGGCAAGTAGCATGTCCATGACCGCCAGCGTGCGCGCATCGTCATCGTCGCTGATGGTGAGCTGCACCAGACGGCGCGTGTTCGGATCGAGCGTCGTTTCACGCAGCTGCATCGGGTTCATCTCGCCGAGGCCTTTAAAGCGCTGTACGTTCGGTTTGCCTTTCTTACGCTTAAGCTGTTCCAGCACGCCCGCTTTCTCTTCTTCATCCAGCGCGTAATAGACCTCTTTGCCAAGATCGATACGGTAGAGCGGCGGCATAGCGACATACACGTGGCCGCCTTTCACCAGTGAGCGGAAGTGTTTCACAAACAGCGCGCAGAGCAGCGTCGCGATGTGCAGGCCATCGGAGTCCGCATCCGCGAGGATGCAAACCTTGCCGTAACGCAGCTGGCTGAGATCGTCGCTGTCTGGATCGATGCCGATCGCAACCGAGATGTCGTGCACCTCTTGAGAGGCCAGCACTTCATCGGAAGAGACTTCCCAGGTATTCAGGATCTTACCCTTGAGCGGCATGATCGCCTGATATTCACGATCGCGCGCCTGCTTGGCGGAGCCGCCAGCGGAATCCCCTTCCACCAGGAAGAGTTCCGTGCGGTTGAGATCCTGCGCGGTGCAGTCCGCCAGCTTTCCGGGCAGCGCCGGGCCGCTGGTCAGTTTCTTACGCACCACTTTTTTGGCGGCGCGCAGACGACGCTGGGCGCTGGCGATAGCCAGTTCCGCAAGCTGTTCCGCTGCCTGAACGTTCTGGTTGAGCCACAGGCTGAAGGCATCTTTCACCACGCCTGAGACAAACGCCGCGCACTGGCGCGAAGAGAGACGCTCTTTGGTCTGCCCGGCGAATTGCGGATCCTGCATTTTTACTGACAGCACGTACGCACAGCGCTCCCAGATATCTTCCGCCGAGAGCTTCACGCCGCGCGGCAGGATATTACGGTATTCGCAAAACTCACGCATGGCATCCAGCAGGCCCTGGCGCAGGCCGTTGACGTGGGTGCCGCCCTGCATCGTCGGGATCAGGTTAACGTAGCTTTCCGTCAGCAGCTCGCCGCCTTCCGGCAGCCACAGCAGTGCCCAGTCTACGGCTTCCGTTTCGCCAGAGAAGTTACCGATAAACGGTTTTTCCGGCAGCGTAATCAGCCCGTTGACCGCTTCGCACAGGTAATCGTTCAGACCATCCTCATAGCACCAGCGCTGCTCGGTGTTGTTCACCTGGTCTTTAAAGTTAATTTCAACGCCGGGGCAGAGTACGGCTTTTGCTTTTAACAGATGCGTCAGGCGAGACACGGAAAAGCGCGGGCTGTCGAAGAACTTCTCATCCGGCCAGAAGTGGACGCTGGTGCCGGTCTGGCGTTTCGCACAGGTGCCGACCACGCTGAGTTCTTTGACTTTCTCGCCGTTTTCAAAGGCAATGTTGTAAATCTGCCCGTCGCGTTTCACGTTGACTTCTACGCGTTTGGACAGGGCGTTAACCACCGAGATCCCAACCCCATGCAGGCCGCCGGAGAACTGGTAGTTCTTGTTAGAAAATTTACCGCCCGCGTGCAGACGGCAGAGGATAAGCTCGACGGCGGGAACGCCCTCTTCCGGGTGGATATCCACCGGCATGCCGCGCCCGTCGTCGATGACTTCCAGCGACTGGTCGGCGTGCAGGATCACGTCGACGCGTCTGGCATGGCCCGCCAGCGCTTCATCGACGCTGTTATCAATAACTTCCTGGCCCAGATGGTTGGGACGGGACGTGTCGGTATACATCCCCGGACGGCGGCGCACCGGCTCAAGCCCGGTGAGCACCTCAATGGCATCGGCATTATAGGATTGGGTCATGATTTTATCGTCAGGTCACAAAACGGCATCGTTGCCTTAGCGTTATCGCAGGCTAAGGAAATCGACAATCTGCGTGAAATAATCTTCAAAGCCTGCAAATGCGTGGTTGCCGCCGGTTTCTACCGTTTGACGGCATGGCGCGTAATACGCCACCGCCTGGCGGTAATCCAGCACCTCGTCACCGGTCTGCTGCAACAGCCAGATGAGATCCGGGGCTTCGAGCGGCTCAATTTGCATCACTTTCAGATCGTAAATATGGCGTGACTCTAGCACATATTGCTGCCCGGTGTAGGGGTTCTCGTTGGCGCCGAGAAAATCGGTCAGCAGTTCAAAGGGGCGCACCGCCGGGTTCACAACCACCGCAGGCAGCATAAAGCATTGCGAAAGCCAGGCGGCGTAATAGCCGCCGAGCGAGGAGCCGACAACACCGAGCGGCTCGCCGCCATGTTCAAGCACCAGCGATTCCAGCAATTCCGCGGCATCAGACGGATACGGCGGCAGTTGGGGAATGACCATGTTGATCTCAGGGTGCTGTTGCGCCAGCCAGCGCTGCAGGCTGGTGGCCTTCGCGGAGCGAGGGGAACTGTTAAAACCGTGGAGATAGAGAAGTGTAGACATCAGTATCCTTCTGATGCGGTATCAGGGCGGAACTGCGCGCCTTCAAGACGGCACACTTCCGTGGTGAGCAGGCCGTCAGGGTGCAGATTCAGCCAGCGCCAGCCGGGTGCGACGGTGTCGAGCGTGAATCCGGCGCAGTGCGGTTTAAACTGAACGCAGGTGGAGGGCGTTGCCAGCAGGCGGCGCCCGTTCCAGTCGAGATCCAATTCCTGATGAATGTGACCACAGAGCAGGTGTTTGACTTGTGGATAACGGCTCAGCACTTCATCAAGCGCGGGCGCGTTACGCAGACTGTGTTGATCGAGCCAGCCGCAGCCGGACGGCAGCGGATGATGATGAAGTAACAATAACGTGTGGCGCTCCGGTGCCTGCTGAAGCATGCGCTCCAGCCACTCCAGTTGATAATCGCTGAGTTCACCATGCGGCACGCCGAAAACCTGACTGTCGAGCAGCAGCACCTGCCAGTTATCACCGGCGAATACTCGCTTGGCGGGCGAAATGCCGGCATCTTGCAGTGAGCTGAACATGGCTGGCTGGAAATCGTGGTTGCCAGGCAGCCAGACACACGGCGCTGGCAGCGACGCGATGCCCGCCGCAAAATGCTCATAGGCCTCAGGCGTATGATCCTGCGCCAGGTCCCCTGTCGCGACAATCAAATCGCACTCGCGCTGTTCAGCGTGAAGCGACGCCAGCACCGCCTGGAAGCTTTCCCAGGTATTCACGCCGAGCAGCGTCTCATTCTTACCAGCAAACAGGTGAGTATCAGTAATTTGTAATATCCTGACGCTGGCCCCACCAGCAACAGGAAGATTTAACAGGCTTTCCAAATGGTGTCCTTAGGTTTCACGACGCTAACAAACCGGAACCGCCATTGCTCCATGCGCTAAACAGTAGCGTAGCCAGTCGGCAAGAAACTGGTTAATTTGATGTTTTTCGTCGCGCTGATGCAACTTTTTATTTGGGTAATCATAACGCGCTTTGAAGCGAAAGATCTGCTGGCTTGAACACACTTCCGCGACCATGGCGTCATGGTAAAGCCTTACGCTCATTGACGGCAAACTCCAGTAGCTGACTTTCGGCGCGGTTTGCTCTATCTGCACAAGCGTGGTGTATCGGGTTGATTCCAGGATAGTTAAACGGTATTGCGCGCCCGCCACCTGATAACTGACGGCTTCGCCCGGTGCGTCATTGCGAGGCAGCAGGCGGCGCAACTGCGCGAAGTTGGTTTCGCACAGGCGCATCATTTCTGGAAAATCAGGTGTATAACGCTTCATATTCAGGTGTTCCACTCGTCTCTCAATGCTTGATGATGTAACTGCAGCCATTGCAGTGCGATGACCGAGGCCGCGTTGTCGATTCTCCCCTCTTCTACCCAAAGGTATGCCTGTTCCCGGCTTACCACATGAACACGAATATCTTCGTTTTCATAAGCCAGACCGTGTATGCCTTGCGCGGTCGTAGCGTCCACTTCGCCAACCAGTAATGACAGGCGCTCGCTGGTGCCGCCAGGGCTTGCCAGATAGCTCATGAATTTTTTTACGCGCCCGACGCTAAGTCCCGCTTCTTCCATCGCCTCGCGTCGCGCGACCTCTTCTACCGTTTCGCCAGGCTCAATCATGCCCGCGACCAGTTCCAGCAACCATGGGGTTTCGCTGGTGTCGAACGCCGCGATGCGGATCTGCTCAACCAGCACCACCTCATCGCGCACAGGGTCAAAGGGTAGCAGGACTGCGGCATGGCCGCGCTCAAAAATTTCGCGCCGTACTTCGCCGCTCATTTCACCGTTAAAAAGGCGGTGGCGAAAGCGGTAGAGATCGAGCGAAAAAAAGCCGCGATATAGCTTTTCCCGTGCAATAATTTCTACATCGTTTTTGGTGAAAGTAACGGGGTTTTGGGTTGATTTGCTCATGATGGTTTCCGGTTCGAGATGGTGCCAAATCTGGGCGTTTCAAGCCAGTTTACCTGCCGTTTCATTGCCCATGTGATAGATTGTGGAAATTTAGTGGCAGAAGGCACGTTACGCCAAGCCTCACGGCGGGCTGACTCTGGTAGAATCGGCGATCAATTTTTCGGCTTCTGACAGCGCTAATAAATTCTTTATGCTTCACAACAAGGAATGCAAATGAAGAAACTGCTCCCCATCCTTATCGGCCTGAGCCTGACGGGCTTCAGCGCCATGAGCCAGGCAGAAAACCTGTTGCAGGTTTACCAGCAGGCACGTTTAAGTAACCCGGACCTGCGCAGCTCCGCTGCTGACCGCGACGCCGCATTCGAAAAAATTAACGAAGCCCGCAGTCCTTTACTTCCGCAGCTCGGCCTGGGTGCAGATTACACCTATAACAGCGGTTTTCGCGATAACGACGGCGTCGACAGCACCGCCAAGAGCGCCTCGTTGCAGTTAACCCAGACCATTTTTGATATGTCTAAATGGCGCGCCCTGACGCTGCAGGAAAAAACCGCAGGCATCCAGGACGTGACGTATCAGACCGATCAGCAAACGCTGATGCTCAATACCGCGACCGCCTATTTCCAGGTGCTGAGCGCGATTGACGCGCTTTCCTACACCGAAGCGCAGAAACAGGCGATTTACCGCCAGCTCGATCAAACCACCCAGCGTTTTAACGTGGGCCTGGTCGCGATTACCGACGTGCAGAACGCCCGTGCTCAGTACGATAACGTGCTGGCGAATGAAGTGACGGCGCGCAACAACCTCGACAACGCGCTGGAACAACTGCGTCAGGTGACGGGCAACTACTACCCGCAGCTCGCCTCGCTGAACGTCGATAGCTTCAAAACCGCCAAACCGGCCGCCGTTAACGCCCTGCTGAAAGAAGCCGAGCAGCGCAACCTGACGCTGCTGCAGGCGCGCCTCAGCCAGGATCTGGCGCGTGAACAGATTCGCTATGCCGAAACCGGCCATATGCCTACGCTCGGCTTAACAGCCTCCAGTAGCGTTTCTGACACCGACTACAGCGGCAGTAAAACCGGCGGCGCGGCGGCAAGCAACTATGCCGACCGTAAAATCGGCCAGAACTCCGTTGGCCTGAGTTTCAACATGCCGCTCTACAGCGGCGGCTCGGTCACCTCGCAGGTCAAACAAGCGCAGTACAGCTTCGTTGGCGCCAGTGAGAAACTGGAAAGCGCGCACCGTAACGTCGTGCAGACTGTGCGTTCGTCTTATAACAACGTGAACGCGTCCATCAGCAGCATCAAAGCGTATGAGCAGGCCGTGGTTTCCGCGCAAAGCTCGCTGGATGCGATGGAAGCGGGTTACTCCGTCGGTACGCGCACCATCGTTGATGTGCTGGACGCTACCACCACGCTGTACAACGCCAAGCAGCAGCTCTCAAGCGCGCGTTATAACTACCTGATCAACCAGCTCAATATTAAATCTGCGCTGGGTACGCTCAACGAGCAGGATCTGATCGCGCTGAACAACTCACTGGGCAAGCCGGTTTCCACTGCGCCTGAAAACGTCGCCCCGGAAAACCCTGAGCAGGACGCCGCCGTGAATAATATGGCGAGCAGCGGTACGGCACCGTCGATGCAGCCAGCCGCAGCGACCCGCAGCAACAACGCTAACAGCAGCAATCCGTTCCGTCAGTAACGACCTCAGGCGGGAGGCGTAAGCGCTTCCCGCCTGAACGTAAGTCAACGTAAAGATCCCCGCGCCATCGGGCTCCTCGCTTTAATTTCAACCACTCATCCACTATCCTGAGCACCATAACTGTGCAATACCACTGGGTCAGGATGCAGGCATGAAACGGACAAAACAGATAAACCTCGCAATGTTCCGCAAAAGCTGGAACGCGCGCCATTTAACGCCGGTGGCCTTTGCGGTCACGGCAGCCTTTATGCTGTCGGGGTGTGAGAAGAGCGACGAAACCGTCCAGCTCTATCAGAACGCCGACGACTGCGCGGCCGCTAACCCCGGCAAAAGCGCTGAATGTACCACCTCGTACAATAACGCCCTGAAAGAGGCGGAACGCACTGCGCCCAAATACGCGACGCGTGAAGACTGTGTGGCAGAATTTGGCGAAGATCAGTGCCAGCAGGTCAATAACACCAACAACAATCAGGCCGCACAACAAACCGGCAGCATGTGGATGCCGCTGATGGCGGGCTACATGATGGGTCGTCTGATGGGCGGCGGCGGCATGGGCTTTGCGCAGCAACCGCTGTTCAGCTCTCGCAACCCGGCGAGCCCGGCGTACGGTAAATATACCGATGCCAGCGGGCGTAACTACGGCACCGCGCAACCGGGCCGGACGATGACCGTGCCGAAATCTGCGATGACGCCAAAACCCGCCACCACGTCGACGATTACTCGCGGCGGCTTCGGGGATTCCGTCGCCAGACAGGCCACGATGCAGCGCAGCGCGGCAGGCACCTCTTCTCGTTCAATGGGCGGCTAACACATGGAAAGAATCGCTATTAGCGAGCGCCCGGACTGGCGCGAAAAAGCGGCCGAATACGGTTTTAATTTTCACACCATGTATGGCGAACCGTACTGGTGTGAAGAGGCCTATTATCGTCTGACGCTCTCGCAGGTAGAAAAACTGGAAGAAGTCACGGCCGAACTGCACCAGATGTGTTTGCAGGTGGTTGAGAAAGTGGTGGCCAGCGACGCGCTGATGACCAAATTCCGCATTCCGAAGCACACCTGGGAGTTTGTACGTCAGTCCTGGCGCAGCGGCCAGCCGTCGCTCTATTCGCGTCTTGATCTCGCCTGGGACGGTCGTGGCGAGCCAAAACTGCTCGAAAACAATGCCGACACGCCCACCTCGCTGTACGAAGCGGCCTTCTTTCAATGGATCTGGCTGGAAGATCAATTGCGCGCGGGCAAACTCCCGGAAGGCAGCGATCAATTCAATAGCCTCCAGGAAAAGATCATTGAACGTTTCGCTGAGCTGAAAGCGCAGTACGGGTTTAACCGCCTGCACCTCGCCTGCTGTCGCGATACGGTGGAAGATCGCGGGACGGTACAATATCTGCAGGATTGCGCCAGCGAAGCCGGGATCGACAACGATTTTCTGTTTATTGAAGATATCGGCCTTGGCGAGAAGGGACAGTTTACCGATCTGCAGGATCAGGTGATAAGCAACCTGTTTAAGCTCTATCCCTGGGAATACATGCTGCGTGAGACGTTTTCCACCAAGCTTGAAGACGCGGGCGTGCGCTGGCTGGAGCCGGCATGGAAAAGCATTATTTCCAACAAGGCGCTCCTGCCGATGCTCTGGGAACTTTACCCGAATCACCCAAACCTGCTGCCGGCGTACTTCAGTGAAGACAATCCGCCGCCGATGGACAAATATGTGGTGAAGCCGCTTTTCTCTCGTGAAGGCGCCAACATTTCTATTGTCGACAACGGTCAGACCATCGCCCAGGTGGAAGGCCCGTATGGCGAAGAAGGCACTATCGTGCAGCAGTTCTACCCGCTGCCAAAATTTGGCGACAGCTATACGCTTATCGGCAGCTGGCTTATCAACGATCAGCCCGCCGGGATCGGCATTCGCGAGGATAAAGCGCTGATAACTCAGGATTTGTCACGCTTCTACCCGCATATGTTTGTGGAATAACCATGATGGCGCGCCACGCGCCATCGTCACCCTACCTGCACCGAGAGCATACTCAACGACGCCATTTCCAGACCATCAACCGGAATGCTCACGGGCTCATCGCCGTCCCATGCACCGAGCACGTACAGCAACGGAAGGAAATGTTCCGCCGTCGGGTTCGACAGGCTGCCACCGGGGTGATCCAGATAGTTAACCAGCGGGTGTTCGGCATCGTCGCCGCGCCATGTCAGGTTTTCTTTTACAAAGCTATTGAACGACGCCGCCCACGGATACGGCTCACCCTCGCCATGCCAGCGGGCGGTACGCAGGTTATGCACGACGTTACCGCTCGCCACCAGCATTACGCCTTCGTTGCGAAGCGCCGCCAGCCGGCGCCCCATCTGGTAGTGCCAGAGCGGCGGTTTAGTGCTATCAATACTCAGTTGTACAAGCGGAATATCCGCCTGCGGATACATTTTTATCAGGACGCCCCAGGCACCATGATCGAAGCCCCAGGCTTCGCGATCGAGCGTGACCGGCTGCGGCGCGAGAAGATCCACCACGCGCTGCGCCAGCGCAGGCGAGCCGGGGGCCAGATAGTGCGTGTCGTAGAGTGCCTGCGGGAAACCGCCAAAGTCGTGAATGGTCTGCGGCTGTTCCATCGCGGTGACGCCGGTGCCGCGCGTAAACCAGTGGGCAGAGACCATCACAATGGCTTTCGGGCGTGGCAACGTGTCGCCAAGCTTGCGCCAGGCGCGGGTATAACGGTTATCTTCCAGCACGTTCATCGGGCTGCCGTGGCCCAGGAACAATGCAGGCATACGGGGTGAGTGCGTCATTATTATTACCTGAATCGGTGTTATCAATGGCACTACCTTACGCCGATTGCGCGGGTAAAGAACGGAGATAAGGGTGATGAAGATCGTCAGAAAATTTGAATGTAAGGGTTCTGTAAAAGCCAAGCACGGGGCTCGACTTTTCCGCCTCGCTCACAAACAATAATGATAATCATTATTAAAAGGAGTCTTCGATGTCAGTGCCTCTGATCCTGACCCTGCTGGCGGGCGGTGCCACGTTTATCGGCGCGCTGCTGGGCGTACTGGGACAAAAACCGTCTAATCGCCTGCTGGCGTTTTCACTGGGTTTTGCTGCGGGCATTATGCTGCTGATTTCTCTAATGGAAATGTTGCCTGCCGCGCTTAATGAGGAAGGCATGTCGCCGGTCCTGGGTTACGGCATGTTTATTGTGGGTCTGCTCGGTTATTTCGCCCTCGATCGTCTGCTGCCGCACGCGCATCCACAGGATCTTATCGATCCGCGCCCGGCGCAGTCGCACAACCTGCGCCGCACCGCACTGCTGCTGACACTGGGTATCAGCCTGCATAACTTCCCGGAAGGTGTCGCTACCTACGTGACGGCCAGCAACAACCTGGAGCTCGGCTTCGGCATTGCGCTCGCAGTAGCGCTGCACAATATTCCCGAAGGGCTGGCGGTGGCAGGCCCGGTCTACGCCGCAACCGGCTCGCGTCGTAAAGCCGTTATCTGGGCGGGCGTCTCCGGTATGGCGGAAATTCTTGGTGGCGTGCTGGCCTGGCTCATCCTCGGCACGATGGTCTCGCCGGTGGTGATGGCGGCTATCATGGCGGCGGTGGCCGGGATCATGGTGGCACTGTCGGTGGATGAGTTAATGCCGCTTGCTAAAGAGATAGATCCAAATAATAACCCGAGCTACGGCGTACTGTGCGGGATGTCCGTGATGGGCTTTAGCCTGACGCTGCTGCAAACCAGCGGCCTTAGCGGCTAATAAAAAAGCCCGGTCTGACCGGGCTTTAAAAGGTATTCAGGCCCGGCATTTGCCGGGTTTTTTGTTAGCTCGCTTTACGCTCCTGCGCCTGGCGATAGCTTACTAAATCTTCAATAGTGACGACTGGCATGTTGTGCTCGCGTGCAAACGCGATGCACTCCGGCGCGCGCGCCATGGTGCCGTCATCATTAGTCAGTTCGCACAGCACACCTGCCGGTTTAAAGCCCGCCAGTGAGACCAAATCGATGGTCGCTTCGGTGTGGCCGCCACGCGTAAGAACGCCGCCCGGCTGCGCGCGCAGCGGGAAAACATGGCCCGGGCGATGCAGGTCGGACGGTTTCGCGTCGTCGGCAATCGCCGCACGAATGGTCGTGATGCGATCGGCGGCGGAAACGCCAGTGGTCACGCCGTGCGCCGCTTCGATAGTCACGGTAAAGCCGGTACCGAACGCGCTGGTGTTATTTTCCACCATCATCGGCAGGTCGAGCTGTTTACGGCGTTCTTCGTTCAGGCACAGGCAGACGATGCCGCTGCCGTGACGGATGGTCAGCGCCATCTGTTCAACGGTCATAGTTTCGGCGGCGAAAATCATATCGCCTTCGTTTTCACGGTTCTCGTCATCAAGCACCATCACGCCGCGCCCTTCGCGAAGTGCGGCGATCGCGTTTTCCACGCGTTCAAAAGCGGTGCCAAAAGCAGAAAGAAGCGTCTGATTCATGGTAAAAAAACCTCATTAATTATATGGATTACCAGAATCAGGGCGGTCTTAGGAGTGCCGGCAAGCGGCAAGAAAAATAACGTGAGTGGGCGCAAGCCCAGGCAGATCGTTACCCTCTCCCATCCGGACTTTAACCGTCGGCCCCGGAATTACACCGGATCTGCTGACCTTCAGAAACAACCTGAAGCGCTCGCGGGCTTTCAGTTTATCCTGCATATTGCTGCCGCGGTTGCGACGCAGAACATGCCGGATAACGACACTGATTTACCGCCGGTGGGGAATTTCACCCCGCCCTGAGAATAAGCGAGATAACTATAACGCCATTGATAATCGTCGGCAATGCATGAGATTCAAACATTTCCGGTTTATCCCCTACGGATCAGCGATTACAATTAGTCTTCAGACCATACCAGATCAGGGAAACCGCTATGATTGACCCGAAAAAAATTGAACAGATCGCCCGTCAGGTCCATGAATCGATGCCAAAAGGGATCCGTGAGATCGGAGAAGATGTTGAGAAGAAAATCCGCCAGGTATTGCAGGCCCAGCTGTCTCGCCTGGATCTGGTGAGCCGTGAAGAGTTTGACGTACAAACACAGGTACTGCTGCGTACGCGTGAAAAACTCACCGCGCTGGAACAGCGTCTGACCGCGCTGGAATCACGTGGCGCGACCGCACCGGCAGACGCTTCTGCGACAGCAGGCGGCAATGCCAGCGCGCCTGTTACCGCAGTAACTCCGCCGCCCGCCATCCCGCCTGTTGATAACCTCGACAAACAAGACTAACCGCGGGTACAACGCCCCCTGCCTGGCAAGGGGCGTTCGCCAGACCCACAGCCTTAGCTGTTTTTCTGGATCTTCTTGATAATATTGGTGGTAGAACAGCCATCTTCGAAGTTCAGCACCATGACGTCCCCGCCATTGGCCCATACTTCTTTACTGCCCGCGATATCTTCAGGTTTATAGTCCCCGCCTTTCACCAGCAGATCCGGCAGGATCTCGCTAATTAAGCGCTGCGGGGTATCTTCTTCAAACGGCACCACCCAGTCTACAGCTTCCAGTGCGGCCAGCACCGTCATGCGCTGCTCCTGCGGGTTCACCGGACGGGTATCGCCTTTCAGGCGGCGGGTCGAGGCGTCGCTATTCACCGCCACGATTAACCGATCGCCAAGCTTGCGCGCGTTTGCCAGATAAGACACATGACCCGCGTGAAGGATGTCGAACACGCCGTTAGTCATGACGACCTTCTCGCCACGCTTACGCGCCGCCAGTACGGCGTCTTTCAGCGCCGCTTCGCTCATTACGCCAAAGCCGGTTTCCGAGCGCCCGCGCACCGCGTTTTCCAGTTCGACCGGAGACACGGTTGAAGTCCCGAGTTTACCCACCACCACGCCCGCCGCCGCATTTGCGAAGAAACAAGCTTCTTCGAGCGAATTACCGGACGCCAGCGTCGCCGCCAGTACGCCTATCACCGTGTCGCCCGCGCCGGTCACGTCGTAGACTTCCTGCGCCTGTGTCGGCAGGTGGAACGGTGCTTTACCCGGTTGCAGCAGCGTCATCCCCTGTTCGGAGCGGGTCACCAGCAGCGCGCTGAGATCGAAATCAGCGATGATTTTCATGCCGCGCTCGACGATTTCCTGCTCGTTTTTGCATTTGCCCGCGACGGCTTCGAACTCAGAGAGGTTCGGCGTCAGCAGTGTCGCACCGCGATAGCGCTCGAAATCGGTGCCTTTCGGGTCAATCAGCACCGGAACACCCACGTCACGCGCGAGCTTTATCATCTGCTGGACGCTTGCGAGCGCACCCTTGGCATAGTCAGAAAGCACCAGCGCGCCGATCTGCCCCAGCGCCTGGTTGATACGCTCGTGAAGCGGCTGCGGGTCGACACCCTCAAAACCTTCTTCAAAATCCAGGCGAATCAACTGCTGGTTGCGTGAAAGCACGCGCAGTTTGGTGATAGTCGGATGCGTTGGCACCGAGACAAAATCGCACTTCACATTCACCTGTGAGAGCGACTGGCTGAGCGCGCGCGCCGCGTCGTCGATGCCAGTCAGGCCGACCAGACGCGAGTTTGCGCCAAGAGACGCGATGTTCATTGCCACGTTCGCCGCGCCGCCCGGGCGCTCTTCGATGGTTTCCACTTTCACGACGGGTACCGGCGCCTCCGGCGAGATGCGGCTCGTCGGGCCATACCAGTAGCGGTCCAGCATGACATCACCTACTACCATGACGCCTGCGCGTTCAAAATCGGGCAGCGTTACTTTCATTCCTGACTCTCCTGAGAGATACCAAAATTTGCGCGCGATGATAGCACAGTTACGCGCGATCGCACGGTTACGCCGGGGCCAGCCAGCGTCGCCAGCTGTCGCGCACCTGTTCACGCTCTTGACTGAATGCCGCCTGCGCCACGTGCCCGGGCTGTTCCTGCAATGCCAGCCGGTGCAGTTCGTCGCGAAGCCGGACATACGCCTGTGTTAGCGCTTTCGCTTCGTCTTCACGCATGATGTCGTGCTGCGCCAGCAATTCCAGAATGCGCACGTTATCCGACCAGCGCGTCAGCTTCGGCTGTTCAGGCGCGTAGCGCAACACCAGAAACTGCGTAATGAATTCAATATCGGTAATGCCGCCTTCATCAGCTTTAATATCAAACCGATCGCGATGTTTATTACCCAGGTGCGCGCGCATCTTCTCGCGCATTTCGCGCACGTCTGTTTGCAATTTATCGGCATCGCGCGGCGTGGAGAGCACGTCACGGCGGATGGCGTCAAACTGCGCCTGGAGAGGCTTGTCGCCGTAGACAACGCGGGCACGCACCAGCGCCTGATGCTCCCATGTCCAGGCCTCATTTTTCTGGTAATCCGCGAAGGCTTCCGCTGTCGTCACCAGCATGCCCGCAGCGCCAGATGGGCGCAGACGCGCGTCTACTTCATAGAGAATGCCGGAGGAGGTACGGGTGCTGAAAAGGTGCATGATGCGCTGCGCGAGGCGCAGATAGAACTGACGGCCATCGATATTGCGCTCGCCATCGGTCATGACGTCTGCCGGGCAGTCGTGCAAAAACACCAGGTCGAGATCGGAACTGTAACCCAGCTCCCAACCGCCGAGCTTACCGTAGCCCACCACCGCGAAGCCGCGTCCGTCGCGTGCGCGCAGATGTGTCGGCTGGCCATAGCGCGCCACCATCTGGCCCCACGCTTGCTGAACCACCGCGTCAATGATGGCTTCCGCAAGCCAGGTTAAGTGATCGCTCACTTTCATTACCGGCAGCGTACCGGCGATATCCGCTGCCGCCACGCGCAGAAGTTGTGCCTGTTTAAACTGCCGCAACGCCTCAAGCTGTTGCTCTTCATCGTCGTCCGGCACGCGCAGCAAATACTGGCGCAACTCGTCACGATACGCATCCATCGCCGTCGGCTGATAAAGCGTATTTGGATCAAGCAACTCATCAAGCAGCAACGGATAGCGCGCGAGCTGGCTTGCCACCATCGGCGAGGCGCCGCACAGACGAATCAGGTGCTTCAGCGCGCCGGGATATTCACTGAGCAGTTCGAGATACGTGGTGCGGGTGACGATGCCAGTTAAGAGCGGCGTTACACGCGATAACGTCAGTGCCGCCGCATCGGGGCTTGCGCAGACCGCGCACAACAGATGCGGCATCAGGTTATCAAGCACCTGACGCCCGCGCGGACCGATGGTGCGTTTTTCCGTTTCTTTGCGAAAATCGGCAAGCGTTGCGAGAAACCGCATCCGGCCTTCTGCGCCGAGCGCGCTCAGCACGGGTGTGTCGTCGTCAGCATCCAGCGCGTCATGCCATAACTCGCGCCAGCCTTCGGTGAGCGACTCCTCGCCGCCGGTCGGCTCTTCATCGCCAATAAGCTCATTAAACACCCGGCGCACACCTGCCATATGCTGCTCAAGCCGCGCGCTGAGCGCCTCCCAGCCCGGCTCACCCATCGCCCACGCCAGGCGCGCGCGGTTGAGCGCATCACCCGGCAGCGTCTGGGTTTGTTCATCATTGATGCTTTGCAGCAGGTTTTCGAGCCGGCGCAGGAAAAGATACGCGTCGCGCAGACAGGCGGCGTCATCGGCTGAAAGTAGATGCAGTTCTTCAATTGCCGTCAGCGTCGGTAGCAGCGAGCGCTGCTGCAACGACGGTTCACGCCCGCCGCGGATCAACTGAAATACCTGTACGATAAATTCGGTTTCGCGAATGCCGCCTGCGCCGAGCTTGATGTTATCCGTAAGGCCGCGGCGGCGTACTTCACGGGCAATCATTCCCTTCATATTGCGCAGCGACTGGATCACGCTGAAATCGATATAACGACGGAAAATGAAAGGCCGCAGCATGGCGCGCAGCTCCTGGCTCCAGACGTCATCGTTATCACCCATGATGCGCGCTTTCACCATCGCATAGCGCTCCCAGTCGCGCCCCTGCTCCTGATAGTAATCCTCCAGGGCTGCGAAGCTCAGCACCAACGGGCCGCTGTCGCCAAACGGGCGCAGACGCATGTCTACGCGGTAAACAAAGCCGTCCTGAGTGGGCTGGTCGAGCGCTTTAATCAGCCGCTGGCCAAGGCGCGTGAAGAACTGGGCGTTATCCAGTTCACGCCGACCGCCCTGCGTCGATCCGCCTTCAGGCCAGGCAAAAATCAGATCAATATCAGAGGAAAAATTCAGCTCGCCGCCGCCAAGCTTCCCCATCCCGAGGATCATGAGCGGTTGCGCGACACCCTGCGCGTTGCACGGCGTGCCCCACTCCCGGCAGCAGGCCGCGTAAAGCCAGTCGCGCGCCGCGACGATTAAGGTTTCCGCAAGCTGGCTGAGCTGCGTGAGCGTCTGCGCCGTGGTTGTCTGCGCCAGCGCCTGCGACCACGCGATGCGCGTCATGATGCGACGGCGGAAGAGACGCAGCGCGCGCATGAGCGCCGCCTCGTCATTTACTTGCGCCAGCGACGCCTGGAGCCAGGCGCCATACTGGCGCCCTTCGTCCGCCGCAGGTGGCGCGGCGTCTAATTCCTCAAGCCAGTCGGGGTGTGCGCTGACAGCCTCGCGCACAAAATCGCTGAAGGTCAGTACCGCTCGCGCATCATCGCTGAGCGCGGCGGCATCAAAAGGCAGCCGCTCCACCACGGCTTGCCAGTGCTGTTGCAACGGGAGGGAGAGCGGCGTCATGCGGGTTTTCCTGTGGTCGTTTACACTTTCCCGCTGTGCCGCCAGAACGGCGCCTGCGAGATAGCCTCATTGCGGAAATGTTCAATCTCGATGCGCTGGCCGGTTTCAATGGCATGGCGCAGCCCCTGCCAGTTATCGAGCCAGAACAGCGCGACGGTGTCGTCATAGACGCCCGCCAGCAGACGCAGCGCGTCCAGTTCACGCGCCAGACGCGGCAGTTGATCGACGTAGCGATCGCCAAGCGGCTGAGCAAATGCTGCTTTCAGCTCTGCGGCGTGGCGGGAAAGGTTGATGTCCGCAAAGCGTTTCCATGAATCTGCCATTTTCTGACGGCCTTTTTCATCCAGGAAAGGTTGCCAGCCCCGGAAGAGGATCCATTCGGTCAGCGCCAGACGAGCGGAAGCCTGAATGGCGCTGAAAGCGACCGTCTGCGCCGAGGCGTCTGTTGCAAGCGTCGCTTCGCATTGGGTGAGCAAATCACGTAAGCGAGTACTCGCTTTTCGCGGAATAATACCGCCGAAGAGCGCCAGCGTATGACGCACCAGGGCAATGGCTTCGCATACCTGCTGTTTCGCTTTGCTGTTGCCGCGCAGCCATAGCTCTTCATGGTACAGCCAGTGATCCAGCGCCCACTCCAGGGACGCTTCAAGCCCCTGCTCAACCTGCGCCTTCGCAGGCACTTTAAGCAGCGTCAGCGGACGCAGCGGGCGTTCTGGATTGCCCTGCGCCAGATGATAGCCGCGCGCCGCTTTACTGAGACTCCCCTGACGCAAACCCGGTTTTGCCACCAGCTGACGCGCAAATTTCAGCACGTCGGCGGCCTCGCCATGCAACAGTTCGAGTTCCAGTTCGCAGATGGGCTCCGCCAGCTCACCGGCTTTCACTTCGCCGCGGTCAAGTGCAAGCTCAATCCGGCTTTCACCGTAAGTAACCACCCACTTCTCGCGAGCGAAATCGGTGCTGAACAGCGGGCGGACCGCCGTTTGCAGCGTCTCAGGGGACAGCGTCTGCGGCCAGACCTCTGCCGGGAAGCGCGCCAGCGCAAGCTCGGGCGAATCCAGCTCGATGTTATATTCCGGCCGCTGGTGTAACCCGCCGGTCGTGCGGCCAGCCACCTTCATGGTCATTTCATAACGGCCATTATCGCCGCGAATACGCAGCCCCATATCGTGACGGCGCAACTGGTTGTCCGCCGTTTCGTAATAAATGTTGAGCAGCTGTCGCGGGGCGCTGTGTTCGGCCTCGAGGGCATTTAGCGCAGCGCGCAACGCGTCAATCTGTTCCGGGTCGACGATAAATTTGAGTTCGATTTCCTGAGCCATGTCTCTGCTTTCTGGTTGAGTCACACTGGAGAAAATGCCAGCGAACTTAATAGCCTGGTATCTGTCAGTAGATAGTATTTTGCGAAAAATTGCCACGTTTGAGGCTTTTTGACGCTATCAAAAACCAAAATTTGCCGCGGTGGCAGGCGACAGGCTGACCAGGAAGATTCCCATTCAGGTTTACGCTTTGCATCGTCAGACTGATGCCACTACTATCGTTCCACTTTCAACGACAATAACGACCAACTGATGCACAAATTACGTCTGATTTGCTTTTCTTTGCTTGCGCTTAGCGTCTCTTCCCAGGCCGTTGCCGACGAAAAACGCTATGTCTCGGATGAACTCAACACCTGGGTGCGTAGTGGCCCTGGTGACAATTACCGCCTCGTCGGCACAGTAAATGCCGGCGAAGAAGTCGCACTGCTGGAAAGTAACGGCAAATATGGACAGATTCGGGATGCAAGCGGTCGCACCTCGTGGATCCCGCTGGAACAGCTGAAAAGCGAACCGAGCCTGCGCACACGGGTGCCGGAGCTGGAAAGTCAGGTAAAAACCCTGACGGATAAGCTTAATAACATCGATACCACGTGGAACCAGCGCACGGCGGATATGCAGAAGAAAGTCGCCGCCAGCGACAGCATCATCAATGGGCTGAAAGACGAAAATCAAAAGCTTAAAAACGAGCTTATCGTGGCGCAGAAGAAAGTGAACGCCGCCAATATTCAGATCGATGATAAGCAGCGCACCATTATCATGCAGTGGTTTATGTATGGCGGCGGCGTGCTGGGTGTCGGTTTACTGCTCGGTTTACTGCTCCCGCATATGATCCCACGCCGTAAACGTAAAGACCGCTGGATGAACTAATCCCCTCAGGGCAGCGCCCGCTGCCCTTTTCGCTCACCATCTCCTCTACACTTAACGTATTATCTGTCGGCTAAATAGATGTCGGAGTGGAATGCGTGAAGAGTTATCTGGTTGGTGGTGCGGTGCGTGATGCCCTGTTAGGGTTGCCGGTAAAGGACAGAGACTGGGTGGTTGTGGGCGCCACACCTGCCCAGATGCTTGAGCTTGGGTATCAGCAGGTAGGAAAAGATTTCCCGGTATTTTTGCACCCGCAGACCCGCGAGGAATATGCTCTTGCGCGCACCGAGCGTAAATCCGGCCAGGGGTACACCGGCTTTACATGTTATGCCGCGCCGGACGTCACGCTGGAGCAAGATTTAGCGCGCCGCGATCTCACTATCAACGCCATCGCGCAGGACGACGCTGGCGAGTTTGTCGACCCTTATCACGGTCGCGACGACCTGAAGCTGCGCCTGTTGCGGCATGTCTCCCCCGCATTTAATGAAGATCCGCTGCGCGTGCTGCGCGTAGCCCGCTTCGCCGCGCGTTACGCGCATCTCGGTTTTCGCATCGCACCGGAAACGCTCGCGCTCATGCGCGACATGGCGGAGAACGGCGAGCTTTCGCACCTGACGGCGGAGCGCGTCTGGAAGGAAACCGAAAACGCGCTGACCACCCGTAACCCACAAATCTACTTTCTGATGCTGCGCGAGTGCGGCGCGCTGGGCGTGCTGTTCCCGGAAGTGGACAAGCTGTTCGGCGTCCCGGCACCCGCCAAATGGCACCCGGAAATTGACACCGGCATTCATACGCTGATGACGCTTTCTATGGCCGCGATGCTAAGCCCGGCGGTGGATGTGCGTTTCGCAGCGCTTGTGCATGATTTGGGCAAAGGGCTGACGCCGCCGCATTTGTGGCCACGCCATCATGGTCACGGCGCGGCGGGCGTGCGGCTGGTTGAGCAGGTCTGCAAGCGGCTGCGCGTCCCTAACGACATTCGCGATTTAGCAAAGCTGGTTGCGGAATATCACGATCTTATTCATACCTTCCCGATACTGAAACCGCGCACTATCGTGGGCCTGTTCGATGCGATAGACGCCTGGCGCAAGCCGCAGCGCGTGGAGCAAATCGCTATTACCAGCGAAGCGGATGTACGCGGGCGCACCGGTTTTGAAGCCAAAGATTATCCGCAGGCGCGGCTGCTCAGAGAAGCGTGGGACGTGGCGCGCGCAGTATCGACAAAAGATGTCGTGGCCGAAGGTTTTACCGGCCCGGCGATTCGCGAGGAACTGACCAAACGGCGGATCCGCGCGGTGGCGGCCTGGAAAGAGGCGAGATGCCCCCAGCCAGCGGCTGAGGGCTAAGACGTTTACATGAAGACCGCGTAAACAGCGGCAGCTACGATGAAACGGTAGATCGCGAAAGGAATAAACGAAATACGTTTAATGATGTGCAGGAAGGTTTTGATCGCCACCAGCGCCACGATAAAGGCGGTGACAAAGCCTACTGCGAACATCGGCAGATCGGCCATTGTCAGGAAGCCCATGCTCTTATAGAGATCAAGCGCGGTCGCCCCCATCATCATCGGTACCGCCAGCAGGAAGGAAAACTCCGAGGCCGCATAACGGCTCACGCCAACCAGCATCCCGCCAGAGATAGTCGCCCCTGAACGCGAAAAACCAGGACAGAGCGCAAGGCACTGGAAGCAGCCGATTAAAAAGGCCTGCCGATAGCTCATATCGTCCAGACCCGGCGCTTTCGGCTCTTTCGGCTTCAGCACTTCCGCAATGATTAGCAGCACACCGCCAACCACCAGCGCATACATCACGTTAATCGGGTTAAACAACGATTTGATGAAATCGTGAAACAGCAGGCCCAGCACCACGGCGGGCACCATACCGAGCAGGATATGAATAAGTGACAGGCGGCCTTTGCCGACACCCTCATGCGGCGGTTGTCCGAAATGGATGCCAATTAACCCGAACAGACGACGCCAGAACATCACCACGACGGCAAGGATTGACCCCAGTTGGATCACCACCTCAAAGGTTTTGGCGGTATCGCCCTCAAACCCCAGCAGGTGACCGACGATTATCATATGGCCGGTACTGGATACCGGCAGGAATTCGGTGAGTCCTTCAACAATGCCCAGGATCGCTGCGACCAGCAGCGAGTGCATATCAGTCATTCAGTAAACCCTCATACCCCAAAAAAAGCTAAAAAACGCGGCCATCAGCGCAACGGCCGCGAAAGTTCCTGCATTATGACCGGTATACCCGCGTTTGGTTTAACCATTATGAATTTAAATGTTTTAATTCGGATTATTGCTACGC
This sequence comes from Cronobacter condimenti 1330, assembly GCF_001277255.1. Lineage (NCBI taxonomy): Bacteria > Pseudomonadati > Pseudomonadota > Gammaproteobacteria > Enterobacterales > Enterobacteriaceae > Cronobacter > Cronobacter condimenti. The sequence continues at coordinate 3,625,550 of NZ_CP012264.1, forward strand.
TCAATCATTACGCCGACATTTGCCGCCTGCGCGACCGCGCCAGGCTTGCTTAATTTAATGCGTACCCAGGGGGCATTGAAGCGAGTCAGAATCAGCTCTGCGACCTCTTCTGCCACCCGCTCCACCAGCGCAAAACGCCCCTTACCAACATGCTCCAGCACAGCCTGAGTGACATCGGCGTAGCTCAGGCAATCGCGTACATCGTCGCTTTTCGCCGCCGCGCGGTTATCCCAGCCGATTTCGATATCGAACACGAGTTTCTGCTCGATGGTCTGTTCCCAGTCGTAAACGCCAATAGTGGTGATTACCGAAAGTTGCTCTATAAATACTATGTCCATCACGGCCCTGCCTGTTTTTAGCCCAGCCGGATACCACTTCCGGCAAAATATGCGTATTATCCACAGATGCAGAGAATACAACGACATTTTCACAACGGAACAGCGTTATGAGTGCAATCGCGCCTGGAATGATCCTCCTCGCGTACCTTTGCGGCTCGATTTCCAGCGCCATTCTGGTCTGCCGCATCGCAGGTCTCCCCGATCCTCGTGACAGCGGTTCCGGCAACCCCGGAGCGACCAACGTCCTGCGGATTGGCGGCAAGGGAGCAGCCGTAGCGGTACTGATTTTCGACGTGCTGAAAGGCATGTTGCCCGTCTGGGGCGCCTATGCGCTGGGCGTGACGCCATTCTGGCTGGGCCTTATCGCCATCGCCGCCTGTCTTGGTCATATCTGGCCGGTTTTCTTTCATTTTCGCGGCGGCAAAGGCGTGGCAACCGCGTTTGGTGCGATCGCCCCTATCGGCTGGGATCTGACCGGCGTGATGGCGGGCACCTGGCTTTTGACCGTGTTGTTAAGCGGGTATTCTTCGTTGGGCGCGATTGTAAGCGCACTGGTGGCGCCGTTTTACGTCTGGTGGTTTAAGCCGCAGTTTACCTTCCCGGTGGCGATGCTTTCCTGCCTGATTCTCTTGCGTCATCACGACAACATTCAGCGCTTATGGCGCGGCCAGGAAACCAAAATCTGGAGCCGGTTTCGCAAAAAACGGGCAGAAAAAAAGGAGTGATCATTCACTCCTTTTTTCTTGATGTCATATTGCTGAGCCGTTACGCGGCAGGCAGTTCCGCCAGCGGCCAGCGCGGACGAACAGTTACACCAAGGCCGGCTTCACCTTTCGCTTTAAGACGCACCATCCCCGCATAGGCAATCATCGCGCCGTTATCAGTGCAAAATTCAGGACGCGCATAGAAAACTTCGCCGCCGCGCTTTTGCATCATTTCCGCAAGGCGTACGCGCAACGTGCGGTTCGCGCTTACGCCGCCTGCCATCACCAGACGCTTAAAGCCGGTCTGATCCAGCGCCCTGCGGCATTTGATCATCAGCGTATCCACCACCGCGTCTTCAAAGGCACGCGCGATATCAGCTCGGGTCTGATCGTCGGTACCGTTGTCGCGAATAGTGTTCGCCGCGAAGGTTTTCAGCCCGGAGAAGCTGAAATCCAGCCCCGGGCGGTCGGTCATCGGGCGCGGGAAGGTAAAGCGCCCCGCGGTGCCCTGTGCGGCCATTTTCGACAGCATCGGGCCGCCGGGGTAATCAAGCCCCAGAAGCTTAGCGGTTTTATCAAACGCTTCGCCCGCCGCATCGTCGATAGACTCTCCGAGTAATTCATACTCACCGATGCCGGTGACGCTAATCAGCTGCGTATGACCGCCAGAGACCAGCAGCGCCACAAAAGGAAACGCGGGCGGGTTATCTTCTAACATCGGTGCCAGCAGATGGCCTTCCATGTGGTGTACCGGCACCGCCGGCACGTTCCAGGCAAACGCCAGCGCACGGCCGACGGTCGCGCCGACTAACAGCGCGCCCACAAGACCTGGCCCTGCGGTATAGGCCACAGCGTCGATATCCTGTGCCGTCAGGCCCGCTTCTTTTATCGCGGCCTGAATCAGCGGCACGGTCTTACGCACATGATCGCGCGAGGCCAGTTCAGGCACCACGCCGCCGTAGTCGGCATGCAGTTTCACCTGACTATACAATTGGTTGGCTAATAACCCGTTTTCATCGTCATAAATGGCGATGCCGGTTTCATCGCAGGATGTCTCAATTCCCAGTACACGCATGGTTTTTCTTACCTCTCTCGCCTGCCGCGCAGTGTAGGGCCAACGGCTGCGGATGTAAAACTTTGCTCAACCCAGGCGACCAGATAGTGTATAATGCGTGCCCCTGGAAGAGACCGCACAAAAACCGCGTTTCTGGTCCTGGCGGTGCTTTACAAAGCAGCAGCAGTTGCAGTAAAATTCCGCACCATTTTGAAATAAGCTGGCGTTCTGATGCCAGCAGAACCGAATTAATCAAAGGTGAGAGGCACATGCCGGTAATTAAAGTACGTGAAAACGAGCCGTTCGACGTAGCACTGCGTCGCTTCAAACGTTCCTGCGAGAAAGCGGGTGTTCTGGCGGAAGTTCGTCGTCGTGAATTCTATGAAAAACCGACTACCGAACGTAAACGCGCCAAAGCTTCCGCAGTGAAACGTCACGCGAAGAAACTGGCTCGCGAAAACGCACGCCGTACTCGTCTGTACTAATTCCTCAGGGGATATGCTCCCCTGAAACAGACAGAGTAGTAGTTGTAGAGGCCGTGCTTCCGAAAGGAATGCGCGGCTTATTCTCGTTTATGGGCTGATAAAAACGGGGCTTATGGCTGGACGAATCCCACGTGTCTTTATCAATGATCTGCTGGCTCGCACCGATATCGTCGACCTGATAGACGCACGGGTAAAGCTCAAGAAGCAGGGCAAGAACTACCACGCGTGCTGTCCCTTCCATAATGAAAAAACCCCCTCTTTCACCGTAAACGGCGAAAAACAGTTTTATCACTGCTTCGGTTGCGGCGCGCATGGCAACGCTATCGACTTCCTGATGAATTACGACAAGCTCGAATTCGTCGAGACCGTCGAAGAACTGGCGGCCATGCACAATCTGGAAGTCCCGTTCGAAGCGGGCAGCGGGCCGACGCAAATTGAGCGCCACCAGCGCCAGACATTGTACGAATTGCTGGACGGGCTGAACGGTTTTTACCGTCAGGCGTTACAGGCGCAAAGCGCCGAACCCGCGCGCCAATATCTGGAAAAACGCGGGCTGAGCGAATCGGTTATTGAGCGCTTCGCCATTGGCTATGCGCCGCCGGGCTGGGACAACGTCCTTAAGCGTTTTGGCAACAACAGCGAAAACCGCAAGTCGCTTATCGACGCGGGCATGCTGGTAACCAACGATCAGGGCCGCAGTTACGACCGCTTCCGCGAACGGGTGATGTTCCCCATCCGCGACAAGCGCGGGCGAGTGATAGGTTTTGGTGGTCGCGTGTTAGGTGATGCGCTGCCGAAATACTTAAACTCCCCGGAAACCGATATTTTCCATAAGGGCCGCCAGCTGTATGGCCTGTATGAAGTGCAGCAGAGCGACCCGAATCCGCAGCGCCTGTTAGTTGTTGAAGGCTATATGGACGTCGTGGCGCTGTCGCAATACGACATTAACTACGCGGTCGCCTCGCTCGGCACGGCGACCACGGCAGAGCACATTCAGATGCTCTTTCGTGTCACGAATAACGTGGTTTGCTGTTACGACGGCGACAGAGCAGGCAGGAGCGCCGCGTGGCGTGCGCTGGAAACCGCGCTGCCTTACATGACTGACGGACGTCAGCTACGCTTTATGTTTCTGCCCGATGGCGAAGATCCGGATACGCTGGTTCGCCAGGAAGGGAAAGCGGCTTTCGAGGCGCGGATGGAGCAGGCTCAGCCGCTCTCGACGTTCCTGTTCAATAGCCTGCTACCGCAGGTGGATTTGAGCACGCCGGACGGGCGCGCGCAGCTCAGCACGCTCGCGCTGCCTTTAATCAGTCAGGTGCCAGGCGAGACGCTGCGCATCTACCTGCGTCAGGAGTTAGGCAACAAGCTCGGCATTCTGGATGACAGTCAGCTTGAACGGTTGATGACACGGCAGGCAGATAATTCGCAAACGCGGCCCGCGCCGACGCTAAAGCGCACAACCATGCGTATACTGATAGGATTACTGGTTCAGAATCCTGAGCTGGCACCGTTAGTGCCCTCTCTGGCGGCGTTAGATAAAACAAAACTGCCGGGGCTGGAGCTCTTTACGGAGCTGGTCAATACTTGTCTTTCGCAGCCTGGTCTGACCACCGGGCAGTTGCTCGAACATTATCGCGGTACAAAAGAAGCCGCTACCCTTGAAAAACTCTCAACATGGGACGATATAGCAGATAAGGATATTGCTGAAAAAACGTTTACCGACGCGCTGGACCATATGTTTGATTCGGTGCTGGAGTTGAGATTAACAGAACTGATAGCCCGTTCGCGCACCCAGGGACTGAGCGCGGCGGAGCGCGAAGAAGTGCGCATCATTACCGAAGCGCGCGCAAAGAAATAAAATTCCGCGGCTTAATTGCCGATTGACGATCGGGTGCACCCGAGAGCCGCACTGCCGGGCAGCGGCAATAATAAAACAGCCCGCACCGCTCTGAGGATTTCATGTCGCTGTCAACGCGTTCAGGCGCTATTACGCGCCGTCGTTTGTCACATTGAGACACGAAATCCCGGGCACACGTTATTGTTGGCGGCAACGCCTACGACACCAACCTCATGAAATAAGTGTGGATACCGTCTTATGGAGCAAAACCCGCAGTCACAGCTTAAGCTTCTTGTCACCCGTGGTAAGGAGCAGGGCTATCTGACCTATGCCGAGGTCAATGACCATCTGCCGGAAGATATCGTCGACTCCGATCAGATCGAAGACATCATCCAAATGATCAACGATATGGGCATCCAGGTGATGGAAGAAGCACCGGACGCCGACGATCTGTTGCTTGCTGAAAACTCGAATAACACCGACGAAGATGCGGAAGAAGCGGCTGCGCAGGTGTTATCCAGCGTGGAATCTGAAATCGGGCGCACCACCGATCCGGTTCGCATGTACATGCGTGAAATGGGTACCGTTGAGCTGCTGACTCGCGAAGGCGAGATCGACATCGCTAAACGCATCGAGGACGGGATCAACCAGGTTCAGTGCTCCGTCGCCGAATACCCGGAAGCGATCACCTATCTGCTGGAGCAGTACGATCGCGTGGAAGCGGGCGAAGCGCGCCTTTCCGATCTGATCACCGGTTTTGTCGATCCGAATGCCGAAGAAGATATGGCCCCTACGGCGACGCACGTCGGCTCTGAACTCTCTCAGGAAGAGATGGATGATGACGAAGACGAAGACGAAGAGTCTGACGACGACAGCAGCGACGACGACAACAGTATCGACCCGGAACTCGCGCGCGAGAAGTTTGGCGAACTGCGTACGCAGTACGAAGTGACCCGCGACACTATCAAAGCCAAAGGTCGCAGCAACGCGGCGTCTCAGGAAGAGATCCTGAAGCTTTCTGAAGTGTTCAAACAGTTCCGTCTGGTGCCGAAACAGTTCGATTACCTGGTAAACAGCATGCGTACCATGATGGACCGCGTGCGCACCCAGGAACGCATCATCATGAAGCTGTGCGTTGAGCAGTGCAAAATGCCGAAGAAGAACTTCATCACCCTCTTCACCGGCAACGAAACCAGCGAAACCTGGTTCAATGCGGCCATCGCTATGAACAAACCGTGGTCTGAAAAGCTCCACGACGTGGCGGAAGATGTGCACCGCGGCCTGCAAAAACTGCAGCAGATTGAAGAAGAAACTGGCCTGACTATCGAACAGGTGAAAGACATCAACCGTCGCATGTCTATCGGCGAAGCGAAAGCCCGTCGAGCGAAGAAAGAGATGGTTGAAGCGAACCTGCGTCTGGTTATTTCTATCGCCAAAAAGTACACCAACCGTGGTCTGCAATTCCTGGATCTGATTCAGGAAGGCAACATCGGTCTGATGAAAGCGGTAGACAAGTTCGAATACCGCCGCGGCTACAAGTTCTCCACCTATGCGACCTGGTGGATCCGTCAGGCTATCACCCGTTCTATCGCAGATCAGGCGCGCACCATTCGTATTCCGGTGCATATGATTGAGACCATCAACAAGCTCAACCGTATTTCACGCCAGATGCTGCAGGAGATGGGCCGCGAGCCGACGCCAGAAGAGCTGGCTGAACGCATGCTGATGCCGGAAGACAAAATCCGCAAAGTGCTGAAGATCGCTAAAGAGCCTATCTCCATGGAAACGCCGATTGGCGACGATGAAGATTCGCATCTGGGTGATTTCATCGAGGATACCACCCTTGAGCTGCCGCTGGATTCTGCGACCACCGAGAGCCTGCGTGCCGCCACGCACGACGTCCTGGCCGGCCTTACCGCGCGTGAAGCCAAAGTACTGCGTATGCGTTTCGGTATCGACATGAACACCGACCATACGCTGGAAGAAGTGGGTAAACAGTTTGACGTAACCCGCGAACGTATCCGTCAGATCGAAGCGAAGGCGTTGCGTAAGCTGCGTCACCCGAGCCGTTCTGAAGTGCTGCGCAGCTTCCTGGACGATTAATCGCCTGCGGTTAACACGTATTAAAAAGCCCTCTTCGGAGGGCTTTTTTATTGGTCTCGCAAATACAATTTTCAGTGCCAATCGTCTTTTTACCTGTTTGCGTCAACAAACTGTCATATAAGGATAAATTGCCGTGATGAACGTGGATAAATCAGAAAAAATAATTTGTCAGAGATATTAATTGTGGGTAATTTGCTGGAAGATTTTCGCGTATAAAAATGAAACATCGTGTTGATAACACAGCAAGGGCCCGGGATGAACAAGTCGCTGTTATTCATGACATGCGTTTTACTGGCCGGATGCGCCAGCCAGCCGCCAAAAAGCCAGGTTACGCCGCTCGCGCCAGCGCCCGCTCCGGTCGCCGCACAGTCGCAGCCAGTACAACCGGCACCTGAAAGTAAACCTTTCGCCGCTGCCTCTGAAAGCACCAACAGCATGGCGACCTGCCGTAAAGAGCTCGACGCGCTCAAACATTACGGCCCGAAAACGTACAGCCGCTACGCGGCGGAAATGGACGCTCTGACGGCCAGAAGCGGTAAATACCTCTCGATTAAAGACGGGCTGACGCCAGAGCTTAACGACATCGTCATCACGATGTATCAGTCGCAAATTAAAACGCTCTGCTTCCGTATCCAGTCATCACTCGGCAAATTGATCATCGAACAGGCCGGCGGCTAAGCCCCCCACCTTTCCTGACGGCGCAGCATTCTCTGCGCCGTTTTTATTTACCTGCCGCGCGCGACGAGTGCCTCATCCAGCTCCCGGTAAGCTTCCACCAGTTTGTCGAGCGACGCGCGATTCAGCCCGCTCGGGTTCGGCAGCACCCAAATTTCCGTCTCGCCGATAGTCAGTTTCTGTTTACCCCATTTTACGCCGCGCTGGCTGAATGCTTGTTCAAAGGCTTTTTTGCCCAGCACCGCGAGCGCATTCGGCTGGAAATCTTCGATTTTCTTTACCAAATTACGCCCGCCTTCGTGCAACTCCTGCGCCTCGACTTCACTCGCCTGCACCGTCGGACGTTCCACCAGCATCGTAATGCCGCAGCGCGTATCCAGCAGATGCCGCTCCTCTTCGGGCTTCAGCTGCCGCTCGGTAAAGCCCGCAAGATGGATAACTTTCCAGAAGCGATTACCCGGATGCGCGAAATGAAAGCCAGTGTGTGCCGATGACTTTCCTGGATTAATTCCACAAAAAACCACGCGCAGCCCCGGTTCGATAATATCGCTTATCATGTTCTTCCCCTGTTAACTCTCAGATCTGTAAAGTATAAAGCGTCAGGCCATCCCTGCTTACAAATTCAGCACCCGCAACCGCGAGACTAGATTGGCGCCGCCAGTTACTTTATAATCCACCGCCTTGGCCCCTTAGCTCAGTGGTTAGAGCAGGCGACTCATAATCGCTTGGTCGTTGGTTCAAACCCAACAGGGGCCACCAAATTTTATCAGTAAAATCATATAATTAAGCCACCGCTCAAGGGTGGCTTTTTTGTTGTCATGTTTTTGAGTGGCGATAAAGTGGCGGTGGATTTTTACTGGCTCTTTACTGAAGGCATAAAAAAACCCGCGCGCGGCGGGTAATTTATCATAGCCATAATGGATGTTGACCACCCACAACAGGATGTGGTGGTGCAGGCATTACTGTTCCGGGTGTAACGATAAAGCGCTCTATAGACTCCATCGTAACAAATGTGCAGCTACAGTTTATATTAGTGCATTGATGATATCGCTCTTTGGTATTACTGCTGAGATAGCGACTGGTGCGCGCATGTGCCGCGTGCTGGCATTTTGGACAATGGAACATGTTACGCCTCTTGATTCCCAAAAAGTGAATAAATGATATCCAAAATTTCACTCATTAAGAATTAAATTATTCTGTATCTGCATCTGCCTCATATTCCAAATCTGACAGCTTCACCTCCAGTTCCAGCGCAGTGACAAAGCCGTTGTTATTCAGCGAGTGCGTTACCTTTGTGATCGTCCAGTCCTGTTCGTCAATAATGCGTTTAAATCCGTTCACCTTTGTCGGCGCTTCCGGGTAAAGATCAGCGCGGCCACGCGCCAGGGTGATGGAAAACTCAGCAACGCCGCGCTGTAACTTATCCCACTTTGCCTGGGCCGCACGCATCGCCTGGGCTTTTGAGGCGTAGGTAGTCGTCAGTACAAACACGTTATCCGCTTCGCCGGCCATATATTCGCCTTCTCTGGCCTCCGGCTCCTTCTTCTCCTTTTTCTTCTTCGTGGCTTTCGGATGCTCCAGCGCGCGCAGGTGCTTAACCTTTGGCTTTCGTTTTACCTTGACCTCTTTGGGCTTCGGGTCTTTGGTGTGCAACCACTTCGCTGTCACGCCGGTATAGGCACCACGGTCAGCGATGGCGAACTGGTGGCGGTCGCCGTCGCTGCGGGTGATGGTGATTTGCGGAATGGCCTTACCGCCTGCCGTCATGCCGGCACCGGCTTTAATGAACATCAATACGCCGGCTTTAATCGCCACCTCGGCGCCGTTGCGCTCCGCAAGCCGGGTCAGAAATTTGGCGTCGCTCTCCTGCGCCTGGTCGATATGCGACACCGGAATGCGCGCCAGCTCAGGCGCTATCCGGGGCTTCAGTTTGTTGCGGGTGGCGATGGTTTCCACCACGGCGCCGAGCGTGGTGTCGTGATAGGACTCCTCCCGGCGCGAGTTAAGCGTGCCGCGAAAATCCGCGCTGCGCGCCCGGATGGTCAGGGTGTCCGGCGCGCCCCGGTGTTCGATTTCATCGACGGTAAAATCGCCTTTCCCGATAAGCGCCTCGCCCTGCCAGCCCATGAACAGCGTCAGCACCGCGCCCCGGATCGGCAGCTCAAGCTGGCCGTCGGCATCGTCGAGCTCAATATCGAGCTGGTCAGCCTCAAAGCCGCGGTTATCGGTCAGCGTCAGGCTCAGAAGCCGCTCGCTGATAACCGTCGTGATATCTTTCGTGTTAATCCTTAGCATATAGGCCGGCGTCATGCCGGCGCCAGCGCCGTTGTAAAAGTCAGACAGCATCAGAAAAACCCTCCCGCCACCGTTTTCATTTTCTGCAGGGTGTCGCCGGCTTTGCCGACCAGATCCTGCGCCTGCTGGCTCAGGTCGCCATAAAGCGCGGCGAGTGAATCATCGACGCGGGTCAGCGTCAGGACAAAATCGATTTTTCGCGGCGAGCCGTCAGAAAAAAACTCGGTGCCGGTCGTCTCCACGCTGTTAATCACAAACAGCCCGTAAATAACGCCGGTGCCGTCCATCAGCGGCCAGGCTTTGCCTTCTTCCGCCATCAGCTCGACCGCCTTCAGCGACAGCTTGCCGCCGGTAATTTCCGGGTAAAGCGCGCCGTTCAGCGTGATTTTCTCCTCCTCCACACCGAGAAACTGAAAAGAAGGCCGCCGGCCTATGCGACTGTTGGAAGGCCACCGGTAATCGACCGACCGCTGCATACTCTGGTAAGGCAGCGTCTGGCGCATAAAAACAAACATCCCGAGCACAAGCATCATCGCGCAGTCTCCTTAACCGTCATGGCCCATACTGGCGCGGCTGCGTGCGCGCTTCTCCCGTTCGATGCGATCCAGCTCCTCGCGCATCTGCCGGGCGTAATCTGCTCCGCCGGCACCGGCACCACCGGCCACAGAAATGTTGTAATGGTTGCGGCTCTGGTCGATATATGAGCGTCCACCCGCCGCGCTGACCGGCTGATAAGCCTGGTATGCCGGTGCCTGACCGAACATGCCCGCTGGCACATTTGCCGCTGCCGCACCACTCATACCGCCTGCACGCGAGGCGACCGCATTTGCCTTTTCGGCTTTGGCATCGAGCGCGTCGGATTCCTTGTTAACAACGCCGAGCTTTTCCAGCACCCACGTAATGCCTTCGCGCAGTTTATTGAATGCCTTAAGCGGCAGCAGCAGCGCATCGGCGAGCCCCTTACCGAAGCGCTCGCCGGCGCTGCGGCAGTTGTCGAGCGTTTCCTTACTCGACTGCACCGGCTCGATAAGGTCTTTAAACCACTGCCACACCGCCTGAAGCTTTTCACCGAGCCAGGTAAACACCGGCTTAAACGGTGCGAACAGCTCGCCCACCGGCCCGAATGCCGCGCGCAGGCCGTCCATCACGCCGCCGAAAAAGGCGCTGATGGGTTGCCAGTATTTACGGATCAGGAACGCACCGGCGACGATGGCCGCCACCACCGCCACAATCGGCCAGGTGAGCGCGCCTATAGCCGTGGCAATGGCGCTACCCGCCACGGTAAAGATGGTGCCGAGACTGCCCGCTACCGCGATGATCGCGTTTATCCCGGTAATGACCGGCCATGCAACCAGTCCGATGGCCCCCACAACGCCGATCACGGCAGCCGCCACGCCGGCAATCATGGTTAATGTGCCTGCCAGCGCCTTGTTGTTTTTAATCCAGTTATCGAGGCGCAGCACGTAACGGGTCGCGGTCTGTACCAGTTTGCGCAGTGAGCTTTCCTGCTGGTCGAAAAGGTCTGTACCAACTGCCTCGTAGGCCGACTGAAACTCTTTAAAATCGCCGCCGAGGTTGTCCTGCATAATTCCGACAAGTTCTGCGGTCTTGCCATCCGAGGCTTTCAGGGCTGCGGCCAGCTTATCGAGCTTGCCGGAAGTCGCACCCTGCAAAAGCGCATTCGCTGACTTAAGCGCTTCCTCGCCAAAAATGGTTTTAAGGTACTCGCCCTGCTGCGCGTTCCCGAGCTTATGGCTGGCAAAGCTCGCGCTGATTTCCTTCAGGATGGTAAAGACAGGCCGCATATTGCCTTTGCTGTCAGCGGTCTGAATCCCCAGCTCTTTTAGCGCGTTGAAAGCCTCACCGGTAGGCGTCTGTAATCGGGTGACTACCGCCGAGCTACCCGTACCGGCCATAGAGCCAGTAATGTTGTTATCGTGAAGCACGCCCGTCATTGCTGCGGCTTCTTCGAGGCTTACTCCGGCAGCACGTGCAACGGGTGCCAGATAGGTCATGGCATCGCTTAGCCCCTGAAAATCAGCGGCTGATTTGTTCATCGTGGCGGAAAGCACATCGCCAATGTGAGCTACCTTGTCATTTGATAACTGGAAGGCGTTTTTAGTACCCAGCAGTAACTGCGCGTTTTCCTCCATCGTCTGCCGGTTGGCGAGTGACATATTCAGCGTGACGGGAGTTGCCGCCTGAATAGCCGCCGCATTGCCACCCGCTTTGGCGATGATAATCTGCGCGGCTGCCGCATCACCTGCCGAAGCGGCGGTGTTGTCGCCGAGCTGGCGCGCCTGGTTGCGCAGCGCCTGCATTTCCGCTGACTGTTTTTCCACACCGAGCACGGCCTGAAGCTCGGAGTTTTTCTGCGCAAACTCATAACCGGGCCGCATCAGCGCCGAGCCGGCCACAATGCCGGTTGTCGCCATCCCCACGGCAGCAGCGCCGGCGGCACTGCCGGCAAACGCCCTGCCTTTCTGGTAGCGGGCCTTAACCGCGTTCAGCTTTTCCTGCTGTGCACTGACGCGGGCCAGCGCCTCGCGCTGCCTGGCAAGCTGCGCCGTGGTTTCGCTGATACTGGTTTTAAGACGCTGCTCACCGGCGGCCAGGTTGCGGGTATTAATCCCGGCTTTCCCAAGCTCGTCTTTCTGGCGCGCAACCGACTGGCTCAGGCTGTTGTATTTGGCCTGGAGCGACTCCGCCGCGCGTTTCGCGGATTCCATCGCCCGGCCCTGCGCCAGCGTCGGCTTTTGGGTGTTCCTGAACTGTGTCGCCAGCGCTTCCGCTTCCGCCTTTGCTTTTTCCAGCGACTGTCCGGTCACCGCGAGCTGGGCGCTGGCCTTGCGGAAACCGTCAATTTTCCCGGCCTGCGCGTTGAGCTCGCGCAGGGTTTTCTGCGTGCCGCGAATCTCGCCCGAGAGCGCTTTGCTCGCCGTCCCGATGTGCTTAAACGGGCGTGTCGCCTGGTCTACCGCCTTCAGAAAGACCTGGAGTTTTACATTTTCACTCATTCATGTTTCCGCTTCGCTGGAGCGCCTTTTCGCGCCATGTGATGAGCTCGGACAGACTCAGGGAAAAGAGCTCTGACAGCGGCCAGTGGAATATCACTGCGATATCCGCTATCAGATCGTCCGTCGAAAAATGTTCCGGGAACGTCAGGCTTCCGAAGTCGGCGACAAAAAACCGACAACCTTCCCGGCGAGCGCCATCAGGTCGGGCAGCTCAAGCGCGATGACTTCCTGCTCGGTGAGGTTCGGGTAGGTCATGCGCGGCAGCACCTTAATCAGCGCATCCACTTCACAGGTTGCCAGCGCGGCCAGCCCCACGCCGCGCAGCGTGCCGGCATTGGGTTTAATCACGGTAATGGTGCTGATTTCCTGCTCGCCGCGTTTAACCGGGTTTACCAGGGTAACGGTGTTTTCATTAGATTGAATCATGACAGTCTCGCTTTATAGATACGTTAAAAGAGCCGGCCAGCAGAGGCTGACCGGGTTACATCAGGCCAGCCCGATATTGCGGCGGTGCTGCTCCAGGCGGTCGACGCCGTTCACCTTCTCCACCATGTTCACGGTGTCGATTTCAACGAGCTCTTTGCCGTTCATGGTGAGCTTGAAATAGGTGCACTGCGTGCTGATTTTGGTTTCTGTGTCTTCGCCCTGTTTGCTTTCGCCGCTGTCGATTTCCTTGTGACGGCCACGCATCACCACCTCGACGGCCACCGTTTCGCCGGTGTCGTCGCGCTGGCAGGAGCCGGCAAAGCGCAGGGGCACCGAACTTGCGCCGTACTGCGACCAGATAGATTCATCGGGGAAGCCACCAATCGTCCATTCCATCGAGAGCGCATCGTCATCGAGGCCGAAATCAACCGGGGCGCTGCCGTTCATGCCGCCGCCGCGATAGTTCTCCAGCTTGCGGGTCAGCTTTGGCAGGGTCACAGACTTAACAACGCCGAGATAACTCAGGCCGTCGTTAAACAGGTTCATGTATTTGAGCTTGCGCGGAAGTGCCATGTGCTTTTTGCTCCTTAAGCGTTAGCCGCTGACGACACGAGATTCGCCAGGTATTTATCGGTGATGCGCTGGCGCAGCGTCAGGTTGTCCAGCGGTGGCACCGGCGTGTAGTCATAATCCAGCATCAGCTTGCCGGCCTTCAGGGTTTCTTTGTCGTTCGCTGACTCATCCACCCAGCACAGCGCGTCAACGATATAGCCGGCAGTTTTCAGCTCGCGGAATTTGGCGTTGATGCCGTCCACGATGTCGCGGATAAGCGTCGGGGTGATGGGCTTATCCATCGCCCACATGTGCGCCTCGGCGATGGTGTCGGCGAGCACCTGCGCGGTGCGGGTGTAATTTTCAAAGAGAAACAGCGGATCGTCTGAACAGCAGCGGTTACCCCAGAAGCGGAAACCGTCTTTGCGAATCAGCGTCGTGAGGCCGGCCTGGTTCAGCAGGTCGGCATCGGTGCCGGGCTCCTGCAAATCCCAGAACACCGACGCACTGATGCCGGTCACGCCGTTAACGGCCACGTTCGACAGGGTTTTATGCCAGCCCGTTTCCTGGTCGATTCGGGCGCGCAGGCCGAGTGCGCGCGCAGTGGCGAAGGCGGTATCGCTGGCGCTGGTTGTGGTGTTCCAGGCGATAAAGTCCGGCCAGATAAGCATCAGCTCGCGCTGGCCGAAGTTTTTACGGTAGGCGATAACGTCAGAGATAGTTTTACAGCCCCATGCGCTGACATAGCCGAACGCGCGCAGCTTCTGACAGACAGACGCGAGCGCGACCGCCACGTCCAGCGTGTCGAAGCCCGGCACGCCGAGAATGCGCGGCTTGACGCCGGTCACCGCCTCGGCAGTCAGTAACGCTTTCATGCCGGTGAGCTGGCCGTTTTCATCGGTGCCGCCGATGATGTTCGAAACGGTCTGTGCGAGCGCCTCCTCGCTCTCGCCGGTGCCTTCAGCCACGCGCACCACAACGGTGACGGGTTTCGCCTGGTCAGCGATGGCCTGAAGGGCGGCAGCCAGCGTGCCTTTTTTTCCGGCTTTTGCGATAGCGCTCTGCACGTTGGTAATCAGTACCGGCACGTTGAGGGGAAAGGTGGCGGCATCGGCATCGCTGGCCGTACAGACCATGCCGATAATCGCCGTGGAAACAGTGGAAATGACGCGCGTGCCGTCGTTGACTTCGACGACCTGCACGCCGTGATGATAATCACTCATCCGGTTAACTCCGTGGGGGTTAGGGGTGAGTGATATTGTCTGGTTTACGCCTGCACGCGGCTAACTGTCAGGGTTCGGCGGCGGCTGACACAACGGGAATTTGGGCCGTTTAAGATTCCGGGACGGACCTGTAACAGATGGATTAGGGTTGAAAGAGGTATGCGCCGTGACGAGTGAAAAGTCACGGCACAGCGTTCATCTAAGGACGCCCAGGCCATTCAATCTCGGGAGCCTGGCTGGTAACAATGCGCATCAGCCGCACCCGATATAAATTCCATTTATCAAGCGCGGCAAGCTCCTCCTCCGTCGCAATCCCCTTACTGACCGCATACTGCCGCCATTCAATTTCGGTGGCCGCTTCGGCAAGTAACGTGGACTTTTGCTGCTCTGCTGCGACAACATCGGCGGCGTGCCGGGCGTCTGTATCTGTCACCCACGCCGTGCCGTTCCATTTATCGTATGGTGTGGCAGGCTCGCACAAGGTGTATTCATCATCCGGCAGACCAAGCGCTTTAATGATCACGGCATCGCCGGTTGCTTTCTCATAGGCTGTTTTGCCGCGATGATCTTCCCGCTCCTGCCACGCTTTACCGTTCCAGACTAATGTGTAACCGGCTTTTGATTCGGGAACTGCCTGCATCGTAGAAAAACCAGGAATGCCGGTACCCGCCAGGATTCTGGCTTTATAGGTATTCTGATATTCCCCGGTTTGCTGGTCGAATCCATAAACAGTTACGGTCGTTGTTTCTGTCGCATTGCCATTCTTATCAAATAATTCAGCCATCACTTAGCTCTCACAATAAAATTCCACGCCACGCTTTTAACCCGGTTTTCTGCTGCGGTAGGCACCTGTTTTGAAATATCAATACCAACAACCCGTGCAGGGTCCACGCCAGCGCTGGAGTTCCCGGCTACTGTCGACGCTTCCATTTTAAATACGCCGGATTGAGCACCAGTTCCGGACTCCCCGCCAGTACGGAACTGAACATTGCCGACGGTGCCGGTTATGTTCCTGACAGCATCACCCTGTTCACTCATCAGCACGCGCCCGGTATCAATCCCCCTTCCGTTATCCCAGCCACGCGCAACCTGTGCACGCATGTCAGCCGGTAGCTTGTTTTTCGGATGCAGTTTCGACAAAAGAGGGTATTTCACAGGATCGAATGACTGGGCCATGTACGGGATAAACTCCATAGACATGTCAGGCCAAATCTCCTGGGGCATTTTTTCGTGCGGCCACTCGACCAGTTCACCGATAAGCGGGGCACCATATTTGAGCGACACTGCAATATCTTTCAGACCAAGATTTTCGAGCACTTCACCGGCGAGGCCGGCGTCGGCGATTTCTTTCAGCGCATTTTTAATCAGCAAATATTGAGAGTGCGGATTCGCTTTCGCCTCATGCGCCTTGAGCTGTTTATCGGTAAAGCTCTTTACCTCAATAACACCGTCATCGACATATTTTCGGGTCGCCAGCACGACAGCGGGGTCGACTTTCAGCGCCACGGCGTCCGTCGCCGAGACAATCAGCACCAGGCGGATGGTCTGCGTGCGCCCGCTGCCCTCGGTAAGTAATGGCTTATAGGTTTCCGGGCAGTTCGCTACCGCAATCAGCACACCGGCATCGTCATACAGCCCGATTTCACGAATCCAGTAGCCGCCCTCGCTTTCCGGGATGATTTGCTCGGCGATAATCTGGCTCGTGTTCACCGGGTCGACCGACAGAATATTCAGCGGCGCGCGGCGCTTTTCGTTAATCAGCCGGGTCTGCGCCGTATCCGGCACCGGCAGGCTTCCGCCGCCGTCACCGACCGCGAGCTGTGTCAGGTTAAGTTTCGTGCCCAGCGCGGCCGCATTCGCCAGCCGCGCCGCGCCCTGGTTGGTCAGAAGAGCAAAATATTTTGCGGTCATGCCGTCACTCTCAGGTTATCAATTAAATGAATCGCCGCGCCGGCGTTAAACGTGCCGCCCACGGTGATTTCCTCGGGTAGATAGGGGTAAACAGTGAGCGTGTCGCCGCTGTAGCTGGCCGCCCCGACAAAGGCCGCGCCGTCAGTGCTCAGGCTGATATTGAGGCCGGTCAGATGCCGGCTTGCCGGTTTGGCATCAGAAATAAGGCGCTCAAGCTCCTGATACATCTCTTCGGTGATACCGTTATCCAGCACGCCCACCTCAAGACGAAACGTGCCGGGCGTCTCGTTGACTTGCCACCACTCGCGCACGTCAATCAGGTAGCCGAGCGGCTCGACCACGCGGCGCAGCGCGCTAATGGTGCCTTTGTGCCTGTGCACGTAGAACGAGGCGGCGATAACGCTGCGTTTCGTCGCTTCCGGCCAGCGCTCATCCCAGCGGTCAACCGACAGCGCCCAGGCGAGATAAGGCAGCAGGCTTACCGGACACGTGGCGGGGTTCCACAGGATGCGCAGCGGCACCGGCACACGGGTTATTTCCGCGCACGCTTTCGCGGCAGCCACCTCCAGCGGCGAGGAGCCCACCGGCAGCAGGCGGTTATCACTCATCGGAGCCCCCGACCGTCAGCGAGTAATCGGTGCACAGCGACGCCTGATGCTTGCCGAGCACAAGGTCAGCGGCCGGGCCTGCCAGCTCCACCCGCTGCACGCCTTCGACATGAATGGCGGCATAAATTGCCGACTGTCGGATATCCCGCCCGAGCCGGTGCTGCGTGGTGATGTAGGTTTTAAGCCTGCTCTCGGCCGCCAGGCGGATCGGCTCCGCCTCCGGACCGGGAAAGAGGTAGAGCGTGGCCTGAATGGTATACGGCACAATCTCGGCGGCCTGCACCGTCACCCGGTCGCCCACCGGGCGCACATCTTCGGCATTGAGCGCACGGTCAACCACGGCCAGCAGGGCGGCATCGGCCACGCCGTCGTTATCGCGTGACAGCACCGTCACGGTGACGCAGGCCGGTGTCGGGCTTACCACTGACACATCCGCGACGCGCCCGTCGGCGCTGCGTCCGTGATATTCATACGCGCCCACCGGTCCGGCCACGCTTAACCCCTCAAACGCCTGCTGCGCGCGCAGACGAAAATCGGTGTCGCTTTCCATCACGGCAGGCGCTGGCGGGAGCGTGGACTCATCCGCAGGCGTGATGGTCAGGCGGACGGTGTTGAGGTTGCCGGCGCTCACGTCCAGATCGCCGCCGCTGGCATAGGCGAGCATCACGGCGCGCGCCGCCTCGTTAACCCGCTGGCGCCAGATGACCTCGCGGTAAGCATTTTCCTGTAGCAGCTTCACAACGGGCTCGGATTCCAGCGCCAGCGTGCGCGCGACGGCGTCCTGCTCCTCCTCGGGATACAGGGAAATCAGCGTCGCCTTTCGCTCGGCGAGAATGGCTTCAAAATCGAGCTCCTCGACCACATCGGGGGCGGGTAGCTGGCTCAGGTCAATGGTCGGCATCGTTATCAGCTCACAGGAATGGTTAAGGAAATATCGCCGCCCGTGTCGGTGCGCTGGCCGCTGATTTCGACCACCATTTCACCGTTAAAGCGGGTTTCAAAAGTGAGTCCGGTCAGGCGCACGCGCGGCTCCCACTTCAGGATGGCCATGTAGCACGCCGACATGATTTGCAGGCGCAGCGCCTGATTTTGTGGCTGGTCAAGCAGCATCGACAGCAGCGAGCCGTAATCACGGCGCATCACGCGCGAGCCGACCGGCGTCGTGAGAATGTCGCGGATGCTCTGGCTGATGTGCGCCGCATCGGTGAGCGTCATGCCGGTGTCGCGGCTCATGCCGCTGTAGCGGGCCGTCATTGTGTGCCCTCCGTCCAGCTTCCGCCGCGTTCAATGCCGCCGTGACTGTGCTCATCGACCCGCACGCCGTTGGAGGTGAGCGCGCCGCCGCTGTGCTGGATATTGCCTTCCATCTTGCCGCCTTTCTGCACCTCAAGGGTGCCGGTGATGAGTTTGTTGGTGCACACCACTTCCGGCGTGTCGAGGGTGATACGTGTGGAGGCGGTGACGGTAACGACCGGCACGGTCACGGTTGCGGATTTAGCCGCGCTGATGCTGGCTGTCTGAATGCCGGAAACCTTAAGCGCACCGCTTGCGGGCTCGTACTCGATGACCGCCCCGTCAGGAAAGGCGAGGTGAACGGCGTCAGCGGAGGCCGACGGCGCCGGGTTGTCGTCAGAGAAAATGCCCGGCAGCACAAACGCGGTATCGAGCTCGCCACCCACGGCGAGGATAAGCACCTGTTCACTGACCGACGGCGCCCACCAGGTGCGCGAACGCCCGGCGCGGTGGGTAAGCCACTGCAACCAGTCGGTCACGTTTTTCCCGGTCTGCACGCGACAGCGCCCCGCGTCGGTATCCACCGAGACGATGACACCGGTGCGGATCATGTTGCGCAGCAAGCGCGAGATTTCATTGAATTGAGTTTGCATGGCTTTATGATGTGTTCAGGTTGACACACTTCACAGCAAAAGCCGTTCTTCTGTAAACGGCACAACATATTACGAGCGAATGTACTTATGAATAATATTTTTTTTGAAACCGACGATTTTCATAATGCTGCCTCATATTGCAAAGAGCGAATCGCAGAAACCCAAGCTAATTCACCATTCGAAGAAGAAAGAAACAAACTTATTATTGAATTGTTAGATTACATAAAGAGCACAGCAAAAAAATGGGATGAATTCTGTGCATATAACATTGAGCACCTGCACTCTCCTTTATTAGATGCATTACACCCAGACAGAAATCAAAATATCAATGAAGGATTGGTTTTTTCCCTGCTTTTTGGTTTTAATGCTGAATTTAATATTTCCAACGCTAACTTTAGACGGATGAGCATAGGGTTCTCACAATTCAATGAAATGTTTAGTGTAAACGAAAAATTCTTTCGATTCGGCGTATATAATATCGATAACTTCCCAGAGCCTTACAAAAAAGAAATTCATTATGCCTTATGTCAACAGCCAACCCTAACGGTAAAAAAATGCCTCCAAGAACTAAATACTACTTCTTACAATGATTTCTTAGAGGAACAAAGGGCATTTGCACATGAAATGAAAGGCCTGCGAGAGGAAATGAATGAAAAAACAAAAATTGTCAATCATCTAAATAGCAAACTGGAAGAGCAAAAAAATGCCTTCAATTTCATTGGGCTACAGGATGCCTTTTCAACCCTAAGCGCAGCAAAGTCAACAGAACTGGCAAAAACCAAGTGGTTGTTATTTTTAATGGGAGTATTGCTGTGCCTCCCTTTAATCTGGGAGGCGCGATTACTATCCAGTTTAGTAGGCACCGGAGATATATTAGGTCACTTACTAAAATCCATCCCTTTACTGTCACTAACCTTAATTCTCATTTATTTCTTTAGAGTTGTGTTAAATAATTTCAACTCCGTTCGCGCACAACTTATGCAAATAAACCTTCGAAAAAACCTTTGCCAGTTCGTTCACAATTACGCCGAATACTCTAAAGATATAATAAGTGACAAAATCAACCCCCTTACAAAGTTTGAAGACATTATTTTTTCAAACATCATGGGTTCTGATGAAAAAACCCCGTCTACGTTTGATGGAATTGAGCAGCTTGCAAGTATAATCAAAGCTGTAAAAGGAAATTAAGATCGTTAAAGGGGGCTCTTATAGAGCCCCCTTTAAATTTGAAATAATGAGTTCCTCGACCGCCTGCCGGTCGCCCTCATCAAACCCGAGCAACGGGCGCGCCGGATACTGAACCGCCTTGCCGTTGCGGCCAGGCTTATCTTTCAGGCCGTACTGATGCACCCGCGCGATGCGCTGCACCTTACCGGTAAATTCCACCACGGCGG
This sequence comes from Cronobacter condimenti 1330, assembly GCF_001277255.1. NCBI lineage: Bacteria > Pseudomonadati > Pseudomonadota > Gammaproteobacteria > Enterobacterales > Enterobacteriaceae > Cronobacter > Cronobacter condimenti. Next base: position 3,646,058 of record NZ_CP012264.1, read on the forward strand.
CATCGCTGCTGCCGGTGGCTTTCATAAAACGACTGGTGCGAAGCTTCGCGAACATTTCGCGTTTCACCCGGCCTTTTTTTGCGCGGGCGGCCTGAAGCCGGCGCGGCGCGTAGGCGCTGCCGTCCGGGGCTTTCTGCGACTTAATGCGCTGCTGCTGCCGGGTGCGCAGCGTCTTTGCGATATCCTGCGCCATCCGCCGCCGGCCCGCCGGTGACAGGGCGGCAATCAGCGCGGAAAGCCGCTTTTCAAACGGGCTGAAATCACTCATGCCAGCGACTCACCAATTCACCGTTGATATAAAGCTCAGCCGGACGCGTGACCGGCTCCGGCGGTGGCGGCTCCGGTACGTCAGAGACATACAGCGCGCCGTCCGACTCTTTAACCAGCGTGCGCTCGCTGATTAACAGGCTGATGCTGACGTCGACGCTGCTGTCGTTGTTGATATCCGCATACCAGGTGAAACCTTTTTTCATGCCGTCGTCCGTGGTCATGATATCGGGCTGATTTTCCCGTAACCACGCGGCGACCGGCACAAGCAGCAGGTTAATATCGCCGGTGTAATCGGTCACGACCACATTCAGCGTGTAGCGGTTTTCAAACGACAGCGAGGCGGCGAGCGTGGCGGCAATCTGGCCGTTGTCGATAAACAGGCGCAGCATATCCGGGTTAGTACGCAGTACCGGCAGCGCATCAGTCAGGGCTTTTCGCAGGCTCTCGGGCTTTTTCATCAGTTTCATCCTGGCAGTGTTTCACGGCTTCCACCTGAAGCGCGCAACTCTCCAGCGCGCGCTCCAGGCGACGGATATCCGCACTCAGATCGCCGTTAGTGACCGGGTCGCTGCCCGGCATCGGGCACAGGCTGACTTTCGGGCAGGCGTTGTAAACAGTGACCGGCAGAGGCGCAGGCGGGGCGTTGGTGCACCCGGCGCACAGCGTCAGGCAAACCAGTGCGATACCAGCGGCGAAATTCGTCGTTTTCATTGAGTAACCTCGTGATGGTCTGTTCCTGTCGCTGCGCCGCCTCGCGCGCGGCGTCAAGCTGGCCGCGCAGCGTTACCTGCGCCCGTTCGTTTTTATCCGCCAGGCTGACGGCCACGTTGAGCTGATTTTTCAGCATACTGATTTGGGTTTTCTGCCCGTCGGCCACGCGGTTCGCCTTTTCAAAGCTTCGCGCGAGCGTGCTGTTTTCCCGCCCCAGCCAGACCAGACCGGCGAGCGCTAGCAGAAGTAAAACGATCAGCGTTTTCATAGTGCTCCTTTCAGGCACAGCGCCCGCTCACGGGCGCGGCGGTTTTCAAGCCCGGCGTTACGCACGCCGTTGACATACACCCAGCGGGGGAGCTGGTCGCACGCCTGCACCCACTTTTTCGCGTTGATAAACCCCATGAGCGTTGACCGGCAGGCCGCGCCGGTGCCGACGTTAAACGCGAAACTGACCACCGCGTCATAAACCGGCGGCGGCATGGCAACCGGCGCGCAGACCGCAAGCGCTTTCTCGACCTTCAGCACGTCGGCGACCAGGTTCACGGCGGCCTCGCGTTCGGTGATATCTTGCTTCGGCACCACCCCCGCCGTGTGACCGATGCCCGACGTCCAGACGCCGGCGCTGCACTGGTAGGGCTTCAGGCGGCACCCCTCCAGATCGCCAATCAGCGCGAGTCCCTGCGGCGAGGTATGCAGACGCGCGTAATCGGGCAGCAGCGCGGCCAGCGCCAGCACCGCGCCCACGGCACAGCGTTTAACGATTGAGTTCACGGATAACCTCCTCTTTGCGCGCGGTGCGGAACAACATCTCTTTGCGCCGGTAATACCAGTTCACGGCCACCGTGACGGCGACGCCGAACATGCCGAAATAGGCCGCAACGTCCTGCGGTGTCATGGCACCGAAAAAGGCCAGCAGCGCGGAGAGCCAGTAGGCTAAAAAGGTGCTGATTTTTTCCATGGTTAATCCCATAAGTTGATGCTCTCAGCGGCGGGCGCCGGCGCGATATCGGGCAGCTCGACCGCCGTGCCGTGCGGCAGAACGGCGCCGAGGTCGGCAAGGCCCGGATTGGCAGTCAGCACCGTCTCGACAACGCCCCCGGTGCGCCCGTAATGGCGCGCACAAATCGCATCGAGCGTGTCGCCCTGTAACGCGAAGGTTTTCATATTTGCCCTATGATGCAGTGCGGCCTGTCCTGAAGGCGGGCCACTGACCAGCGCATATCCCGCCACAGTTCATCAACCGTACTGTCGATGCTGTCGGCCTTTTTATCCCCTTTACCGCTGGCGTCGGCGCCGCGATAGCGCCCGTAAAGCGAGGCGGTCGCCATTGCACTGACGGCACGCAGATACAGGAATATCCGCACGCTTTCACCGTCCAGCACATCCGCCGGCACGTCAGCAAGACGCTTAAAGCCGGCGGCCTGCTGCGTGCGGCGGTATTCCGTCAGCTCAGCGTTGGTTTCCGCGATGCCGGCACAGATGGCCTCGCGAACGCGCGCCGGCGAAAAGGTCTGTTCAAGGCGCATCAGCTCGCGGACCCGCTTCGGCTCCACGTCGGGAAAAAACGGGGTGTTCTTAATCACCGGCTCATCACCGGGCGGCGTGAGGTCTGCCGGCCCGCCAGGCTGCTCCTCGCCGCTGATAATCCGCATCATTACTTTCTCCTGTCAGGGTGGGCGGTGGACGCCGGTCGCAGATCGGGTAAAACCCGCATTGACCGGCGTGCCGCCCTGGCGCGTGGCGCATTCTGTTAAACGGCGTTTTTCCTCGGGCGGCCGCGTTTTGCGGGCGTCGCGGATCGCGTTGTCTTTTTACGGGGCGCGGCGGGCTTTGCCGCCGGCCTGGCGGGTTTCGGTTGCAGCTCCCGGTCGAGGCGCTCAATCTCTTTTTTTACGCCCGCCTGTGCGTCGAGCTGCATCGCGCGGCGCAGGTGCTCCAGCGCGGCGGCAGGCTCGCCGGCATCGCGCAGCACAAGGCCGGTGATTTTATGCAGCTTCGCGCGTACCTGGTCGGGCATGTCTGCGGCCTGCGTGAGCGCCAGCGTATCGGTCAGAAGCGCAATGCTGACCGCCTCGCCGGCGGCATGGGCGCGCATCGCGGCGAGCGCCACCTCCTCGGTAAAGAGGTACGCGGGCGCGCGGCGGTGCTGGCCGGGCATGGTCAGGCCGTAGCGCAGGGCATAGCGGGCGATATCGAGCGCGCCGGCAATGTCACCGGCATCGAGACGCCAGAGCATGACCGTCATCAGAATGTCGTCCTGCGCGCCTTTGCCCTGCTCAAGTACGCCGGTAACCCACGGCAGATAGAACGGCAGCAGCTCGCGCTTTTTCTCCGCCTTGCGCTCGGTGGAATGGATTTGTTTAAGGGTGCGTTGGTCGGCGGCCAGCTTAACCAGCATCTGCTCGTAAGCAGTGGCATGGCGCAGCGGCTTATCCTGCCGCTGCGCGGTTTCACTGGCCGAGACCCGCATCATGTGACGCTGTGCGGGGCTCGTCATGGCTTAGCCTTCCTGCGCCGGATTGGTGGCTTCCTGCGCCGGGGTCGATGCTGCCTGCACGTCCGGCGCGGCCGTGGTGAAGGTGCCGACCTTGATATGTTCCACCAGGCAGCCGGCGGCGTAGTCTTCCACCACGTAATCGATATTCATCGACTCGTAGTTCTCCACGCGGTCGAGCTTCGCGTTTTCCTCGATAACGCGGCGGTGGCTCTCATCCATGAAATAGATGGAGAGGTTTTCCAGCGTGGTGATCATCAGCGCATCCGGCGGGAAATACGGCACGCGCACCGCCGGCAGGTTGCCGATGCGTTTCTGGCTGACAATGACGTCAGCGGCCAGCAGGTCGCTGTTATCCTGCTGCTTATTGACCAGCGGGAAGTATTTGTCGGCCAGCAGCTGACGACCGCAGATAACCACCATGTCCGGGTTTTCCTGGTGCCACGGCGCAATCATCGTGTTGGTGGCATCCATGACCAGCGCGTCGAGGTTTTCATAGTCGCCGCCCTTGCCGACGCGGATCACGTCAGACACCACCTCACCGCTTTCAGCCGTGACCTTACCCATCACGCGCGCCGGCGCCTGGTTGCGGTACTTCTGAAGCCAGCCCACCGCCACATCCTGAAGCATCGGGTTTTCAGCACGGTCAGACGTTGGCGCACGCTTCACGCCGTTAAAGCCGGCCATGATGAAGTCGAGCGCCTGGCGCTTGATGATGGCGTTGCGGATACGCAACTGAAAATCCTGAAAACGCGCCCACAGGTCGAGAGTTTTGTAGCGCAGGTGGAAGTCGAAGTTAATCTGGTCGCACTCGTACTTGTTGGACTCCAGCGCGGCGAAATCCCCGGTTTCGCGGGCATGGCCATTCGCGGTGTCTGCCGTGCTCGCGATGGAGCCGGTAACGCCGACGCCAATCTTTTCGCCCTTGAGTTCGCTCACCGGCACGATGTTGATTTTCGTCAGAAACTCCGAGGACTCCTGCACGGTATCCATCAGGGTTTGCGTGACCGACGGCTGCACGCTGAATTTTTTCGACACGTCGCCGACGTCGATACCGTTCAGCTCGGCAATACGGGAGAGGTAAGCATTAAATTTAAAGCGGGTTTCCTGGCGCATGGTTTTTCCTGTTGTCAGGTGAATTTACGGGTGTGCGTGCCGGCGCGGCCGGTCAGCAGTTGGTCGACAGCGAATCGCCTTCGCCGCCGGTCGCCTGCGTGCGGCGGGGCTGCGTAAAGCTCTCGGTATTGTCGAGCGAGGTTTTCAGGTCAGTGAGCGCCTGGCTGGTCTGCGAGGTCTGACTGGTCACGTCCTGCTTCAGCGCGCTGAAGGCGTTTTCCATCGCGGCGAGGCGCTGTTCGGTGGCGCTCAGATTTTCCTGCACGTGCTCGCTGACGGCGGTCACCGCTTCATGCACGTCTTTAAAGCGCGCATCGTCGTTCGCCTGCTTGCGGCTGAAAATGGCTTTCACCTTGTCGGTCAGCGCCGTGAAAACCGTCTCGGGCTGGTCTTCAAATTCCAGCTCCGCCAGGGTGGCGGCGGAAATCAGGTTTTCCGGGCTCGCTTTAAAGCGGTTAAGGGGACTGGATTTGGCGGTGCGGCAGAATTCGAGGTATTCGGTGCCGAGGCTTGCCGGATCGTCAGTCACGGCCAGGCCGACCAGATAGCATTTACCGCTGTTGGCAAAGTTCGGCTGGATTTCCATTGAGGTGTAAACCTTCTGGCCCTTGCCGACCATGTCGACCAGGTTGTCGAGCGGGGCGATTTTCGCAAACAGCGCCCATTTGCCGTTAAGCGCGGAATCGTCATCAATCTTTTCGGCTTTCAGTTCGACCACATCGCCATAGCGATTAAAGACGCCATCGGGCAGGATGCCGCGCAGGTGCTCAAGGTTGATGCGGCAGCCATAGACGCGCGGATCAAAGCTCGCGGCCATTTCCTGAATGTCGCCGGCGCTGATGACGCGACCGTCACAGGTGTCGCCCTCAACGCCGATACGAAAGAATTTTGAGACTTTTTTTGCCATTGTCAGGAGTCCTGAAAGTGGGGTTACGGGTTCGGGGTTAGTTTCCCGGCGCCGCGCTTCCTTCGCTATCAATCCCGGATGGATAAGCCGCCACACAACAGCGCTTTAGCGAATCGCCGGGCGCGCTTAAGTAGCCTTGCCGTGTACCACTTACGGCGAGGCTTTCATGACCATCACCACCGACACCACGCTTTTAAACGACCCGCGACGACAGGCGGCGCTGCTCTACTGGCAGGGCTTTTCCGTGCCGCAAATCGCGGAGATGCTGAAAATCAAACGTCCGACCGTACAGAGCTGGAAGCAGCGCGACGGATGGGATGAGACGGCGCCCATTCAGCGCGTCGAGAACACGCTTGAGGCGCGGCTGATTCAGCTTTATGCAAAGCCCGAGCTGACCGCGCACGACTTTAAAGTCGCGGATTTTCTCTCGCGCCAGATGGAGCGCCTCGCCAGGGTGAACCGCTACGGCCAGACCGGCAACGAGGCGGATTTAAACCCCAACGTGGCGAACCGCAACAAGGGCGACCGCCGCAAGCCGAAAAAGAATTTCTTCAGCGAGGAGGCTATCGACAAGCTCAGGGAGATTTTTTTCGAGGAGTCTTTCGACTATCAGTTGCGCTGGCACAGGGCCGGATTAGAGCACCGCATCCGCGACATTCTTAAATCGCGCCAGATTGGCGCCACGTTCTACTTTTCCCGCGAGGCGCTGCTGCGCGCGCTGGAAACCGGCCATAACCAGATATTTTTATCCGCCTCCAAAACGCAGGCGTATGTGTTTCGCGAATACATCATCCAGTTTGCGCGCCTTGTCGACGTGGAGCTGTCTGGCGACCCGATTGTCATCGGCAACAACGGCGCCAAGCTGATTTTTCTCGGCACCAACTCCAACACCGCGCAGAGCCATAACGGCGATTTGTATGTCGATGAGATTTTCTGGATCCCGAATTTCCAGCGGCTGCGTAAGGTCGCCTCGGGCATGGCGTCGCAGAAACACCTGCGCTCGACCTATTTCTCGACGCCCTCCACCCTCGGGCATGGCGCGTTTCCTTTCTGGTCTGGCGATCTGTTCAACAAGGGCCGTACCTCAGCAGCCGAGCGCGTGGATATCGATATCAGCCACGCGGCGCTCGCCGGCGGCATGCTGTGCGGGGATGGTCAGTGGCGCCAGATTGTCACCATTGAGGACGCGCTCGCCGGTGGCTGCGACCTGTTCGACCTGGACGCGCTGAAGCGGGAAAACAGCGCCGAGGATTTCCGCAATCTTTTCATGTGCGAGTTCGTCGACGACAAAGCCTCGGTGTTTCCGTTCGAGGAGTTGCAACGCTGCATGGTCGACAGCCTGGAGGAGTGGGAAGATTTCTCGCCCTTCGCCGCGCGTCCGTTCGGCTCGCGCCCGGTGTGGATTGGCTACGACCCCTCGCATACCGGCGATTCTGCCGGCTGCGTGGTGCTGGCGCCGCCGGTTGTCTCGGGCGGCAAGTTCCGCATTCTGGAGCGCCACCAGTGGAAAGGCATGGACTTCGCCACCCAGGCGCAGGCCATCCGCGAGCTCACTGAAAAATATCAGGTCGAGTACATCGGCATCGATGCAACCGGCATCGGCCAGGGCGTGTTTCAGCTTGTGCGCGCCTTCTGGCCTGCCGCGCGCGAAATCCGTTACAGCCCGGAAGTTAAAACCGCAATGGTGTTGAAAGCAAAAGACACCATCAGCCGGGGCTGTCTGGAGTACGACGCCGGCGCCACGGATATCACCCAGTCCTTTATGGCAATCCGCAAGACCATGACCAGCAGCGGGCGCAGCGCCACCTATGAGGCGAGCCGCAGCGAGGAAGCGAGTCATGCGGATGTTGCGTGGGCCACCATGCACGCCCTGTTAAACGAGCCGCTGACCGCCGGGAGCGGCCAGGCATCATCCTCAATTCTGGAGTTTTACTGATGAGTAAACGTAAAAACCGCCAGCGCGATAACCGCGCGGCCACGACCACCGCCGGCGCGCAAAAGATGGAGGCTTTCACGTTTGGCGAGCCGACGCCGGTGCTCGACCGCCGCGATATTCTCGATTATGTCGAGTGCATCAGTAACGGCAAATGGTACGAGCCGCCGGTCAGCTTCGCCGGCCTGGCAAAAAGCCTGCGCGCCGCCGTACATCACAGCTCGCCGATTTACGTGAAGCGCAACATTCTGGCAAGCACGTTTATTCCGCACCCGCTGTTGTCACAGCAGGATTTCAGTCGCTTCGTGCTGGATTTTCTGGTGTTCGGTAATGCGTTTCTTGAGGCGCGAAAAAGCGTGACCGGCAAGGTTATCAGGCTGGATGCCTCGCCGGCCAAATACACGCGGCGCGGCGTGGAGGAGGATGTTTACTGGTGGGTGCCGGGCTTTTCGCAGCCGCAGCAGTTTGAACCAGGCTCGGTGTTTCATCTGCTGGAGCCGGATATCAACCAGGAGCTTTACGGGATGCCGGAATATCTCAGCGCGCTAAACTCGGCATGGCTGAATGAGTCGGCGACGCTGTTTCGCCGCAAGTATTACCAGAACGGCGCGCACGCAGGGTACATCATGTACGTGACCGACGCGGCGCAGAGCAGCACCGACGTTGAGGCGATGCGCGATGCGATGCGCAGCTCGAAGGGGCTCGGCAATTTTAAGAACCTGTTTTTCTACGCGCCGAACGGCAAACCGGACGGGATTAAAATCGTGCCGTTAAGCGAGGTCGCCACCAAAGATGACTTTTTTAATATTAAAAAGGTGAGCGCGTCTGACATGCTCGATGCGCACCGCATCCCGTTTCAGCTCATGGGCGGCAAGCCCGAGAATGTCGGCAGCCTGGGAGATATCGAGAAGGTGGCAAAGGTGTTTGTGCGCAACGAGCTTATCCCGTTGCAGGACCGGATCAGGGAAGTGAATAACTGGGCGGGAATGGAAGTGATCCGCTTTAAAGCCTACTCGCTGGACGGCAGCAGCGATTAAAACAGGCCGCCGCAAGGCGGCTTTTTTACACCCCGCCGCATACTCGCTCAGACGCACCACACGCCCCGCATCAGCACGCACGCCTCATCCCCCACCCCGACAGCGCAGCGCCTCACAGCGAGGTGCTGGCGCGCGTTATTTTAAATCATGCACACCCCACCGCGCGCAATGCTACCCCCGCCTCGCCTGCACGCTTCATGTGTCGGTTTTAATGCAGATGCATCTACACTCCGAACGGCGCCAGCACTCGCACGAGACCGCATACACGCTTGACAGCAACGCGTGCAAACAAATGCATCCAATGCATGCATCTGTCTGAGTGGTGTTGATCACGATTTAATATGGCTTACTTACCCTTGATGCGTACTAAATAACGGTAAAATTTACTCACTGCATATACGCTGAGAATCCCGATCAGTATTGACGATACACCAATGAAAATTATCGCCGTCAGGAAAGGGCTAAATAAACCGCCTAAACTTGTAAAGTCCCCAAGGCGAGCAAGCATATCAGTTGGAACTTTCCTTAAGATAATCTCGGGAATTATTAGAAGAGCAATAATCGCAGCTATAACATAAATCAGTATTTTACCACTCTTTTTCATCTTCATCCTTGCCTCTGCTAGTGACCATGATCAATCATTAACCGTAAATGTTACAACAAGGTACATAGAAATGGCAGAAAACTATCTCAAATTGAAAGCACAGTCAGACCAAAGGCTAGCGATTGCTTTAACTAAAGCTGTGAAAGAGGTCTATGCCACTCACATGCAAACCGTTGAAGACGTTAAGCTTGGCAGCCAGCGTATTATTAACTATGGCTCATGTGTAATGCCTGACAAATACTACAGAAGCACATGCCATGAACAATGGGGTGAAGATAAGCGTTTATATTGGGCTGTGTTAGAAATTTTTCACAGAAACGACGTTGTTCTCGATATGGTTGAGCTTTATTTCCAGAAAGCCTTTAAGCGTCTCGGAGACCAGAAAAGCAACACATTAGTATCTTATATACAGCAAAAAATCGGTGAGAAAGCATATGACTCAGCTGAACGCACGAGCAAAATGGCTCTTTCATTGACGATTGCCAAATTAATTGTAAGCAGTGGAAAATTCCAGGACTCATATATTAAAAAAGTAAATGAAATGTCCAGCTGGCTTATTAAAGTAGTGACCCTCTATTCCAGGGCTGAGGTGGCAGCACTGGCTGCGAACAAACTTAAGTTCCAAGATGCAGCATATTACCAGATACTCTTTCGTGAAAAGATAGAAATGCTATACTTCCTTATTGAACCACAAATGTCAAAAATAATATACCAAGTCGAATCCGGGGGTAATAACGAAGAAGTTATTGGTGATGCCTTATATGAAATGCTAAAAAGATGAAGAACTTATTAACCTTTTTGTGGGCAGCGCATTCCCACCTGGTCCCAATTGCAATTATACTTGCAGGGGCTTTTTTGTTTATTTATTTCATTGAGGAATATTCAGGAATACTCACTTTCTTATGGTTCATTATCGTTTCATTTTTCTACATCAAATACAACCGCTGGTATTGATGATGACCTGCTCCCCGCCTCGCCTGCCCGCTTCTTGATACAGTTTTAATGCAACTGTATCAACAGCCAGCCCCGTGCCGCGCCAGCTCTGGTAAAGCACGGGCAGAACGGGCAAGCCTAGCGCATGCAAAACCATTCGCCTGACACATGCACGCTCCGCTGATGGGTATTTTCTTTTTTACGTAAGTTAATTGATTATTGCATACCCATCATTTATACAGCGTCATAAAAGCAGCAATCATGCTTCCTAATCCAGCTAAAGCTGCAAAGCCAGTAGCCCACACCATAATTCGTTGTGTTCGCATATTCTCGTGATAACGCTGTTCACTTTTATTGAAACTAGCTAAAGTATTGATCGCTTTTCCAGTAGGCCTATAACCTGCATGGGTTTTTGACAGATCTCCATTTTCTACAAGAGAGCCAAGACATAAGCGAAGCTCTTTTTGGAGCCTTGCCTTGTCATCATGATAAACCCATAATTTCCCAATAACATCACTCAATATAATAACTTCACTAAACGGTTCATCATTTGGCCGTTCCCTATAAATCCGGACAACTGAAGACAAAACAGTCATCACATCCGTTATTTCCTGCTTACTCTGCCGATATAAATATTTCTCACGGCTAAATTTTTTGTTTACGGAGTCGGCAAACCGCCTAAACTTGAATGTTTTAAGAAAACCCAAGTCATTTAATGATTTAAAACCTAATTCATGTGCATGATAATAATAAATACCAGAAAATGAATCAGCCTTAAGCAACAAAGGGTTAAGTGTTGAGTCAATACAGAAGCAACCATCCTGAACATCCCATTTTCTTGCCATTATTTCATCACCAACATATCTATCAAAAAGATAATTATCCCCATTCTCATCTTTGATATAAACCGAATACATATCGTAATTAATAGCATCCTCGTAATTTAAACTAATCCTGTTATTATCTGGAGTTCGTTTTTTCTCGAATAGTTCAAGATATTTAGCGACAATATTATTAGTATTTTTCACACCATCTCCTTTAGTCTAGCATCGCTGCTAGGTAACTAACGCCTCGCCAAGCTCGTTGTTCAACATTGCCATCCCTGAAAGCAAGTTTCAGTGGTGGCGGCACTTGTCACTATATTTGCTAATTGTCGAGTATTGAAACGACCTCACCCGTTCGCACGTTAACGCGCGCCGCTATGGTCTGTTTGACCACGCCACCATAAGCATTACTGCCGCGGAACGTTGTTTTAACAACGGCATGCGGATCTTTATTCAAAATAAGATGATAGACCGTTTCAACGTGTTTGTAGGAGGAGTCATTATTCATGCTGGCTTTTATCAATTTTTCTAACGGGCGATAAGAGCCATCCCAACCGCTAAAATTATCCTTAAATGCATCTAGATTGATTCTGCTATTAAGCGATTTTGGATCCCTCTCGAAATCGTTGAAACACCAACCCAACACATCACCAAGCTTTAACGCATCATCTTTGGTAAAAGTGTACTCACTCATACAGGCATAAAAGGCATCAGTAGAGCTGGCCGGTACATTTTTGAAGCCCACATAGCCTTTAACGATATCGTGCCGGGTTTCTTTTGGTTCATTGCGATACTCTTTGAGAGTTTTATCCGCGTAATCAAACGTTGGCGTAGCCGGTTCCGCTTTAATCACCGGTGCATCAGTTTTTGCCACTGACTGACTTTTTTCAGTCGGCCATAAGATTGAGCCAATAAAACCAAGAGCCAGACAGCAACCGAGATAAACCGCACTGGAGCGCTTACGGTTCGGCATCCTAACCAGCGACGGCTTGATTAACCCTACGATGAAAGCAATAAATAGAGTCAGAGATAAAAATGCTATTATGGTATCCATGATTTTCCTTTGTGTGTAATCCCCATATAAAACAACCCCATGCTATCAAACATGGGGTCGAGGATTACACATTTTTCAGGGATTAACGCCAGCTCTCGTCTTCCCACACTTCCTGAAGGATGCTATCCAGCGCTTCGCGGTCTGAATCTTTATCGAACCCCATCAGCTCAACACCAGTCATGGCTCCCTTTTTAACAATAACGCGCGTTGACGGGAAAACAGACTGTATTCGCTTGGTCAATTCGCACTGAAAAGCATCAATTAAAGACTGGCCGATTTTTTGATCTTTATCCAGCGTGATATTTACTTTCACTTTGCCCTCCTTTGCAAAGGTTTCATCAACAGGCGGCGCGGAAAAAACAACAGAAAAATTATTGTTTTTTATTAGGTTGCCTCTTGCTATTTCCGCGATTAGATTCAGTGCGATTTCACGATCTCTTTCCTGACAAGTACCTTCAGCAGTTAGACGGGCAATCATTTCGACCCGCTCAATCATAACGTGCTTGTTTAGCTCTCTATCCACACAACCTCCACTACGAGATACTGTATAAACATACAGTATCATGCATTGGCAAAAAGTGTGAAGAAAAAATCACTATCAAACACACTGTATGTACATGATATGGATGAATATTAGCGGTTACATTTTCGTTGCTAGCTCAGCTAAAGCCGCAACACGATTAAGAATTTTCCCAGCTTTAACCTGATGCGGTGACCCTGCGGAAAATATTTCTCCTTTCGCCGTTCCGCGTAGCCATTTGCCATCAAAACAACTTTTACCACCGGCCATCAGGTGCAGGGCTTCGCCCCGGCTGATAGTGGTGCCGGTTGTCAGATGTATCTCGTCGATAGTTTTCGCTATAGCTTCGTTTTGCTCATCCTTTCCGTAGATGAATTTTCGTCGTATTACTGGCTTTTGCTTCCTGATTCGGCTGGTCAGCCCTCGACGTTCACGCTGACTCAGAGGTTTTGTTAAATCCACAATCGGTGGAGCACTTTCACTTCTCGTACAGTTATTGACAGAACTCCGAGAGGGCGCAGGAGCGCCCTTAACTTCAAAACCCTCGGCCTGCGGCCGTTTAGCAACAATCTTCCACTGCTTGAGCCGCGTAATAATGGGCGTGCAGTCGCCGACTTCTTTGTCGTAAACCCCACGAATACGCACACACTCTTCGCCGTATTCGTTAACCGCTTCCGTGCTTTCGTACCAGGTGCGCACCTGAAGCTCATCACGGCGCACAAACGGGCCGCCCTGTGCGTTAACGTAGGCAGCCCAGTCGCCCGCATCAGCGGCATCATGCACAAGCGCAAACTCCACGCTAAGCCCTTTCGCCGTTTCAGCATCGGCCATCCGGCGCAGCTCGCGGTAAACCGTCACCGGCGCGCCGCCCACAAACTGAAACTGACGGATACGCCAGCGTGCGGCCCAGGCTGAAACCGCCGGCGCGGTTTCCCTGAGCATTTCGCCGTTCTCATCGTCGCGCTCATCATCAAGTGCGTAACCGTCGATATTTTTGCTGATGTATTTCGCCACATAGCCGGTCGCGCTCCCCTTGTCCGGGTCGATAGCTTCAGCGTGAAAGCGGGCCTTGTGGGCCTTCTCGCTTTTAAGCTCGTGATGGTCTTCTTCACGGGCATAGCGGGTAATAATGGCGCGCACGCGGTCGACATCCTCCGGCAGCATAAACATCAGCATGTGCCAGTGTGGCGTGGCGTCGTGGTGCGGCTCAGCGACGCGAATGCCGAATATGCGAATATCGTCACGGTGCAGCTTCGCGCGAATGCGCGCCCAGAGCCCGGTTAAATAGCGCTGTGTGTCAGCCGGGCTTGCGCCGTTCCATTTGGTGTTACGGTATCCGGCCTTTGTGGTGGCGTGGAATTTAGACGGGGCGGTCAGCGTGTAGAACTCGCCAACATAACCGAGTTCATTACAGATATTTTCGAAGCCGCGAATACGGGTCATTAACTCGCAACGACGGATCGCCGGGTTAGCAACCGAGCCATCATATTTCTCGATAAGGTTGATACGGTTGCCTTCTTCATCTTCCAGCTCCATGCCCTTGAGAAATTCGCGAGTGCGGCGCTTCTGTTCACGCCAGTCACTTACACAGCTTTTGCTGGCATAAGCGCTGTGCTTTTTGCTGACATTACCGAGCGCGATGTGCAGATGCTCGCGCCATTCTGCGGCGACGCGGCGCAGGCGGCCCGTCCACCATTTTTCGGTCGCCATGCGCAGCACTGCCGGCCCCACATCTTCGGCAGTCACATATTTTGTGGTGATTTTCTCCCACAGCGGCGGGGTGTTTTTAAAGTGGCGGGTGATACGCGCGGCGCACATGTACGAGGCGTGCAGCGCCTTTAACTCGCTGCCCTCCTGGATTTCAACGGTGCCTAATTCAGCAACGATAAAATTGGCGATATCGCCGGCAAGCAAATCGATATCAGCTTTCGACATATCAGCCAGGCGGTTATAACGCGCGGTCATGTTCACAAGCCGCGTTGTCAGGTAACGGGCTGACACATCATCATCCCGTCCATCAAAAACCGGCAATGCCACATCTGGCGAAATGGCATCGATACGGTATTTCGCCGCAACCAGTTCAAGGCGCGGCAATGCCTTCCGGGTGAAATTCACCAGAAAGGCATTGGCTCGCTGAACATCGTGCTCGCGCTCCAGCTCGTCGGCGCGGCGGCGCACCGCATAACGCACCAGGTCAGGCTGTTTTTCCAGCTCGTTACGCACATGCAGCAGCGCCGCAATCATCCGATCGCGGCGGCGCTCCTGTTCATAAGTCAGATATGGGCTAGCGATGGCCTCGCGTGGCGCGTTCCATGCGTGCAAAAATTCCGGCACCGTCACACCCCGCCACGCAATGGTTTATTGCTGTTCGCGCTCATATGCCGCCCCGGTAATGCACGGACTTTAGCTCTGATATTTCCTGGCAGGTCACACAAAACTCAACACCCGGCAAAGCTGCGCGACGCGCTTCAGGGATAGGCCCGTTGCATGATTCACAGAGGAAACGAGAAGGCGCAGCCTGGCGGCTGCGCGCTTTGTGAATATTGCGTTCAAGTTCTTCCTCGACACGCTGCTGTACAAGATCCATTGAATCGGCCATCAATGCAGCTCCTGCGCTTCGTTAACAATCTTTACCGCTTCATCACGCAGCAGCTCGGCGGCCTCGGTACTGGAAAGCCGACCGTTAGCAATATGATCGGCAAGGTTATCGAGGCGGGAGGCCATTACATCAGCGCGACCGCGACGCTCTTCAAGACGCGCCTCGGCCAGAATTGAAACCAGCCCCGCATCATCCGGGCCAATGTTTGTTTTGTGTGTTTCGATATTTCGCATCTTTCGTTCTCCAGAATTTGGGCAAAAAAATGCCTGGCGGGTTTACGCCAATAATTTCTTTACGGGTTATTTATTCGGGTAAAACAGCTTCGTGCAGTGAGAAACGGCGCGGCAGGATATCGCCCCATCGCGTTATTTCATTCATCGCCCTGATAAGCATTAACCGGCGGGGCTGGTCGAAATATTCAAACGGTTTGCCAACCTCATCGCTTTTGAATGTTCCCGGCTCCATGCGGTTAGCCAGCGTCATCACGACAAACTTAAAGTTATCGTCAAGCTTGTTGAAATTACGCAGCGCACCGTTTTGCGTCGCCTTTAACTGATGATGAAACCGTGCAAAACATTCCATGCCGGTCATTTTCTCAGGCCGGGCTTCTTCACAACGTGCATTATTAAATGGCTTCGCACCTGGCTTAATTGGTGTTGATATGGTGTTTTGGTTCATACCGACTCCAGAAAAAGTTTTATCCGGCTTATCAGTGAAGGTTTAGCGCTGTTGCGCAGGCCGTTTAATAATGCCGACTGATCGCGGCTCGGTTGCCAGCGCTGACCTTTTTTACCGACTATCCAGCCATGTCCGTAATGCATGGACGGGCTTTGTTTTTTTAACAGTGAAGCAAAAGAGGGCTCCATGCTTCACCTCACATCAGGCCAAACGTGGCGGTAACACCACTCATCGTGTCAACCATGCTGGACATTGCCGGGTTAGCTTGTAAACGCGCCTGAAGCGCAAGCGCTGTAAGAGATAACATGCGAATCCCCGCGTTAACGCTGTCGATCATGCTGTGCTTACGGGTAGAGGTCAGTCTTTCTGATGACGCAGCGCCGTTCGCTAATTGACCCAGCTCACCCATTGCTTTCATCACATAGACTTGGAGCTTCTCTTTCGCCAGCTCATTAACTGGCACGCACGGGAGACAGTGAATTTGCGCGAGAAACCCATCAACAAGCGTCGAGTCTTCGGTGATATCAGTCAGCACCCAAATCTCACGAGGCGTTAGCTGATGAGGTTGCTCGGGGTTGAGTTTGTTATAGAGCGTATGTGGCTTAATTCCGGCCTTAACCGCTAATTCCCTGACATTATGGGATGCTGCAAATTTGCTACATGCATCATCAAAATGTGTATGTGAGGAAACGCGAAAATCTAACATGTTGCATCCTTACAATTCACATAAAGTGAATTACGCACCTACGACGAGTTGAAAACGGGAATGGCCCAGTGCTTTACGCATTTGCTCCTCCTTCCAGCGCGCGTAGTAAATGCGAACCTGACCGCCAGCTCGTTTGCACCCCTTACGAATGACACGAGGTTCAATCGGTAAACGCGGGTTTTCTCCGGTAGTCCATCGGCGAGCAGTGCGGTATGACACCCCCTCAAGCTCTGCAAACTGTTGCAGAGTAACGATAGGCGCGGGCACTTTGATGATTGCGATTTCAGAAGCCATGTTGCATGATTCCCAGTTTGCCAAGGTTTGCAATTAAAGGGCCACCGTTTACCAACAAAGGGCCATCAATTGCGTAGGTTTAGCCAAAATATACTTCCCATTTGGGAGTTAGTAAATAGGTTTTAGCGAAATGAGAATAGATTCTTTAGGATGGAGCAACGTCGACGTACTGGATCGAATCTGCGAGGCTTACGGATTTTCCCAGAAGATTCAGTTAGCTAACCACTTTGACATTGCCTCAAGCTCACTCTCTAACAGATATACCCGTGGCGCTATTTCATACGACTTTGCGGCACACTGCGCGCTTGAAACAGGGGCCGATCTGCGGTGGTTACTTACTGGAGAGGGACAACCGTTTACAACGTCAACAGTTGCTAATGACACAAGAGTCATCGAAACATTCACATTAAGTGAAGAAAAACTCATCAGTGACGGTTCACTCACAATGGATGTTCATTTTTTCACAAAGCCGTTTATAGAAATGATGGCTATCAGGGCCGATGGAAAACTTCACTTTATTGATAAACAGGCATCGCTTTCTGATGGGCTTTGGCTGATCGATATAGAAGGTGGCATCAGCATTAGAGAGCTAACAAAGCTTCCTGGCAGAAAATTATACGTTGCAGGCGGAAAGATTCCTTTTGAGTGCGGAATAGATGACATAAATGCCTTGGGGCGTGTAATAGGTGTATATAGCGAGGTAAATTGATGACTGTCCGCAAGAATCCCGCTGGCGGTTGGATTTGCGAGCTTTATCCAAACGGGGCAAATGGCAAGCGCATCAGAAAGAAATTCGCTACTAAAGGCGAGGCATTGGCCTTTGAACAATACACTATACAAAACCCTTGGCAGGAGGAAAAAGAAGACAGACGAACTCTAAAAGAACTTGTTGATGCATGGTATAGCGCTCATGGCATTACTTTAAAAGATGGACTAAAACGTCAGTTAGCGATGCATCATGCATTTGATTGTATGGGAGAACCGCTCGCACGCCATTTCGATGCGCAAATGTTTTCCCGCTATAGAGAGAAAAGGCTAAAGGGTGAATATGCCCGTTCTAATAGAGTTAAAGAAGTATCGCCACGCACGCTTAATCTTGAGTTAGCTTACTTTCGCGCGGTGTTTAATGAGCTCAATCGCCTCGGGGAGTGGAAAGGTGAAAATCCTTTGAAAAATATGCGTCCTTTCCGTACAGAGGAAATGGAAATGGCATGGCTAACTCATGACCAGATCGCCCTACTGCTCGGTGAGTGCAAGCGGCATGAGCATCCTGATTTAGAAAGCGTGGTCAGAATATGTCTTGCTACTGGTGCCCGGTGGTCTGAGGCCGAGACTCTGAAAAAAAGCCAGCTCGCGAAATACAAAATCACATACACCAATACGAAAGGCAGAAAAAACCGCACTGTTCCCATCAGCAAAGAACTATATGAGTTCTTGTCTCATGAAAGAAAAGGTCGATTATTTAGTGATTGCTACGGCTCTTTTCGTTCTGCACTGGAAAGGACAGGCATCGAATTACCAGCAGGTCAGTTAACCCACGTTTTGCGCCACACCTTCGCCAGTCATTTTATGATGAATGGGGGTAATATTCTTGTATTACAGCGGGTACTTGGTCATACCGACATAAAGATGACGATGCGATATGCACACTTTGCCCCTGATCATCTCGAAGATGCGGTAAAACTCAATCCCTTAGCTAACAGCGAAACTTTGGACCCCCAGAATGCTTAATAAATATATTTTGGCCTTACTTTTACTATCAGCATCGACATCTACTTTTGCTGCTACATCAAAAGATTATGCTTTGGCAGGAGCAAATGCAGTCACCGCAGCTATTTGCTTATCATACCTTGCAAACTATCCAAATGAAGAACGATTAAAAGAAGCTGAACGCATGGATGAATTACTTACTATTTTTCAACGAGATGGGCATATCTTCATTGAAGGGGTGAAAGGAGAAAAGATCAATAGAGAAGATACTCGGAAGTATGTACCGCTCGTGCTGAGGGATATTTTTGGCTTACAAATTTCTGATGATTTTTACTTGGGACGAGTTTACCAAACTCTATACTCATCAACGATTAACAAGTTAGCCGAAGGGCTTGATGCTTTCTCAAAAAACTACGCTCAAGAATTAGGCTACAATGCCTCCAGCGCCTACGCTAATTCAAACTGCGCACTTATTAAGTAAATTTTTATAGTGGCGATAAAATGGCGGTAGAAATGGCTCAAACTGGCCCTTAGTTGGTATACAACGGCCCTTTATGCGCATGATTTATAAGGAAAGATATTGATTTTCGGTTGTTCCTGTAGGAACTCATAATCGCTTGGTCGTTGGTTCAAACCCAACAGGGGCCACCAAATTTTAGCTTTAAAAGCATATAATTAAGCCACCTCTCAAGGGTGGCTTTTTTGTTGGCTGTTGGGTTGTGGGCAACATAAGGGAGTATTAAAAGGTAATTCAGGAGCAGCCTGCTTATATGCATCGGGTAAACGCCCGTAATGATGTGATCGTTTTAACTACTCCCAACGGCCCTACTCACACCCGGCATAAAAATCATTTTTGGTATCCCCGAACCAGGCCATACATTTTTTGGCGCTGGCAGGCACCTTCAAAGTGATCTTTTTTGCGGTGCCCTGGTACTGACACACCAGAGAAACAGCGGTGTTATGCGCTTTCGCATAATTTTGCGAGTCGCTTAATGTCCAGGCCATGCCCCATCCATTGATCCAGCACAATCATGCCATGAACGTTCTGTCCAAGGTATATAGCCGCCTGCGAGCGACCATCAGTATGGTTGCCAAACCGTCCACTTTCATCGAATGTCGCGATTACTGTTCCTGGAGCAAGGCTTTTATTGCCTTTGACTAATGCCCTCTGCGCCAGGCTATTGTATGCGGCATATTGGCTGCTTTTTATGTAAAAGCCACACACTGACCATTTCCAACAACTTGTCCTGTGTAAGCCCCCGACGTTTTCGCAATATAAGCCATGATTTTTCCTCCCTGTTTAATCAGGCTTTTATTGTCCTTAGCCTATGAGAACCAACACTGTCACCGCTCTCATAAATCAACCATCCAGAAACGGCTTAACGTAGACCCGTAACGGGTTTCTCTGACAACCGAACAGGGTAATATCCACTACACTTTCCACAGTTTCCCTTGCCGAGGATATTCCATGCTGCGCCCGTTACTCTTTATCTCCGCCCTGCTGCCCTTTTTTGCCGGCGCCCATAATTTTAAAGAGGGTGAACGGGTCGCGCCGGTTGGCGTGGCGGAGCGTGGCGAGCTGACGCTTAATCAGGGCGACATCGGTTATCGCGACTGGAACAGCGCGCGGCTTACCGGCAAAGTCGGGCTGGTGCTGCATGTCGCGGGCAGGCTGTCGGCAAAAGATCTCAATAAAGGCATCAGCGACGCCATCGCCGCCGCCCGTCTGCCCGCTGATAAATTCCAGGCTACCACCATCATCAATACGGACGATGCCATTCCTGGCAGCGCCATGTTTGTACGCCGCAGTCTGGAAAGCACCAAAAAAGCATTCCCGGCCTCGGTATTCGTGCTTGATGATAACGGTGCCGCACAGCGCGCCTGGCGCCTGCAACCAGGCGGTTCCGCCGTGGTAGTACTGGATAAGGAAGGGCGCATTCGTTTTGCCAAAGATGGCGCGCTCACGCCGGACGAAGTGCGTCAGGTGATGACATTACTGCGTTCACTACTGGCGTAAAAGCTGTACAACGTGTTAACTCTATGTAAAGTTTTGTGACGTGCTGAGTTCGCCGAAGAAATTTTTCGGGATTGCGCTACGCTTTTTAATAAAGTCCCCGGAACGATGACCGTGAAGATAATCAGTTGTTCATACACCGAAAATTCCACATTTCGCCTGTTGCGACGAATGTTGCACGCCTGATGGCAGCACGCTTGCACAGTTGCGCTTTTAACGCCTTCCCTTTCACAGCACCCGAACACCATCAGAGGCCTAAACCATGAACGCTAACGCCGTGAAATCTTCAGGGCAGGAAAACGAATTGCAGGCGCTGCGCGACGCCCTGCAGGCCCGCCTTGATGAGCTTTTACCGCCAGGCCAGGAGCGCGATCTGGTCTGTGCCGCGATGCGCGAAGGCGCGCTTACGCCCGGTAAACGGGTGCGCCCGCTGCTGCTCATTCTCGCTGCGCGCGATCTCGGCTGCGACGCCAGCCAGCCCGCGCTGATGGATCTCGCTTGCGCGGTAGAGATGGTACACGCCGCCTCGCTGATGCTCGACGATATCCCGTGCATGGATAACGCCCTGCTGCGCCGCGGCAAGCCTACTATCCATCGCCAGTATGGGGAAAGCGTCGCGATCCTCGCCGCCGTCGCGTTACTCAGCCGCGCCTTCGGCGTGGTGGCGCAGGCAAGCCAGCTGTCCGATAGCTGCAAAACCGAGGCGGTCAGCGAGCTTTCCACGGCGGTGGGCCTCCAGGGTCTGGTGCAGGGGCAATTTCGTGACCTCAGTGAAGGCAACCAGGCGCGTAGCCCAGAAGCTATTCTCGCGACCAACGATCTTAAGACCAGTGTGCTGTTTGACGCCACGCTGCAAATTGCCGCTATTGCCGCCGGCGCGTCCACCTCGGTGCGCCAGAAACTGCGCCAGTTCTCACGCCATCTTGGCCAGGCGTTCCAGCTGCTTGACGATCTGGCAGACGGCCTAAGCAATACCGGCAAAGACATCAACAAAGACGCGGGCAAATCCACGCTGGTGGCAATGCTCGGCCCGGAGGCGGTGCATCAGCGCCTGCGCGATCATCTTCTGCGTGCCGACGAACATCTCGCCTGCGCCTGTTCGCGCGGCGCGTCTACCCGCCGTTTTATGTACGCCTGGTTTGATAAACAGCTGGCCATGTTTGGCTGAATGCGCGCGTCTTCGCGGCTGACAGCGACTGTTACTGGAGTATGAATGAAGGACAAGGAACTGAGCCAACGCAAGAACGATCATCTGGATATCGTGCTGCACCCGGAGCGGGCTAAACAAAAAATTCGCACCGGCTTTGAACACTGGCGCTTCGAGCACTGCGCGCTTCCGGAGCTTTCGCTTGACGCCATCGACCTCAGCACCCGCCTTTTTGGCCGTCCGATGAAAGCGCCTATCTTGATAAGCTCAATGACCGGCGGCGCGCGGCGCGCCAGCGATATCAACCGGCATCTGGCAGAGGCGGCGCAAACGCTGGGCCTTGCCATGGGCGTCGGCTCGCAGCGTGTTGCGCTGGAAAGCGAGGACAACTGGGGGCTGACCGGCGAACTGCGAAAATACGCCCCGGATATCCCATTGCTGGCGAATCTCGGCGCGGCGCAGATTAGCAGCGCGCAGGGGCTTGATTACGCAAAGCGCGCTGTCGGGATGGTGGACGCGGACGCGCTCATTATTCATCTCAACCCGCTTCAGGAGGCGCTGCAAACCGGCGGCGATCGCGACTGGCGCGGCGTGCTAACGGCCATTGAACGCGTCGTCAGCGCGCTGTCCGTACCGGTAGTGGTAAAAGAAGTCGGTGCCGGGCTCTCAGTACCGGTGGCGCGCCAGCTTGCACAAGCGGGCGTCACCATGCTGGATGTCGCAGGCGCAGGCGGCACCAGTTGGGCCGCAGTAGAAGGCGAGCGCGCCGCAGACGCCCATGCGCGCAATGTGGCGATGGCTTTCGCAGGCTGGGGCATTCCCACCGCCCAGGCGTTGCGCCAGATACGCGAGGCGCTCCCTTCCATGCCGCTGATTGCTTCTGGCGGTATCCGCGACGGCATTGACGTGGCCAAAGCCATCAGCATGGGCGCGGATCTGGTCGGTCAGGCGGCGGCGGTACTCGGCAGCGCGACGACCTCAACCAGTGCAGTCCTTGCGCATTTCGCGGTCGTGATTGAACAATTGCGGGTCGCCTGTTTCTGCACCGGCAGCGCCAGCCTTAGCGCGCTGCGGGATGCCCGGCTGGTTCGTACCGGGGATGAGGCATGAGCCACTACGCCGTCATCACGCCACCGCTCTACAGCCACGTTCACGCCATGCAGGCGCTCGCGCAGGCGCTTATCGCGCGCGGGCACCGCATCACCTTTATTCAGCAGGCAGAGGCCCGCACGCTGCTTGACGATCCGCGCATCGGCTTTTATCCGGTGGGTGAAGCGAGCCACCCGCCCGGCAGCCTTGCCCGCACATTACGCCTGACCGCACACCCCGGCGGTCCGGCCATCTTAAGCCTGATACACGATCTGGCACTCACTACCGATATGCTGTGCCGGGAACTGCCCGACGCGCTGTCGCGGCTTGGCGTGGATGGCCTGATTGTCGATCAAATGGAAGCCGCAGGCGGCCTCGTCGCTGAGGCGCTCGGGCTGCCGTTTGTCTCCGTCGCCTGCGCCCTGCCGGTCAACCGCGAACCCGGCCTGCCGCTGCCGGTTATGCCGTTTCGCTACGCGCCCACGCCACGCGCGCGCAAAATTTACCAGACCAGCCAGCAGATCCACGACTGGCTGATGGGTCGTCATGGCGCGGTGATCGCCCACCACGCGCAGCGCTTCGGGCTGCCGCCCCGCCACGGCCTGCATGATTGCCTCTCACCGCTCGCGCAAATCAGCCAGACGCTCAGCATGCTTGATTTCCCCCGCAGCGCACCGCCAGCGTGCTTTCACGCGGTCGGCCCGCTGCGACCACCACACCCTGCGCCCGAACCGGCGTTGCCGTCGTCGCGCCCGCGCATTTTTGCCTCGCTCGGTACATTGCAGGGCCATCGCTACGGGCTGTTTCGCACTATCGCGAAAGCCTGCCGCGAGGCCGATGCCGAACTCCTGATTGCCCACTGCGGCGGGTTGAATGCCACGCAAGTTGCAAAACTGGAAACCTGCGGCTCCACCCGCGTGACCGGGTTTACTGACCAGCCGCTGGCGCTCAGCCAGTCGCAGGCGGTTATCACGCATGGCGGGCTAAATACGGTCATGGACGCCGTCGCCAGCGCCACACCGTTACTGGTCGTCCCGCTGGCGTTCGATCAGCCCGGCGTCGCAGCGCGGGTCGAACACTGCGGTATCGGGCGGCGCGTCTCACGCTTCGCCGGTCGCCGGGCGTTCACGCAAAAGCTTCAGGCATTGCTGAGCGATGAGAGCTGCCGCTCGCGCCTTATTGCAATGCAGCGCGCACTCACGCAGGCAGGCGGTGTTCAGCGCGCGGCGCATATCACCGAACAGGCGCTCAGCGCTCGGCGGCCTGTTCTCGCGCAGGCAGCATCATGACGCCACAATGGGATCTTATTCTCGCAGGCGGTGGCCTCGCGAACGGGCTTATCGCCCTGCGTCTGCGCGCGCTCGCCCCTTCGCTGAAAGTACTGCTGCTGGAGGCAGGCGAACAGCCCGGCGGCAACCACACCTGGTCGTTTCATGGCGATGACATCACGCCCACGCAACACGCCTGGCTTGCGCCACTGGTGGCGCACCGCTGGGACGGTTATGAGGTGCGCTTCCCGGCGCTGACGCGCACACTTGATGGCGGCTATTACAGCGTGACGTCCGGGCGTTTTGCCGAAGTCTTAACTCACACGCTCGGCGACAAGCTCTGGTGTAACGCGCCTGTCGCCGCCCTCACACCTGACACCGTGACGCTGGCGGACGGGCGCACATTGCATGCCCGCGCGGTGCTTGATGGCCGCGGCTGGCAGACAAGCCCGCACCTGACGGTGGGCCAGCAGGCGTTTCTCGGCCAACAGTGGAAGCTCGCGGCGCCCCACGGCCTGACGCGACCTGTGCTGATGGACGCCACTGTGGCGCAGCAAGGCGGCTACCGGTTTGTCTATACGCTGCCGCTCACGCCCGACACGCTGCTGATTGAAGATACGCACTATATCGACAGCGCGACGCTTGATCCGGCGCGGGCGCGCGACAACATCGCCAGCTACGCCCGCACACACGGCTGGGCGCTTACAACGCTTGAGCGTGAAGAGTACGGCAATCTGCCGATTACGCTCACGGGCGCGCCGCAGGCGTTCTGGCGCGAGGCGCAGGGCATAGCGCGCAGCGGTCTGCGCGCCGGACTGTTTCATGCCACGACCGGTTATTCACTGCCGCACGCGGCGGCGCTTGCTGACAGTATCGCCGCAAAGCCGCCTGAAACCGCTCAGGCGTTATATGCCCTGACGGCGGGCTACGCGCAGCGCCAGTGGCGGCGTCAGCGCTTTTTCCGGCTGCTGAACCGCATGCTGTTTCTGGCGGGCAAACCAGACCGCCGCTGGCAGGTCATGCAGCGCTTTTATGGATTAAATGCGGGGCTTATCGCCAGGTTTTACGCCGGACGACTGACCCCATTGGATATGGCGCGGCTGCTGACAGGCAAACCCCCGGTACCGGTGGGCGAAGCCTTGCAGGCCGTGCTTAAGCAAACACCCCGGCTGCGAGCGTTTCATCATGACTAAAACTGTTGTTATCGGGTCCGGCTTTGGTGGCCTGGCCCTGGCTATCCGCTTACAGGCGGCTGGCACGCCTGTTTTGCTGCTCGAGCAGCGCGATAAACCCGGCGGACGGGCCTATGTTTACGAAGATCAGGGTTTCACCTTCGACGCCGGTCCCACCGTCATTACCGACCCTTCGGCTATCGAGGAGTTGTTTACCCTTGCCGGGAAAAATATCGCCGATTACGTCGATCTGCTGCCCGTAGCGCCCTTCTACCGGCTTTGCTGGGAAAACGGCCAGGTCTTTAATTACGATAACGATCAGGCAAGCCTGGAGGCGCAGATCGCGCGTTTTAACCCGCGCGACGTCGAAGGTTATCGCCGGTTCCTCGCCTATTCACAGGCGGTATTTAAAGAAGGCTATCTGAAACTTGGCGCGGTGCCGTTTTTATCGTTTCGCGATATGTTGCGCGCCGGGCCACAACTGGCGCGCCTGCAGGCATGGCGCAGCGTCTACGGCATGGTGTCGAAATACATCGAAAACGAGCATCTGCGCCAGGCCTTCTCATTCCACTCGTTGCTGGTAGGCGGTAACCCGTTTGCGACCTCGTCCATCTATACGCTTATTCATGCGCTGGAGCGCCAGTGGGGCGTCTGGTTCGCTCGCGGCGGCACCGGCGCGCTGGTTAACGGGCTGACGAAACTCTTTACCGATCTGGGCGGCGAGATCGAACTCAACGCGCAGGTCACACGTCTCGATACCCAGGGCGATAGGATCTGCGGCGTCACGCTTGCGGATGGACGCCACATCCCGGCTCGCGCCGTGGCCTCAAACGCCGACGTGGTGCATACTTACAACAATCTGCTCGGCCATCATCCACGCGGCGTGGCACAGGCAGCGTCGCTGCGCCGCAAACGCATGAGCAACTCACTGTTTGTGCTCTATTTTGGCCTCAATCATCACCACAGCCAGCTTGCGCACCACACGGTCTGTTTCGGGCCGCGCTACAAAGAGCTGATTGAAGATATCTTCACGCGCGACTCGCTGGCAGAGGATTTCTCGCTCTACCTGCATGCGCCCTGCGTGACCGACCCGTCACTCGCACCGCCAGGCTGTGGCAGCTATTACGTGCTGGCCCCGGTGCCGCATCTTGGCACCGCTAATCTGAACTGGGATGTCGAAGGCCCGCGCCTGCGCGA
Organism: Cronobacter condimenti 1330; assembly: GCF_001277255.1. Lineage (NCBI taxonomy): Bacteria > Pseudomonadati > Pseudomonadota > Gammaproteobacteria > Enterobacterales > Enterobacteriaceae > Cronobacter > Cronobacter condimenti. Next base: position 3,672,338 of record NZ_CP012264.1, read on the forward strand.
TCGTATATTCGCTTATCTGGAGCAGCACTATATGCCAGGCCTGCGCGAGCAACTGGTAACGCACCGCATGTTTACGCCGTTCGATTTCCGCGACCAGCTCGGCGCGTATCAGGGGTCGGCGTTCTCGGTAGAACCCATCCTCACGCAAAGCGCCTGGTTTCGCCCGCACAACCGCGACAGCCGTATCGACAACCTCTATCTGGTCGGCGCGGGTACACACCCCGGCGCGGGCATTCCCGGCGTTATCGGCTCAGCAAAAGCCACCGCCGGGTTGATGCTGGAGGACACGCATGCGCGATAAACCGCTGCTGACGCACGCCACCGAAACCATTGAAGCCGGTTCGAAAAGCTTCGCCACCGCCTCGAAACTCTTTGATGCGCAGACGCGGCGCAGCGCGCTGATGCTCTATGCGTGGTGTCGCCACTGCGACGACGTGACCGACGGTCAGGTGCTCGGGTTTCGCGCGCCGTCAGCCGCCACAGAGACGCCCCAGGCGCGCATCAATATGCTGCGCGAGTTAACGCTTGAGGCCTACGCGGGCAAAGCGATGACGGAGCCGAATTTCGCCGCGTTTCAGGAGGTCGCGTTACAGCATCAGATCCCGCCTGCGCTTGCTCTCGATCATCTGGAAGGCTTCGCAATGGACGTGCGTGACGAACGCTACCGCACGTTTGATGACACCCTACGTTACTGCTATCACGTAGCAGGCGTGGTGGGCCTGATGATGGCGCGCGTCATGGGCGTGCGCGATGAGGCGGTGCTGGATCGCGCCTGCGATCTGGGCCTCGCGTTTCAGCTTACTAATATTGCGCGGGATATTGTCGAGGATGCCGCCATCGGGCGCTGTTATCTGCCGGACGAGTGGTTGTTTCAGGAAGGGCTGAGTCGCGAGACGCTGGCGGCCCGCGAGCATCGTTCGCAGATTGCGCGCCTTGCCGCCCGCCTCGTGGACGAAGCGGAGCCGTATTACGCCTCGGCACGCGCCGGGCTGGCGGGCCTGCCGCTGCGCAGCGCCTGGGCTATCGCCACCGCGCACGGCGTATACCGGGAGATTGGGGTGAAAGTAAAACGCGCGGGCGTCAACGCGTGGGATTCGCGTCAGGGCACCAGCAAAGCCGAAAAGCTGGCCCTGCTGGCCAAAGGCGCCACGATGGCGCTTAGTTCTCGCGGCGCGACTTCGACGCCTCGTCCGTTGACGCTCTGGCAGCGTCCGCACGCGCAGGACGACCGTTACGCTCACGCAACACCGCCTGCAGCTTAGCGACCGGCGGCGCATAGAGAAAACCAAACGAGACACAGCCTTCGCGCCCGCGCACCGCGTGGTGCAGCCGGTGCGCCATGTAGAGCCGCTTCAGGTAACCCCGACGCGGCACATAACGAAACGGCCAGCGCTGGTGGACCAGGCCGTCATGCGCAATAAAGTAGAGCGCGCCATAGAGCGTCATTCCGGCGCCTATCCATTGCAGCGGCCAGTGGCCGCCCGCGCCGAGCGCGATAAGCAAAATCGCCACGCCAGCGAACACCACAGCGTAGAGATCATTGACTTCAAACCAGCCTTTGCGCGGCGTGTGGTGGGAAAGGTGCCAGCCCCATCCCCAACCGTGCATGACATATTTATGCGTCAGTGTCGCCAGTATCTCCATCATAGCGACCGTCAGTAACACAATCGCCACGTTATACAGCACCGTCATAATTTCTCCTGGGCCCGATGGAAAGAAACGTCCTGTTGCCGGGAAACGTAAGCGCAATGCGCGCTGCAACCCAAAGAGTATAGCAACCCAGCCGCGAATACCCGACGCATTCACGGGGCGTGCAGGAATAAAAAAACCCCGGCGAACCGGGGTAAAGGACTGGCTGGGCTAACGCTTAAAAATGTTCCCATTCGCCCTGCGCGCCCGCGACGGCGAGTTTTTTCGGCGCAGGTGCGGCGGTAAGTACCGGGTCTGGGCTTGCGACCACCGGTCTGGCGGCGACAGGCGGTGGGGTATGGGTCGCGCCATTGCCGACGTTAAACACGGCGACCATCTGTTCAAGTTCGCGCGCCTGATCTTCGAGTGACGAGGCGGCTGCAGATGACTCCTCAACCAGCGCGGCGTTCTGCTGCGTGGTGGTGTCCATCTCAGACATCGCCTGGCCAATCTGGGCGATGCCGCGGCTCTGCTCGGTACAGGCCCGGGCTATCTCATCCATGATCTGACGCACCTGCGCGACCGAGCCGACAATATCTTCCATCGCCTCGCCGGCGCTCACCACTAACTGCGCGCCGTTTTCCACACGCTGGTTGGCTTCGGTGATGAGCGCGCCTATCTCTTTGGCGGCCGTAGCGCTGCGGCTTGCCAGGGTGCGGACTTCGCCAGCGACCACGGCGAACCCGCGGCCCTGTTCACCGGCGCGTGCGGCTTCCACGGCGGCGTTGAGCGCCAGGATATTGGTCTGGAAGGCGATACCGTTGATGACGCTGATAATGTCTGCAATCTTCCCGGAGCTCGCCTGAATGTTACGCATCGTCTCGACCACCTCGTTAACCACTTTCCCGCCGCGATCGGCGTTGGTGGAAGCCTGAGCGGCCAGCATGCTCGCCTGCTGGGCGTTACCGGCGGTTTCTTTTACGGTCGAGGTGAGCTCTTCCATACTGGCGGCAGTCTGTACCACCGCGGCGGATTGCTCTTCGGTACGCGAGGAGAGATCGATATTCCCGGCGGCAATCTCTGACGACGCCCGCGAGACGTTATCTACGCCATGACGCACACGGGTAATGATGCTCTTCAGGCTGTCATTCATGGTGCCGACGGACTGCATTAAAAGGCCCGGCTCGTCGCGACGCGCTGAAGATACCGTAACCGTCAGGTCGCCCTGTGCGATGCGGTTCGCCACGTCCAGCGTCTCACGTAGCGGACGCGTAATATTGCGGGTAATAAACGCGGCGATAAGCAACCCGAACAGCACGCCAGCCAGCGTCCCGCTCAGCATCAGGGTTTCCACATGGGTGATGGATTTTGCCATGCGCATTTTGCGAAATTCATGGAATTCGCTCACCGTCTGGTTCAGCTCACCCGCAGCAGCGCTGAGGGTAGCAGACTGCGTCTGCTGCTCTGCGGCGGCAGAGACAAACAGCGCGGCGCTGCTGTGCAGCATACGGGTCTGGTCGGCAAGCGCAGGCAGCCAGGCGAGTGGTGCCTCGCGGGTGTTGGCGCTTAATAACGCGGCGGTCGCGTCAATGGCGCTCAGTTGCTCGTTGAGTTTTGCGAGCGAGTCGCTATCGCCGCGGGCCACCAGAGTGTCAATAGCGCTCTGTGCCTGCTGCGCTTTCGTAGCAAGACGTGCCGCAAGCATTGCCGCCTGCGGGCTGATATCAGTCTGCTCGCTCAACATAGAAGCCTGATCGATAAAATGCGACGGCCACTGTTCATGCAGATCGGCCGCCAGTTTGTTGTGCTGACGCAGAACCTGAACGTATTTGTCGCGTGCTTTCAGGTAGGTCTGAAGATCGGTTTGCATGGCGACAAGCCGGGTGCGCCCTTCGGTATCCATATCAAATTCCGCCAGCGACGACAGTTGTGCTTCTACCTGTCGTAGCGCTTTTGCGTTCAGCTCGGCATATTTTTCATCACCGGTGAGCTGAAACAGCGTGCGGTTGATACGCGCTTCATTCAGGTCAGTTACGATGCTGACAGTGAGCGTTTCCTTACGGGCGTTCTCATCTACCTGGCTGAAGCCATAAATCCCGGCTCCTGCAATCAGCAACATAATTACTAAAACAATCATAAAACTCGACGTCAGTTTTTTCCCGACGCTGAGGTTATTCACTTTCTCGCCAAACGACGCCACTAAAGCCATTGCATTCACCATCACGCAAAATGATAAAAATTGTTAACTGTTTATCGTCAGTAAAAGAATGATTCTTTAGCGTTAAGGTCACGAGGCGGGGTTCAAAAAAATTCAATGAGTTTTGGATAGGGATTATCTGTGACAATAGAATGAAATCGAACAGACGTTCAAAAAAATATTATCACCAGCCTAATCAAGTTCAAAAGTAGACACTTAAGCACAATCAAATGGCAATAAAAGCCGAATCACTGGTTTTTTTTTTAACGTAAATTTTTGTATCAGCTTCGCAGGGTGTTTCTGAGCATTTTATAATACATTGATTAAATAGATATTTTATTTTGAAGAATTTTATATTCTTGTGCTGAGATCGTTAAGTGCTACTAAATCAAAATTTAGTGGTAGTAAAAATGGCGTCAGCGCTTACCGTTTAAGAGGTATAACACGCCTAGTTCATCAGGATTGAAAGTGATACGGGTATCACAAAATAATGGCGAACAACCCGGGGCGATATATCATGTATTATTATTAAGTATGAGCGAACAATTGCATTCTGAAATCATGCCGCTTTTTTGCCGCTCTCGTTATTGTGAAGTGACTACTTATTCACTGGCAGAACGATATTGCTTTGCGCCAGTTGCCCCATCTGCTGATAAATCGCGCAGGCCCCGTCGATAACCGGCATCGCCAGTGCCGCGCCGCTGCCTTCACCAAGCCGCATCTCCATATGTAAAAACGGCTCCAGCCCCAGCGCTTGTAGCGCTATCTGTGCGCCTTTTTCGGCGGAGAAGTGCGAAGCGATAAGATAATCGTGCAGCGCGGGCGCGAGCCGACAGGCTGCGAGCGCCGAGGCGTAAGAGAGAAAACCGTCCAGCACGACCGGCAGCCCGCACGCGGCTGCGCCCAGCATCACACCCGCCATGCCGACCAGTTCAAAGCCGCCTACTTTAGCAAGCACATCCAGCCCATCATTCGCCTCAGGCTGGTTGATTGCCAGCGCCCGGCGCACCACATCGATTTTATGCGGCAGCGACGCCTGCGGGAGATTCGCGCCGAGGCCAACAACCGCCTGAGGATCCTGCCCTGTCATGACGCTAATCATCGCGGCCGCCGCCGTCGTGTTACCCATGCCGAGTTCGCCCACACCAAACAACCGCACGCCCCGCGCGGCAAGCGTGCGGGTAAACTGCGCGCTCTCAAGCAGCAGGTGCTGCGCCTGCTCACGTGTCATTGCCGGGCCACGCGCGATATTCCCGCAACCGCGGGCAAGCTTCATGACGGTCATCCCCGGCAGCGGGTCACCGTTAATGCCAATATCAATCACATGCACCTGCGCGCCCGCGCTCGCCGCCAGCACGCACACGCCAGTGTTTTGCCGCAGCATATTTTGCGCATGCAGGGCCGTGACGACTTGCGGAGAAATGGTTATCCCCTCGTCATGCACGCCGTGATCGGCGCACATCACGATGATGGCTTTCTCTTTTACCTCTACGCGCCCGCCAAGCCCCGGCATGGCAGCGAGCTGCACCGCCAGCGTCTCCAGACGCCCAAGACTGCCGACGGGTTTTACCAGTCCGTCGAGATGACGCTGCGCCGCTTCAGCGCGAGCGCTATCGAGAGGCGCTATCGCGGCAATCAGGGAAGATAGCTCATTCATGGCAGGGTCTCGCATAAAGGCACTACAGTAGCGCCAGCAGGAAAAAGAGTTCGCCAAGCTCAATGGCGGCGCCAAGGGTGTCGCCGGTCTGGCCGCCGAGAGTGCGCTTAAGCGCCAGCCCCAGGGCGAATATGCCAACAAGCGTGAGTAAATAGGCCCGGATGCCACCTGCCGGGATTAGCAACAGGCAGAGCAGCGCGCCAAGACCAAGCGTCACCGCACTCTGGCGGCCGGTCACTTTGCCGATAAACAGGTTGCCGAGCCCGTCATCGCGGGCGTAGCGCTGGCGATACATCAATAAGACCACCGCCGCGCGCCCGGCAATGCAGGCAGCCCCCAGCGCCGGAAGCATCGCGTGACCGCGCATCGCCAGTTCGTTTATCACCAGCACTTTGCCGAGCAAGATGAAAATCAGCCCCAGACCGCCGTGCGTGCCGAGCCGGCTGTCACGCATGATTTCCAGCTTGCGCTCGCGTGTTCTTGCGGAAAACACGCCGTCGCACGTGTCCGCGAGGCCGTCGAGATGAAAACCGCCGGTGAGCAGGGCGAGCAACAGCACCGCGGCAAAGGCCGCAAGCGGCGTGCCGCACCACGGTTGCAGCGCCATCAACCCGAGCCCCGCCAGCACGCCAAGCAGGAGCCCCACCAGCGGGAACGTAATAATGCCGCGCACATAGTGTTCGACCGCAAGCCCTCGCGACCAGCGTTCCGGCACAGGCAGACGGCTCATAAACGCGAGCGTCGCGCAAAACAGACGTATCATTTTATTTTGACTCCAATCCCTGAAACGACCAGCCAGACCTCATCTGCGGCCTGCGCCAGCTGCTGGTTGACGCGCCCGGCGATATCGCGAAAATGCCGCGCCAGGCGGTTTTCCGGCACAATGCCCATCCCCACTTCATTGGTGACAATGATCACCTGCGCCGACGCGCGCGTACAGGCCGCGATGAGCGCCGTGACGTGGCGCGCAATCTCCGCCTCCATCGCGGCGTAATCCCAGCACGCTTCTGGCTCGTCGCCTGCCAGCGAAAAAAGGATATTTGTTATCCAGGTGGTGACGCATTCAATTAACACCACTGGCTCCGGCGCGGTTTCTGCCGCCTGCGCCAGATCACGCCAGGTTTCCAGCGTGCGCCAGTGCGCCGGCCGGGACGCCTGATGATGCGCCACGCGCTGCGCCATTTCGTCGTCAAACACCTGCGACGTGGCAATATAAAGCACGTGTGATCCGGCCTGCTCGGCAAGCTGCTGCGCGTGACGGCTTTTGCCGCAGCGCGCACCGCCGGTAATCAGTATCATTGCCGCCTCTCCTGAAAATGCCTGTTAGCGTTTTATCGTTCTGATAAACCACGACCTGCACTCTATCACTCCGCGCGGTATGCACCAGCCCGACCTCTTTTGCGCACGCCATTAACGCGCGTGACTGCCATCACAAAACCCGCGCCATGCCACGCGCCAGGCAACCGCTCGCTGCGCTATATGACCGCTCGTCGCGCTATGTTGCCGCTCGTCGAAGCCCTTGCCAGGGAGCCTGCGCGTTTTGTCATCATTAAGCACGATTTAGATCTTTCCGGTTACCCGCCGCCCACGCTGTCAGGGATGTTGGTCGCAGGCGGTTTTATCTCTGTCTGAAAAGCAGGTTTCCTATGGACAAAAAAACAGTAATGAAACATCTGCCCTGGGCGCTTCTTGGCGTTATCGGGGCCTTTTGTCTTGCCGTGGTGGCGCTACGCCGCGGCGAGAGCGTCAGCGCCTTGTGGATTGTGGTGGCGTCCGTCTCCGTCTACCTGGTGGCTTACCGCTACTACAGCTTTTACATCGCCAGCCGCGTGATGAAACTCGACCCAACGCGCGCGACGCCCGCCGTTATCAATAACGACGGCCTGAACTATGTGCCGACCAACCGCTATGTCCTGTTCGGCCACCATTTTGCGGCCATCGCAGGCGCAGGCCCGCTGGTCGGCCCGGTACTGGCGGCGCAGATGGGTTATCTGCCCGGCACGCTGTGGCTGCTCGCAGGCGTTGTGCTGGCGGGGGCAGTGCAGGATTTCATGGTGCTGTTTATCTCCTCGCGCCGTAACGGGGCCTCGCTCGGCGAGATGATCAAAGAGGAGATGGGGCCGGTACCGGGCACCATCGCGCTGTTCGGCTGCTTCTTAATCATGATTATCATCCTCGCGGTACTGGCGCTGATTGTCGTAAAAGCGCTGGCGGAAAGCCCGTGGGGCGTCTTTACCGTTTGCTCGACGGTGCCGATCGCGCTGTTTATGGGCATTTATATGCGCTTTTTGCGCCCGGGCCGCGTGGGCGAAGTCTCGGTGATAGGCGTGGTGCTGCTGGTGGCCTCCATCTGGTTTGGCGGCGTCATTGCCGCCGACCCGTACTGGGGCCCGGCACTGACGTTCAAAGACACCACGATCACCTACGCGCTGGTGGGCTATGCGTTTGTGTCAGCGCTCCTGCCGGTGTGGCTTATCCTCGCACCGCGTGACTATCTGGCAACCTTCCTGAAAATCGGTGTGATTGTCGGTCTGGCGGTAGGCATCGTCATTCTGAACCCGGAACTGAAGATGCCTGCGGTAACGCCGTATGTGGATGGCACCGGGCCGCTGTGGAAAGGCGCGCTGTTCCCGTTCCTGTTTATTACCATCGCCTGCGGCGCGGTCTCCGGCTTCCATGCGCTGATTGCCTCCGGCACTACGCCGAAGCTGCTGGCCAATGAAACCGATGCGCGTTTTATCGGTTACGGGGCGATGTTGATGGAGTCCTTCGTTGCCGTGATGGCGCTGGTGGCGGCATCTATCATCGAGCCTGGTCTCTATTTCGCAATGAACACGCCGCCCGCCGGGCTTGGCATTACGATGCCGAACCTGCATGAACTGGGCACCGGCAACGCGCCGCTGATTCTGGCGCAGCTTAAAGACGTCTCGACCCATGCGGCAGCGACAGTGAGCGCCTGGGGCTTTGTGATTACGCCTGAGCAGATCATGCAGACCGCCAAAGACATCGGCGAGCCTTCCGTGCTCAACCGCGCAGGCGGCGCGCCGACGCTTGCGGTCGGTATCGCGCACGTATTCCATAAAATCATGCCTGCGGCGGATATGGGCTTCTGGTATCACTTCGGCATTCTGTTCGAGGCGCTGTTTATTCTGACGGCGTTGGACGCAGGCACCCGTTCAGGCCGCTTTATGTTCCAGGATCTGGTGGGCAATTTTGTGCCGTTCCTGAAGAAGACCGATTCGCTGGTGGCAGGCATTGTCGGTACGGCAGGCTGCGTTGGCCTGTGGGGATATTTGCTCTATCAGGGTGTAGTGGATCCCCTCGGCGGCGTGAAGAGCCTGTGGCCGCTCTTTGGTATCTCTAACCAGATGCTGGCGGCGGTGGCACTGGTGCTCGCGACCGTGGTACTCGTGAAGATGAAGCGCGCCCGTTACGTCTGGGTGACGGTAGTGCCTGCGGTGTGGCTGCTTATCTGCACCACCTGGGCGCTCGGGATGAAGCTCTTTAGCGATAACCCGCAAATGGAAGGCTTTTTCTACATGGCGAACGAGTATAAAGCGCGTATCGCCGCGGGCGGCGCTGAGCTGACCGAACAGCAGATCGCCAATATGCACCATATTGTGATTAACAATTACACCAACGCGGGTCTGAGCATTCTGTTTCTGGTGGTGGTGTATAGCATCATTTTCTATGGTGTTCGTACCGCGATGAAAGCGCGTCGCTCGACGCAGCCGATTGCTAAAGAGACACCTTATGTCCCGGTGCCAGAAGGCGGCGTAAAAACCTCTTCGCACCATTAATATGCTGGCGGGTGCGCAGGCTTACCCGCCCTACCTTTAGCGCTTTTACCGGTAGGGCAAGCCCCCGACGCGCACCCACCAGAATTGACTGCCCACGCCCGCACCGGGCTTTTTCTGTCTGGGAGAGAGAATGTTTGGTAACTTAGGGCAAGCCAAAAAATACCTGGGTCAGGCGGCCAAAATGCTGATTGGGATTCCGGATTATGACAACTACGTTGAGCATATGAAGACCAATCACCCGGATAAACCGTACATGACCTACAACGAGTTCTTCCGTGAGCGCCAGGAAGCGCGCTACGGCGGAAGCGGCGAAGGCGGCATGCGCTGCTGCTGACAATCACCGGAGGTAAACATGCAACCCGTTGCGGTCACGCTATTAACCGGCTTTCTCGGCGCCGGAAAAACCACGCTGCTGCGCCACATCCTTGAGGCCGATCACGGCTACAAAATTGCGGTGATCGAAAACGAGTTCGGCGAAACGCCCATCGACAGCGAAATCCTCGGCAGCCGCGCCACGCAGATGAAAACACTCAGCAACGGTTGCATCTGCTGTACCCGCTCAGCAGAGCTGGAATCAACGCTGCTTGACCTGCTGGAAGCGCTGGACAGCGGCGCGTCGGTATTCGATCGCGTTATCATCGAATGTACCGGCATGGCCGACCCCGGCCCTATCGTTCAGACCTTTTTCTCCCATGATACGCTCTGCCAGCGTTACCTGCTGGATGGGGTGATTACGCTTGTGGATGCGGTGCACGCCGGGCAGCAGATGGACCGTTACGCACTGGCGCAGTCGCAAATCGGCTATGCCGATCGCATTCTGCTGACCAAAACCGATGTGGCGGGGGAAGACGACGCGCTGCTGGCCCGCCTGCGGCGTATTAACGCCCGCGCGCCGGTGCACCCCGTCGTGCATGGCGATGTGGATCTGAGCCTGATTTTTGACACTCAGGGCTTTATGCTGGAAGAGCGCATCGTTGAGCCTGCGCCGCGTTTTCATTTTGCTGCGCCGACGCAAACGGATATCGCATCTATCGTGGTGAATTTTGAGTATCCGGTCGCGCTGGAGGCGATTTCGCGCGTCATGGAAGGGCTGCTGCTACAGTTCGCCGATAATCTGATGCGCTATAAAGGCATGCTTTACATTGCAGACGAACCGCGCCGCCTGCTGTTCCAGGGCGTGCAGCGTCTTTACAGCGCCGACTGGGATCGCGAATGGGCGAGCGATGAAACGCCGCGCAGCACGCTGGTATTTATCGGCGCGCATCTGCCGGAAGCGGAGATCCGCGCGGCGTTCGCGGCACTTGACCCTGGCATGAAGGCGCAAGCCGGTTACCAGGACCCTTCCCATCCCTCAAACCCGGGATCGTCATCAGGCATATCGTAAGGAAAATCAGCGTCGTCGGGGAAACCATCATCGTTGCGGTACAGCGCGATTTGTGTGGAAGAGAAAAGCGGTTGACCAGCCTCAGCCGCCAGCGGCTCATCGCGGGGGAAATTAAGCGGCGGTTCGCCCGGTAGCGGACCGCCTGGCGCGCCGTTAAAGGCAAGCATGGCGCCTTCACAGCCTGTCAGGGCGCCGCCAAATGCGGTTTGCGCACAACTCTCTGCCGACACGCTGACGGGCTCACTGCCTGCCTGATAATTCTGCGTCCAGAGCACCGCGATATTTAGCGTAATAATGGCGAGCAGAAAGAAAGCAATAAGGCTCCCTGCTGAAAGATCCCGTTTCATCCGCGTCCTCGCGTGTTATGAAGTCACCCGTAGAGCGTAGTGATAAAAAGTAAGACAAAGAGGAAGCGATTGTGATTCTGTGTAACGGAATGTATCAAAGAAGTGAGGCTCAACGCGAAGAATGGTGAAAAAACGGGAGCCTGCGCCCCCGCCTGCGATCAGTTAAAACTACCGACCAGCGCCTGGCGCTGCTCTTCCAGCTGAATGGTGCGGGTGCAAACCTGATGGCCGAACTGCTGGAAATCCGCCTCCTGGTTTTTCCATTCGTTCTGAATCGCGGTTTGCAGGCCGCCTAAGCTTCCCAGTACGCCTTCCAGCGGGTTGCCGCCGCCTTTCAGCACCGCTTTGGCGCCCATTTCATTAATGCTGTCCTGCAGAATACCGCCCATTGCCTGATTCACCAGCTGCTGGCCGTCGGCACGCACCTGATCAATGGCTTTGTAGTGGAACGTCAGCCCGTCGTCGCGATGCTCGATAATGCGGTTCATCTGCGTTTTGAGCTGCGCGTCGAGTTTGGTCAGGCGCCCACGCATGCTGCTGTTTTCGCCCACTTCTTTCGCAATAATTTTATCCAGCGCGACGCGGCCTTTCTCCACGCGCGCCAGCGCGCCCTGATCGACCCACGGCAACGTGGCACGCAGCGCTTTCTGATAATCAAGCGCCTGCTGACGCTGGGCGGCGGACAGCGTCACGGCCTTACCGTTGAACTTCACTGCGCCATCCGGGCCGATCACCAGATCGCCGTTTTCACCCACCACCTGAACGGTCTGGGGCTTAAGCACCACGTCGTCGCGCGGCGTGACGCTGCATTTGTATTCCGCCTGGGCCTGCATCGCCGTTACCAGCAACAGGCCCAGTAGCGCTTTACGCATCATACTCGCTCCTGAAAGACGAACGGGTCGGCAGAACCGACCCGTTTTTTAACTTAATCCCACCAGATGTCGACCAGCTCGCTGACCTGAACATCGGTCATGCCGCGCGCGTCGAGCCATTTGCGCACCACTTCGCGGTCTTCATCGGTACATTTGCCGATCTGCTGGCGGAACACCAGACCTTCCCAGGCCTGGTTGCCGCTGCCGCCAAAGGCCAGGCCGTTTGGCTCAATCGCTTCGTTGATAAGTTCATCAACCGTGGTGTTGATCTGCTCATCCGTGGCGCCCTGCGGGAAACGCCAGGTTACCGTAAAGCCCAACTCCTGGAATTCGTCGATGTGCATCTTTTTACGCAGACGACGGCTACGGTTCTTCGCCATTATTTTACTCTCCCGAACATTAAATCCCATACGCCGTGGCCAAGACGATGGCCACGCTGTTCAAATTTGGTCACCGGGCGTGAAGCCGGGCGCGGTACATAGTCCTGTGAAGGAGACAGGTTCTCATAACCTTCCACTGACGACATTACTTCGAGCATATGTTCGGCATAAGGTTCCCAGTCGGTGGCCATATGGAAGACGCCACCCGGCTGTAATTTGCTCAGCACCAGTTCCGCAAACGGCGCCTGCACGATGCGGCGCTTGTTGTGGCGCGCTTTGTGCCACGGATCCGGGAAGAACAGCTGTACCATATGCAGCGAACCGTTGGGGATCATTTTCTCCAGCACTTCCACCGCGTCGTGGCACATCACGCGCAGGTTCTCGACGCCCTCGTCATGTGCAGCGCTCAGACATGCGCCTACGCCCGGCGAGTGTACTTCAATGCCTAAGAAATTCTGCTGCGGATTGGTTTTCGCCATTTCCACCAGCGACGAGCCCATGCCGAAGCCGATTTCCAGCGTCACCGGCGCGTCGCGGCCAAACAGCGTCACGAAATCGAGCGGCTCTGCGCGATATTCAACGCCCATCACCGGCCAGTAGTGGTCCAGCGCGTGCTGCTGCCCTTTGGTCAGGCGCCCCTGGCGGCGGACAAAGCTGCGAATCCGGCGCAGCGCGCGGCCGTTTTCATCAAATTCCGGTGAAATAACGTCGTTATTCATGGCGATTAGTCTGTTTGAGTAGTGGTTCGGGAAACGGGCATTATCCAAAGATAGTTGCCCGATGCAAGCACAGGAAAGTTCCTGTTTACAGCCCGCAGGGCCTGTGCTGGAATCACAGCCCCTGATTTCTACAAGCCGGAAGCCACGCGTTAATGATGCAGGCACAGCAGTTCTCCCGCCAGGTGCTCGACTGGTTCGACAAATATGGGCGCAAAACCCTTCCCTGGCAGCAGGAAAAAACCCCTTACAAAGTATGGCTCTCGGAAGTGATGTTGCAACAAACGCAGGTCACGACGGTTATCCCGTATTTTGAACGCTTTATGGCACGCTTTCCTGACGTTACGGCGCTTGCGAACGCGCCGCTCGACGACGTGCTGCATCTGTGGACCGGCCTTGGCTACTATGCCCGCGCCCGTAATTTACATAAAGCGGCGCAGCAGGTGGCGACGCTGCACGGCGGCAAATTCCCTGAAACCTTCGAAGAAGTGGCGGCCCTTCCGGGCGTGGGCCGCTCCACCGCAGGCGCGGTGCTGTCGCTCTCGCTTGGCAAACATTTTCCGATCCTAGACGGCAACGTGAAGCGCGTGCTGGCACGCTGTTATGCAGTCGACGGCTGGCCGGGTAAAAAAGACGTGGAAAACCGCCTGTGGAAGATAAGCGAAACGGTGACCCTCGCAGAGGGCGTGGCGCGCTTTAACCAGGCGATGATGGATCTCGGCGCGATGGTTTGCACCCGCTCGAAACCAAAATGTGAGATCTGCCCGCTTAACACTGGCTGCGAAGCCTTTGCGCACCAAAGCTATGCGAAATACCCCGGCAAGAAGCCCAAACAGACGCTGCCTGAGAAAACCGGCTTTTTTCTGCTGCTCCAGCATGACGATACGCTGTTTTTACAGCAGCGCCCACCGGTGGGGCTGTGGGGCGGCCTGTACTGTTTTCCGCAGTTCGACAGCGAGACGGCGCTTCGCGAATGGCTGCACGCGCGCGGTATTTCCGCCGACGGATTGACGCAGCTTACTGCCTTTCGCCACACCTTCAGCCATTTCCATCTGGACATCGTGCCGATGTGGCTTGGCGTGCAGCAGACGGCTGCCTGCATGGATGAAGCGCCGGGTCTCTGGTATAACTTAGCCCAGCCGCCTGCGGTGGGCCTTGCCGCCCCCGTTGAGCGCCTGTTACAGCAAGTGCGCGCTGAACCGGTGGCACCCCGCCCCGCTCGCGCCATTCATGAGGATTAATGATGAGCAGAACGATTTTTTGTACCTTCCTTCAGCGCGACGCCGAAGGCCAGGATTTCCAGCTTTATCCGGGCGAGCTGGGTAAGCGTATTTATAACGAAATCTCCAAAGAGGCCTGGGCGCAGTGGCAGAAAACGCAGACCATGCTTATCAACGAGAAAAAACTCAACATGATGAACCCGGAGCATCGCAAGCTGCTCGAGCAGGAGATGGTGAACTTCCTGTTCGAAGGCAAAAATGTGCACATTGAAGGCTACACGCCGCCGGAACAACAGTAAGGGCCTCTGGCCCTTTCACTTAACCCAACAGCACGCCCGGAATGATGAAAAAAATATTTGCGCTCGCGTTGATTGCGCCGTTGCTCATCTCCTGTTCCAGTAAAAAAAATGCTGAAAACGCCTATAACGAGGCCTGGATTAAGGACACCAACGGGTTTGACATTCTGATGGGCCAGTTTGCCCATAACATTGAAAACATCTGGGGATTTAACGAAGTGTTGATCGCGGGTCCGAAGGACTACGTGAAATACACCGATCAGTATCAGACACGCAGCCACATTAACTTTGACGACGGTACCATTACTGTCGAGACCATCGCCGGGACCGAACCTGCCGCACGCCTGCGTCAGGCGATTATTACGACGCTTTTGATGGGCGACGATCCGGGCTCTATCGATCTCTATTCCGACGTTAACGACATTCAAATTTCCCGCGAACCGTTCCTGTACGGCCAGGTGGTGGATAACACCGGGCAGCCGATCCGCTGGGAAGGCCGCGCCTCGAAATTCGCTGATTACCTGCTGCAAACGCGCCTTAAGAGCCGCAGCAACGGTCTGCGCATTATCTATAGCGTGACGATTAATCTGGTGCCGAACCACCTCGACAAACGCGCCCATAAATACATTGGCATGGTGCGTCAGGCATCGCGCAAATATGGCGTGGATGAAGCGTTGATCCTCGCGATTATGCAGACCGAGTCCTCCTTCAACCCGTATGCGGTAAGTCACGCCGACGCGCTTGGGTTAATGCAGGTCGTTCAGCACAGCGCCGGGAAAGATGTCTTCCGTTCACAAGGGAAATGGGGCACACCAAGCCGTAGCTATCTGTTTGATCCGCAAAGTAACATTGATACCGGCACCGCGTATCTGGCGATGCTCGATAATGTTTATCTCGGCGGTATCGCCAACCCGACGTCGCGTCGTTACGCCGTGATCACCGCTTATAACGGCGGCGCGGGCAGCGTATTGCGTGTGTTCTCCGGCGACAAAGACCAGGCGGTGAATATCATTAACCGCATGACGCCGGGCGATGTTTACGAGACGCTCACGACCCGGCATCCGTCCGCCGAGTCGCGCCGTTATCTCTACAAGGTCAACACCGCGCAGAAGAGTTACCGTCGCAAGTAACCGTGAAGCGCCGCCCAGCGAGGGGTGGCGCTTCGCTTATCCATTCTTCCGATGACGACTGTGTTTATGCACGGCGGGCAAGCGTAGCGCCCCCGCCGTTTTGCGCGCCTCAGGTGCGCAGCATATACCCGTACAATCGCTTAATACCGTCCGGATCGGTCTGGCTATATACGCCCTGCAACTCAGGGGAGAAGCCGGGCAACAGGTTAACGCCCTCTTCCAGCGCCAGGAAATAACGCAGCGCCGCCCCGCCCCACACCTCGCCCGGCACTACGCATAACACACCCGGCGGGTAAGGCAGTGCGCCTTCAGCGGCGACGCGCCCTTCAGCCTCGCTCAGACGTACCAGCTCCACATTGCCGCGGATATACGCCGTATTCGCCTGCTGCGGGTTCATCACGACCTGCGGTAGCGCGTCTTTACGGAACATCGCGCGCTGTAGCGCCTTCACGTCAAAGCTCACATACAGGTTATGCATCTCCTGGCACAGCTTACGCAGCGTGTAGCCTTTATAGCGCACCGGGTATTTCTGGTAGATAGTCGGCAATACATCGGCAAGCGGCGTATCGTCTTCAATATGCTGCTCAAAACGCGCCAGCATTGCGACCAGATGCGCCATCTTCTCTGCGCTCTCAGCGGGCGTCAGCAAAAACAGGATCGAGTTAAGATCTGCTTTTTCCGGCACGATGCCGTTTTCACGCAGGTAGTTGGCGAGGATAGCCGCCGGTATGCCGAATTCGCTGTATTCGCCGGTTTCCGCCTCGATCCCAGGCGTCGTCAGCAGCAGCTTGCATGGGTCGACAAAATATTGCTCGCGCGCATACCCGGCAAAGCCATGCCACGCGGCACCTGGCTCAAAGCTGAAAAAACGTCGTTCACGGGCGATCGCCTCGGTCGGATGATCCTGCCACGGCCTGCCTGCCACCTCGTCCGGGATGAACGGTTTGATCATCCGACAGTTGGCAATAATCGCCTTACGCGCCTCTATCCCAAGCTCCACGCAGTCGGCCCAGAGCCGCTTGCCGCTCTCCCCTTCATGAATTTTGGCATTCACGTCGAGCGCGGCAAAAAGCGGATAAAACGGGCTTGTAGAGGCGTGCAGCATAAACGCGTTATTCAGGCGCTTGTGCGGGCAAAAGCGCGCCTGACCACGAATATGGTTATCTTTTTTGTGGATCTGCGAGGTTTGCGAGAACCCGGCCTGCTGCTTGTGCACCGACTGCGTGACAAAAATCCCCGGATCGTTTTCGTTAAGATCGAGCAGCAGCGGCGAACAGTCGGCCATCATCGGTATAAATTGCTCATAGCCGACCCATGCGGAATCAAACAGGATGTAATCACACAGATGGCCGATTTTATCCACCACCTGACGGGCGTTATAGACGGTGCCATCGTAGGTGCCAAGCTGAATGACCGCCAGACGGAAGGGGCGCGTCTCACGCGCACGCGACGGCGCGACTTCGGCGATAAGCTCACGCAGATACGCCTCATCGAAACAGCGCTCGTCGATGCCGCCGATAAACCCGAACGGATTACGCGCGGCCTCAAGATAAACGGGCGTGGCGCCAGCCTGAATAAGCGCGCCATGATGGTTGGATTTATGGTTATTGCGATCGAAGAGCACCAGATCGCCCTGCGTCAGCAGCGCGTTGGTCACGACTTTATTCGCCGCCGACGTGCCGTTGAGCACGAAATAGGTTTTATCGGCATGAAACACTTTCGCCGCGAACTTCTGCGCGTGTTTGGCGGAGCCTTCATGAATCAGCAAATCACCCAGTTTGACGTCTGCATTGCACATATCGGCGCGAAAGACATTTTCGCCGAAGAAATCGTAAAACTGCCGGCCAGCCGGATGCTTTTTGAAAAACTCGCCGTGCTGGTGGCCGGGACACGCGAAGGTGCTGTTTTGCATTTCTACGTACTGATACAGCGTGTCGAAAAAGGGCGGCAGCAAATTCTCTTCATAAGCCACTGCCGCGGTTTCGAGCGCCAGAAACTCCTGCGCGTTCCCTGTGAGCGTTCCGCTGACTGGCGCGTCGCAGCTTTCGCCTTCTGCCTGGAAAACAAATACCGGCAGGTTAAACCCGGTGCGTTTGAGCAGCGCAAGGATGCCGGTGCGGGTATCAGCCACAGAGAGCACGACGGCTGCAACATCGGTGAAGTCAGTGTTATCAAGCGTCACGATGGCGCGGGACGTCGACAGCAGAGGAGCCACGGCGTGGCTTGCGGCAATTTTTAACGATTTCATAAGCACAAAAACCCTGAGTTTCGGTGTAAGCGCCTTCGGGCACGGCAACGGGACAGTATCCCGGCGAAACGATGATGGCCTGACTGATTACCAGCTCCGACCGCGAGACATCAGTAAAAGCAGAGCACGCCTGATTTTACTGTTGTCGTGCAGTGAGCGTACGGTTGCCTCACCGCATGGTGGGCACAGGGAAGTATGGCGGACAGACGTGACGGGCGCGCGGCATTGTGCAATGTCGCGAAGAAATGACGGCTGCTGTTAGCAAACGCGCGGTCATAGCGGCACACCCTGTCTGGTGGAGAAAAGTCGCGCAATCATGTCACTTTACGCCCGGCGGGGCAAGCCGCTACGGGCATAAAAGTGATTGCTTAATCATTATATTAACCACGCCTATTTTTTAGTGTTTTGATTATTAAGATAAAAAAGATACCGTTAAAATAAGTAATCATAAGTGACGCATAAGGATGCGAATAACTGGCATCCTTTCTCCGTTTACGCATCGGGCTTATGCTGGCCTTAACGTAAAAACTCAAACAGGAGCACAACGTGGTAACGGGACCTTTTATCAATGCAGCGGCGGTGTTGCTGGGCGGGCTACTCGGCGCGGCCTTAAGCCAGCGCCTTCCTGAGCGGCTGCGCAGTTCAATGCCGTCTATTTTTGGCCTCGCCTCGCTCGGTATTGGTATTTTACTGGTGATGAAATGCGTGAACCTGCCGGTGATGGTGCTCTCCACACTGCTCGGCGCGCTGATTGGCGAGCTCTGTTATCTCGAAAAAGGGATCGGCAGTGGGGTACACAGGCTGCATGGTCTGGCGCGCCGCCTGCGGCCTGCGAAAAACGCGCGTCCGGCGCAGGATAATGTCGTACAAAGTTTTGTGGCGATTATCGTGCTGTTTTGCGCAAGCGGCACCGGCATTTTTGGGGCGATGCGTGAAGGCATGACCGGTGATAACAGCGTGCTTATCGCCAAGGCGTTTCTCGATTTCTTCACCGCCACGATTTTCGCCACCACCCTTGGCGCGGCGGTGGCGGCCATCTGCGTACCGATGCTGGTGATACAGCTTTCGCTCGCCGCCTGCGCGGTGTTTATCCTGCCGCTCACGACACCCGCGATGATGGGCGATTTCACCGCAACCGGCGGCTTGTTACTGCTGGCGACGGGCCTGCGTATCTGCGGTATTAAGATGTTTGCGGTCGTGAATATGCTGCCCGCGCTGCTGATTTCTATGCCCCTTTCAGCGCTCTGGACGCATTTCTTCGCGTAAGCTGTCAAAACGGCGATTTCGCGAACAAAGTGGCGCAGGAATGGGCGGGCAGCGCAGAATTCGAGGAATTTCGTTGACGTCGCCAGATGAATCGGGTTTAATGCGCCCCGTTGCCCGGATAGCTCAGTCGGTAGAGCAGGGGATTGAAAATCCCCGTGTCCTTGGTTCGATTCCGA
The DNA here is from genome assembly GCF_001277255.1 of Cronobacter condimenti 1330. NCBI lineage: Bacteria > Pseudomonadati > Pseudomonadota > Gammaproteobacteria > Enterobacterales > Enterobacteriaceae > Cronobacter > Cronobacter condimenti. Next base: position 3,691,656 of record NZ_CP012264.1, read on the forward strand.
GTCCGGGCACCAAATTCATATCAACGGACCTCCACGGAGGTCCGTTTTTGCATTCTAAGCCCGCAAAAATCAACACTTCTACAATCCCTTAACTCCACCTAACTCAATCCACTTCAACCTGCATCAAGTCCCTTACAAGGGTACAACTGAGGGTATAGTCTGATTCGATAAAACCCTTTATCGGCTCACGTGATATTCCCCCCTCAGGACTCCCGATTTACTTGTTCCAGTAAAGGCTGCCGAAGCCAAAGAGATCTATGAGATTGCAGCGCGCCTTCAGCAGCGTATCACTGCAAGCATGCGCTATGTTGCCCGGTCAGGCATTATCATCTATAACCCTGCCGTGGATATGGCTGGCGCTTTAACGACGGTGAAACGCCAGCACCGCCCTGCCCTCGCCTTAAATCGCATGTCAGAGCTTCTTGAACGACGCGATGCATACAGAGGGCAATCTCTCACCCGACAGGCAACTAAACTTACCCTGCTTATTTTCATCCGCTCCAGTGAACTACGCTTTGCCAGGTGGCCTGAGGGCGACGTTAAGAAAGCCCTGTGGACCATTCCGCCTGAGCGGAAACCTACTGAAGGGGTCAATTATTCCCATCGTGGCTCAAAAATGCGAACAGAGCATCTTGTGCCACTCTCTACTCAGGGTTGGACATACTGCAGCAGATCCACACTATCAACGGAGAACATGACTGATTTTCACGGGCGATCACAATCTATGGAAACCCATGAGTGAGAACACGGTGAATAACGCACTGCGGCTGATGGACAAAAGGAACCTCAGCGCTTCAATGATATGAGTAAGCCGAGCATAGTGTTGCTGAGCGAAGGTAAGAGGCCCAATTCCTGGCCCTGTAAAAGCCTGGGAAAAATACGGCATTATTCAACACAGCTTTTAGCTTATTTGTGGCATTCAGTTATCATATTGATAATTTTGCCTAAATTGATTATCGAGAACCTGAAACATCCGAAGAAACCAGCGCCATTAATAACGGCCCCGCCATTTCCAGTCCTTTTAATCCGTCCTTAATCCAGATCCCTTTCTCGCTCCAGTCCAGCCGTGCTGCATGATCAAACTGGTCATAATCCACCGGATATACCAGCGCCGGAATATTCTTCTCCAGGCAATGCCACATAATCCCGGCACCACCGTGGTGAATGACCGCATCATAGCGCGTCAGCCAGTTGTCATAATTCACCCAGGACAGGCGGTAAACATTGTCGTGTTGTTGCTGTCCCGCGACGGTCTGATGCCCATCGGTGAAATGAAATACCCAGTCAGGCAGGGTGTTCGCCAGCGCGATAACCGCATTCATCACCGCATCTTTATGCCAGTCCAGGTGTGTACCGAGCGTCACCAGCACATGGCGTTTATTGGCTTCGAATGGCGGTGCCACGCACTGCGTTGGCGGCGTGTAGAGTGCCGGACCGATAAAGCTGACAGCCGCAGGCCAGCTGCGCGGGAATTCAAATGTTTCTTCGCTGAGCGCCAGAATGCGTAGCGGCGAGTAAGCGCTTTCGCTGCCATCCTGCCGATACAGGCTTTCGATTCCTGTCTGGCGAATAACGTCGCGAAACAGCCAGAATACAGCGAGCTTAAACAGTCGCACTTTTTTTCGTTGCAAGGCGTGCCACAAACGCTGATACGCGTTCTGCGCAGGCATTAACCCGCCGCAGTACGCAGGCGCGCCATCGGGGGTCTCAAGCACGCAGGGTGACGGCAAACTGCTCCACCACAGAACGTCAAGCCTGCGGCAAACGTCACCGACAACAGGCAGTGTAAAATCAGCGATCGCCAGATCGGGCGCACCTTCACGCAGCCACAACTGTTCCATTTCATCACCGAAACTCTTCAATAACCCCACAACCTGGCGAAACTGCCGATACAACCGCAGCGGATGGGAGCCTACCGCATATTTCGGATTCACGACCGACAACAGCGGCGTATCGTAATCGCCGGGCAGCGACAGACCCGTCAGCCCCGCCGCAGTGACAGAAGACGCAACGCCCCGGGTGCTGATAATGCGTACCTGATAACGTTCGGATAGCACGCGTCCCATCGCCAGCACGGGATGTAAATGGCCGGAAAACGGAGGCGCCATCAAATCAATGCGGGTAACGCCCGCAGGAATCAGATCGAATAAACGCTGCATCTACGCTCCCTGTCTCCCTGGTTCATCAATAAACTGGCGACACAGCGCCGCCAGTTGCGGCTGTTCAAGATAATTCATATGACCGCAGGCAATGCGCCTGTCCGCGTGCCGAAACCAGAAGCGCGAAATCCAGTCCCGTTCTCCTTGTACCAGCAAATGACGGCAGTCCGGTCGGCGACGTGCAACCGGACCAAAAGCAAAAACACTGATGCGCGCCAGCCATTCAGGCGGTAAGCGCAACTGATTAAACAGCTCCAGTCCACAACTGCCACAGAGCAGTACCGTGTGGTTTGCTGACGCCAGCATCTCCAGCGCCTGCGGCTGGTAACGCAGGGCAAAGCCAGCTTGTCGCGCACCAAGATATTCCCGGGCGTTATTGACGCTGGCGCGCAGCAGGCCGGTTGTCTGCCACGGCATGGATTGCTCTGTCCACGGAAAATTCACCGCAACCGGCTGATGATGGCCGACAACCCGCTGTATAAATGCCGTCTGCAAAGGACTGAGCGACGCGTTATCCGTACGGCTACGGCCGGTAATAAACGCAATCTGCAAATCAGGTTTTTTCATAGCGACGTAAAACAATCGTTGCTGAAAATACGGTAGCGACGCGAACGCCAGTAAATGGTGCGATTAACCAGCGCATGCAGCAGATGGAACGGCTGCAGTAACTCGGACAACAGTGACAACCACGGACGCGCGGGAATTTCCGGTGCTACGGCGCGCTGGAGACCACGCAGCGCCAGATGGCGTATCACAACGATGCCTACCAGCAGAGCGCCGTGTGCCGTACTACCGAACGCCAGAACCAGCAGCGCCCAAAGCAGCAGCGGGTGCAGTCCCTGCAGTAGAAAAATCGACAGATTAACTGCCGCGCTTTTTTCATGCATCAGCAGCGTGGCAAACAGGAACCAGCGATGCATCTGGCGGAAATAGCGTGTACCGTCAGCCACGCTGGTCTGCACACGCACCGCCGCAGTCGACTGCACAATGCGTACACCATGACGCGTTAGCAGCGTCGCCATCGCCAGATCGTCCGTCAGGTGACGCAGCACTGGCGCAAAGCCGCCGGCGCGCTCCAGCGTTTCACCGCGGATGGCATAACACATCCCATTCAGCGTCAGCGGTGGTGCGAACGTTAACAACGGCAAATAGGTCAGGGCAGAATTATCGTTAACAAACTGCGCCAGCAAACGAGAAGGCAGGTTGTCCGCCGCACGATACCAGGGAAGCGCGGTCACCAGAGAATTATCCGTCAGTTCACTCAACATGTGGCGCAATGACACCGCACTCAATACTGCATCATCGTCCAGCACCAGAATAACGTCGCGGGCCACCTGCGCCCTCACCTGCTCCAGCTTAAACAGCTTGGGATTAACACCTTCCGGCGCCTGAGGAAAGGAGAAAACCGTAATGTGCTGCTGTGGATAGCGCTGTTGCAAACGCTGCGTCACCTGCGCTGCGTCTGCATCGTCATCATCGATAAGCCAGAAAAATGCCGCGCCGCGCAACTGCTCAACAGTTGACGCCAGGACGCTTTCCAGCGCCGGATCGCCGCTGAGGATCGGTTGTATCACCGTCACCGCTTCCAGCTCGCCATGACAACTACGATCTGCTGTACGTACCGCCCTGAGCGCAAAAAAGAGCTTAAAGAGCAGGATAAGCAGCCAGAGGAGAGCAATCAGCAGCATGCGTTCATCGTCCGATAATGTTGTAAAAAATCCTGCACACTTTGCGAAAGGGTGCCGTCTGGTGCGCCAAAATCCTCGCGCATTGCAGTGATATCCAGCGTAGCGGCATAACTAAACACCCCGACACCAAAACGGGTGATCGGCGGTTCACCCGCCAGAGGAAGCCAGCGCCATAGCCACTCCAGCGCCCCCGCAACGCGCAACGCGGTGCCAGGACGCACTGTTTTTACCGGCAACGGCAGATCCAGTTGTCGCAACACATCATCCAAAAATGCAGCCGTCTCAACGGGTTGCCCCGCCGAAATGTTATAGCAGCTTCTCAACTGTGGGTAACGAGCCGCCCGCAGCAGATAATCACACAACATCCCAACCGGCATAATATCGGCCTGCGCTGGAGTGACATCGTTTCGCAGCCTGACAAGTTGCCCTTTTTTGGCCGCGCTCAGCAATGGCGGAAACAGTAATCGATCCCCCTCACCGAACACCGCGCAGGGACGAAAAATCGTTTTCTCGCCACGGTAGGCCTTCACTAACATTTCAGCCCGATACTTACTGTGGCCATACTCACTGGTAAACTGCGGTCCGATTTCCGCGTTTTCACGCACGTTGAATTGATGAGCAAAGCGCGAGTAGACCGCTGAGCTAGAGAGCAGTATCAAGCGGGGAAAACCGCGCTGAATGCAAAAGTCGATTACCTGACGGGTCGTTTCAACATTATCGCGTTCATAGTCCTGTGGCGTTCCCCAGGGCGAGGTTCTGCCTGCGGCATGGATGACTACATCCGGCATAACGTCGAGTTCCGCAAGCCTCTCCAGCGGCAACGTGTGATAACACACCGTGGGCGGGAAATCATTTTCCGTTCGCCGTCCAACGCCGCAGAGTTCGAGATCGGCACGGTCAGCAAAACGGCGCAAAAACGTGCTGCCAATAAACCCTGATGCGCCGGTCAGCAATATCTTCATGCTCCCCCTCCTGGCGTGCGCAACCGCGCTTCACAACAACCGGGCAAACGCCGTGTGGTAAGTCTCATTCCCGTCTCCACTGGCCATTAATTCGTCGACGCTTACTGTCAAACTGCGTCGGAGGTGTTTGCGACATTAACGACCAGCTCAGACGTGAGTGTCGATGCCCTGACGGACCAACAGTTGCGCCAGCACATTACGGCACTGTTCCAACCGTGGCAGGTCGCAATCGGCCATCAACCGGAGATGACTGACCGTGGTTTGCACCCGCCGATAATCCGCCGTCAATTGCTTTTTGGGGATTTGAGTCTCCTCCGCCCCCTGCACTTTCATCGGCACACCGGCGCTGTCGCCAGCAAACGCGGCCACAGCGCCGCCCAGTCAGAACCATGGTCCATCCCCGGCACCACGTCCACCTGCGCGCAGCGCTCGCCCACGGCTTTTTGAAAACGCGCGGCGACAGCGGGCGGCACCGTACTGTCATCGGCACCGCTGAAATGGATTTGCGGCAGGGTTGATAGTTTCGCTGCCACGTCTGCCGCGCTTTGCGCCTCCGGCATGGCGGAAACCCGGTGAAGCGCATTGACGTACGCGACATCGAGATTTCCCGCTACCGTACGCAGCGAAACCACATCCGCACGCCGCGCCGCCAGCAACGCAGCAATATTTCCGCCGCCGGAATAGCCCACCAGTTCTATCCTGGCCTGCGGAAAGCGCTGCATCACCTGATTCAGGGCATCATTCATCGCCTCGATAACGTTTGATGAAAACCGCTTATCTGTCCAGAGATGTGCATGACAGGTGGCCGGTAACGGCGGCCCGATAAACTGGCATGGCCGCGCCAGGTAAAGAAGATTACGGGAAGGATCGGCCGCCGCGAGTTTCAGGCCGATGGGATTATGTGGCGTGGGGTCGTCGGACGGGCGCGTGCGATTCACCCAGGCAAAACCGTCTCCTTCGATATAAACCCGTAAATGCGTGACCGGTGGCGTTATATGCTGCCAGGTGCGAAGCGTTATTCCGCGCGCCGGGAAATCCTCCCGGATAAACCCCCTGCTTTTTGCGATCTCGCTCGCATTTTCACGAAAGTGTTGAGTGGTACAGCCTGCTAACCATAAAGCCATACTAATCAATAATGCACGCGTAAACAGCAGGTGTTTTTTGTCCATTTTTATCTTCCGGCGGGATTTTTATTCAACCAAAACGCTAAAGTTTCACTTAGGGGGCGCCGAAAATAGTTAAGCCTCGCTTATCGTTTTCATTGCAAGCAATTATGTGTAGCGCAACGGAATGTAAGCAGACAAATCGGAACGTAACACATAACGGCTTTTTTCCTAAACCTTAAGCGCGGAATCGCACGGTACATCATGAAGAAATTACGGTTTAGCCAGCAGGGAACTCTGCTGGTAGCGTTAACCTCTGCTCAGGGACTGCTGGCACCTTATGCCTTCGCGGTTTCGAACGACTATATCATTTCCAGCCAGCAATCTGATGTTCAGCTCTCGGCCTCCTACAATCTGGTGCAGGTAACGAATACCGGTTCTGCCCTCAGTAGCGTCGGTTCGGCGCTCAGTATTGGGCAGGGTGTTGCAGTCACGTTATTTGATAACGATGGCGTCATTTCCGCTGAAGGCACCAGCCAAAATACTAACACCTATTCTTACGGCCTGAAAAACGAAGGTACGATCGACACTATCGATAACTCTGGCAGCATTAAAATGACCTCTGCCAGTAATAATTATTATTCCGGCAGCGCGGTTAACCTGACTGAAACAAGCCAGGTAGGCACGCTAATTAACAGCGGTACGATTGAAGGCCCTGACACCTCTTATAATTATGGCGGTAACTATAACCAGGGCGGCATTACTAATAGCGGCACGCTCGGGACACTGAAAAATATTTCGTCAGGTGTGATTACGGGTAGAACCGGCGTGAGTAACAGCGGCAAAATCGATCTGCTGGAAAATGCTGGCGTTATTAGCTCCACGACCACCAATTCCAGCGGGTATAATTATAATAACGGCGCAATTTATAATACCGGCACGATTAATACACTGCATAATACCGGCACCATCGGCAACATCAACACTAGCACCAGTTATTATAACTCAGGCATTTTCAATGCCAACACGGGTATCATTAAATCGTTAACCAATGATGGAAAAATCGCCAGTAATTATGTCGGCGTGTACAACCAGGGCCAGATTGATACGCTGACTAATAATGGTGATATCTCTGGCAATTTAGTCGGTATTTACAACGGTAACGCTAACAGCAACTCTACCGCTGCCAGCACTATTATTAACAATGGTACCGTCAGTGGCAGTTACGGCTTTTATGCAACAAATTATAACTCCCAGACGACCACGACGCTGATTAACAACGGCACCATTACTGGCAGCGCCCAGGGGGTTTATATCACCGGAAGTAATGCTGCCAGCAATGCCATTATCAACAACGGCACCATTACCGGTAAAGGCAATGCGATTTTTACCAATGGTACTAACGGCTCCGCGCTGACTATCACTAACAGCGGCATCATTGAAGGCAATATCACCTCCAACAATGGCGCGGCACTGGAATTTATCGGCGGCACGGATAAGCAGGGCGTGCTTACGGGTGTGCGTACCGTCAGCGATGACGAAACGTCGTCCAGCACGAACGGCATCGGTACGATTGCCAGCAACAATGACGTTATCTTCCGGTCCGGCTCAATGCTGTTAAACGATAATATCAACATTGCCAGCCTCACCACGCACAGCCTCTCAAGTGATGACAGCACCGCCACCGTCGGCACTGTGCTTAACGATGCGGCGCAGCTTCAGATTAACGCCCCGATCGCCATCACCGGCAATTACCATCAAAATGCTGGCGCAGCACTGATCGTTGGCGTGAGTGACACGGCCTCCGCGAGCGGCGATATCGCCCAGGATACCAGCTATGGCCGCCTGAACGTCACAGGCTCTGCGACCGTGGATCAAGGCTCCAGCATATCGCTTACCCGTTCTGGCAATACCTATAAGTTCGCGCCCGGCCAGCGCTATGTCGTTATTAACGCTAACAGCAACGGCACGAACTATAACGCGGACAAACTGGCTTACAAGGCAGCGGGCTATAACGGTCTGGTAACGGGCTCGACCTATGTTAACGACGCAAACAGCGCGCTGGTCGTTCAGCTTGAAAAAGCACCGACGCCGCCTGTGCCCGGAACGCCTACCGTGCCGGGCAAACCACCTGTGGTTGTGAAACCGCCTGTGGTTGTGAAACCACCTGTGGCACCGGTCACCGGGCCTGAGCGGGCCACCACCTCGAACGCGACATCGTCGCTGAATGGCCTCGCCAGTTACTCCGGCATCGCGCCGCAGCTGCTTGAGCTGTACAACGCATCACTGGCGATTGAAGGCACGAAGGAAGCCAACCGCGTAGGCGAGCGTCTTTCTACCAGCCAAAACATCAACGTCAGCACGGCGAGCGGCGTGGCGACGTCCACTGCGATGGGTGTCGTCGGTAACCATCTGGATACTATCCGCAGTCCGCAGACCGCGGGCCTGAGCGGTGTGTCAACCGGTGACGGCTACAGCGACTGGATCGTCTGGGCGCAACCGTACGGCGGTTATACCCGTCAGGACAGCACCAGTGAAGTGAGCGGTTACCGCGCGAAATTCGGCGGCCTGCTGTTTGGTGCAGACCGTACCGTGGCCGAAGACTGGCGTATGGGTGCGGCGCTGAACTACAGCAACACCTCCGTACACGGTAAAGACAACCTGACCGGCAACAAATCAACGGCGAATAACTATGGCGTGATTGGTTACGCTGGCTACTCGGGCGACCCGTGGTTTATGAACCTGTCTGCCGCGCTGACTCGTCAGAACTACGACACGGTGCGTCGCGCAGACTTCACCGGTTTCTCCGGTACGGCCAACGGCAAGTTCAACGGCCAGTCTGTGACGCTGCAAAGCGAATTCGGCTACCCGTTCACGCTGCCTGCTGCGGTGGTTCTCACCCCGATGGCTGGCCTGACTTATGGTTACCAGCACGTTGATGGGTATAAAGAGAGCGGCGGCAACGGCATGGCGCTGGATGTGGGCGCATCGCACTCGCAGTCGGTCACAAGCGACCTGGGCGCGCGCATTGAAAAAGGCGTGGATACCGGCTTTGGCCGCCTGACGCCGTTCGCGCAAGTCTCCTGGATCCACCAGTATGACAACCGCCGCACAAGCAACACCGCAACCTACGCCGCAGACACCATTGGTGAAACGCAGTTCACCACCAAAGGGGCCGCGCCGGTTAAGGATCTGGCGGGTCTGTCGGTCGGCAGCACGCTGTTTAACGCAAACGACCTGAGCGTTGACGCCCGCTATGATCTCCAGGCTGGCGAACGTTACCAGGCACACACTTTCAGCCTGCGCCTGAACAAATCGTTCTAAGCGCTGACGCTGAACACTCACGGGGCCATGCGGCCCCGTTTTTTCTTTAAGGCTTAACCCGCACGTCGCACAGACTGGCGCGCTCCCTTCCCTGCCGGCTTTAATCATCACCGGGCGCTGAAACGCATCTAAAATGAATAAGATAAATGTCCGTCAGGAGCCCGCACGTCGCTTTAGCCACGTTGTTTTCAGGCGCTTCCACTACACCGTACTTTTATCTTTGTGAAGGATCGCTGATGTATAAGGCCCGCCCGCTCTACCTCTCCATAGGTGTTTTACTTCTGGCATTGCTGCTGGTCATGACCGCGCTGACCACCGCGCGCAGGCTGACATGGCTGATGGAAGTCATGCCGGTGCTTATTGTGGCGCCGGTGCTGTGGGCCAGCGCGAAACGCTATCCGCTTACCCCGCTGCTCTACGCGTTAATCTTTATGGGCTGCGTGTCGTTGATTGTCGGCGGAATGTATTCGTATGCGAGAGTGCCGATTGGCTTTACGGTGCAGGAGTGGTTCGGCCTTGCGCGTAACCCTTACGATCGCTTCGGACATGTATTACAGGGGCTGGTCATTTCGATGGCGGCGCGGGAGATATTGGTGCGAGGCGGCTATCGGCTCGGGGCGAAGATGCTGGCGTGTCTGGTCTGTTGTGTGACGCTTGCCGTCAGCGCGTTTTATGAGCTGATTGAATGGTGGGTGGCGCTGGCGCTCGGTAAAGACGCCGATGATTTTCTCGGCACGCAGGGCGATGAGTGGGATACGCAGGCGGATATGCTCTGCGCGCTGGCAGGCGCGTTTATTACGGTATTCGTGCTCGGCCGCTGGCATACGCGCCAGTTGCGGCGCTTTGTGCATTAACGCCCCCATTAAAAAGCCGCCCGCGGGCGGCTATTTTTTAGCGCTTGCGCATTTCCGGCAGGAAGAGATCGCCGCGCAGCACGCCACTGCCGAGCACATCCTGCGTTTTCTCATTCAGCCAGCCCACGATACGCGCAGCCATCACATCCATGGAATATTCAATTGCCGGAATGGTGGGAACACCAGGCATTTGCAGCGTCCCCGCGAGGCTAAAGACCATAATGTCGTCCGGCACCGACTTATTAAACGCCTGAAGCTGCGGAATGACCCGCTGCGCCTCCTGATCGTCGGCCACCAGCAGGGCGTTGAAGTTCAGCGTCGTCGCGTTGTTGAGCAACTCCTGGAGCGCTACCGACGATGAGGTCGGGTCCATAAACACCAGATTGCGGTTAAACGGCAGGAAGTTGCGCTCCAGCGCCAGCTTATAGCCGAGCAGCACCTGATCGGCGAAACCGCTGCCGTGCGGATAGATCAGCGCAATCTGGCGACGGCTTTGGCGAATCAGGTAGTTACACGCAGTTTCTACGGCAAAGGCGTGATCGTACTGGAGACTGGGGGCGTTTTCGCTCTCCATGCAGTCCACCAGAATCACATTTTCCTGGGTAATGTTTAATGGAAACCGCGCGCCGATGATCAGCACATCGTCGCACAGTCCGCTGGTGAGTTCGTCGAGCGCCTGCATGACCTCGTGCTTGCTATTGGCAAAGCGCAGCAGCAGATGTTTCTGGTGCTGACTGAGCTGTTTTTCCAGTGCGTACAGGTAACCCGTGGTCTGGTTGATATTATCCTGCGCGCAGATCACGCCGATGCAGCCGGTGCTCTGGCTTAACAGCGACTGTGCAATCACATTTGGCCGGTAATTGAGTTCATCCACCGCTTTCAGTACCGCCTGACGGCTGGCTTCCTTCACGCCGCGCGATCCGCTCAACACCCGTGACACCGTGGCTTTCGACACCCCGGCTAAACGCGATACATCGTTGATTGTTGACATCTTTTTCCCCTGACAGAAACCTGGCTTTCTGCGTCAAACTTTCATCAAAAATTGTTCAGATGATAACCGGCTGAAGTATATCTGTTTCCGGAAATCATGGAAACCGATTTTCCGTTTCGTGTCCGTGCTACGAATTTCGACCAAAAAGCTGTGATGTAAATCCAATTAATCCGCCCGGCCTGGCGGAGATCTTGATAGGGCTCACAGTTCCATTTTTTATAAATGGAAATCGGTTTCCATATCCTATCCAATCATCTCCGCAATAAGTATTTACATTTAAGGATGAGGCCATGTACAAGATTATGCTGTGTTGCTCTGCGGGGATGTCCACCAGTTTGCTGGTGAGGAAGATGGTTGACGCGGCGGGGGAGCGGGATCTTCCCGTACAGATTGATGCCTGGGGCGTTGCTGAATTTGATACGCAGTTTCCAAAGTATCAGGTGGTGCTGCTCGGGCCGCAAGTGAAGTATATGTTACCCATGCTCTCTGAAAAGGCTGCCGCTCACGGCATTCCTGTGCAGGCCATCGACATGATGGATTACGGAATGCAGCGTGGCGACAACGTACTGGACTACGCGCTTTCGCTCATCGAAGCGGCGCATTAGAAACAGGATCTCGCCCATGAGTTCTCTCTATCAGTCGATGGTTGCCGTTATTGAACAGACGATTACACCGCTTGCCGGAAAACTCGGTCAGCAGAAATATGTTATCGCCATTCGCGACGGCTTCACCGCAGCGCTGCCGTTTATGATTATCGGCTCGTTTATGCTGGTGTTTATTTTCCCGCCGTTTTCGGGCGATACCACGGTCGGCTTCGCCCGCGCCTGGCTCGATTTCTCCGAGACCTACCGTGAGCAACTGATGCTGCCGTTTAACCTCAGCATGGGCGTGATGACCTTTTTTATCTCGGTCGGCATTGGCGCGAGCCTGGGACGTCAGTTCCAGCTCGACCCGGTGATGTCCGGCCTGCTGGCCTTCATGGCCTTCCTGCTGGTGGCGGCCCCGTATGCCGACGGCAAAATCTCCACGCAGTATCTTTCCGGCCAGGGGATTTTCACGGCGCTTATCACCGCGATTTACTCAACCCGCGTCTATGCGTGGCTCAAGCAGCACAACGTGACTATTCGTCTGCCGAAAGAGGTGCCGACCGGCGTTGCGCGCTCCTTTGAGATTTTGATCCCGGTAATGGCGGTGATGGGGACGCTGCACCCGCTGAACCTGTTTATTGAAGCGCAAACCGGCATGATCATGCCGCAAGCTATTATGCATCTGCTGGAGCCGCTGGTGTCCGCCTCAGACTCCCTGCCCGCAGTGCTGCTCTCTGTACTGCTGTGTCAAATCTTCTGGTTTGCTGGTATTCACGGCTCGCTGATTGTCACCGGCATTATGAACCCATTCTGGATGGCAAATCTTTCCGCCAACCAGGCCGCGCTGGCTGCTGGCGCTGCGCTGCCGCACACCTATTTGCAGGGTTTCTGGGATCACTACCTGCTGATTGGCGGCGTCGGTTGTACCCTGCCGCTGGCGTTCCTGCTGCTAAAAAGTCGCGTAACCCACCTGCGTACCATCGGCAAAATGGGTATCGTGCCGAGCTTCTTTAACATCAACGAACCTATTTTGTTCGGCGCGCCCATCATCATGAACCCGATGATGTTCATTCCGTTCGTCTGCGTGCCGCTGGTTAACGCCGTGCTCGCCTGGACGGCGACGCGCCTGGGCCTTATTGAGCAAGTCGTGTCGCTCACGCCCTGGACGACGCCCGCGCCTATCGGCGCCTCCTGGGCCGCCAACTGGGCACTCGCGCCGGTCGTCATGTGCCTGGTCTGCATGGCGATGTCTGCGCTGATTTACCTCCCGTTCCTGCGCGCCTATGAGCGCTCGCTTATCAAAACCGAAGAGCTGAAAGCGCGTAATGCCGTGCCGACAGCGCAAACCGTAACCGGATAATTAACGCCGCGCCAGGGATGGCGCCAGTGAAATAACGACGGCGCGTTATAAAGCCGCCTGACTACGTATTGGGTAATAACGCAATGCGGGGCGCCCTGCGCCTGAATAATCTCCTTTTAACTGATAAAGAGTAATGAATAATGATGGCACTGGAAGAAGCGGTAATGGAAATCATCGTCAATGCGGGGCAATCGCGCAGCCTGTGCTTTGAAGCGCTGCATGCCGCACGCGCAGGCAACTTCACTGAGGCGCAACACCTGCTGCGCGAAGCCGATGGCTACGCCCGTCAGGCGCACCAGATGCAGACAAAGCTCATTGAACAGGACGCCGGTGAAGGCCGCCAGCCGATGACGTTAATTATGGTGCACGCGCAGGATCATTTAATGAATTCCCTGCTGGCACGCGAATTTTCTGAAGAGCTGATTCATTTATATCAGCGCCATTAAATAACCATTTATTTCCCGCGGAGCACGTCCGGGGTTGTAATAAATCGCTGTACCCGAAACGACGTAAATAGGCTTCCCGATGATAGCGCATTAATTCTGGCCCGCCAGAAGGGAAAGCTGTTGTCTTAATAATAGTGATGATAAAGAGATAATTATGACTACGTTAAAAAAACTTCCAGTAACCCTGGCGGTTATCGCCGCGCTGTGCCCAATGTCCGTACTCGCTCAGGAATATACGCAGGAACAAATCGACGCCATGGTGGCCAAAGCGGTGGATAAAGCCCTGGCCGAGCGCCAGGCGAAAATCGACGCCGCCATGAATAAAAAAGCGGATGTCATTACCGAGTCGCAAACCCCGGCACAGACGCCGGATCTCGCCATTCCGTTCGGCGTGAAATTTACCGGTTATGCCCGTTACGGCGCGCATTACCAGAGCGGTGACCAGAAATATGTCGCGGTCGATGGCTCTTATAACGGCGCGTCAGCTATTGGTCGTCTTGGCAACGAAGGTAACGGCGGCGAATTCCAGCTTTCCAAAGCCTTTAAAGGCGGCAACGGCGCCATCTGGGATGTCAACGTGATGTTTGACCACTGGGGCGACGAGGTGAACCTGAAAAAAGCCTACGCGGGCGTGACCAATCTGCTGGAATCTAACCCGAACGCCTATTTCTGGGCCGGTCGCGACTTCCACCAGCGTCCACAACAGGGCATTAACGACTACTTCTGGATGAACCACGACGGCCAGGGCGCCGGGGTGAAAAACTTCGATCTCGGCGGCGTGCAGCTTGATCTGGCCGTCGTCGCGGCTGTGGAATCCTGTAGCCCGGAAGTCATGGAAGATGAGGCGAACCCGTCGCGTATCACCTGTACCGGCGGCTCCGGCACGGGCGATAAAGGCAACTACGCTGCCACCTCAAAACTTCACGGCATGAAAATCGGCCCGCTCGATTTTGAGCTTTATGCCAACTACGGCTTTGACTCTAAAGCCGTGGATCGCGATGAGCGTCTGAAAGCCTGGCAGGGCGGTGCGGTGCTGAGCCACACCACCGACAGCGGCGTGAACAAGCTTATCGCACGCTATTCTGATAACTCCGACAACAGCGTCTATAACAAAACCGACGATCTGACGGCGATTTACGCGAGCTTTGAAGGGTTACATAAGTTCACCCAGCAGGCGCAGATAGAGTATCTGCTGGCATTCCACGATTACGATAACGACAGGGATGACCGTGACAACCGCCGTAACTACAATGCGATTGTGCGCCCAATGTATTTCTGGAACGACGTTCACTCCACCTGGCTGGAAGCGGGCTGGCAAAGCGTTGATTACAAAGAAGGCGGCGACAACAGCGGCTGGAAAGTCACGCTTTCACAGAACATGTCCATCGCGATGGGACCGGAATTCCGCCCGATGCTGCGCTTCTACGTGACCGGCGGCGAAGTGGACAACAAACGCACCGCGCGCGTGAACAACACCGACGAGTCGCAGCTCGACTCGCTGAACATCGGCGCCATGTGGGAAGCCTGGTGGTAATGTTTGACCGCGCGGCGCCTGCCGCGCGGATCCCCTCCCCTTTTTGACAGGCTGACGCCTCGCGTAAACGCTGTAACAATGCGCTGGTACCCTCCCCCTTTGGTGTTGCTGTTACGCCGGGTACCCTGAGGAGCCGCGTTATGCCTGACTGTGAAATCCGCCCCGCGACGATAGATGACGAAGCGCACGTCTACGCGCTGCTGTGTGAACTCAAACAAGCCACGTTCGATCGCGATGCGTTTCGCGAGGGTTTCCGGCGCATTCTGGCGCGGCCGGACACGCATCTGCTGCTGGCCTGTGAACAGGGCGA
Organism: Cronobacter condimenti 1330; assembly: GCF_001277255.1. Taxonomy (NCBI): domain Bacteria; kingdom Pseudomonadati; phylum Pseudomonadota; class Gammaproteobacteria; order Enterobacterales; family Enterobacteriaceae; genus Cronobacter; species Cronobacter condimenti. The sequence goes on from NZ_CP012264.1 coordinate 3,706,974, forward strand.
CACGCTCGGGATGATCTCCCTGCATCTGCAATATCATCTGCACCATTTGCGCCTGATTGGCGAAATCCAGGAGCTGGTGGTCATGCCGCGCACGCGCGGCACCGGCGTTGGGAAGGCGCTGCTGGCCCATGCCGAAGCCATCGCCCGTGAGGCAGGCGCGGAACTCACGGAGCTGTCAACAAGCGTAAAACGCCACGACGCGCACCGCTTTTATGAACGCGAAGGCTATATCCGCACGCATGTGCGTTTTACAAAACCGCTGGCATAAAAAACCCGCCGCCGGACAAACCGGGGCGGGTGTTGCGAACCCTGCATACTTCAGCGTTAGGCCTGGTGGGCTTGCTGCGGATTGCCCTCCTGCGGCTTACCGTCTTCCTCTTTTTCTTCCGGCGCGTCAGGCTGAATGATCACACGGCTTGGCAGCGCCAGACGCACGCCGAGTTCCTGTAACCCTTCCATAATGCGCAGATTCAACTCCTGCTGCAGATCCATATATTTGTTGTAATCCGCCGTATTAATAATATGCACCACTTCATAAGTCAGGCGGTCCTGGTCGAAAGTAGCGAAATGCGCGCGGTCGAAGCGGGTTTCGCCATACTGTTCAATAATGGATTTGACCATCGGGCCGATTTTACGCAGCTTCTCGGGCGGCGTGGCGAGCGAGACGCCGAACGAAAACACGATGCGGCGGGTCTGCATGCGTTTGTAGTTATGGATGGTCTGTTGCAGCAAAATCGCGTTGGCACAGACAATTTGCTCACCGCTCAGGCTGCGGATACGCGTGGTCTTCAGCCCGATATGCTCGATGGTGCCGGACACATCGTTAAACACCACAAAGTCGCCGATTTCAAACGGCTTATCGAAGCCAATCGACAACGACGCGAAGACGTCGCTCAACACCGTTTGTACCGCCAGAGCAATGGCGATACCCCCCACGCCGAGGCTTGCTACCAGAGCAGTAATATTGACGCCGGCGTTCGCGAGAATCGACAGCAGCATCACCGCCCAGATGAGCGCGCGGATCATCAGCCCCAGAATGATCGTCGTGACCGGGTTACGGTGCGTGCCGGGACGCATCAGCGAATGGCGCAGCCACGACTGTACCGCCTGATCGAACCAGAGCGCGATTTGCAACGCCAGCACCAGGAACCAGGCGTGGGAAATCGTGCCATGCATTCGGTCAGGCAGGCTGATGAACTGCAAACTGAAAAGAAACGCGACAAACAGGATCAACACGCGCCGCGTCTTTCTCAATACATCGAGAAAGACTTTGTACGCGGTGCTGTTGTTGTGATCTTCCGCCCAGCGGGCGATGCGCTTATGCAGCAGCGCCAGGATTTTATTGACGATCCAGTAGGTGATGACGGTTACCGCCAGCACCAGCAACACATTTCCCCAGAACGTTAACGATGTCATCAGCCGCAAAAAGTTGGTATGTAGAATGTATTCCATTCATCCTCCGTGGTTGGCAGCCCTAAAGTGAAAATTGAGTATAGACCATCGCTAAGCACGCTCTTTTCATAGGGTTATGTACGGCCAGATGACGAAACCATGACAGCGAAAAGCCGCGTTTTCGCTTGTGACGACAGCCGGGTACGTTAATATAGAAACAGCGTTTCATATTATGAAAATAACAGAAAGGAGACCCTATGCCGTACCTTGCTAATCCTGCCCGTTACGAACAGATGCAGTATCGCTTCTGCGGGCGCAGCGGCCTGCGCCTGCCCGCGCTCTCGCTCGGTCTGTGGCACAGCTTCGGTCACGTCGCTGCGCTGGAATCGCAGCGCGAACTGCTGCATAAAGCGTTTGATCTCGGCATCACGCATTTCGATCTGGCGAATAACTACGGGCCGCCGCCGGGCAGCGCCGAGGAGAATTTTGGCCGTCTGCTGAAAACGGATTTTGCGCCCTATCGCGATGAACTGATTATTTCCACCAAGGCAGGTTACGACATGTGGCCGGGCCCTTACGGCAGCGGCGGCTCGCGCAAATATCTGCTCGCAAGCCTCGATCAAAGCCTGAAACGTCTTGGTCTCGACTATGTCGATATCTTCTATTCGCATCGCGTGGATGAAAATACGCCGATGGAAGAGACGGCCGCCGCGCTGGCGCAGGCGGTACAGAGCGGTAAGGCGCTTTATGTCGGGATCTCATCCTATTCGCCAGAGCGCACCGAAACCATGGCGCACCTGCTGCGCGAGTGGAAAATCCCACTGCTCATTCATCAGCCGTCCTATAACCTGCTGAACCGGTGGGTGGATAAAAGCGGGCTGCTGGATACGCTTGAGCAGAACGGCGTCGGCTGTATCGCGTTTACGCCGCTCGCCCAGGGGCTGTTAACAGGGAAATACCTCAACGGCATTCCTGATGGCTCGCGTATGCAGCGCGAAGGGAAAAAAGTACGCGGCCTGACGGAAAATATGCTGTCTGAGGCGAATCTCAATAGCCTGAAACTGCTCAATGAGATGGCCGCGCAGCGCGGACAGAGCATGGCACAGATGGCCCTAAGCTGGTTGCTTAAGGATAATCGCGTAACCTCAGTGTTAATTGGCGCGAGCCGTCCGCAGCAGCTTGAAGAGAACGTTCAGGCGCTGGCAAATACGCACTTTACAGCGCAGGAACTTGAGATGATTGATAAACATGTCGCCGACGGCGAGCTGAATCTCTGGCAGGCATCGTCAGACAAATAATAATGCTTCTTATTGCAAGAGGCGCAGACAGACTTAAAAAAACCACGGCCTGTGCCGTGGTTTTTTTATTAATGCCCCTGGCGGGAGATTTTATCCAGGTATCCCATCACAAACGCGGAAAGCACGAAAGTGAGATGGATTATCACATACCACATCAGTTTATTATCGGGCACGTTTTTCGCGTCCATAAAAACGCGCAGCAGATGAATGGAAGAGATAGCGACGATGGATGCCGCCACTTTATTTTTCAGCGAGCTGGCATCCATTTTACCTAGCCAGCTAAGCTTTTCCTTACCTTCGTGAATATCCAGCTGGGAAACAAAGTTCTCATAACCAGAAAACATCACCATAACCAGCAATCCGCCCACCAGCGTCATATCCACCAGCGACAGTAACAGCAGAATAAGATCAGCCTCTGCGATAGATAAAATGTTCGGCAGAACGTGGAAGATTTCCTGGAAGAATTTGACGGTCAGCGCGAGCAGAGCCAGCGAGAGGCGTACATTGCGTTTTCGATAAAGCGTTCCATAGTGTCCTGAAAATTAGCCAGAGCAGAATGGCGTTCAGTATAACGCACAGGCGTTACCGTCTGGCAACCGATGCACCAGCGGCGTTAAACAATACGCAGACGAAGGAAAACGTGGCGGGGCTCAGACCTGGGTGATATCAACCTGCGGACGCTGATACTCCGGCCAGACAATCGCCACCAGTTGCGGGTACGCCTCCTGACTAAATTCATGAAAACAGTGGCGCAGGTTCAGCACTTCGATATCGGAGAACGTTACTAACTCACCGTTCAGGCAGCGTTTTTTTAAATTGTCGTAATATTTATACACTGCAGAATTAAGATTACTGCAACGCCGTTGTGCCTCAAATAAACCCGGCGTTGCATTGAGTTCTTCGAAAGTCATTTTTTTAATGGTGGCGTTAGTAAAATCAATATATTCATGATTAACGCGCCAGTACCACAACGGAGTAATTGCGTTAAGGAGCGCGGAGAAATGGTCTTCGCCCTCTTCTTTGTTGCGCGGCGGGATCGGGTCAACGCCAGAAGCATTTCCTGGTTTATTGACCTCATTTTCTTTCATAAAAAAAAGCACGCCGCTTAAAAGCAGCAGCAAGGTAATGACAGAATAAAAAACACTGTTCATGCGCAGGCTCCGTTTTTTTTGATTTTAATTTTACGGCATGTTATTGTCAACGAAAACTATCCGGCCTATTTCTTTATCCTTCTGATATAAAAGGAAATAACATCAATGTTGCCCGACAATCTTGTGCCGGCGCGTTATCGTATTCTCATACCCGACAACCACCCCGCCGACGAACAAAATACCGAAAATTTAACTCAGGGAAAACCAACGCTCGAAGAATATGAAACGGACATATTGAGCGGCAAGTCTTTGGCAGGCCAGAGCGGCAACGTTCTGCTTGAAGAGCGCGACCGTCATATTAAAGCACGGCTGCTGAGTGTGGTTAAAATTGAAGCTTACACTAAAGTCCTGAATAAACTGGTCGAAGATAATGCTATTAGCGCTGAAGAAATGGCTGAACTGATCGCCACTAAAACGGCGCAGGTAAATGAAGCGGGTAATAAAATTTGGCTTAATCTCATTACCCAGGAAAAAGACGCCCCCGTTTTTTATAAGTTCGAGGATTAACTGGCGTGACGGATATAACCTCCAGCCACCAATATTTCACTTTAGATAAGCAAGAAGAGCAGAAATTTATCTTAAGTCAGAATTTGCAGGCGCTGATTAATGAAAAAAATGAAGCCATTGCGGGTTATACCCGGGCGGTGCTGACGATTCCGGCTGCCCTCGTACAACTGAAATGGCACAATCGCCGCGAAATCTATCCCTTGCTGGTGAAAGAAGAAGTGTATGGCGCGGTGCTGGAAGAACTCATGAAGCGACACCCCGAGCTGCGTGCGCAAATCATGACCGCTATTGAAGAAAATTATCAACTGATTAAAAGGCAGGAAGCCGAAACGCTGATGCTAAGCCGCAAACTCGCTGAGGGTCAGTGTCAGACCTCTTCCGTCACGCCGCTTCCGGAACCGCCCGCTACGTCAACTGACCAGTAGCGCACCTGCTTTTTGCCTGCCGTTTTCCTCCTGCGTTATCACCTCCGTCACCTGTTCCAGCGTTCCGATTTGCACCTCGCCGGTACGATTATGTTTGCTCTTGTCTATCAACAACAACGATTGCGCCGCGCGGCGCAGCAGCAGCGTTTTGTACTCCGCATTCCAGGAGCGCGCATCCCAGATACCGCCCTGCGCATCAATGCCCTGACACGAAAAGATAAAGAGATCGATGTCGATGTGCTTAAGCAACGCCGGTAATGAGGGGTTTTCATAGCAGGCCGCCTGACGGTGCAAAATGCCGCCAGTACTGATAAGCGTCACCTGCTCGCGACGCGCAACCTCCTGCCCCACCCGCACGCTATTGGTGAAAATGGTGAGCGGCACATCCGGTAGCTGACGCGCCAGATACCAACAGGTCGAGCTGGCGTCGAGCGCCACCACCATACCGGCGTCGAGCCAGTTGAGGGCATTGCGCGCGATATCCATCTTATGCGCATGATGACTTTTTACCCGCGCCTGGAACGGGTCGTCGTGATTTTCCACATCGCGGCGCAGCGCCCGCGCTCGCCCGTGGCTACGCAGAATTTTCCCGTCGCGTTGCAGCTCGCCTAAATCGCGGCGGATGGTCTCCTGGCTGACATTAAGACGGCTCGCCAGCGCCTGGGTAGTCAGCGCCTCGTGCGCCCATAAGAGCCTGATAATTTTCTGCTGTCGCTCGGTTTTCATCATGCAGATCCCTTAGTGAATGCGCCTTTTCATTATTGCAGCAGGCGCGGCGAAAGGAGAACCCGCCCCCGCCGCAAATACAGAAAATCCTGATAATTTTCGACAGCGCAGCATAAGGCACTACCCTTAGAAGTACGCTTTGATAACGAGGAGGAACCTATGGCTAACGACCAGACCAAGATCCAGGACCCGACTTCCCAGTACTTCACCGGGGAATATCCAAAGCAGAAACAGCCTGCGCCGGGTATTCAGGCCAAAATGGAGCCGGTGCCGGACTGCGGCGAGAAAACCTATAAAGGGAGCGGCCGTCTTCAGGATCGTAAGGCACTGGTGACAGGGGGCGACTCCGGTATCGGTCGCGCTGCCGCCATTGCTTACGCGCGAGAAGGCGCCGATGTGGTGCTCAACTATCTGCCAGACGAGCAGCAGGACGCCGAAGAGGTCAAAGCCCTGATTGAAGAGGCAGGCCGTAAAGCGGTGCTGATCCCAGGCGACCTGACCGATGAGAAATTTGCCCGTGAACTGGTGCATCGCGCCATAGATGAGCTGGGCGGGCTTGATATTCTGGCGCTGGTAGCCGGTAAACAGACGGCAGTGGAACAGATTGCCGATTTGACCAGCGAACAGTTCCAGAAAACCTACGCGACTAACGTGTTCGCCCTCTTCTGGATAACCCAGGAGGCGCTGCCGCACCTGAAACCGGGCGCGAGCATCATTACCACGTCGTCTATTCAGGCCTACCAGCCAAGCCCGCATCTGCTGGATTATGCCTCAACGAAGGCCGCTATCCTGAACTACAGCCGCGGCCTTGCGAAACAGGTAGCAGAGAAAGGGATTCGCGTGAATATCGTCGCTCCAGGCCCTATCTGGACACCGCTGCAGATTTGCGGGGGCCAGCCGCAGGAAAAAATCCCGCAGTTTGGCCAGCAGACGCCGCTTAAACGCGCCGGCCAGCCTGCCGAACTCGCGCCGATTTATGTCTACCTGGCAAGCCAGGAATCCAGTTACGTCACCGCCGAAGTGCACGGTGTAACCGGCGGCGAGCACCTGAGTTAATCCGCTCGCAGACGCCAATAAAAAAGCGCGGCCCAGGCCGCGCTTTTGCGTTTCTTGAGGAAGGCTAAACGTTACTTCGCCTTCGTGACTTCCTGGCCTACCAGTCCGATTTTCAGATAGCCCGCCTGATGCAGGGTATCCATTACGTTCATCATGGTTTCGTAGTCGACGGTTTTATCCGCGCGGAAGAAAATTGTCGTGTCTTTCTTGCCGCCGGTCTGCGCGTCGAGCGCGTTGACCATTGTTTCCCGCGTAACCGGATCGTTACCGATAAACATCGTTTTGTCGGCTTTAACGGACAGATACACCGGTTTTTCCGGGCGCGGTTGCGGCTGGCTTGATGACGCCGGCAGATTCACCTTGACGTCCACCGTCGCAAGCGGCGCGGCCACCATAAAGATAATCAGCAGCACCAGCATCACGTCGATAAACGGCGTGACGTTAATTTCGTGCATTTCGCCGTTATCATCGAGATTTTCATTAAGACGCATCGCCATAGGGCATTAACCTACACGCAGTTTTTGAGCAGCACGTACCGGCTGAGCCTGAGAGCTCGCCTCGAGATCCAGATCGCGGCTTTGCAGCAGCAGCACCTGGGCTGCGACATCGCCAAGCGTCGCTTTGTAGCTGCCGATGGCGCGTGCGAAGATGTTATAGATAACGACCGCCGGGATAGCGGCGATAAGACCAATGGCCGTCGCCAGCAGCGCTTCGGCGATCCCCGGCGCGACGACCGCAAGGTTAGTGGTCTGCGACTGGGCGATACCGATAAAGCTGTTCATAATGCCCCACACGGTGCCGAACAGGCCCACAAACGGCGAAATCGCGCCGATGGTAGCGAGATACCCGTTGCCGCGCCCCATGTGACGCCCTGCCGCCGCGACGCGACGCTCAAGTCGAAAACCGGTGCGCTCTTTAATGCCTTCGTTATCATCGCTGCCTGCTGAGAGTTCACGCTCGTTCTGCGCTTCATCAATCAGGCGCGCGCTCAGGCTTTTCGCCCCAAAACGCTCAGCCATGTTACGCGCGTCATCCAGCGTGCGGGCGCCCGCCAGCTCTTGCTGTTCGCGTTTCAGGCGGCGCTTGTGGCCTGCGAGCTCAACGCTTTTGCTAAAGAAAATCGCCCAGGTCACGACGGACGCCAGGATAAGGCCAATCATGACGATTTTCACCACGATGTCGGCATGCTGATACATGCCCCAGACGGAAAGATCCGTCTGCATCAAATTATTTCCCACTCTGCATCTCCAGGACGAAAGTCACAAAACTGCGCACAATGATATCAAAATGACATCGAATTGATAGTAGTTCTCATTAGTATTTACATGGTGCGCCAGCGCACATTTTTTTTCTTTGCGCTCAGACAGGAAAGCGACGCAGATGACGTTTTTTCATCTTTCGCCGCAAATGCAAAACAAGGCGAGGCGGCGCCTGTTTTCCGTGATAACGTTAGTTTAGACATCCAGACGTTCAGACAGGGGACTTTCATGACCGACAAACACATCGAGACGACGCTTATCCATGCCGGGCGCGCAAAACGTTACACCCTGGGGGCGGTGAATAGCGTGATTCAGCGAGCGTCATCGCTGGTGTTTGACAGCGTCGAGGCGAAAAAACAGGCCACCGCGGGGCGCGCGCAGGGCGAACTGTTTTATGGCCGCCGCGGCACGCTGACGCACTTTTCGTTGCAGGAAGCGATGTGCGAACTGGAAGGCGGCGCGGGCTGCGCGCTGTTCCCGTGCGGCGCTGCCGCAGTCGCCAATACCATTCTGGCGTTTGTTGAACAGGGCGACCATGTGCTGGTGACCCAAAACGCCTACGAGCCGACGCAGGATTTCTGTACCAAAATCCTCGCTAAACTCGGCGTGACAACCAGCTGGTTTGATCCGCTCGCGGGTGGTGATATCGCCCGGCATATCCAGCCTAATACCAAAGTCGTGTTCCTGGAGTCGCCCGGTTCGATAACGATGGAAGTCCATGATGTGCCGGCCATCGTGGCGGCAGTACGCCGCACCGCGCCGGACGCCATCATTATGATGGATAACACCTGGGCTGCGGGCATTCTGTTTAAAGCGCTCGATTTCGGCGTGGATATTTCTATTCAGGCAGGCACCAAATATCTGGTCGGGCATTCCGATGCCATGATAGGCACCGCGGTCGCGAATGCGCGCTGCTGGGACACGCTCCGTGAAAACGCTTATCTGATGGGCCAGATGGTTGATGCCGATACCGCGTATGTCACCAGCCGCGGCCTGCGAACGCTGGGTGTACGTCTGCGCGCGCATCACGACAGCGCGCTGCACGTGGCGCAGTGGCTGGCGGCGCATCCGCAGGTGGCGCGCGTTAACCATCCGGCGCTGCCCGGCAGTAAAGGCCATGAATTCTGGAAGCGTGATTTCACCGGCGCGAGCGGCCTCTTTTCTTTTATTCTTCATAAGCGCCTGAGCGACGCTGAGTATGCGCACTATCTGGATAACTTCACCCATTTCAGCATGGCGTATTCCTGGGGCGGCTACGAATCCCTGATCCTCGCTAATCAGCCCGAAGAGCTGGCAGCTATCCGCCCGGCGGGCGGCGTCGACTTTACCGGCACGCTGGTGCGCCTGCATATCGGGCTTGAAAATGTCGAAGATTTAATCGCCGATCTGGACGCAGGCTTTCGCCGAATCGCCTGAAGTGAAAAAAAACGCGATTATCCCAGGAAAAGAGAGGGTTTGTTGAACCTGTAATGCAGATGCGCGGTGGCATTTAAGTGTACAATAGACGCACTACCGCTGTTCCACAGGATCTCCCATGGCTGTTATCCAGGATATTATCGCTGCGCTCTGGCATCACGATTTTGCCGCGCTGGCGGACCCGCATGTCGTTGGCGTTGTCTGGTGCGTGATGTTTGCCACGCTGTTTTTAGAAAACGGTTTGCTGCCGGCGTCGTTTCTGCCGGGCGACAGCCTGTTGTTGCTGGCGGGCGCAATGATAGCGCAGGGCGTGATGGATTTTGTCCCGACGCTTGTGATCCTCACCTCAGCGGCGAGCCTCGGTTGCTGGCTGAGCTACGTACAGGGGCGATGGCTTGGCAATACGCGTATTGTGCGCGGCTGGCTTGCGCAATTGCCGGCGAAATACCACCATCGCGCGACGTGCATGTTTGACCGTCACGGGCTGCTGGCGCTGCTGACCGGGCGTTTTCTGGCGTTTGTGCGCACGCTGCTGCCGACGATGGCGGGCATCTCCGGGCTGTCTAACCGCCGCTTCCAAATCTTTAACTGGCTGAGCGCCCTGATTTGGGTAGGCGTGGTCACCGGCCTTGGCTATGCCATCAGTATGATCCCGTTCGTTAAACGCCATGAGGATCAGGTCATGACGTTTCTCATGATCCTGCCTATCGCGCTGCTGGTCATGGGCCTGCTCGGCGCCATCGTGGTGGTAGTGAAGAAAAAAACAAGCTGAATGACCTCGGGCGGAGCGCCAGCTCCGCTCACGCCATTGCGCGCATCCGCGCGGCGTCCTCTCCCGGTGTCACCCCGAAATAACGTTTGAACTCCCGACTAAACTGCGACGCGCTCTCATACCCTACCTGCATTGCCGCCGCGCTGGCTTTCATGCCGTTATGCAGCATCAATAACCGCGCCTGCTGCAACCGCCAGGTTTTCAGATATTGCAACGGAGAGGTGCTCGTCACCGCTTTAAAATTATGGTGAAACGCTGACACGCTCATGTTGGCTTCCGCCGCCAGTTGCTCCACCGTCAGGGTTTCGGCATAGCGCGTTTCAATACGCCGCAGCGCGCGGCTTATCAGGCTGAAATGCGTCTGGCGGCTCACCAGCGCCAGCAACGCCCCACCGCCCGGCCCTTTCAGCACGTGGTAGAGAATTTCGCGCACCAGCTGTTTACCGAGTATGCGCGCATCCAGCGGGTGCTCCACTACCTCAAGCAGCCGTTCGACGGCACAGAGGATTTCATCGGTCAGCACGCCGGAATTAATTCCGCACGAACAAGGCGCAGGCCGAAAATGGTCGTCTTCGCCAATCTCCATCACCAGCGCCTGAAGCTGCAACAGATCGATATTAATGCGAATGCCCGCGAGCGGCTCCTGCGGCGTGGCGAAGGTTTCGCACTCAAACGGCAGCGGCACCGTCAGCAGCAGATATTCACGCGGATCGTAGCGGAATACTTTGTTATTGAGATAACCCGTTTTATAGCCGGAAAAGAGAAATATGATGCCGGGCTGGTAGATAACCGGCGTACGCGCGCCGGGTGTCGTACCGTATAAAAGACGCACCTCAGGCGGCAGGAAACCCAGCTCTTTTTCGTTTTCTTTCAGTCTTCTAATTTCATCGGCAATGTTCCGACACACCATATCGCGGTTCATCTTTTACGGCTCCCGGTCGCCTTTAATACGGCCTTTAGTGTGCGTAAAATCCGCCATTTTCTCCAGCGACAAAGAGAAATGGGCAAGAGAAAGGCAGGAATGAGCATTGAGACCGCGCCGTCCGACACCGACAATAACGGTCATCCCTTCACGCCAGGGCGTGACGCTTATTCCACAAGGAGTTTTCGATGAACAATTTCAATCTCCACAACCCGACCCATATCGCTTTTGGCAAGGGCGCTATCGCTGAACTGCGTGCGCTCATCCCGGCGGACAGCCGCGTGCTGGTCACTTACGGTGGCGGCAGCGTGAAGAAAACCGGCGTGCTCGATCAGGTCTACAGCGCGCTTAACGGCCTCGACGTGCTGGAATTCGGCGGCATTGAGCCAAACCCGTCCTATGAAACGTTAATGAACGCCGTAGAACTGGTACGTAAAGAAAAAGTGACGTTTTTGCTGGCAGTCGGCGGCGGTTCCGTACTGGACGGCACCAAGTTTATCGCCGCGGCAGCGCACTATCCGCAGTCGCGCGATCCATGGCATATCCTTGAAACCCGCGGCAGTGAAATTACAAGCGCCATCCCGATGGGCTCGGTGCTGACGCTGCCAGCCACCGGCTCGGAATCCAACAAAGGCGCGGTGGTTTCGCGCCGCGCCACTGGTGATAAGCAGGCGTTCCATTCGCCGTTTGTGCAGCCGCGCTTCGCCATTCTCGATCCGGTTTATACCTACACTCTGCCGCCGCGTCAGGTCGCGAATGGCGTGGTGGACGCCTTTGTGCACACCGTGGAGCAATACGTCACGTATCCGGTGAATGCCAAAATCCAGGACCGCTTCGCAGAAGGCATTTTGCTGACGCTTATCGAAGAAGGCCCGAAGGCGCTGAAAGAGCCGGAAAACTACGACGTGCGCGCCAACCTGATGTGGGCTGCCACCCAGGCACTGAATGGCCTGATTGGCGCAGGCGTGCCGCAGGACTGGGCGACGCATATGCTCGGCCATGAGCTGACCGCGATGCACGGTCTGGATCATGCCCAGACGCTCGCCGTGGTGCTGCCAGCGCTGTGGAACGAGAAACGCAACGAGAAGCGCGCCAAACTGCTGCAATACGCAGAGCGCGTATGGAATATCACGCAAGGCAGCGACGATGAGCGCATCGACGCGACGATTGCCGCCACCCGCCGTTTCTTTGAAACGATGGGCGCGCCGACCCGCCTGAGTGATTACGGCCTCGACGGCAGTTCCATCCCGGCGCTGCTCGCAAAACTTGAAGAGCACGGCCTGACTGCGTTGGGCGAGCATCAGGATATCACCCTGGATGTCAGCCGCCGCATTTACGAAGCCGCCCGTTAAGCTTTTTACGCGCGACCTTTCGTTTTTGGCTATTTCGACCAGACTTAACTCACCTGACTTGCGCCGGGGCAACTGCCCCGGTGTGTTAGCTCAAAAGGAGGAAATATGGCAAATCCAGGCGTAATTAAGCTGCATGACGGCAACCTGATGCCCCAGCTCGGCCTCGGCGTATGGCAAGCGACTAACGAAGAGGTGGTTACCGCTATTCATAAGGCGCTGGAGGTGGGCTATCGTTCCATCGATACCGCTGCAGCCTATAAAAACGAACAAGGCGTGGGCGACGCGCTGAAAAGCGCGGGCATCGCGCGCGACGAACTGTTTATCACGACAAAGCTCTGGAATGACGACCAGAAGCGCCCCCGCGAAGCGCTGGAAGAAAGTCTTGAAAAGCTGCAACTCGATTATGTTGACCTCTATTTGATGCACTGGCCAGTGCCGGCTATCGATCGCTACGTCGAGGCCTGGAAAGGCATGATTGAACTGCAGCAGGAAGGGCTGATTAAAAGCATCGGCGTATGTAACTTTAATGTGCCGCACCTGCAACGCATCATTGATGAAACGGGCGTCACGCCGGTAATTAACCAGATTGAGCTGCACCCGCTGCTGCAACAGCGCCAGCTACATGCCTGGAACGCCACGCACAAGATCCAGACGGAATCCTGGAGCCCGCTGGCGCAAGGCGGCGAAGGCGTTTTCGACCAGAAGGTTATTCGCGAGCTTGCTGATAAATACAGCAAAACCGCGGCGCAGATTGTTATCCGCTGGCACCTCGATTGCGGACTGGTCGTTATCCCGAAATCGGTGACTCCATCGCGTATCGCGGAAAACTTCGACGTGTGGGATTTCCGTCTGGATAAAGACGAGTTGAGTGAAATCGCGAAACTCGACCAGGGTAAACGCCTGGGCCCGGACCCGGATAACTTCGGCGGTTAAGCGCACCGCCTGTTGGCGGCAAAAAGAAAAAACAGCATACTACGCAAGCCTGTTTACGGACGTTTGAGGACCAGTCCCAATGAAGCACCGCTTAGCGTTAGTTATGCTGTTTTTTTCCGCCGGCGCGCTGGCGCAAGGGGCCGCGCAGACCCCGACGCAATTTCTGAAATCGCTTTACCAGAGCTACTCCGCTGGCAACGAACCGGTGGATTTTACAAGCCAGGGTGAACAGCAGATCCTCTCCGATCGCCTGCTTAACCTGGTGGAAGAAGACACGCGCCTTGCGGGCGGTGAAGTCGGTTTTCTCGATTACGATCCCATCTGCTATTGCCAGGACTGGGACGATCTCGCCGTCGATAAAATCAACGTGACCCACAGCGACGCCACGCACGCGAAAGCCACCATTACCTTCCGCCCGTTCCGCAGCTCGCCGGATGCCACCACGCAGAGCTTCGCGCTTATCAACGAGAAAGGCCACTGGCGCATCGACGATATCATGAACGGCAACGGCAGCCTCTATCGGTCGTTGCAGGAGAGCAGCCAGCAGCTGCGCGCCGATAGCGCCAACAGCGATGCGGTTTCCCCCTGATTCGCCCCATAAAAAACGGCTTGCCCCTGGCAAGCCGTTTTTTGCGTCAGCGCCGCGTTACTTCGCCTGACCGCCCGCGAGTTTATCCAGCACCATCACGTCTGAGGTTTCGATGTATTTCGGCAGCTCAGAAAAGAGATGAATAATGTGCGCCGACTGCAGATGTTTTTGCAGCAGATCGCGGCTTTCCCACTCTTCCGTCCAGACAAAGCGGCGCGGGTTTTCACTGTCACGATTGAGCTGATAAATGATGCAGCCCTCTTCGGCGTGCGTCTTCTCGATAACGCCGCGGAACAGTTGCTCCAGCGTCTCTTCCTTGCCAGGCTTACTGACGAAAATAGCCACTACCGGAACGGTCATGTTGTACTCCTGAAGTTATGTTTACAAAGAGAAGCGGCGCGCCAGAGCCCGTCGCGTGAGTCTTATTTCGCCTGCGCGCTTAGCAGCGCCACCTGAGTCTGTGCCGACACGCGCTCGATATACGCGCTCACCTGCGGGCCGAACGCCGCGCCTTTGACAATGGTGAGCGAGCGAAGCCACGGGAAGAGAATGAAATCAGTGGTGTCGATTTCCTGCCGTCCGGCTACCAGCGGCTCCAGCTCAGCGAGTTTGGCGTTAACCTGCGTCAGCAACACAGGTGTCTGCGCGCGTAGCGCATCCAGGTCGCCAAAGGCGTTTTGTTCACGCTCGGTATAGGCGCGGCGGGCTTGCGGCGTGGCGAGCTCAGCAAAATCCCCCTCGGTAAAGCGTGGAATAACCAGGTTAAAGAGCGGGGTGGAGACTGACTCACACCACGCCTGAATACGTTCATCCACCGGCGCGTCGGTCACCCGCGGCCCGGTCAGCCCATCAACGTAGCGCACGATATCCATGCTCTCTGGCATATACGTGCCGTCCTCTTTTTCCAGAATCGGCACGACCTTGCGCCCCACCATGCGGGTCGGGGTTTCAGCATCGCCTTCCATGATGACTGACACCTCGAAAGGCAGCTTTTTCAGACCGAAAATCATCAGGGCGCGGACACAGAACGGGCAGTGCTCGTAGATATGCAGCTTCATGCAATTCTCCATGAGGGGCGCGGCGACGGCAGCATTTATCGCTCGCAAAAAGTACTACTGATGAGTAACATTACTCGATAGTAACATAACGCGTTTGCGTGACAAGCGCGACGAAAAGCCCCGCCGCGATACCGTTACCGTCGGGCTTACAGTAAGCTGGCGCGTTTAGCCGCCTCAAGGAGAGATCATTTGCGAAGTCATGCCGACCATCCGGAAAGCCAGAAGCCGAAACGAGGAGAAGCCACCCGGCGTCGGTTGTTAACACATGCCTGCGCCGAGTTCGCGCGGCTTGGTTATCACAGTACAAAAGTCAGCAACATCGTGAAGGCAAGCGGCCTGAGCCAGCCGACGTTCTATCTGTATTTTGAAAGCAAAGAGGCGGCCTATGACGAACTCGTGAGCGAGTTCCGCCTGCGCCTGGAGCGGCTTACCGAAACGCTGCTCATCCGCACCCGCGTCGAGGGCGAAGCGCTGGTGAAAAGTGTCCAACAGAGCTTTCTCAAGCTGCTGAATTTCCTTGCCGAAGATAAAGCGCTGACGGAAATTGGTTTTTTTCAGCCGCCAGGCTGTACGCAAACGAAAGCGGCACTGGCGAGCTGGATTGCCAGTAATATTGCGAAGGAACAGGCGATAGGCATGTTTCGCTGTGATATAGACGCGCTGCATATGGCCCGCTGCTGCGTCGGCATGATAGACCAGATGGCGCGCGTCCCGTCGCACGAGGCCGAGCCGCAGGCGCTGGCGCTGGGCTGCGCGCAACTGCTGTGCGAAGGCATCTGGATGCGAAGCGACACCCAGGACAACGCCCCCGCCGTTTAGCCTCGCCATTTTCCCGCCTGTCACGTATACCTGACAAACCGCGCGCACAAAACCGCAGCGCGATGATTGATAAGCCAAAAGCCATCGGCGAAGATACGGGTTGCCGCTTCGCTTATCGTCACGACCGTTTCCGTGTACCGCCGCCGTGCGGTGCCCTTTGCGAAACCAGATTTTACCCATTGCACGTAAAACACAGCGCATTAACTTAACGCGTTATCGCTTTCACACCCGCCAGCCAGAGGAATGGACGATGCAACACCGTCTCACGATTAAAGATATTGCACGCTTAAGCGGCGTGGGGAAATCCACGGTCTCGCGCGTGCTGAATAATGAGAGCGGCGTCAGTGAACGCACCCGTGAAAAGGTCGAGGCGGTGATGCGCCAGCACGGTTTCTCCCCTTCCCGCTCGGCGCGCGCGATGCGTGGACAGAGCGATAAAGTGGTGGCGATTATGGTGACGCGTCTGGATTCGCTGTCGGAAAATCTGGCGGTACAGACGATGCTGCCAGCGCTTTATGAGCAGGGTTACGATCCTATCATGCTGGAGAGCCGTTTTTCTCCGGCGCTGGTGCAGGAGCATCTGGGCGTGCTGAGCCGCCGCCATATCGACGGCGTGATTTTGTTTGGCTTTACCGGCGTCAACGAGGCGCTGAGCGCTGCCTGGCAGACGTCGCTGGTGTTAATGGCGCGCGACGTGCCAGGCTTCGCGTCGGTCTGTTACGAGGACGACGGTGCGATACGTCTGCTGATGCAGCGTCTTTATGACAAGGGCCACCGGCACATCAGCTATCTTGGCGTGCCGCACAGCGATACCACAACCGGCAAGCGCCGTCACGAGGCGTACCTCGCCTTTTGCGAGGAGCATGCGTTGACACCGTGCGATACGCTGCCAGGACTTGCAATGAAACAGGGCTACGACCATGTCGCTGACGTGCTGCGTGATGAGACCACCGCCCTGGTCTGCGCCACGGATACCCTCGCCATCGGCGCCAGTAAATACCTCCAGCAACACCGCGGCGAGCCGGTTCAGCTGGCAAGCGTCGGCAACACACCGCTGCTGAAATTCCTGCATCCTGAAGCGATCGCGGTCGATCCGGGGTATGGCGAAGCCGGTCGCGCCGCGGCAAAACAGCTTATCGATCAGATTACCCGTCGCGCCGATCCCTGCGAAATCGTGATCCCTGCCCATCTTGACTGAATTCACCCGCACCACGTTTATTGTGATCGCGCTCTGTTTTCGGGAACGTTCCCGTTCACGCCCACACCGTTACTCGTTACTCTGCGCCACAGGCCATCCGCGCCTCATACCTACCTCTGCGACAGGGCTTCATCATGAGCAAAGTAAACCAACAGGATATCGATAAACTGATAGAACTGGTGGGCGGCCGTGAGAATATCGCGACCGTCAGCCACTGTATTACCCGCCTGCGCTTTGTACTAAACCAGCCGTCTAATGCCGATCCGAAAGCCATCGAACAGCTGCCGATGGTAAAGGGCTGTTTTACCAACGCCGGGCAGTTTCAGGTGGTGATTGGCACCAACGTTGGCGATTACTACCAGGCGCTTATCGCGACCAGCGGTCACAGTGCCGCGAGCAAAGATCAGGCGAAACTGGCCGCGCGCCAGAACATGAAATGGCATGAGCGACTTATCTCCCACTTCGCCGAAATTTTCTTCCCGCTGCTACCCGCGCTGATTAGCGGCGGTCTGGTGCTCGGCTTTCGTAACGTCATTGGCGACGTGCCGATGCACGACGGCAAAACGCTGGCGCAGATGTTCCCCGCGCTCAACACCGTTTATGACTTTTTATGGCTTATCGGCGAGGCGATTTTCTTCTACCTGCCGGTTGGGATCTGCTGGTCGGCGGTGAAAAAAATGGGCGGCACGCCGATCCTCGGGATCGTGCTTGGCGTCACGCTGGTCTCGCCACAATTGATGAACGCGTATCTGCTCGGCCAGCAAACGCCGGAGGTATGGAATTTCGGGCTCTTTACCATCGCGAAGGTTGGCTATCAGGCGCAGGTGATCCCGGCGCTGCTGGCCGGTCTCGCGCTCGGCATGATTGAAATACGCCTCAAACGTCTGGTGCCGGATTACCTTTATCTGGTTGTGGTACCGGTCTGTTCGCTGCTGCTCGCCGTGTTTCTGGCGCATGCGCTTATCGGCCCGTTCGGGCGTCTTATCGGCGACGGCGTGGCGTTCGGCGTTCGTCATCTGATGACCGGCCCCTTTGCACCCATCGGCGGCGCGCTGTTTGGCTTCCTCTACGCACCGCTGGTCATCACCGGCGTTCATCAGACCACACTTGCCGTTGATATGCAGATGATCCAGAGCATGGGCGGTACGCCGGTGTGGCCGATCATTGCGTTGTCGAACATTGCTCAGGGCTCGGCAGTAATGGGCATCATCATGACCAGCCGTAAACATAACGAACGTGAAATCTCCGTTCCGGCGGCCATTTCGGCCTATCTCGGCGTGACCGAGCCTGCCATGTACGGCATCAACATGAAATATCGCTTCCCAATGCTGTGCGGCATGGTGGGCGCGGGTCTTGCGGGGCTGTTGTGCGGCTTAAGCGGCGTGGTAGCGAACGGTATCGGCGTCGGCGGTCTGCCTGCCATTCTCTCTATCCAGCCCGACTACTGGGAAGTGTTCGGTATGGCGATGCTGGTGGCAATCATTGTTCCTTTCATCCTGACGACCTTCCTCTATAAGCGAAAATCTCGTCAGGGAACGTTATTAGTCGTCTAACTTTTAGGATGGTGCGGGGAGCGTTTCGGCGCTCCCCTTCAGCAACAGCAGGAAGGCGTTATGAATAAAACTTTGCCCTGGTGGCAAAACGGGGTCATTTACCAGATCTACCCGAAGAGCTTTCAGGATACCTCCGGTAACGGCACCGGCGATCTGGCGGGCGTCATCCAGCGTCTCGATTATCTGCACACGCTCGGCATCGATGCCATCTGGCTTACGCCGTTTTATCTCTCGCCGCAGGTGGATAATGGCTATGACGTGGCGAACTACACCGCTATCGATCCGGCTTACGGTACGCTGGATGAGTTCGACACGCTGGTGTCCGAGGCGCACGCCCGCGGTATTCGCGTGGTGCTGGACATGGTGTTTAATCATACCTCGACCCAGCACGCCTGGTTTCATGACGCGCTGACGCGCGAGAGCGCGCACCGCAATTTCTACATCTGGCGCGACGGCACGCCTGAAGAAGCCCCAAATAACTGGCGATCGAAATTCGGGGGCAGTGCCTGGCGCTGGCACGCGGAGAGCGGCCAGTACTATTTGCACCTGTTTGCGCCTGAACAAGCGGATCTCAACTGGGAAAACCCGCAGGTGCGCGACGAGGTAAAAAAGGTCTGCGAATTCTGGGCCGATCGCGGCGTCGACGGTCTGCGACTGGATGTGATCAACCTGATTTCTAAAGATCAGGATTTCCCGGCAGACGATCGGGGCGACGGACGACGGTTTTACACCGATGGCCCGCGTATTCACGACTATTTACAGGAGCTGAGCCGCGATGTGTTCGTGCCGCGCGGGCTGATGACCGTTGGGGAAATGTCCTCGACAACGCTTGAAAACTGCCAGCGCTACGCCGCGCTGGAAGGCCATGAGCTGTCGATGACGTTTAATTTTCATCACCTGAAAGTGGATTACCCAAACGGGCAGAAATGGACGCTGGCGCAGCCTGATTTCGTCGCGCTCAAAGCGATTTTTAACCACTGGCAGCAGGGTATGCATAACGTGGCGTGGAACGCGCTGTTCTGGTGTAACCACGATCAGCCGCGCATCGTCTCGCGCTTCGGCGATGAAGGCGCGTTACGCGTGCCTGCCGCGAAGATGCTCGCGATGGTGCTGCACGGTATGCAGGGCACGCCCTATATCTATCAGGGTGAAGAGCTTGGCATGACCAACCCGCATTTTACCCGCATCGTTGACTATCGCGATGTGGAGAGCCACAACATGTTCGCCGAACGGCGCGCGCAGGGTCAAAGCCCTGAAACGCTGCTTGCGATCCTCGCCAGCAAATCGCGTGACAACGGCCGCACACCGATGCAGTGGGATGACAGCGACAACGGCGGATTCACCACCGGCACGCCGTGGATCGGCCTTTGCGATAACTACCGCGAGATCAACGCCGCCCGCGCGCTTGAAGATCCGGATTCGGTCTTTTACGCCTACCAGAAGCTCATTGCGCTTCGCAAAGCACACCCGATTTTCACCTGGGGCGACTATCAGGATCTGCTCGCCGGGCACCCTTACCTGTGGTGCTATCGCCGTGAATGGCAGGGCCAGCAGATGGTCGTTGTGGCGAATCTTTCGCGTGAAGCGCACTGGTGCACGCCGGGCGACTTCACCGGCGAGTGGCAGACGCTGATGAGCAACTACCCCGATGCCGCCCCGGCGCCTGGCGAAATAAACCTGCGCCCGTTTGAAGCCGTCATCTGGCTGCAATCGTAAAGCTGGCCCGGCGCGCTGCCGGGCTACGTTAACCGATGAGCGCGTTGACGCGGCTTAACCACCCGGCAATACCGGCATCCAGGTCAGCGTCGCTCAGTACATGCGTCCCCTGGATAAGCGCCGGTTCCTGCCAGACCATACCGGTCATGTTAGCCATTGCATTGAACGGCAACCAAAACTCGTCTATCGGGTAGCGGTTATAACCCTGCGGAGAATACGCCGCGGCGTTACCGCCGGTCGAGACCATCAGCATTAGCGGCTTGCCGTGCAGGCGGTCGCCGCCGCTGCCGTAGGCAAACCCGTGTTCCAGCACGTGATCCTGCCACTCTTTCAGAATCGCAGGCGCGCTGTACCACCAGAACGGAAACAGCATCACCACTGCATCATGCGACAGCAGCAATGCCTGCTCGCGCTTCACGTCGATAGTAAAATCCGGGTATTCACGCATCAGTTCATGCACCGTCACCTGCGGCAGCGCCTTCAGCGCCTCGATGGCGGCATGGTTGACGCGGGATTTATCCGGATAACGATGGCCCGCCAGTACCAGTACTTTTTTCATTTCTGCTCTCCTCAACGATGATGTTGAGGTAATGTTGGCATGATGCAGGGTTAACCTGTAGCGCGGTTCCGGGCATATCTGTTTCAACCAAAGGTATCAACCATGACGCTTACTTCTGATGTGCATCGCCTGCTGCCGGCCTTTCTGGCTGCCGCCCAGAGCCAGAGTTTTTCCGCCGCTGCGCGCCTTCTCGGCGTGACGCCAGCCGCCATCAGCAAAAGCGTGCGCCAGCTTGAGGCACGTCTCGGCCGCGTGCTGTTTCAGCGCAACACCCATTTTGTCGTGCTAACGGAAGAAGGCGCAGCGCTGCGCGACCAGGTCGCCCCGTTGTGGCACGCGCTCAATCAGGCACTGGAAAAACCCGCCGATGAGCCGCAGGGGCTGGTGCGCGTCAGCGTGATCCCGGGCTTTGGCCGCTACCGGCTGATGCCGGAACTGCCCGCGTTTCAGGCGCGCTACCCGCGCGTGCGGCTGGATCTGGCGATGGATCCGCGCCGCGTAAATCTGATTGGCGAGCGGATCGACGTTGCTATCGGCCAGCGTACCGTGCAGGACAGCCGGGTCGTCACGCGTGAAATTCGTCCCATGCGCATGATGCTTGCCGCCTCGCCGGCTTATCTGGCGCGTTTTGGTACGCCAGAACAGCCGCAGGATCTGCTGCATCACCGCTGCCTGGTGCACCGTAATCCCGGCACCGGCAAACTGCAAAGCTGGCTGGCTGACGAACTGGCGATGGAAGAGCAGCACGCGTTTCTTATCAGCACGTTTCCTGACGTACTGGTCGATGCCGCGCTGGCGGATATGGGCATTGTCTCGCTCGCCGACTGGTATCTGGCGCCGCCCCTTGCCGCAGGCCGTCTGGTGCCGCTGATGACTGCGCACTGGCCCGCGCCGCAGCCGCTCTGGGTAAAATACCCGCACCACCGGCTGGCACCGCGCGTGCGGGCATTTGTTGATTTTTTAACTGAAAAATTCACGGCGTAAATATTTCGCGGGCGTCAGCGCAGACGGTAAGCGCGCTCGCCGCTTTGCTTTGTCCTGCATCAATAAAAACGCAAACTTGTTTGATGCAAATCACTATATATAGACATTAAAATCCCCCGCGGCCCAATATCTTGTATTTTTAGCCTAATCTTTCAGCAATCCAGCGTGACTGAAACCTATGCTCAGCTGTGGATAAAACGGGCCAGCTCCGACGTTACCGATGGTTTATTCGATGAATATACCTCGCGCCGCGCGACGGAGTTTCTGTGGATAACCTGTGCTTAATATGGAGTGATCATGACACCGCATGTAGTGAAACGAGACGGGTGCAAAGTGCCTTTCAATTCAGCGCGCATTCACGAAGCGATTCTTCGTGCAGCGCAGGCAGCGGGAGTCGATGACGCAGACTATTGCGCCACCGTCGCGGAAATCGTCAGCAACCAGATGCAGCATCGTCGGGAAGTGGATATTCACGAAATCCAGACGGCGGTAGAAAACCAGCTGATGGCGGGCAACTACAAACAGCTGGCGCGCGCCTATATTGAGTATCGCCATGACCGCGATATCGCGCGTGAAAAACAGGGCCGCCTTAACAAAGAGATCCGCGGTCTCGTCGAGCAGACTAACTCGGCGCTCCTGAACGAAAATGCCAATAAAGACAGTAAAGTGATCCCGACACAGCGCGACCTGCTGGCGGGCATCGTTGCGCGTCATTACGCACGCCAGTATCTGCTGCCGCGTGATGTTGTTCAGGCCCACGAACGCGGCGAAATCCACTATCACGACCTCGACTATTCGCCCTTCTTCCCGATGTTCAACTGCATGCTGATAGACCTGAAAGGCATGCTGACGCAGGGTTTTAAAATGGGCAACGCCGAGATTGAGCCGCCAAAATCGATCTCGACCGCCACGGCCGTGACCGCGCAGATCATCGCGCAGGTGGCGAGCCATATTTACGGCGGCACCACCATCAACCGTATCGATGAAGTGCTGGCACCCTTTGTAACGGCAAGCTACGACAAACATCGTCAGGTCGCCGAAGAGTGGCAGATTGCCGATGCGGAAGGCTACGCCCGCGCCCGTACCGAAAAAGAGTGTTACGACGCGTTCCAGTCGCTGGAATATGAAGTGAACACGCTGCACACCGCCAACGGCCAGACGCCGTTTGTCACCTTCGGGTTCGGTCTTGGCACCTGCTGGGAGTCGCGCCTTATCCAGAGTTCGATTTTACGCAACCGCATCGCGGGCCTTGGTAAAAACCATAAAACGGCCGTATTCCCGAAACTGGTGTTTGCTATCCGCGACGGCCTGAACCACAAATTTGGCGATCCTAACTACGATATCAAACAGCTGGCGCTGGAGTGCGCGAGCAAGCGTATGTACCCGGATATCCTCAACTACGACCAGGTGGTGAAAGTCACCGGCTCGTTTAAAACGCCGATGGGTTGCCGCAGTTTCCTTGGCATTTACGAGGAGAATGGCGAGCAGATCCACGACGGGCGTAATAACCTCGGCGTGATAAGCCTTAACCTGCCGCGTATCGCGCTGGAGGCAAAAGGTGATGAAAACGCATTCTGGTCGTTACTGGATGAGCGCCTGAAGCTTGCGCGCAAAGCGCTGATGACGCGTATTGCGCGTCTGGAAGGCGTGAAAGCGCGCGTGGCGCCCATTCTTTATATGGAAGGCGCGTGCGGCGTGCGCCTGAAACCCGATGACGATATTTCAGAGATTTTCAAAAACGGCCGCGCGTCGATTTCGCTCGGGTATATCGGTATTCACGAAACCATTAACGCCCTTTCCGGCAATCAGCACGTGTATGACAGCGACGCGCTGCGCGCCAAAGGTATCGCTATCGTCGAGCGTCTGCGCAAGGCGGTGGAGACGTGGAAAGCGGAAACCGGCTACGGTTTTAGCCTCTACAGCACGCCGAGCGAAAACCTGTGCGACCGTTTCTGCCGGATTGATACCGCCGAGTTTGGCGTAGTGCCGGGCGTCACCGATAAAGGCTATTACACCAACAGCTTCCACCTGGACGTGGAGAAGAAGGTGAATCCTTACGACAAAATTGATTTTGAGGCGCCTTATCCGCCGCTCGCCAATGGTGGTTTTATCTGTTACGGCGAATATCCGAACCTGCAGCATAACCTCAAGGCGCTGGAAGACGTGTGGGATTACAGCTATCACCATGTGCCGTATTACGGCACTAATACGCCGATTGACGAATGTTACGAATGTGGCTTTACCGGCGAATTTGAATGCACCAGCAAAGGGTTTACCTGCCCGAAATGCGGCAATCATGACGCCACGCGCGTTTCCGTTACCCGCCGCGTGTGCGGTTATCTTGGCAGCCCCGACGCCCGTCCGTTTAACGCCGGGAAGCAGGAAGAAGTGAAGCGCCGCGTGAAGCACCTCGGCAACGGCCAGTTGGGTTAACACTGTGCGTCACGGCGGGTAAGCAAAGCGCACCCGCCAACGCCGCTATGGCGTCAATTGAGAAGCGGTTTCGCAAAGCAATTGGCGTCAGAGCAAGGCGGCAAGCGCGCGAGTCCCCGGAAGCTTACTCCAGTAAGTGACCGGGGCGAATGCGCGCAGCCAACACCGCTATGGCGTCAATTGAGAAGCGAAATGAATTATCACCAATACTACCCGGTTGATGTCGTTAACGGCCCCGGCACCCGCTGCACGCTCTTTGTGGCAGGCTGCGTTCATGAATGCGCGGGCTGCTATAACAAAAGCACCTGGCGGCTTAATTCCGGTGTGCCGTTCACAGACGAGATAGAAAGCCGCATCATTAACGACCTGAACGACACCCGTGTCAAACGCCAGGGGTTGTCGCTTTCCGGCGGCGATCCGCTGCATCCGCAAAACGTACCGACCATCCTGCATCTGGTGCAACGCGTGCGTGCCGACTGCCCCGGTAAAGATATCTGGGTCTGGACGGGTTATAAGATTGACGAGCTTAACGATGCCCAGCGTGAAGTAGTGAACCTTATCAACGTGCTGGTGGATGGCAAGTTCGTACAGGATTTGAAAGATCCTGCGCTTATCTGGCGCGGCAGCAGTAACCAGATCATTCACCGGTTGCGCTGAGCGCAGCGGCGACGTTATCCGGTGGCGATACGCCACCTGCTTCAGAACACTGCGCTTAAAACCGGGTCAGACTCTCCATCGCCACCGCGTGAAAACTGGCAAAATCGCGGCATGTCTGCAGCCGCTGTGCCGCACGTTCACGCAAAAACGTCACAAACAGATCGTAAATCGTCATCGCCTCTTCATATTCGCGCTTGCTGATGGCGAGCAGGAAAATCACGTGCGCCGTCTCCTCGCCCCAGGCAATCCCCTGCGGTGCCAGGACGGTATAAACCACCGTTTTGCGCGCCATCAGCCCCAGCGAGTGCGGCAGCGCAATGCCGTCGCCAAGCAGGGTGCTGACAATCGCCTCACGCTCCACGACGGAGGGCAGGAAATCAGCGCCCACATACCCGTCCTGCTCAAGCTCCGCGCACAGTTGCGTAAAAAGCGCCTGTTGCGTCAGCGGCGTATCCACCACGCGAAAATGCCGGGCGTCGAAATACTTTTCGAGCATCCAGGGACGGGTTCTGTCCACCAGCACCAGCTTGCCTATCTGCTCCAGCTGGAAATCGGTCGGGAATGGCGACATTACCACCACCGGCTTGTCTTTTTCCGGCACTCGCACCGTGGAAATCACAAAATCCTCGGCAATCGCGCCACGCTGTTCATAATCGCGAAGTGATGCGATTTCACTGACTTCCAGCTGCGGGTATTTACGCAACAACATTGACTGGATCATGCGTACCGTCGAGTTGCCCGTATCGCAGACCAGCAACACGCGGGGATTGCGCTGGTAACCAACGTTGTAGTGGCGCTCCAGCCCTACGCCGATATGCAGCACCAGAAAACCCACTTCGTTTTCGCTGATGGTGTAAGGCGTGTATTTTCCCCAGCCGGAGACCGCCGCGAGCGTCATATCCCAGGCCATGGGATAGTGCTGCTTAATGTTGCCAAGCAGCGGGTTAGGAATATTTATCTGGTAGCGCACGCGGGTGATCATGGTGCGGATATGGGTCAGCAGATCGGCGCGCAACTGCTCATCGGTCAGCAGGTTGTAGTTATAGTGCGTGTTGATATAGCGCAGAATGTAACCCGCCAGCGCCTCGGCGTCGTCGGCGCTGATGGCGCTCGGCTCCAGCTCCTGTACCTGACGCGCAGCGATATGCACCCGTAGCCAGTTCTCTTCCGCCTCGGATAACGGCTTGCTGCACAGCGCTTGCAGCAGCGAGGCAATATCGCGCGCCGCGCTACGCACGTTCTCATCCACATCATCCACCACGAAGTCCGGCAGCGGATAGCCCTCGCTGATACGCCGCACCGCCACCGCGCAGTAGAGCCGGATAAACTGCTCGCCCTCGTCGGTAAAACGCAGACGCGAACGGGCGAAAATCGCAGGCAGGCTGTCGCTGAGCCGCTCCTGCACGCCCACGTTCAGCGCTTCTTCGGTCAGAAGAGGGTTTGCGCTGTCCTGCTGGGCGAGCTGCCAGAGCAGGTCCGTCAGACAGGCGCGCAGCGCCATCTCGCTGCCGAAAAGCTTCATGCCGTGACGCGGGCGGGTTTCCAGCGTCAGGTTGTAGCGCATAAACAGATCGCGCACTTCCGCCATGTCGTTTTGCAGCGTGGCGCGGCTGACGAACCATTCCTGCGCCAGATCCTCAAGCTTCAGAGAAAATGCGGCAGTCAGGAAACGCACCGCCAGATAGTGCACACGTTCAGGCGCGGTACGCGGAATACGCAGCGCTTTCGGGCGGCTCGCCTGCAACGCCTGGTAGCGACATGGATCGTTAACATTGAGCTGATAACCGCAGCCACGGTTAAGCACCAGTTGAACGCCATGCTGGCACAGCAATGCATTGAGCGCGCTGATATCTGCGCGCACGGTGCGCGTCGTGACGTTTAACCGGCGCGCCAGCTCATCCTGCGGCAGCGCCTCGTTTTGCAGGAGATCAAACAACTGGGACAGACGTTGACTTGGGAATCGCACACCGGTTTCCTCTCGTTACACGGGCGCGCCATCGCACCCGCAGACGGCCTCAGGATCAGGGAATATATTTATCACGGTGATAAATATATTCTCCAGCCTTAACCTGCGGCGCGCTTAGCCCACCCATTCACGGGTGATGGTCAGCAGACGGCGCACATCCTCAGGGCGCGTCTCGCCGCTGGCGCTGTCGATAATCGAGCTGTAAATATGCGGGATCACTTTACTTACTCCCGCCTCCAGCGCGATGCGCAGAATGTCCGCAAAATTATCAAGATCAATGCCGCCGGTGGGCTCCAGCCAGAAGTCATGCCGCGCGCAGGCTTGCGCCACCGCCTGATACTCGTCGCGGCAGGCAAGCCCGCCCATCGGGAAATATTTTATCGAGCTCCCTCCCATATCCTTAAGCAAAGCAATGGCGGTTTCTACCGGCACGATGCCATCGGGTGCAGCGTGACTGAGCGGGCCGGTTGAGATTTTTACCCATCCCGGCGTGCCGGCAGGCGACACGAGACCATTAACGACCGTCTCACCCTGCCCCAGCAGCGCGCGGCTTGCGCCCACGCCGGTAAAGACCTGATTCACATGCTGCGGCTGCAACTCCCGCGCGATGGCGCTGACCATCGCCGACTGGTTCGGATCACCTGCGCCAAGCCCTAACGACAGCGCGTTATCAATACGCGACGCATAGTCGCGCATGTCCGCCACGGCGCTCACCACGTCAGGATAATTTTTGGACAGCACGCCCACCAGCACATGGCCTTCGGCGGCTTCATATACCGCGCTCGCGTTTTCCTTCGAGCCGGCCAGCACGTTCAGACACACGCGATCGCGGTAAAAGTTCGGGGTGAGTCTCATGCGGTTGTCTCCTGGGTCAGCACGTCGCGAATGCGGCGAAAAACAATATCCAGCTGCGCAGCGCTGACGCTGCGTACATCGGCTTCAATAATGCCTTCATTGGCTTTGTAGCCGCGAAAATAGATGGCGTATTCGCCCTGCTTCAGCGCGCTGACCAGCTCGCCGGTGTGGATGCCGGTCGTGGCATCGTCGAAGGTGATTTCGCAGCGAGCAATGTCGCGCCCCGCGCTGTCCCAGACCACTCGGGCCGTCACGCCAGGCAGCGTGTTGAGTTGTTCGATAAACGGGGTCATTCTGGCGACCATCTCCTGGCCGCTCTCTTTGGGCGTGCTGAGGTAGTGTTCGATGGCGCAGGTCAGGCCGAGGATGCCCTCTTTGCCGACTTTCATGGCACGTCCGATGCCGTTCGCCTGGCGTTTCACCCACTCAACATACTGCGCTTTACCGAGCACCAGGCCGCTGGTCGGCCCTTCGATAGCCTTCGCGCCGCTGTAAATCACCAGATCTGCGCCCGCGCGGTAGTAGCCCTGCAAATTCTCTTCGGCGGCGGCATCGACGATAAGCGGCAACTGATGATCCTTTGCCACCGCGGCGGCTTGCTCCACGCTCAACATGCTTTTTTGCACGCAGTGGTGCGATTTAACGTAGAGGATCGCCGCCGTGCGCGGCGTAATCGCGGCGGCGAGCTGGCTTGCGGAACATTCATTGGCGTAACCCGCCTCCACGACCCTTCCGCCGCCCATCGCCACCATCGTGCCGACCGGCGCGCCGTAATTCACGTTATGGCCCTTCGCCAGCACAATCTCGTTTTGCTCAATCGCTGTGGTATGCAGATTTTCCAGCAGCCAGTCGCTCTCTTTCACCAGCACGGCCGCCACGGACTGCGCGAGCCCCGCCGAGGCGCAGGAAACCACTGTCGCTGCTTCGACGCCCAGTAATGCCGCAATGTAAGCGCCGGTTTTATTCACCAGATCTTTTATCTCGAAATAGTGATGAAGCCCCTCCGTGACCGCCTCAATAACAGCCGGGCGCGGCGTCGAGACGCCTAAAATCGTCATCCGCCCGGAGGCGTTAATCACCTGTTTCAAATCATATTTTTCATAGACTGAAGGCATGTTCCACGCTCCCTTGTTCGGTCATATGCCAGACGCCCGCCCGCACAGCGGCGAGCGGCACCAGTAAATGTTCGCCCTGCAGGCCCTGGTCGCCGGCATCGGTAAACCGCACCGGCTGGCGGCGCAGGTCGAAAATCGTCAGATCGGCATCCGCGCCCGGCAGCAGACGCCCTTTGTTTGCAAGCCGCAGCACCGTTGCGGCGTGCACCGTTACGCAGTCGATCACCTGCGGCAGCGACAGCCCGATGGCGAGAAACTTCGCCATGACATGCGCGAGGCTTCTCACCGGGCCATTAATGCGGTTGCGACAGTAAATGTCAGAGCTAATGGTGTACGGCAGAATGCCCAACGCGATAGCCTGCTGCGCCACGGCAAAGCTGAAACTGGCGCTGCCGTGTCCCACATCCAGCCGCACGCCGCGGCGCAGCGCATCGCTGATGCTCGCACGCAGTGCGCCCTGCGGCGTCAGGATACGGTTCGGCTTGCCGTTGAAGCAGTGAGTGATGATGTCGCCCCCGGAAAGCCGCGCCGCTATCTCATCAAGCGGCGGAGGGCCGTTGCCGATATGCACCATCAACGGCAAATTGCCGTTCTCCTGTTGAATAGCTTTCGCGCGCTCAAGCGGCGCAATACCGTTATCACCCACGACGCTGCTGCTCATGCGCGCCTTCAGCCCGACGATGAAATCGGGATGGCGCGCAATCGCCTCGCGCGCGGCAGCGGCGTCGATATTGGCCATATCCGCCAGCTCGTTCTGGGTGATAAGCCCGACCTTAGAGACGTTCAGCAGTGCCAGCACCTCCGTGACCACGCCGCGCGTCAGCGCCCGGAAATCGTCAATGTCATTCGCGCCGGTGCTGCCCGCATCCACAACGGTAGTGACGCCCGTCGCGATGCCCACCGCGTCCGGCTCATCGTGGTAAAGCGGCGATTTGGGATAACAGTGCACGTGCAGGTCTATCCAGCCGGGGCTGACGTAGTACTCCCCGTTCAGCACGCGGGTTTCACGCGCCTCGCCGCTGACCGTGCCAAGCGCGGCGATTTTGCCGTCTTTGATGGCGATATCCGAAAGCGTGTCGTCCACCAGCCGCGCCTGACGCAGAATCAGGTCAAACATAGCGTCTCCTTAGAGCGCGGGCGCTGCAGCACCCGCATGGTTAACCAATCGCGACCGGGAACAGCGATCCCAGGATCATCGCGCCGAGAATCGCCCCGCCGGTGATGGGCTTCTGCCAGAGGTAAAAGAGCAACGCGCCCAGCAGCGAGCCGATGCCGATAGGAATTGATGCGGCCATCGCGCTCAGGATGATAAGCGGCCCAAGGAAGCGCCCGGAGGCGTTGCCTGCGCCCATCATGACGTCTGCGCCGTAGGTGGAATCGCTCTGGTTGATGGTGAATTTGCGCGCCAGGATGATGACGTAACCGATGGCGAGGCCTATCAGCAGCCCGGTCACCAGCGAGGCGGCAAAATTCGCCACCGGGAAGACGAAACCCGCGCCGAGTAGCAGCGCCGGTACGCCCAGCCCCACGCCGGTCTGGATAGCACCGCCAATATCCAGGATGCCTACCAGCGAGCCTTCGATAATGCGCGCAAAGAGGAAGCTCGCTCCGAATGCCGCGACAGCGCCGTAAACGCCCGTGTCGATCCCGGCCTTGAGCATCGCCACGAACGCCACTTCATTAAAGGCGCCGATGCCGTAGAGGTAGTACATGTGTGTCCCGGCGAACACGCCTGCAGAGAGCAGGCCGACGAAAATCGGGAATGACCAGTCGGCGTACCAGAAACCTTTATTTTCTTCCATCATGCGCTCCTTATTTGCCGCTCAGCGAGTTGTGGATAAGACTGAGCCAGTCCGGCACGGCCAGATGGAAAGCATCCATCATTTTCATATCGAACCCACGGAAGAAAGCGCTCAGCACGAACAGCAGCACAATGGCGCCCATCATCACTTTGGTGACGCGGTTCCAGCCGCTCTCTTCAACGCCTTTTCCGATGAGAATACCGAGCACGAGACCCGGAACGGCGTTGCCCATGATGAGTTGCGCCGCACCGCCAAAGACCGTCGCCCAGAAGCCCGATTTTTTACCGGCGTCGATGGCGGCCAGCCAGAAAATCACCGGCATGACGGTGTTCACCAGCAGGTTGGCGGCAGGCACCAGCACTTTGACGGCCGTCACCTGCAACGCCTCCGGCACCGCAGACGCCGTCGTATTAAGGAAGGCCACGACCACCATGCCGATAAGCCCACAGGCGATGGCCATTTTTTTCGGGTCGTGGAGGGTTTCACCGAGATTGCGGTTTTTCACCATCAGCGCCGCCGCTCCCCAGTTGGGAATAATGCGGTGATCGACATCCTGCGTGAAAGCGCCCGCCGCAACGGACGAGGCCCAGGCGTTAAAGAAAAACCCTAACCCAAAGGAGAAATGCGAGGCCGGATCGCCTTCGCAGGCGTTTAGCTCGCCTAGCGTACGAAAAGCACCCATCCCCTGCGTGGTGGGCGCATGAAACATGCGTGCGGCCCCGGCGCCCACGCCGACGCCCACAAGGCCGCCGATAATGAGCGATTTTATTAATATTATCAGGAACATTCGTCTGCCCTTATAGTAACGATCAGCTGTGTTGCGTGACGAAATCCACCTTGTCGAGATTGATGGCGGTCACGTTGACGGTCACGTCCAGCTCCACGCTGAAAGCCCGTCGTTCCCGGCGCAAAAAGAAGAACAGAAACGCTTCTTTGCGCACCGTTTCCCGCGCATGAACAACCTGCACATCCTGTGGCTCAATACGCAGTAAGATGTGCGGCGAGGCTTTCATCACCGCCGCCTGTACTTGATTCAGGGCATCGGCAAATGCTCGCGGGCGCGCCTCGCCTTTGCCTTTCACCCTCACCGTGGTGGTGTACTGTTCTTTCATACGTTATGCGCCGTATTTCTTTTTCCAGGCTTCCACCAGGCGCTCGCCCAGCTCTTCTTTATCCATAAAACCGAAGCCCAGCACGTTGCAGCCCTCGTTGATGGCGGTGACACCCTCTTCCACCGAACGCATGCCATATTTGGCTTTGTAGCCATGTTTGGTTTGCGCGGTAATGGCGCCTGCGCCGCCGCTGCCGCAAAACGAGATGCCGAACGTCGCGCCTTCGGTTTTCATGACGTCGCCAAGCTTCATATCAGCCGCCACGCCCGGCACCACAACGGCACGCCCGCCTGCTTTTTCCACACCCGCCGCCACTTTCTGACCTTTACCCAGACGATCGCCAATCACTACCGTAATCTGTGCCATGGTTCGCTCCTGAAGGTTAAACATTCTCTTTCGCTACCTCGAAGTGCACCGACAAAAGCCAGGCCTCTTCATCAGGCAAATTGCCAAACTGCGCCACGATGTCGCGCGCGAGCGCCATAGCCGCCGGGGAGATTTCATCGAAAAGGCTCTCTTCGACCTCCGGCAGCGGCTCACCCGTTACCGAACGGTGCGCCATCGCCCTTACGTGCGAGCTGAGCATCTGCTGCTGCACGGCATTAGGCGTTATCTGGTGGCGGTCGAGTAGCGCGTAGACTTCGCCAAGCATCCGCTCGGCAAGCGCAGCAGCGCGTTCCGTGTGTTGACATCCGGCGTTGTTCATTACCGCTCCGTTATTCACTCTGCATCTCAGGTTAATTGCGCTGAGTTCACAGTAACGGTGGGTGTTAAAGGTTTGTAGCGAGTTGTTTTCCACTTCGAAGTGGAAAGGAGAACGGCGGCAGTGATCTGTTCCACATAAAGGCCGTGAATGGTTATAAACCACTACATAAATGTGATGAATGTCACCAGCGTACGTGGCGGACGAAAGAAAAAGAAAATAACGGGCTTGTGGGGTAACTCGTCAATGCGGCGATTGATAAGCGTTGCTTATGGCCTACGCAGCGTGCGGGAACGCGGCGGCGAACCGCCGCGTAGAAAGGGGTTTAGCGGTATTTCTTGTGGTAGGTATTACGGGTCGTTTTGAATTCTTCGGCGCTGGCCTGTGCCTCTTTGATTTTGCCTTCATCAACAAGCTTCAGCGCGCCGTCAATCTGGCCCACCAGCGTGTCGAGCCCGTGGCGGAAATCTTTCATTTCGGGGCTGTCAGCCGGTTTATCTTCAAGCTTCGGCGGGGTTTCTTTTTTGGCGTCCAGCGCAGCTTCACGCATTTTCGTGAGCGCCGTTTTCATTTCCGCCGCGTCGTTGGTTTTCTGGACGACTTTCAGGTTTTCATTCAGGGTGTCCATGTTGTCTTCCAGATCCGCCCACGCCGCGGCGCTGGTGAACAACAGAGAGGAGACCGCTAACATCGCTAACGCTTGCTTACGCATTGACTCACCTTTTTATTGTTATGACGAAAAAAAGGCGCCGCAACGGGCGCCCTTGCCTTACTCGCCGGCGATTTTCATCTCCGGCAGCAGTACTGAACCACACTGAATATTGCTACGTGTTTCAATATCGTCACCAATGGTAACCATATTGCGCCACATCTCTTTGAGGTTGCCGGCAATGGTGATCTCGCTCACCGGATACTGGATTTCGCCATTTTCGACCCAGAAGCCCGCCGCGCCGCGCGAATAATCGCCGGTGATGCCACTGACACCCTGGCCCATCAGCTCGGTGACCACAAGGCCGGTGCCCATCTCTTTCAGCAGTTGCTCAAAGCTCAGGCCGCGCCCCTTGATGCGCCAGTTATGGATGCCGCCCGCATGACCGGTGCTTTTAAGCCCCAGCTTGCGCGCAGAATAGTTGGTGAGCAGCCATTGTTGCAGCACGCCGTCTTTGATAATGTCGCGGCGCGATGTCGCCACGCCTTCGCTGTCGAACGGCGTTGAGGCGAGGCCCTTCAGCAGGTGCGGATGCTCTTCAATGGTCAGCCATTCCGGCAGGATCTGCTTACCGAGCGAATCGAGCAGGAAGGTGGATTTGCGGTAGACTGCGCCGCCGCTGATGGCGCCGACCAGATGACCGAACAGCCCGGTTGCCACTTCGCGCCCGAAAATGACCGGCGCTTTCATGGTCGGCAGCTTGCGCGGGGAAAGGCGCGACAGCGTGCGACGGGCGCACTCTTCACCCACCCACTCCGGCGATTCCAGATCGCCCAGCGCGCGGCCAATGGTGTAGGCGTAATCGCGCTCCATATCGCCATTTTCTTCTGCGATAACACAACTGGAGAGCGAGTGGCGCGAAGAGCAGTAACTTTGCAGCATGCCGTGGCTGTTACCGAAAACTTTAATACCGTAATGGCTATTAAAACTGCCGCCTTCCGTGTTGGTGATGCGCTTATCTGCCTTCAGGGAGGCTTGCTCGGCGCGTGCGGCATAGTCGATAGCCTGCTCTGGCTCGATTTCCGCCGGATGGAAGAGGTCTAAATCGGGTGCTTCGAAAGCCAGCAGATCTTTTTCCGCCACACCCGCGCACGGGTCTGGGGAGGTATAACGGGCAATATCCAGCGCGGCCTGTACGGTGCGGGCGATCGCGTCCGGGCTTAAATCGGTCGAGGAGGCGCTGCCTTTGCGGTTTTGATGATAAACCGTGATGCCGAGCGCACCATCGCTATTAAATTCAACATTCTCCACCTCACCGTAGCGGGTGCTGACGCTGATACCGGTCGTTTTGCTGACCGCCACTTCCGCGCCGTCCGACTTGCCGGACGCCAGCTCCAGCGCCTGAGAAACCGCCTGTTCCAGCGCTTTGCGCTG
Organism: Cronobacter condimenti 1330; assembly: GCF_001277255.1. Taxonomy (NCBI): domain Bacteria; kingdom Pseudomonadati; phylum Pseudomonadota; class Gammaproteobacteria; order Enterobacterales; family Enterobacteriaceae; genus Cronobacter; species Cronobacter condimenti. Next base: position 3,741,385 of record NZ_CP012264.1, read on the forward strand.
CGCTTCAACTTGTGTGATTACTTTCATCGCGAGTGCCATAATGTAAGGTGAAATTCAAAGCCACATTTTGTGAGTCTAACAGAGAACCATTTCGCAGTGCGCGCCTTAACTGGTAGTATTAGCCTCTTTTTTTGAGGAGCCTGAGATGACAAAGCAGCCCGATGACTGGCTCGATGAAGTGCCCGATAACGAAAACGACGACGATGATGATGAGATTATCTGGGTCAGCAAAAGTGAGATTAAACGCGACGCCGAAGAGCTGAAGCGCCTCGGCGCCGAGCTGGTTGATCTTGGGAAAAACGCGCTGGATAAAATTCCGCTGGATGAAGATCTGCGCGCGGCCATTGAACTGGCGCAGCGTATTAAGAAAGAAGGCCGCCGTCGCCAGATGCAGCTTATCGGTAAAATGCTGCGTCAGCGTGACGACGAGCCGATCCGCCAGGCGCTGGATAAACTGAAAAACCGCCATAACCAGCAGGTGGCGCTGTTCCATAAACTGGAGCAACTGCGTGACCGTCTGATTGAAGAAGGCGACGACGCGGTGCCGGATGTACTGAATCTGTGGCCGCAGGCAGATCGCCAGCAGCTGCGTTCGCTCATCCGCAACGCTAAGAAAGAGAAAGAAGGCAATAAACCGCCGAAATCCGCACGCCTGATCTTCCAGTATCTGCGTGAGCTTGCAGAAGGCGAATAATCTCCTCCCGGCTCAGGCGTTGCCTGAGCTGTTTTCCTGTTATCTATTCCTTTTCGCTATGCTTTTTCACCCGGCTATCCGTACGCGCCTTTATCTTCTGCGTTTACCCCCTCATTAGCTGAATCGTTAAAGCAAAAAGCATTCAACTTCACATTAATGACCGTCTTATCACTTACATTTTCTTAAAAAACCCTATCTATCTCACATCTATATGCGCTTAAAACGCCTTTTTTTGGACAGTTGAAAGCGATCACGTTTTCTTTTCGCCCGATACGCCAGGCTTCACAGGCACAACTAAAATCGATTCAGCTAAAAGGACGAAAAGATGAACAAAATTGTATGGTTTACCCCGCTTGCCCTGCTGATTTGCGCTCAGGCGAGCGCGCAAACCTGGGTGCTGACCGATGCTGAACAGGGCGTCGACAAAGGAAACTGGCAGATCAGCAGTGAAAAGCTGAAGCTGTCCGGCTCGCCGTTCAGCATTGAGCAAAAAGTCCTGCACGGCGGCAAACAGGAAGGCAGCAAAATCATCACCATTACCAGCAAAAATGGCCTGACTATCGCCTTAAGCCCGACGCGCGGCATGAACCTGCTGCATGCTGACGGCTTTGGCGTGCGGATGGGCTGGGATTCGCCGGTAAAAGAGGTGGTCAATCCGGCCTTTATCAACCTGGAGAGCCGCAACGGGCTTGGCTGGCTGGAAGGCTTCAACGAGATGATGGTGCGTTGCGGTTATGAATGGACCGGTCACCCCACGCGTGCAGACGGGCAGCTGTACACGCTGCATGGTAAAGCGGGCAATACGCCTGCCTCACGCGTGGAAGTAGAAGTGAGTGAGACGGCGCCGTATGAAATCAAAGTGCGTGGGCTGCTGAAAGAGAGCACGTTCAAAAAAGCGGACCTGCAAACCATGACCGAGCTGCGCTACGTGCCGGGCAGCAACAGTTTTAGCCTGAACGACGTGCTGACGAACCACGCGGATTATCCGCACGACTACCAGATTATCTATCACAGCAACTTCGGCCAGCCGATTCTGGAAGAAGGCGCGCGCTTTATCGCACCGGCGGCGAAAGTCAGTCCGTTTAACGACTACGCCAAAGGCGGCCTGAAAACCTGGAACACTTACAGCGGACCGACGAAAGGCTTTGACGAAATGGTCTTTAACCTGACGCCGCTTGGTGACGCAAATCATCAGAGTGTCGCTGCCGTGGTGAACAAAGCGGGCGATAAAGGCGCGGCGATTAGCTTTAACCTGACGCAGTTGCCTGTGCTGACGATGTGGAAAAACACCGACACGCTGAAACAGGGCTATGTGACGGGTATTGAACCTGGCACCAGCTACGCCTACCCGGTCACTATCGAGCGCGAACAAAAACGCGTGAAGCAACTGGCACCGGGCGAAAGCACGCGCTTTGAGCTGACCTATACGCTGCTGCATAACGCCCAGCAGGTATCAGACGTTGAAAAACGTATCGCGCAGATCCAGGGTGACAAACCGACAACACAGGAAGAAACGCCGATCGCCACAGAATAACGGCGGGCCTGTAAAAAAGCCTCCGCATGCGGAGGCTTTTTTTATGGGAGAAGACGCTTAGCGCGCAGAGGCCAGCTCGGCTTTTTTCGAAAGCGCATCCAGGAGCTTCTGATGAATACCGCCGAAACCGCCGTTACTCATCACCAGGATGTGATCGCCCGGCTGCGCGGTTTTGGTAATCATCTCGACCAGCGTGTCGATATCGGCGCTCCAGTGCGCAGGCTGAATGCAGGCGTCCGCCACTTCCGCCACCTGCCACGGAATGTGGTGCGGCTGGAACAGGAAGACTTCGTCGGCACGCCCAAGCGACGGCGCCAAATCGTCTTTGCAGACGCCCATTTTCATGGTGTTGGAGCGCGGCTCCAGCACCGCAATGATGCGCGCGGTGCCGCCCACCTTGCCGCGCAGGGCAGCGAGCGTGGCGAGAATAGCGGTCGGATGATGTGCGAAATCATCATAAACGGTCACGCCGTTGGCTTCGCCACGCAGTTCAAGGCGGCGGCGGGCGTTAACGAATGAACCGAGCGCCTGCGCGGCATCAGCAGGCGTCACGCCCACGTGGCGCGCCGCAGCGATGGCCGCCAGCCCATTATGCATGTTGTGCTCGCCCACCAGTTGCCACTCGACCTGGCCTACACATTCGCCATCCAGCCAGACTTCCCATTTCGAGGCGTCGTTGGTGAGCTTTTTCGCCTGCCAGCGGCCCTGCTCGCCAATCTGCTCCTGCTCGCTCCAGCAGCCCATCGCCATGACCTGTTTCAGGTTAATGTCGTTTTCAGGCCAGATGATTTTCCCCTGCCCTGGCACGATGCGCACAAGGTGGTGGAATTGCTTCTGGATAGCTTTCAGATCGTCAAAGATATCGGCATGGTCGAATTCAAGGTTGTTCAGCACCAGCGTACGCGGCGCGTAGTGAACGAACTTCGAGCGTTTATCAAAGAACGCGCAGTCATATTCGTCCGCTTCGATGACGAAGAACGGGCTTTCACCGAGACGCGCGGAGACGTCAAAATTGCCCGGCACGCCGCCGATGACAAAACCCGGCTTGTAGCCGCAGGCTTCCAGAATCCAGGTCGCCATGCCTGCCGTGGTGGTTTTACCGTGGGTGCCCGCCACCGCCACGACCCAGCGGTCGCGCAGGACGAAATCGTGCAGCCACTGCGGGCCGGACATATAAGGAATGCCCTGCTCCAGCACAGCCTCGACGCACGGATTGCCGCGCGTCATGGCGTTGCCGATCACCACGAGATCCGGGCGCGGCTCCAGCTGCGAGGCGTCATAGCCCTGAATTAAGTCGATCCCTTGCTTTTCCAGCAGGGTACTCATCGGCGGATAGACGTTGGCGTCCGAGCCCGTCACTTCATGACCCAGCGAGCGCGCCAGCATTGCCACGCCGCCCATAAATGTGCCGCAAATTCCCAGTATATGAATACGCATAGGTACAGTCCTTATTAAAACTGAGGCACATTCTACCTGTATGAAGCGGGCCGAATAAATGCATTTCAGGATAATCCGCATTTTGCTGGCGCGATTCACCTATGCGCTACAATTTGAATCTTTGTTAAGATTGTTGCGATCGCTTTACTCAACTTCAGGATGCAGGGAAAGTGTTATGAAAACGTTAGGTGAATTTATTGTCGAAAAGCAGCACGAATTTTCTCACGCCACCGGGGAACTGACGGCGCTGCTGTCGGCAATAAAGCTTGGCGCGAAGATCATCCACCGCGATATCAATAAGGCCGGTCTGGTCGATATCCTGGGTGCCAGCGGCGTCGAAAACGTGCAGGGTGAGACGCAGCAGAAACTCGATCTGTTCGCTAATGAAAAGCTGAAAGCTGCCCTTAAGGCCCGCGATATCGTGGCGGGCATCGCCTCCGAAGAAGAGGACGAGATTGTCGTTTTCGAAGGGTGCGAACATGCGAAATATGTTGTGCTGATGGACCCGCTGGACGGCTCTTCGAACATTGATGTTAACGTCTCTGTCGGTACCATTTTCTCTATTTATCGCCGCGTTACGCCGGTCGGCACGCCGGTAACCATGGAAGATTTCCTGCAGCCTGGCAGCCAGCAGGTTGCCGCGGGTTACGTGGTTTACGGCTCCTCCACCATGCTGGTTTACACCACCGGTTGCGGCGTGCACGCGTTTACCTACGATCCGTCACTCGGCGTGTTCTGCCTGAGCCAGGAGCGTATGCGCTTCCCGGCAAGCGGCAACACGTACTCCATTAACGAAGGGAACTACATCAAATTCCCGACGGGCGTGAAAAAGTACATTAAATATTGCCAGGAAGAGGACAAAGCGACCCAGCGCCCGTACACCTCGCGCTATATCGGTTCGCTGGTAGCGGATTTCCACCGCAACCTGTTAAAAGGCGGGATCTACCTCTATCCGAGCACCGCAAGCCACCCGGAAGGTAAGCTGCGCCTGCTGTACGAATGCAACCCGATGGCGTTCCTGGCCGAACAGGCAGGCGGCAAAGCGAGCGACGGCAAACAGCGCATTCTGGACATTAAGCCAGACAGCCTGCACCAGCGTCGTCCGTTCTTTGTCGGCACCGAGCAGATGGTCAATGACGTGGAGCGGTTTATCCGCGAATTCCCGGACGCGTAAACGCGCGTGTCGGCGAAGATGAAAAAAGGCAGCTTCGGCTGCCTTTTTTATTGGCGTAGTGAACGTCGGGTGGCGCTTCGCTGCCCTACCAACGCACAACATTCCGCCCGTTGAGAAACTCTAGCGGGCGGTTTGCAACCGGAAGGAAGCCATCGCCTCAACCAGCTGCTGCGCCTGTTCCTCCAGCGAACGGGTCGCGGCAGAAGATTGCTGTACCAGCGCGGCATTCTGCTGGGCGGTTTCGTCCATCTGGCTGACGGCGATATTCACCTGTTCAATACCGCGGCTCTGCTCCAGCGAAGCATCGGCAATCTCGCGCACCAGCGTCGTCATTCGCAACACTTCTTCGGCGATTTCATCCATCGTCTCACCGGCCTGCTGCGCCAGCTCGCTGCCCTCGCCGACCTGGGTTTGGGAGTTACTGATAAGCGCGCGGATCTCTTTTGCCGCCTCGGCGCTGCGGCTTGCCAGCGTGCGCACTTCGCCTGCCACTACCGCAAAACCGCGCCCCTGCTCACCCGCGCGCGCGGCTTCCACCGCCGCATTCAGCGCCAGAATATTGGTCTGGAAGGCAATGGCATCAATAACACTCAGAATATCGCCAATGCGGTTCGAGCTGCCGGAGATATCACGCATCTTCTCAATTACATAACACACCATTTCGCTGCCGCGATCGGCAGTGTCCGAGACCGCTTTCGCCAGCTGATGCGCCATCCCGGCGTTATCGGCGTTCTGTTTCACCGTCGCGGTGATCTGCTCCATGCTCGCCGCCGTCTGCTCAAGCGACGTGGCGGTCGATTCAGTACGCTGAGCCAGATCGACGTTACCCGCCGCCAGCTCGCGGCTGCCGGTGTCTATCTGCGCGCTGGCGTCACGCACGCGCAGTACCGACCGCGCGAGCGACACGCGCATGGCTTCGATGGCGCTGACCAGACGTCCCAACTCGTTATTGCTGGTTGCCGACAGCGAGCGGGTCAAATCACCGGCCGCCACATGTTCGAGCTGCTCCACCGACTGCGCCAGCGGCTTTAACAGCAGGTGACGCAGCGCGATCCAGACCAGCGTCATGACTGCGGCGGTCAGGAGCGCCACCAGGCCAATCAACGCCAGCATCACCTCTTTTTGCGTCAGTACGCTTTCAACCTCGCGGCTACCGCGCGCCTCGCCCCAGCGCTGGAACGCCTGAACGTCTGCATCAAACGCCCGCGTCAGCGGAATCAGCCCGTTGCCCAGCAGATCGTAATAATCATCCGGGCTTTGCTTATTAAGCGCCGCCATCATCGGCGCGAGCCCCTGGCCATTCAGTGCGTTAAAGCTCTGATTAAGTTTGCTCAGTAACAGCGCGCCCTGTTCATCTTCGACATCGCTGGTCAGCACAGTTTTCAGCAGTTGCTGACCACGCACCAGCTCGCTGGCGATCGTTTTAATCGACGCCGCCGCGTCATCCACCATGCCAATTTCCATCAGGCGTACCGCTTGCCCCGCCTCGTTACGTGCGCGCAGCAGCAGCGTATACCCTTCGTTCAGACGCATCATTTTTTCGCCCTGCAACGCGTTAATGCGCTGTAAGGACGCAGAACTTTGTGTGAGTGAATAAATGCCCATGGCGCTCACGAGCAGAAGGAGAAAAGCCATGACCGCCAATAACGTCAGCAGCCCAGTACGGATAGAGAGATTTCTCAACATGGTGGGGTCCCGGTAATCGCGATAGCGTGTTCCATTGAAGAAAAAACTATCGGCAATTACCGGAGAAAGTTTAGACAGTTCAGTCAGATCAAGATCTTATATCTGAATGTTTACTGCGGCGTCACTCGCGTGACCTCCGCGCTCTGGCGGTTTTCCCAGAGCACTGTCAGCCCGCGTTGCAGCGCGATAAAAATAAACAGCAGCAGCCCGATCGCGATTTTGGTCCACCAGGAGCTCAGCGTGCCATCAAAGTTTATGTAGGTCTGAATCAGCCCCTGAATAGCCACGCCAAACAGCGTACCGAGCACTGTCCCCACGCCGCCGGAGAGCAGCGTGCCGCCGATCACGACCGAAGCGATGGCATCTAATTCCACCCCCACGCCCGCCAGCGCATAACCCGCCGAGGTGTAAACCGAAAAAACGATGCCCGCAAGCGTCGCAAGCCCGGTGGAGAGCATGTAGATACGCACCGTAACGCTACGGGTCGAGATGCCCATCAGGTTGGCAGAGGTGGCGCTGCCACCGATGGCGTAAACCTGATTGCCGAAACGGGTACGGTGCGCCAGGAAAATCCCAATTACCACCACGCCGAGCATCAACAGCCCCATTGCGCTAAGCCGCCCGCCGCCGGGGATTTTCCAGGCGAGACTTGAGAGCGTGTCATAAATCGGGTGGTCAATTGGAATTGACTCTTCCGAGACCAGATAGCTGACGCCACGCAGGAAAAACATCCCCGCAAGCGTAATGATAAACGCAGGGATCTTCAGCGCGTCGATAAGCCAGCCCATCAGCGCGCCGAACGCGCAGCCCATCATCAGGATCAGCGGAAACGCCACCAGCGGCGACAGGCCCCAAAAGCCGATCGCTTTGGCGAGAAACACGCCGGTGAAGGCGATCACCGAGCCGACCGACAGATCGATCCCGCCAGAGAGGATCACAAACGTCATGCCGACCGCGATGATGCCGAGGAAGGCGTTGTCCGTCAGAATATTGCAAATCACGCGCGTGGAGGCGAACCCCGGAAACTGCGTCAGGCAGTAGAGATAGCCGAGCACAAACACCGCAAGCGTGATAGTCAGCGGCAGGTTACGTTTTATCATGGCGGCGCACTCCTTTAATCAGACCAATAAACCGCGGCGACTGAACGATAAGCACGCAGAGCACCACAATCGCTTTCACCACCTGGTTCAGTTCCGGCGGGAAGCCGGACAACAGAATCCCGGTATTCATACCCTGAATAATCAACGCGCCGACGACCGACAGCGCCAGATTAAAGCGCCCGCCCATCAATGAAGCGCCGCCAATAACCACCGCGAGGATGGCATCCAGCTCAAGCCATAGCCCGGCGTTGTTAGCATCCGCCCCGCGAATATCTGCCGTAACGATAATCCCCGCAATGGCCGCGCACAGCCCGCTCAGCATATACGTGAGCATGACGATAAGCCGGGTGCTGACGCCCGCGTTTTTCGCGGCGCGAATGTTGATCCCCACCGCTTCAATGAACATCCCGAGCGCGGTTTTGCGGGTAAAGAGCCAGAACACCAGCAGCGTCACCAGCGCGATAATGACCGGCGTCGGGAAGAAGAACAGCGAACCGCTGCCAAGCCAGGCAAGCGACGGCGAGTTGAACGTCACTATCTGCCCGGAGGTAATGAGCTGCGCCACGCCGCGCCCGGCGACCATCAGGATTAACGTTGCCACAAAGGGCTGAATTTTCAGTATGGCGACCAGAATGCCGTTCCAGAGCCCGGCCAGCACGCCGACGCCAAGCGATGCCAGAATGACGACCGCGAGGCTATGTCCTTCCACGGTGAGCGTCGCGGCGGTCGCGCCCGCTATCGCCATCACCGCGCCGACGGAAAGATCGATCCCGCCGGTGGCTATCACCAGCGTCATGCCGATAGCAAGGAGCGCCACAGGTGCGGCGCGGTTAAGAATGTCGATGGGGCTGCCAAACAGCCGTCCGTCCTGCAGGATTATCTGGAAAAAGTGGTCTGCCACCAGGCCGTCCACCAGCAGCACCAGCATCAGCGCCGCGATTTGCGGCATGCCGGGCGGAAAGCGTAAGCGGCGTTTCGGCGTACCCGCTTCCGGTAATGAACGAGGCATCACGCGTTACTCCTTATGCCGCTATGGCATTCATAATGGCGCCGACCGAGAGTTCCCCAAGCGGGATCTCCGCCACCTGCTGGCGGTCGCGCAGAATAATCACCCGGTCGGCATAGCCCACCAGTTCTTCCAGCTCCGAGGAAATGACCAGCAGCGCCAGGCCGTCGGCACACAGGGTTTCTATCAGTCGGATGATCTCCGCATGCGCGCCCACATCAATACCGCGTGTCGGCTCGTCAAGAATGAGAAACTGCGGTTTGGTCAGCAGCCAGCGCGAGAGCAAGACTTTTTGCTGGTTGCCGCCGGAGAGCAGTTCGATAGGCTGTTCCGGGCCGGGCGTGCGAATACCGAGCTGGCGAATAAAGCGAGCAGCAATCTCATCTTGTTCGCGTCGCGGGATTGGGCGCAACCAGCCGCGCTGGGCCTGCAGCGCCAGAATGATGTTTTCACGCACCGAGGCCGCGCCAATGATTCCGTCGGTTTTCCTGTCCTCAGGGCAAAACCCGATCCCCAGCCGCGATGCCTGCTGCGGCGATCGCAGCGCAGCGGGTTTGCCTTTAACAATGGCGGTGCCGCTGTCTGCCGGGCGAATACCGAAAATAACTTCTGCGGTTTCGGTGCGCCCGGAGCCGAGCAGGCCCGCGAGGCCGACAATTTCACCCGGGCGGACATCAAGCGAAAACGGCGCGATAACGCCTTTTTTGCCGTAGTTCTGGAACGCCGCTACCGGTTTTTCGCTAAGCAGCGTGCGTCCGGCACGCTTAAGCGCATTGCTCTCAAGCTCGCGCCCGAGCATCATTTTCACCAGCTCAATTTGCGGCAGTTCGGCAGTCTCTTTAGTGCCGACGAGCTGACCGTTGCGCAGCACCGTGATGCGATCGGTCACTTCATAGACCTGATCGAGAAAGTGGGTGACAAACACGAGACTGACGCCCTGGTCACGCAACTGGCGCATCAGGGTAAAGAGCATCTCGACTTCTTTGGCATCAAGGCTCGCGGTGGGTTCGTCGAGGATCAGGACGCGCGCTGAAAGATCGATCGCGCGGCAGATAGCGACGATCTGCTGCATCGCGACTGAGAAACGGTTTAGCGGCTCGCGTACATCCAGGTGAAAGCCGTAGGAGCCGAGCAGCGCCGTGGCGCGTTTCTCCATCTCCTTGCGGCGCAGCAGGCCGAAACGGCGCGGCTCGCGGCCAATAAAGAGGTTATCCGCCACCGACATGTTAGGCAGCAGGTTAACTTCCTGATATACGGTGCCAATGCCAAGCTGTTGGGCGTGCGCGGTATTACGCGGTCGCACCGCCTCGCCGCCGAGCCAGATGATGCCGCCATCTGGCTGATAGACGCCGGTAAGGGCCTTGATGAGCGTCGATTTCCCGGCGCCGTTTTCCCCCAGCAACGCCATGATTTCTCCGCGGCGCAGGCTGAAATCGACATGGTCGAGGGCCTTCACGCCGGGAAAGGTTTTGCTTAAACCTTCCGTTCGCAGGATTTCCTGGTTGTTATCGTTATGCATTGTCGGACTCTCCTGTAGCCTGCCGTGCCGTGTTGCCCGAATAGCGGGTGCGCTTTGCTTCGCCGCTCCAGGACACTGCTACGTGTCGTGGCGCGGGGCGGCGGGTTTCCCCCTTCCCTTCCAGGGAGAGGGCCGGGGTGAGGGGCAATCCCTCACGGCCCCCTCGCCAGAAGCCTGTCACGCGCGGCCTGTCAGTAACCCATCGTTTTCTTCTTCTCTAACATCTCTTTGGCGGTATCCGGCAGGTACAACACCGATTTGGTGATGGTCAGCTTCTCAGGCTGGGTGCCGTCTTTTTTGAATTTCTCCAGCGCGTCAAACGCCGGGCCAGCCATGTTCGGGGTCAGCTCTACGCTGGCATTCGCCTCGCCGTCTACCATCGCTTTGAAAATGTCCGGCACGCCGTCGATGGAGCCTGTCAGGATATCTTTGCCCGGCTTCAGACCCGCCTCTTTGATAGCCTGAATGGCACCGATCGCCATATCGTCGTTATGCGCATAAACCATGCAGATGTTTTTGCCGTTGTTCTCGGCTTTGATGAAGCTCTCCATGACTTCCTTACCTTTAGAACGGGTAAAGTCGCCGGACTGCGAGCGAATGATCTTGATGTTCGGCGCCTTAGAAATCGCTTCCGCGAACCCTTTTTTACGGTCGATGGCCACGCTGGCGCCGACCGTGCCTTGCAGTTCCACTACGTTACACGGTTTACCCGCGGCGGTTTTCACCAGCCAGTCGCCGATAAGCTTGCCTTCCAGCACGTTGTCTGCGGTGACGGTGGTCATGTAGAGCGACTTATCTTTCACATCAATGGAGCGGTCCAGCAGCATCACCGGGATCTCGGCATCTTTCGCCTCTTTCAGCACCGGCTCCCAACCGGTCGCCACCACCGGCGCGATAAAGATCGCATCCACGCCCTGGGCGATGAACGAGCGCACCGCTTTAATCTGGTTCTCTTGTTTCTGCTGACCATCGGCGACTTTTAGCGTAATGCCGCGCTTTTGCGCCTCGCTTTTCGCAACGCTGGTTTCCGCCGCGCGCCAGCCCGATTCAGAACCGACCTGAGAAAATCCCACGGTTAACGGGGCAGCGAATGCCATAGACGACATGGCTGCCGAAACTGCTGTGACAACAAGTAAGCGCTTCCACATAAAGGTATCCTCGTAGGGTTATTGTTGGGTAAGGTCCACCTGTGGCGAAACTATAGACAAGCGTGGATGTAACTGAATGCGTTACATCACAATTCAAAAAAGTAACAGAAAAGTTAAAAATCAAGACGCGCGCGATTTCACGCCAGGCGGGATACGACGCGGGAAGCGCCATTGCGGCATCGGGCAAAAATTTTTAGCGTAAAAACACCCTCGGCAGGCGCTTTGTAAACGGTTTCAGTAATTTATTGAGGATGCAGCTGGCTTTATGGATAAAATTGTTATGGGAAAACGCTGAAAGCACCACCAGGCGCGCGGGCGAAAGAAAAGAGTCCACGACTTTCCAGTGCAGTTGGCTATAATACCGGGCACTTGTTTGCCATACATTTTTAAGGAAACAGACATGAGCTTACTGAACGTGCCTGCGGGCAAAGATCTGCCGGAAGACATCTACGTTGTTATCGAAATTCCGGCTAACGCCGATCCGATTAAATACGAAGTGGATAAAGAGAGCGGCGCGCTGTTCGTTGACCGTTTTATGTCCACCGCGATGTTCTATCCGTGCAACTACGGCTACATCAACCACACCCTGTCTCTGGACGGTGACCCGGTTGACGTGCTGGTCCCGACGCCGTACCCGCTGCAGCCAGGCTCTGTTATCCGCTGCCGTCCGGTTGGCGTGCTGAAAATGACTGACGAGTCTGGCGAAGATGCCAAACTTGTTGCAGTACCGCACACCAAACTCTCTAAAGAGTACGATCACATCAAAGACGTGAACGATCTGCCGGAACTGCTGAAAGCGCAGATCACGCACTTCTTTGAACACTACAAAGATCTGGAAAAAGGCAAGTGGGTTAAAGTGGAAGGCTGGGAAAACGCCGAAGCTGCTAAAGAAGAGATCCGCGCCTCTTTCGAACGCGCGAAGAAGTAATTCGCCGCGAATAAAAAACACCGCCTCCGGGCGGTGTTTTTATTTGAATTGTTGCACACGGCTTTTTAGCAACGTACGACAGCATCAGCGTCAAAAGCAATTAAACCGCGGATCGTCAGGCCACATAGCTTTTGCCTTAACGCATAACGACTGCGCCAGAGGTTCGCCTTGCGAACGATAGATCATAAGCAGACTTGTGTAGACAGCAGGGTCGTTATGCACGGTTAAATAGTGTTCTGCCCATGCGCGGAAGCGGGTAAGCAACGCGGCATCCCTCGTAATATTAAAGCGAAGCAGTAACGCAACATGACGGTCAAAATCGAGGCGATCATACTGACTGTATGAGTTGGCTAATGATTCAATCACAGCCTGCTCATTATGTACAAAAGGTACCAGCCCCTGTTGCTCAATACGGGTTAACTGCACTTCTGTCACCACACCAGAAATCATAAACGCCAGTACGCTGCATGCCAGCAGGCCCACGCCGATACGCAGCGGCTTCTCAACACGGCCATAAAGAGTAGCGGTCTTTCTCGCCGCCGGGCCGGTTATGGTCAGTAGCATCACCAGCGTCATGCCATGCGTCACCGATTGATAAAGGGGATACTCCAGGTTCATATGTAACGCCAGCGGCAGCATCACAGCAAAGCCTGGCCAGCGACAACCACCTTTTCCCCACAGCCGTCTGAGAATGCCGATAATCATTAGCGCAATACCTGCTACAGCGACCAGCCCACCTTCCATCCAGGTATAGAGAAACTCATTGTGCGGATACTCGATCGTGGCGCTGCCCATACCCAGTGGCACCTGCTGCACCATTTGCCCAAACAGTGTTTCAAAACTGCCGTAGCCGTTGCCGATGAGTGGATGATTCAGAAGCAGTTGCCATGTCAGTGTGATCAAATACCAGCGCTGAACATTAGAGCTCTCCTTTTGCACCAGCTCAGGTATGAAGCCAGAGATCAGCAGCGGCCCGACGTACAACGTGAGCACACCCACGCCAGCGCCCATCATGAGTAGCAGTACCGCATATCCAGTACGACGTCGGTTTTTGCCTGCCGCCAGCAACAGAACCAGAGCGCCTGAAACCGCTCCGAGTCCTCCCGCACGGCTTTGTAATAGCACCAGCATGACCGGAATCACCACCAGCGCGATGGCGGATATATATGCAGGTAATCGCTCACGGGCGCCCAGAAATAGCCACAAGGCACAGATCATTCCGGTTGCCAGAAACGAGGCCAGCACGTTGACCTGCTGGAAGCTACCATAGGGGCGGCCCCCGGTCAGATGCGCAATATCGCTGAGTTGAACTACCCCAAAACCGACCTGGAGCAGCGCGGATATCACCATAATCAACAGCCACCCACGACGCATCAGGTGGCAGCGGGTCGATTTCAGCATCAGCAACCAGATACCGACCAGCCCCCAAAGTGCCAGTACTTTGGGCAGCGCATTCCACTGCCAGGCGACACGAGGAGACCAGAACAACGGCAGTGACCACAGCGCAGTACCCGCAAGTATTAGGTATGTGCCAGGTGGCCAAGCCACTTTCCATTGAGGGGAAAATAGTGCGCAACACAGCGCAATCAGCGCCAATACGCACCAGGCGAGAAGGTTTTGTGGCAGGGCTAACCCGGCGTGACCGTGGTTGGGTAGCATCCAGAGCAACCCACCGCAAAGCCAGAGTAGAATGAACAGAGTGACAATCTTATTCGCGAACCGTTTTTTTAAATAGCGTAGCAACATAACGATAGATGACAACATTCAGGACGGGAAATATCCCGTCCTGTTAATGTATATAAAGGGAGTGATTACTGCTGAGTCATTACTAATACCGCACTCGCTGTAAAAGCACCGGTAGGAATATCTTTTAATGCCACAGTAGCATCACGCACGGCCTGGAAACCTAACGTCAGGGTATTCGAGCCCTCTAAAAAATTCACCGCTGTAACGTCCGTAGGTGCAAGCAGTTTGTTATTGTAAAATATCGCTGCCCCAACACCATTGGCTGAGCTTTTTACCGCCTGACCGCTACCAATAGAAACCGGCGTATAGTTCAGTTGCATTTTGGCCGTCAGGGCTCCACCAGTACAGACGACTGAAATCGTTTTACTGATGGCTGAACCTGAGTCAGGTACCGTAGGGATTTCATCGCGGTTTAACGTTCCAAGAGAGACGCTTAACGCATTACTGTTATTGATAGTACAGGATGTATCTGGGACTGGCGGCGTTGGCGAAGGTGGCGGGAGACGACCTCCGCAATTACCATAACCCGCCGTTGATACAACAGTAACCCCCTTACTACTATCACCATCCTTTATCATAGCAATGCATAATGAATACCAGGCGTCTGTGCGTAACCATTTCGCCGAACTTATGGAAAAAACAATATCAGCCGCTCCTAAATTCGTTGTTGAATCAATATATACAGAGTTACTATAAAGAGAACGAAAGCTATGAGTTATGCCATCCATAACATATAAGGAATAGTATCCACTAGGCACGTAGCCGGACATATTATAGCTACAGTTGCCTGGTATCAATAATGGCCCCTTAGTTCCGTCAACTTGCTCCTGCCCTTCAGTAATACATGCCGCAGGTTTTTGATCATAATCATAATCCAGTTGCGGTATGCCACGAACCTGGGCCCATGAAACCTGAATATTAATTGAAAAAAGAACAGCCATCAAAAATATTTTAATGATTGGCTTTAGCATATATTTGAAATACATAGACACCTCAAAAAAACTTTTCAAGCGTCATATAAAACCGCATGAAATTGAAAATAAAGATAACATCCATAATGGCAATAAATATAACCGCGGCAATAAAGTTTTATATTGTCTATAAACGATCACTGCTGCTATGAGCGATATTATGGATACGCCAGCTCAAACGTCGCCGTCGCCGAAAAATCTCCAGGCGTAATAGTTTTCTGGGCGATTGCTACTGGCTCGCCCTGCACATAGGCCTGCAACGTAATTTGGTTGTTGCCGGTGGCTATCGCATATTCCGGCGTAGGCTGATTAAATGGCAGCGCCGTGCCCTCCGGCGTTTCCATACCAATTGCGATTCCCTTCGCAGTCCCCGTGACTGCCAACAACCCCGGTAGCGCGCTGTTTTCGGTGCCTTTAAAGGTCATCGTCACTTTGTTTCCAAGGCTGATATCGCAGTCCGTCAGGTTCACCACAAACGGCATCCCCTGGGTGCGGGTGTTCTGATACAGGTATTTTTCCACTACAGAACTAAAATCTACGGTGATATCACTGGTCTGCGGGTCCAGATTGCAGGGTTCACTGACCAGAGAGCCGCTGAAATGCAGGTTGTTATCCAGCGCCCGAGCCTCGTTAACGTTAATAGCAGCAAGCAGCGCCAAACTGAGCACACAAAGGGGCACACGTGCACAAAATGATCTCTTCATGTCGTCCTCACTGGTACTGCGCGATCAGCGTTGCGGTGGCGTTAAAAGGCTGTTCGGTTAACGTCTTTAACGGGTCTTTTACTGGCACTGCGGTCAGGGTCAGCGAAGGCAATGCCCCAAGCGTGGTACTGAACGGTTTGTTGAGCTTCATCGTCTGACCGTTAGCCTGAATTTGCAACCCAAGGCCATCTGCTGAGGTGGTTAACGCCGCATCGTCATAGCTTTCTGCGGTGCCGTTAATGGTAAGATCCAGCGGAGAATCATCCGGCGCGCCGTGGCAGTCAACACTGTAAGGTATGATCTGGCTATTAGCCTTACCGTCGACACCATTTACACTGATATTGCCAAAAGTGACATCAATCACTTTGTCATTCGACACCGTACAGGGGGTAGAAATAATAAATTTCCCCTGGAAAGTAATATTCATCGTGTCGCCTGTCTGCTCGGCTCTTCCCGTCGATACTATTGCGAGTAACATCAGCCCCAGGGCGGAAAGCGCTACTGCTTTTTTGCTTTTCATATCCTGTAACCTTAGTTAAAAGCCATCACTAGCGTCGCGGCTGCGGTGAACGTATCACCACTGACCACATTGCTGCTGTTCGTTGTGCTGGTCTGGACTAGTTGGGCCTCCAGCGATGGCGGACTGTCCTGATTTACGGTGAACCAACTTCCCGTACTTTGCGCAACGCCGTTGACCAGCAGTTCAACGCCGACTATCCCTTTATCGGTATCCAAAACCTGAACGCCGTTATAGATTTTTTCGCCGCCACCGGTATTGCTGAGCTTCATCTGGAGCAACCCGGCACTGTCACCGCTACATGTAAAGTCGCTGACGATGGGCTTGCGGTAAGTGCCATCCAGAATCACAGTGTCATTTGCGCTTCCCTGCAGCCGAACTTCACCAAAATCCACCGTCAGGGTGCCGCCTTGGTTAAATTTGCAAGAGCCGTTTGCCATGATCGTGCCGTCAATCGCAATATTCATTGAATATTGCGAGCCAGTATTAGCCTGGGCCGCAGGATTCAGACCCACTAATAGCACCGAGGTCATCAGGTAAAGCGCCTGTATGTTGAGTTTTGCTACCATCTTCTTCGCCCGCTCCTATTGGTAGATCAGGCTAAAGTTAATTACCGCATGGTACGGCCCGGCGATGAACGGAGCCGCAGTGCGTTCCGGTATCAGCGTAAAAACCATCTCGTCCTGGCCGGGATTAAGCAACAAGGTATCGCTGACGCGCGATAATTTTACCGTCTGTCCTCGACTGTCTTTTAACCGCAAACCAATACCCGATGCGCCAGTTACACTAATCAGCTCAGGATTACTGTTATCAGCGCGGGCAATAAAGCGCGCCTGATAACCGGGCTGTTGTGCACTTCTTGTGTGCGTCAACGGCGTAATGTTGGTGCTTCGCGTCATAATTTCCGGGCAGTCATGCAAATAAAGCTTAACGGTGACCGGCTTCGCCATTCTGCCAATGATATTGACGTCTGCTCGCGCCGTATCGCCGAGATCGACATCCTGCCAGGCGGAATCCATATCCAGACGACACGTATTTTCGCGCAGTACACCATAAGCGTAAATTTCGCCGCCATTGACTATCGACTCATCTGCAACCGCAGGCGGCAGAATTGATAAAGCTGCGCAGAACGTCAATATTGTGGTTATCCTTTTCATACCGGTTCCTTAACGTTGTTGCTTAGCGTTTCTCTTTCAGCAACTTCGCTGTGCAAGTCGCCCCGTTGCAACTGAATTGAATATGAGGGCGACCGCCGTAATCATTCACATATGACAGTACTGGACTCGTGCCAAATGCAGATGCAGATGCTTCAATCGCCGCGCTGGATTTCGGACCCACCATGAGCGGTTCAAAGTTCACCGGTTTCCCTTTTACACCTGCCGTGCCTTCAACAATGGTCATGAAATAGGGCGTCGGATTATTCACCAAATATTTATCCCCCTGGCGCGTCAGGGTGATTTTTTCCGCCCAGTCGCCTTCCGCTGCCTGGGTTTTATCAAGCGCAATGGCAGCAGGTCGGTAAAACAATTTGATACGCGTCTGCAATGCAATTTGCAGTGTGTTCGGTTTATTGCTGCGCGGCGGAATTTCGCGCAGGTTAAAATAGAACAAGGTTTCCCTGTCCTGTGGCAGAGAGGCTGTTGCAGCAGAAGCCTGCACTTTCACCTGACTTTTCGCCCCCGCCTCAACGCGTTGCACTGGCGGCAGGACATTCAGTGGTGCAGTAATTTTGTTGCCCTGCGCATCTTCAATCCACGCCTGCGCAAGATAAGGCAAATGTTTGTTTTCGTTGCTGATACTCAGGCTGATAGATTTCTCATCGCCGTTATAGACCACGCGGGTGCGATCAAGCGCGATTGCCGCAAATGCCTGTTGGGAAGCTATTATGCTGGTAAGCGTTAGCGCGGCAGCGAAAACCGTTTTATTCATCGTTAACATGTTCAAAGACCTGGTTTAGTTAATCAATTCTCACCGTGTCTTAACGGCACGGCAGTAGCAGATTTCCGTTCTCGCTCGTTCCTTGCAGATTTTCCGGCACCGTGACCGCGCATTGCGTTTCACCGTTCCAGCTCACCTGTAATTTGTGGCCCGGCTTAAGGCCGCTCAGGTACGCCTGGCCATCGTCGTTGACGATGCCCACCTCCTGGTTTTCCTCGTTACGCACGCTGGCACCAAATGGCGGGAAGGTACCGTCTGCCAGACGAAGTATGGCCATCGCCTTAAGCCCGGAAATAACGTTAAATTTACGATACCCTATCGCCCCTTCGGTCAGCGTCGCCTGCACGACAGAGGCAGACGCCTCGGCATTCTCCGGCAGTCGGTTGATATCAATACTCAGGCTGTTTTTGCTGTAATTACTGACATCTGTCACCACGGCTTTACCAAAATGGTTGGTCGTGGTTGCACCGGCATAGCCCTGTACTGGAATGTCCGCCGCATCGCCGGTATCCAGCAATACGCGCGTTCCGCCCATCACATTGGTGCGATGCAACGCCGCGCCTTTGGCCGTGGCCGTCATGCCGCCGCGAAGCGACAGACCTGCCGAGCTGTACTGGCTGTGCTGATAGTCAACATTCCCGCTCACTTCTGCCAAATTGCCCAGATGATCGTAATAGCCGCTCAGGTTGCCACCGTCATTGCTGCCGCCTGCGGCAAGGCGATAGTTGTCGCCATTGTCGAGACGGTTGTAGTAGCTCAGGTTATGGCTATTGGCATCAGCGCTATATGACGAGTTGAGTCCAAGCGTGCCGGAATCGCCCATCGGTACAGAAAGCGACATATACATTCCATCGTCTTTCTCACCATTAAATTTGTTACGGTACGCCGTCAGTGACGCGCTAATGTTTTTCCATTTACCGATGTCAAAATACCGGGACAGCGACAGGCTGTAGCGATCTTCCGCCGGATTATTCCAGTAGGTCTGATGCGAATAGTTCAGGTACGCGCTCAGCCCCAGACTTTCAAACTGCTGGTTGAAGGTGACGGTATACATCTCCTTGCTTTGCATAAAATCGCCATTATCTGCGCTGTGATTCAGATAATCGTTAAAGCTCATAAAGTCTTTTTCAGAGAATCGATAGCCTGCGAACGTCACCTGGCTTCCGGTTTCATCGAACCGTTTCGAATAACTCACGCGGTAAGACTGACCATGACGATCGTCGCCATTATTTAGCGTCGCGCTGGAACGAGTGATGTCGAATGCCAGCGCGCCCAGCGCCATAAGGTCACGACCTACACCCAACGCCGTTGCGAGATAATTACGGCTCGCCACCAGACCACCATAGAGAGACCAGCCGTTACTGATCCCCCAGGAAAATTCACCAGAACCAAAACCGTTGCCTTCGCTTTTGTGATCGTACGTGCTTGGTCGACCGGCATACATTTTGTAACGCACGCTACCCGGGCGCGTCAGGTAAGGGATCGAAGCGGTATTCACCTTATATTCCTGCACCGAACCGTCCTGTTCCTGAACGCGTACATCCAGTGCGCCAGATACTGAGTTATTCAAATCCTGAATCGCAAACGGCCCCGCCGCGACCTGTGTTTCATAAACTACGCGGCCCTGCTGCGAAATCGTCACTTTGGCGTTAGTTTTCGCAACACCCGTGACCTGCGGCGCATAACCACGCAGGTTTGGTGGCAGCATATTATCGTCCGACACCAGACTTGCCCCGGTGAAGCGCACGCTGTCGAACATGTCGGAATTCATGTAGTCTTCGCCGACAGTCAGCTTCGCGCCCATTTTTGGCAGCGCGCGATACATCTGAAAGCGGCTCCATGTCCACTTTTTCTGGCCACCGCTATTCTCATCATGATTATCATAATTGGCTTGCCAGTCCGCGCGCGCGCGCCATGGACCCGCGTTAAAACCGACCGTACCATTACCGGAAACCGAATTATCGTCACCGCCATGACGTCCTTCGTTATGACGTGCTTGTGCGTTGACGTTGTAATCCGCCAGCACACCCGGTATACCGTCATCCCACATGGACGGCGGCACCCAGTCGTCTGACGTATATTCCAGGTATGCCTGCGGCACGTTTAACGTGAGCGTGTTGCTGCCGAGATCCGGCGTGACTTCCACACCGTTCAACGCCGTCACGTCTATACACTCGCCGTTATGCCAGCTTTTAAACTGCGGCAAAAATTTTTCTTTAAAACCGAATTTTTTTACCTGCTCCGGCGTAAAACAAACTATCGACTGGCTTTTATCATTTTCGGCAGCAAACACATTGACCGATTGTTCTTCCAGTTCGTTTTGATTTATTTTTATTTTAAAATCGTAAGTGCCCGGCATAATATAGCCGCGCTTTGAGAAACGACTCAGATCGATATTTTGCTTATCTTTTACGTCTAATACATCAGTATTAAACTGGATATCATCCGCCGCCATCGCGGGAGTCCGTAAACACGCGCAGATGCATAAAGCCAATGCTGATGGCATCACCAGTTTCGACATGGTGGCTTGTTTATTATGTAGTCTGGCCATATCCCTTTTGCCTGTTTACGGGCAATCTCTTTCATTGAAAAAATTATTTGGAAAAAGCAATATTCAAAAATAATCAATGCGGTATTTGATTACTGAAGAATAACCACCAGGACGCAAATCCTCATGATTAGCTTTCAAACGTAACGTGTAATCCAGTCGAATATCGTCCGTGGATATTTCTGTATAAGATTGGGGTTTGCCTGGGTATATCTGTTCGCCATTTTTACTGGCAATCTCAAGCGCTACGCCTTTTGCTTCACCGGTAACTGCAAATAACCCTTCATCATTTGCTCCATCGAACGTGACTTGTAAAAAATGCCACGGCGCACTGTCAGGATCACCATTATCAAAGGTGCAATTAACCAGATGTATGGAAAAGGGTTTTGTTATTCCTTCCCCGGTACGTTTCATAATACCTACCGTATCGTCAGGCATTTTGATGGACTGATAACGACTTTCCATCGCGATATCGCAGGCTTTTGAAACAATCGCGCCTTGCATACTGACCCGCCCTGTCAATCCGAGATCAAATTCTGATGCAGGGTTGGCATTCTGCAGTGATGCCCGCACGGCTCCGCTCGCTAACACCATTGTTAACGCTATCGCACAATGCGTAAGTCTTGTCATGAGCTCCATCTCTGAAAGCGAAAAATCATACGCCCGCCGCAGCGGGCGTATGCTGCCTAAAAAGCTGTATTACTGATAAGCAAGAGTAAAGTCAGCAACAGCAGTGAAATCACCTGGGGTTACAGTGGCAGACGCACCATCGCCCTGCAGGTAAGCAGAGAACAGCAGGGTGTTGTTGCCTTCCTGCAGCTGATGCGCTTGTGAGGCTTCACCCAGCTTGATTTGTTCGCCGTCACCGTTGGTCAGGATCAGGCTCGCGCCTTTCGCCGTACCGGTGATGCCCAGAGAACCATCAGCTGCACCTTCTGCGCCAGTGAAAGTCGTTTTCACGGTTTTCAGCGTGGAAACATCGCAGTTTTCCAGCTTGATTTCGAAGTTACGCGGTACAGAAGTACCAGTGTTACCATTTGCTTTCAGCGCAACGTTAGAAATCTGGCCCATGCTAACGGTCTGATCAACGCTGTCTGGGTTAATTGAGCACGGCGCATCAATGATAGAACCCGTAAAAGTAACTTTACCGTGACCCTGATCTTTCGCGTTAGCCATGCCGGTTGCCAGAATCAGGCCCATTGCCGCAGCCAGAGAAACTTTGCTGAATTTCATGTTTTTTCCTTGAGTAAAATAAAGAATTCCTTAAAAAAGGATCCACTTGGCTTATATAAAATTCACCATATAAATATATGGCGCACTTTATATTTACCATCCTGTGGGTTCGAGAGAATTTTATGTTTCAGAACTGGTGACATCAAGGAATATAAATTCTAAAAAAAGAAGAGATGAATCCACTAATTAAACGAGAAGTTACTTCATTGAAATTAAAATAAAAAATATTTTTAAACGCCATGACTATGCCTTACTCCCCCCTTATTATCGGGACCTCCAGACATCTATTTATTTACGACACAATTGATATGTTTTGCAACATGCTCCTTATAAAAGCGTCAATTAACGTTTATTAAAAAACAGGTTTAATGAAACTCAAGACAATAAAAAACCACGCCGAAGCGTGGTTTTCACAGGATAAAGAGATTACCTGTCGAGCCAGTTCCCGCTCTCAATGCGGGTAAGCCCTTCGGTAGAACGCTGGTAGACATACATCCAGGCGCTGCCGTACGGCGTCTGAATGAGCTGGCGTTTATACTCGCCGCGCGCGGTGCGCAGCGCGTCCAGTTCCGCCAGGGTGGATGCGTCGATGCGATAAACCTCGCCCACTACCGAGCCTTCGCCCGGCACGGCGCCAGGGTAGTGCCCCAGACTAAAAAGCTGGTAGTTTTCGATGTCGTAATCGCCCAGCCACTGGGCGTTGGTCATCCAGTGGCTGTTACCTTGTTTGCGCCGTAAACTGCCGTAGACAAATATTCGCATTGCTAAAACTCAAACTGATAGAGCACATCAAGTGCCTGATCTACGCCAGACACCGCTTCCAGATATAGCTTAGGCATCAGGCGATACCTTAGCGTGAGCGTCGCCAGCGAGTCAAAAATGCCCACGCCGTATTTCACCTGGAGACCCGGCAGTACATAGCCACTGACCACCACCTGGGAAGAATCCCCTACCCCTTCGGTGTCCAGCGCCAGATTGCTTACGCCAAACGTCTCGCCGATTTTACCCACAACCTGACCACTTTGTGCAACCCCCAGACCAATAAGCATTGAGGTCATCGCATCGCTGTCGCTCTGACCACTCTCCAGACCCTGCCCACGCAGGAGATAAGAGAGCGCCTCCTGCTGCGACATCGCCGGGTCAGAGAAGACCTCAACTTTCGGCTCATCCGTCTCGCCAGTCACACGGACGCCGGCAATTACGTCGTTCTCGGTTGCCTCAGGATTGCGGATCGCCTCGATATTAAGCAGCGGTCTGTCAGGCGGGCCGGAGAACAGCAGCTCACCTTTACGTACCAGCAGATCCTGACCGTAGGCGTGAAAACGCCCTTCCGGAATATTGATTTGCCCGTTCAGGCCCAGCCCCTGTTTATCCTGCGCAACTTTTAGATCGCCAGTCAGGCGCGCCTTCAGCCCAAAAGCAGCTATCCGCACATTGTTCCCAACATGAACGATAAGATTACTATTAATTGGGATCGACGCGCGCTGCGCTTCTTCCGGTTTCAGATTTTCATCGAGCAGAACTTCATCGCTGGAGACGCCCACCGCGCTTTCTGGCAGGTCTTGCACCACAATGCGCGCCCACGGCACATCGACACGCCCATCAAGCGTAATGAGGCTCGGGGTGGCTTCCAGCACCACATCTGGCGACACGTCGAGCCGCACCATCGGCGGCACGGTGACCCGCACCCGGCTGCCACGTGCGGCGACGCGGGCGCGCCAGTTATCAAGCTGGCTCCAGTCCGCGTTGCCGTTAAGTGCGATTTCGCCCTGTTTCGTGCGCACCACGCCCTGGAGTGTTGAACTCATTCCGTTGAAATTCATTGCCAGCTGGCTCGGCTGCATGTCGAACGGCATAAAGTTGCCTTCGATATCAACACCGTTAAGCTGCATTTGCCCGAATAGCTGAGGCTGGCGGGCGTTGCCGCCAAGGCGCAGATTCGCGCTCAGAATACCCGCCGCTTTCTCGCCGCGCGAAAAGACCGGGTTGGCTATCGCCAGCGAGAAATTGCGAATATTCACGTTGCCGGAAAGTGTGCGGCGTTCCTGCGGGTCCGCCACCTGAATATCGCCGTCAAACTGGCCGTTATTGGCCAGACGAATCAGCCAGTTGAGCCGCGCACGGTTATTACGAAGCTCTGCGTTCAGGTTCAGCGTGTCGAACGCCACCAGCAACGGGTTGCCGTTGACCAGTTGCGTCACGCGCACGCCGCGCCCGGCCAGCTGTACTTGTCCCTGCGGCAGACCTTCTTTCGTCGTATCCCAGCTAACATCCGCTTTGCCTGTAAAGAGCCCGCTCGCCTGCGTCTCTTCGGGCATAAAGGGTTTAATCATCGCCAGATCAAAGCGGTTCAGATTGACCTGCGCCCGCCCGCTGGCGCCCGCGTCGATCGTTTGCGGCACGCAAAGTTCGGCGTTTGGGTTGCGCCAGCAGTGCGGGCCGATGGCGATTTTCTGCTCCTGGCCGCGATAATCCAACGTCAGTGCGCGGTTCAGCGTCCATGGGCCGACCGGTGTGGCGAAGCGAGTGTTGTCTATCTCGCCGCGCCAGCGCATCGCCTGCCTGTCAAAACTGCCGCGCAGATCAAGCTGGCCGGAAACCGGCTCGCCCTGTACACGCAGCGCCATCTGGTGTGACTTCTCGTTGCCTTTCGCCTCAAGCGTGATCAAGCGCAGATTGAGATCCGCCTGCGTGAGCCGCTCAACGCGCAGGTTCAGCGTGCCACCTATCTGATCGGTCGATTTTATATCGCCGAGCAGGCGCACCTGGGCGATGGAAAGCGCCTGCCAGCGCAGGTTACGGGCGGTGACATCCGCGTTAAGCTCCGGTGCCTC
Organism: Cronobacter condimenti 1330; assembly: GCF_001277255.1. NCBI lineage: Bacteria > Pseudomonadati > Pseudomonadota > Gammaproteobacteria > Enterobacterales > Enterobacteriaceae > Cronobacter > Cronobacter condimenti. Next base: position 3,766,102 of record NZ_CP012264.1, read on the forward strand.
CACGTTACCGCGGATTTTCACCAGCCCTTTCGCCGTCCCGCCGAGCCCCGGCAACGCGTTATCGAGCGCCGGAGCGTCAATCGTCGCGTCAAGCGCCAGGTCCTTCACGCCCAGATCGCCTTTCACGTCGGCTTTGTTGCGTCCAAGCTCCAGATGCAGGCCGGGGATCGTCCACTGAAGATAGCTGTTGCCCTTAAGCTTGCCCTCAACGTTCACCTTGTTCTGCTTAACGTTGCCCGCGAGCTTAAGCTCTGGCACATCAAGCTGCCACGTGCCGCCGTAAAGGCTCCCACGAAGCTTCATCAGCCCGTCCAGCTTTGATGGCCATTCCGGGTACTGTTTCGCTGTGTTAATGCCTTTAAGCGCCAGTTCGCCGCGCCAGCTAATGGCCTGCTGCCAGTCGAGCAGCGCCGTCAGCGTGGTATGCCCTTCCAGCGCGGCCACATCAAGCTTATCGATGTTGATCTGCTGCTCATTGCCCTTGCCGTCAAGCGTGATGGTGGCAGGCGGCACCTGATCGCCCTTCACCGCCGTGCGGAACGACAGCGCGTAGTCGGTCATCTTGCCGGTTAACTTGAGCTTCAGATCATCAGCCTGATACTGGCGCGGCCCGGTGAGCGGCCAGTAAAGCTGTTCACTTGTGATATCGAGATTCAGCGGCAGCCCGGCTTCGGCAAGCTTCGTCTGCCCACGCAGCACCACATCTACCGGGCCGGAAAGATTAACGCCAAACTCCAGTTGCTCACGCAGCGCGCCGCCCACTTTGAGTTTCACCTTCTCACCCTTCAGCGGCTCTACGTTTAGCGTACTGTTAAGCGTGATATCAACCGGCCAGTTGTTGCGCAGTTCCGCGCGACCGGTTGCGTTCACGGTGCCCTGGTTTGAATCAATATCCAGCGTGTCGAGTCTGGTTACCCCATCGACGCTGCTGATTTTTACCAGCAGATTGCTCACGGTGATATCGGTATCGCCGGTCAGCCGTAGCTGTTCGCCATGAAAATTTTCTACCGTCAGGTTGAGCGGCAGATGCACATCGGCCATTTCCGGCAGCACCGGTTTCGAGAAGAGGTCGCGCAGCGTCTCGCCAAGTGGCTTCTCCTGCGACTGCGGGTTGTTGACCTTCGGCTCCACCACTTCTTCCTGCGCGACTTCCGCCGCCTTAGGCAGGGCAATCAGCAATCCCTGCAATGACGTTGGCTTCAGCGTCAGGTTGCGGCTCTCCCAGGCGAGTCCTGAACTGAAATCCATCACTGACACTAGCGTGTCGTCGATTTTAATATTCACGTTGTGCAGCGCCACCCGGCTTAGCGCCACCGGGTATGGCGTCGAGAGATCGAGCGGCCCGCTCTCTTCTTCTTCCACTTTCGCGGCAGGCGGCATTTTTTTGGTATCCACCACCACGTTGATATCTTTCAGTGAAAAATCATTCACGCACAGGCTGCTGTCACGAAGGCATGCAAGCTTAACGGAAAGGTGAATTTCGCCCGCGTTAACATCAACGCCAGGCTGCTGGTAGCGCAGCGATTTAATCGTCAAATCACGCCAGCCGCCGGTGACGTGGCCGATATCAAGCCCAGGCACCCAGCGGTTGGCGGCATTGAAAAGCAGATGCAAACCTGATGTCGTGCCCACCAGAAACCCTACGGTTGCAATAAGCAGCACGACAACGGCCAGTACGGCGAGGCTGATCTTTCTTACACGACTCATAATTCAGGCCCCAGACCGATGTAAAACTGCAAACCATGTTCCTCTTTGTCGCCCACCGGCACCGCGAAATCGAGCTTTATCGGGCCTACCGGCGACTGCCAGCGCACCCCAACACCCGCGCCGGTTTTGAAATTGCTTTGTTTGATGTCGTTGACCGCTTCGCCAGAATCCACAAACACCGCGCCCCACCATTTTCCGGTCACGTTGTACTGGTATTCCAGCGAGCCGGTCGCCAGTTTTGAAGCCCCGGTCAGCTTGCCATCGTCATCTTTTGGCGAAATCGATTTGTATTTATAACCCCGAATGCTGCGGTCGCCGCCCGCGAAGAAGCGCAGATCCGGCGGCACGCGCTCGAAATCGTTGGTTTCTATCCAGCCCAGGTTGCCACGCGCCACAAAACGGTGGCGGTCATAGAGCGTGCGTATCCAGACGTTTTGCGCCTGCAGAACGACGAAATCGACGTCCGAGCCCCAGGCGGTGTCGGAATAGTCGATGGAATAGCGCTGCGAATCCCCCCACGTCGGCATCAGGCCGCCGCGAGAACGGGTGCGGCTCAACATCACGCCGGGGTAGAGCAGCATGGTGGTATGGGTGACATTGGCCTGCGTAAAGTGATCAAGGCTCCAGCGCAGGTTAATCGCGCGCTGCCAGCCGCTGGAGAGATCCCAGTAGCGTGACACGGCAAGTGTTGTGGAATCGGCTTCGGTATCGTTGAGATCGGTACGCTTAAAGCCGCCCTGCACCAGATAATATTGCTCAAGCGGGTTCTTCAGCAGCGGCATTTTATAGCTGAAGTCGAGCTGTTGCTCCGGTGCTGAGATACTGGTCGAGGTGGTCAGGCTATGGCCGTAGGAGTTGATCCACGGCTTGCGCCAGTTTGCTTTCAGGCGTGGGCCGACATCGGTGGAATAGCCCGCCCCCAGCTCGACGGTATTTTTAATGCGCGGCGACACCACACCGCGCAGCGGCAGTACTTTCGTCTGGCGGGATTTTTCAAACTCCGGCGCCACAACGACGGAATTAAACCAGCCGGTCGCGGAGAGACGACGGCTCAGCTCCGCCACATCGCTGGACTGGTAATAATCACCTTTTTTAAACGGCACGAGGTTTTGCAGGTACTCTTCGCGAATTTGCGAGCCTGAGAACGTGACATCGCCAAAGCGATAGCGGGGGCCGCTGTCATAATCAATATCCCAGAAGGCCTGGCGGCGTTCTACCGACACGCCGAGCTGGCTTTTTTTGTATTCGCTGTCGAAATAGCCCCGGCGCAGCGCCACGCTGGTAAGGCCTTTTTTGAAGCTGTCGTAATCGTGATGGTTCAGCACCGTACCGATGGCAGGACGCTTCTTTAAAAGATCCAGATAGGCGCGGTCGTCGCGCGCCCCACCGCGCAGGATCACATCCGTTGCGGCAATGCGCACCGGTTCGCCCGGATTAACGTGCGCCAGCAGCACCTGGCGACGACCACCCGGCGGCGGCTCGCGCAGTTCAAAATCGATGGTGGGTTCATAATAACCCAGCGCTTTCAGGCCGTTGCGGATAGCGTCATCGACGCGGGCGCGAAAGCGGCGGTCCGGCGTGACTTCATCAACCTGAATGGTGGAAAGCTGGGCGCGGACATTTTTTTGCAGCGCACCGGTTAACCCTTCTACCTGCAGACGGACGGGCGCGGCAGTGGAGGCGCTCGCCATCAGCAGCGTGGCCCAGCACAAGTTACGGATTTGTGGCACGTTTTCTCCTGAATATCCCTTATTCCCACCCCTGGAAGGAAACTTCTCGCCGCTCCGCGGCATGACAAAACTCCGGTAAATGGAGTTGAAAAAAAGACGATCAGCCAAATATTTCTTATGTTTAATTTAGTCGCATTTAAAAGGTTTATTGTGGGCAAAGAGCCGCTTCGTGACAACCGCAGGCGAAAATTTGCGCGCTCAACATTTCTCAGGAGGCCGGCGCTATGAGTTTTTTTGATAAGAAACAGATGATTACCCAGGAAGAAGCTTTACCGGGGCGCAACACCCGGATGCCGGTGGCATCGTTACATACCGTGACGGGCCACTCAATGACCAACGTGCCGGAGGGCATGGAAGTCGCCATGTTTGCCATGGGCTGTTTCTGGGGCGTCGAACGCCTGTTCTGGTCACTGCCAGGCGTTTATAGCACGGCCGCGGGCTACACCGGCGGCTATACGCCAAACCCAACCTACCGTGAAGTGTGTAGCGGCCAGACCGGCCACGCCGAAGCAGTGCGCATCGTGTATGACCCGAAGGTAATAAGCTACGAGCAGCTGTTGCAGGTATTCTGGGAAAACCACGATCCGGCCCAGGGGATGCGTCAGGGCAACGATGTCGGCACGCAATACCGCTCGGCTATCTATCCGCTGACGCCGGAACAGGAGGCCGCCGCACAGGCGAGCCTGGCGCGTTTTCGCGCGGCGATGGAGGCGGCGGGCGACTATCGCCATATCACCACTGAAATCGTCCCGGCCACGCCGTTCTATTACGCCGAAGACGAACACCAGCAGTATCTGCACAAAAACCCGTATGGCTATTGCGGCATCGGCGGCATCGGCGTCTGTCTGCCGCCCGAGGCCTAACTTTTTATCACACCACGTTTTATCAGCTTTTTTGATAAGTGATGAGAGGCGGTAAACGGCACGAACATGGTATCCCTCAACCGAACCTGGCTGCGGAGAACCACCATGAAATCGACGACACTGTTACGCGCGTTTATCCCTGTTTTGACTGGCCTGTGCGCCCTTCCCGCCTGGGCAGGGCCCCAGGCGGACGTGGTGTGCGCTTATCACCATACCGCTGGTGATGACGCCATCATGATGTACGGCATGCCGAACCATGCCATGCTCCATGACTTTTTCGGCAACACCCATACCGACGCCTATTCCGCCTACGAGCGGCTGCGAAACCTGCCTGAAACCACCTGCAATAATAAAGCGGACAGCTCCGCCTGGTGGGCGCCCACCATGAAGCTGCCCGATGGACAAATCGTGCAGCCCGCTTATCAGAAAACCTACTATCAAAGCACGAACGTTGATAAGTACCCACTCACGCCCTTCCCTCCCGGGCTGGAACTGCTGGCAGGCGATCACCACGGCAGCGCACCCAACCGACGCATCACATTTCTGTGCGGCAATGGCAAAGGCTATACCAACACAGCGGGCGAAGTTTGCGGCCTGCGCCAGAAAGGCGATGCGGTGCAATTTAACATCGGCATTCAGTTTCCCAACTGCTGGGATGGCATAAACCTCAAACCGGTACGTGGGCGGATGAACGCCACTTATTCCAGCGACGAAGGCGCCTGTCCGGCGACATTCCCGGTGAAAATCCCGACAGTTAACATGAACGTCGCCTGGGTATTGCCGCAAATCACCACGCTGGATACCGCAAAAATCGCGCTATCGATGGATCCTGTTATGGATGGCGAAACGCGCACTGAAAAATGGGGCAGCATTTACACTGCGCACGGCGATTTCATGAATGGCTGGCCTGTGGAATCGGCGCAATTTATGACGCAGGAGTGTATGAACAACAACATGGACTGCGGCACCAATATTCCGTTCAGTTACACAAAGGCCAGCGCAGATACATGGGTCAGCAGCGCCGAGCCGCAGCGCAATTTTGGCGATGAACCCCTGTTGCAGGTGCAGGATGACTGGCGCAACGGCGGGCGTACCGCCAATACAGAAATGATGTCGCTGGTGAAATTTGCGATTCCGCCCCTTCCGGCGGGCTACTCCGAAGCCGATGCGGCGCTGTTTAAATATAAAATCCGCATTTATGGCGGAAAAAACGCGCAAGGCGCCGATCAGATTTTCTTTTACCCGACCGATACAAAGTGGGACGAACACCAGGTGAACTGGAATAATCGCCCGGCATGTAATTACAAATCCGATGGCGTACTCTATCTCGATAAAGAGAGGATCTATCGCTACGTTGATGTGGATAAAGCCGTACGGGCCGCGCTGGCAGCCGGTAAAACGGAAATCGCGTGGTATATCGGCGGCGACCGTCAGGGCAATAATTACAGCTTTAGCCCGGCGGGAACGAAAGAAAATCTGTTGCTGATGCTGGTAGGTTTCAAAACCACACCCGAAATCTGATGCCGTGACCCCGCCGCGGTTTTTTATCTGCGGCGGGCGCTTTCTTCACGCGTTGCGCAACCCTCTGGCAGCCCCGCTGGGGCTTACGCTATACTACCCTTTGAATTTGCAGGCCTCCTTCTCTACGGGCAGGCAATCACAGTGTTTTCACACGATAATCAACTTCCCTTCCGAGGATCCGGCCATGGCTGGATAAGATATGTTAAACAGTATTTTACTGATACTTTGTCTCATAGGCGTAAGCTCCTTTTTCTCGCTTTCCGAGATCTCGCTTGCCGCCTCCCGTAAAATCAAACTCAAGCTGCTGGCCGATGAAGGCAACATCAACGCCCAACGGGTGCTGAAAATGCAGGAAAACCCCGGTATGTTCTTTACCGTGGTGCAGATTGGCCTGAACGCCGTCGCCATTCTTGGCGGTATCGTCGGCGATGCGGCGTTTTCTCCGGCGTTCTATTCGCTACTGGTGCGGTTCGTCTCTCCTGAAATCGCCGAGCAGGTCAGTTTTATTATTTCCTTTACGGTCGTGACCAGTCTGTTCATCCTCTTTGCCGACCTGACCCCGAAACGCATCGGTATGATTGCGCCTGAAGCCGTGGCTTTGCGTATCATCAACCCGATGCGCTTCTGTCTGTTCATTTTCCGCCCGCTGGTATGGTTCTTTAACGGCATGGCGAACGTGATTTTCCGCATTTTCAAATTGCCGATGGTGCGCAAAGACGACATCACCTCTGACGATATTTACGCAGTCGTGGAAGCCGGCGCGCTCGCGGGCGTACTGCGTAAGCAAGAGCATGAACTTATTGAAAACGTGTTTGAGCTGGAGTCACGTACGGTGCCCTCTTCCATGACCTCACGTGAAAACATCGTCTGGTTCGATTTGCATGAAGATGAGCACAGCCTGAAGCAGAAAATCGCCGATCACCCGCACTCGAAATTCCTGGTGTGTAATCAGGATATCGACCACATCGTCGGTTACGTCGATTCCAAAGAACTGCTGAACCGGGTGCTGGGCAATCAGAGTCTTGCGCTCAACAGCGGTGTGCAGATCCGCAACACGCTTATCGTGCCGGACACCCTGACACTTTCCGAGGCGCTGGAAAGCTTCAAAACGGCGGGCGAAGACTTCGCCGTTATCATGAACGAATATGCGCTGGTGGTGGGCCTTATCACGTTAAACGACGTGATGACCACGCTGATGGGCGACCTGGTCGGTCAGGGGCTGGAAGAGCAGATCGTCGCACGCGACGAAAACTCCTGGCTTATCGACGGCGGCACGCCGATTGATGATGTAATGCGCGTGCTGGATATCGACGAGTTTCCGCAATCCGGCAACTACGAAACCATCGGCGGCTTTATGATGTTTATGCTGCGAAAAATCCCGAAACGTACCGATTCGGTGAAGTTCTCCGGGTATAAGTTTGAAGTGGTGGATATCGATAATTACCGCATCGATCAGCTTCTGGTGACGCGTATCGACAACAAGCCGGGCGTGCTGACCCCTAAATTGCCTGACGAGCAGAACGCCGCCTGAGCCTCAAAACACTAACGGCCCCATCGGGGCCGTTTGTCTTACTGCATACGCACAACGCGATATCAGGCCAGATCGGTCTGGAGACGCATGACCTGACGGTTCACTTCGGACATCACGGAGTAGTGTTGTTTGTCCTTCACTTTCGGGACGAGGATTTTGCCTTTATCAAACTCAAAAGCGCCAACATCCTTGATATACAACCGTCCACGAAACAGGATCTTCACGTACTTCGCCACCTGAAGCGGGTTGTAACGTTGGAAAATTTTCATTGTTCTCTCCTGCTGAAGATTACGCCCTGCGGTTCCACATTTGGACCAGCATGATTAAGGCGCAAAATTTGTTGCCAGATGACTATAGACCAGAACGTCGGGAGCACCCACTCTGCCTGACTTTATTTACGCTTTTATTACACTCTTTCAGAATTTTCTTTTCAAAACTCTAAAGAGCGCAGGAGAATGCCACATTTTTTAACGGGTTCTGTGCGTTCGCCCGCAAACTGGCACTCTGGTTGCGTGAAAACAGAAAATTAACAATTAAGCTAAAAAGCAATGGACCCAAGTGGTCCGATCACCTGCAAATGACAAGAAGAAGGAGTCACCTATGACCCTGCGCGGAATGCTGGCGCTGAGTTGCCTGCTGCTGCCGCTGATGGCCTCGGCACATAACTTCAAAGAAAATGAGCGCGTCCCACCGGTCGGCATTAACGACAAAGGCGAACTGATGCTGGATAAAGATCAGTTTAGCTACAAAAACTGGAACAGCGCGCAGTTACCTGGAAAAGTGCGAGTGCTGCAACATATTGCGGGCCGAACCTCGGCTAAAGAGAAAAACGCGGGGCTGATTGAAGCAATAAAAGCCGCGAAATTCCCGCATGACCGTTACCAGACCACCACCGTGGTCAACAGCGATGACGCGATTCCCGGCACCGGCATGTTTGTTCGTCACAGCATTGAGACCAATAAACAGCAGTATCCCTGGTCGCAGTTTATTGTCGACAGCAATGGGGTTGCGCAAAAAGCCTGGCAGCTGGAGTCAGAAAGCTCAGCGATTGTCGTGCTGGATAAAGACGGGCGTGTGAAGTTCGCGAAAGACGGCGGCCTGACGCAGGAAGAAGTGCAGCAGGTCATTAGCCTGCTGCAGCAGTTACTCAGTAAATAGAGACACGGAAGCTGGGGTTCAGGAACGATTCACGGGGCGTGTAATCCAGCGTTTTGCCCTGCCAGTCGTGAACCTGCGCCCCGGCGGCGACCGCTACGGCGTGACCGGCTGCGGTATCCCACGTGCAGGTCGGCCCAAAACGCGGATAGAGCTGCGCTTCACCTTCCGCCACCAGACAGAATTTCAGCGACGAGCCGATAGACGTGGTCTGATGCTCACCAAGCTGCTGTAGATAATCCTTCAGTTCCGCGTTATTGCCGTGAGAGCGGCTTATCACCACCCGGGGCGGGCGCACATCACGTACCTGAATCTGCTTGCGCACACCGCACTCTTCTTTCCACGCTTTGCCTTCGGCGGCACTGTACATCACCTTCAGTACCGGCGCGTAGACCACGCCAAGCACCGGCTTGCCGTCTTCGATAAGGGCGATATTCACCGTAAATTCGCCGTTGCGTTTGAGGAACTCTTTGGTGCCATCAAGCGGATCCACCAGCCAGTAGCGCTGCCAGTGCTGGCGCTCCTCCCAGGCAGGCGGATCTTCTTCAGACAACACCGGCACCTGCGGCGTCAGCGCTTTCAGCCCGGCGACAATCACCGCGTGCGCTGCGATATCCGCCGCCGTCACCGGCGAATCATCAACCTTTTGGGTGGCTTCCAGCGGCTTGTGACCCTCGTAGACTTCCATGATGGCGTCGCCTGCGTCGCGCGCCAGTTGGCAAATCTGTTCTAACATTGTCATCCACCTCTTTCTCGTTTCGCAGTCCGTCCCGGCTGCGGATTTAACACCTTGTTTTATCGATATGATTTTTATATCGCATTGCGCCGGGTTCCGCTATCTGTGAAGCGATTCCGGTTTCCCTGCCACTTTTTCTGGCAGGATTCACATTTTTGTAAGCAACAAACGATACATACATAAACTTTTGTGGCTTCGCTCTGAAAAAAAGGACCTGCATAATGATTAAGTTTAGTGCAACGATGATAGCCACGCTGGTTGCCGCCAGCGTGAACGCCGCCACAGTGGATCTGCGCATTATGGAGACCACTGACCTGCACAGTAACATGATGGACTTTGACTATTACAAAGACGCGCCGACCGAGAAGTTTGGCCTGGTGCGAACCGCAAGCTTAATCAAAGCCGCCCGCCAGGAAGCCGCCAACAGCGTGCTGGTGGATAATGGCGATCTGATTCAGGGCAGCCCACTTGGCGATTACATGGCTGCGAAAGGCCTGAAAGACGGCGACGTACATCCGGTGTATAAAGCGATGAACACGCTGGATTACGCCGTCGGCAACCTCGGTAACCATGAATTTAACTACGGCCTCGACTACCTGCATAAGGCGCTCTCAGGCGCAAAATTCCCTTACGTTAACGCCAATATCATCGACGCGAAAACCCAGAAACCGCTCTTCACGCCTTACCTGATTAAAGAAACTCAGGTGAAGGACAAAGACGGCAAGCCGCACACGCTTAAAATCGGTTACATCGGATTTGTGCCGCCGCAAATCATGACCTGGGATAAAGCAAACCTGAACGGCAAAGTCACCGTCAACGATATCACCGAAACCGCCCGTCACTATGTACCGCAAATGCGCGCGGAAGGGGCCGATCTGGTGGTGGTGGTCGCGCACTCCGGCCTTTCTGCCGAGCCGTACAAAGCCATGGCAGAAAACTCGGTGTACTATTTAAGCCAGGTGCCTGGCGTTGATGCCATTCTGTTCGGCCACGCGCATGCTGTCTTCCCGGGTAAAGATTTCGCGAATATCAAAGGTGCGGACATCGCGCAGGGTACGCTCAACGGCGTGCCGTCGGTGATGCCGGGCATGTGGGGCGATCATCTGGGGATCGTTGATCTGGTGCTGAACAATGACAGCGGCAAATGGAAAGTCACACAAAGCAAAGCCGAAGCGCGTCCTGTCTACGACGTGCAGGCGAAGAAATCGCTCGTCGCGGAAGATAAAAACCTGGTGAGCGTGCTGCAAGCCGATCACGACGCCACACGCGAATTTGTCAGCCAGCCGGTCGGGAAATCCGCCGATCCGATGTACAGCTATCTGGCGCTGGTACAGGATGACCCGACCGTACAGGTGGTGAACAACGCTCAAAAGGCGTATGTCGAACACTTCATTCAGGGCGACCCGGATCTGGCGCAACTGCCGGTACTCTCTGCCGCCGCGCCGTTTAAGGTAGGGGGACGTAAAAACGATCCGGCAAGCTTCGTCGAGGTGGAAAAAGGCCAGTTGACGTTTCGCAACGCCGCCGACCTCTATCTCTATCCCAACACGCTGGTGGTTGTGAAAGCGACGGGCGCGGAAGTGAAAGAGTGGCTGGAGTGCTCCGCCGGGCAGTTTAACCAGATTGATGTCAACAGCACGAAACCACAGTCATTACTGAACTGGGACGGGTTCCGCACCTATAACTTTGATGTCATTGACGGCGTGAATTATCAAATAGACGTAACGCAGCCTGCGAAATATGACGGCGAATGCCAGGCCGTGAACACGAAAGCGGAACGCATCAAAAACCTGACATTTAACGGCAAGCCGATTGACCCGAAAGCCACGTTCCTGGTCGCGACCAATAACTATCGCGCCTACGGCGGGAAATTCGCAGGCACCGGTGACAGCCATATCGCCTTCGCCTCGCCGGATGAAAACCGCGCGGTCCTGGCGGCGTGGATCGGGGCGGAAACGAAACGCGCGGGCGAAATCCACCCGGCGGCGGATAACAACTGGCGACTGGCGCCGATAGCAAGCCACCAGAAACTGGATATTCGTTTTGAAACGTCGCCTTCCGACAAAGCCGCCGCGTTTATCAAAGAGAAAGCCCAGTATCCGATGAAAAACGTCGGCAAAGACGACATCGGTTTTGCGGTTTATCAGTTGGATCTGACGAAATAACGCCCGTCCAGGGCGGGTTTCAAAGCCAGACTGGATAATGAAAGCCGGCCGGGTAAGGCACACTCGCCACCCGGCCTTTACGCCGCGCGCTCGTTGCGGTTCGCGATGACCTGCGGCGTATGCACCTCAATCCAGTCTGCCAGCGCCACCACTTTCTCGCTCACCTCCACGCCAAGCGGCGTCAGGCTGTACTCCACATGCGGCGGTACCACCGGGTATGACACGCGATCGACAAAGCCGTCCTGCTCCAGCGCCTGTAACGACTGCGCCAGCATCTTTTCGCTCACGCCGCCCATTTTGCGGCGCAAATCGCTAAAGCGATGCGTACCGTCGCGTAACGCCACCAGAATCAGCACGCCCCAGCGGCTGGTCACATGCTTTAACACCTCACGTGACGGACATTCTTCGGCAAACAGATTACCGTCACGCATCTTTTCACTCAGGCCAGGAACGGTCATAGGGATACTTACCTTTTTGTACGTACTTACTAAAAGTTAGCTTGAGTGATAGTGTGCCACAACACACACCACAGACAAAGGAAAAGACCATGATTGCGATTACTGGTGCCACCGGCCAGCTCGGCCAGCGCGTTATCCACACCCTTCTGAACACCGTCGCGGCAAAGGATGTCGTGGCCATCGTCCGTAACCCTGCGAAAGCCACCGCCCTGCAGGAAAAAGGCGTGCAGGTACGCGCCGCCGACTACAACGACGTGGCGGCGCTCACCGCAGCATTAGAAGGCGTGGAAAAACTGCTGCTCATCTCCTCAAGCGAAGTGGGCCAGCGCGCGCCACAGCACCGCAACGTGATTGACGCGGCCAAAGCCGCAGGGGTTACGCTGATTGCCTACACCAGCCTCCTGCATGCTGACCGTTCGCCGCTCGCCCTGGCGGATGAACACGTTGCGACCGAAAAAATGCTCGCCGATTCCGGCATCCCTTACGTGCTGCTGCGTAACGGCTGGTATACAGAGAACTATCTGGCGAGCGTGCCGCCAGCGCTTGAACATGGCGTCTTTATCGGCAGCGCCGGTGAAGGGAAAATCGCTTCCGCAAGCCGTCAGGATTACGCGGATGCCGCCGCCAAAGTGCTGACGCTCGAAAACCAGGGCGGGCGCGTGTATGAACTGGCGGGTGACCACGCCTGGACGCTAAATGATCTCACGGCGCTTTTAAGCCAGACCACCGGTAAAAACGTGGTTTACCAGAACCTGAGCGAAGCCGATTTCGCCGCGGCGCTTGCGGGCGCGGGTCTGCCGGAAGGCTTTGCGAAACTGCTGGCGAACTCTGACGTCGGCGCGTCTAAAGGCGGCCTGTTTGACGACAGCCGCCAGCTCAGCGCACTGATTGGTCGCCCTACCACGCCGCTTGAAACCAGCCTGCGCGCAACGCTGAAACCGTAACGTAACGCACATACGTAATCTGGCAGGCTGCTTTCCCTGGGCCTGCCAGCTACAATGCGCACGCCTGCTGAAGGCGCAAAAACAATAAACGTAAAACAGGGATCCTCATGAAAGCATACTTTCTCGCACTTCCGTTACTGCTGAGCAGCGCCGCCGCATGGTCAATGAGCTGTGATAACCCGCGCAGCCCGTATGACACCACTTACTGCGCCGCGCTGGAAATGGTTCAGGGTGACCGCGACCTTAACCAGCAATATAAAAACACCATGTCGGTGCTTTCTCCGGCGCAGAAACAGATCGTTAAAAACGCCCAGATCTCATGGCTGAAAGTGCGCGATCACGAATGCGCAGAAGGCTCGACGCTGCTGCTCGGTTGCGCGAATGAGAAAATGGCGGCCCGTATTGCGTTGCTGAAAAGCATTGAGCGCGAATGCCGTAACGCGGGCTGCGATAACGCTAACCTCTCCCGCATCGAATAACCGCAAAGTTAATTAATTGTTAATACCGGTGGCTAAGCCCGTAGTTGTTCTTATAATGAGGCTTCACCTTTAGTGGAGAGCCACCGTGCAAGGCGTACCCGAGCAGTTCCTCGACGAACGCGACAGCGCCCGCTTCCGACAGTTGTCCGCACTGCCGGGCGTTGAGCTTTATCACGCCCATATCGCCCGTTACGCCTTCGAACCTCACACCCATGAAGCTTTCGGCATCGGCGCCATCGAACTGGGCGCTGAGCGCTTTCGCTATCGCGGCGCACAGCACGTGGCGGCGGTCAATTCACTGGTCACCATGAACCCGGACGAGCTGCACACTGGCGAAGCGGCCACCCAGCAGGGCTGGCGCTACCGGATGATCTATCTTGAGCCCGACACGCTGGAGCAGCTTACCGGCGAGCGTCACTGGTGGTTTGGCGAGGTTGAGCGTCACGATCCGGCCCGCGCCCGACAGACCGGAGAGCTTATCGCCGCCCTCTGGTCAGCCCCCGATGCGCTGGCGCAGCAGGGGTTATTGCTGGATATCATCGACACATTCCGCCCTTATGCCCGCCACGCTCCGCAGGCGCCGGCAGAAGGCGCACATCGTTTTGACCGGGTGCGCGACTACCTCTATGAAAATTATATGCAGCCGCTGACGCTTGAGGAGATTGCCGCCGAGGCGTCGCTCAGCCCGTATCATTTTCAGCGGCGGTTCAAAGCCCGCTATCACGTGACGCCGCATCAGATGCTAATGGCGGTGCGGCTGTGGCGCGCCAAGCAGTTTCTCGCCGCTGGTATGCCCGCCGCCGATGTCGCCGCCGCCGCAGGGCTGACGGATCAGTCGCACCTCACCCGCGCCTTTACCCGCCGCTACGGCATTACCCCTGCCCGCTACCAGAAACAGGTGGCACGCTAATCCCCCGTTTGCATCGTCCCCGGCTATAATTCAGGCACATTCGGAAACGGAAAACTTTCATGGACACTCTGGCGAACTGGCGCTGGCTTAACGAACCCGCGCACTGGCAGCGTGAATCTAACGCGCTGCATGTCACGACCGATACCCAAACCGATTTCTGGCAAACCACCTGGTATGGTTTTCAGCGTCATTCCGGTCATGTCTTTGGCATCGACGTGACCGGCGATTTTACGTTTGAAGTCCGTGTCGAGGGCGATTTCACCACGCTGTATGACCAGGCGGGCGTGATGCTGATGATTGATGAACAGCACTGGCTAAAGGCGGGCATAGAATTTAACGACGCGCAGCCGATGATAGGCAGCGTGCTGACGCTTGAGCGCTCCGACTGGGCGACCGGGATTTTTCCCGCAGCGCAGAACCATTTCTGGCTGCGCCTGACGCACCAGAACCATTGCCTGCGCTTGCAATATTCCACCGACGGCGAAACCTGGCCGCTGTTGCGCCTGTGCCCGTTCCCGGATGCCGAACGCTATTTTCTGGGCGCGATGTGCTGTTCGCCAACGCGCGGCGGGCTGAACGTGGTCTTCTCAGATATTCGTCTCGGGCCGCCCAACGGCAAAGATCTGCACGATCTCAGTTGATGCGCAGCAAGCTGGTACAAGACGCGCGTTTTCACCCGCCGCTACACTCATGCGCTGAATAGCGAAGTGGGTGGTGATGATGTTAACAGGCGTGTTTTATGCCCTACTGGCAGGACTGATGTGGGGGCTGATTTTCGTCGGCCCGTTATTAGTGCCGGAATACCCGGCCGTATTGCAGTCGATGGGGCGGTATCTGGCGCTGGGGCTGCTGGCGCTGCCACTGGCGTGGGCCGGACGGCGGCGGTTGAAACAGCTCACCCGGCGCGACTGGCTGACGGCGCTGGCGCTCACCATGATGGGCAATCTTATCTATTACGTCTGCCTCGCAAGCGCCATTCAGCGTACCGGAGCACCCGTCTCTACGATGATTATCGGCACGCTGCCGGTCGTCATTCCGGTTTTTGCGAACCTGCTTTACAGTCGACGTGATGGCCACCTGCCGTGGCGACGACTCTTTCCGGCGCTGGCGGCGATATTTTGCGGGCTACTCTGCGTTAATTTCGCCGAACTGCGCCACGGCCTGCCGGGCTTTACGCCAGCCCGTTACGCCAGCGGTATCGCGCTGGCGGTGGTTTCGGTCATTTGCTGGGCGTGGTATGCGCTGCGTAACGCGCGCTGGCTGCGTGAAAACCCTGATAAACATCCGATGATGTGGGCGACCGCGCAGGGGCTGGTGACGCTGCCGGTCTCGCTTATCGGGTATATCGCGGCATGTGGGTGGCTTGCGGCGGATAACAGCGCCTTCGCGCTGCCTTTTGGGCCGCGTCCTGGCGTGTTTATTGCCTTGATGGTGGCGATTGCGCTCTGCTGCTCCTGGATTGGCGCGCTATGCTGGAATATCGCGAGCCAGCGGTTGCCGACCGTGATCCTGGGGCCGCTTATTGTTTTTGAAACACTGGCCGGGCTGCTCTATACCTTTTTGCTGCGCCAGAGCCTGCCGCCACTCCTGACCGTGACAGGCATTGCCCTGCTGGCGCTGGGCGTGGTGATGGCGGTGCGGGTGAAAATCGTGCCGGTCGCGCCGCAGGAAGCGCGATAAAAAAAGGCCCGTCGATGACGGGCCCTGAGGCTTAGAAGGTTTCCCAGTTGTCGCTGCCGCCGCCTGCCGGGGCGGCTTTCAGGCTCGCCCCAGTCGCTGGCGCGCTGAAGGACGGTGCCTTCAGCGTCGCGCTTGCCAGGGGTGCCTGGATGCGGTTGAGTTTGAATACAGCGACCGCTTCGTTCAGTTTGCCAGCCTGATCTTCCAGGGCGGCGGCGGCGGCGGCGGATTCTTCCACCAGCGCGGCGTTCTGCTGCGTCACTTTATCCATCTCGGAAACTGCAAGGCCCACCTGGTCGATACCGCGGCTCTGCTCGTCGGACGCCGAGGCGATTTCACCCATGATATCGGTCACGCGGGTCACCGCACCAACCACTTCTTTCATGGTTTCACCCGCTTCGCGTACCAGCTGCGAGCCCGCATCAACGCGGTTGCCGGAGTTTTCGATAAGCGCTTTGATCTCTTTTGCGGCCTGGGCGCTGCGGCTCGCAAGCGTACGGACTTCACCGGCCACTACCGCGAAGCCGCGGCCCTGTTCGCCGGCGCGTGCCGCTTCCACCGCCGCGTTGAGCGCGAGGATGTTAGTCTGGAACGCGATACCGTCAATCACATTGGTGATTTGCGCAATCTGGTTAGAGCTGGAGGCAATTTCATCCATCGTACGTACCACACCATCAACCACCTCACCGCCTTTCAGCGCAGTTTCCGACGCGGTACGCGCCAGTTGCGTTGCCTGACGGGCGTTGTCGGCGTTCTGTTTCACGGTGGCGGTAAGCTCTTCCATGCTGGCGGCGGTTTCTTCCAGTGACGCGGCCTGCTGCTCGGTACGGGAAGAGAGATCGTTGCTGCCTGCGGAGATTTCGCTCGCGCCAGTAAAGATGGTGTCGGTGCTGTCGCGAACGGTGCTGACGGTGCGTGCCAGCGCCTGCTGCATCTCGTGCACGTTACGCGCCAGCAGCGCCATTTCGTTGTTGCCGTGCGCGTCGACAGTCTGCGTCAGATCCCCTGCGGCGATCGCGCGAATGTGACCAATGACATCATGCAGCGGCAGCAGGAGCACGCGGCGCATCGCGACCCAGCTGACAATAATCACGGCGATTACCATCACCATAATGACAGAGAGGATCCACAGAATACGCTGATAGTCGCTTTCGTTATCCTTCACGCCCTGGTTGGAGAGCTTCGCCTGCGCAGCGCGCCATTCGCGATAAACATCCTGCATCGCATTCTGCTTCTGCTCGGCGTTCTGTTTGAACATCTCTTCCAGCTTGCCTTCGCCCAGGAATTTGTTCATCTGCGCGAGCGTTGTGGAGTAAACGCGATACTGCTCTTCCAGACGATCCACTACATGCTCATCCATGCCCGGCGTTTCTGGCAGCGCATAGTATTTGTCGTAATGCTGCTTCGCGTCCGCCAGCAGCTCGTTAGCGGTTTTAACCAGCTCATCAAGCTGCCCGCCGTTGATCTGGCTCGCCATGCTGCTTTGCAGACGCAACATGCCGCGGTTTAGCGTCACGCGAGTCTGGTTGAGGCTAATCCACGCATCGGTAAATTCTGCCACGTTCTTGCTGGAGATTTGCGACACATTGAAGTTGTCTTTGTCGTTATTGAGCGCTGCGATGAAAACGCCTGCAGCGATAAGCTGCATCGCGCCCAGAACGAGCAATACAGTGATTAAAAGGGTTATGACTTTTATACGTTTAAACATGAATGGCCTTAATGCAGGTGTAATCTGATGTGTATCTATCGGCAGGTCATTCGGGTTATTTAATACGCCCGCCCCGGCGCAGCGCGGTTGCCAATAATTTCCTAATAGCTATCAGCAGTTTAGTTATGAAAATTTTTTTGTGACGCACCTCTCACTTTTATCCCCCTCCTCTAAAGGGTTATAGCCTCGCCTTAAAGATGCATTTAATATGCATCTTATACAAATGATGAGTGAGGTACTGCTATGGCCTTCCGCGACCAACCCCTTGGCGAACTGGCGTTAACCATCCCCCGCGCTTCCGCCCTGTTCCGTAAATACAACCTGGATTTCTGTTGTGGCGGCAAACAGACGCTGCTGCGCGCCGCGACACGCCAGGATCTTGATGTAGACACGATTGAAAGCGAACTGGCGACACTTGCTGCCATGCCATTAGAGAAAGACTGGAAAGCCGCGCCGCTCGCTGAAATCATCGATCACATCATCGTGCGCTATCACGATCGCCACCGCGAGCAGCTCCCTGAGCTGATTTTGCAGGCCACCAAAGTCGAACGCGTCCATGCTGATAAGCCCGGTGTACCGAAGGGCCTCGCCAAATACCTGACAATGCTGCATGAAGAGCTAAGCAGCCACATGATGAAAGAAGAGCGTGTGCTGTTCCCGATGATTAAACAGGGGATGGGCAGCCAGGCAATGGGCCCGATTAGCGTGATGGAAAGTGAGCATGACGAGGCGGGCGAACTGCTGGAAGTTATTAAGCACACCACCAACAACGTGACGCCGCCGCCGGAAGCCTGCACCACCTGGCGGGCGATGTACAACGGCATTAATGAGCTGATCGACGATCTGATGAACCACATCAGCCTCGAAAACAATAATCTTTTCCCGCGTGCCCTCGCAGGCGAAAAATAAAGGCGCCCTGTCGAGCGCCTCAGTAACTTGACCTTTTGGGCCCGATACGCGGGCCCTTTTTTATGGCTTACTGGCGAAATTTAGCCAGTCGTTTCTTGCCGATAAACAACCAGCAGACGCCCAGCACAATAAACCACAGCGGCGTGACGAGCAGCGCCTGACGGGTATCATCTTCCAGCGTCAATAGCGCAATAACGAACACGAAGAACGCCATGCAAACCCAGCACATCACTTTCCCCAGCGGCATCTTGTAAATAGATTTCTGATGCAGTTCCGGGCGCTGCTTACGGTAAACCAGGTAAGAGCACAGGATGATAGTCCAGACGAACATAAAGAGGATCGCCGAGACCGTGGTGATCATCGTGAATGCCGTAATGACGTTCGGATTAATGTAGAGCATCACGACGCCGCCCAGCAGGCAGATGCAGGAGAACGTCAGCCCTTTCGCCGGTACGGCGCGTTTAGAGAGCTTTGCGAACGCCTTCGGCGCCACGCCGTCCTGCGCCAGACCGTACAGCATACGGCTGGTGGAGAAGACGCCGCTGTTAGCAGAAGACGCAGCCGATGTCAGCACGACGAAGTTAATCAGGCTCGCAGCGGCCGGCAGGCCAACCAGCACAAAAAGTTCCACAAACGGGCTCTTGGTCGGCACGACGGAGCTCCACGGCGTCACGGACATAATAATGATGAGCGCGAAGACGTAGAACATGATGATGCGAATGGGAATGGAGTTGATCGCGCGCGGCAGCGATTTTTCCGGGTCTTTGGTTTCGGCCGCAGTCGTGCCCACCAGTTCAATACCGACAAACGCGAAGACCGCTATCTGGAAGCCTGCAAAGAACCCGCTCAGTCCTTTCGGGAACCAGCCGCCTTCATTCCACAGGTGTGAGAAAGAGGCTTCAACGCCGGTCGGGGATTTAAAGTGCATCAGCACCATTCCAAGCCCCACCACGATGAGCGCGACGATCGCGACGATTTTAATCATCGCAAACCAGAATTCCATTTCGCCGAACATCTTCACGGTTGCAAGGTTAAGCGAGAGCAGCAGTACAACGACCGCCAGCGATGCGACCCAATCAGATAGGCCCGGGAACCAGAACTGCGCATAGGCGGTGATCGCCACGACATCCGCCATGCCGGTTACGACCCAGCAGAACCAGTATGTCCAGCCGGTGAAATACCCGGCCCACGGGCCCAGTAAATCGGCAGCGAAATCGCTGAAGGATTTATATTCAAGATTGGAGAGCAGCAGCTCCCCCATCGCCCGCATCACGAAAAACAGCATAAAGCCGATGATCATATAAACAAAAATGATCGACGGGCCAGCGAGACTAATCGTTTTGCCGGAACCCATAAACAACCCGGTGCCGATAGCGCCGCCGATAGCAATCAACTGAATATGACGATTCGTGAGATTACGCCGTAGCGACTGCTCAGCCGGAGCCTCAGCAGCGTCAGCCACTTTGATCTGATCTGACATGTTTATTTCCTGTACCTGTCTGTGTTGTTGAGGCTCTGCTGGCCTCTATTTACGCGTCGAAATGACGATGCTCTTGGCAAAAACATCATCGATATTAGGTAAGAACCGGAGGGTTGAATACTAAGATTTAAATATAATGTTAATTTTATGTTTAAAATGGGTGGCAAATCACTTTCACTTCGCGAAATGCATCACAAAAATACCCGCATTACGCTTATTATCAAAATAAAATCGCGCTATTTCACTTAGGGGAAAACAAATCCCCGCCGAAGCGGGGAGAGCGGAACCTTTACAGGATTTCCAGCAGTTCAACTTCGAACACCAGCGTGCTGAAAGGCGGAATAGACGCACCAGCGCCGCGCTCGCCATAAGCCAGGTTATGCGGGATAGTCAGTTCCCATTTTGAGCCGACCGGCATCAGGGTCAGCGCTTCGATCCAGCCTGCGATAACGCCACTGACCGGGAATTCCGCCGGTTCGCCGCGCGCCACTGAGCTGTCAAAAACCGTGCCGTCGATAAGTTTGCCGGTGTAATGCACGCGTACGCGATCTTTACGGGAAGGGATCGGGCCTTCACCCTGAGTCAGGACGCGGAATTGCAGACCAGATTCGGTGCTGTTTACCCCGTCGCGCTCACGGTTTTCGTCCAGGTATTTCTGGCCTTCTACCGCCATTTCCTGCTGGCGTTCACGGCGTACCGCATCGGCGCGTTCATGAATTTCACGCAGTGCGCGGTGTACCACATCAACGGGAACGGCAGGCTGATTACCTTCCAGCGCGTCACGCAGCCCCGCCACCAGCGCTTCCGGCAGCAGCCCTTGTAAGCCTGACTCACGCAGTTGCTGTCCGACCTGTAAGCCAATACCGTAGCTTGCCTGCGCTTCGATGGTGTCAAAAGAAGGGGTTGTCATGGGTTATCCTTTCTCAATGGGAAAATTAGCGGGCAGCATAACAGCAGCGCCACGTCGGGTAAAATAATCCTCCGGCATGGTGGTATTGTCGGGGATGCCATCGCGCTCACGAATGCGCGCTTTACTACCGGCATCAAACAGTTAGAACGCTATAATGATACACTGGCGCGGTGATAGCGTTTGTGTGAATGAGGAGAAGACATGCCTGGACGAATTAAACCGCTGCTGGCGCAGGTATGGCACGCCCCGGACCATATCCGCCTGATGGAGCCGCTGCCCCCTGCGCACCGACGCGGCATTATTCTGTGCGCGATAGTCATCATACTGTGCTTTTTATGGCCTTCTCCCGACGAACCCGATACTCCGCAGCGCCGCGACGCAGAGCTTGAATTTAGCCATACGCCGGAACCCCCGTTGCAGCCGCAGGCGATCGCCCCGGAAGAGACGCCGGACGCGCCCGCACAGGCGCCTTCTTCCAGCGCGCCGGTACAACCTTTTCAGAATAACGATATCGAACAGCAGTGGCGCACCTATCGCGTCGAATCAGGCAAAACGCTGGCGCAACTGTTCCGTGACCATAACCTGCCGCCGGAAGATGTCTACGCCATGGCGAAAGTGGAAGGCAACGGCAAGCCGCTCAGTAATCTTCAGCAGGGACAAATGGTGCAGGTGCGGCAGAATGCCAGCGGTGTGGTGACGGCGCTGACGATTGATACCAGCGACAATCAGCAGGTGCTCTTTACGCGCCAGCCGGACGGCAGCTTCCTGCGCGTGCGCTGAGCCTTTTCCATGGGCCAGAAAAGCAAAACGCCGGCACAAGGCCGGCGTTTTTACGTGCAGGTTGAGTAAGAAATTACTCAGCAACCACGTTTACAGTCAGTTTAGCGAATACTTCGCTGTGAACCTGGAAGTCCACTTCGTGTTCGCCAGTGGTACGCAGAACGCCGTTCGGCAGACGAACTTCGCTCTTAGCCACTTCAACGCCAGCTGCAGTTACAGCGTCAGCGATGTCGCGAGTACCGATGGAACCGAACAGTTTACCTTCGTCGCCCGCTTTGGACGCGATGGTAACGGTGCCCAGCGCATTGATTTTCTCTGCGCGAGCTTCAGCAGCGGACAGAACGTCAGCCAGTTTGGCTTCCAGTTCAGCGCGACGTGCTTCGAAGAACTCAACGTTTTTCTTGGTAGCCGGGACAGCTTTGCCCTGCGGTACCAGGAAGTTACGAGCGTAGCCCGCTTTAACGTTTACCTGGTCGCCCAGGCTGCCCAGGTTTGCTACTTTATCAAGCAGAATAACTTGCATTACCTTATCCTCTCAAAGTCGTATTAATGGACCGTGACCGATTACTGATGACGATCAGTGTACGGCAGCAGGGACAGGTAGCGAGCGCGTTTGATAGCGCGAGCCAGCTGACGCTGGTATTTTGCACGGGTACCGGTGATACGGCTCGGGACAATCTTACCGCTTTCGGTGATGTAGTTTTTCAGCGTAGCGATATCTTTATAGTCGATCTCTTGAACGCCTTCCGCGGTGAAACGGCAGAACTTGCGACGACGGAAATAACGTGCCATTTGGCTAGTCTCCAGAATCTATCAATTCAATCTGCTCGGCATGCAGTACCATTTTGCTCAGTCCGTTCTTTGCCTTGTGGCAACTGATGAACCCCTGAACGGTAACTGCCGTACCGACCGTTATACTGTGAGTAATGGCCTGGTTCTCGTGCCCGCTGATTATTACAGGCATCTGACACCACGCCTGCCGGTGGAAACCGGCCTCCTCCTGCACAGAACGATGCTCAAGCACGAACTGGCAATGAGGAATTCCTGATGGGCTGACCTTACGAAGGGGTGCCCTGCACACGGTGCCGGACAACACCAGGCGGTTGGCCATCAGAATTACTCTTCAGAATCCCCAGCTTCAGCATCATCAGCGGTTTCGTTAGCGAAATCATCGCGACGCTCGCGGCGCTCGTCTTTCGCTTTAACCATCGGAGATGCTTCAGTTACGGCGTGCTTGGTACGCATAACCATGCTGCGGATAACGGCATCGTTGAAGCGGAAGTTAGTTTCCAGCTCATCGATAACTTCCTGCGGCGCTTCAACGTTCATCAGAACGTAATGTGCTTTGTGCAGTTTGTTGATCGGGTAAGCCAGCTGACGGCGGCCCCAGTCTTCCAGACGGTGGATCGTGCCTTCAGCACCAGTGATAGCACCAGTGTAACGCTCGATCATACCCGGAACCTGTTCGCTCTGGTCAGGATGGACCATAAAAACGATTTCGTAATGACGCATCGAATTGCTCCTTACGGATTATTCAGCCTCCTGTCTGGGTCAGCCGCGGCCCGGGGAGGCAAGGAACGTGTTAATGGGCGGCCGAAAAATTGACGCGTCATTCTACTTGCGGGGCCTGGCAAACTCAAGGCTACTGGTAAAAAAAAGCGCAACTGGGGTTTATGCGCCCTGATGGGCCTGAAAATAACGGCTGAAAAACGCGACCGTCGCCTCCAGCGCTTCAGGCGTAATGCGGTGTTTCACGCCTGGCTGCCAGAGGCAGGTAAGATGCGCATTCAGTTTCTGTTCGAGCAGTTCGGCCGCTAAACGAAAGCTTTGCGAGGCGGGCACGACATCATCCTCTTCGCCATGCCAGAGCAGAAGCGGGCGGTCTGCGACACGCGCCAGTTGCGCTTCGACATCCCACGGTGCCAGCGCGGCGGCGATAGCTTGTGCCTCTTCAGCCTGCGGTGGAAACAGCGTGCGGGAAAGCGAGGTGAAATAGCCTGAGCCCATTAACGCCGCGACGGCCCGCACCTCAGGGTGATGCGTCATAATACCAAGCGCGGTCATCGCTCCCATCGACGCGCCGCCAATCGCAAGCCCGCTCTCGCCCGTTATTCCCTGCTCGCGCAGCGCATCACGCAGCGCCGGGTATTCCGTGATAGTCGCATGCAGGATCTGCCAAAACTGCGTCATTCGGTGCGCCGCGTCGCCGCTAAAGCGTGCGCCATGATCCGGCGCATCCGGCATAATCACCCGAAATCCGGCCTGCGCCAGCGCCACAGCGAAATAGCTGTAGACCGTTTTGGATGAGGTAAAGCCGTGATAAAACAACACTGTCGGCAGGGCGTGATTTTCCGCGTCGGCGGGCGCAGCATACAGCGCTTCAATACCGGCAAATTGCCGCGTTGAAATTTCGATCATACTTATCTCCTGCTCTCCTGCAAAACATCGCTTCGGCTGGTATGCCACGATGCACACCTGAGCGCAATGCGCATGGGAATTTGTCGTGTTGAGAGATGGATTACGCTTTTGCGCTTTTTCCCTGTCAAAAGCGCGCCTTACCCGGCAGAACCGGGATATTCACGGGGCTTATTCCCTTACACTCTCTACAATTAATGCCTGAGGTAACGAGAATGCATATGCGATGGCTGATGCCTTTATTGATGGTCACGACACTCACCGCGTGCAGTACGCTGCAAGGCACGCCGCAGCCTGCGCCGCCTGTTCTGGACCGTCCGCAGGAAATCCAGCGCTACCAGACGCAGGGCCTGACCAAAATGGGCACTATCACTACTTTGCAGTATGGCTCGCCCGATGATGCGCTGCGTGATATTGCCGCACAGGCGGGCGCGGCGGGCGCCGATTATTACGTGGTGATAGCCAACGACGATACCCTACTGCCAGGGCGCTGGCACGCGCAGGCGATTCTGTACCGAAAGTAAGCGTAAGCCGTCGTTTTATTTAGCGAAATTTACACTGCTTTGCGTGCATTGATCGTACCTCCTGCACAATAGCTTTCGGACTGCGCCGGGAACCGGAGCGCGGCATTGACGAAAAAAGTGTATAAGGGAGCTGACAATGAAACGATCGCTGGCTTTAACGTCGCTGTTGTTATCTGCGGGTCTGATTAGCACTTCCGCACAGTCTGCTGAGGAAGTGAATGCCGACCGGGTAACAGGCTTAAATGAAATTGGCGTTATCTCGGTAAATGATATTTCCGGTACGCCGCAGGAGATTGAGAAAGTCATTGCATATAAAGCGGATGAACAGGGCGCGGCTTATTATCGAATTATTCAGATGCATGAAAACCATCGCCCTGATAACTGGCAGGTGCAGGCAATTATCTATAGCTGAACGTTCTTTAGTTAAATTCTGTTTTTTATTTGCCCTTGCAATGATCTACGTCAAATTTACTTGAAACAAATCGTTACATATAGCCACTAAATGTTATCGCATAAGTGCCGTTGAAGGTGCGGAATATTCGCGCAATATAGGCTTACTTATGACACTTTCATTTCAACGCTGGGGACTGGGCGCTAAGCTCTCATTTCTCACAGGCGTCGCGGTTGCGGCGCTCTTTTTACTTTTCACATTTGCATTAAGCCACAAAGCCAGCCAGCAACTGGAAGCGCTGGCGCTTGAAGATCTGCATAATCAGACCACCAGCGTGGTCGACATGGCACAAATGTTCGACAGCAGCCTCAATGAAGAGGTAGCGAGCTTTACCAAACTTTTTAATAGTTTTATTCCGCAGCCTGTCAGCCGCGATGAAACGCAGATGCAGAGCATTAACGGCATCAGTGTGCCAATGCTTAAGGGCGGTGAAACCTCTTTGCATGAAAATAATGCACTGCCTGATGACTTCCTGACCCGCACCGGTGCCATCGCAACGCTGTTTGTGCGCAGCGGCGATAACTTTGTGCGCGTGGCTACTTCGCTTCGTAAAGAAGACGGCAGCCGCGCTATCGGCACCCAGCTTGATACCGCAAGCCCGGCGTTCGCGCCGGTCATGAAAGGCGAAACCTACCGCGGCCTGGCGCTGCTGTTCGGCAAACGCTACATCACCCAGTACGAACCGGTAAAAGACGCTAACGGCCAGGTCATCGCGATCCTTTTTGTCGGCGTAGATATCACCAACTCTTGGCAGGTCATGCGCAATAAGATCCTGAGCCGTCGCCTGGGTGAAAGCGGCCACTTCTACGTAATTAACCGCGCGCCTGGCAAAACCTACGGCCAGTTCCTTTTCCACCCGAGCGATGAAGGCAAACGCCCGGCGTGGCCGGAAGACATCCTGAAGCCTGTCCTTACCGAGGCGCAGGGCACGCTGGAGATGCAAAAAGACGACGGTCGTACCGCTTACCTGAGCTTTACCCAGCTGCCTGGCTGGAACTGGGCCATCGTCGGCGAAGTCGATAAAGCGACACTGCTCAGCGGCGTCACCAGCATGCGTAACCAGTTCCTCGTTGCGGGCGTGATTGTGTCCCTGTTGTTTGCCGCTGTATTTGTCTGGACGGTTCGCCGCTGGCTTACCGCACCGCTGCGTAACGTTATTACCCTTGCGCGTCAGTATGCCGCAGGCGATCTGCGTGAAACTATCGATACCCGTCGTCAGGATGAAGTCGGACAGCTTATTGAGGCCATCAACGGCATTGGCAACGGGCTGCAGCAGATCGTAACGCAGGTACGTGACGCCGCAGGTGACATCAGCCACGGTACCCGTGAGCTGGCCTCTGACAGCGGTGAAATCAGCGAGCAGATCAACAAACAGGCGAGCAGCGTGGAAGAAACCTCTGCGAGCATGGAACAACTGGCCGCCACCGTACAGCAAAACGCCGCTAACATGGAACAGACGCAGGGCCTCGTGAAAGAAGCCTCTGACGCTGTGCAGCAGGGCGGTACGACCGTCAGCAACGCGGTTACCACCATGAACGACATCCGCAGCGCCTCTCAGCGCATCGCGGATATCACTCATGTGATTGAGTCTATCGCCTTCCAGACTAACATCCTGGCGCTGAACGCCGCGGTGGAAGCCGCGCGCGCTGGTGAGCACGGCAAGGGCTTTGCCGTCGTTGCGCAGGAAGTCCGTGCGCTGGCGGCGCGCAGCGCCAATGCGGTGAAAGAGATTGAACAGCTCATCAGCGACACGCTCGCGAAAGTGAGCGAAGGGCATGCGCTCTCTGAACAGACGCGCCATGCGATGGAATCCATCATCACGCGCATCGGGCAGATTAATCAGCTGGTGACAGAGATTAACCATGCCTCGCACGAGCAGTCCGCCGGGATTGGTCAGGTCAATATCGCCATGCATCAGATTGGCGAAGCTACCCATATCAATGCCGAGCGCGTCACGCGCAGCGAGCAGACAGCACAGGTGCTGCGTGAAAAAGGCAACCACCTGAACGAGCTGGTTAGCCTTTTCCGCCTGAAGGCCTGATCAGCCCGCCCCACCCGTGGCGCGCAGCAGCACCTGCGCCAGCACTGGCTCCGGTAACGGGCTGTCGCCACGGGTATCCAGCATCATCCGACACCAGGCCTGTGCCAGCGGCGGCGTCAGTGAACGCAGCGCCTGCGCACCGGCCGCCAGTAAAAACAGCTGTCCGGTCAGTGCGCGTGCGGCGGCTTCATCTGGCCGACGCAACTGTCCGGCCAGCTGTCGCCAGGCGCGATCAAAGTGTCGGTCCTGGCCCCTTACGCTATCAAACTCATCGCAAAGCATCTCCATCACACCCAGCTGACGCGTCAGCACGCGCAATACGTCAAGACACATAATATTCCCGGAGCCTTCCCAGATGCTGTTCACCGGCATTTCCCTGTAGAGGCGCGGCAGCTCGCTCTCTTCGCAATAACCCATGCCACCGAGCGCCTCCATCGCCTCCGCCACAAACGGTATGCCGCGTTTGCACACGCTATATTTCACTGCGGGCGTAAACAGGCGAGCGAAAGCCACCTCATGTGGCGATTCCCGCCGCTCCCAGGCACGGGCCAGGCGAAACAGCAGCGCGGTTTGCGCTTCCAGTTGCAGCGCCATACGCCCTAACACCTGGCGCATGAGCGGTTGCTCAATGAGGTTTTTGCCGAAGGCCTGACGCTGATGCGTGTGATAGAGCGCGATCGCCAGCGCCCGGCGCATCAGCCCGTGGCTACCGAGCGCACAGTCAAAGCGCGTCATACCGCCCATGCGCAGGATCTGACGCACGCCTTCGCCCTCCTCGCCCAGTAACCAGCCAAGCGCGTCGAGAAACTCCACCTCGCTGCTGGCGTTTGAACGGTTGCCAAGTTTCTCTTTCAGACGTTCAAGCCGCACCGCATTACGCTGGCCATCCGGCAAAAAGCGCGGCACGAAAAAGCAGGAAAGCCCGCCTTTCGCCTGCGCCAGCACCAGATGAGCGTCGCTCTGCGGCACCGAGAAAAACCATTTGTGTCCTACCAGCCGGTAAGCTTCTCCGCCACCGCGGCGCGCCACCGGCTCCGCGCGCGTGGTGTTGCTGAGCACATCCGAACCGCCCTGTTTTTCCGTCATGCCCATGCCGATAAGCAGCCCGCGCTTCTGGGCGCCGGGCAGCAGATGCGCATCGTAGCGGTCACTCATCAGCGGCGCGCGCCACTCGGCAAACAGCGTTGGCAACTGCGCCTGCAACAGCGGCGTGGCGGCAAAGGTCATGGTGATGGGGCAAAGCGTGCCCGCCTCCACCTGCGCGTGCAGCACAAAACGCGCGGTGCGGGCCACCAGCGCGCCGTCGCGCGCTGTCTCATGCCAGGGTAGATTATGGACGCGGTTGGCGCACAACCCTTGCATCAGCAGGTGCCAGGCCGGGTGAAAGCGCACATCGTCGAGGCGTTCGCCACGCGCGTCGTAGCGCAGAAGCTCCGGCGGGTTGGCGTTCGCCAGCCGCCCCAATTCCAGTGACTCCGCCGTGCCAAGCTGCTGACCGATGCTGGCGAGCAACTCCGCGTCCCAGCCCGCGCCTTCGCGCAGCACCGCCTCGCGCAGTGCTGTATCGGAAAGAAAAAGATTGCTGTTATTAAGCGCAACGGGCTGATTGAATACCGTGTGGGTTTGCCAGTGCATATTCCCTCTCCTTACCTGTAGCAACGCCAGTAAGTATGGAGGGAGAGGGAAAAGAAACTGCCCGTCCGCTTCACAAAAGCGGAAAACGATCAGCCTGAAATGTAGTGCGGGATAAAGCGTGACGTGTCTTTCGTGATAAGCGAGTTATCCTCGCGGATGCCAATGCCTGCCGGCTCGTCGCCGACAATCCAGCTGCCGAGTAGCGTGTAACTGTCGCCAAAGCGCGGCAGCGCCTGAAAGGCCTGCCAGATGACCGGCTCCTGACCGTAGTCGCCCTCTTCGTGAGCCAGTACGCGCGCCTCGTTATCAAACAGCGTGACGTTGCCGCCTTCACGTGAAAACAGCGGTTTGCGCACATAGCCGGCGTAGTCAGAAAGCGCCTGCGCCACGTCGTGCCGCTCGCGTGAAAAATCCTCGCCAAACCAGGCAGGCAGAAGATTCGGATGGTCAGGGAATTGCGCCCACAGTAGCGGCAATAGCCCTTTATTACTGAGAATGCTTTTCCAGAGCGGTTCATACCAGCGCTCGGCGCGTTTACAGAGTAACGGGCCGTTTTCGTCGCGCATCATCCATTCCAGCGGATAGAGCTTAAACGCCTGCCGGATAACGGTATCGTCCAGATCCGTCAGCACGCCGCCAAGCCCCAGTCCGATATCTTCGATATAGATAAAACGCGTATCGAGCCCGGCCTGCCGCGCGCAATCCTCCAGATAAAGCACCGTGCCACGATCCTCTTCAGATTCCTGGCAGCAGCTGAAATAGAGCGGATCAGGGGTGGCAATAGCCGCGAGGCGGGCGATGAGCTTTTCCTGCAGGCTGTTGAACTGATCGGCATCACGCGGGATAACGCCGCGCTGGCGCGCATCCTCCAGCCACTGCCACTGGAAGTATGCCGATTCATAGAGCGAGGTGGGCGTATCGGCGTTGTATTCCAGTAACTTCACCGGCCCCTGCCCGGTCCAGACAAAATCCATGCGCCCATATAGCGACGGATCCTGCGCCTGCCAGCTTTGCGCAATAGCATCCCAGTAAAGTTCAGGGATAGCGAGTCGCATCAGTATCGATTCATCGCGCACAGCGCGGTCAACGATGTCCAGACACATCTCATGCAACTCGGCGGTGGGCGATTCTATCTGCGCTTCAATCTGGCGCAACGTAAAGCGGTAGGCACGGCTCTCATCCCAGTAAATTTCGTCATCGATAATATGAAAATGAAAGCCATGATCGTGGGCGATACGCGCGAGATCCGGGCGCACCGGGGTAGCGTGACGCAGCATTTATCCTCCCCAGCTACTGCGCGAACTGGAGGAGTGACCAAATCCACCGCGGGAAATCGTCGACGCGCTGCGCGTCACAAGACTATGGCTGGACGCGCTCGTGCTTTTACTGCCGCGCCAGACATAGTCGCCGGAACCGTTTTGCCAGACGGGGCGCGTGTAATAGTAGTGATAACCCGTACTTGAGGTGTAATACGTCGAAGAGGAGTCATCCAGCTCGCGCTTTTTATTCGCGTTACTGGCCAACAAAAAGCCAGCCATCATCGGCACCCAGGTTTTCGCCACGCCGTCGTAATAGCAGTTATTGCCATAGGCGGTGCTGCAGGCGTCCCAGGTCAGCTTCGGCGGAATGTCTTTTGCAAATTCTTCTTTGGCGGTATTCCAGGCGTGATTGCAGGTATCGACCGGATTACCGTCAGCGCTGCACTCTTCGGGCGTCGCATAATAAACGCCGTCGCCGTCATTATCGTTATCACCCGGATCCTGACAGGCACGCAGGCCGAAAAACGCCGCCCCGCCCATAATGGCGAGGGTTAATATTTTCGGCCCTTTTCTTTCCGGCTCCGGGCGCGGAAAGAATTTCAGATCGGAGGTGTTCGCTACCGGGTGAGGCGGTTTTTTCTTTCCGCGTTTTTTCCTGACTGCCGCCATATCCTTCCTTGTGGTTCCTTTTTACCAGGTCATGCAGGCTGCGTTCAGAATACCGCCCGCCAGCGACGCCACGCCCATGAAAATACCGGCCGCGACGTTGCGGTTAATAATTTTTTCGCTCAGTTTCGGCATGTATAAACGCACGCCGCCGTAGATTATAAGCTGGACGACGAGTGCGATCGCCCCCCAAATCAGATAGTCCGTAATGCTGACGGAGTTGATCGCCGCGCTGGCGAGCGGCACAACATAGCCCAGAATCGCGCCGCCGAACGTAATCGCCGCCGCGTGGTTATTCTCTTTGATAAGCGCCCACTCATCATGCGAGGTAATACGGGTGTAGATGAACATAAAGCAATTGATCATCGCCAACCCAATAAAGAAGTAAGCGCAAAACGCCATCAGTCCGTGGAATGTCTGCACGATTTCATCTCCTGAATCCAGTTAGAGGTATTATTTAACAGGTGAATACCTGTGGCGCTTATAGTAGCAGCGGAGTGTACCCTTATCGGCGCTTTAATAAAACTTTACACAGGCCATGAGGTTATCGGCAGGCGCGCCAGAAAACGCAGCGCGAATAAAAAACCCTCCGCACCGGGAGGGTTTTTAGATTAGCTGCGCTGGCGCACAGCTTCGAAAAGACAGATGCCGGTTGCCACCGACACGTTCAGCGAAGAGACGCTGCCTGCCATTGGAATGCTGATGAGTTCATCGCAATGCTCGCGCGTCAGACGGCGCATGCCTTCGCCTTCAGCGCCCATCACCAGCGCCAGCGGGCCGGTCATTTTGCTCTGATACAGCGTGTGATCTGCCTCGCCTGCCGTGCCGACGATCCAGACATTCTCTTCCTGAAGCTGACGCATGGTGCGCGCCAGGTTCGTCACGCGGATAAGCGGTACGCTTTCCGCCGCGCCGCAGGCAACCTTTTTCGCAGTCGCGTTGAGCTGCGCAGAGCGGTCTTTCGGCACAATCACCGCGTGAACGCCCGCTGCGTCAGCGCTGCGCAGGCAGGCGCCGAGGTTATGCGGATCGGTCACGCCGTCGAGGATCAGTAAAAACGGCTGATCGTGCGCCGCCAGCAGATCCGGCAGATCGTTTTCGCCGTACTGACGCCCCGGCTTCACACGCGCCACAATGCCCTGATGCACCGCGCCATCGGCTTTTTCATCCAGCCACTGGCGGTTTGCTACCTGCACTGGCACACCCTGCGCTTCGATAGCATGGATAAGCGGCAGCAGACGTTTGTCTTCACGTCCTTTCAGAATAAACACTTCCTGAAAGCGCTCAGGCGCGCGCTCCAGCAGGGCCTGCACCGCGTGGATGCCGTAAATCATTTCACTCATGAATGGTACTCGTTATGGGCGGCGACCCGCCCGGTGTTAAGCAATAGTATTAACGAGAGGCCTGCCGCGCAGGCCCCGTGATTAGTCTTCGCGCTTTTTCTTCGCTGCACGCTTCGCTTTGGTGGCGGCGGCGATTTTAAGGGTTTTCTCCGACGGTTTTTTACTGCTTTTCGCCGGTTTGTCGGTCTTCTCAGCGCGTGCAGCGCTTTCTTTCTTCACCTTTCCACGACCTTTCTCGTTACGGAAGGCGTCGTTGGGCTCGAAATTCTGGCGCTTGCCGACCTGACGACGGCTGCGGTTTTTGCCGCCGCCACCGCCTCTTTTCTCACGCTCGCGCGCGGTTTTGCCCACGTTGCGCGGCCCGCGCTCGCTGGAGATCAGCGAGAAGTCGATTTTGCGCTCGTCCATGTTCACCGCTTCGACTTTCACTTCAACGCGATCGCCCAGGCGATAGGTCTGCCCGCCGGATTCGCCGATAAGCCGCTGGCCGACCTGATCGAAACGGTAGTAGTCGTTATCAAGCGATGACACATGCACCAGGCCATCAATAAAGAGATCGGTCAGACGGACAAAGAAGCCAAAGCCGGTCACGCTGGAAATCACGCCGGAGAAAGTCTGTCCGACCTGATCCTGCATGAAATCGCATTTCAGCCAGTCCGCTACCTCACGGGTAGCTTCATCGGCACGGCGTTCAGTCATGGAGCAGTGCTGGCCCAGTTGCAGCATCTCTTCCATGGTGTAGTGCCAGCCGCCGCTCTCTGTGCTGTTGCCTTCGTGGCCTTCCTGCTTCGCCAGCAAATATTTGATGGCGCGGTGCAACAGGAGATCCGGGTAACGACGGATAGGCGAGGTAAAGTGCGCATAGGATTGCAGCGCCAGGCCAAAGTGTCCGCGGTTTTCCGGATCATAGATAGCCTGTTTCATCGAGCGCAGCAGCATCGTTTGCAGCATTTCGTGATCGGGACGATCGGCAATGGAATTGAGCAATTCAGCGTAATCACGCGGCTCCGGCTTGCTGCCGCCCGGCAGCTCCAGGCCCAGCTCCGCCAGCACGGAGCGGAACGAGGTGATCGCCTCATTGGTAGGGCGATCGTGAATACGGAACAGCGCAGGCTCTTTGTTTTTCTCCACAAAGCGCGCCGCCGAGATATTCGCAAGGATCATGCATTCTTCGATGAGCTTGTGCGCGTCGTTACGCTGGGTCTGTTCGATGCGATCGATACGGCGTTCGGCGTTGAAAATAAACTTCGCCTCTTCGCTCTCAAACGAGATCCCGCCACGCTCGGTACGTGCTTCTTCCAGCGCTTTATAAAGCAGGTGCAACTCTTCGAGATGTTTTACCAGCGGTTGGTACTGGCTCCGTAAATCTTCATCGCCCTGCAGAATATGCCAGACCTTGGTGTAGGTGAGACGGGCGTGCGAGCTCATGACCGCTTCATAGAATTTATAACCGGTCAGACGGCCTTTGGAGGAAATGGTCATTTCGCAGACCATACAAAGACGGTCAACCTGCGGGTTGAGCGAACACAGGCCGTTGGAAAGCACTTCCGGCAGCATCGGGACGACCTGCGACGGGAAGTAGACCGACGTGCCGCGTTTATGCGCTTCGTCATCCAGCGGCGTTGGCGGACGCACGTAGTAGCTGACATCAGCAATCGCGACCCACAGGCGCCAGCCGCCGCCGCGTTTTTTCTCACAGAAAACGGCGTCATCAAAGTCGCGGGCATCTTCGCCGTCAATGGTGACGAGCGGCAGGTCGCGCAAATCGACGCGGCCAACTTTCGCCTCTTCCGGCACTTCTTCTTTCAGATGCGCGATCTGTTCTTCGACGGCTTTCGGCCAGACGTAAGGGATTTCATGAGTGCGCAGCGCCATATCGACGGCCATGCCCGTCCCCATGTTGTCGCCCAGCACTTCAACAATTTTACCGATGGCTTTCGTGCGGCGGGTTGGGCGCTGGGTCAGTTCGACCACGACCACATAGCCCATGCGCGCGCCCATAATCTCTTCCGGTGGGATGAGAATATCAAAGCTCAGACGACTGTCGTCCGGCACGACAAACCCGACACCGGCATCCGTGAAATAACGTCCAACAATGTTGCTTTGCTTTGGTACCAGTACGCGAACAATGCGCGCTTCACGGCGGCCTTTACGGTCGGAGCCCAGCGGCTGCGCCAGCACAATATCGCCGTGAATGCAGGTTTTCATCTGTTCGGATGAGAGATAGAGATCGTCTTTGCGTCCTTCGACGCGTAAGAAGCCGTAACCGTCGCGGTGGCCGATCACGGTGCCTTTTTGCAGATCAAGGCGTTCCGGCAGCGCGTAACACTGGCGGCGGGTAAAGACTAACTGACCGTCGCGCTCCATCGCGCGCAGGCGGCGACGCAGCGCTTCCAGCTGCTCCTCGCCTTCAATACCGAGTTCAGACGCCAGTTCATCACGGTTAGCCGGTTTTTCACGTTTTGTTAAATGCTCGAGGATAAATTCCCGGCTCGGGATAGGGTTGGCGTACTTCTCAGCTTCTCGTTCCTGAAAAGGATCATGTGACATGGCGGTTCCTCCGTTGTCATCTGTGGCGCGAATGCGTCATTCCACCAGCAATAATTTGTAGAGCGGCTGGTTTTCCTGCACTAAATCGGCCAGCGTGTAGTTATCCAGTTCCTGAAGAAAGCGTCCTACCGCATCCCCAAGCACCTGTTTCAGGCGACATGCGGGAGTAATGTGACAGAACGCGCTACTACAGTTCACTATAGACAGGGGCTCCAGCTCGCGCACGACATCACCGATACGGATGGTCGCTGCTGGTTTGCCAAGGCGGATCCCGCCGTTTTTACCCCGCACTGCGGTAACGTAGCCCGCACGACTCAGTTGGTTGATAATTTTGACCATATGATTGCGCGAAACGCCATATACCTGAGTTACTTCAGAAATGCTGGTCATGCGGCCTTCCGGCAAGGACGCCATATAGATCAAAGCCCGTAGCCCGAAATCGGTAAAACTCGTTAACTGCACATCAACCTCAGAATATGGGAGGGGGAAAAACGCGGTTCGCCCACAGGGCGATGTGTTGATGATAAACCAGCCAGATGTCAGGCGGCTAATTTATTTGAAAAAGGCGGGTAAAAACCGGGAAAACAAAGGGCGCGATCGCCGCGCCCGTGGTCATTTTATGCGTCGAACGGATCGCGCAGGATCATGGTTTCGGTACGATCCGGACCGGTAGAGATGATGTCGATCGGCACGCCGGTGACTTCTTCAATACGTTTGATGTAGTTCAGCGCCGCCTGCGGCAGGCCGCTGCGTTCTTTCACGCCGAATGTGGATTCACTCCAGCCCGGCATGCTTTCATAAATCGGCTCAATACCTTCCCAGTCGTCTGCCGCCATCGGGGTGGTGGTGACTTCACGGCCAT
Organism: Cronobacter condimenti 1330; assembly: GCF_001277255.1. NCBI lineage: Bacteria > Pseudomonadati > Pseudomonadota > Gammaproteobacteria > Enterobacterales > Enterobacteriaceae > Cronobacter > Cronobacter condimenti. The sequence continues at coordinate 3,801,514 of NZ_CP012264.1, forward strand.
CCGGCATACGGTAAGCGACGCAGATTTTCACCTCTTCCAGACCGTCCAGCACATCAAGCTTGGTCAGACAGAAGCCAGAAAGGGAGTTGATCTGCACGGCACGGCGCACCGCAACCGCGTCCAGCCAACCGGTACGACGGCGACGGCCCGTGGTCGCGCCAAACTCGTTGCCTTTCTTGCACAGGAACTCGCCGATGTCGTCAAACAGTTCGGTCGGGAACGGGCCTGCGCCAACGCGGGTAGAGTATGCTTTGATGATGCCGAGCACGTAGTCCACATAACGCGGGCCAATGCCGGAACCGGTCGCTACGCCGCCTGCGGTGGTGTTGGAGGAGGTCACATACGGATAGGTACCGTGGTCGATATCCAGCAGGGTACCCTGTGCGCCTTCAAACATAATGAAGTCGCCGCGTTTACGCGCCTGATCAAGCAGATCGGAAACGTCCACCACCATGCTGGTCAGCACGTCGGCAATCGCCATTACGTCATCCAGCACTTTCTGGTAGTCAACCGCTTCCACTTTGTAGAAGTTCACCAGCTGGAAGTTATGGTATTCCATGACTTCTTTCAGCTTGTCAGCAAAAGTGGTTTTATCGAAGAGATCGCCAACGCGCAGACCGCGGCGGGCAACTTTATCTTCATAGGCCGGCCCGATGCCGCGACCGGTGGTGCCGATGGCTTTGGCACCGCGCGCTTTCTCACGCGCCACGTCGAGCGCGACGTGATAATCGAGGATAAGCGGGCAGGCTTCGGATAACAGCAGACGTTCGCGAACCGGGATACCGCGGTCTTCCAGTTCCTTCATCTCTTTCATCAGCGCCGCAGGCGACAGCACAACGCCGTTACCGATGATGCTGGTGACGTTATCGCGAAGAATACCTGAGGGGATAAGATGGAGGACGGTTTTTTCACCGTTGATTACGAGAGTATGGCCGGCGTTGTGACCACCCTGGTAGCGCACAACATATTTAGCCCGTTCAGTCAGAAGATCGACAATCTTCCCTTTACCTTCGTCACCCCATTGGGTGCCCAGTACGACGACGTTGTTACCCATTTTTCAAAATCACCGTTTGCTTAAAAAAGGATTCTAACACCAGCTTTCGTGATGTTCAGCACTTTTTGTATACAAATTTCGTCGATTTTGCCCGAATTTTATTCAGTTAATCGTTTTCCTCAACATGTAGTAGACAACTAACCCGGCAACCACAAGACCACCACCGAAACGGCGTAATAAGTTATCTGGCATTTGCGCGATCGAGACGATCATACGCCGCCACAGACGTGGAAAAAGCAGTGGGCCAAGCCCTTCAACCACTAGCACCAGCGCAAGCGCCAGCAAAACCGTTGTATTCATCGTGCGTAAACCTGGATAAAAAAAGAGCCGGTAATGACCGGCTCTTGATAAAGGTTATGGGTTAGCGTGCGCTATTGGCTGGCGATTTCATATACCGGAAGAAATCGCTGTCCGGGCTCAACACCATCACATCCTGATTGCTCTGGAAGCTGCTTTCGTACGCGCGCAGGCTACGAATGAAAGCGTAGAAGTCCGGATCCTGGTTGAACGCGTCAGCGAACAGTTTCGCCGCTTCGGCATCGCCTTCACCGCGCAGAATACGCGCCTGACGCTCCGCTTCTGCAAGCGTGCGGGTTACTTCGTAATCCGCTGCCGCGCGCAGTTTTTCAGCCTCTTCCTGACCCTGTGAACGGTGACGACGGGCAACCGCTTCACGCTCAGCGCGCATACGGTTGAAGATAGCCTCAGACACTTCCGCCGGCAGGTTGATCTGCTTGATTCGTACGTCAACCACTTCAATTCCGAGCGCCGCCATACTGTTCGGGTTGATCACCGGCACTTTGCCGTTGGTCTCTTCCGTCACACGTTTAGCCGCAGAGGCGATAGCGTCATCCGCCGCCGGCGTTTCGACTTCATCTTCCGTGCCCGCAGAACCGGAGTTCAGCGCCTCGCGCACTTCAGACGTCAGACGACCACGGGAGTCGGTAACGATATCTTTTACGTCGAGACGGCCGATTTCAGAACGCAGACGGTCAGAGAACTTACGTTTAAGCAGCACTTCAGCCTGAGAGACATCGCCACCGCCTGTCGCCAGGTAGTAACGGCTGAAATCGCTAATGCGCCATTTAATGTAAGAATCGACAATCAGGTCTTTCTTCTCTTTAGTGACGAAACGGTCCGCCTGGTTATCCATGGTCTGGATACGCGCGTCCAGCGTCTTCACTGACTCGATAAACGGCATTTTAAAGTGCAGGCCAGGCTCATACACTTTCGGCTTGTTATCGTTGTCGCGAACGACTTTGCTGAATTGCAGGATGATGCCGCGCTCACCCTCTCTCACCACAAAAATCGAGGTGTAAAGCACCACCAGCACGATGATGATTACCGCAATGACTGACTTACGCATCGTTATTCACTCCCTTCGCGCTGGTAATCGTTACGCTGCGCGTTGGCACGGCGCTGATCCATAATATCGCTACGGCCAGAGGACCCGCCGTTGCTCGCGCCGCTATTGCCGCTGCCGGAAGCTGGCGGCAGGCGCAGCAGCGGGTTGCCGCTATTGTTGTCACCGCTCGAGGCAGGTGCAGAGCCGCCTTTCAGCATTTGATCGAGTGGCAGAACCATTAGGTTGCCGCCTTTATCGTTGACCAGCACTTTACGGGTGTGGCTCAGGACTTTTTCCATCGTTTCGATATAGAGACGCTCGCGGGTGATTTCCGGCGCGGCTTTATATTCCGGCAGGATCTTCGCAAAGCGCGCCACTTCACCCTGCGCTTCCAGAACGGTCTGGGTTTTGTAAGCACGGGCTTCTTCGAGGATACGCTGTGCCTGGCCATTCGCACGCGGCTGGACTTCGTTGGTGTACGCTTCCGCTTCACGGATGTATTGCTGCTCGTTTTCACGGGCGGCAATCGCGTCGTCAAACGCCGCTTTCACCTCTTCCGGCGGACGCGCCGCCTGGAAGTTCACATCCAGCAGCGTAATGCCCATATTGTACGGACGAATGGTTTCTTCGAGTTCTCGTTGGGTATCGCTACGGATAACAGTACGGCCTTCGGTCAGAATGCGATCCATGGTGTATTTGCCGATAACACCGCGCAGGGCGCTGTCGGTGGCCTGACGCAGACTGTCGTCCGCGTTAGCGACGCTAAAGAGATAGCGACGTGGATCGGTTACGCGATACTGCACGTTCATTTCTACGCGTACGACGTTTTCGTCAGACGTCAGCATGATGCCAGAGGCTGCCAGTTCACGCACGGCTTCCACGTTGACCGGCACCACTTCATCAATAAACGTCGGTTTCCAGTTCAGGCCTGGCTCAACCAGATGGCTAAATTTGCCAAAGCGCGTCACAACGCCGCGCTCAGCCTCTTTGATGGTATAGAAGCCTGTGACAGCCCATAAAATGACTGCAGCCGCCGCGACGATGCCCACGACGCGACCACCGATATGACCGCGAGGCTCCTGCGAAGAACCGCCGCCTTTACCACCGCCAATTCCGCCCAGTTTTTTGCTGAGCTTACGGAAGATATCATCCAGATCAGGAGGCCCCTGCTCGCGACCGCCTTTATTTCCCCCAGAGTTGCCGCCAGGCTTGCTGCTTCCCCACGGGTCGCGGTCCTGTCCGTTATTACCGGGCTGATTCCACGCCATGTTTATGCTCCATATTTGTTATGCGGTGATATACCTTTCGTTCTTCAGGCAGCGTTATGCCGGGCGCTTTTTCCTCTATGGTTAAGTGAAAAAAGCACGACGACATAACGCCGCCTGAGTCCATCCGGGTACCCCCCAAAGGGGAATATTTTCAGGCTTCGGCCAGCCGGTTAGACCACATAGTCAACCAATGCCGGTTCCTGTTTACAGAGGCGACGCCAGTCGACAATCGGCATACGAACTTGCAGCCCGACGCAACCGTCCTCCTCCATCCACTCTTTTTCGATTGCCTGAAGCTGGTAAAACCGGCTCCGCAGACGCCCCGCTTCTGGCGGAAGCCGCAGCGCGCGCTGGACTATTTCACCGGAAAGGCGTTCTGTCAGGGCCTGGAAAAGCAGTGGTACGCCCGCCCCCGTTTGCGCGGAAAGCCACACGCGGATGGGCAAATTCTCATCGTTTCTGTCGATACGCGGTTCGAAATCTTCCAGCATGTCGACTTTGTTCATCACCAGCAGCGTCGAGATCTCGTGAGCGTCTATTTCTTCGAGCACGGTATTCACCGCCTCGATGTTCTCCGCCATTCGCACATCCGCCGCATCAATCACATGAAGCAGCAGCGCCGCCTGACGCGTTTCCTGCAGGGTGGCTTTAAACGCCGCTACCAGGTCATGCGGCAGGTGACGGATAAACCCAACGGTATCCGCCAGCACCGTTTCGCCAACATCCTGCACGTCAATACGACGCAGAGTCGGGTCGAGCGTGGCGAAGAGCTGATCCGCTGCATACACCTCAGCCGTAGTGATTTGGTTAAACAGGGTGGATTTGCCGGCGTTGGTGTAGCCCACCAGAGAGACGGTAGGAATATCGGCTTTGGTGCGCGACCGACGTCCCTGCTCTCGTTGCTTCTCGACGCGCTCCAGCCGCGAGAGGATCTGAGTAATACGGTTACGCAGTAATCGACGGTCGGTTTCAAGCTGAGTTTCACCCGGACCGCGCAGGCCGATACCGCCTTTTTGGCGTTCAAGGTGAGTCCAGCCGCGCACCAGTCGCGTAGCTAAATGGCGCAACTGCGCCAGCTCAACCTGCAGCTTCCCTTCATGGGTGCGTGCACGTTGGGCGAAAATATCCAGAATTAACCCGGTGCGGTCGATAACACGACACTCGCACAGGCGCTCAAGGTTACGTTCCTGAGCCGGGGTCAACGCATGATCAAAAAGGACAACAGATGCCCCAGTGGTTTTGACTGCATCAGCAATCTCAACGGCTTTACCTTCACCAACAAAATACTTTGGGTGCGGCGCTTTACGGCTACCGGTAATCACCTGTAATGCTTCGACACCGGCGGAAGAGACCAGGGATTCAAATTCCTGGAGGTCTTCCATATCTTTGTCTTGCGTAAAATAGATGTGTACCAGCACCGCCTGCTCACCGGCATCATAACGGTCAAACAAGCGTAAACCCTCTTAAAATACCAGCGGGGAACACAGACGAACTGGTCCCCCGACGTGGAGCAACAGCCCGGCCTTATTCGGCGTCTTCGCTATCCTGAGAGGTAGCGGAGGAGGACTGTGCATTGTTGCTGTGATGGTAGTTATTAGAGCCGCCACCCGCATTGTTGCTATGGTGAGAAACCGGACGAGACGGCACCACGGTCGAGATCGCGTGCTTGTACACCATCTGGCTGACCGTGTTTTTCAACAGGATCACGAACTGATCGAAAGACTCAATCTGACCTTGCAGCTTAATACCATTCACCAAATAAATAGAAACTGGAACACGTTCCCGACGCAAAGCGTTGAGGAACGGATCTTGCAAAGATTGCCCCTTAGCCATTCTATCTTTTCCTTATATGCTTGTTGTTTATACTCTTGAACCCTTGGGCTCTGAAAAACTGCGTAAAAATCCGCGCACGATACGATTCAATTGTACACATTCATTGTTGCTTCGCACCAATAACCTGTAACACATCGCTGTACGCTTGCTCAGGCGCCTCACTGTCGAGCCAGTGCACACCTTCCCAACCGCGCAGCCAGGTCATCTGGCGCTTCGCTAACTGTCTCGTGGCGCAAATACCTCGATAAACCATTTCGTCGTATGAGATTTCACCCGCCAGATAAGACCACATCTGGCGATATCCCACGCAACGAACGGAAGGCATGTCCGTATGCAAATCTCCACGGGCAAATAGCGCCCGAACTTCTGCCTCAAAACCTGAAGCTAACATCTGGTGAAAACGCTGCTCAATGCGCTGATGGAGCAGTTCACGGCTCGCCGGGGCGATGGCGAACTGATGCACCTGATAGGGCAGAGCTTCTCCTGACGTTTGCGTCAGTTCCGTTAAAGTTTTACCCGAAATGAAAAAAACTTCCAGTGCCCGGGAAAGCCTTTGCGGATCGTTAGGATGGATTCGTTGCGCCGCGACAGGATCTATCTCCTGAAGCTTGCGATGCAGCGCGTCCCACCCCTGCTCTGCCGCTTGTCGTTCAATCTCTGCTCTGACGGCAGGATCGGCCGATGGAAGCGGTGACAGTCCTTCCAGCAGCGCCTTGAAGTAAAGCATGGTACCACCCACCAGCAGCGGTATGCGCCCGGCGGCAACAATGTCCGCCATCTCTTTTAGCGCATCGCGGCGGAAATCCGCCGCCGAGTAAGCCTGCGCTGGATCGATAATATCCAGTAAGCGGTGCGGTGCCTGCGACAATTCGTGCGCGTCAGGCTTCGCAGTGCCGATATCCATGCCTTTATAGATCAGCGCCGAATCCACGCTGATCAACTCCACCGGCAGCGTCTGGCGCAGGCGAATGGCCAGTGCCGTTTTGCCGGATGCTGTTGGCCCCATCAGAAAAATAGCCTTCGGAAGGCTAGTATTGCTTACGTCATTCATGTGTCAGGGCATTCATCGCCGGTTGTAAATCGATAAGTTGCAATAAACCCTCTGGCGGCGACTTCACCATCTGCGGACACAGCCTTTCGAGCTCCGTGAGCGTCGCGATGGCTTGCGCGACACTCCACGGCTGCGCGATAACCAGATGGCGGGCAAGCCATCCGGCAACAGCGGCATCGTCAGCGTTTGTTTGCTGCGCCAGGTAGCCTATCAGTTCAGGAATCAAGATTTGTAAATTTTGTTGGCGTAAGGGTAAAGGCACTGCACGAATCGTCACATGTTGCGCATCGAGCATGATTTCAATGCCTAAGCGCTGAAGCTGTGGGTGTGCGCGCGTCACAATGCCTCGCTCGTCGCCGGAAATTTTCAGACGAACCGGAATCAACAGGGGTTGCGCGCAAGGCGCCTCGTCACGCGGTAGCAGTTGCGCCTGTTTGAGGCAACGCTCCGCCACGCTCAACGACAGCAACATCAGCTTGCCGTCACGTTCAAGCAGCGCCACATTTTCTGACACCAGCGTCAGCACGCGGCCAAAACTGTATGAATGGCCATCAAGCGCAGGTGCGGGCGGTGGCGACGCTTTACGCGCCGGTGGTTCAGGCGGTGGCGTTACGGCGGGCGTTTCCAACAGTTGCCGGTAAAGCGCGCCCTGTTCTTTCTCGTAGCCCGGTGTCGCGTGCGGCCAGCCGCCCTGACTGGCGCTGCTGCGCCCACTGCCGTGTGATGATGCACCCGCGGTGGCGTTAAAGCGCGGTGTGTCATTTTCGCGTGCGACGGAACGTTCACGCGGCGCGGGGTCGGCAAAGTGGTTTTTGCCCGCCGCCACGCGGTTTTCGGGCTGCCAGCGCGGGGCGTCTTCACGCGGTTCATCCAACGCCAGGGGGTTCGCCGCCTGCTGCTGGAGTACGCTCACCACGCCCTGGTAGATGAAATCATGCACCAGTCGCGACTGATGAAAACGTACTTCATGCTTGGCGGGATGGACGTTGACATCCACCTGGTGCGGGTCAATTTCCAGATAAAGCACATACGCGGGTTGCTGATCGATACCGAGCTTATCTTCGCAGGCCTGACGGATTGCGTGATTAATTAACCGGTCACGCATCATTCGGCCATTCACATAGCAATACTGAATTTCAGCTAATGCCGCCGTAGTACCTTTCGGCTCCGCGACCCAGCCGCGCAGCGCCAGATCGCCATGCTGCCACTCAATCGCCAGCGCCTGCTCCAGGAACGCCGGGCCGCAAATCGAGCCAAGACGACGTTCGCGCGGCGTACTGCCCTGGACTGCGCGGTACTGGCGCATCATTTTGCCGTTGTGACTGAGGTTAATGGTCACGTCAAAGCGCGCCAGCGCAATGCGGCGGACCACTTCATCGATATGCGTGAATTCGGTTTTCTCGGTGCGCATAAATTTGCGCCGCGCTGGGGTGTTGTAAAACAGATCCAGCACTTCAAGCGTGGTGCCGACCGGGTGCGCCGCGGGTTTGATAGTCACGTCCATATCGCGGCCTTCGGCATAAGCCTGCCACGCCTCTTGTTGCTCGGCCGTGCGGGATGTCAGCGTTAAACGGGATACGGAACTGATACTGGCCAGCGCCTCTCCGCGAAAGCCGAGGCTAATGATAGCTTCCAGATCGTCCAGCGAGGCGATTTTGCTGGTGGCGTGACGGGCCAGCGCCAGGGCCAGCTCCTCTTTTTTGATACCGCCGCCATTATCGCGAATGCGGATAAGCTTCGCGCCGCCGCGTTCGATATCTATATCAATGCGCGAGGCGCCGGCGTCGAGGCTGTTTTCCACCAGCTCTTTGACGACCGACGCAGGACGTTCCACCACCTCACCGGCGGCGATCTGGTTCGCAAGCTGCGGCGGCAGAACCTGAATCGGCATGAACTCTCCTTACTGAATCACAGTGACCTGGCTTGAAGCGTTGTCAGCGGAGCGGGCGGTCTGCCCCGTTCCGCTGTCACCCTTTGGCGCGGCCTGGAGCGGATGCGCAATAAAGTAATTGCGCAGCCCCTGATAAATCGCGTTGGCAATTTGCTGCTGGTAGTCATCGCTTGCGAGCAAACGCTCTTCGCCGGTATTGCTGATAAAGCCGGTTTCCACCAGCACAGACGGAATATCCGGTGAGCGCAGCACGCCAAGACTTGCGTGTTCGGGACGGCGTTTATGCAGCGAACCGACCCGTTGCAACTGCCCCAGCATACTGGTCGCGACATCATACCCGACGCGCTGCGAATGGCCGAACTGCAAATCCAGCACGGCCTGGCTCAGATACGGATCCGCCTGACTGTTGGCCAGAACGTCGCCCGCGCCGCCCAACAGTTCCGACTGTTTCTCGTGCTGTTCCAGCCAGCTCGCCATTTCGCTGTTGGCGCGGCGGTTGGAGAGCACCCAGACAGACGCGCCGGTGGCGTCGCGGTTGGGCGCGGCATCGGCGTGGATAGAGACCAGAAGGTTCGCGTTCTGCTGGCGCGCGACGTCTGAACGGCCCATGACCGAGATAAAATAGTCGCCATCGCGAGTCAGCACGCCTTTAAACATCGGATCATCGTTCAACAGCGTACGCAGCTTACGGGCAATGGCGATCGTGACATTTTTCTCACGCACGCCACCGGGGCCGATAGCACCAGGATCCTGCCCGCCGTGTCCGGCATCGATCGCCACAATCACACGGTCAGATGCGGCGCGGCTAACGCTGCGCCCCGGTCTTGTGACGGTATTGCTGCCCACAACGCTGGTAACGCGATCGTTATCCGAGCGAAACGGGTTGCGCGCAGGCTCCGATGGGCGCACCGGGGCGGCGGCAGGCTCACGCTGCGCCACAACAGGCGGCGGTGGTGGTGGTGGCGGTGGCTCGTCAGCGTCAATGGTAAAGACGACATTATAACCCGCGCCTTTTTGCTGCTTCACCGCACGGGCCTTGCCGTCTTTCGTTAAATCGACCACCAGACGGAGGGATTGATTGTCTTTAGGCTCACCAGCGCGAATACTCTTTACCAGGTTTTCACCGCTGAACATCAGCGGCAGCCCCTGAATCACGCCGGTTTGTTTAATATCCAGCGCGACGCTGCGCTTACCCTGCTGCGAGTATGCGTATTCGGGATCGCCCATAAAACTCAGCGTGATCCGCGCCTGGCCGTCGCCATTGGAAACCTGTATGTCAGAGAGCGTCGCGCCGAACGCAGGCGCGCATATCGCCAGCAGAAGCGCGGTGACCCAGTATTTCATGCGTGTGATCATTGCGTCGTCCTTGCGTTCAGGCGAGGTGCGCCAGCAGCGCGTCGCCGGCGGCGGAGACCGCTTTCACCTGCGCTTCACGCCCCTGATCCCGCCATGACAAATGGATTTCGATATCCGGCGGCGGCAATACACCCGCCCCCTGCTGCGGCCACTCCACCAGACAAATCGCGTCATCGGTGAAGTAATCGCGGATACCCATAAACTCAAGCTCTTCCGGATCGGCCAGACGATAGAGATCGAAGTGGTAGACCATTCTGTTTTCAAGCGTATAGGGCTCTACCAGCGTATAGGTTGGGCTTTTTACATTCCCTTGATGACCGCACGCCTGCAGGAACCCCCGACTGAACGTGGTTTTTCCCGCGCCCAAATCACCGTACAGATGGATAACCGTCGCGCCGGTACAGGCGCGCGCGAGGCGTGCGCCAAGATCAAGGGTGGCCTGCTCTTCGGGTAAAGGTATAACGCGATTCATCATGATTCTGGTCTGTCTATATCCGGATTAACAAAACGATAGAGCGTGGAAAACAGATCGGTGGCTAACATGCCGCGAGTGCCGTAGCGCGCCGCGAGCGCATCGGCCGCTGCGCCATGGGCTACACAGCCCGCGCAGGCTGCATCATAAGGATCAAGCCGCTGCGCCAGCAACGCGCCGATAATGCCAGAAAGCACATCGCCCATGCCGCCGCTGCCCATGCCAGGATTGCCCGCATCAATGATGCTGCATTCATCATGGCCGCCTGCCACCACTGTTCCCGCCCCCTTCAGCACGACACAGCCGCCGTAGCGCTGTGCCAGTTCTCTGGCGCTAAGTAAGCGGTCACTCTCAATTTCCGCCACGCGGCGGTTCAGCAACCGCGCGGCTTCGCCGGGATGCGGCGTAAGAATGCGATTGTGACGTTTATCAGGCGCGATTGCCAGAAGGTTCAACGCGTCCGCATCCCAGAGCATCGGTTTGTCGCAGCCACGCACTTTTTCAAGTGCCGTTTTGCCCCACTCCTGTTGCCCCAGTCCCGGCCCGATGACGACCACATCAGCCCACGTCAGACTTTCATCCAGCGTATCGCTGGTTAGCTCATGAACCATCAACTCGGGTCGCGCGGTGATAAGCGGCGCAATGTTTTCCACGCGAGTAAGTACTCGCACCAGCCCTGCGCCTGCGCGCAATGCCGCCTCACCGGTCATACGGATAGCGCCTGCGGTACCGTGATCGCCGCCGATAATGACCAGCTTGCCATTATCTCCCTTATGAGAACCGGGACGGCGCGGTTTAAGCCAGTGGGAAAGCAGCGTCTCGTCGAGACGCGCATACGGTGCCGTCTGTCCGGCAAGCCACGCCTCCAGCCCCAGCGCGTGATAGTGCAACTGTCCAACCACATCGCGCGCACGGCCCGTCAGTAGCCCCGGTTTGAGCGCAATAAACGTCACCGTGTGCGCCGCGTCAATGACCGCACCCGGCGCACCACCGGTTTGCGCCAGCAAGCCGGACGGAATATCAAGCGCGATAACCGGCGCCGGATGCCGGTTGGTCTGTTCTATCAGGTCGGCCACGGCTTCACGTGGCGCCTGGGTTAAGCCGGTGCCCAGCAACGCGTCAATAATCAGGTCGCAGGTTTCTGGCAACGGCGTGTGCGGGGCATGGATCTCACCACCCGCGTCAAGCCAGGCTTCACGCGCGGCCTGCGCCTCTTCCGGCAGCGGCTTATCGCTCTCCAGCGCCAGCAGCGTTACGTCGATACCCGCCGCCTGCGCCAGGCGTGCCACGACATAGCCGTCCCCACCGTTATTACCATGGCCGCAGAGCACCAGCCAGCGCTGGCGGTTCGGATATGCTGCCCGCGCCACCTGAAACGCCGCGTCACCGGCACGCTGCATCAGTTCAAAGAGCGTCAGCCCGAAGCTGTCCGCCGCCGCCTTTTCCGCATTGCGCAGCCAGTCCGCAGGCCATACGGAGTGTGGTATACTGGCGCCGTTTTTGTTCATCCCGTGGTCCGTCATGTCTGAACCCCTCGATCTCAATCAGTTAGCGCAAAAAATTAAACAATGGGGTGCCGAGCTGGGTTTTCAGCAGGTTGGTATTACCGATACCGATCTCAGCGCCAGCGAAGGCGCGCTACAGGCGTGGCTGGATAAACAGTATCACGGCGAAATGGAGTGGATGGCGCGTCACGGCATGCTCCGCGCGCGCCCGCATGAACTGCTGCCCGGCACGCTGCGCGTCATCAGCGTGCGAATGAACTACCTGCCCGCCAACGCTGCGTTTGCCAGTACCCTTAAAGATCCCTCGCTCGGTTATGTGAGCCGCTACGCCCTTGGGCGCGATTACCATAAGCTTTTGAGAAACCGTCTAAAAAAACTCGGCGAAACGCTGCAACAGCATTGCGCGTCGCTGAATTTTAGACCCTTTGTTGACTCTGCGCCCCTTCTTGAACGTCCGCTTGCAGAAAAAGCCGGGCTCGGCTGGACCGGTAAACATTCTCTCATCCTCAGCCGCGATGCCGGCTCGTTTTTCTTTCTCGGCGAACTGCTGGTTGATCTGCCATTGCCGGTGGATAAGCCCGTGGAAGAAGGCTGTGGGCGCTGCGTTGCCTGCATGACTATCTGTCCGACCGGTGCGATTGTCGAACCGTACACGGTCGATGCGCGCCGCTGCATCTCCTATCTCACTATTGAGCTGGAAGGCGCTATCCCTGAAGAATTCCGCCCGCTGATGGGTAACCGCATTTACGGCTGCGACGACTGTCAGTTGATCTGCCCATGGAATCGTTTTTCTCAACTGACCGACGAGACGGATTTTAGTCCACGTCAGGCGTTGCACGCACCGAAGCTCATTGAGCTGTTCGCCTGGAGCGAAGCGCATTTTTTAAAAGTGACAGAAGGTTCGGCGATTCGGCGCATTGGCCATCTGCGCTGGCTGCGTAATATTGCGGTCGCGCTCGGTAATGCGCCCTGGGATGAGGCGAACCTTACGGCGCTTCAACAGCGCAAAGGTGAGCAACCACTTCTTGATGAACATATTGACTGGGCGATTGCGCAACAAATAGACAAGCGTAATGCCTGTGTGGTGGAAGTGCAGTTGCCGCAGAAACAACGACTGGTAAGGGTGATTGAGAAAGGGCTGCCGCGCGACGCCTAGACGCGTTTCGCTGTGAATAAAATTAAAAAAGTCTTGTCATTCAACGGGCCAATTTCACTTAAAGGCTCAAAAATAACATTTGGTAATAAATTATTTTTCTTTTTTATCAATTAGTTAAATAAAAGATGTGACTAAAGTTATCATTTTCTTTGCCAGGATAACTTTTTACAAACTGTGGATAAGTCTGTTCAGAAAGTTTCAGGATAAACGTGAAAAACCAGCCGCAGCGCGTCTTGTCGCTGTGGATAATTTGTACAATCGAGGAGATTTGGAGCGGGAAACGAGACTCGAACTCGCGACCCCGACCTTGGCAAGGTCGTGCTCTACCAACTGAGCTATTCCCGCTTGGGTGGTGTTGCCTTTCGGCATTTCAAATTTGGAGCGGGAAACGAGACTCGAACTCGCGACCCCGACCTTGGCAAGGTCGTGCTCTACCAACTGAGCTATTCCCGCTTAATCTTCGTCTTTCTGGTTGCTACTACGTTAGCTGCCTTCACTCACCTTAGTCACTTACTTAAGTAAGCTCCCAAGTATTCGTTCAGTTGCTGCCTTGTTGCAACTCGAAATTCTTTGATTGGGTGGTGCTGCCTTTCGGCGATTTCAAATTTTGGAGCGGGAAACGAGACTCGAACTCGCGACCCCGACCTTGGCAAGGTCGTGCTCTACCAACTGAGCTATTCCCGCTCTGCGTAATTCACATTTCTGTGTCGTTACGGGAGGCGCATTATACGAGAAATGATTTCTACCGCAACCCCTTAAACGCTTTTTTTCGTGATTTTTATCTGACTGCTTTTTTATTCGACAAAGTGAGTACATTATCAGCAAAAGAGGGGCTTAGCCCCTCTTCACCATCACAATTTAATAAAATGTTCGCGGTAATACGCAAGCTCCGCCACGGATTCGCGGATATCATCCAGCGCCTGATGCGTATTCTGTTTCTTCAGGCCGTCGAGCACTTCCGGCTTCCAGCGGCGCGCCAGTTCTTTCAGCGTGCTCACGTCCAGATAACGGTAGTGGAAGTACGCCTCCAGCTCCGGCATGTACTTAAACAGGAAGCGGCGGTCCTGGCCGATGCTGTTGCCGCAGATTGGCGATTTACCCGCCGGGACCCATTCTTTAAGAAATTCAATCGTCGCCCGCTCCGCCTCATGTTCGCCCATCGTGCTCGCTTTAACGCGATCCACCAGACCGCTGGCGGTGTGGGTGCGCACGTTCCAGTCATCCATCAGCGCCAGTTGCTCGTCAGACTGATGCACAGCGATAACCGGTCCTTCCGCCAGAATATTCAGATCGGCGTCGGTCACCAGGGTGGCGATTTCAATGATGCGATCCTGACGCGGATCGAGCCCGGTCATCTCCAGATCGATCCAAATGAGGTTGTTTTCATTGGCACTCATGCTATTTTCCATCCGTTATCGCGTCACACTGGGGTGACAGGCAGTTAATTCATTTACAATAGCTGATATCATAGAGGTTTTGCCCACCAGGGGCGACCAGGAGCCATTAAGATTGAGCAAAAATAAACTCTCCAAAGGTCAGCAGCGCCGCGTGTCAGCGAACCATCAGCGCCGGCTCAAACAGACTACGGAGAAAGCCGATCCCGACGACTCACAATTTGGTGAGCCCCGCGACGGCCGCGTTATCAGTCGTTTTGGTCAGCATGCCGACGTCGAATCGTCTGACGGCGGGGTGTACCGCTGTAACATTCGCCGCACCATCCGTTCGCTGGTCACCGGCGATCGCGTCGTCTGGCGTCCGGCGAAAGAGAATGTGCAGGGCAAAGGCATTGTCGATGCGGTCCACGAGCGCACCTCAGTCCTGACGCGCCCGGATTTCTACGACGGCGTGAAGCCTATCGCCGCGAATATCGATCAGATAATCATCGTCTCGGCCATCCTGCCGGAGCTGTCGCTGAACATCATCGACCGTTATCTGGTGGCCTGCGAAACGCTGGACGTTGAACCGCTACTGGTCCTCAACAAAACCGATCTGCTGGATGAAGAAGGCCTCGCCTTCGTCAACGAGCAGATGGATATCTATCGCCGCATCGGCTATCGCGTCCTGCTGGTGTCCAGCTACAAAGACGAAGGGCTGAAGGAGCTGGAGCAGGCGCTTATCGATCGCACGAGTATTTTCGCCGGACAGTCGGGCGTGGGTAAATCGAGCCTGCTGAATAACCTGCTGGGCCTGAAAGATAATCAGATTCTGGTTAACGACGTTTCCGACAACTCCGGGCTTGGCCAGCACACCACTACCGCCTCGCGCCTGTACCACTTCCCTGGCGGCGGCGAAGTCATCGATTCGCCAGGCGTGCGCGAGTTCGGCCTGTGGCACCTTGAGCCGGAGCAGATAACCCACGGCTTTATCGAGTTCCACGACTATCTGGGCCTGTGCAAATTCCGCGATTGCAAGCACGGCAATGACCCTGGCTGTGCCATCCGCGAAGCCGTGGAGCGCGGCGAGATTGCTGAAAGCCGCTTCGACAATTACCACCGGATTCTGGAAAGCATGGCGCAGGTAAAAACGCGTAAAAACTTTTCTGAAAGTGACGACTGACAATTAAGCTTGGCGTCGTTAGAATCAGCCCCTTTTTCTGACAGGCCCGGCGTCCAGCCGGGTCAGGAACGTTGAAACACTGGCCTGGAGGCTACCTTGTTAAACGAAATCAAACTTTCGCTGCAATATATTCTGCCTAAACAGTGGCTCACTCGCCTTGCTGGCTGGGGCGCAAGCAAGCGCGCAGGCTGGCTGACTAAGCTTGTCATCGACCTGTTCGTGAAATATTACAAGGTCAACATGAGCGAGGCGCAAAAACCTGATACCGCCAGCTATCGCACCTTCAACGAATTTTTCGTCCGCCCACTGCGCGATGAAGTCCGCCCACTGAACACCGATCCGAATGTTCTCGTTATGCCTGCCGACGGCGTGATAAGCCAGCTTGGGCGCATCGAAGGCGATAAAATCCTGCAGGCGAAAGGCCACAACTACACCCTGGAAGCGCTGCTTGCCGGTAACTACCTGATGGCCGACCTGTTCCGTAACGGCAGCTTCGCCACCACGTATCTGTCACCGCGCGACTACCACCGCGTGCACATGCCATGTAATGGCATCCTGCGCGAGATGATTTACGTACCGGGCGATCTCTTCTCGGTAAACCACCTGACGGCGCAAAACGTGCCGAACCTGTTTGCGCGCAACGAACGTGTGATCTGCCTGTTCGATACCGAATTTGGCCCGATGGCGCAGATTCTGGTAGGAGCCACCATTGTCGGTAGCATCGAAACCGTCTGGGCTGGCACTATCACCCCGCCGCGCGAAGGCATCATCAAGCGCTGGACCTATCCGGCTGGGGAAAGCGACGGCGCAATTGCGCTGCTGAAAGGCCAGGAAATGGGCCGCTTCAAGCTGGGCTCGACGGTGATTAACCTCTTCGCGCCGGGCCAGGTGGATCTGGTTGAGCACCTGCAAAGCCTTTCCGTAACACGCCTTGGCGAACCGCTGGCAGTCGCCGCCGACGCCGTGGCCGCTGACGTCGCACCTGCTGTCATTTCGCGAGAAGAAGTGGATGCCGAACGTGAAGCCAATCCTCTGGTAGACAACGACCCGGACCGTTAATACAAAGGTAAAATGACGTGCGCCTGATCCTTTACGTGCTGCTGGCCTTGAGCCTGAGCTTTGGCGCGAACGCCGCAACAGCGCCTGATGAAAAACAGATAGCGCAGGAGCTGGAGCAAGCCAAAGCGGCTAAAAACCAGCCCGATCAGGCGCAAGTGATAGAAGCCCTGCAGTCCGCGCAAAACGCGCTTGAGGAACGCAAAGCGTCCCTTGAGCGCGCCAGGCAATATCAGCAGGTTATCGATAATTTTCCCAAGCTGTCGCAGTCGCTTCGCCAGCAACTGAATAACCTGCGCGATGAGCCGCGTCGGGTACCTACCGGACTCACCACCGATGCGCTCAATCAGGAGATCCTCCAGGTCAGCAGTCAGCTATTGGAGAAAAGCCGCGAAGCGCAGCAAGAGCAAGACCGCGCTCGCGAAATTGCCGACTCCTTAAGCCAGCTTCCGCAACAGCAAACCGACGCCCGCCGTCAGCTTAATGAGATGGAACGCCGCTCTGGCGCGCCTTCCGGCTCGACATCGCTTGGCGCCGCGCAACTTCTTAGCCAGCAGGCAGAATCCGCCCAGCTCAAAGCACGTGTTGACGAGCTGGAACTTGCGCAGCTTTCTGCCAGCAATCGTCAGGAGCTGGCGCGTCTGCGCGCAGAACTCGCGCAAAAGCAGAGCGAACAGCTCGACGCCTATCTGCAGGCGCTGCGTAATCAGCTTAATAGCCAGCGCCAGCAAGAGGCCGAACGCGCGCTGGAAAGCACCGAATTACTGGCCGAGAACAGTGAAAACTTGCCGCCTGCTATCGTTGAACAATTCAACGTCAACCGCGAACTGTCGCGCGCGCTGAACCAGCAGGCGCAGCGCATGGATTTGGTCGCCTCACAGCAGCGACAGGCCACCAGCCAGACCATGCAGGTGCGTCAGGCGCTGACGACCCTGCGCGAGCAGTCGCAGTGGCTTGGTGTGTCCAATGTGCTTGGCGAGGCGCTGCGGGCGCAAGTTTCACGCCTGCCAGAAATGCCGAAGCTCCAACAACTCGATACCGAAATGGCTCAGCTTCGCGTACATCGCCTGCGCTATGAAGATCAGCTCAACAAACAGCCGCAGCTACGCCAGCTTCGCCAGACGAATGGCAAACCGCTAACAGCGGAACAGAACCGCATTCTGGAGGCGCAACTGCGTACCCAGCGCGAACTGCTTAATTCGCTGCTGCAGGGCGGCGACACGTTAATTCTTGAACTTACCAAGCTGAAAGTCGCCAACAGCCAGCTTGAAGATGCGCTGAAAGAAGTCAACGAGGCGACGCACCGCTATCTATTCTGGACCTCGGATGTCAGCCCGCTCAGCATCAGCTGGCCGGTAGATATCGTGCAGGATTTACGCCGTCTTATCTCGCTTGACTCCTTCGGCCAGCTCGGTAAAGCCGCGGTGATGATGGTGACCAGCAAAGAGACACTGCTCCCGCTTTTCGCCGCGCTGTTGCTGGTAGGCTTTAGTATCAGCTCGCGCCGCCATTTTACGGCATTTCTGGAGCGTTCCAGCGCGCGGGTCGGTAAAGTCACGCAGGATCACTTCTGGCTCACGCTGCGCACGGTGTTCTGGTCGATTCTGGTCGCCTCGCCGCTGCCGGTACTGTGGGCGACGCTCGGTTATGGCCTTCGCGAAGCCTGGCCCTACCCTATCGCGGTAGCGGTCGGCGACGGCGTGACTGCCACGGTGCCATTGCTGTGGGTAGTAATGATTTCTGCGGCGTTTGCGCGCCCGAATGGCCTGTTTACGACGCACTTCGGCTGGCCACGCAACCGCGTCGCCCGCGCGATGCGCTATTACCTGATGAGCATCGGTTTTATCGTGCCGCTTATCATGGCGCTGATTACCTTTGATAATCTCAACGACCGCGAATTTTCAGGCTCCCTGGGGCGGCTTTGCTTCGTGCTTATCTGCGGCGCGCTGGCGATAGTCACCCTGAGCCTGAAACGCGCGGGCATCCCACTCTATCTGGATAATGAAGGCAACGGTGACAACTGGGTCAACCGGCTTCTCTGGAACATCATGATATGCGCGCCGCTGATGGCTATCCTTGCGGCTGCCGTGGGTTATCTCGCCACAGCCCAGGCTCTGCTGGCGCGTCTGGAAACCTCTGTCGCCATCTGGTTCCTGTTGCTGGTGATTTATTACATCATTCGCCGCTGGATGCTGATTCAACGCCGTCGTCTGGCCTTCGATCGCGCCCGTTCACGCCGCGCGGAGATCCTTGCCCAACGCGCCCGTGGTGAAGAAGACTCGCACCATGCGCACAGCACCGAAGGCAGTGTCGAGGTCGAT
Source organism: Cronobacter condimenti 1330 (assembly GCF_001277255.1). Lineage (NCBI taxonomy): Bacteria > Pseudomonadati > Pseudomonadota > Gammaproteobacteria > Enterobacterales > Enterobacteriaceae > Cronobacter > Cronobacter condimenti. Next base: position 3,820,378 of record NZ_CP012264.1, read on the forward strand.
GTCGCTGAACTCGATCTGGATGCGATAAGCGCACAGTCGCTGCGTCTGGTGCGCTCTATTCTTACGCTTATCGCACTGCTTTCCGTCATTGTGTTGTGGTCGGAAATTCACTCGGCGTTTGGTTTCCTTGAGAATATTTCGCTGTGGGATGTCACCTCAACCGCGCAGGGTGTGGAGAGCATTGAGCCGATTACGCTTGGCGCGGTGCTGATCGCAATTCTGGTATTTATCGTGACCACACAGCTGGTGCGCAATCTCCCCGCGCTACTGGAGCTGGTGGTATTGCAGCACCTTGAGTTAACGCCGGGCACCGGCTATGCCATCACCACTATCACCAAATACTTGCTGATGCTGATTGGCGGCCTGGTGGGCTTCTCCATGATCGGTATCGAATGGTCGAAACTGCAATGGCTGGTCGCAGCGCTCGGCGTCGGGCTCGGTTTTGGTTTACAGGAGATTTTCGCCAACTTTATTTCCGGCCTGATTATTCTTTTTGAGAAGCCGATCCGCATCGGCGACACCGTGACCATCCGCGATTTAACCGGCAGCGTGACGCGTATTAATACTCGCGCGACGACGATCAGTGACTGGGACCGCAAAGAGATCATCGTGCCGAATAAAGCGTTTATCACCGAACAGTTCATTAACTGGTCGCTTTCCGATTCGGTCACCCGCGTGGTGTTGACGGTGCCTGCGCCGTCGGATGCGAACAGTGAAGAAGTGACACAGCTCCTCTATCGCGCCGCACAGAAATGTACGTATGTGATTGATAACCCGCCGCCGGAAGTGTTCCTGGTGGATTTGCAGCAAGGCATTCAGCTCTTTGAGTTACGCATCCACGCCGCCGAAATGGGCCACCGGATGCCGCTGCGACACGAAATCCATCAGCTCATTTTGCAGGGTTTCCGCGAACACGGTATCGAAATGCCATTCCCGCCTTTCCAGATGCGCCTGGAGAGCCTCGACGGGAAACGCACCGCGCGGACATTGACCTCCGCTGGCCGCACTAACCGTGCGCCCGGTAGTATGTAGCTAAAAACGAAAAAGGAGCCGAAAGGCTCCTTTTTTATGTCATGAAGGATCAGGTCCGTCTGAAAATGTTTTAACGCTTTTATCCATCCTGCATGCTCAACACCGGCCGGGTGACAGAGCGCCCCCCGTTATCCGATATTACACCTGCACCAACATCAGGCGCGGTCGACCGTAAAGGCGATAACCTCCGCCAGGCTTTCAGCCCCCAGCGCCAGCATAATCAGCCGATCCACGCCGAGCGCCACGCCGGAACAATCCGGCAGGCCCACCTTGAGCGCTTCCAGCAAATTATAGTCGACCGGCTGTTGCGGCAACCCGCGCTGCTGGCGTTTGCGGTTATCCTGCTCGAAACGCTGCTGCTGTTCGCGCGCGTCTGTCAGCTCATGGAAACCATTCGCCAGTTCGATGCCTTTGTAATAGACCTCGAAACGTTCTGCCACGCGATGATCTTCGGTGCTGATTTGCGCGAGCGCCGCCTGGCTTGCCGGGAAATGATAGACAAACACCGGGCGATCTTTACCGATATGCGGCTCGACGCCCATGGTAAACAGCAGTTGCAGCAGCGTATCGCGATCTTCTTCGGTATCGGCAATGTTGCTGAGATCAAGCTTCGCCGCCACGTCACGCAGCTGGTTTTTATCTGCCGAGAGCGGATCGATCTCCAGATGACGCTGGAACGCCTGCTGGTAAGAAATGGTCTCGGCAGGCTGGCAATCCAGCACTTGCTGCAATAGATCGTCCACCTCATTCATCAGACGGTACATATCGTAATGCGGGCGGTACCACTCCAGCATAGTGAATTCCGGGTTGTGGTGGCGTCCCATCTCTTCATTACGGAAGCTGCGGCACAACTGATACACCGGCCCACAACCTGCCGCCAGCAGCCGTTTCATATGGTATTCCGGGCTGGTCATGAGATAGAGGTTGATTCCCTGGGAATGGCCGGGGCCGACGAAACGCGTTTCGAACGGGAACAAGTGGATATCGGTTACCGTCGCCTGGCTCATGCAGGGGGTTTCCACCTCCAGAACGCCGCGGTCCGCAAAAAAGCGGCGGATCTCCGCCATGATGGCGGCGCGTTTTAACAGGTTGGGGATGGATGCGCTCGGCTGCCAGGTGGCCGTTTCGCTCATGGTGCTTTCTCCGTCGTCAAACAAGGGCACGAAGTCTACTCGTATCCCGACCGGCAGACAAATTTTGCGCACTATTGGCGTCAGGCGCGCAGAGGTTGCGTTTTGTGAGCCACCTCATCAACCCGAGGGATAAACCCCGTCATGCAGCCCCAAAAAATCGAACACATCAAATTTCCCCTCTGGGGGTGCGGTTATACTCAGCTACCCAAAAAGGAGCAGGGGACACATTACCCCCGCGCAGCCCCGAGTTTTCGCCTTTGTTACCGCGCGGTGGGAATAACTAAACCCGGAGGAATGTCGTGCATACTTTTCAAGCCGATCTTGCCATTATCGGTGCTGGCGGCGCGGGACTGCGGGCAGCCATTGCGGCGGCCGAGCGTAATCCCAACGCTAAAATCGCACTGATTTCAAAAGTCTATCCCATGCGCAGCCATACCGTTGCCGCCGAAGGCGGTTCAGCCGCGGTCGCGCAGGATCATGACAGTTTTGAGTATCACTTTCACGACACCGTCGCTGGTGGCGACTGGCTGTGCGAACAAGACGTCGTAGACTATTTCGTTCACCACTGCCCGCGCGAAATGACGCAGCTTGAGCAATGGGGTTGCCCGTGGAGCCGTCGTCCTGACGGGTCGGTTAACGTTCGCCGCTTTGGCGGCATGAAAATCGAACGCACCTGGTTTGCCGCCGACAAAACCGGTTTCCACATGCTCCACACCCTCTTCCAGACCTCTCTGCAATTCCCGCAAATCCAGCGCTTTGACGAACATTTCGTCCTCGATATTCTGGTGGATGACGGCCAGGCGCGCGGCCTGGTGGCGATGAATATGATGGAAGGCACGCTTGTACAGATCCGTGCTAATGCGGTGGTCATGGCGACGGGCGGCGCGGGGCGCGTTTATCGCTACAACACTAACGGCGGCATCGTCACCGGCGACGGTATGGGCATGGCGCTCTCACACGGCGTTCCGCTGCGCGATATGGAATTTGTGCAATACCACCCAACCGGCCTGCCCGGCTCCGGCATTCTGATGACGGAAGGGTGTCGCGGCGAAGGCGGCATTCTGGTGAATAAAGACGGCTATCGTTATCTGCAGGATTACGGCATGGGGCCGGAAACGCCGCTCGGCGAGCCGAAAAACAAATATATGGAACTGGGGCCACGCGACAAAGTTTCTCAGGCGTTCTGGCACGAATGGCGCAAAGGCAACACGATTTCTACGCCACGCGGCGATGTGGTTTATCTCGATTTGCGCCATCTCGGTGAGAAAAAACTTCTGGAGCGTCTGCCGTTTATCTGCGAGCTCTCGAAAGCCTACGTGGGCGTTGACCCGGTTAAAGAACCGATTCCTGTGCGTCCGACCGCGCATTACACCATGGGCGGCATCGAAACCAACACGCAGTGCGAAACCCGCATCAAGGGCCTGTTTGCGGTAGGCGAGTGTTCATCCGTGGGCCTGCATGGCGCTAACCGTCTCGGTTCAAACTCGCTTGCCGAACTCGTCGTGTTTGGCCGTCTTGCAGGTGAACAGGCGATGGAGCGCGCGATGGAAGCAACCACCGCAAGCGACAACCGGCTTAATGCACAGGTAGCGGATGTTGAAGCGCGCCTGCATAAGCTTATTAATCAGGAAGGCAACGAAAGCTTTGCGAAAATTCGCGACGAAATGGGGCTTTCCATGGAAGAAGGCTGCGGTATCTATCGCACGCCGGAACTGATGCAAAAAACGATCGATAAACTTGCTGAGCTTCAGGAACGTTTCAAGCGTGTGCGAATCAGCGACACCTCCAGCGTGTTCAATACCGAGTTGCTCTACACCATGGAGCTTGGCCACGGCCTGAATGTCGCTGAATGTATGGCGCACTCTGCGATGGCCCGTAAAGAATCGCGCGGAGCGCATCAACGCCTGGATGAAGGCTGCACCGAGCGCGACGACGTGAATTTCCTGCGTCATACCCTCGCCTTCCGCGATGCCGACGGCACGACCCGCCTGGATTACAGCGACGTGAAGATTACCACCCTGCCACCGGCGAAGCGCGTATATGGCGCCGAAGCAGACGCGGCTGACAAAAAGGAGACGGCGAATGGCTGAGATGAAAACCCTGCGGATTGAAGTGGTGCGTTACAACCCGGAAACCGATCGCGCGCCGCACAGCGCGTTTTATGAGGTGCCGTGGGACGAACAAACGTCGCTGCTGGACGCGCTGGGCTATATCAAAGACAACCTGGCGCCGGATTTAAGCTACCGCTGGTCGTGCCGCATGGCGATTTGCGGCTCCTGCGGGATGATGGTTAACCGCGTACCGAAACTCGCTTGTAAAACGTTTCTGCGTGACTACCCTGCAGGCATGAAGGTCGAAGCGCTGGCAAACTTCCCGATCGAGCGCGATTTAGTAGTGGATATGACGCACTTTATCGAAAGCCTGGAAGCGATTAAGCCTTACGTCATTGGCAATACGCGCACGCCGGAACAAGGCCCTAACACCCAAACCCCGGCGCAGATGGCGAAATACCACCAGTTCTCCGGCTGTATTAACTGCGGGCTCTGCTACGCCGCCTGTCCACAATTCGGGCTGAACCCGGAATTTATCGGGCCTGCGGCGATCACCCTCGCGCACCGCTACAACCTCGACAGCCGCGATAACGGCAAGCAGGCGAGGATGCCGCAGCTTAACAGTCAAAACGGTGTGTGGACCTGCACCTTTGTCGGCTTCTGCTCAGAAGTGTGCCCGAAACATGTCGATCCTGCAGCGGCTATCCAGCAGAGCAAAGTGGAGAGCTCGAAGGATTTCTTAATCGCCATGTTGAAACCCAGATCAAGGAGCGAATAATGACCTCGAAACGTAAGCCTTATGTACGAACGATGGAATCCGGCTGGTGGAAAGCGCTGCCGTTTTACCGCTTTTACATGCTGCGTGAAGGCACTTCAGTACCCGCAGTCTGGTTCAGCATCGTGCTGATTTATGGGCTGTTCGCGCTCAAGCATGGCCCGGAAAGCTGGGCCAGTTTCGTCGGTTTCCTGCAAAACCCTGTCGTCATTTTACTCAATGTCATCACATTACTGGCTGCGCTGTTGCACACTAAAACCTGGTTTGAACTTGCGCCTAAAGCCGCCATTGTGGTGGTGAAAGACGAAAAAATGGGGCCGGAGCCGGTCATTAAAGGATTATGGGGCGTAACGGTTATCGTCACGGTTGTCGTCCTGTTTGTCGCCCTGTACTGGTAAGGAGGTTACCGTGATTGATCAACACCCGAAACGTTCCGACGAGCCGGTATTCTGGGGGCTGTTCGGTGCAGGCGGCATGTGGTGCGCCATCATCGCGCCGGTAATGGTGCTGCTGGTAGGCATTCTGCTGCCGCTTGGCATAGGGCCGGAAGGCGCGTTCAGTTATGAGCGTATCCTGGCGTTCGCCCACAGCTGGATTGGCCGCCTGTTTCTGTTCCTGATGATTGTGCTGCCGCTCTGGTGCGGGCTGCACCGCATCCATCACGGCATGCATGATCTGAAAATTCATGTTCCCGCCGGGAAATGGGTTTTCTACGGTCTTGCCGCTATCCTGACGGTCGTCACCCTGATTGGAGTGCTTACGCTTTAACGCTCCCACGCCGCTTTTTCCGAAGCGGCGTTTTCCCTTCCGATTATTTCTCCTCGCTGCAATTACAAAAGTACAACGCGCATCTACACTTAGCTTTAAAAACAGAAGGATCCCGCCATGCGTATTCGACTACTCCCTGTTATTGCTACCGTTGCCACCGCAGCGCTTCTTGTCGCCTGCAGCACCCCTACCCCGCCACACGGCGTCACCGTGGTGGAAGATTTCAACGTGAACCGTTATCTCGGCACCTGGTATGAAATCGCCCGCTTCGACCATCGCTTTGAACGCGGCCTGGAGCAGGTCACTGCCACTTATAGCCTGCGCGGCGATGGCGGTTTGAATGTTATTAACCGTGGATTTAACCCTGACCGCAGTAAATGGCAGCAGAGCGAAGGCAAAGCCTATTTCACAGGCAATACACACCGTGCCGCGCTGAAGGTGTCGTTCTTCGGTCCTTTCTACGGCGGCTACAACATTATTGCGCTTGATAAGGATTACCAGCACGCGTTGATCTGCGGGCCGGATCGCAGCTATTTGTGGATCCTCTCCCGCACGCCAACGATCAGTAAGCAAGTGAAAGAGGATCTGCTGGATTCAGCTACTCGTCAGGGTTTCCCGGTGGAAAAACTGATTTGGGTAAATCAGCGCGCCCGTTAATGGGTGCTTAGTTTCAGGCCGACAATCCCCGCGACAATGAGCCCAAGGCTTATCAGGCGCGCGGGGCTTGCCGACTCGCCCAGCAGCAAAATACCGGTTATCGCCGCGCCCACCGCACCAATGCCCGTCCAGACAGCGTAAGCCGTTCCGGTTGGCAGGCTTTTCATCGCCCATGAGAGCAGTGCAATGCTTACAATCATCGCCGAGACGGTGATGACGCTTGGCACAAGACGGGTAAAACCGTGGGTAAATTTCAGGCCTACAGCCCAGACCACTTCCAGAAGACCGGCAATTAAAAGAACGAACCAGGACATACTCAGCTCCAGGTTTGTGGGGCCGTCCCCGTTCAACGTGACGCGCTTGCAGGTCGTCCCGCAAGGCCAGGTGAATAAAACGCCGCGATCATCTCTTCCTGATGTGCATTTTGCAACCGTGTTTTTCCTAAACCAGCGGATTCTCGTGGGTTAAGCCAGGAAATAGCTGCGATTGTGCACGTACATTACGGGTTCATTTAGTGAGAAATATTCCTATGATGAGACACTTTCCTGCTGGCTTCAGCAGGCGCGTCCTTCTCTCCATAATGAATCCGAGCATGTATAAAATTTTACTGGTTGACCGCTGTCACTTCAGCCGTACCGGGCTCGAAAGCTGGCTCAATCACTCTGAAGATTTCGCCGCGCCGTTCCATATAACGGCAACCGATCATTTACTGCGCGCACGCGAGCTTCTCATCCAGTGGCAGCCGAATATGGTGATTGCCGATCTTCACGGATTTATGGGAGATGTTCACCACGTAAACCAGTTTTCATCCATTTTTGCTGCCTGTGGCAATACCACGCGCCTGATCCTGTTGCAAAGCGGCGCCTCAGATAAGCTGGACGACTATTGCTCGCAACAAATCACCTGGCGTACGGTGGATAAAAGCATCCCGCTGTGTGATTTGAGCCAGCTTATTGGTAAGGCATTGATGTCACGCCCGCCGTTTGGGGAGCCGAAAAGCATTACGCCACTACTGACCCTTCGTGAGGAGCGGATTCTTGAATGGTGGGGCGTGGGAATGAGCAATGAAGAGATTGCACGCAAAATGGGGATCGCCGTAAAAACGGTTTACACCTATAAGCGTAATATTCGTATGAAGCTTGGCGCCGATAACCGCTTTTCACTGTTCGTGCCACTGCCGGAGATGTGTGTCAGATAACGGTACGACGCCGCACGGAGCCGTACCGTTGTCGTCATAATTACTGCGATGCGCGAGTTGCAGCGCCAGAGATCGCGTTGCCGCCGTCCTGAATATCTTCGCCCACGCCACGTGTGGTGTTACAGGCCGTCAACAGTGAAGAAAGAACCAGTGCTGAAAAGAGCGCCGCAATTGTTTTCTTAACCATAATCTCTTCCTTTTATTGCCTAAGTTATTTGTGTATAGCCATTTAAGCATAGACAAAAACTGACAAGCCGGCGGAAGGAAACGGTTTTTAGGAGTAGGAGAACTATTTGGCTGCGCGCTCAATCGCACCGCCGAGGTGGCGGATATCTTCGCCAAAGCCGCGCGCCGTATTGCAGGCACAGGCAAGCGAACAGAGTAGTAGCACGACGAAGGGACGTAACAATCGCGGTTTCATTGATGCTCTCTGTAGATTTGCGGCGTAGAGAACCCACGCCGCAGATAACAGCTGTAATTATTTTACGCGGGAAACGTATTCACCAGAGCGAGTATCAACTTTGATGACTTCGCCGATCTGAACGAACAGCGGAACTTTAACTACTGCGCCAGTCGACAGGGTAGCTGGTTTGCCGCCGGTGCCCGCCGTGTCGCCTTTCAGACCCGGATCGGTATCAACGATTTCCAGTTCTACGAAGTTCGGCGGAGTAACAGAGATTGGCTGGCCGTTCCACAGGGTCACGATGCACTCAGCCTGATCCAGCAGCCATTTCGCGTTATCGCCTACTGCTTTTGCATCCGCTGCCAGCTGTTCGAAGGTTTCGTTGTTCATGAAGTGCCAGAACTCACCGTCGTTGTACAGGTAAGTCAGGTTCATATCTACGACGTCTGCGCCTTCAGCGGAGTCGGTAGATTTGAAGGTTTTCTCAACGCGGGAACCTGTCAGCAGGCGGCGCAGCTTAACGCGCGCGAACGCCTGACCTTTACCCGGTTTAACGAATTCGCTGGATTCAACGGCGTACGGTTCGCCGTCCATCATGATTTTAAGACCGGCACGAAAATCGTTGCTAGAATAAGTCGCCATAAGGCCCTCTGAAATTGTTAACTGGTAGCTAAGCCACAAAATGGAGCATATTGTAACCCTAAATCCCCCATCCAGAGAAGATTGGTTATCGCAACTTGCCGATGTTATCACCGATCCCGATGAGCTCCTGCACCTTCTCAATATAGACGCTGACGAAGCATTGCTGGCCGGGCGCGACGCGCGCCGGTTATTTGCGCTGCGCGTGCCGCGCGCGTTCGTCGCGCGTATGGAGAAAGGCAACCCTCACGATCCGCTGTTGCGCCAGGTGCTGACCTCGCGCGAGGAGTTCGTGGCGGCGCCCGGTTTTACCACCGATCCGCTCGAAGAGCAAAACAGCGTCGTCCCCGGCCTGTTGCATAAGTATCAGAACCGCGCGCTGTTGTTAGTTAAAGGCGGCTGTGCCGTGAACTGCCGTTATTGCTTCCGCCGCCATTTTCCCTATGCGGATAACCAGGGCAACAAGCGTAACTGGCAGGCGGCGCTGGATTACATTGCCGCACACCCGGAACTGGACGAGATTATTTTCTCCGGCGGCGATCCGCTGATGGCGAAAGATCGCGAGCTGGCATGGCTTGTCGAGAATCTTGAGGCAATTCCTCACATTAAACGGCTGCGTATTCATAGCCGTCTGCCGATTGTGATCCCGGCGCGGATAACCGACGAGCTGGTCCAGTTACTCGGCCAGACACGGTTGCAGGTGTTACTGGTTAACCATATTAACCATGCCCAGGAAATTGACGGTGCGTTCCGCGCCGGTATGGCCCGGTTGCGGGCGGCGGGCGTGACGCTGCTTAATCAGAGCGTACTGCTCCGAGGCGTGAACGATAACGCCCCGACACTTGCGACGCTCAGTAATGCGTTATTCGACGCAGGCGTGATGCCGTATTACCTGCACGTACTGGATAAGGTGCAGGGCGCGGCGCATTTCATGGTGAGCGATGACGAGGCGCGGGCGATTATGCGAGAGCTGCTGACGCTGGTTTCGGGGTACATGGTGCCGAAACTCGCACGTGAAATTGGCGGCGAACCGAGCAAAACGCCGCTGGATTTACAGTTGCGTCAGCATTAAAGCGAGGCGTTTGACGAGCGGCCGGTGGGTGATCCACCCGGCGGAAGATAAGCGATAACGTTAAAAAACACAGGGCGGGTATGCGATGCGCACCCGCCATTTTTTTGCTTAATGGCCACTAAAACGCCATCAGTTTGGGCACTTATACACCTGGCCGGTCATCTGGCTTGAGGTGGGAACGAAGCTTGAAAGCAAGTTTTGCGTCGGGCTACTTACGCCATAAAGGACGTTACCGCCCATCTCTGCCGCTTTGTTACGCAGATCGGTCGCCGCACCGCGCATAGAACCGCCCTCTTCGCCGTGCTGACCAGAAAGCCAGTTGCTCTGCTCGCCGGTGGCGGTGCCAAGTAAACGGCAATCGGCGCCTGGCTGCTCTTCAACAAAACGCACGCTCTGGCCTGCAGCAGAGAGCGAATTACCATTGCTGCATCCCGCCAGCAGCAACGCGGCGACAACCATTCCTGTAGTAACTTTCAAGCGCATGTTATTCCCCATTATGAATAGCTATTGATAGCCTGGGCTTCGTATGCCCGGTAAGACCTTATACTAAAAAGATGACCAAAAGAAAAACCCCGGCCATTTCTGACCGGGGTTTCAACACACTACATCATGGGATGTAAGGTGGAGGGCAATTACATCATGCCGCCCATACCACCCATGCCGCCCATACCGCCAGCAGCACCTAAGTCAGGCGCGTCGCTTTTCGGCATGTCAGTCACCATGCACTCGGTGGTGATCATCAGACCCGCCACAGAGGACGCGTACTGCAGCGCAGAACGGGTAACTTTGGTCGGATCCAGAATACCCATGTCGATCATGTTGCCGTATTCTTCGGTCGCCGCGTTGTAACCGTAGTTACCGTCGCCCGCTTTCACATTGTTAGCAACCACAGACGGCTCTTCACCGGCGTTGGATACGATCTGACGCAGCGGAGCTTCCATCGCGCGCAGCGCAACTTTGATACCCACGTTCTGGTCTTCGTTCTGGCCAGTCAGCTCGGTCAGTTTGGCCGCAACGCGAACCAGCGCTACGCCACCACCCGCAACCACGCCTTCTTCTACCGCAGCACGGGTTGCGTGCAGGGCATCTTCAACGCGAGCTTTCTTCTCTTTCATTTCAACTTCAGTGGCCGCGCCAACTTTGATTACGGCAACGCCGCCCGCCAGTTTTGCTACGCGCTCCTGCAGTTTTTCACGATCGTAGTCAGAGGTCGCTTCTTCGATCTGCTGACGGATCTGACCAACACGGCCCTGAATTGCGGATTCGTCGCCCACGCCATCGATGATGGTGGTGGTATCTTTGTTGATAACAACGCGTTTCGCCTGACCCAGATCTTCCAGGGTAGCTTTTTCCAGTTCCATACCGATCTCTTCAGAGATAACGGTACCACCGGTCAGGATAGCGATATCCTGCAGCATAGCTTTACGACGGTCGCCGAAGCCCGGTGCTTTCACCGCAGCGACTTTCACGATGCCACGCATGGTGTTCACGACCAGGGTCGCCAGCGCTTCGCCTTCAACGTCTTCAGCGATGATCAGCAGCGGTTTGCCTGCTTTCGCCACCGCTTCCAGTACCGGCAGCATTTCGCGGATGTTGGAGATTTTTTTGTCAGCCAGCAGAATGAACGGGCTTTCCAGTTCAACAGCGCCAGTTTCCGGCTTGTTGATGAAGTACGGAGACAGGTAGCCACGGTCGAACTGCATACCTTCAACGACATCCAGCTCGTCCTGCAGACCGGTGCCTTCTTCAACGGTGATAACGCCTTCTTTACCCACTTTCTCCATCGCTTCAGCAATCAGTTTGCCTACGGTTTCGTCGGAGTTCGCGGAGATGGTGCCTACCTGAGCGATAGCTTTGGAGTCAGAGCACGGTACAGAGAGCGCTTTCAGCTCTTCAACAGCGGCGATAACCGCTTTATCGATACCGCGTTTCAGATCCATCGGGTTCATGCCTGCAGCCACAGCTTTCAGGCCTTCAGTGATGATAGACTGAGCCAGTACGGTTGCCGTGGTGGTGCCGTCGCCTGCTGCGTCATTCGCTTTAGAGGCAACTTCTTTCACCATCTGAGCACCCATGTTTTCGAACTTGTCTTCCAGTTCGATTTCACGTGCTACGGACACGCCGTCTTTGGTGATGGTCGGCGCACCGAAAGATTTATCCAGCACCACGTTACGGCCTTTCGGGCCCAGGGTGACTTTCACTGCGTCTGCCAGTACGTTTACGCCGCGCAGCATTTTCACACGAGCGTCGTTACCGAATTTTACGTCTTTAGCTGCCATATCGTTATTTCCCTTAAATTCGTACGTTCAGTTTGTTCGTGCGTGAGAATTACGCTTCAACAATTGCCAGAATGTCGCTTTCAGACATGATCAGCACTTCCTGATCGTCCAGCTTCTCGGTTTTCACACCATAGCCATCGTTAAAAATGACGATGTCGCCGACTTTCACATCCAGCGGCTTCACTTCGCCGTTTTCAAGGATGCGGCCATTGCCAACAGCCAGCACTTCGCCACGAGTTGATTTACCCGCGGCAGAGCCGGTCAGAACGATGCCGCCAGCAGATTTAGATTCAATTTCTTTACGCTTGACGATCACGCGATCATGCAATGGACGAATATTCATTGATAGCTCTCCTTTGAGAAAGTCCGTATCAGTTAGGGATTGAGCCGGCCCATCAGGGTTTCCGGCTGGTGCCCAGAGAGATGGGGTTGGGGTTTTCCCCCTTCAAGGGGGGAAAAGAAAAATTTTTTGGATTTTTTATCGCGAATCGCGATCGTGGTCGTCCAGGCGCTTCGGGCCGTCGTCTTTGCGCTGATACTCACCATCAAAGGTATTGCCCCCTTGTGACGAGGCGCTAAAACCGCCACCCGGCATACGATTAAAGCGCAGATGCGGCATCAGGCGCAGCGTAATGAGTTTTTGCACTGGCGGCAGCAGAAGCAGCAGACCCAGGAAATCGGTGAAGAAGCCCGGCAGCACCAGCAACAGACCGGAAATAATCAGCGACACGCTTTTAATCATCTCCGTGGCCGGGCTCTCGCCCGCCGCCATTTTCTGCTGCATCAGCATCAGGTTTTTAAACCCCTGGTTGCGCACCAGCGACATCCCGATAACCGAAGTAAAAATCACCAGCAGCAAAGTCAGAAAAACGCCGAAAACATGCGCCACCTGAATAAAGATGGAAATTTCAATGTAGATGTAAAGAAAGAAGGCGATAAAGGGTATCCAGCGCACCGGGTTCTCCTGTAAAAAGCAGGCGCCTTTTGGCGCCTTAGAAATAGATGTGCAAACGCATATACACTGAGATGGAGGCGCCTTAGTCAAAGTTCAATCACTTTGCACGGACATTTTTTCTGGAAATTTTTAAGCGGTGAGCCATTTCACAGTTTAATAATTGTCGTCAGGCGCGCCCGGGAATAAGTGATCCAGGTTACGGCTTTTCGCTATCATCAGCATATGATCGTGGGCACCAGACCGATTAAGGACATAAATGTCGGTCATTTTACCTCCATAACCACATATATCCTGTGAGTTTGGTGCAATCTTAGTCAGCTTAAGTAAGAAGGTTCACATGTTAAACAACATTCGTATCGAAGAAGATTTGTTGGGTACCAGGGAAGTTCCAGCGGATGCCTACTACGGTGTTCATACTCTGCGAGCGATTGAAAACTTTTACATCAGCAACAGCAAAATCAGTGACATCCCTGAATTTGTTCGTGGCATGGTGATGGTGAAAAAAGCGGCGGCGCTGGCCAACAAAGAGTTGCAGACCATTCCGCGCAAAGTCGCCGACACGATTATCGCCGCCTGCGATGAAGTGTTGAATAACGGAAAATGCATGGATCAGTTCCCGGTGGACGTCTATCAGGGCGGCGCGGGTACCTCCGTTAACATGAACACCAACGAAGTGCTGGCGAACATCGGCCTGGAGTTGATGGGCCATCAGAAAGGGGAATATCAGTTCCTCAACCCGAACGATCATGTGAACAAATGCCAGTCGACTAACGACGCTTACCCGACTGGTTTCCGCATCGCGGTCTACGCCTCCATCGTGAAGCTGGTAGACGCGATTAAAGAGCTGGGCGAAGGCTTCCAGCGCAAGGCGGTAGAATTTGAAAACATCCTGAAAATGGGCCGCACCCAGCTTCAGGACGCCGTACCGATGACGCTCGGCCAGGAATTCCACGCGTTCAACGTGCTGCTGAACGAAGAGACCAAAAACCTGCTGCGCACAGCGGAGCTGCTGCTTGAAGTCAACCTCGGCGCGACCGCCATCGGCACCCGCCTGAACACCCCAGACGGCTACCAGCAACTGGCGGTGCAGAAACTGGCAGAAGTAAGCAATCTGCCGGTGGTTCCGGCGGAAGACCTGATTGAAGCGACTTCCGACTGCGGCGCTTACGTCATGGTACACAGCTCGCTCAAACGTCTGGCCGTAAAACTCTCCAAAATCTGTAACGACCTGCGCCTGCTCTCTTCTGGTCCACGCGCCGGCTTAAACGAAATCAACCTGCCGGAACTGCAGGCGGGCTCGTCTATCATGCCAGCCAAAGTCAACCCAGTGGTGCCGGAAGTCGTCAACCAGGTCTGCTTTAAAGTTATCGGCAATGACACCACCGTGACCATGGCATCCGAGGCAGGTCAGTTGCAGCTGAACGTGATGGAACCGGTTATCGGCCAGGCGATGTTCGAGTCTATCCACATCCTGACCAACGCGTGCTACAACCTGCTGGAGAAATGCGTCAATGGCATCACCGCGAACAAAGAAGTGTGTGAAGGCTACGTCTATAACTCCATCGGCATCGTCACCTATCTCAACCCGTTTATTGGCCACCACAACGGCGATATCGTCGGGAAGATTTGCGCCGAAACCGGCAAGAGCGTGCGAGAAGTCGTCCTGGAGCGCGGTCTGCTCACGGAAGCGGAGCTGGACGACATCTTCTCCGTCCAGAACCTGATGCACCCGGCTTACAAAGCCAAACGCTATACCGATGAAAGCGAACAGTAATTCCCTTTCGGGGTACACTGAAAAGGCACGTCTCCGGACGTGCCTTTTTCGTTTAATGGATACCAAATTATAACTTTTAATTATCCAATAATTAACCATCAAGGAAGCCATCATGATAGTTGTCGAACTTATCATCGTCTTACTGGCCATTTTTCTTGGCGCCAGGCTTGGGGGAATCGGCATAGGGTATGCCGGTGGGCTAGGGGTATTAGTTCTCGCCGCCATTGGGGTCAAACCCGGCAACATTCCTTTTGACGTTATTTCCATCATCATGGCGGTCATCGCCGCGATCTCGGCGATGCAGGTGGCAGGCGGCCTGGATTTCCTGGTCAACCAGACGGAAAAGCTGCTGCGCAAGAACCCGAAATACATCACGATTCTGGCGCCGATTGTTACCTATTTTCTGACCATTTTTGCCGGCACCGGCAATATCTCCCTGGCGACGCTGCCGGTTATCGCCGAAGTGGCGAAAGAGCAAGGCGTGAAGCCCTGCCGTCCGCTTTCTACGGCGGTAGTCGCCGCACAGATTGCCATTACTGCCTCGCCGATTTCTGCCGCGGTGGTGTATATGTCCTCGGTCATGGAAGGCCACGGCGTCAGCTACATCCATTTGCTGATGATCGTGATGCCCTCCACGCTTGCCGCAGTCCTGGTGATGTCATTTCTGGTTTCTGTTCTGTTTAACTCAAAGCTCTCTGACGACCCGGTTTATCAGAAGCGCCTTTCGGAAGGGCTGATTGAACTGCGCGGCGATAAACAGATTGAGATCAAACCGCGCGCCAAATCCTCTGTCTGGCTGTTCCTGTTGGGTGTCGTTTGCGTTGTGGCCTACGCCATTATCAACAGCCCGAGCCTGGGGCTGGTCGCGAAACCGCTGATGAATACCACCAGCGCCATTCTTATTATCATGCTGAGCGTCGCGACGCTCATCACGCTTCTCTGCCGAGTGGAGACAGACAGCATTCTCAACTCCAGCACGTTTAAAGCCGGGATGAGCGCCTGCATCTGTATTCTGGGCGTTGCATGGCTTGGCGATACGTTTGTTTCAGCCAATATCGACTGGATCAAAGAGACCGCAGGCAGTGTGATTCAGGGGCATCCGTGGCTGCTGGCGTTAATTTTCTTTATCGCGTCTGCGCTGCTTTACTCGCAGGCGGCAACCGCCAAAGCGCTGATGCCGATGGCGCTGGCGCTGAATGTATCGCCGCTCACTGCCGTGGCCTCCTTTGCCGCCGTCTCCGGGCTTTTTATTCTGCCAACCTACCCAACGCTGGTCGCGGCCGTTCAGATGGACGACACCGGCACCACACGCATTGGACGCTTCGTCTTTAACCACCCATTCTTTATTCCGGGCACGCTTGGCGTCGTCTTGTCAGTCTGCTTCGGTTTCCTGCTGGGCAGCGTCATGTTGTAACGCGGTTTGGGGCGCTGCGGCGCCCTTTTTCTTGCGTCGTAACCTGCGCTGACACTCCGTCGCTAACGCGCGCTCCCCTGCCGTTGTATAGTACCCGTTTGAATATTTCGGGCAGGAGGGCTTTATGCTGGATAAGAACACCGTGACTCACGCCGCGCCAGACGCGGTCGTCGTACTCTGTACCGCACCGGACGAAGCCACCGCGCAGGAGCTGGCGGCCAAAGCGCTGGGGGAGCAGCTCGCCGCCTGCGTAACGCTGCTGCCGGGCGCCACATCGCTCTACTACTGGGAAGGGAAACTGGAGCAGGAGTATGAAGTACAGATGGTGCTGAAAAGCGATACCGCACGTCAGCAGGCGCTACTGACATGCCTTAAAACGCACCACCCTTACCAGACCCCCGAATTGCTTGTGATCCCTGTCATTCACGGAGACGAAGACTACCTCTCATGGCTCAACGCATCCTTACGCTGATCCTGCTTTTTTGCAGCGCTCAGGCCTCTGCCGGGCTGTTCAGTCAGCAAAACGCTTCACAATTTGTGCCTGCAGATCAGGCCTTCGCGTTTGATTTTCAGCAGCAGCAACACCAACTGACGCTGAACTGGCAGATTAAGCCGGGCTATTACCTCTATCGCCAGCAAATCCGCATTACGCCAGCTAATGCCCGCGTCGATGCGCCCTCACTGCCCGCAGGCGAGCCGCACGAGGACGAGTTTTTCGGTAAGAGCGAGATTTATCGCGACACGCTCACTGTGCCGGTCACGGTGAAGCAGGCCTCGTCCGGCGCGACGCTGAGCGTGACGTATCAGGGCTGCGCTGAGGCAGGATTTTGCTATCCGCCGGAAACCCGCAGCATCCCGCTGAGCGCCATCGCGCACGATGAAACGCAGACAACGGACACGCGCCCGTCAGCACCGCGCGCCGATACCGGCAGCGTCACGAGACCTCACGCCCAGGAAAATGCCGCATCCCGTGCGGAACCTGACGCCCTCCAGCCCCCGCGCCCTGGCGAGGAGAGAGATGAGGTGAGGGGCGACGCGCCCTCCGCCACGCTGCCCTTCTCTGCCCTCTGGGCGCTGCTTATCGGTATCGGCGTCGCCTTTACGCCTTGCGTGCTGCCCATGTACCCACTTATCTCCGGCATCGTGCTGGGTGGCGAAAAACGCCTTTCCACCGGCCGCGCGCTGCTGCTGGCACTGGTCTACGTTCAGGGTATGGCGCTCACCTATACCGCGCTCGGGCTGGTTGTCGCCGCCGCAGGTCTGCAATTTCAGGCTGCGCTGCAAAGTCCGTGGGTACTGATCTCGCTTTCCGTTGTATTTACCCTGCTGGCGCTTTCGATGTTCGGGCTCTTTACCCTGCAACTGCCCGCGTCGCTGCAAACTCGTCTGACGCTAATGAGCAATCGCCAGCGCGGCGGCTCGCCGGGCGGCGTCTTTGCGATGGGCGCGATTGCCGGGCTCATCTGCTCGCCCTGCACCACCGCGCCGCTCAGCGCCATCCTGTTGTACATCGCCCAGAGCGGTAATCTGTGGCTTGGCGGCGGCACGCTCTATCTTTACGCACTCGGCATGGGCCTGCCGCTGATGCTGGTCACGGTGTTCGGCAACCGGCTGCTGCCAAAAAGCGGTCCGTGGATGGAGCAGGTCAAAACCGCGTTCGGCTTTGTTATCCTCGCTCTGCCGGTGTTTCTGCTGGAGCGCGTGCTGGGCGACCCCTGGGGCCTGCGGCTCTGGAGCGCACTCGGCATCGCCTTCTTTGGCTGGGCGTTTATCGTAAGCCTGAATGCCGTGAAGCCCTGGATGCGCGTGCTGCAAATTATCCTGCTCGGCGCAGCGCTTATCTGCGCACGCCCATTGCAGGACTGGGCTTTCGGCGCGCCTGCCAGCGATACGCAGACGCATCTGGCATTTGAGCGCATCGTGACCACCGCCGACCTCGACCAGGCGCTGGCGCAGGCCAGGGGCAAACCAGTGATGCTTGATCTCTACGCCGACTGGTGTGTCGCCTGCAAAGAGTTTGAGAAATATACGTTCAGCGCGCCGGCGGTTCAGCGTGCCCTGAATGGCGCTGTGCTGTTGCAGGCTGATGTAACCGCCAACGGCGCAGCAGATATCGCCCTGTTAAAACGCCTGAATGTGCTTGGCTTGCCTACGATTATTTTCTTTGATGCGCAGGGCAACGAGCTCCCGCAGTCGCGCGTCACCGGCTTTATGGACGCGCCCGCTTTCGCCGCGCATTTGCACAATCGCCTGCGGTAAACAACACTTGGGTGGGAGAAACCGTTGGGCTAAACGGAGAGGAGTAGACCGTGCAACGTGAAGAAGTTCTGGAGCAGGCCCTGCATGTCCTTGAACAGGAAGGGATTGCCAATACCACACCAGAAATGGTGGCCGCAGCCGCGCAGTGCCCTGCTGACGAGCTGCAACGTTACTGGCCAGATCGCGAAGCGCTGCTTTATGACGCGCTGCGTTATTTGAGCCAGCGCGTGGATGCCTGGCGTCGGCAGTTGATTTATGACGACGCCTTGAGCGCCGAGCAGAAGCTGATGGCGCGCTATCAGGCGTTGACGGATTGTGTTAGCCAGGACCGTTATCCGGGCTGCCTGTTTATCGCCGCCTGTACCTTTTACCCGGAGGCGTCGCACCCGATTCATCAGCTGGCCGATAACCAAAAGCGCGCCGCGTATCAATACACCCATGAACTGCTGACGCAGCTTGAAGTGGACGACCCGGCGATGGTCGCAGAGCAGATGGAACTGGTGCTGGAGGGCTGTCTGAGCCGGCTTCTGGTTAAACGCAGCCAGGCGGATGTCGATACCGCACGCCGCCTCGCTGAAGATATTTTGCGTTTCGCCCAGTGCCGTCAGGGCGGCGCACTGACCTGATAAGCGCCCTCAGGGCGTTTTTGCCTGAAAAGCAGCCAGTCAGCACAAATTTAAGGATTTTTTGTGACAAAGCCGTTGACGCCTTCGGGCCTTTACGGTTTAATGCGCCCCGTTGCCCGGATAGCTCAGTCGGTAGAGCAGGGGATTGAAAATCCCCGTGTCCTTGGTTCGATTCCGAGTCCGGGCACCACTAAATTCTAAAGAACCCGCCCAAAAGGCGGGTTTTTGCTTTTTGGGCTCCGGGCTCTCCATCGAACACCTTCTTCCCTTCGCCGCACACATTACCCCTTTCTGAACCGTTACATCGCCTCCTCTGCTGGTTTCGCCCTCTTTCATCGTTATACTTGCTGAATACTAATTCACGGAATCACTGCATGTCGACTGCCATCCTGAATCGCCGCTGGCAACGCCCAGGCGTGTTGCTGCTGGCGCTCTGCGCGCTGGGGATCGGTTTTTTCCTCTGGAGCCACTGGAGCGCGTTTCTTCAGTGGGCGTTCAGCCTGCAAATCACCCTGCACCGCTATCTGGTGCTCTATCTTTTGCAGCTCAATAATCATCAGTACACCGGCGGCCTCTGGCTTATCAGCGGCGCGTTTATTTACGGCGTGCTGCATGCTATCGGGCCGGGACACGGCAAATTTATCGTCAGCGCCTGGCTTGCCACCAATCGCGAAAACCTCTTTGCGGCACGGCTGGTGCCGGTTGCGGGTAGCCTGATGCAGGGCATCAGCGCCATTGCGTTTGTTTTTATTCTGGCGGTCGGTTTCAACCTGGCGTCAGGCGATCTCAGCCAGAGCCGCTGGTATCTTGAAAAAGCGAGCGCGCTGCTTATTGGCGCGTTCGGGCTGTTTCTTATTCTGCGTGCCGCAAGAAGCCTGCGTGCGCCGCGCTTAAACATTCATGCGTTGAAACCCATTGAGGCACACCCGGACCACTGCGGCTGCGGTCACCATGGCGTCGGCCAGACGGCGCCCGGCAGCGACTGGCGCGCGCGCCTCGGCGTCATTATCGCCATCGGCGCGCGGCCCTGTAGCGGCGCCATCATGATTATGTTGTTTGCTAACGCGCTCGGCATGGTGAGTTGGGGCATAGCGGCGGTGATGACAATGGCGCTCGGGACGGCGCTGTCGATTATGGCGCTGTCGCTCGGCGTGCAGTATGCGAGAAACGCCACCACGCGGCTGTTTGACCACGGGGTGTCAGCGCGTGAGGCGCAGCGCATCGCGGCGCTGTTGCGGATCGTCGGCGGGCTGGCGCTGCTTATCTTCGCCGCCGTACTGTTCTTAACGGTGATTCCGGTCAGCCCCAACGGCGATTACATCGCCGCTGGCTGTTGAGCGCGTAATGCCACAACCGGATAACAGAGAAGAGCACTGTCGCCTGCTACACTCGAAAACGCGAGCCGGGGAACCGGCTCCTTTCCTTACTCATCGCGCGGGATAACACTATGTCTCAAAACGAATATCAGCCACCTGAAGTCTGGACCTGGGAGCCGCAATCTGGCGGTGCCTTTGCAAATATTAACCGCCCTGTCGCCGGGCCGACGCATGAGAAAACGCTGCCGGTTGGCAAACACCCGTTGCAGCTCTATTCGCTCGGCACGCCTAATGGCCAGAAAGTGACCATTCTGCTGGAAGAGCTGCTGGCGCTTGGTATTAGCGGCGCGGAATATGACGCGCACCTGATTCGCATTGGCGAAGGCGATCAATTCTCCAGCGGTTTTGTGGACGTCAACCCGAACTCTAAAATCCCGGCGCTGCTGGACCACTCCGTCACCCCGGCGGTGCGCGTGTTTGAATCCGGCGCCATTCTGCTTTATCTCGCGGATAAATTCGGGCATTTCCTGCCGGAAGACTACGCCGGACGCGCCGAAGCGCTGAACTGGTTATTCTGGCTGCAAGGCTCGGCGCCGTATCTCGGCGGCGGCTTCGGTCATTTTTATCACTATGCGCCGCAAAAAATCGAATACGCCATTAACCGCTTCACGATGGAAGCCAAGCGTCAGCTCGACGTACTGGACCGCCAGCTCGCGCAGCATCGTTATATCGCGGGCGACGAATACTCCATCGCAGATATCGCCATCTGGCCGTGGTATGGCAACGTGATTATCGGTGGGTTGTATGAGGCGAGCACATTCCTTCAGGTTGATGAATACCAGAACGTGAAGCGCTGGGCACAAGAGGTGGCACAACGTCCAGCGGTACAGCGCGGACGTATCGTGAATCGCACGTGGGGGCCGCTTAATGAGCAGCTTCACGAGCGCCATGATGCTTCTGATTTTGAATTACGCACCGAAGACAAACGCGGCGCGTAAACCACAAAAAAGCCTCGTCAGTGACGAGGCTTTTTTTAGGCGCGGAACCGACAAAATGGTTAGCGCAGATCTTTCACGGCGACGTGGTCCATGTCGTCGAACACCTGGTTTTCACCCACCATGCCCCAGATGAACGTATAAGCGCGCGTGCCAACGCCCGAGTGAATCGACCAGCTCGGCGAAATCACCGCCTGTTCATTCTGCACCACGATATGACGCGTCTCCTGCGGCTGGCCCATCATGTGGAATACGCAGCTGTTCTCTTCCAGCCCGAAGTAGAAGTAAACCTCCATGCGCCGCTCATGGGTGTGGCACGGCATCGTGTTCCACAGGTTGCCTGGCGCGAGTTCGGTAAGCCCCATGCTGAGCTGGCAGGTTTCCAGCACGTCCGGAATAAAATACTTATTAATGGTGCGACGGTTGCTGGTGACGTCTTCGCCAAGATGCACCGGCGACACGTCCGCAGGCGTTACGCGTTTGGTCGGGAATGTGGTGTGCGCTGGCGCGCAGTTATAGTAAAACCGTGCCGGGTTCGCCGTATCGAGGCTTTCAAACACGACTTCTTTCGCGCCTTTGCCCACATACAGACCATCGCGACTGTTCATTTCATAACGGGTGCCATCCACGGTGATGAGCCCCGGCCCGCCGATATTGATAACGCCCAGTTCACGGCGTTCCAGAAAATAGCTCACACCCAGTTGCTTGCCTACTTCGCCGCCTACGCTAACGGTGCGGTTTACCGGCATCACGCCGCCTACGATGATGCGGTCGATATGGCTGTAAGTCATGGTGTACTCGTCAGCCACAAAAATTTTTTCGATTAAAAACTCTTTGCGCAGCCCGGCGGTATCCAGGGTTTTCGCATGATCGCTATGAATGCTTTGACGAACGTCCATTCTGACTCCTCGTGACGTTGCGGGGGGAAAGGTCGCCCCCGATATTAGGTAAGCGTGAAAACGCTAAATTAAATAACAATGAATTTACATAAATTTTCGCTGAGTTTGATGCTATCAAATGCGTGAATCAATAATGTGATCAAGATAACCAAAACAGCGTTTCATTTCTATTGAATCATTATTCCACAAGAGAGATAGTAGCACCAGTTACTTCAATAACGGGATAAGTCACTCACAGACACATCTCAATACCCATAAAAAAGATGATAGCCGCCGTTACCTCATTCACGGCTGCCCTACACAGAAAAACTTACTAACACGATGAAAAACCATGTTTTTTGTCGCGGGACACTTTTGACTTTCATTCAGCCAGGGGCTGAATAATACCGCTGAGGTTTATGATGAAGATTAAAGCCACAATGGAACGCATCCCGGGAGGGATGATGCTTATCCCGCTGTTACTTGGGGCAATTTTAAATACGCTGGCGCCAGATACCGGTAATTATTTCGGCTCGTTTACAAAAGGAATGATTAGCGGAACGGTGCCTATTCTCGCCGTCTGGTTTTTCTGTATTGGCGCCTCAATTGACCTGCGCGCGACCGGCACGGTACTGCGTAAATCCGGCACACTGGTATTGACCAAAATCGCCGTGGCCTGGTTAGTGGCGATGATTGCGGCATCCTTTATTCCGGACACCGGCATTCAGACTGGGTTCTTCGCAGGGCTGTCCGTACTGGCTATCGTTTCCGCCATGGACATGACCAATGGCGGCCTTTACGCTAGCCTGATGAACCAGTACGGCACGAAAGAGGAATCCGGCGCGTTTGTTTTGATGTCTCTGGAGTCCGGCCCGCTGATGACGATGGTCATCCTGGGGTCCGCCGGCCTCGCCTCCTTCGAACCGCATCATTTTGTCGGTGCGGTACTGCCGTTCCTGATAGGCTTTGCGCTCGGTAACCTCGATCACGATCTGCGTGCCTTTTTCAGCAAAGCGACGCCAGTACTGATCCCGTTCTTCGGTTTCGCGCTTGGCAACACGATCAACCTGCGCGTCATTATGGATACCGGTCTGCTGGGTATCGTGCTGGGTGTGGGGGTCATTATCATCACGGGTATTCCGCTGATTCTGGCCGATAAGTTCCTCGGCGGCGGCAACGGTACGGCAGGGGTAGCCGCCTCATCAGCAGCGGGCGCTGCGGTTGCAAACCCGGTTATCATCGCGCAAATCAACCCGGCCTTTGAACCGGTTGCGGCATCGGCCACGGCGCTGGTGGCCGCGAGCGTTATCGTCACCGCTATCCTTGTGCCTATCATTACCGCGCTTTACGCCCGGCACGTGGCGAAAGCCGTGCCTGCGGCGCAGAAACCTGACAGTGTTCGCACGATGCAACGATAAAAAAATACCCCGCGCAGGCGGGGTATTTTTTGTCTCGCTTACAGCAGAAAAACTTCTTCCACCAGCGCGTTTACCAGCCGTCGCGCAGAACACAGACGCGGCATGCCGAGCGAGACGCTCTGCCATGTCTGCGTGACTGACCAGCTTACCGGCTGACGTTCACTGTCATACTCCGCCCCGAGCCAGCAAAGCATATCTTTATGCGCAAGCAAACCCGGCTGCGGTGGCGTGTGCATCCACTGCTGATAGAAATGCCGCGTGTGCGGCGAGGCATTGACGCTCTGCGCGAGCCGGTTTGCCGCCTCGTCACAGACCGAGGCCAGCAGCGCGTCTTTCGCCTGCGCTTCGCCAAGGCGCAACGCATCGCCAAACGCGCCCCAGCGCAACTCTTCCAGCGCCACGTAACACCGCCCGGCGGGCGACCAGCCATTAAACGCCCCGCGCTTCCAATGCGTCATGACCTCGCCAAAATGGCGCTGCGCCATTGCCGGCAAATCGCTCTGGCGAAGCTGTGACTCCAGCCGCGCGGCGCTGTGCCGATACTGTCCGGCCGTGACCTCAAGCTGCTGCGCGAACGCCGCCGACACGCCTCTCTCGTTCAGACGCTGGCTGCGACGGATCAGCGCCTGTGCCGTCAGGCTTAACGCCAGATGACCGGGCGGCCCCTGGCGGGTCAGCGATTCCAGCAGGGTCAGTTCCACCGTCTCCTGCGTGACGTCTGCGGCTTGCACCACCACAGGCAACAACGATTTTTGCAGTCGCTCACGCACCGCCTGATGCTGCGCATTCGGACGGCAGTGGCGCTCCTCTTCCGTTCCTTTGGCCAGGTCAACCATCAGCCGCCCGCGCAGCGCGCGTAAATCCCGGCCCGGCCCTTCACCCGGTGAACCGTTCATGGTGTTCAGTGCTCCACAGAAAACAGCGTCTGAATATCGTCACGCAGCGCTCGCGCATCCTCGTTAATATCCCGCGCGGTACGGGCGCACTGCTGAAGTTGTTCCCGCAGCGCATTCTGCGAGACTTCGCTCTGCTGGCGCGCCGTCAGACTCTGCTTCAGGTTGGCTTCGATCGCCGCCATCGCCATCTGGAATTCAGCAAAAAACGTTGCCATACCCGCCGTCACGGAAATATCCACCTGCGCATTCATTGCCTGACGGATTTGCGCGCAAAAGCGGCTGACATAACGGCTTAGCGCTTGCTTCAACTGGGGCAGGTCTATCACGTAACGCGAACGCATCGCCGTGCAATCATCCCAGCCCAGATCGTTACTATTGAGCCAGCGCGCCACAGTGCCGCGCACGCCGCTGTTGCGCGGTGCGCTGGCGATCGGCACGCTCTCTTCTTCAATGACATCGTTAAACAGCTGGTGCGCGTTGAAATTCAGCTGGCTGCGCTGAAACACCGGCAGGGTGATGTGCGCGCGAAAACCGGTACGACGCAGTCCTTCAGTCACACTCTGCTCCAGCGGTGCCAGCGCGCTGCGCAGAATATCCCCAAGCGTCGTCTCCATATCGCTGAAATGCGCCGCCAGATCGCGCGTCAGATTCTCCTGGACCGATAACAAAATCAGATCGCACGAGGCGCGAATTTTATGCAGGAGCATTCGGGCGTCGCTCTCCTGATCCAGATACAACTGCTCGCTGCCCGCATCGAAATCGCTGCCCCAGGTAACCGCGCGGCTCACCGCACTGCTGAGCGTTAGCGGCGGCACTTTGCCGGTATCGAAATAGCTGGCGATGTCCGCCAGCACCTTTTGCTCGTGGCCTGCAATATTCTCTGACGCGCGCCCCAGCGCCTGAACGACGTGCTCCTGAATGGCTTTGCTGGCTTCTGCCTGGCAACGTTGTAGCTGTGCGATGTCATTCTTCATTTGAGAGATATTCTCCACCAGTTGGTCATTTGCGATATCCAGCCCCTGACAGCGAAAGTCCAGGTAGTCTCGGGTACATTGCGCATAGTGAATTAATTTTGTGCAGGCCGAACGCAGCGCGTAGAGCGAGGCGTGAGCATGCGCGGTGTGCAAAATGGCGCGGATGGGCGCTTCGAAAAGGGAATCCTCCCACAGCAGATCGGCGGCATGGCGCAGGTGCGTCACGTCGGTGAAATCCGCGCTCCGCCAGCGGCGGCCGAGCGCCGCCTCCGCGAAATCCTGTACCCATCGTTGTTCGTCATGAGACGGCAGGCGGCCGTAGGCGTCGATCTCCTGGCGTGCGCGGTTCGCCAGATACCCCCACATGGAGGAGACGGGAAAGATATGCGCAGGCTCGATGGCTCCCTTCATCAGCGTACCGGCAATCAGCGCCCGCACCTGATCTTCGTCATCGCTGTTGCGATCCATCTGATCGAACTTATTGACCAGCGCATAGAGCGGTACGGATTCGCCTACCGCCGCAAGCGCCATGCGCACATCTTCATCGGAGGTGGATTTCAGCTGGGTGTAATCCATCACGGCCAGTACGGCGGAGGCCCGGGCTATCTGCTCCTGCAACATTTTTTGCAGGTGCGGTTGCCCGGCCTCGTTCGGCCCCGGGGTATCCAGCAGCGTGAGCTGCCCCAGCCCGCGCGCCATGCCCGAAAGGTGAGTAAATTCCACCTCAATCACCGGAATGTGTTCGATGGCTGCGTAAGCGCGAAACGGAAACGGCACGTCCAGCACGCCGGAGAGACGCACCAGATCGTTTAAGCTCTTCAGGCAGTGAAAAATCGGCTGCGCGCCGAGATAGTGTTTTTCAAACGAGGTACCGTTCAGGATACGCGCCAGCAGAATGTCCATGTCACGGTCAATCTCCAGGCGCTCCGCGAGGTTTTCGCGTGAGGCGTTCTGCAAACGCGCACGCAGCGCCTGCATTAGCGTTTCAATAGGCCCGGCGTGCGTAAAATGCAGCACCGGCTCTTTCTGGCCCGGGGTGTGTCGAATCAGTGTCGGCAGCGCCGTCATGGGGCGGTTGCGATTGGGCATCACTTCTTTGCCCACAATCGCGTTAATAGTGGTCGATTTTCCCGCCTTCATCGTCCCCACAATGGCCAGCACCATCTCCTGATGCGTGGTCTTTCTCAGTTCGGCCTGCAGCATCTCCTGCTGGGCCTCAATCCCCCGTAAGGAAAAATGAAGCGGGTGTACGGTGGCGCCATCATGACGCGCGACGTTCCCACGATCGTCCTGCACCGCTAACGGCACGTTTTTCATGGCACCAAGATTATGCAGCGCCAGTTGAAGTAGCCGTTCCGCTTCCTGATTCATTTCAAATACAGTCTGTGTGTGCATGAAAAATCTTTCCTTAACACAAATTAAATGACCTTTTGCCTTATCTTTTTATTAGCTCAATGCGGCTTTTATAATTACGTGTGGAAAATATCCTGCGCGTCACAACGACTTCAGACGGGAAACTGGCTTAAAAAATGCCGTACCATCGTTGTGGTAAAATAAAAATGAGACGATGAGAAACGTTTCTGAACCTTCATCTTCGTCAGGAAACCAAATAATCGCTCCGCGATACCAGAAGGCTGGCCGGTTTTTCAGAGCGAAAGAATATATCCTCACATCGGCCATTTGACAAAAATGTTCCGACTTCAGAGGAGGGGCTTATTAATTCATATCATCATTAACCGCTCCAGAATAACACTGCCTGGCAATAAATCACGATATATGTTTACCGCTCCGTGGAAAATGGTTAGCGCTCTCCTGGGTACACGCATGCAGGGTGCGTACGCGCCGCAGACAGGCCCG
The DNA here is from genome assembly GCF_001277255.1 of Cronobacter condimenti 1330. Classification (NCBI taxonomy): domain Bacteria; kingdom Pseudomonadati; phylum Pseudomonadota; class Gammaproteobacteria; order Enterobacterales; family Enterobacteriaceae; genus Cronobacter; species Cronobacter condimenti. The sequence continues at coordinate 3,847,747 of NZ_CP012264.1, forward strand.
TAAAAGGTAAGGTTTTAGGGTATAATCCCGCCTTTCGTGCGCGTCGCATAAGCGAGCGCCTCTTGTGCAGCCCGCTTTGGCTGCCCTATCGGTTCATTTTGAGGAGAGACCATGTCCCTGCCAGCCTGCCCGCAATGCGGCTCTGAATATACCTATCTGGATAATAATCTTTACGTCTGCCCTGAGTGCGCGCACGAATGGCGCGAAGGCGAAGCCGCTACCGACAGTGACGAGCTGGTAGTGAAAGACGCGAACGGCAACCTGTTGGCCGACGGAGACAGCGTGACAATTGTTAAGGATCTCAAGGTCAAAGGCAGTTCGTCGATGCTGAAAATCGGTACCAAAGTCAAAAACATCCGTCTGGTTGAAGGCGATCACAACATCGACTGTAAAATCGATGGCTTCGGCCCGATGAAGCTCAAATCTGAGTTTGTCAAAAAAAGCTGACGCCTCGCCAGGCCGCATTTTTCCTGGGCTGGCAGCCACCGCTGCCAGCTACGTCCCTGATAGCCCTCAACCAACTGGACGGAGCTCTGGGCAGAATAAAATAGCGTGCTCACCCGATTTCCCTCTGGTTTTTTTAAATGCGACGCTTTCCTGTTGCGGCGATGTTAGCGCTGTACAGCGCTTATTCCCGGCGGACTTCTCAAAAAAGAACGGGACAAAAGATAAAAGCGGCGTAAAATAGAAACCCAGCCGCACCACCCCGTAAATACCCTTTAAAATCAATGAAATAAATAAACCCTACACAACTATTAAGCCCTGCTTAACTTTTCACCAATTTCTTTTAGGAATATTATTAAAGCAGCATATTAGAACAATAAAAAACGCGCTAAAAATAAATAACACAAAAAATAAAAAACAAATAAAATCGCCAGCGCTTTTCTTTTAAAAAATAATCCCCATTGAGCCCTGCCATTATTTTCCGCGACAGCATCTTCTATTTCCTTACCTGACTTAAGCCCAATATTATGATCTCTCATCGATGATTCCGTTAAAGGCAGAGCGATCTTCTTCATCTTTTATTCCGCCACAATTCATCGGGCTGTCATGTTTGTTTAACATGAGGGTCATATTAGGCGGTCAGGATGTGCCGCAATCAGCATCCGGCGGCGTCGGCTTTTTCCCCGCCACGATGCACCGCAGTCTGGAGACTCTGCATGACATTAAACACGGCTTTTGATTCACCCGTACACGATGCGCAACAGTGCTTTCGCCGCCTGCTGAAGGCGATGAGCGAGCCTGGCGTCATCGTGTCGCTTCAGTTGCTTCGCCATGGCTGGCAGCCGCTTAGCGTTGCCACCACCAGCGTGCTGCTCACGCTGACCGACAGTGATACGCCCGTCTGGCTTTCCCCTGCCCTTGCGAATGATATTGTGCGCTCTAACCTGCGTTTTCATACCGGTACGCGGATTGCCGAAACGCCGGACGACGCGGTGTTTGCCATCGCCGATGAAACGCTTAATCCGCTGCTGCCTGACAGACTGGCCCACGGCAGCGCCATCGGGCCAGAACACAGCGCCACGTTGGTTTTACAGGTGAGCAGCCTGAGCGGCGGGCGCATGTTGCGTCTTACCGGCGCCGGGATCGCGGAAGAGCGGATGATCGCGCCGCAACTGCCGGACTGCATTATTGAACAGCTTGCCGACAGCCTGCATGCCGGTTCGCTCGGTATTGATCTGCTGCTGACCTGCGGCGATCGTCTGTTAGCTATCCCGCGCGCCACGCATGTGGAAATCGCCGACAGCGGCCGTTAACGGTACTCGTCCTCTTCCAGGCGCTGCTCCTCGTCCTCGAGGCGGCGGCGCTCATCATCCAGACGTCGCTGGCGCTCATCAAGCTGCCGGTGACGCGCTTCAAGCCGTCGACGCCGTTCGTCGTAGCGCGTACGGCTCCCATTGTCGTTCTCATAGTCACGACTATCAGACGCATCGCGGTCTCGATTGGCCGGGTGATACGCCTCGTTAATCGCCTCGGTGACAGAGTTAATGGTGTCGTTAAAGACAGAATCCAGGCCGTCCGCCAGCGCGTGGCTGCTGGAGAAAGAAAGTACGGCAAAAAGCAAAGCGCGAAGATGTGAGGTCATAAAGCCAGTCCTGTGGTTGACTGGTCTTAAAGTAAAGAGGGTGCAGTGAGGGAGACAGCGGAGGATTCCCAAATCGGGCGGCGATTGCCGCCGCCCGTGGTCAGAACTACAGCTGATAGCGCGCCATCACCTGACGGTGGCGCGTTTCATCAAGCCCGCCCGTCAGCGCGACGTCGAGCCAGTGGATAGGGTGCTCCCAGCTCTGCGTCAGCTCGCGGAGCATGGCGTCCACTTCCAGCGCAGAAACGGACTGCGGCATCGCCAGCATAAAGTAGATGCCGGGCAGCGTTTCGCCGCTTTCGCTGTCTGTCACCTCATAATCCGATTCACAGTGGACCCAGACCGCGCCGCCGCGCTCGCGCACGTCGCCGACGAAGGCGTTAAACGCCTCTTCACCCGGATCCACGCCGTCGATAAACCAGCTCGGCGCATAGTTGCCCGGCTCCAGCGTTTTCACGACGTTATGCAACGGAATGAAGTTCTCGCGCTCTTTTTCGTCTTCCGGCGGTGTGTTGAGCAGATTGGCATCGAACACCACGGACTCGTTCATATGCTGCGGCGTTTTACGCCATGACGGCTGGAACACGCGTGCCGTTACCGGGCCGGTACGCTGGGCGAAATAGAAATGCTCGTCGTGGTTCTCAAAAAAGCGCAGGCGTACGGTGCCCCACTGTTCCTCAACAGGGCCTTCCTCCGTGCTGAACTGCATACCAAGACGCGCGCTGGCCTGACGTACCGTCGCCCAGTCTTCGCTGGCGCTGGCGGCGGTCAGCAGATCCCAGAGCACATTGCTGGGATCCTCTTCACGCGCTTCCAGCATCTCTACCGCGTTGTTCAGATAGGTGGTAGCGCGGTCATACGCTTTCTGGCGCATGGCCGCCTGGCCTGCCAGCAGCCATGGGGCGATCTTTTGCTGGCCCTGTGGCGTATCTTTCAGCGCATGGCTTAAGGTTTCCAGGTTTTCCCAGTCTTCCTGCGCCTGCGCCACCTGCGCTTTAAACCACAGTGCCACATGCGCCAGCGTGTCGGTGTAGGTTCCGGCGAGCGCCAGGATCTCATCGTAACGACGCGCGTTAATAAGGGCCGAGAGCAGATGGAAAAGCGGTGACGCTTCTTCCTGCGGATGGCGTTTCTGCCAGCCGAGCAGCAGGTCGATAGCCTCGCCGTGCGCCTGACACGCTTCCAGTGCCGAAGCCGCCAGCATCAGCAGTTGTTCATCGTCCGGGCGTTGTGCTGAAGCCAGCATCAGCCACTGGGCTTCCTGTTCCGGATCGCGGATAACCCCTTCCTGCTCACCGCGCGCCTCGAGCCACGCCATCAGCGATTCAGCCGGCACCGGTAGCTCGACGTCGGTTTCCATCGCGGCAATCTGGCGCTCAAGTGCCGACAGCGCTTCGTCTTCATCGCGGGGGTTACGCAGACGCGCGGCGGCCTGTTTTGCCTGCGCCAGGGCGCGACGCGCGACCCAGGTTGCTCCACGCCCCAGCGCCATGCCGATATGCGTTTTCGCGACCGTCACGGCCTCGCGCCATGCCTGCACGTCCAGGCGCTGTTCCAGAATCAGTTGCAACGCGCTGCCGGTCTGCCAGTTGTTATAAGCGGGGTTCACGCGGGCCAGTTGCTCGACGATGCGCACCCAGCGCATACGGTTGTAGGCCGTGAGTCTGTCCCACGGCATCAGCCATTCGCGGGCCTCTTCGTCGCGGCCCATCAGCGCCAGGACTTCCGCTTTCATCATCATCAGGACCTGACGTGACTGCTCGCTGCTGTTTTCCATCTCTTCTTCATGCAGCTTTTCAATCACTGCCAGCGCCTCGTCATAACGGCCAAGCATGGTCAGCGCCTGCGCTTCGTTTTCCTTCAGGCCGTTTACGTCTTCTTCGCCAGCCGCGCGGCGTTTTTCCATCTGTTGATAGATAAAGGCCAGTGCCTGTTCAACATCGCCTTTATCGACCATCGCAAAGAACTGCTCTTCAGAAAGACAAAGGAAGCAGCTGCGCAGCGGCGTGATTTTTGACAGCGTCTCCTGACAGACAGCGATACGCTCGTCCGCCCAGCCCGGGCCATCAACATTGCTGTAGCAGGCACTGAGATCCTGGGTCACGCAAATCGACTGCGGACACTCTGCGGCATCGGCCTGGTGGGCGCGCTCAAACAGCGCGACGACATCGCCCAGCGCTTTTTCGCCTTCGCCGAGGTTACCGATGCGGTGGCGCATCTCCCAGTGACCGACCATAACTTCCACCCACGGATTACCTGCCGTTTTCTTCAGCGCGCGCGCCTCTGGCAGTAACGCTTCGGTTTTACCGGTCTGTACTTCAACAACGGAATCGATCAGCCTATCGACATGTTGCGTGATCCAGGGTTTGCCTGCTTCCTCCAGGTCCCGCTGATATTGCTCATACCATGCCCAGATATTCATTGGTCGCTTCCTTCTTTTGTAGGGGTAATAAGTTGCGCAGTGATGCAACTGAATGTGTCCAGCGCCTGGCGAAAGTCGTACTCACGGGAATCTCCCGTTGCCAGAGCAAGTATAATTTTGAGGCTTTTTAGTAACTGGGTTGCTCCGGGCGCGATGGGTCGCCCGGCCTGCCAGGCCTCTGATAAGGCTTTTACCGCAGGATTGTTAAAATTGATGTAGAGGCGCACCGGTGCCTGCTGCTCGATTTTGCTGGCGAACTGGCGTGCGAGCATCAGCGCGGCGGTGCTCATGCGGCGATCGGCCTCGTCCTGCTCCAGCCGCGCTTTTAACTCGGCCTCGCGGTTAACAACCATCACGAGCGGCAGCGTGGCCGGTTCAAAGGAAGACATCACGCACTCTTCATCATCGCGCAGCTGTTCGCTCCACCAGTTCGCTTCTTCCGGGCTGACGTCATGCAGCGCGAAAAGCTGCTCGTTACCCGCCGAGGTGCCAACTTCCACCAGGCGCGCGCCGTACAGTGTCGCCCAGCGGCGCAGGAACGGTACGACCGCGTAACGGTACCCCAGCGCGACCGGACGCCCGGAGAGGCGGAACAGCATCTCTTCAAAACCACCCTCTTCGCTGAGCATCACGTTCAGCGTGTTGTTCTGGCGCAGCGCCTTCGCTGGCAGGTCACCCTGCGAGGTGGGAATAAGCAATTCATCCTTGAGCAGATCAAAGAGGCGATCGTCACAGATAGCAGCCCCGAGCAGCGCTTCGTTATGGCGCACCAGCACACGACGCCAGACGGCGGGCTGCTGTTTCGCAAGATCGGCAAGGCCGTCGATCAATGCCTCGGTCAACGCCGCCTGGGTGGCGTACCACGTCATGTCGCGCTGTAAATCTTCACGGCTGGCGGTTGGCGTAAGGCGACTGGACTCAATCACGCCGCCGACAAACCCTGCCCACGACGGCAGCAGTTCACGCGCCTGATCGTCCAGCAGCATACCGCGCAGGAATAGCGACAGGTTGCGGTTATCGCTGGTGCCGTAAGTGGCGCCGTCCTGCAGCCACAACATTCCTACCGCGTCGCTGTCACCAGACGGCTCCACAAGGAGCGTGCAGAGCGGGGTAAAGGCGCGCTCAAAGCGGCTCGCAAATTCGATATTCTGTTTCTGGCGCAGCGCCGGATGCAGCGTCACGCCATCTTCAGAGGCGACGCGCCAGGGCGGTGTCAGATGATTGACCGCGGTGTCTTCTTCGCCCACAAACAGCGGTTCTTTCATTAATATGCAGTAGCGGCCCAGCACATCACCCAACAGTTTGTTATTCGCGAGGTATAAAAACTCCTCTTTGAGGTGCAGCGTGACGGTCGTGCCCGGATCTCGTGGTGTCGCAGCGGTAACGCTATACGTTTCGCCGCTGGCGGAGGCGTAAAGCCAGCCTTCGCCCGGCGCTTTCCAGGACGTGGTATGCACGGTAACCCGCTCCGCCAGCACAAAGGCGGAGAGAAAACCCAGCCCAAACATCCCGATAAGCCCGGTGTCGTCATCCTGCTGGCGTAAATGGCGGGTATAGCCCACGCCGACGGTTGCCAGGAAATCGTGGATCTCCTGTTCAGTCAGGCCTGAGCCGGTATCATGAATAACGATGGTGCGCCGTTGCGCGTCGCCCGTGACGCGGATCTCCGCACGCGGTTCCGCCGCGCCCTCTTCCAGCCGTCGTCTGACAATCGCGTCATGCGCGTTTTGCACCAGCTCACGGATGGCGACCATCGGTGTGGAGTAAAGGTGTTTGCTGAGCACCTGCATTAACCCCGGCAGATTCACCGGCGTCTCGTGTTGTCCTGTTAATGGCGCGGTAATGAGGTTATCCACTGTGACTCTCTGTATTTTCCGGCTGTGGTTGTCGGTAGCCATACCGGGCGCCGCGCGTGCGCGCTGTCGCCTTTCGGCAGGCATAAGGGAGAGATGATAAGGGGGTATGGGCGCGGGGTATACTATCATTCCCGATAGTTTTCCAGGCCAGGCGGATCGCCGCTGCGTTCTCTCTCTTCATAAGAATACACAACGCTGGCTTTTCGGCGCGGCACTCGCGAAAGAAAACGAGTGCCGCGGTTAAATTAACGCAATGCGTGATATTTTCACGTAACGTGATGCGTTATTTAACGGGTAAAGATGTGCGATTTAAATAGCCATAACACTGCCAAAAAAGAAATATAAATCATATGGCGCTTTTCATCTCATTTTTAAAAGAAAGACTATTGTATGCGCGAGTGCTTAAGGCTTTCTGTCTTACGCTCATGTGAGGGAAAGAAGCCCCCAGAAATAGTTCTGTTAAGCCGAGGCTATCCCTCAACTTAAGGCAATTTGAGATTTGCCTTTTACTCATCGATTTGCAAGAAGTAAAAGGCATGATGCCACGGCGTTATTTACTGGCCTGTTTATTAGTGGTCAGCGTAACTCTTTTGATTTTTACATTAATGAATCGAAGTATGTTATGCGAGCTTACCATCAGACGCGGTAACCAGGCGGTGGCGGCTAAGCCTTCCTGTACGGAGAAGTGAAGCTCTCCCGGGTGGGGTTACCTCGCCCGGTGATGAGTTCTTAATGCACCCAATCCCCTTGCTCTTATTTAAGAGTTTCATTAATCCGCTGAACGGGGATTTATCCTTGGTGATTTATAAGTGCATGGGTATTTTCATCACGCAATTCAATACAACAAATTCGACGAGATTACACCCGCACTTTTATTTTTTTCGTTCAGAGCATGATGGTTTACGACGGGCGCTTAAGGCTTCCTGTCTTAAGCTAATGTGAGAGACAGAAAGAAGAAAGCCCGGACAATATTCTTATTAACCCAAGGCTAATCTCAAATCCCAACGAGTGGAGATTAGCCGCTTACTTGCCGAAAGGTAAAGCGTTAAAGGCATAACGCTACTGAGATAGCTGTTCGCCTCTTTCGTTGTATTTTGCGTCACGCTATGACGTTTCACTTTAATTAACCACGGCATGTTATATGAGTTAACAATAAAGCAAGGAAATAAGGCGGTGGTGGCGCGGCCAGCGGCGGCGCGTTGCTTCTGTTGTGTCGTTTTTGCTGGCCCAGCACGTTGCCCTTGCCAGCGTGCCGCGCCATAAAAAACCCCGCCGGAAGCGGGGTTTAGAGACGCGTTAAGCATTAATTCCTGGCGGTGCTGTCGAACCGGCCAAGCATTTCGCGCTCGTAAGCCTGCGCTTTTTTGCGGTCAAACTTGTGCTCCCACTTGGCGATGACCAGCACCGCCAGCGCGTTGCCGACCACGTTCAGCGCGGTACGCGCCATGTCGAGGATACGGTCAACGCCTGCGATAAATGCCAGGCCTTCCAGCGGAATGCCAACGCTACCAAGCGTCGCCAGCAGTACCACAAAGGAAACGCCCGGCACGCCCGCGATGCCCTTAGAGGTCACCATCAGCGTCAGTACCAGAATGATTTCCTGACCCAGCGACAGATCAATGCCGTAGAGCTGCGCGATAAAAATCGCCGCGATGCTCTGATAAAGCGTGGAGCCATCAAGGTTAAAGGAATAGCCCGTTGGCACCACGAAGCTCGTGATCGACGCCGGCGCGCCATAGGCCTCCATTTTCTCGATAATCCGCGGCAGCACGCTTTCAGAGCTTGCGGTGGAGTACGCCAGGATCAGTTCATCTTTCAGAATACGGATCAGCGTCCAGACGCGCAGCCCGCACATACGCGCTACCGCGCCCAGCACGACAAGCGCGAAGAAGAGAATCGCCGCATACACCAGAATCACCAGCTTCGCGAGCGGCCACAGCGACGCAAAACCAAAGTTCGCCACCGTGACTGAGATCAGCGCAAACACCCCCACCGGTGCATAGCGCATCACCATATGGGTGACTTTAAACATGGTTTCGGACACGGAGCGGAACACCGTCACCAGCGGTTCGCGATGCGCGGCAGGCAGCGAAGACAGCCCCAGACCAAACAGCACCGAGAAGAAGATGATAGGCAGCATCTCGCCTTTCGCCATCGACGCGAAAATGTTGGTAGGTACCAGCGACAAAATAGTGCCCATCAGACCGTGTGCATGGTTTTGCACCTCTTCGGTCGTGTGCTGATATTTTGAAATATCCACTGCTGCCAGTTGTGACATATCAATGCCGCTGCCTGGCTGGAACACATTCGCAAGGGTGATACCCAGTACGATAGCGACCGTCGTGATCACTTCAAAATAGAGGATGGTTTTCGCGCCGATGCGCCCGAGCTGTTTTGCATCGCCTACGCCCGCGATGCCGACCACCAGCGTGGAGATAACGATCGGGACCACAATCATTTTAATCAGATGAATAAAAATGTCGCCAGCGGGCGAAAGAAGGTTGGTCACCAGCCATTCGCGGCTATCCGTCTGATAATGGAGAAAACTGCCCAGAAGAATACCCAGCACCAGGGCCAGCAGGATCTGCCAGGCCAGGCTGATTTTACTGTTTTTCATAACGACTTTACTTCCTAAATTACAGCGCCATTCCCACGCGTGCTCGAATGAGAACGACGCAAGCTGAAAGGGGTATGACAAACGTTGGGTGATATTGTGGGGTTTTTAACGCGTTTAATCAGTACCACTTGCACGGCATCCTGCGCAACCCTTAAAGAACAGGCATATTCACTGAAAAATGCCTTAATAACCCTAATTTATCGCGATAATCTATTATAAGTTAATGTTATTAAAAGAGTTATAAAATCGATCCAGCAAATAATACTTAATGGCAATTATTTTCCTTGAAAGATTCGTTTGATGAATTTTCATGCAGTTTCGGTAATGCGTGATCTGCCGCCCAAAAAGTAAACAAAGCTATTCGCAAGTCTGTTCTTAACTTTTGCGTGACATATCATTAACATCTAAAAGGAGAAAAAAGCCATGAGCCAAATCCATAAACACCCTATTCCCGCGGCCATCGCGGAAAGATGCCTGATTACGCCGGAACAATATGATGCGAAATATCAGCAATCCGTGCATGACCCTGACGCGTTCTGGGGCGAACAAGGCAAAATCCTTGACTGGATGACACCGTATCAAAAGGTGAAAAACACCTCCTTCTCGCCCGGCAATGTCTCAATTAAATGGTATGAGGATGGTACGCTGAATCTGGCGGCAAACTGCCTTGACCGACACCTCAACGAGCGCGGCGATCAGACCGCTATCATCTGGGAAGGCGACGACGCGACCCAAAGCAAACACATTACCTACCGCGAACTGCATCGCGACGTCTGTCGCTTCGCTAATACCCTTACCGATCTCGGTATTAAGAAAGGCGATGTCGTGGCTATTTATATGCCCATGGTGCCGGAAGCCGCGGTCGCCATGCTCGCCTGTGCGCGGATTGGCGCGGTGCATTCTGTCATTTTCGGGGGTTTTTCGCCGGAGGCAGTGGCGGGGCGCATTATTGATTCCAGCGCGCGTCTGGTGATTACCGCCGATGAAGGCGTGCGCGCCGGTCGCGCCATTCCGCTGAAGAAAAACGTGGACGACGCGCTGAAAAATCCGGGCGTCACCAGCGTCGAGCATGTGGTGGTATTTAAACGCACCGGTGGCGCGACAGAATGGCATGAAGGACGCGATCTCTGGTGGAACGAACTGGTCGAAAAAGCCAGCGCGCACCATCAGCCGGTCGAGATGAATGCCGAAGATCCCCTGTTTATTCTCTATACCTCCGGGTCCACCGGCAAACCGAAAGGGGTGCTGCACACGACCGGCGGTTATCTGGTCTATGCCGCGACGACGTTTTTATACGCCTTCGACTACCATCCGGGCGATATCTACTGGTGTACCGCGGATGTGGGCTGGGTAACGGGCCACAGCTATCTGCTCTATGGGCCGCTCGCCTGTGGCGCGACGACGCTGATGTTTGAAGGCGTGCCGAACTGGCCGTCGGCCAACCGCATGGCGCAGGTCGTCGATAAGCATAAGGTGAACATTCTCTATACCGCGCCGACGGCGATCCGCGCGCTGATGGCGGAAGGCGATAAAGCTATCGACGGCACTGACCGCTCGTCGCTGCGTATTCTCGGGTCGGTAGGCGAGCCTATCAACCCGGAAGCCTGGGAGTGGTACTGGAAGAAAATCGGCAATGAAAACTGCCCGGTGATCGACACCTGGTGGCAAACCGAAACCGGCGGCTTCATGATAACGCCGCTGCCGGGCGCGACCGAACTGAAGGCCGGTTCCGCCACGCGTCCGTTCTTCGGCGTGCAGCCTGCGCTGGTGGATAACGAAGGCAACCCGCAGCAAGAGGCTACCGAAGGCAACCTCGTCATTACCGACTCCTGGCCTGGCCAGGCGCGAACACTCTTTGGCGATCACGAACGCTTTGAGCAGACCTATTTCTCGACCTTTAAAAACATGTATTTCAGCGGCGACGGCGCGCGACGTGACGAAGACGGTTATTACTGGATAACCGGGCGCGTCGATGACGTGCTTAACGTCTCCGGTCACCGCCTCGGCACCGCCGAAATTGAGTCTGCGCTGGTCTCACACCCGAAAATCGCCGAAGCCGCCGTGGTGGGTATTCCCCACAGCATTAAAGGCCAGGCGATTTATGCTTACGTGACGCTCAATCATGGCGAAGAGCCGACGGCGGAGCTTTACAGCGAAGTACGCAACTGGGTACGCAAAGAGATTGGTCCGCTGGCGACGCCAGACGTCCTGCACTGGACCGATTCGCTGCCGAAAACCCGCTCCGGCAAAATTATGCGCCGTATCTTGCGCAAGATAGCGGCGGGCGATACCAGCAACCTCGGCGATACCTCAACGCTCGCCGATCCGGGCGTGGTGGAAAAACTGCTCGAAGAGAAGCAGTCCATCGCGATGCCGTCGTAACCCTGTTTTCGATAATTATCCCTCATCCTAACCCTCTCCCCGTTGGGGAGAGGGAATAATAACAACCCTCCCCAAAGGATTTCGCCTTGCGCAGGAATGCGCGGGCGCGGCCGGTGCCGCGGTGGCGAAAGACAAAGGGGATACTTCTGGAGACTCTGTGATGAATAACGATATTTGTCAGCAGATAGAGAACAGTGCGCACTACAGGGAGTTAATTCATAAACGGCAACGGTTTGCCTTCACGCTGTCGATCATTATGTTGATTATCTATGTCGGCTTTATCCTGCTTATCGCCTTCGCGCCGGGCTGGCTTGGTACGCCGCTCTCGCCTGGCAGTAGCGTAACGCGCGGCATTCCCATCGGTATTGGGGTGATCCTGATTTCGTTTATTCTCACGGGCGTCTATGTCTGGCGCGCCAACACTGAATTTGACCGGCTGACTAACGCGGTGCTGAAAGAGGTACAGCCTTCATGAAACGTCTCCTTTTCCCGCTGTTAATCGCCCTTTCTCCTGCCGCCCTGGCCGATGCGCTCACCGGCGATGTGCAGCGCCAGCCGACCAACTGGCAGGCTATTATTATGTTCCTCATTTTCGTGGCGCTGACGCTTGGCATCACGTACTGGGCATCTAAACGCACCCGTTCGCGCAGCGATTACTACACGGCGGGCGGCAACATTACCGGTTTCCAGAACGGGCTCGCTATCGCAGGCGACTTTATGTCTGCCGCCTCCTTTCTTGGGATCTCCGCGCTCGTCTATACCTCTGGCTACGACGGGCTTATTTACTCGCTGGGCTTCCTGGTAGGGTGGCCAATTATCCTATTTTTAATCGCCGAGCGGTTGCGCAACCTCGGGCGTTACACCTTTGCCGATGTCGCGTCCTACCGTCTTAAACAACGCCCTATTCGCCTGCTTTCCGCCTGCGGCTCGCTGGTGGTGGTCGCGCTCTATCTCATTGCGCAGATGGTGGGTGCCGGCAAGTTGATCCAGTTGCTTTTCGGCCTGAACTACCACATCGCCGTAGTGCTGGTGGGCGTGCTGATGGTGATGTATGTCCTCTTCGGCGGCATGCTGGCGACAACGTGGGTGCAGATAATCAAAGCGGTGCTGCTGCTGTTTGGGGCAAGTTTTATGGCCTTCATGGTGATGAAGCATGTCGGCTTTAGCTTCAATAATCTGTTCTCTGAAGCGATGGCGGTACACCCTAAAGGCAGCGCCATTATGAGCCCAGGCGGGCTGGTGAAAGATCCGGTGTCTGCGCTGTCGCTCGGCCTCGGTCTGATGTTTGGCACGGCTGGCCTGCCGCATATTCTGATGCGCTTCTTTACGGTCAGCGATGCCCGCGAAGCACGTAAGAGCGTCTTTTATGCCACCGGGTTTATGGGTTACTTCTACATCCTGACCTTTATCATCGGTTTTGGCGCCATCATGCTGGTTGGCGCGAACCCGGCGTTTAAAGACGCTGCCGGCGCGTTGATTGGCGGTAACAACATGGCGGCGGTACATCTGGCCGATGCCGTAGGCGGCAATCTGTTCCTCGGCTTTATCTCCGCCGTAGCCTTCGCCACGATCCTCGCCGTGGTCGCGGGCCTGACGCTCGCCGGTGCCTCCGCGGTATCGCATGACTTGTACGCCAACGTGTTCCGTAAAGGCGCGACCGAGCGCGAAGAGCTGCGGGTATCGAAAATCACCGTACTGGTGCTGGGCGTCGTGGCGATTCTGCTGGGCATTTTGTTTGAGAAGCAGAACATCGCGTTCATGGTGGGCCTGGCGTTCTCGATTGCCGCGAGCTGTAACTTCCCCATTATCCTGCTTTCCATGTACTGGTCGAAGCTCACTACCCGTGGCGCGATGATTGGCGGCTGGCTGGGGCTGTTAACTGCCGTGTTGCTGATGCTGCTTGGCCCGACCGTCTGGGTACAGGTACTTGGCCACGCGGCGCCTGTGTTCCCGTATGAGTACCCGGCGTTGTTCTCTATCGCCGTGGCCTTTATCGGGATCTGGCTCTTCTCCGCTACCGACAACAGCCCGGAAGGCAACCTGGAGCGCGAGCAGTTCCGCGCGCAGTTTATTCGCTCGCAGACCGGTCTTGGCATCGAACAGGGCCGCTCACACTAAGCCCTCTCCCCGGCCATTGCGGCCGGGGATCACATTTTTCCCCCTTCGCCATATCCAATCCCACCGATAGCGCTACAGTAGAAAAATGAAACGCCGTTTTTATTTTATCTATGACACACGCCATTTTGGCCAGAGAGGACGCTATGAAGAAATATGCCCTGGTGGGAACCGGCGGGCGCGCCGGGATGTATATCGAGGCTATCGGTAAAACTTTCCGCGACAGCGCGCAGATGGTCGCCTTCTGCGACACCAACCAGACCCGCATGCGTTATGCCAATACCCTGCTGGAAAAGTCAGGTGCGACGGCCGTACCCTGCTTCGCTGCCACGCAGTTTGAAGAGATGATCCGCGAAACACAGCCCGACACGATTATCGTCACCACGATGGACAGAACGCACGACGACTATATCGTGCGTGCGCTGCATGCGGGCTGCGATGTCATCACCGAAAAGCCCATGACGATTGATGAATCACGCGCGCTGCGTATTCTCGATGCGATTGAAGAAACAGGCCGCCAGGTCCGCGTGACCTTTAACTACCGCTACGCGCCGCACCACAGCAAGGTGCGCGAATTGCTGATGAACGGCACCATCGGCGAGGTGTTTTCGGTACATTTCGAATGGCTGCTGAATACCGAACACGGTGCAGACTACTTCCGCCGCTGGCACCGCGAGAAACGCAACAGCGGCGGCCTGCTGGTACATAAATCAACGCACCATTTTGACCTCATGAACTTCTGGCTTGGCAGCTATCCGGAGCGCGTATACGCCGAAGGGGCGCTGCGTTTTTATGGTCGTGAAAACGCCGAAAAGCGCGGTGTCTCGCAGTTCTATCCGCGCGCCCACGGTTACGCGGCATCGAAGGACGATCCTTTCGCGTTGCAGATGGAAGAAAGCGCACAGCTTAAGGCGCTCTATCTGGATGCCGAACATGAGGACAATTACTTTCGCGATCAAAGCGTGTTCAGCGACGGCATTACCATTGAGGATACGCTGTCAGTCCTGGTGAAATACCAGAATCAGACGCAACTCACCTATTCGCTGAACGCCTATCTGCCGCAGGAAGGGCTAAACGTGGTGTTTAACGGCAGTCGCGGGCGGCTTGAGATGAAGCTGGTGGAGAATTCTTACGTCAACGGCGGCGGGCTTCGCGACGCCGAAGGGAGCCTCGATCGCTGCGATATCACGGTTTACCCGATGTTCGCCGCACCGTGGAAAGCGGATTTTACGCTGGGTGAAGGCGGCCACGGCGGCGGTGACAACGCGATGCTTGCCGATCTTTTCGGCGAGCCGGGCGACGATCCGCTGCAACGCGCCGCCGATCACCGCGCGGGCGCGATGTCTATTCTGACGGGGATTGCAGGGAATATGTCGATGCAGCAGCAGCGGCCGGTCAACTTTAAAGAGTTCGAACTGGTACGACGGCTCAAGGGCCAGTAAAAAAACCGCCGGGCTGGCCCGGCGGTTTCGGTTATTTACGCTCCATCAACACCGCTTCAAGCAAGTCCATGTCGTGCAGCATTTTCTGCAGCGTCTCGTTGCTGATTTGCCGCGTGGCGCGCAGATGGTAAAGCTCGGCGCGTTCGGCACGCAGCGCGGTCAGACGGAAACGGCGCTCAAGGTTTTCTTCAAGCTCGCTGTTTTCCACATCGTTGCGCCCGTCGGCGCGGCGGCGCAGATTCCCGATGATGCGTGCGGAAACCTCCCGCAGAAGCTCGTCGTCAATATTCTCTTCGGTATTGGCGGCCAGCCGCTCCTCCATTTTTTGGATCGCCGTGATAGCCACTTCAGCCGTCACCGAGCGCGCCATCCGTTCTTCTTTATGCCCAAGGCCGTGGTCTGGCGTTTCAACCTGTTGCAGCAGAATCGGCAGCAAAATCACCCCGACAAACAGCGAGAAGAGAATGACGCCAGCGGCCAGGAACACCAGCTCGTAGCGCGCCGGGAACGGGGAGCCGTTTGGCAATAGCAGAGGAATCGAGAGCACACCGGCGAGGGTAATTGCCCCGCGCACCCCGGCGAACGCCGCGACCAGCAACTCACGAGTGGAATACGCGCCAAAGGTGAGCGGTTTCTTCTTAAGAAAACGCAGGCTAAAGCGCTTCATGATCCAAAGCCACAAGAAACGCACGCCAATCAACGCCGCGTAGATCAGGACGATATCCATGAACAGCATCCAGGTTTCTACGTTCGGGTCCAGTTCGGCGGCGGCAAGCGACGTTTCCATAATGCCTGGCAACTGCAGGCCGAGCATCAGGAAGACCATGCCGTTAAACACGAATTCCAGCATCGACCAGACGCTGTTGGCGCGAAGTCGCATCGCAAGCGGCGCAGTGCGCATGACGCCAGAGCGGGTAATGGTCATCCCGGCGGCGACAGCGGCCAGAATGCCGGAGAAACCGATATGTTCGGCAATCAGATAAGAGGCGAACGGCAGGAGGAAGAGCAGGACAATCTGCGTGGCGGGTTCATCACCGCCCCAGCGGCTTAACAGGCGCAGCGAACGGCCATACAGCCAGCTTACCGCGATACCGGCGAGCAGACCGCCAATCGCAACTTTTAAAAACTCCAGCGACGCGCCGCCGACGGTAAAGACCATCGTCCCCATCGCGACCGCCACGGCGAACTTCAGCGACACCAGGCCTGAGGCGTCGTTCATCAACGCTTCGCCCTGCAAAATCCCCATGATTTTTTTCGGGATGCGGCCTTCGCCGACAATGCCCGAAAGCGCCACGGCATCGGTCGGCGACAGCACCGCCGCGAGCGCGAATGCCGGGATCAGCGGAATGCCCGGCACCAGCCAGTAGATAAGAAAACCGATACCGACAACGGTGATGACCACCAGCGCCAGGGCGAGGCCGATAATTTCACGCCCATGATCGAGAAATTCGCGGGTCGGGGTTTTCCAGCCGTCGGCAAACAGCAGCGGCGGAATAAAGAGCACCAGGAAGAGTTCCGGGTTGAAGTCAACGTGCAGGCCGAACGTCGGCCAGGCGAGTAGCGCCCCGATGGCTATCTGCATCAGCGGCAGCGGGATCTGGAATGGCAGCATACGGGTCGCAACCCCCGAGAGCGATACCATGAGGGTCATGATGAGTATGGTAAAGAAAATTTCCATGCGGTCTGTGCGGCTCCTTGTTAGCGGTGATGAAAGACTCACCCCTGATAATAGAACATTGCCGCGCCGGAAAAGGAATCAGGTTGTGCCCTGAAGGCAGGAAAAGGCGGGCCGTAGCCCGCCTTGTTAAAGAACGGTTTAGATTGCCCAGCCGCCCGCGTAGAACGCGACCAGCGCAATGGCGATAACGACGGTGCCGATATTGAGCTTGCGGAACTCGCCGGAGACGATGCGGCCAATGACCAGCGATGCGAAACCTATCATGATGCCGGTAACAATGTTGCAGGTCAGGACGATAAATACGGCGGTGATAAGGCCCGCCATTGCGTCAACGAAATCCGCGAAATCGATTTTCGCCACATTGCTGAGCATCAGCAGACCGACATACATCAGTGCCGGTGCCGTCGCGTAGGCCGGAACCAGATAAGAGAGCGGCGAGAGGAACAGGATAAGCAGGAACAGCACGCCGACGGTGATGGCGGTCAGGCCGGTTTTGCCGCCCGCCGCGGTCCCCGCTGCGGATTCGATATAGACCGCGGCCGGTGCTGCCCCCACCAGGCCCGAGAAGACGCTGGAGAGCGAGTCGGTGGTCAGCGCCTTGCCGCCATCGATAATCTGGCCGTCTTTATCCAGCAAATTCGCCTGGCCTGCGACCGCGCGAATAGTGCCGGTGGCGTCAAATACGGCGGTCATCACCAGCGCCAGCACGCTTGGGATCACCACCGGGTCGAGCGCGCCCATAATATCCAGGCTGCCAATCAGCGAATTTCCGTTCTCATCACTCAACGACGGCATGGCGAACAGGCCGGTAAATTTCACCGACGGGTCGAAAATCAGGCCGACGATTGAAATGCCGATGATAGTCAGCAGAATACCGCCCGGCACTTTGAGTTTTTCAAGGCCGATAATCACCGCAAGGCCAATCAGCGACATGATAACCGGGAAGCTCGCAAAATGGCCGAGCGCGACAGGCAGACCATCAAGCGGGTTCTTAATGACCAGCCCTACGCCGTTTGCCGCGATAAGCAGCAGGAACAGCCCGATGCCGATGCCGGTGCCGTGCGCGACGCCCTGCGGCAGGTTACGCAGGATCCAGCTGCGAATACCGGTGGCGGAAATCACGGTGAACAACACCCCCATCAGGAACACGGCGCCTAACGCGACCGGAACGCTGATGTGCTGGCCTAGCACCAGACTAAACGCGGTAAAGGCCGTCAGCGAGATGGCGCAGCCGATAGCAAGCGGCAGATTCGCCCACAGCCCCATCACGACAGAGCCAATACCTGCAACCAGGCAGGTGGCGACAAACACGGCAGCCGGTGGAAAGCCCGCTTTGCCGAGCATGCCCGGCACGACAATAACCGAGTAAACCATCGCCAGAAACGTAGTGAGACCCGCGACAATTTCCTGGCGGACATTGCTGCCGCGTGCGGAAATTTTAAAGAAGGCGTCGAGTGAACCGCCATTACGCGCAGAAGGCGTAGACATAATGAGACATCCCCTGAAAGTGAGTTTTTAAAGCTCGCGCGTGGCAAACAACCCGCTGCGGATCAAACGTTAACTCCCTGCGTTCTGTTTGTGGTTTTGAAGGTGCCACAAAAAGCAAACGTTTAACTCCACGCGCAAAAAACAGCAAAATTTTAAGGCAAACGATTATCCAGCCTTCGGATGGGGATTTTCAACTGAACTTTGCGCCTTTTGCCAAAAAGATATCCTGGCTGATGAATAATTCAGCGCAGGCTGCGCAAACGATATCGTTGATGCGCAAAAATAAGGCCTTCAGTGAAGGCCCGGGAGGATTAGCCGCCAGGAATTTCCAGCGGCCCGCCCTTTTCAATCGCGCGTTGCCAGGCAGGGCGTGCCTGTAGATTATTAAGCCATGCGCGCAGCTGGCGGAACTCGCCAGCATCGCTGCGCGCCAGCAGAGCGATAACCGGAAAGCTCATCTGGATATCCGCCATGCTAAAGCTCTGCCCGGCGAACCACGGATGCAGCGTCAGGTGATCTTCCATAAAGCGCGTATGCGTCGCCAGTTGCTTATTGAGCCAGGCTTTCTGGATGCCCTGCCCCAGCGCCTTGCCGATTGTGCGAAACCCAAGCGGTACCGGTTTTTTACCAAGGCTGCTGAATACCAGTTTCATCATCAGCAATGGCATCAGAGAGCCTTCGGCATAATGCAGCCAGATGCGGTACTGCATTTTCTCTTCGTCGCTTTGCGGCTTCAGGCGCTGCTCGGTGTCATACGTCTCCTGGAGATATTCCAGAATCGCGCCGGACTCGATAATTTTCTGTCCTTTATCTTCCACTACCGGCGATTTGCCGAGCGGATGCACCTTTTTGAGCGCAGGCGGCGCAAGCATGGTGGGCTCGCGCTGATAACGCACCAGTTCGTACGGAAGACCAAGTTCTTCCAGCGCAAAAAGAATGCGCTGCGAGCGGGAATTATTCAGGTGATGGACCGTCAGCATGGCATTTTCCTTTCGTTTTTCATTGCATTAACTATAGAAAATCCATCGCCTGCGCACAGAATTTGTTTACGCGTCGTTTATTCGTCTTCCAGCAAGCGTGCTCCACTGCCCTGCGCGCCAAGCCGGTCTTCGGGGTTACGCAGCGGACAATCGCGGTGCGACAGGCAGCCGCAGCCGATGCAGCCGTCGAGATCGTCGCGCAGCGCGGTGAGCGTTTTGATGCGTCGGTCCAGCTCTTCGCGCCACTGAGTGGAAAGCTGCTTCCACGCCTTCGGGCTTAAGTTATGACCTTCCGGCAATACGCCAATCGCCTCGCCAATGGTCGCCAGCGGAATACCGATGCGTTGGGCGATTTTAATAATTGCCACCTGCCGCAGCACGTCGCGCCGGTAGCGCCGCTGGTTACCGCTGTTACGGGTGCTTTTGATCAACCCTTTGGTTTCATAAAAATGCAGCGCGGAGACCGCAACGCCGCTGCGCTTTGCCACTTCGCCCGGCGTCAGCAGGGATTTGATTCTGGGTGCTTTCTTTTCCATCAGGGGCTTTACCTCAAGTTAACTTGAGGAATTATACTCGCCGACCAGAAGAACGGCTAACCCATAACTGAGGAAGAGGACGGCTTATGTCACATCAGGAAATTATCCACGCATTAACGGAATGGATTGATGAGCATATTGACCAGCCACTGAACATTGACGTGGTGGCAAAGAAGTCGGGCTATTCGAAATGGTATTTACAGCGGATGTTTCGCACCGTGATGCATCAGACGCTCGGTGAGTATATTCGCAAGCGTCGTCTGCTGCTGGCGGCGCAGGAGCTGCGCACGACCCGGCGGCCGATTTTTGATATTGCGATGGATTATGGATATGTGTCGCAGCAGACCTTCTCGCGGATTTTCCGCCGCCAGTTCGACCGCACGCCGAGCGATTATCGTCAGAGCGCCTGACGATTGATGGCGCAGTTCTGCCAGCCCGGCGTGGCCCGGGCGTCATCCTGTTGCAGCCAGGCAACAAATTCCTGGCGCGGCAGCGCTTTTGAGAAATGCCAGCCCTGACAATATTGCACGCCGCGTTTGAGCAGCCAGCTTACCTGTTCGGCGGTTTCCACACCTTCGGCGATGATTTTCAGCCGCAAGCTTTGGGCCATATCGATAATATGCTCCGCAATCAAATGACTGGTACTGTTAGTCGTGAGCGTATCAATAAACGATTTATCGATTTTCAGAATATCGACGTTCAGCGAATAGAGATTGTGAAGATTGGAATATCCCGTGCCGAAGTCATCAATGGCAATCTCAAAGCCCGACTGACGAAACGCCTGAATAACCGGCGTGGTGCGCGGCACGTCAATAAACCCCCGTTCCGTCACTTCAATCTTGATTTGCTGTGCCCGCACGCCGTGCTGACTATTTTTGCTTTCAATTAATGCAATCAGGCGCGAAGAATGGAAATCCGAGGCAGACAGGTTGATAGAGATATAAATTTGCGGATGGGTCGCCAGGAAATGCCCCAGGTCGTTAAATAACTCTTCTACCACATAATCAGTCACCTGCGCGATCATCCCTGCCTTTTCCGCGAGCGGAATAAACTCCGCCGGACTCATGACCTGACCGTTATACCCCGGCCAGCGCAATAACGCCTCGGCCCCCACACACATACCGTGTTTAATATCCATAATGGGCTGGTAGTGCAGGCGCAGCAGGCGCTTTTGCAGCGCGCGTTGAAGCTGACGGCATGGCGAGTTAAAGCGGTTACGGGTGCGGGTGCCGATAAAGACGAGAAAGCCGCCCATGATCAATCCAAGCGGCAACAGGTAAGACATCTGGCGCCGCCAGGCCTGCCAGAACCAGGTATCAGATGTCGAGACGACAATCGCGATCGGACGCTTGCCGGACTGCACAATCGACCAGAAGCGGCCATCCTTTTGAAAGTCGTTTCGCTGGGAACGCGTTAACGGCGCAAGCGTAGTGGCGTCAGCTTTTTCACTTAAAGAAAAAAACGCTTTCGTGGCGGTGTCATAGACGCCATACATCAGTGAAAGATCGCTTGATAATATTTCGCTAAAGGACAGCGGGTTAACCACCGCAACGTAATTACCTTTGCGTAAATAAATCATTTTATGGCCGGAATAAAACGGTGTATCGCGGTAATAATATATTGCGACATCCGGCGCGCGCGTATAGTTAGCCGGAGAGAGAATAAAAGGCTGGTCAAACAGGGGGGAGCATAATAATTCATCACCCTGCGTGTAAATTAAATCTTCGACATAAATTTGGCCGCGAGAAATATCCAGCATATTGCGTTGATGAGCTGGCGAGCATATTTCGCCCTGATATCTTTCGGCTTCGTTACGGGCTTTATCGACATGGCTTAACACCAGCTCGGTACGATTGAGTACCAGCTGTGCAAAGGTATCCAGATGCGCACGCGTCTCTTTGACAGCCCGCTGATGGGCAAGCCAAAGCGCAAGCATCACAGGCAGTAAGACCACCATGATTATGCCTGAGATTCGCAACGCCTGACGTCGTGCCCTGAAATTCATTATTGCCTCATATCCCTGCTTTCTGTGTCACATTTATCGCCTGATGAGACACATCGCAAACAGGTGTTAACGTTGCATCAATCAGCAGGCATTGGCAATAGCCTTTTCCAGTTATCAGGTCAATATTTCACGCGAAAGATAAAATTTGCCGTAGGGAAAATAGACAACGGCTATTTAATTTTTCTTAAGTGAAATATTTGTGTTGATGCCGGTGTTAAAAATTCATCAACCGCTTCAGAAAACGATTTAAGTTAAATTAATCATCGCTGGCGAAAAAATGCGCTCAGCTATTTTTGGTGTCACAATAAAAATGTTTGCGGCCGTAAAAAATGATACCCGTTTTCCCACCGTTTCATTCCACGCTACGCCGTTGTCTCTCCAGAGTGCCTTACCTGAGTCTGCATTTTTTTTCAGCGAAACGGCTCTGGCAGACTGGCGAATAAAAGAACAAATGTGATACAGTTCACACTTAGTGTGCAAGGTTACATTCTTGCCGTCACGTTAAATTTTAATGCCGCGCTCAGGCCTTCCACTTTCCGGCCACTCGCGCGGCGGGTCGTTTTGAGGACAGGTTTCATGGCTACGCTTACCGCCAGCATGGTACTGATGCGCTGGCAACTTCTGGGTGCGGTTTTGATGTTTCTTGCCAGCACGCTCAACATTCAGTTTCGCAAATCGGAATACCAGGCGCTGGCGGTGATCAGCAGCGGGCTGGGTATTGCCGCCTCCTGCGTGTTCGCCACCGGGCTACTTGGTGTCAGCATCGACTTTCATGGCATCTGGCACAACATGAAAGATGTCATGGTGGAAGTCATGAGCCACACGCCGCCGGAATGGCCGATGGTAGTGACCTGATTCACTCTGCTGCTCTCATTTAAGCCCCTGTCTCAGGGGCTTTTTTGTTTCTATCGCGCCACCTACATACAGCCTGCGCAACTGGTGCAGCGCCAGTCTGCTTTATTTACGGCACGCCAGAAGGCGCGGTAATAGCGCTCTTCAAGCGGAATGTCATTATCGAAAAACCAGTCGGTCAGCCACTCGACGTTCTCAACAATCCACTCATCTTCTTTCAGCCCGTCGGCAAACGTCTCATCTTCGGGGTCGATAATCGAATAGATGCCCCAGGTGTTCATCGCCTTTTCCTGCCAGCTCTGCGGCAGCGTCACGGGGCGTCCTTCAAATGTAATAATCCAGTGGCCGTGGCAGAGCAGATTGCCATTACGGCTCCAGGCGGCGGTAAACGGGTTATTTTCCTGTGTCATCGCTTGCGTTCCCTGTGTGAAATTCACCTGCGGGCGGCAACTGGCGCGCACGTCAATAAACGCCGTCGCACAGGAAGGAGTCGCAAAGCATGGCACTTCGTCACCCATGGGAAAATGCTAACTAAGGAGTACCCAGGGGTTATTTTTTATACATTCTTATCAATAAATCAGGGAGTTACTCGGCAGTGACGACCCGGTTTCGCCCCTGCTTCTTGCCGGCATATAACATCTTATCGGCGCGATTAAGCGCCTTTTCAAACGCCTCACCTTTGCCCAGCGTGCTGAGCGCAAGCGTCGCGGTCACTTCACGTGGGTGTTTATCCGTCTGCCCAACCCACTCCTGAATACGCGCCAGCAGTCGCTCCGCCACGCGGCGCGCATCCGGCAACGATGTCTGCGGCATCAATATCAGAAATTCCTCACCGCCCCAGCGTGCGACGATGTCGCTGTCGCGTACGTTATCGGTAATTGCTCGCGCAAAGCGCTGCAAAATCATGTCCCCGTGGCTGTGCCCGCAACTGTCATTAATCGCTTTAAAATGATCGATATCCAGCAGCAGCAGCGATACCTCATGGCTGTCCGACTGCTTTTCGAGTAGCGCGACCTGATGCATAAAATGGCGTCGGGTATACAGGTTCGTCAGGCTGTCCCGGCTGGCCGTGTTAAACAAATCGAGCTTCATTGTGTGCGTGAATTCAACCGAACGCAGTGTGGTGTACATCAACAGGCTAATGGCCATAACGGCGTTGCCGATACCGATGCCATTAAGCACAGTCTGACTTAAACCAGACGCCGTTCCCGTATGCTGCCGAAAGGCGTATCCCAGCGTGCCCAGCACCGCAATGGCCATCAGAAACAACGCGCGCCTCACCGGCACTTGCTGGAAGCTGAACGACACAATCGGGATCAGCGAAAACACAAACAGATAAAAATTACTTTCCCATCCCAGCACGACCGTCGTGGCAATGGCATGCGCCAGAATCTCCAGGCTCATTAACGTCCCGACATAGAGATACCGGTAGTGCTCTATTTCAGTCAGGCACTGGATGTATACCATGACGCTGAAAATATTCAGGATCGCCAGCGTCGGGATGCCCGTATAAAGAAACAAAAAAATCAGCCCGACGTGAATCAGCAACGCCAGCCAGACGATCGGGATGATATGTTGCCAGTATTGGTCTGTCGCCTGGCTAAGGAGTTGGTCGCGATCTCTTTCTGACATGGAGCTAACCTGAAGTCGGGGCATCCCTGCCGAGAACGTATAGAGCGTCTGAATACTTCATGAAAGCTATATCGGCAGTCGGCGGCCGAGATTTAGCGATTCACCGCGCAAAAGCGCTATGCCGTTCATTTGTCGCTTGTTTAATTCATCAAAAAAGTGTCATGAAATGATAACGTCTGAGAATTAATCAGCCTCGCTAACAATTTTTATGACTTGCCGCCGCAACGTAGCGCTGCCCCTGAGCGGGGCGTCAGAAAAATAACCACAGAAGACCGACAAGCGTCTCTTCATCAATCTGGATAAGCAGATAAAGAAAAAGCCCTGCAGGAGCAGGGCTTTTTTGATGGTTCGATAAGGGCACATATCCCCGATGTTGCTAAACAGCCTACATCAGACGGAGCGCCGCGTTATCAGAACGGGATATCGTCGTCGAAATCCATCGGCGGTTCGTTAGACGGTGCCGGCGCCTGCTGCTGCGGACGGGATTGTGCGCCGCCGCTGAACTGCGCGCCGCCACTCTGCTGCTGAGGTTGCTGAGGCTGACCCCAACCGCCCTGCTGCTGACCGCCGCCCATGTTGCCACCGGCCGGTGCGCCGCCGCCCTGACGGCCACCCAGCATCTGCATGGTACCGCCGACATTAACGACAACTTCGGTCGAATAGCGATCCTGACCGCTCTGATCCTGCCATTTACGGGTACGCAACTGACCTTCGATGTAGATCTGCGAACCTTTACGCAGATATTCACCCGCGACTTCCGCCAGCTTGCCGTACAGCACAACGCTGTGCCATTCGGTCACTTCTTTCATCTCGCCGGTCTGCTTGTCGCGCCAGGATTCGGACGTCGCCAGGCGCAGGTTCGCAACGGCCCCGCCATTCGGCATGTAGCGTACTTCCGGGTCCTGCCCCAGATTACCGACGAGAATCACCTTGTTTACGCCTCTGCTGGCCATGATCGTGTCTCCTGAAAACATTTCTTAATAGTGTAAACATTCCATTCTACCACGTCAGCCTTCAATGTTGATAGCTGCGAGACGGCTTCAGGAAATGTTCACACAGTATACACAGTTGCAAATAAATACTGGATATCCATTCAGGTTAAATTGTGTCATAATTAACCGTTTCTGGCCACCGGTTGTCCTTCAAACACCCAGGCATTAGCGTTCAAATCCAGGAAAGGTGAATGGATAAGATAGAAGTTCGGGGCGCCCGCACCCACAATCTCAAAAATATCAACCTCGTCATTCCGCGCGACAAACTTATCGTCGTGACCGGGCTGTCGGGTTCCGGCAAGTCTTCGCTGGCTTTCGACACCCTCTATGCCGAAGGCCAGCGCCGTTATGTCGAGTCGCTTTCCGCTTACGCGCGCCAGTTCCTGTCGCTGATGGAAAAGCCTGACGTCGACCATATCGAAGGGTTGTCGCCTGCTATCTCCATTGAGCAGAAGTCGACCTCCCATAACCCCCGTTCTACCGTGGGGACGATTACTGAAATTCACGATTATCTGCGTCTGCTTTACGCCCGCGTCGGCGAGCCGCGCTGCCCGGATCACGATGTGACGCTCGCCGCGCAAACCGTAAGCCAGATGGTGGATAACGTGTTGGCGCTACCAGAAGGCAAGCGTCTGATGCTGCTGGCACCGGTGATTAAAGAGCGTAAAGGCGAGCACACTAAAACGCTGGAAAACCTGGCAAGCCAGGGTTACATCCGCGCGCGCATTGATGGCGAAGTGTGTGATTTATCCGATCCGCCAAAGCTGGAACTGCAGAAAAAACACACTATTGAAGTGGTGGTGGACCGCTTTAAAGTCCGCGAGGATTTAGCGCAGCGCCTGGCAGAATCCTTTGAAACTGCCCTGGAGCTCTCCGGCGGCACCGCCGTTGTGGCGGATATGGATGATGAGAAAGCCGAAGAGCTGCTGTTTTCCGCCAACTTCGCCTGCCCGGTGTGCGGCTACAGTATGCGTGAGCTTGAGCCGCGCCTGTTCTCGTTCAACAACCCGGCCGGCGCCTGCCCTACCTGTGACGGTCTCGGCGTGCAGCAATATTTTGACCCGGATCGCGTAGTTCAAAATACGGAGCTTTCGCTGGCTGGCGGTGCCATCCGCGGCTGGGACCGCCGTAACTTCTATTACTTTCAGATGCTACGCTCGCTGGCCGACCACTATAAGTTCGATGTAGAAGCGCCCTGGAATACGCTTAGCGAGAAAGTGCAACACGCCGTGCTGTTTGGTTCCGGTAAAGAAACCATCGAATTCAAATACATGAACGATCGCGGTGATACCTCCGTGCGTCGTCATCCGTTTGAAGGCGTGCTGCATAATATGGAACGTCGTTACAAAGAGACCGAATCCAACGCAGTACGCGAAGAACTGGCGAAATTTATCAGCAACCGTCCTTGCGCGACATGCGAAGGCACGCGTCTGAAACGTGAAGCGCGCCATGTGTTTGTGGAAAACACGGCGTTGCCAACGATTTCCGATATGAGCATCGGTCATGCGATGGAGTTCTTCAATAACATGAAGCTCTCCGGCCAGCGGGCCAAAATCGCTGAAAAAGTATTGAAAGAGATTGGCGATCGCCTGAAATTCCTGGTGAACGTCGGCCTGAATTATTTGACGCTCTCGCGCTCGGCGGAAACGCTGTCCGGCGGCGAAGCGCAACGTATCCGTCTGGCAAGCCAGATTGGCGCGGGCCTGGTCGGCGTGATGTATGTGCTGGATGAGCCGTCCATCGGTCTGCACCAGCGCGATAACGAACGCCTGCTTGGCACGCTTATTCACCTGCGAAATCTGGGTAACACCGTGATTGTGGTGGAGCACGACGAAGACGCCATCCGCGCCGCCGACCACGTGATAGACATTGGCCCAGGCGCTGGCGTACACGGCGGTCAGGTCGTGGCGGAAGGCCCACTTGACGCCATTATGGCAGTCCCGGAGTCGCTGACGGGGCAGTTCATGAGCGGTAAACGCAAAATTGAAGTGCCGAAAGAGCGTGTGAAAGCGGACCCGGAAAAAGTGCTGAAGCTGACCGGGGCGCGCGGCAACAACCTGAAAGACGTGACGCTAACGTTGCCAGTGGGCCTGTTTACCTGCGTTACCGGGGTATCCGGCTCAGGTAAATCAACGCTGATTAACGATACGCTCTTTCCGATCGCCCAACGTCAGCTTAACGGCGCAACCATCGCCGAAGCGGCACCTTACCGTGACGTTCAGGGTATGGAGCATTTCGATAAAGTTATCGATATTGACCAGAGCCCCATTGGCCGTACACCGCGCTCGAACCCGGCAACGTATACCGGCGTATTTACGCCCGTGCGTGAGCTGTTTGCCGGCGTGCCAGAAGCGCGCTCGCGCGGCTATACGCCAGGCCGCTTTAGTTTTAACGTGCGTGGCGGGCGTTGCGAAGCGTGCCAGGGCGACGGCGTGATTAAGGTTGAAATGCACTTTCTGCCGGATATTTACGTGCCGTGCGATCAGTGCAAAGGCAAACGCTACAACCGCGAAACGCTGGAGATTAAGTACAAAGGCAAAACGATCCACGAAGTACTGGATATGACCATCGAAGAAGCGCGTGAGTTCTTCGATGCGGTGCCGGCGCTGGCGCGTAAACTGCAAACGCTGATGGATGTTGGTCTGACTTACATTCGTCTCGGTCAGTCCGCAACGACGCTCTCTGGCGGTGAGGCCCAGCGTGTGAAACTTGCACGTGAGCTTTCAAAACGCGGAACGGGGCAGACGCTTTATATTCTCGATGAGCCGACTACTGGCCTGCACTTCGCGGATATCCAGCAATTGCTGGCGGTATTGCATCAGTTAAGAGATCAGGGCAACACGATTGTGGTTATCGAGCATAACCTTGATGTTATCAAAACCGCCGACTGGATTGTCGATCTCGGCCCGGAAGGCGGTAGCGGCGGCGGCGAGATCCTCGTTTCCGGTACGCCGGAAACGGTAGCGGAGTGTGAAGCGTCACATACCGCTCGTTTCCTCAAACCACTTTTGCAGTAACGCTCTGCGCGTCGGGCCATATCAGGCCCGACGCATCTTCTCCTCTCAATTTTCCTCAATGGGGTTTCTTGCGTCCTGCGTGAGCAAAGATGATTTGCGCGCGTGCCTGACTGATGCTGAATTTTGCAAAAGACAGACTGCAGATGCACGGAGACACGATGCCGTACGTAATTACGTTGAGCCTTTTCCCAAAGAAATGCCTGGAGCTGATGTTACTGACCGTTCTGGTTTCTGCCTGTAGCCTGGTTGGCCATTATCAGCCACGGGCGCATGCACAGTTAACAGAACTCATGGTCGCGCATTTGCAATTAATTGACGACGTTACCGCGCCGTCGGGTGATTGGCATGCAGATGCACTGTCTGAAGCGGACAGCCGTTTGCGGCTGCGCTTTGCTGAAGCGCTCGCCTATGCTGAAAGCCTCCACGATCCGCTTCGTACCGATAATCTGCGCCTGTTGCAGTCACTATACCGTGAAGATCGCGCGCGCCTTTTCAAACAACATCACCCCTTCACCGCGCAGCAAGCCGCGCTCTGGCGTAAGCAGACGCAGCTCGCTTACCTCGAAGCAATACGGGGCGAATGCAGTCGACCCGCCTCGCCATGCCAGTAAAGGAGCACGCTATGCGTCATCTTTTTCATATTGTGAACCCGCTTCTGAGTTCGGCTGTGTTTAAAAAAGGCGCAGGCAATATTGGCCCCGAAGAATTCACAGCGCTGCTGAAACAAAGCCTCGACGATCGCGAAGAGTTTATCCGAACCAGTGCGGCGATCGTTGCGCAAGCTCTGATTGATCAGGCGCAGGGGAAGATTGACGCTGAAGATATAATAACGCTACTGAATAAGCAGAAAACGATCGCGCAGATCCATGCCAATAGCAGTGAAATCGCCCTGCGCACACGTATTCAGGCACTGACGGTGCGGCTACTCGATATCGCGATCCGATCGTTTAGCGGAGTGGTAAAGTAAAAAAACCCCGCCGGAGCGGGGTTTAATGTGGCTCATCTTAGTGATGGCTGTAGGCAGTATAATGATCGTTGTCCTGCGTAACCGGTACATGATAATCCGGGCGATCAGGTGTTGGCATCGGCTCTGGCATCGGAGTGTAGCCGCCGTTATCAGGCACATGACTGCCGTTATCATCCGGGTTTGGAACCGGAGTATTACCTCCGCCAGCGGGAACAAAATCCGGCGTGATGGTACCCTGGTTATCCACTTCACCAGTGGCCCCAACCGACTCACCCGTAATGGTTGCGTCTTTCGCGTTAGTCAGTTTGCTCACATAAAAGTTAATCGCATTTTTACTGGAAATGCGGCCCTGGTTAGTAACGTTATTACCATACCAGGTTAAGCCATTATCTGCGTCCATCGTGCCCGCGTTAATAAAGTCACCGCTCTGAGTTTGCAGTGTCATTTCACTACCGGCAGACATGTTACCTTCGTTACGGCTTTCACCAGACGGGTAACGATATGCAATGGACATATCGAGGCTCAAATTATTATTTGCTATGATCTCACCTTTGTTATCGAAATGCTCATAGGTGCGGATATTTACGTTATTACCTGCGGCAATTTTGCCCTCAGCATCAGAATTAAATACCGCAGATTCCAGTGATAAATCTTTAGCGGCATTAATTTTACCCGTGCCGTTATTGATAGCATTCGCGTAGCTTACCGCCAGCGACGCTGCTGAATCGATAACGCCATTATTATTATTCAGTGAGTCGTAACCATAAATCTGCAGCGCGGTTTGGTCGCCACTGGAAATAATACGGCCATTTTCATTGTTCAGATTTTTCGCGTTAATGACAGACTGCGACGGCGCATAGTGCGCATACGGCGAGGTAGCGGCGTTGCCAGCGTAGATCCCGCCCTGTGCCTGGTATTGGTGCTGCCATTTGTCATTCGCAACGAACGCATCGCTGTCAGTGTTGACAAGGTTATGTGCATCGATACTTAGCGCACCATCAGAATGAATTAAACCAGCGTGGTTATTAATTTTTAATGACTGTACGGTCATGTTCCCGCCAGACGAAATCACACCTTTTTCATTGTTGATAGCGCTTTCAGAAAGATCGGCGCGTTCATTATAATTGTACGACACCCACATATCGGAACCGCTATGGATCTCACCTTCCGTGTTATCCAGCGTCTGGCCGCCTAAGTTCATCTGCTGCTTTGCATCGATCAGGCCGTTCGTATTGTTGGTATGACCGCCATTGAGATAAATATTCTCGCTGGTGATTTTACCGTTGTGATTATTGAGATCGTGGGAAATATTGACGTTAAGGTTACCGCGCTCTGCATGGATAATACCGTTGCTATTATCCAGCGAGTCAGCATTGATGCCCATTTCCGACATAGAAACGATGCGGCTACCGTTATTTTCCAGTTTACCGTTGGTTGAAAGGGATAAACGGCCAGTAGAGACGATATCAGCGTTATCGAGACGAACGCCTACGCCTGCTTCAGTGCCCAGCATATTGATTTTACCGGCGTACATAGAACCTAGCGAGGTGACATCCAGCGCCAACTGAGGCGCATCGCCGGTGCCTGCGATATATTTATCCAGATCGCCATTCATCTTAAGGCGGTTAGCGCCGGTGACAATATTCAGGTTGTTTGCTTGCAGTTTTGCATTCACTTTCACTGAACGCGCAAAGATATCCGTCAGTTGCGGTTTACCGTTGTTATCGACATCCATGCCCGCGCCGGTTATAACCACCTGGCCTTTTTTAACATCGTAGCCGGTAAGTTTACCGTCGGTGAAATTTGCAGTACCCGTGGTTAACGTCGCATGATTCGTGTTAATGAAGCCACAACCATCGCAGGTAATACCTGATGGGTTAGCAATAATGACCTGTGCAGACTTGCCTGCGACTTCAACCATACCGTTTAACTGGCTCGGATCTGAAGAACGCACTTCGTTCAGAATGATTGTCGCACTGTTGCCAGCCAGGTTGGCGTTGCCGCTGATATTACCTGCCAGCTGCGTGTTGGTATTTGTGGTGCTGTTATTAAGCACCACTCCGTTTTTATCTACGTTAAATTCGGTATAAATATTATGCGAAACCCCCTGGCTGCTGGCTTTATTAATATCAATGACAGTCGCACCATTACTATTCTTTTGGATGCCCGGCTGATGAGCCGCGCTGGTATCCGCCGTGATTGCCGCGCTGGCATTTTGTACCATACCCAACGCCATGAGTGTAGCGAAGCAGACTGGCCCCAGTTTAGCGCGCAACTCTTTTTGCGCTGCTCCTTGATTATTTTTCATTGATCGTCCTTATATGTTACATTTGAATTATAATTCCAGCCTCATAATGGGTTAATGAATATATAGTGGCTCACTAACCCACCAGCAATTATAATTGACCGCCCTCCCAAATAGATGCCACAAGATAACTTTCAGATATTAGATCGATCTTATCCGAATAAAGAACTTATTCTTAAAGTTATTTATTTGCGAAAAGAGATATCGATAACAGAAACCCGACATGAATATCTCAACAAAAATAGACAGTTGATTCTTATTAGAATGTTAATAAAGAGAAAAAAAACCTGTAGCGAATCGCATAAATAAGAAAACAAGAAAAAAGGAGTCCAGAAGTGCAGCGACTGTCGCCGAACTTCTGGCACCTGACTAAAGTTTAAATCGACAATTGCTGCCGCCTCTGTTCCGGTAACAAACCGACAGCCTGTTGATACGACGCGTCGACCAGATAGTAAATTTGCGAATCCGGCAATTCCCCATCCAGATACACGGTGCTCCAGTGCGCTTTGTTCAGGTGCGCGCTGGGGAAAACGTCTTTATTTTCCTGGCGCAGCAGCTCCGCCAGTTCCGGGCTCGTTTTCAACGAGACAGCGGGACGCCCGTTAACGTCATGCACCATGGCAAACAGCACATCACCTACTTTGATTTGCGCCGCTTTCCAGTCGCGATGCTCGCTCTGCTCAGCACCCGGTTTTTTCATACAGTAATCAAGCAAGTCTGGGTTTATCATAAAGAATCTCCTTGAAGCGTCGCGACTATCTTGCGCGCGCCGCCATGATTGCGATGTTCTCCGAGCCAGATGCCCTGCCAGGTACCGAGCTGCAGACGCCCCTGCCTGACCGGTAGCATTAAAGAAACACCCAGCGTAGAAGACTTAATGTGTGCGGGCATATCATCCGGCCCTTCGTCGTCATGTTCGTAGGTCGCGCTTTCAGGCACAGCCTGAAGAAAATGGCGCTCCATATCGTGGCGCACGGCGGGGGAGCAATTTTCATTCAGCGTGAGGGATGCAGAGGTATGTTGAAGCAACAGATGCAATAATCCCGTCTGCACCTGCGAAAGCGCCGGAAGCTGGCTGACAATATCATCAGTGATAAGGTGAAAACCCCGAGGCCTGGCCTTTAATGTCAGGGTTTTTTGAAACCACATAGTCTGCTCCCATAAAAAACGTGATTCTCTAAGTGTGCAGACTGAGCGGCAAAAGGCAAAATTCCGCTGGCGTTCTGCGTGAATTTTACACAGCGCGCCAGCAATAAAAGTCATTCGGCAGGCGTAGTTCAGTATTGCCACTGCACTGCGAAGCCCAGCGTAAACGGGCTGGTATGCATATCTTCAGGTTTTAGCAAAGGCGCACCGGCGAAGAGATCGTAACCGAACTTGCCTTTCACCCCACGAACGCCGATAGCGGCACCCGCAATGTGTTTTCCGCTCCAGTAGTCATTTTTGGAACCTTTCACCTGACCATAGTCCACCCCCACATACGGCTGCATCCCCCACTGCGGCAGGTTCAGATTGATATCGTTACGCAGATACCAGCCTTTATCGGCATAGATTGTCGTTTCACCATCAAAGCCGCGTACGGTCCAGCGGTTACCGATAGTGAACTTATCGGGCTGCGTCAGGCGATCCGGGGAGGTTTGCGACATAAAATGCGGCTCATAGCTCATCGACAGTTTGCCCACGTTAAAGGGCAGAGTGCCCTCAACGCCAAGCGTAATGATGCGCGCCTGCGGATCGGCATTGCCAACGACCTCTTCTGCATCCGCCTGTTCATGAAACCAGTGCGCCGCTTTCTGGTAACCAAGGCTCGCTTTTAGCTGACCGAACGGCAGGTATGCCAGATGTTCCAGCGACAGTTTCCAGTTGCTGGTTTTACGGCGCTGAACGTCGATTTCCACGTCGTTAAGCAGATAGGTGGAATCACGACGAAACGCTTTTAATGCCAGCGTCGTTTTCTGGCTGGCGCTGCGGTAAATCACCCGGCTGATTTGCGCGCTGCGGTATTTTTCTATACCGCTGTAGAGATAGCTAAAGGGCCCGTCATGAATTGTCTGGGTATAACGGTATTTGCTGCCGTAAAGTTCGAGCAGCCAGTTACCCCAGGGAACAGAATAAAACGCCGAGACGTTATCGCTGCGCCGGCCATCTTCGTTTTTCAGGCCTCCCCCATACGCGGCATAAAACATATCGTTAAGCGAGGTCAGGTTATCAAGATAAAACGCCAGCCCACTCTGGTAGCGCCCGGTATATTTACTGCCTGAATCATCCGCCCAGGCGCCAAGCCGCCAGTGTTTAGGCTGCGTACGCGTGACTTCAATTTGCGTTTCACCCGGCTTCGTCCCTGGCAGCAGGTTGATACTGGCATTTGACCCCGGCACGCGCTGAAGATTTTCCAGCCCCTGTTCGAGACCGCGTAAATCCAGTACATCGCCCTTTGTCTGCGGAAAGTTATTTATGGCGTGAATATATTTACCGCTGTCATTTTTAAAAACGATATCGCTGATGGTACCTGGCAGTATTTGAAATTTCAGCGTGCCGCTTTTGAGATCCTGCGCGGGAACCAGAACACGGGTCGTAATATATCCGTGTTCTAACAAGCGGTTTTGCACCACTTTATGAATCATCCGGATACCATTAATGCCAACACACTTTCCTTTTACGCTTTTCTCAATATCACGAAAGCTCAGCCAGTGCGCCACCGCATTTTTATTCTCAAACAAAATCGAGCTTACAGGATAACAGGGCTGTTCCTCTGGCAGATTAAACCCCTCTTTCACCTCTGGCTTCGTTGAGGAAAGTAAGGATTTACTTTCTGTCGCGAGCGTTTCGTGCCGTGCTTCATTCTGCTGTTGCTGGTTTAATGCCTGCTGATTCGCCATCACTTCAGCATAAGCCGGAGAATGAACTCCGGTCAGAACTGACAGGATCGCAATGTATATGCCAGAGTGACGAGTCATCACAATAAATTCCTTAACCATCCCTGTTACCGGGCATCCCGTTGCGGCTTATTTGCGACAACGTTATTACCGTTTATAAAAAGCGTGAACGCGATAAAATGCCCCGAATAAATCGGGGCAGAAATGCTGGCTTAGCTTTTACATCAATAACGTCTGTCAGGCGGTAACAAAACCATAGCCGTAAGGGGTAACGTCAATTGAGACAATGGTTTTGCCTTTAATTTTATCCCCAACGCGATAATGCACGCCGTTCATCCATGCCCCCTGACCGTCACTGTCGACACCATCGGGATAGCCGCCGTTATTCGCAGTAGAGCCGCCATTATTGGCAGAACTGCCGTTATCGGCATTACTGTTGTTATCAGGCGCAGGCGTGTTATTCGTGTCATCAGCGGGTGCAGGTGTGTTATCTGATGAACCCGTATCTGCATTCTGGCCGTGGGTTTCGGTCATCGTGCCGTAATTTTTCAGCTTGCCGGAAGTAGAGATAGTGTCACCGACAACCGTTTCGTAGTTTGTGACGCCGTTCGAGCCACTCAGATAAACGTTGCCTGCACTCTGGATAAGCCCGCGGTTCGTCAGGCTGCTGGCGTTAACATAGACACTGTCATCGCCTTTCATCGTGCCGTAGTTAGTGAAATTCACGCGGTTCATTTGTGCATTTAGCGCGCCACCGGCGGTGATGTTGCCGTCGTTATATGCAGATGACGTGGAGCGAGACGAGCTGCTGCTCAGTCGCAGATTAAGATCGCCCCGCGCCGCGAGATCGCCACTGTTACTGAAGTTTTTCACATCCAGAGACAGATCCTGGCCCGCGTGGATCACTGCACCGGCGTCGTTAGTCAGCGTCGTTACATACAGCGACGCACTATCCACCGCATCGATACGGCTGCCCGCATGGTTCTCAAGATAAGATGTGCTTAAATCAAGCGTTCGTGCAGCATTAATAATCCCGCTATTTTCAAGATCGTTGAGTTGCCAGTTCATACTATTCGCATGAATTGCACCAGTATTCGTGAAAATGCCATTGCTCATCATCACATCGAGATCGCCTGTCACCTGAATATCGCCCGTATTCGCCGCGTTTTGGGTACGCGCATTGCGTCCCGTCGCATTCAGATCCAGCGTCATGTTATTACCCGCATGGATATGACCGGCATTGCGGAACTCCCCGCCAGTGATAGTGATATCTTGCTGCGCGTTCAGCTGGCTATCGGCATCGGAGCGATAGTCGCTGTTATAAAGGCTAATGCTTTTGCCTTCGACCGTACCGGAGGCGTTATTAAGATGCTGATTGAAAGAGATATCGCCTGCGCTGCGGATAATTCCGTTTGCATTACTAACGGTTCCGTCCCCTTTCAGCGCGCTGAGTTGCAATTCGCTTCCATCGCCATTTACGGTGATATCGCCGTCATTATTATTCAGCGTATTGGTCTGGAACGTATTCCAGCTCGCCACACCGGCTTTACCCGCAGCAATATGGCCTTGTGCATTAGTCAGCGTATTGGTTTTAATATTCAGGCTGGCTTCGGTCGTGATGCTGCCGTTGCGGTTATCCACATTCGCGGCATCAATATTAGTATTGCCTTTCGCCGAAATGATGCCCTGCGTGTTGATGAGACCCGGCGCCGTTGAGGTATAAGAAGAAGTCTGCGTCCTGCGGCTAATATTCAGCGTACCGTCGCTCAGAAGAGTACCGTCAGTATTGTCCAGCTTGTCTGCCGTAACGCCGGTCGAGGATTTACCGTGAATGACACCGTTTCGGTTATTCACCGTGTTGCCGTCTGCATTGGCGTACAAACCATCAATGACGCCGCTATTATCCACAGTGCCATTACGCGCGGTGACATCCGCCTGCCCGTTGGCCGCCGAGATATGGCCGTGGTTATTCGCAACGCTTGTGCCGACAACCACCGCGCCATTGTTACCGCTCAGCGTGCCGCCGTTGTTTTCTACCTTGCCATTAACATCAAGAGAAAGCATGTCGTTTGCGGTCAAGTCAGCATGATCGATACGCACCCCAACGCCCGCCTCGGTGCCTTTCATGTAGATCTTATTGGCATACATTGAACCCAGTGATGATACATCCAATGCCAGCGCTGGTTTTTCGCCGTCGCTGTTTATTGCTGTCACACGACCATTTTTCGCGATGTGATTAGCACCGGTGGTGATATTCAGTTCATTAGCTTTTAATTGCGCATTAACCTTAACGGAACGGGCAATAATATCCGCATATTGCGACGAAGCGGCATCCATCCCTTTACCGGTAATGACCACCTGGCCTTTTTTAACATCAAGGCCAGAAAGGTTTCCCTGACCGTCGAAGGTCGCGGTGCCGGTCGTGAGCGTAGCGCGGTTAGTATTAATAAACCCACAGCCGTCGCAGGTAATGCCTGATGGGTTCGCGATAATCACCTGCGCGGACTGCCCGGCGACTTCCACCATCCCATGTAGCTGGCTTGGATCCGCCGAGCGCACTTCATTCAAAATCACTTTTGCACTGCCGCCAGCCATATTGGCATTACCGGCAATCTGGCCGGAAAGCTGCGTATTGGTAGCAGAACCACTGTTATTGAGAATAACGCCGGACTTGTCCACGTCGAATGACGAATAAATGTTATGCGAAACGCCTTCAGCACTGGCTTTATTAATATCCACAATGGTCGTGCCATTCGCACCCGTGTGTACCGTTGGTTGATTCGCTGCACCTTTATCGGCGATAACGGCCGCGTCAACCGGCATGATCATGCCGAGCGCCAGCATAGTCGCAAAACAAGTCGGAGCCAGTTTTACCTGTAATCTCGCGCTATTACGCCGCGTTTTTCCTTTATTCCGTTGTTTCATATAAATATCCTTAATGTCCTTAACACGCACTTATTGAAGAAGCCTTTCCCAACGCGATAGCGCGATGAAAAAATGGCGGCCAGATATATTACGGCGTGTTTTGAACCGCAAAAAAAACGTGTAAATAAATGCAAAACACATATTCCAAAATAAAAATAAATTACTCTTGCGAGGATGATTATTAGGAAAGCAACACGGTTAAATTCTTCCAGGAGTAAACAAGAATTAAAAATAGTGTCCATAAAAATTATTTTTATTTGACACTCTGAACATTGCTGACAGACAGATTAATAGCGCTAATGTCATTAACCGAAGGAATATGTTTTTGCGTTGTTACAATTTAGCGATGAGAGAATAGGAATGGACGCAACGGTAAAAGTAAAAAAGCGCTGCGGGGCAGCGCTCTTTCATCAGCATTACATGACGGCAGCAAACGCTTTTGCAACCTGTTGCACGTTGCGGCTGTTAAGGCCAGCCACACACATGCGGCCGCTGCTAATCAGATAAACGCCGAACTCGTCACGCAGGCGATCAACCTGCGCGGCGCTAAGGCCGGTGTAGCTGAACATACCACGCTGCTTAAGCAGATAATCGAAATTACGCCCCGGCACTTCGGTTTTCAGCACGTCCACCAGCGCCTGGCGCATCTCCAGAATACGGCGACGCATTGCCTCGACTTCAGCGAGCCAATGCGCTTTTAGCGCGTTGTCGTTAAGGACGGTCGCCACCACCTGCGCGCCAAAGTTCGGCGGGCTGGAGTAGTTGCGGCGCACCGTCGCTTTTAACTGACCGAGCACGCGCGAGGCGACCTGAGCATCATCGCAGACCACAGAAAGCCCCCCTACACGCTCGCCATATAACGAGAAAATTTTCGAAAAGGAGTTACTGACCAGCGCCGGTAACCCGGCGCTGGCAATGGCGCGGATCGCATAGGCATCTTCGTCCATTCCTGCGCCAAAGCCCTGGTAGGCGATATCAAGAAATGGGATCAGCTCGCGCGTTTTAAGCACCTCGACCACGGCGTCCCATTGTGCATTGGTGAGGTCTGCGCCGGTCGGGTTATGACAGCACGGGTGCAGTAGCACGATATCGCGCGCAGGCAACGTATTGAGTGTTTCCAGCAACGCATCGAAACGCACCCCGTTGGTTTCATTATCAAACCAGGGGTAAGTACTGACGTCAAAACCCGCACCGCTGAAAATTGCCACGTGGTTTTCCCAGGTCGGATCGCTGACCCAGACACGAGACTGTGGGAAATAGCGTTTAAGGAAATCCGCACCGACTTTCAGCGCACCAGAACCACCGACCGTCTGAATGCTGGCGATACGGCCCGCCGTCAGCGCCGGATGATCGGCACCAAACAGCAGCGGTGCAATCGCACTGCGGTAAGGATTGAGCCCTTCCATCGGGAGATAAAGCGATGCGCCATGCGGCTGCGCATTGAGGCGAGCTTCTGCCTGAGCCACGGCCTGTAGCTGCGGGATGATGCCCTGTTCATTGTAATAAAGGCCGATACTCAGGTTTACTTTGTCGCCACGCGGATCTTCTTTAAAGCGTTCCATGAGCGAAAGGATGGGGTCGCCGGCGTAGGCGTCAACATTCTGAAACACGCTTGGTTCTCCAGGTTTACGGTGTGGTGGTTCTCCACAATAAACCGGATAACGCGGCAGATCGAGAGGGATGTGTCGTTCGTTACGCCCGCCTGATGTCTGGCACGCGCGGCGGGTGCGAAGGGCCACCCGCCTTCAGCGCAGAGAATCTAAACGCCCAATAAACCTCATTCGTCCAGGTAACGCATTGCGACCCGGGAGGTCAACCGCGTAACAAGTTCGTAAGCGCTCACACCTGTCGCCTGCGCAATACGCTCTACGGGTAATTCGTCACCCCACAGCGTAACGGTGTCGCCTGCATTATCCTGCGCGCCGGGGCCTAAATCGACGCAGATCATATCCATCGCCACGCGCCCGACGATGGGCACCTCGCGGCCATTAACCCGCACCGGCGTACCGGTTGGCGCACAGCGCGGATAGCCGTCGCCATAGCCCATCGCGACTACGCCAAGCCGGGTATCACGCTCGCTCACCCAGGTACCGCCATAACCAACCGGTTCACCCGCTTTATGGTCACGCACGGCAATCAGGCTTGAGACCAGTGACATCGCCGGTTCAAAGCCAAGCTCGGCCCCCCACGGATGCGTATCCAGTGGTGAAACCCCGTAGAGAATAATGCCAGGCCGAACCCAGTCGAAATGCGATTGCGGCCAGAACAGAATGCCGCCAGAAGCCGCAATGGATCGCTTGCCCGGTTTATCATGGGTGAAGCTGTTGAAAATATCGAGCTGGCGCTCAGTCGCCCCGCAGTCGGGTTCATCGGCACGAGCAAAATGGCTGACCACATTCACCGGCTGGTGAACGTTTTTACAGGCCGCGAGCCTTGCATAAAACGCCTGAGCTTCTTCAGGGCGTACGCCGAGACGGTGC
This sequence comes from Cronobacter condimenti 1330, assembly GCF_001277255.1. Classification (NCBI taxonomy): domain Bacteria; kingdom Pseudomonadati; phylum Pseudomonadota; class Gammaproteobacteria; order Enterobacterales; family Enterobacteriaceae; genus Cronobacter; species Cronobacter condimenti. The sequence goes on from NZ_CP012264.1 coordinate 3,887,400, forward strand.
ATGCCGGTGTCGAGCTTCATCCAGACGGTAACCGGCGCTGAAAGCGTCGCCTGCTCCAGCGCCGCCAGCTGCTCTTCGCTGTGCACCGCGGTATGCAGCTGCTGTTCAGCAATCACCGGCAGATCGCTTGCGTTAAAAAAGCCTTCCAGCAACAGAACAGGTTGCGTTATGCCGCCTTCGCGCAGGCGCAGCGCCTCTTCAAGGCGCGCTACGCCGAACGCATCGGCATCAGGGAGAGTGCGGGCGGTCTCGAGAAGACCGTGTCCATAGGCGTTTGCCTTCACCACCGCAACCAGTTTGCTGGCGGGCGCCAGTTCACGCAGGCGTTGCAGGTTGTGACGCAGAGCGCGGCGGTTTACTACCACAGTTGCCGCTTGCATTGACTTTCCTTGCTTATTTAAAGGGTTACTGTAAATCCCCTAAATCATTCGCGTTGCAGGAAGGCGACAAGCTCGTGAATCCCCGGGAGCTTAGTGAACTAAGTGACCGGGGTGAGCGAGCGCGGTCAACGCACCTGCGGCGTGAAGGATGACGGGGATTTTATTCGTCGTCGTACTGAGGGCCGGCGTAGTTATCAAACCGAGACCACTGCCCGTTAAACGTCAGGCGTACCGTGCCTATCGGGCCGTTACGCTGTTTACCGATAATAATCTCCGCGATGCCTTTTAAATCACTGTTCTCGTGATACACCTCGTCACGATAGATGAACATGATAAGGTCGGCGTCCTGCTCGATAGAGCCAGATTCACGCAGATCCGAGTTCACCGGGCGTTTGTCGGCGCGCTGTTCCAGCGAGCGGTTAAGCTGCGAAAGCGCAACGACCGGCACCTGCAACTCTTTCGCCAGGGCTTTCAACGAACGTGAAATCTCGGCGATTTCCAGCGTACGGTTATCAGAGAGAGACGGTACGCGCATCAGTTGCAGGTAGTCGATCATGATAAGGCTTAAGCCGCCATGTTCGCGGAAAATACGGCGCGCGCGGGAGCGTACTTCGGTCGGCGTCAGACCTGAGGAGTCGTCAATATACATATTGCGCTTCTCAAGCAGGATGCCCATGGTGCCAGAAATGCGCGCCCAGTCCTCGTCATCGAGCTGACCGGTACGAATGCGGGTCTGGTCTACACGCGAAAGCGACGCCAGCATACGCATCATGATCTGCTCACCGGGCATCTCGAGTGAGAAAATCAGCACCGGTTTATCCTGCAACATCGCGGCGTTTTCGCACAGGTTCATCGCGAACGTGGTTTTACCCATCGACGGACGCGCCGCCACGATGATCAGATCCGAGCGCTGCAGACCCGCGGTTTTTTTATTGAGATCCTGATAACCGGTGTCGACGCCCGTCACGCCGTCGTGCGGCTGCTGATAGAGCGTTTCAATACGCGCAACGGTGGCCTCAAGGATCTGATCGATACTCTTCGGCCCTTCATCTTTATTAGCGCGGTTTTCGGCTATCTGGAACACGCGCGATTCGGCGAGATCGAGCAGATCCTCGCTGGTGCGGCCCTGCGGATCATAACCGGCGTCGGCAATCTCATTGGCGACAGAAATCATGTCGCGCACTACCGCGCGCTCGCGCACGATATCCGCATAGGCGCTGATATTCGCCGCACTTGGCGTGTTCTTGGAAAGCTCCGCCAGATACGCAAAGCCGCCGACGCTCTCAAGCTGGCCTTGCAGCTCCAGAGATTCGGAAAGCGTAATCAGATCGATGGGTTTACCCATCTCCTGCAGGCGATGCATTTCGGTGAAGATCATGCGGTGCTGGCGGGTATAAAAATCCTCGGCCACGACGCGCTCGGCTACATCGTCCCAGCGCTCGTTATCCAGCATTAAACCGCCCAACACCGACTGTTCCGCCTCCATGGAATGCGGCGGCATTTTCAGCCCGGCGACCTGCGGGTCACGAGGTTCAGTAGGTTTGTTGAAGGGTTTATTTCCTGCCATAGTGAATGGAGTTACCAAAAATCATCATCAGAGAGAATGAGGAGTGTATCTGATCTGAGGCGTTTTGTACTCAGTTTGCGCGCTCCCGCGTTCATGCCCGACACTTAACAAGGAGTTCCAAATGGCGACGCGTATTGAGTTCAGCCAGCATGGCGGACCAGAAGTGTTAAAAGCGGTGACGTTTACCCCGGCCGACCCGGACGAGCTTGAAGTGCAGGTGGAAAACAAAGCCATCGGCATCAATTATATCGACACGTATATTCGCAGCGGACTCTACCCGCCGCCAGCGCTGCCGGCAGGGCTTGGCACCGAGGCTGCGGGCGTCGTCACTAAAGTTGGCAGCGGCGTGACGCATATCAAGCCCGGCGATCGCGTCGTCTATGCCCAGTCAGCGCTCGGCGCTTACAGCTCGGTACACAACGTTCCGGCAGACAAAGCCGTGGTACTCCCGGACGTTATCTCTTTTGAGCAGGCGGCGGCATGCTTCTTAAAAGGGCTGACGGTCTTTTATCTGCTGCGCAAAACCTATGAAATCAAACCCGAGGAAGTGTTTCTCTTTCACGCAGCGGCGGGCGGCGTGGGGCTGATTGCCTGCCAGTGGGCCAAAGCACTTGGTGCACGGCTTATCGGTACCGTCGGTTCTGCGGAAAAAGCCCTGCGGGCGCAACAGGCGGGCGCCTGGCAAACCATTAATTACCGCGAAGAGAGCGTCCCTGAACGCGTACGCGAGCTGACCGGCGGGAAAAAGGTGCGGGTGGTGTATGACTCGGTGGGTAAAGAGACCTGGGAATCCTCGCTTGATTGCCTGCAGCGTCGCGGTCTGATGGTGAGTTTCGGCAACGCCTCCGGCCCGGTAACTGGCGTGAATCTGGGTATTCTTAACCAGAAGGGCTCGCTCTACGTCACGCGTCCGTCGCTCAACGGCTATCTGACAAACCGTGCCGAGCTGGAAGAAGCCAGCAATGAACTCTTCTCGCTTATCGCAAGCGGCGTCATCAAAGTGGAGGTGGCAGACCGTCAGAAGTTTGCGCTACAGGATGCCGCACATGCGCATAAGACACTGGAGAGCCGCAGCACACAAGGCTCCAGCTTGTTGATTCCCTGAAAGAATTAGGGCTTCCCGCAGGAAGCCCTTTCTTTTTATTGTTCGCGCTGGGTGTAGGGTACAGCGCTGATGAATTCTGTAATACGGCGGTCATAGTGACAGAATGAACAGGTAAATAATATGGCTTACGACTGAAAGCGCGCCGGAAAGTTGCAAGGTTGTGATCAACCCCGCAACTTATCAGTAACGCCAGCGGCGGTGCCGGCTGTAACGCGACGTGCGGCGATACGCTGGCACTTTCGGGGCTTTCACGGCACGGATCACCCACACGACTGCCACGGCCAGCAACAGCCACGGCAACACTTTAATCATCAGCGCAAAAACCCCGCCGAAGAACATCACCAGCGTCGCGACCATTAGCGCAGCAATGATGCCCAGCAGCGACACACCTGTTGCGAGCAGCATCAGGAAAAAGGCCACCACAAACAGCAATTCAAACATGTTGGTTCTCCTAATAAAAATCGTTCTTCTGCGCTCTTTATTACAAGTTCCATGCCAACATTAACTCGCTGATTTAAAAAGAAACGCCCCGAGGTTCCCCCCGGGGCGTTAGTCAAATTGACCATATACTGGCGAAGCTCATCGCTTATCAGCGACCAGTTTTAACGCCTGCTCAAGCACATTAATATCCGCGCCGGGCTTATGGGCGTTTTCGCTTAAGTGGCGACGCCACTGCCGCGCACCCGGGATGCCCTGAAACAGCCCCAGCATATGACGCGTGACGTGGCCCAGATACGTGCCATTCGACAGTTCACGCTCAATATAGGGATACATCGCACGGACGACGGCAACCGGGTCGGCATCTGGCGTATCAAGACCGAAAATTTCGCGATCGACCGACGCCAGAATGCCCGGATTCTGATACGCCTCACGCCCCACCATTACGCCATCCATATGGGCTAAATGTGTTTTTACGTCTTCCAGGGTTTTAATTCCGCCGTTAATCGACATCGTAAGATGCGGGAAATCCCGCTTGAGCTGATAAACGCGCGGATAATCAAGCGGCGGGATCTCACGGTTTTCTTTCGGGCTCAAGCCAGAAAGCCACGCCTTACGCGCATGAATGATAAAGGTATCGCAGCCGCCCTGCTCCGCTACGGTATTGACGAAATCGCAAAGGAATTCGTAGCTGTCCTGATCGTCAATGCCGATGCGGGTTTTCACCGTGACCGGGATTGAAACCACGTCGCGCATCGCTTTAATACCGTCAGCGACCAGTTGCGCCTCGCCCATCAGGCACGCTCCAAAGCGGCCATTCTGGACGCGATCGGATGGGCAACCGACGTTTAAGTTAATTTCATCATAGCCGCGCGCTTCGGCAAGCTTCGCACATTGCGCCAGCGCTGCCGGATCGCTCCCGCCAAGCTGTAACGCTACCGGATGCTCCTCCTCGCTATAAGCCAGGTAATCGCCCTTGCCGTGAATGATCGCGCCGGTGGTGACCATTTCGGTGTAGAGCAGCACCTGCGAAGAGAGCTGACGCAGGAAATAACGGCAGTGGCGATCGGTCCAGTCGAGCATGGGCGCGATGGAAAAGCGATGGGCGGGGAAAGCGGTACGGGATGTGGACGTCATAATGGCTAAACGAGTCGAAGTTCGGGCTGAAAAAGGGGCGCTACTATAGCACAAACTTCAGGCAGGGGCGCATTGCGCCCCTGCGAAGCATCAGAAGGTCAGGCTCAGCTGTGCGCCTGCGCCCCAGGTTTCGTCTTCACCAACGATACCGGTGAGGTCGAGGTGCACGCGGTTAAATGGCGCGAAGCCAACACCGGCCGTGAAGATGTTGCTTTCATTGTCTTTCACGTCAGCGCGATAACCTGCACGCACCGCCAGCCAGTTGAGCGGACGCACCTCGGCACCCACGCCAACGAACTGCGAGTTTTCTTCGCTCTTAAAGCCTTTGGTTTCGGTCAGATCGCCATCAGCGCTCAGCGTCACCAGCTCGTTATGCCAGGCGACCCCGGCAGTGACCAGCGGCGAGATCTGATAGGTATCTTTATACCCGTTGACCTCTTTGGTCTCGATATCGCGCGATACCAGGTTCTGCCCGCTGAGGCCGACGGTCCAGTTAGGTCCGAAGTCCGCCGCCACGCCCGCATCAACGTTAAAACCGGTATCGTCGTTACGATAGCGCTGGCTGTCCAGGTCGCCGCTATCGTAGTTATAAATCGAGGCGGTGTAGTTATAGAGCCAGGTTTTTTGCAGCTTCGGCGTGACGCCGACTGAAACCGGTACATCTCCGAACTTGAACTGATGCGCGAACGCGACGCCGTAATCGGACACAATCGCCGCACGGCCAAACGCGGTAGAGGTCAGGCGATCGGTAATCACGTCGGAGCCGTTGACTGCCGCATCAAGCACCTGAGTGCCCGCGTAGAAATCGTCATTCTGAATACGGCGCAGGTAGTCGATATCGCTTTGGTCGACGCGGGTGCTGACACGCGCATGCGCATAGGCTTTCGCCACAAACGCCACGGCCAGCACATCATTCGGGATACTTACCGCAATACCGCCCGCCGCACGCGCGCTGGCTGTTTTACCGCGTAAGAACTGCAATTCGTCACCCAGTTCGCCTGCGGCTCCCTGGAACTGACGCAGCGTCCCAATCGGGTTTGCCAGCACATCGCCGAGCGTCAGGTTATCCACCACATCATTGTAATAATCGACCCGATCGCTGATGTGGTCGATTTCATCCTCAAGATTGTCTTTATCGCTAATTTGCGCCTGCAACGCCGGTAAAATCACCGTGATGTCATCTTCCGGTTGCGAGCGCGCCAGCAATGCCGGGTTGATGAGCGCGCCGCTGCCGTAGTCGGCCGATGCGACGCCGGTACCGCCCATTGCATCGTTACGGGCCTGCGCCCAGGTATTTGCCGCACTCGCCTGATTTGCCATCACCAGAGAAAGGGCGACGGCTGCCACTGAAGGTTTGATTATATTTTTCACAGTTTACCCGCTTATTATCAACATGAAGGACACCCTCTGTCGGTTGCCCGGCAGAGGCGATTTCTGTTGTGAAGAACGCACTACACCAGAGGTTGAGGCTTTTTCTCAACGGCAATGCCGGGCTCGTTTTGTGAACGCCCTCCTTATTTATAGATTAGGGTTCTTAATTCGTGTAGGTAAGCCGTCATGCGGGCCAAAAAATTGTGGCGGGTGATCTATCCAGCGATCCGGGCGGGTCGCAGCATAGGGACCGTTAAGCGGGTAGTAAATGCGATTTTCAGGTTTGTTGGCCTCGCCCACGACCAGCAGCCGCACCTCATTGTCGGTGTTGTTGATAAACGTGTGGCAAAGCCCGGTCCCCGCCGGAAAACCAACGCTGTCGCCTGGGGTTAACGGCCAAAGCTCGCCGTTGAGCCAGACATCCGGGAATCCTTCTATCACATACACAAACTCTTCTTCGCTGCTTTCTGCATGCGGGTACGAGGTGCGCCTGCCCGGCGGCAGCCGTTCGTGATGAATGCCAAGACGGGTCAATCCTGTACGCCTGCCGAGCGGCGCGCCAATGGACATCCGTTCATCGCTGTCGGGATAACCGGCATCATCTTTTCCCTCTATCTCCTGCCAGTGACAAATACATTCAGGCCGTGTCTGCATAAAAACCTCCGAAACGTGTTCCCGTCAGGTATAGCACAGCAGGAATGTCGGTGTTTTGGCCGGTTCATGATAAAGTGATGACTTATACATGATTCATAGAGGATGCCGATGGATACGACGATTTCGCAGGAAGTTCTGGCGCAGGCTGAACAGCTTTGCCAGCAACGTAATGTGCGCCTGACTCCGCAGCGCCTCGAAGTGCTGCGCCTGATGACCCTACAGCCAGGCGCTATCAGCGCATACGATCTGCTCGATTTATTACGCGCGACAGAGCCGCAGGCGAAACCGCCAACCGTTTATCGCGCGCTCGATTTTCTACTGGAACAGGGCTTTGTGCATAAAGTGGAGTCCACCAACAGTTACGTGCTGTGCCATCTTTTCGATAATCCGGCGCATACGTCTGCGATGTTTATATGTGGGCGTTGTGGCGTGGTAAAAGAAGAGGCAGCGGAAGGCGTTGAGGATATCATGCACGCGCTTGCGGCGAAGATGGGCTTTGCGTTGCGCCATAACGTCATTGAAGCACATGGGCTTTGCGCGGCGTGCGCAGAAGTGGAAGCATGTCGTCATCAGGGCCAGTGCGGCCACGATCACAGCATTCCCGTTAACAAAAAGAAAGGGCGCTAAGATAAAGGGGTGGTACATCCTTGTACCGTTGGGCAGGGCAGCCTCAGAAGGTGAATCCCATTGAGGTGAGAGCCGGATTACCAGCGGTAATCGTGGCGGCTTTCCCAGTCAGTCACTTCCTTGTCGGCTTCATCTTTCGCATAACCGTAACGTTCCTGGATTTTACCAACCAGTTGGTCACGTTTCCCTTCGATGATGGTCATATCATCGTCGGTTAATTTACCCCATTGCTCTTTCACTTTACCTTTAAACTGTTTCCAGTTACCGCCAGCTTCATCTCTGTTCATAGACGTCTCCTTAACATTCGGTAGTGAATCAGTCTCACAGGTTTTCCTGTGGGGGTTCAGCCCGAGTCATCTTCATCATTTGCTGAACGTATTGTTAATAGTAGACGGCAATTTTAAGCCTGGCGGGATATTCAGAATCTTTAACCATAACGAAGCGCTAAAACCGACAATTTCTTTGTTTAACAGCACAGTCAGCCGGGCCGCGCGACCTAACACAGCAAGCGACCGCGCCGCCATAAATAGCCGAGCGATAACCCACGCAGTGCCAGAAAAACGGTCAGCGCAAGCCATAACCCGTGGTTGCCAAGCCGCGGCAGCGTCAGTAACGTCACGCCAAACCCCAGCGCTGCGACAGCCATACTGTTGCGCATTTCTGCCCCGCGCGTCGCGCCGATAAACATACCATCTAACAGATAACACCAGACGCCGACCACCGGCAGGATCACCTGCCAGAAGAGATAAGGCTGCGCCTGTGCCTGAAGCGACGGCAATGACGTCAGCAACGACACGATGTACTGCCCCGCTACGGCATAAATGAGTGCGAACGCGAGCGCCACTATACCTGCCTGCCGACAAGCCGCACGCCAGACGCGCTGCAACTGAGAAGTGTTTTTTGCGCCAAACGCCTGCCCGGCATGGGCTTCGACGGCATAGGCGAACCCGTCGAGCGCATAAGCGGTAAAGGTCAGGAGTGTCATCAGAAGCGCATTCACCGCAACGATATCGCTACCGAGCCGCGCCCCGAAAACGGTGACTGACGCAAAACAGAGTTGCAGCAGCAGTGAACGCAGCATGATATCCCGGTTCAGTGCCAATAGCCTGCCGACGCCGCCATGCCAGGCGGTTTTCAGCATAGCGCACGTAATGCCGCGCAAACGCATCACACGCGACGCCATGACTAGCCCAATGACAAGTGTTACGTATTCCGCTATTGCAGTCGCCAGTGCCGCACCCTGCACGTTCAGGCCAAGCCCTGTGACGAACCAAAGATCGAGCGCGATATTAAGCAGGTTGCCGACCACCAGCAAAATAACCGGCGCTCTGGCGTACTGAACGCCTAGCAACCACCCCAGCAGGACGAGATTTGCCAGCGACGCGGGCGCGCTCAGCCAGCGTATTTCCAGAAACTGCCGGGCCTGCGCCAGAACCGCCTCGCTGCCACCGGTGATATGTAGCGCCAGATGAATCAGCGGCTCGCGCAGCACAATAATGAGCGCACCGAATGTCAGCGCCAGCGCCATTGGCTGCACCAGCGCGCGGGCCAGCGCTTGTGGATCGCGCGCGCCAAACGCCTGCGCGGTCAGGCCCGTCGTACTCATACGCAAAAAGAGCAGCAGCATAAACAGGAAGCTGGTCGCGGTAGCGCCGATTGCAACGCCACCCAGATAAACGGGGCTGTCGAGATGGCCGATAACCGCGGTGTCCACCAGCCCCAGCAGCGGCACGGTGATATTGGAGAAGATCATTGGCAGCGCAAGGCGCCAGAGGGCTTTATCGGTAGAAGTCAGGAAAGGCATATGGCGTTCCGATGCCGTTACGCGAACAACAGAAGGTGAAAAAGGAGTAAAACGGGAGAGCCATTACCGTAGCCGGGGCGGGCCAGTTACGGTAATGAAACATCAGAAAGCTGGAGAAAACGTCAGAGCCATTCGCCGTTGCGAATAACGCCGACCGCCAGGCCTTCGATAGAGAAGTTATGCTCGCGCAGGTCTACAACGATAGGCTTAAACTCGTTATTTTCCGGGAGCAGTTCAACGACATTCCCCTGCTTTTTCAGGCGTTTTACCGTCACTTCATCATCAATGCGCGCGACAACCACCTGGCCGTTGCGAACATCCTGAGTTTTATGAACGGCTAACAGGTCGCCATCCATGATCCCAATATCTTTCATCGACATCCCGCTAACGCGCAGCAGGAAATCCGCGTTCGGCTTAAAGAGGCCTGGGTCCACCTGGTAGTGGCCTTCGATATGTTGTTGTGCCAGCAGCGGCTCACCCGCCGCAACACGGCCAATCAGTGGCAGGCCGGTTTCTTCTTCCTGCAGCAAACGAATACCGCGCGACGCGCCGGAAACAATCTCAAGCACGCCTTTACGCGCCAGCGCTTTGAGGTGTTCTTCCGCCGCGTTCGGCGAACGGAAACCCAGACGCTGCGCGATCTCCGCACGCGTAGGCGGCATGCCGGTCTGGCTGATGTGATCCCGAATGAGATCAAACACCTCTTGTTGCCTGGTAGTTAATGCTTTCATTCCGCCCCCTGGGTGCATATACAGTGATGCTGTGAGTATATACAGCTAAAGGCGATTTTAAAACCATAACCGGTTAAAAAAGCGCTTCTTTAGCGATTTCTGGAAAACTTATCGCAAATGCTGCCAGAGCAACGTGCCCCACACGACCAGCGCAAGGATAATCGACAGCAGTACTGCGGCGGAACCCATGTCTTTGGCGCGCCCCGACAGTTCGTGGAATTCCGGGCCGATGCGATCGACCACCGCTTCGATAGCACTGTTGAGGATCTCGACGATCATCACCATCGTGGCAGAACCGATAAGCAGCACGCGGGTGATGGGATCGACATCCAGCCAGCAGGCGATAAGAATCGCTATAATAACGGCAACGCCTTCCTGGCGAAACGCGGCTTCATTTTTCCAGGCGGCGCGTAATCCCTTCCAGGAATAGCCAGCTGCTTTAATAATTCGGGTTAATCCCGTGGTGTTATTGGCCATGACAAGAAACCTTTTTTAAATTCAGGCGTCAATGCTAATGCGCTTCCATAAAGAAGCACCACAGAAATTCTACGGAGTTTCTGATATTCTTGCGCCGCAATTGCATTATTAACCAGAGGCTTTACATCGTTTATGTCCGGTTGGCCACGAATTTACTACAAATTACTTAATTTACCATTAAGCGTGCTGGTAAAAAGCAAGTCCATCCCGGCGGCGCCTTGCCCCGAACTTGGGCTCGATACGTCACGTCCTATCATGTACGTGCTGCCGTATAACTCGAAGGCAGATCTCCTGACGCTGCGGGCCCAGTGCCTGGCGCATGATCTGCCAGACCCTCTGGAGCCGCTCGTTATCGACGGCACCGAGCTGCCGCGTTATGTGTTTATCCATGGCGGGCCTCGCGTGTTCACGTACTACACGCCAAAAGAAGAGTCGATCAAGCTGTTCCATAATTACCTGGACCTGCACCGCAGTAACCCGGATCTCGACGTCCAGATGGTGCCCGTCTCCGTCATGTTTGGTCGTTCACCTGGTCGTGAAAAGGGCGAAGAAAACCCGCCGCTGCGTATGCTGAACGGCATTCAGAAGTTTTTCGCTGTCTCGTGGCTTGGCCGCGACAGCTTCGTGCGTTTCTCCCCGCCGGTGTCGCTGCGCCGTATGGCGACCGAGCACGGTACTGATAAGCGTATCGCACAGAAACTGGCCCGCGTGGCGCGCATGCACTTTGCCCGCCAACGCCTCGCCGCTGTAGGCCCGCGTCTCCCGGCGCGCCAGGATCTTTTTAATAAACTGCTCTCGTCTAAAGCGATTGCCCGCGCCGTTGAAGATGAAGCGCGCACGAAGAAAATCTCGCATGAGAAAGCCCAGCAGAACGCGGTTGCGCTGATGGAAGAGATCGCTGCGGATTTCTCCTACGAGGCGATTCGTATTACCGACCGCGTGCTTGGGTTTACCTGGAACCGCCTTTACCAGGGCATCAATGTTCATAACGCTGAGCGGGTGCGTCAACTGGCGCACGACGGCCACGAGATTGTCTATGTGCCCTGCCACCGCAGCCATATGGACTATCTGCTGCTGTCCTACGTGCTTTATCATCAGGGGCTTGTGCCGCCGCATATCGCCGCGGGTATTAACCTGAACTTCTGGCCTGCCGGGCCGATATTCCGCCGCCTGGGCGCGTTTTTTATCCGCCGCACGTTTAAAGGCAACAAACTCTACTCCACGGTGTTTCGCGAATATCTGGGCGAGCTCTTCAGCCGCGGTTACTCAGTGGAATATTTCGTGGAAGGCGGACGCTCGCGCACCGGTCGCCTGCTTGACCCGAAGACCGGCACGCTCTCCATGACTATTCAGGCGATGCTGCGCGGCGGCACTCGCCCGATTACGCTGGTGCCGATTTACATCGGCTATGAGCACGTGATGGAAGTGGGCACGTACGCGAAAGAGTTACGCGGCGCGACCAAAGAAAAAGAAAGCCTGCTGCAGATGCTGCGTGGGTTAAGCAAGCTCCGTAACCTTGGGCAGGGTTATGTCAACTTTGGCGAGCCGTTGCCGTTGATAACCTTCCTGAATCAGCATGTGCCCGAATGGCGCGACGCTATTGATCCGATAGAAGCGGTGCGTCCGGCATGGCTCACCCCAACGGTAAATGAAATTGCCTCCCAGTTGATGGTGCGTATCAATAACGCGGGCGCGGCCAACGCCATGAACCTTTGCTGCACCGCGCTGCTGGCGTCCCGCCAGCGCTCGTTAACCCGCGAACAGCTGACTGAACAGCTGGAATGCTACCTGAACCTGCTTCGCAACGTGCCGTATGCCTCAGATGCTACAGTGCCGGACGCAACGGCAACGCAACTCATCGAGCATGCGTTGCAGATGAACAAGTTTGAGGTCGAGAAGGACACCATTGGCGATATCATCATTCTGCCGCGCGAGCAGGCGGTGCTGATGACTTATTACCGTAACAACATTATGCACATGCTGGTGCTGCCTTCGCTTATCGCGGCTATCGTGACTCAGCACCGTCGCATCAGCCGTGAGGCGGTACAGCAGCAGGTCGAACTGCTGTTCCCGATGCTGAAAGCGGAGCTGTTCCTGCGCTGGGAAAAAGAAGATGTTCCGGCGGTAGTGGATGCGCTGATTAACGAGATGGCGCAGCAGGGGCTTGTCCTGGCTGATGATGTCTGGCTGCAGGTAAATCCGGCGCGCTCCCGCACGCTGCAATTACTGGCCGCAGGCGTTCGCGAAACGCTGCAACGCTACGCCATTACCTTCTGGCTGCTCAGCGCCAATCCGTCTATCAACCGTGGCACGCTGGAAAAAGAGAGCCGTACCGTAGCGCAGCGTCTTTCTGTTCTGCATGGTATTAACGCACCGGAGTTCTTTGATAAAGCCGTGTTCTCAACGCTTGTGCTGACGCTTCGCGATGAAGGTTATATCAGCGATACCGGCGATGCCGAACCTGCGGAAACGATGAAGGTTTATCAAATGCTCGCAGAGTTAATGACCTCCGATGTCAGGCTCACCATTGAGAGCGCCGCCGCACAGGCAGGCGAATAAACACGCCAGGCCGTTGACAAAAAAGGCGGGGATCCCCCGCCTTTTTTATTGGATGTATGGTGATGGGTGACAGGGAACGGCGGACATGCTTCGCGTACTCGCCCTGCACAAGCGTGACGTGAAACCGCTTATCACGGGTGCGCTTCGTGCCTCCCAGAGCCAACATCAAAACGCCCGGGGGTGGGTAAGCGCAGCGCTACCCGCCCTGTTATCCTCGCCAGTAAGACCATTAAAAAAGGCGAGTTTCCCCGCCCTTTTATCAAATCGTTATGTCACTTAGCGCCAGACCAATAAATATCAGCAATCCCACGTAATTATTATTTAAAAACGCGCGGAAACAGGCATCGCGATCGCGGCCCGCGATGATCTTTTGTTGCCAGATAAATAACGCACCTGCGCCTGCCAGACCGGCGTAGAAAAACGCGCCGAGGTCATTCAGCCAGCCAATAGTCGCCAGCAGCGCCAGTACAACAACCTGCAGTAAGCCAATCATCACTTTATCGTAACGGCCAAACAGAATTGCCGTTGATTTCACGCCGATTTTTACATCATCGTCGCGATCGACCATCGCATATTCCGTATCGTAAGCGACCGCCCAGCAGATATTCGCCGCAAACATTAGCCAGCAACTTAACGGCAGCGACTGGTTGACCGCGCAAAACGCCATTGGGATAGACCAGCCAAACGCCGCGCCCAGCACAACCTGCGGCAGGTGGGTATAGCGCTTCATAAAGGGATACATCCAGGCCAGCGCCAATGCCGCCACGGAAAGCAGAATCGTTTTAACATTCAGCGTCAGCACCAGCAAAAACGACAGCAGCACAAGGATAATAAACAGAGTGCGCGCTTCTTTTTCGGTCACTGCGCCACTCGGTAAGGGCCGGTGCGCCGTACGCTTCACGTGGCCGTCAAATTTACGGTCGGCATAATCATTGACGACGCAACCTGCGGCGCGCATCAGCCAGACGCCCGCCACAAATACCGCCAAAATCCACAAAGGCGGCAGCCCCGGCGTCGCCACCCAGAGCGCCCACAGTGTGGGCCAAAGCAGCAGTAATGCCCCAATGGGCTTATCGGTGCGCATCAAACGGTGATAGGCGAGCAGTTTATTCTGCGTCAGGCTCCACGCCATTATCTTTCCTCCTGGTACAACGGTGACGCCGGTAAAAACAGCTCTGTCAGCAACAGCGGCTTGCCCGAGAGGCGCAGCAGCGAACGGCGTCCCCAGAGTTCGTCGCAGCGGCCCGGCTGGATAAAATCACGCGTCAGGGTGGAGGATGTAAAAAGATAGCGGCCGAGCGGGGTGGTGCCGAGCTGTTGCAGCGCCAGTTCCGGCCCACAGAGCGTTGAATCCGGTACCAGGGTGCGTCCCACCAGCCACGGGACCCCATCGCCGCACAGCAAGATTTCACGCAGCCAGTAGCGCGACTCGTGCGGTAAAAACTCGCGCTCAACGACCAGCGCATCGGGCCCGACGAACCCTTCAAACAGTATCTCTACCGTCACACGCTGGCAGAAGCTTTCAAAACGGCGGGTCATTGAGTCTTCAAGTAACAACCAGTCGAGCAGCGCGCCATCAAGCGTGCTGATATCGTCAAAAAAGGACAACGCGCGCAGTTGCCTCAGCGCGGGATGGGACATGCGTGACTCTCCGGGGCCAAAAGTGGACGTATTGTAACGCAGAACCAGTAAAACGGGGGGGGGAAACAAGGGGTACGAACAAAAGCGCAACATGGGTGCAACAGAACAGCATGCTGCGCCAGGAAAAAAGGTGCGCGAATGCGCACCAGGTGTTGCAAACATCAGCAGCGCGGGGAGATGTTTACCCCTTGCCTTTTACGCTGCTGATAAAGGTCTGGCGAGCGGTGGTAGAGCCCAGACGCTCGGCTTCATTCAGCAGTTTCAGAGCTTTATCGACATCACCCTTCGCTACCGCGTCTTTAATGGCGCGATTGAAATAGGCTTCGGTGTCGTTAAGCACCGGTTCGCTTTTCGCGGCAGGCGCAGGCGCCGCGGCGGGGGTTGGCGCAGCAGATGCCGGAGCAGAATAGGCCGTTGCCGGCGCGGCGGTGTTACCTACCGTGACAGACGCCTGACCGGAAGAGCCAAAGAGCGGCCCCACCAGCACGCTGGAGGCGGAGTTAGTGCTCACTTTCAATTTAAGCGTACCGTCAGGCGTATGACGAGCCACCGGGTCAGCGATATCCGGCACGGCATTACCCACCCCTTTGGCATAGGCCTTCGCCGGGTTGGTCATGGTCGTGGTCTTTTGTAAATCTTGCGGCGTAGTA
Organism: Cronobacter condimenti 1330; assembly: GCF_001277255.1. NCBI lineage: Bacteria > Pseudomonadati > Pseudomonadota > Gammaproteobacteria > Enterobacterales > Enterobacteriaceae > Cronobacter > Cronobacter condimenti. The sequence continues at coordinate 3,902,541 of NZ_CP012264.1, forward strand.
AAGACCAGCAGGTAGAGTTTTTGCTGGCCCAGCGCAGGCGTCAGTTTGAGGGTGCCTTCAAGACGATCAGCCGACACCACGCCCGGCTCCTGGTAAGTAAAGTAGCTGCTCGGGAAATACGCGGCGGGCGTTAAGTTTTGATCGAGCACCAGCACGTTCGGCGCATAAATACCGGTCTGTTTGTTGGCGAGGCTTGTGAGCGTAACGGTCAGTTCGCCGATATTCGCCGGCACGCTATACGCGGCGACTTTACCGGTAATGCCCGGCACGTTCAGGGTCTGGCCGATGGCGGCGAGATCGGTCGTCTGGGTTTGCGATTGCGCGACAGGTGTCCAGGTCAGGCGTTGCAGTTCACCCGCCGGGATAGACGGCGCAGCAGAGGTATTCTGCGGGACGATATTCACATCAGCGAAGCTAACGGCAGGTGCGCCCGCGAGCAGCCCTGCGCTTAAGCATAATGCGACGAGACGTTTTTTCATTTTTATTACCTCGGGTGGAAAGGGAAACGGTAGCCAGGCAATAGCGCGCTTCCCGAAAATCAGTGCTGTTCAATGAGGGTCAGAGGGGCTTGCGCCCCTCTTTTACTGCCACTACGCGTGATTACCACCAGATTTCCATCTGGGCACCGAAGCTCCATTCATCGCTGTCGCCGCGGCTGCTGTTACCGAACTGGGTAAAGCTGCCTGAGGTAACGGCTTCAGAGGTCGTAGACCCGCCAGACGTTTTGACATAGCCCCAGTTCTCATCCCACTTGGCGTAGGTTGCGAAGACGCGAATAGCCGGGCGAGACCAGATGCTGTCGCCTGCCTGCCACTGTTGCGCCAGGGTGATTTTGTACTGACTGTTGGTTTCGTCAACCTGTTGAGACTTCACATTGTCGTAGCCAACTTCCAGCAGGGTGCTCATGATTGGGGTCCACTTGTACATCGGGCGAACACCCACGGTCCACCAGGTGTTGCCGCGATTGTTATCGCGATCGGTATCCTGATACATCGCGACATACATCATGTCCCAGCGATCGCCCATGGAGATTGAACCGTGGTCAAGAATACGGATCAGGCTACCGTCATTATCAACTTCACCGCCGCGAGCCTGCCCTTTACCCTGAGAAGTCATCGAGTCGGTTGCGTACTGAACGACAAATTTGTTAAAGCCAGTTCCAATAGTCTGGGTATGTTCAGCGGTGAACATCCAGCCATCTTTGGAAGCGCCCGGACGCAGAGAGTAGTCGTCAGGAATGTTGGTATGACCGTAATCAACCCCTAATTCCAGGGCACCGTTCGGGTTGGTTTCGATACCAGACCAGCGAACGTCAAACACATCGTTCGGCACATCGTTGTTGTAAGTACGCACACCGTTAGCATCACGATCTGCAAAGCCTGAAGAACCGCCTTGTTCAGAAGAGCGGGTTGCAGCCAGAGCAAGTTTACCCACGCCGAGATCAATATTTTCGATACCTGCGCCTGGGCCTGAGATATCCCAGTAGTAGAAGTCGATCATATGGACATCATGACGCTGATAGAAGCGCTTACCCGCCCAAATGTTGGCGCCCGGCAGCGAATCGATCAGGTTTTTACCAACAACGTTAAATTCGCGGACAGCTGGCGTATCCGTGTTTTCAAAGTCATTTAATTGATTAGTTCTGTAGCCAATATTGGAATCAAAGTAGAAGCTTTTATCGCTTTCCTTCCACACTTCCTGGCCTAATTTAATTTCCGCATAGGTTTCACATTCGTTACCCAGACGGTATTTAGAGCCCGCACCGGTTGCCTGGAAGCACTGCTGTTCGCCACCGCTACCCGTCCAGCCGATGCCGGAACGAGCATAACCTTTGAAGTCCACCGCAGAGGCCTGCGCGGCGAAAATGCCCGCCATGACGGCCACAGCCAGAGGGAGTTTACGCAGAGTTATCATCATTCTATCTCCTGAGATCTTTGCTTTTCTTTGTAATCGGGGGCGCTTAAACGCCGGGCTCTTTATGCAACCGACGACAGGCGGTGCCATCTTCCCGAAAAAGATGGCAACGCTCCGGTGGCAAGCCGATAGCGAATGTGGCGCCCTCTTCTACCAGCACGACGTCATTCTGGCGGTAGACCAGGTTCTGACGCAGCGCAGGGATTTGGATGTGAATCTGAGTTTCATGACCTAACTGCTCGACCACCTGCACTTCGCCTTCGAGCGTAACGTCGGCGATATCGCTCGGCAGGAGGTGTTCCGGGCGAATGCCAAGAGACATATTGGCACCTACCTGAACCTGGGCACTTTCTACCGGCAGCCAGACCAGCTGGCGATTCGGCAGCTCCACCTGCACCTGATCGATGGCGGTGGCGGTAACTTTCACCGGCAGGAAATTCATTTTTGGCGAGCCGATAAAGCCCGCGACAAAGCGATCTGCCGGGTAGTGATAGAGCTCCAGCGGCTTGCCCACCTGGGCAACGCGGCCGGCATCCAGCACCACGATTTTGTCGGCGAGCGTCATCGCCTCGACCTGATCGTGAGTGACGTAAATCATGGTGCGCTTAAGGCGCTTATGAAGACGGGAGATCTCAATACGCATCTGTACGCGCAGTGCGGCGTCCAGGTTGGAGAGCGGTTCATCAAGCAGGAAAACGGACGGTTCGGCCACAAGCGTGCGGCCTATCGCCACGCGCTGGCGCTGGCCACCGGAGAGCGCTTTCGGCCGACGATCCAGCAAGTGCGCCAGTTGCAGCACTTCTGCCACTTGCGTGACACGCTGGTTAATCGCCTCTTTACGGGCTCCAGCAAGCTTCAGGCCAAAGGACATATTTTCAGCGACCGACAGGTGCGGATAGAGCGCGTAAGACTGAAACACCATCCCCACGCCGCGTTCGGCGGGCGGCACATCGTTCATACGCTTGCCGCCGATATGCAAATCGCCGCTGGTGATAGTCTCAAGCCCGGCAATCATACGCAGCAGCGTTGATTTCCCGCAGCCCGACGGCCCGACAAACACCACAAACTCGCCTTCGGTAATGTCGAGATTGATATCCTTCGACACCACCACCTCGCCCCAGGCTTTTGTTACGTTGCGAAGCTGAACGCCTGCCATTCCCTTCTCCCTTGTTTACTTCACCCGCCTCTCGCGGGAAAACCACGTTGTCGGCACTATGCTCCTTGCGCACGGCCGGGCCATCCTCCACCCCCACCTTTTTTATGGGGGAGGAGACGGGAGGATGAGGGGTTGGCGGCTGCCCGACGGCCGGGCGGGCTACGGCGATTTTCGTGATGCAAGCGGCAAAAAACGCAGCGGTTTTCTGTGCGCCAGGCCACATAAATTCCACTTATGTAACTCAGGTCACACTACGAGGCGGTGGGGCGTAGAAGAAAGGAGGATGAGAAGCGCTTGCCAGATGCCCAGACTGGTATAGGTAAAGCCAATACGTGCATCCACGCGCAAACCACTAAAAGGATAGGAGTTATGAAAATTAAAAGCGGCGTACGCCTCCTCGCCCTCTCAGCGCTGACGACGGCGCTCTTTTCTGCCTCTGCTCTGGCCAAAATTGAAGAAGGTAAGCTGGTTATCTGGATCAACGGTGATAAAGGCTATAACGGCCTCGCCGAAGTGGGTAAAAAGTTTGAACAGGACACCGGGATTAAAGTCACCGTTGAACACCCGGACAAGCTGGAAGAGAAGTACCCGCAGGTAGCCGCAACGGGCGACGGTCCGGATATCATCTTCTGGGCCCACGATCGTTTTGGTGGTTACGCGCAGTCCGGCCTGCTGGCGGAAATCACGCCAGAGAAAGCCCTCCAGGACAAAATCTACCCGTTCACCTGGGATGCCGTGCGTTATAACGGCAAAATTATCGCTTACCCGGTTGCCGTGGAATCACTCTCGCTGATTTACAACAAAGACCTGGTGCCGAACCCGCCGAAAACCTGGGAAGAGATCCCGAAACTGGATAAAGAGCTGAAAGCGAAAGGCAAGAGCGCGCTGATGTTCAACCTCCAGGAGCCGTACTTCACCTGGCCGATTATCGCCGCCGATGGCGGTTACGCCTTTAAATTTGAAAACGGCAAATATGACGTGAAAAACGTGGGCGTGGATAGCGCAGGCGCGAAAGCGGGCCTGAGCTTCCTGGTCGACCTTATCAAGAACAAACACATGAACGCCGACACGGACTACTCGATCGCAGAAGCGGCATTCAACAAAGGCGACACCGCGATGACCATCAACGGTCCGTGGGCGTGGGCCAACATCGATAAGAGCAAGGTGAACTACGGCGTCGCCCAGTTGCCGACCTTCAAAGGCAAACCGTCTAAACCGTTCGTGGGCGTGCTGAGCGCCGGCATTAACGCCGCCAGCCCGAACAAAGAACTGGCGAAAGAGTTCCTGGAAAACTACCTGCTGACCGATCAGGGTCTGGAAGCGGTCAATAAAGACAAACCGCTGGGCGCTGTCGCGCTCAAATCCTACCAGGAGAAGCTGGAGAAAGATCCGCGCATCGCAGCAACAATGGCGAACGCGAAAACCGGCGAAATCATGCCTAACGTGCCGCAAATGTCCGCCTTCTGGTATGCCGTACGTACCGCAGTGGTTAACGCGGTGACCGGCCGTCAGACCGTTGACGAGGCGCTGAAAGACGCCCAGGGCCGTATCGCCAAATAAGTCATTGCCAGGCAAGTGGCGGGTTGGGCGTTTGCCTACCCGCCCTGTTCAGGCAAACCGTAGGCTATAGGTAGGGTGGATAAGCGCAGCGCATCCCCCTCACGACATCTTGTTTCATCGTGGCAAGGCCACAAATACGTTTTCATCGTTGTTGAGGAAGATCCCCATGGATGTCATTAAAAAGAAACACTGGTGGCAAAGCGACGCGCTGAAATGGTCGGCGATAGGTCTGCTGGGCTTACTGGTGGGTTACCTTGTTGTTTTAATGTACGCACAGGGGGAATACCTGTTCGCCATCATGACGCTGATTTTAAGCTCAACTGGCCTCTATATTTTTGCGAATCGCCGCGCCTATGCGTGGCGTTACGTCTATCCAGGGCTCGCGGGCATGGGGCTTTTCGTGCTCTTTCCGCTGGCCTGCACCATCGCTATCGCCTTTACCAACTACAGCAGCACCAACCAGCTCACACAGGAGCGCGCACGCCAGGTGCTGATGGACCGCAAATATCAGGCGGGCGACAGCTATACCTTTGGCCTTTATCCCGCCGGTGAACAGTGGCGGCTGGCCCTGACCGATGGCGCCAGCGGCAAATACTACCTCTCCGCACCGTTTAAATTTGGCGGCGAGCAGACGCTGAAGCTGACGGCCGCGCCGTCCCTGCCGGAAGGCGAACGCGCCACACTGCGCGTCATTACTCAGAATCGCCAGGCACTGAGCCAGGTAACGGCTGAGCTGCCAGATGCCAGCCAGCTTGTCATGAGCTCGCTGCGTCAGTTCTCCGGCACGCGCCCGCTTTACGCGCTCGCCGATGACGGCACGCTCACTAACAACCAGAGCGGCGTGAAGTATCGCCCGAATAACGACATCGGCTTTTATCAGGCTATCAATGCCGAGGGTCAGTGGGGCGATGAAAAGCTCAGCCCAGGTTATACCGTGTCGATTGGCTGGGGTAACTTCTTGCGCGTCTTTGCCGATGAAGGCATTCAGAAACCGTTTATGGCGATCTTCGTCTGGACAGTGGTGTTTGCGTTACTGACCGTGGTACTGACCGTCGCGGTCGGCATGGTGCTGGCATGTCTCGTACAGTGGGAATCGCTTAAAGGCAAAGCTATCTATCGCGTGCTGCTGATCCTCCCCTACGCGGTGCCGTCATTTATTTCAATTTTGATTTTCAAAGGGTTGTTCAACCAGAGTTTTGGCGAGATCAACATGATGCTGAGCGCGCTGTTTGGCATCAAACCGGCATGGTTTACTGACCCCACCACCGCGCGCGCCATGATAATCATCGTCAATACCTGGCTTGGTTACCCGTACATGATGATCCTCTGCATGGGCCTGCTGAAGGCGATTCCGGACGATCTGTATGAGGCCTCGGCGATGGATGGCGCAGGCCCGTTCCAGAACTTCTTTAAGATTACGTTCCCGCTGCTCATCAAGCCGCTAACGCCGCTTATGATCGCAAGCTTCGCCTTTAATTTTAATAACTTCGTGCTGATCCTGCTGTTGACCAACGGCGGCCCGGACCGCATCGGCACGACAACGCCTGCGGGCTATACCGATCTGCTGGTGAGCTACACCTGGCGTATCGCCTTTGAAGGCGGCGGCGGACAAGACTTCGGCCTCGCGGCGGCTATCGCTACGCTTATCTTCCTGCTGGTGGGCGCGCTTGCGGTCGTGAACCTCAAAGCCACACGCATTAAGTTTGATTAAGGAGACCTGACATGGCTATGGTTCAACCGAAATCCCAGAAGCTGCGTCTGCTGGTGACACACCTGCTGCTGCTGGCGTTTATCGCCGCCATTATGTTTCCACTGCTGATGGTCGTGGCGATTTCGCTGCGCCCCGGCAACTTCGCCACCGGCAGCCTCATCCCGGATCAAATCTCCTGGGAGCACTGGCGCCTCGCGCTTGGTTTCAGCGTGGAGCACGCCGATGGCCGCGTGACGCCGCCGCCGTTCCCGGTGCTGCTGTGGCTGTGGAACTCGGTGAAAATCGCGGTCATTACCGCGGCGGGCATCGTGACGCTCTCCACAACCTGCGCCTACGCCTTCGCCCGTATGCGTTTTCCGGGTAAAGGCGCGCTGTTGAAAGGTATGCTGATTTTTCAGATGTTCCCGGCGGTGCTGTCGCTGGTAGCGCTCTATGCGCTGTTTGACCGCTTAGGCCAGTACATTCCGTTTATTGGGCTGAATACCCACGGGGGGGTTATCTTCGCCTATCTCGGCGGGATTGCGCTGCATGTCTGGACTATCAAAGGCTATTTCGAAACCATCGACGGGTCGCTTGAAGAAGCGGCAGCGCTTGATGGCGCCACACCGTGGCAGGCATTCCGCCTGGTACTGCTGCCGCTGTCAGTGCCTATTCTGGCCGTCGTGTTTATTCTCTCGTTTATCGGCGCTATCACGGAAGTTCCGGTCGCCTCGCTGCTGCTGCGCGATGTTGACAGCTACACCCTGGCGGTCGGTATGCAGCAATATCTCAACCCGCAAAACTACCTGTGGGGCGATTTCGCGGCCGCTGCTGTGCTCTCTGCCATCCCGATTACCGTGGTCTTCCTGCTGGCCCAGCGCTGGCTGGTGAGCGGCCTCACGGCGGGCGGCGTGAAAGGTTAACCCTCGTCATCATTATTTTTGCCACTGTAGTTCCATTGTATCCCTGACTTGATGTTTGTTTCGGCGGCCTGCGGGCCGCCTTTTTTATGGGCATCTGGCGCGCTGTTACAGCGCGAAAAGCGTGACGGCGGTCTATATTATGGGTTCAGGTTTTGCAGCGCCCGCCGGGTCTGCGCACAGTTAACGGTCGCGTTAACGCTTACTTACGACAGGGAAAGAGAATGAAAATAGCCTGCCTGCATACGGCGCAAAGCAACGTGGCGGTTTTTGATGAAGCCGCCCGCGCACTGAATCTTCCGCAAGACGCTTTAACCCACGAGGTAATGCCGCACCTGCTCGAACAGGCGCAAGCCGCGGGCGGCGTAACGCCGGAAATCGAAAAAGAGACCATTGCCGCACTGGCGCAACTGCGCACTGACGCCGACGTCGTGCTGCTCACCTGCTCCACGCTCGGCTCCGCTGCCGATTTTCTTGCTCAGGACCCAGGCATCATGCGGGTGGACCGCGCGCTGGCTCAGGCGGCCACCACCGCAGGCCAGCCAGTGGTGGTGTTGTGTGCCGCGCCGACCACGCTGCACCCGACTGCGGCGCTGTTTCGCGCCACGCTCGCGCCCACGACACCGCTCGGGGTAGAGCTTATTCCGGACGCCTGGGCGCTGTTTCAGCGCGGCGATGAGGACGCCTTTCACCAGCGCGTTGCCGAGGCGGCAGAACAGGCGTTCGCGCGCGGCGCGGGCTGTGTGGCGCTGGCGCAGGCCTCAATGGCGGGCGCCGAGCGTTATTTCAGCCATCCCAAACTGCTGACCAGCCCACGCGCCGCGCTGGCACAGATTATCGCGCGCCTTGAACGGGAGCGTGCGTGATGTTCGGGAATATACCGAAAATGCGCGAGGCGCGCGTGAGCGATATCGTGGTGGGACGCGACGTGATGATTTATCACCCCGCCAACCTGTATGAGTGCGAGCTGGGCGACGGAGTCTTTATCGGCCCCTTTGTGGAGATCCAGCGCCATTCGCGGATAGGACGCGGCACGCGGGTGCAGTCGCATACGTTTATCTGCGAATTTGTGACCATCGGCGAGGATTGTTTTATCGGTCACGGGGTGATGTTCGCCAACGATATGTTCCGTGACGGTAAGCCGGACCCCGACTGCGACAACTGGGTACGGATAACCATTGGTGATAACGTCTCCATTGGCAGCGGTGCGACGATCCTCGCGGAGTCGATTTGCAGCGGCGCGGTGATTGGCGCAGGCAGCGTGGTGACGAAGCCCATCACCGAGAAAGGGGTATACGCCGGAAACCCGGCGCGGTTGTTGCGGCGGTTGTAAGCGTAACATCGTGTGGCAGGTGCGCTGTTGCTTACCCGCCACACGACATCTCAACTGTAAGAGGGGTAAGCGCAGCGCACCTGCCGCCCCTTACACCTGCCGCACTCTTAACGGAAGTTAAGGCTCTTATCGCTCGTCATGCTGTAAAGATCAAACTTACGACCCAGCATCTGACCACCATCGCGGGTGAGCGGCGTCCAGCCGATAGCGGCGCGGCTGCGGGTCGGGCTGGTGGTGAAGAGATCAAACGGCACGGAGACGTACACGCCTTTGGTGAAATCCCCTTCGCCATACTCTTCCGGCGAGACGTTGGTAATAGTGGCGTAAGCACCCACCACAATCCCGCTGTCGAAGTGCTTCGACACCTCCAGCGTGCCGCCTTTGTCGCCCGCCAGATACTGACCAACGCTCGCTTTGATCAGCACATCCTGCGCAAACGGCGGCGTCCAGTAGGCGGTCAGGTGACCCGTTTTCACGCTGTAATCGGTGAACTTCATCATGTTTTGCGGACTGGTCCAGTCACGCTGCTTCACGTAGTTGCCGTTAACGCCAAACGCCCAGTTGCTGTCCACCGGACGCCACAACACTTCGGCGCCTGCGCCTGCGTACATGGTTTCCAGATAACCTGCGTAGATCTGGCCGTAGAAATCGCCACCCAGATGCTGGAAGTAGTTCGCCTGCATGTTGTTAACGTAATAGTTGTTCTCAACATATTCACGAACGCGGGTACGCACGCGCGGCAGCGGCGAATTATCTTTCGGGTTGGTGTAGTTGAATTTGCCGTAGTTATTCGCCAGGTTCACAAACACGCTACCGGTCGTCAGCAGGTGGTCAGTGAGCCAGAGATCGGCCGTGCCCATCAGGCCGAGCTGATACATGTAGAAGTTTTCCGGGCCGCCGATGGACTGGTTCAGCACCGGATTGACCGCCAGGTTAAAGCGCGACTTCTCGATATACCATCCCTGCTCCGGGTTCTCCGCCTCGACAGGCGTCATGCGCTGCTGCGCGAGCGGCGTTTCATGGCCGAGCGGCTCGCCTTCCAGATGACGCTTCAGGCTCGCCACGTCAGTTTCCGTGGTGACCTGCGGCATGTTAAGCCGCGTTTCGGTCACGCGGATGCGGTCCACGCCTTCTGGCAGATCATTCATGATGATGCGATTGGCGCGCTCAATGCCTTCGCGGGAGTCGCGGTATTTATACTGTTCGCCGGTGACGTAAAGCGTATCGCCCTTCACCTGAATCTGCGGATTGTTAAGGCCCGCGTTGTATTTCAGTGAGGTCAGCTGATTGGCCACGACGCTGTGCTGCAACACGGGATCCTGCGGCTGCGGCTCATATTCAGGGCGACGGTTGTCACGATAAGACGGGCGAAGATCGTTAAAGTTGGTACGCAACGTAAAGCCGAACATCACCGTGTTGCCGCGCTCGTAGCTCAGGTTCACATCGGCCCAGTCGGCGACGCGGTAAATCGCGCCGACGTTAAATTTGCTCTTCTGGTCGATTTTGCCGGCGAAATCTTCGGTGTAGTTGTTACCTTCATATTCCAGCTTCAGGCGCAGCGGCTGCCACGGCGTCTGGTATTCAATCCCGCCGAAAATAGCCGCCGGGCCGTGGAACATGGTGCTGCCGTCAATCGAGCCTGCGCGCTGATAGCTCGGGTCGCGGTAACAGAATTTATCGTCATACTGACAGAACGGGTTTTTCACGTTGGCGTTCGTGCCGAGGTACCCCCAGCCGAGGCCCAGCGAGAAATCAAACGGCCCCCAGGCTTTGTTAGCCACGATGTATTCGGCGTCAAAAAGCCCCGTACCGCCGATATCGCGCGCCCCGACGGCAACCTGCGGCAGCCAGTACCCCTCTTCCCACAAGCGCAGTTTGAGATCGAACGCTTTATCTTTATACGTCTGGTTGCCGGAGAACGACTCCACGTTGGAATAGGCGCGGGTACGCACGTCGGTGTAGCGCAGCGTCGTTTCAAGCCACGGGAAAAGCTGAATGGAGGCGGAATAGTAACGATACTGATCGTTATCGCGATAGTTCAGGCTCAGTTCACCCTCGCGCGCCATACGTGCTGTCGGCGTCTGCATCAGGCCAACGCCCCCGAAATCGGACTGCGACGGGCCAACAGGCGCCGGATACGTTTCGGCATGGCAGGCGGAAGCGACCGCCAGCGCCAGCAGGCTGAAGTAGTAATGTGTTTTCATTAATCCGGTATCCGATGCGTCAGAGAGGAGATGATTTGCGCGTTCAGCTCGTCATACGCTGAGGTAAACGTATGGTCGGCGAAGCCGACGTACAGAATACTGCCCGGCATCGGCTCGACGTGGCGCTGATTCCAGTACGCTACCGGTACCTTTTCCACGCGGCCAGTCGGCTGAATCAGCCAGGCGTAGCTGCGTTCGGCACCGCTCAGGCGGCTGACTTCATCGAGGTAGTCGGTCACGGGCTTGCCGGGGGTAAACGTTTTTTTACCGGGCGCGCTGACCAGCCCCACAAGCGTAACGGTGGAAGGCTGCTGGCCGACCCATAACGTGTACTCGCCCTCAAGCGGCGGATTATTTTGCGGACGCACCCGCACGCGATCCGGATCGAGAATGACTCTCTGACGGCCTGTCACTTTCATGGCCTGCAACTGCTGACGCACGCTGTTAATCGCGGCGCCGTCATCGCCGCCTTCTTCGGCGGCCAGTGTCGCCAGGCGGTTTAGCAGCACCTGATGCTGCGCCTGCGCCTCAACGCTTGCCTGACGTTCGCTGATAACCGCGCCAAGCCACCAGCTGCCGGCTAACTGCGGTTGAGAAACCAGATCGGCGAGATGTTTCGCGCCGGAAACTTTAAGCGGCTGTGCATGGTCCCGATAAACGGTAATCGTGCCGTCGGCAAAAGCGTTAACGCTGCCGAGGCTAAATATCAGCGAAGCGATAAGTGTGGTTTTCATTATTTCGCTGCCTTCAACAGAATGGTGGTGACCGGAAAATAGCCCGCCCCCAGATATTGTTTTGACTGACGAATCTGCCCTTCGCTATCCACCCAGAAGCGGTTATGCCAGGTGGCCGCGTCTGTCGTCACTTCTTCATCCAGCACGCGCACTGGCGTGATGTCGCTGCCCACTTTGAGCGTGTCGGTGCCATCCCAGGTAAAGGTGGAACGGGCAGTGGCGTAACGTACCTGATGACGCTCGGTCCAGCCCATCGTGCGGGTCCAGCTGGCGCCGTCGATAATTTGATTTGCATGCACAAGCGGGTCGGCGGCGACATTATTGATGTCGATGAGGTTGTCGGCGAGGCTTAGGGTTTTAATGATGCGGCCATGCTGCGTCACGATCGTCGCACGGTCCTGCGTCACCCATTTTTGCTGGCCGTTTTCAGAAAACGCGAGTACTACAAAGAGCTGCGGGCCGTTATTCAGCGTCATGTACTGGCTGGCGTAAGGCATGTTCTGGATATCGTCATCCGTGAGCTGCACGCCATCCGGGCCGAAAATGCTTTGCCTGAGTGAGTTGCCTAGTTCCCTGGTCGTGGTGGAGCAGGCCTGAATCATCAGGCACATCAACACAATCGCGAGTCGCTTCACGATATTTCCCCAAAAAAAGTCAAAATAACCACACCGTAGTGTGGTTATGGTTAAAGCCCCCGAAGGGTTTACTGGGTGGTGCTGGTGGTGGTGGTGGTAGTGGTCCCGGTGTTGGAACCATCGCCGCCGCCGGTGGCGGCAAGCGCCACACCGACTACCGACCCTACAGTGCTTGACGCGGTGGCGCTGGAGCTGCCAACCGACACAGAGGTCGCTGCTGAGCCTGCCGCTTCACCGACGCTAACCGGTGCAGCCTGGGCTGAGACAGCGCCAAGCGCTGCAATGGCGAAAACGCCACTAAGGATTTTCTTCATATCAATTTCCCTTCATTGAATGAATGGAGATTTACCCGAAAAGCTTTTCAGGCGCTTCCGAGTATACACAACAACCCCTGTCGGTTTACGACACAAGGAAATAGGCACAGGGTTTTAGGATAATTAGACAAATAGCGCAGGATGACATAATAAATTTTATATAAATCATTTATTTTTCATGCTGTTATAATATATTCATGAAAAGCAGTGATCCGGTTTATCTGAAAGCATTCAGGCGTGCGGAAGCCAGGCGCGGCGATTTTCAGATTAACCTCAAGATTAAAGAGTAGCGGGGATCGGCCGGACAACAAGATTTATCTGAGAAAAAAATGCCGGCATATTGCCGGCATCATTATGTTTATTTGCGACGTTATTCAGGATTAAGCACGCCAGGATTTATAGCGATTAATTAAGCCATTGGTAGAACTGTCATGGCTGTTGATAGCCTTATCATCGCCCAGTTCCGGCAGGATGCGGTTAGCGAGCTGTTTGCCAAGCTCCACGCCCCACTGATCAAAGGTGAAGATATTCAGGATAGCGCCCTGGGTGAAGATTTTGTGCTCGTAAAGCGCAATCAGCGCGCCCAGGCTGAACGGCGTAATTTCACGCAGCAGAATGGAGTTGGTCGGGCGATTGCCTTCAAACACTTTAAACGGCACCACGTTTTCCAGCTGCGCCGGATCTTTCCCCTGGTCGCGGAATTCCTGTTCAACCACATCGCGGGATTTACCAAACGCCAGCGCTTCGGTCTGCGCAAAGAAGTTAGACAGCAGCTTCTGGTGGTGATCCGACAGCGGGTTATGCGTGATAGCCGGCGCGATGAAATCGCACGGCACAAGCTTAGTGCCCTGGTGAATCAGCTGATAGAACGCATGCTGGCCGTTGGTACCCGGCTCGCCCCAGATGATTGGGCCGGTCTGGTAATCCACGGCGTTGCCATTGCGGTCAACGTATTTACCGTTGGATTCCATGTTGCCCTGCTGGAAGTAGGCCGCGAAACGGTGCATGTACTGGTCGTACGGCAGAATCGCTTCGGTTTCTGCGCCAAAGAAGTTGTTGTACCAGATGCCAATCAGCGCCAGCAGCACAGGCAGGTTTTTCTCAAGCGGCGTGGTAGAGAAGTGTTTGTCCATCTCATGGGCGCCGGAGAGCAGTTGAACAAAGTTGTCATAACCCACGGAGAGAATGATGGACAGACCGATCGCCGACCACAGGGAGTAACGGCCACCGACCCAGTCCCAGAATTCAAACATGTTGGCGGTATCAATGCCGAACTCGCCGACCGCTTTCGCGTTGGTAGAAAGCGCTGCAAAGTGCTTCGCGACGTGTTTTTCGTCACCGGCGGTTTTCAGGAACCAGTCGCGCGCGCTATGCGCGTTGGTCATGGTTTCCTGGGTGGTGAACGTTTTGGAAGCCACCAGGAACAGCGTGCTTTCCGGGTTAACCTTTTTCAGCACTTCAGCGATGTGGGTACCATCGACGTTAGACACAAAGTGCATGTTCAGATGGTTTTTGTACGGGCGCAGCGCTTCGGTCACCATGAACGGGCCGAGGTCAGAGCCGCCAATGCCGATATTCACCACATCAGTAATCGGCTTGCCGGTGTAGCCTTTCCACTCACCAGAAATAATCGCCTCAGAGAATTTTTTCATTTTCTCAAGCACAGCGTTCACTTCTGGCATCACATCTTTGCCATCGACCAGGATCGGGGTGTTGCTACGGTTACGCAGCGCGACGTGCAGCACGGCGCGATCTTCCGTGCGGTTGATCTTCTCACCGGAGAACATGGATTTGATGGCACCTGCCAGATCGGTCTCTTTTGCGAGATCCAGCAGTTTGTCGAGCGTTTCCTGGGTGATACGGTTTTTGGCGTAATCCACCAGCATCAGATCATTAAACGTCGCGGAGAATTTACTGAAGCGGTCGGCGTCTTTGGCGAAGAGTTCAGCGATGGTGACATCTTTCATCGCATCGAAGTGGGTTTGTAGTGCCTGCCAGGCAGAAGTCTGCGTCGGATTGATGTTTTTCATAGCAATACTCTTGTGATTTGAGAATTGTAACTGCGGTCGATTGTAGCGCCAGTCGCTGAAATTGTGATGATTTTTATCATAAGGCCGGACGCGAACCATCGCGGCGCCGAGACGAAAGTATAGCTGTTATAAGTTATTTTCCTGGCAGGCCGCGTAACATGAAAAATCCCCATGACCGTATCGTTGACAATCCCCCGGCCAAACCTTTATTTATGAATAAGTACCGGCCCGATGCGCTTCGCGCACTGTTGGCCGGTAAATTTTATGGGGTTTCAGCGCGCTTATGCACATGCTGAACAAAACGAAACTCCAGCAGGTCGTTTTGCACCACAAAGCGGCTTACAGGAGCCAACGTTTTCCAGACTAGTTCGACCTGTGGCAAGGCGGTAAGCGGGGCATTCCCTGGAACATACAAAAGTATGTGACCAGGTATGGCCGTGCAGCCAACGCCGCCACAGGTTCAAATATGAAGGAAAACCAGAAGAGGCGCGTCGCCCAGGTATCGTGTCTGAGGAGCCACTCCGCAGACGGCACGAGAGGGGGAGCGACGCCGAGGTAGCGCGGCGTCTGGCAACGTTCGCTATCGGCTACAGGGGCTGAATCCCCTGGGCTGTCACCCGAAACGTCAGCAGTCGAACGTTTCGCAAGGTGGAGCGCTTCTGGGTGGTTGTTGTGGTGGTCTATCCGCCTGCGTCCGCCCCCTTACCGCTCTCTCCTTGTTCCAGGGCTGAATACTTGATACGCCATGCGCTATGGCTCCCGGACAAGAGGTTGTTATGACAGATTCTTTCGTGGTCGCTAAATTTGGCGGCACCAGCGTGGCGGATTTCGACGCCATGAACCGCAGCGCCGATGTCGTCCTGGACGATAGCCAGGTCCGCCTGGTGGTACTTTCCGCCTCCGCTGGCATCACTAACCTGCTGGTGGCGCTTTCTGAAGGGCTGGAAGCGACCGAGCGCTTTGTAAAACTCGATGCCATCCGCAAAATTCAGTATGACATTTTAGAGCGCCTGCAACATCCTGCGATTATTCGTGAAGAGATTGACCGCCTGCTGGAAAATATCGCCACGCTGTCTGAAGCCGCGTCCCTTGCGACCTCAACCGCGCTGACCGACGAACTGGTCAGCCATGGCGAGCTGATGTCTACCCTGCTGTTTGTCGAGATCCTGCGCGAGCGTCAAGCGCAAGCGCAGTGGTTTGACGTGCGTAAAGTGATGCGCACCAGCGACCGTTTTGGCCGCGCCGAGCCGGATGTGACCGCGCTCGCTGAACTCTGCGCACAGCAACTCGCGCCGCGCCTGGCGCAAGGGCTTATCATCACACAAGGGTTTATCGGTAGCGAGGCCAAAGGCCGTACCACGACGCTTGGCCGCGGCGGCAGCGACTACACCGCAGCGCTGCTGGGCGAGGCGCTGAAAGCGCGCCGCGTGGATATCTGGACTGACGTTCCCGGTATCTACACCACTGACCCGCGTGTTGTACCCGCCGCGAAACGCATCGATGAAATCGCCTTTGAAGAGGCGGCAGAAATGGCGACCTTCGGCGCGAAAGTACTGCACCCGGCGACGCTTCTCCCAGCCGTGCGCAGCGACATTCCGGTGTTTGTCGGCTCCAGTAAAGATCCGAAAGCGGGCGGCACGCTGGTGTGCAATAAAACCACCAATCCACCGCTGTTCCGCGCGCTGGCGCTGCGCCGTAAACAGACGCTGCTGACGCTCCACAGCCTGAACATGCTGCACTCGCGCGGCTTCCTCGCGGAAGTGTTCAGCATCCTGGCGCGCCACAATATTTCGGTTGATCTGATTACGACCTCGGAAGTGAGCGTGGCGCTGACGCTCGACACCACCGGCTCGACCTCGACCGGGGACACGTTGCTGACGCAGGCGCTGCTGACTGAGCTGTCGTCACTGTGCCGCGTGGAAGTAGAAGAAAATCTTGCGCTGGTGGCGCTGATTGGCAACAACCTGTCGAAAGCCTGCGGGGTGGGCAAAGAGGTGTTTGGCGTGCTGGAGCCGTTTAACATCCGCATGATTTGTTACGGCGCGTCGAGCTACAACCTGTGCTTCCTGGTCCCGGGCAGCGACGCCGAACAGGTTGTCCAAAAGCTGCACCAGAATCTCTTCGAGTAAATCAAAAAATGGCCTGACACTGTCAGGCCATCACCGTTTCATACAGCAGCTTATCTAACAGACTCGCCTGCCCTTTTTCGCTGAGAGGCAGCTCAGGCGGCGTCTCGCCGCGCGCCAACTCCGCCGCGATGAAGGCGTGTATCCGGGGCATCGGCATACCGTACTGCGCCTCGCCCGCGCGCTGCTTGATCGCCAGCAGGTCATCTATCTCTGCGCGCAGCAACGGATCGTTTACCGTCGCGTCCAGCAGTTCAGCGAAACGCATCGGCGGCGCCCCCTTGCCCGCTTCCACCCAGCGTACCGCCAGCAACGGGCGCAGCACGTAGAAATATTTTTTCAGCCGCACCGTCTCGCTCTGTAAATAGCTGTGGAAGTTTTTACGCGCCATGGAGTAATAATGCCAGCGCGCCCGCTCCGCGGAAAACCACTGCGGCACCAGGTCGCGCAGCGCGCCGATAGCGGTTTCATTCTGCTGATAGACTATCGGCGAGTCGAGCCACTCGATAAGCGTCGGGTTCGCCCGCTTAAGCAGCCCGAGCGCCTTGCGCCACTCCCAGCCGCAGACATCAAGCGTATCGTCTATGGGCAGTTCGATGACGTCGCGCGGCGCATCCACCCGCAAGTACCACTCTCGCGGATGAACATAGAGAAAGCGCACGTCGTAGTCGCTATCCGGCGAGGCAAAGCCCCAGCCCCGGCTGCCGGATTCACAGGCGTAAAGCACTTTCACGCCATATTTTGCTTCCACATCTTTTAATACCTGCCGCACGCGCTCGCGTGTGGTGGCGTCTACCCCGTTGAGCTCCATCCTATTTCCCTACTTTTATCCTTTTACGCACACGACCTGACGCAGCGTATGCACTATTTCCACGAGCGACGATTGCGCGGCCATCACCGCCTCGATGTCTTTATACGCCATCGGAATTTCGTCAATCACATCGCTGTCTTTACGGCACTCCACGTGCGCCGTGGCGCGAATTTGGTCTTCCACCGTGAAGCGTTTTTTCGCTGCCGTTCGGCTCATGGTACGACCCGCGCCATGGCTACAGGAGCAAAAGCTCTCTTCGTTACCGAGCCCGCGCACGATAAAGCTTTTCGCGCCCATCGACCCCGGAATGATCCCCATCTGCCCTTTCTGCGCTGATACGGCCCCTTTACGCGTCACCAGGATCTCTTCACCAAAGTGCGTCTCTTTTTGCACATAGTTATGGTGGCAGTTCACGGCTTCCTGCTGCGTCATGAACGGTTTGGTGATAATGGAGGACAGCGCCGCCAGCACGCGGGTCATCATCACTTCACGGTTATGCCGGGCGAAATCCTGCGCCCACTCCACTGCCTCAATATAATCGCCGTAGTGCTGACTTCCCTCTTCAAAATAGGCCAGGTCACGGTCCGGCAGGTTCGCGATATGGCGCTGCATATCTTTCTGGGCAAGGCCGATGAAATGGGTGCCGATGGCGTTACCTACGCCGCGCGACCCGCTATGCAACATCACCCACACGCGCTCCTGTTCATCAAGACAGATCTCAATAAAGTGGTTACCCGTACCGAGCGTTCCCAGGTGCTGATAGTTATTGGTTTTCAACAGGTTTGGATATTTATCGGTGATGCGTTTGAAGCGCGGCGCCAGGTGCGCCCAGTGTGTATCCACTTCCTGCGGCGCGCGGTTCCACGCACCTTTATCACGCTGACCGTGACCAACAGTACGGCCATGCGGCACCGCCTGCTCGATGGCGCTACGCAGCCCACTCAGGTTATCAGGCAGATCGCGCGCAACAAGCGAGGTGCGCACTGCAATCATCCCGCAACCAATATCCACGCCCACTGCCGCCGGGATAATCGCCCCTTTGGTCGGGATCACGCTGCCGATGGTTGAGCCTTTACCCAGATGTACGTCGGGCATAACCGCCAGGTGCTTGAAGATAAAAGGCATCTTCGCCGTTTTCATTAGCTGTTCACGAGCTTCCGGCTCCACCGGCACGCCATGGGTCCACATTTTTACCGGCGCGCCGTTGGCCTGCGCCAGTGTCTGATACGTGTTCTCGTTCATGCTTATGCTCCTTTAATCTGTACCAGCCCCTGCAGCACCTGATCCAGGCCACCGAAGACGGAGATCTTATCGATACGTTCCGCCACTTTCTCCAGGGTTTCGAGTTCTTTCAGTCGCAGCGCGACCGGATTGTTTTCCATGACTTTCGCGGTGTTCAACAGCGAACGCGTCGCGGCGGTCTCTTCACGGCGGCGGATAACATTCGCCTGTGCGGCTTTCTCCGCCTCCACCAGCCGCGACAAAATGGTTTTCATGTCACCCGGCAGCACAATGTCCTTCACGCCTGTTGATGCCACTTCAATACCAAACGGCGCCATGCGTGCGGTCACCTGCGCACCCACCACATCGTCGATCACCTGTTTATTTTCCAGCAATTCGTCGAGCGTGCGGGTACCGACCGCCTCGCGCAGCGCAAACTGCAATTCACGGTACAAATGCTCCAGCGGTTTGGTGAGCTGGCTGTATGCCTGCAACACGTCCTGATAACGCCAGTTCGCGCCCAGGTTAATGCGCAGGTTCACTTTATCTTTCGTCAGGATCTCCTGCCCTGCCACATCCATCGCCTGAAGACGTGTATCGACCACTTCCGCATCAACCAGATGGTTAATTTTCCAGTAGGCGCTTAAGCCTGCCGGCAACAGCGGCTGGGTCACGCCATCGATTTTCAGCACGCCGACGTGCCAGGCCGGCACGTTGACGGTAAGGATAGCGTCGCGCCCTTTCACCGCCGCATCGCGGCCACGCGGCTGCAACACCGCATTCATGATATCCGCTGGCACATGTACGTCCTGGGTATCCATATGCACCGCGCGCAGGCTATCACCGTCGCGCCAGAAAAGACGCCGCGCGCCAGGGGGGATGATTTCCACCAGCACATTGTTGCGCCAGAGCGCCGCCGTTTCGTTATCGGCGGTATCGACCGTCAGGCAATACTGCGCCACCCAGTCTGGCTGAAAACGGCGCAGATAGTCGGCAAGCTCCGGCGCCACGTCGCCGCTACTGATATCGACCACGGTCACATCCGGTTTGTTAAACCACGGCAGGCGATGCTCGCCCGCTTCCAGCACCTGATAAAAGTCGCCCTGTTTTGCCAGTAAACCTAACTGGCCTTTACGAATCGTCACGTTGTTATTCATTTTTTTTCCTTGTTGTTTTAGCTGACGCGAATAACGGCGCGAAGCGAAAGGGGGAATCAACCGCTACTCTGGTTTTTTCTGCCTGCCGCCCGGCGCCGTTACCGGCGTCAGGGTGTGGCGGTCGTTAACAACCCGACCACCGGGGTACTGCTGATAACGTTTCTCTGGGAGGAGAAAATCACATTCAGGAGTCGAACCTGATAAACCGACAGTTTTCCAAGTCATGTCACTGGCGGAACGCCCCCTGGATAACGTATTACCGTTCCCGGTGCGCCGGCGGGGTCTTTAGCCCCTGCATATCCAGTGTGCTGACGAGATAATCTTTGCCAGAAGCGTGCCAGTTTTAGTTAAGGAAAAAATAATTATTTAATTACTTGATTTTAATAGGTTAAATTTTTTTAACCTGCCGCGACGGGTAGCCTGAAAAGCGTTATGATTTATCTTTAAATATCGTTATTTATCTTTAAGGATAAACAATGCAGAAACGTCGCGTGGTGATTGGCATATTGGGTACGGTGCTGGACCGGCGGGGTAAACGCGCCAACCGCTGGACGAAATGGCGGCCCTCTGTTGCGCTGTGCCAGCAGCCGGGCTTGCCTGTCGATCGCTTTGAACTGCTGCATCAGGCGCGCGACGCGTCGCTCGCAGAGCGGGTGGCGGAAGATATCGCCGTCGTGTCGCCCCACACCGACGTGCGCACGCATACCGTGGTGATGAACGATCCGTGGGATTTTGAAGAGGTCTACGCCGCGCTGCTGGATTTCGCCACGCGCTATACGTTTGATACCGACCACGAAGAGTATCTGGTGCATATCACCACCGGCACGCACGTGGCGCAGATCTGCTGGTTCCTGCTGACCGAGGCGCGCTACCTGCCCGCCTCGCTCGTCCAGACCAGTCCGGGACGTGGCGAAGAGCCAGAAGAAGAAAAAGCCGCCGGAACGGCATCGGTTATCGATCTCGATTTAAGCCGCTACGCGACGCTCACCAGCCGCTTTCAGCGTGAGCAACAGCAGTCGGTCTCTTTCCTGAAATCTGGCATCGACACCCGCAACGCCACCTTTAACCGGCTGATCGACCAGATCGAGCGCGTGGCGCTGCGATCGACCGCCCCCATCCTGCTGACCGGCCCAACCGGCGCAGGCAAATCCTTTCTCGCCAGGCGTATTTTTGCGCTGCGCCAGGCGCGGCATCTGGTTAAGGGGCGGCTGGTCGCGGTGAACTGCGCGACGCTTCGCGGCGATAACGCAATGTCGACGCTGTTCGGCCATGTGAAGGGCGCATTTACCGGCGCGCAACAGGCGCGGCCCGGTCTTTTGCGCGAGGCGGACGGCGGCGTGCTGTTTCTTGATGAGATAGCCGAACTGGGCCTTGATGAACAGGCGATGCTGTTAAAAGCGATTGAAGAGAAAACCTTTTTCCCGTTTGGCTCAGATAAAGAAGTGCAGAGCGATTTTCAGCTTATCGCCGGTACGCACCGCGATATGGCGACGTGGGTCGCTGAAGGGCGTTTTCGCGAAGATCTCTATGCGCGCATTAACATGTGGGCCTTCGCGCTGCCGGGCCTCGCCGAGCGCCGCGAAGATATCGCGCCAAACGTGGAATATGAACTGCAACGGTTCTGCGCGCAGCAGCAAACGCTGATCCGCTTTGATAAATCTGCCCGTGACGCCTATCTCGCTTTCGCCTGTTCGCCGCAGGCGCGCTGGCCGGGAAACTTCCGCGAACTCGGGAGTTCGGTGGCGCGTATGGCGACGCTTGCCGAACAAGGACGCATTACCGACGCGCTGGTCGAAGAAGAAATTGTGCGACTGCAAGCGAGCTGGCAGCCACTGACCGCCCCCGCCGCGCTGCCGGTTGACCCGGCGACGCTTGACCTCTTCGACCAGGATCAGCTGGCGGCGGTGATAACCGTGTGCAGACGCAGCGCCTCGCTCTCGGAAGCCGGACGCGCGCTATTCGCCGTCTCTCGCCAGAAAAAAGCCAACCCCAACGACGCTGACCGGCTGCGCAAGTATCTGGCACGCTTTGGGCTGAGCTGGGACCAGGTGAAAGCGCCAGAGTGAAGGCTTTTCATCATAATTCGTTTGAATAACGTTTCTTCACGCGATAAACAATACCTATGGCCGGGCTCGATCCCGGCCTTTTTATAACAACACAACACCACATTCTCCCCCTGAATTTCGCGTGGCGAAACAGACCACTGTGCGCAAACGACGGGGTATCAAGGAAAATAAGATGCTCGCAACACTCACCCGGCTGTTCCCGCTCTGGGCGCTGCTGCTCTCGGTTATGGCGTATTACACGCCGACAACGTTCACCCCCATCGGCCCGTGGGTCAGTACGCTTTTAATGCTGATTATGTTTGGCATGGGCGTTCATCTGAAACTGGACGACTTCAAACGCGTGCTGTCACGCCCGGCACCCGTCGCGGCAGGGATTTTCCTGCATTATCTGCTGATGCCGCTCGCCGCCTGGCTGCTGGCGATGTTGTTTCATATGCCGCCCGATCTCTCGGCGGGCATGGTGCTGGTCGGCAGCGTCGCGAGCGGAACGGCCTCCAACGTAATGATTTATCTTTCGAAGGGCGACGTGGCGCTGTCGGTAACTATCTCGTCGGTTTCCACCCTGGTAGGCGTGTTCGCCACCCCGCTGCTGACGCGCCTTTACGTGGACGCCCATATTCAGGTGGACGTGATGGGTATGCTGGTGAGCATTCTGCAAATCGTCGTTATCCCCATTGGGCTGGGGCTGATTGTGCATCATCTTTTCCCACGCCTGGTGAGGGCCGTAGAGCCCTGGCTGCCGGCGTTTTCGATGGTCTGCATTCTTGCCATTATCAGCGCAGTGGTAGCCGGCTCAGCGTCGCATATCGCGTCCGTCGGCCTGATGGTGATGGTGGCGATTATTCTGCACAACAGCATCGGGCTGCTCGGCGGTTACTGGGGCGGACGCCTGTTCGGCTTTGATGAATCGACCTGCCGGACACTCGCTATTGAAGTCGGTATGCAGAACTCCGGGCTTGCCGCCGCCCTCGGTAAACTCTACTTTTCGCCGCTCGCCGCGCTGCCCGGCGCGCTGTTTTCGGTCTGGCATAATCTTTCCGGCTCGCTGCTGGCAGGCTACTGGTCCGCAAAGCCAGTAGACAGCCAGAAGGAAAAGGCTCGGCGTAAACGTCAGGCCTGATAAAATAAGCCCGGCAAAACCGGGCTTATTTACTGTGTTGCCTGCGGCGTTGCGTTACACTGGCAGCTCACACCTCCAGGAGTCGCCACGATGTCCCTGCCCCGACTGACCCAAAAAGAGATGACCGAAAGCGAACAGCGCGAGTTAAAAACCCTGCTCGACCGCGCCCGCATCGCCCATGGCCGCCCGCTCAGCAATTCTGAAGCGAATCACGTAAAGAAAGAGTACATCGACAAACTCATGGCACAGCGCGAGCTGGCCGCGAAAGAGGTACGCAAACAGAAAAAAGCGAAGGCTTATAAGCCTGACCGCGAGGCGACATTTTCGTGGTCCGCCAGTACGCCGGTGCGGGGCAGACGTTAATTGCGGGATGTCATCTGACGCAGCCCAACGCCATCAGGCGGGCTGCCAGACCAGCCGCCTCTTTGCGCGTTCCTGCTGCGATTCTCCGGTAACGATATTGATATCACGCCCCAATTACATCAGGCACGTCAGCATTTTGGTTTCGCTAATCCCGCGGAACTGGCCACGCAGAAGCAGCGATAATTTAGGCTGCGTGATCCTAAGCAGACGCGCCGCTTGCTGCTGCGTTAAACCGCAGCTTTGCCGGATATCGCTTATCGCCATTGCCTGCTGGGCTTTAAGCTGTATCTCTTTAGCATCACTAAGCCCAGGATCCTCATAAACATTGCCGCTACTGCGTTCCGTTTCAGTTGCCATTTCTCGGCCTGGTTTTCAGAGATTACTCCTCCAGCCGCTCTTCATCCTCGTCCGGCTGTTCCAGAATGCTGTAGGCCACAGCGCAAAAGAGCGAGTTAAGGCGTTTCATGTCGCCAAGCAGCCCCAGATGTAGCGAACTGGTTTCGATACTCTGCACGTTTTGCTGATGTAGCCTGTCCACATGCGCATGGGCGTAGCGGCGGTTCAGAATGCGAAAACGGTGCTTATAGCGCCGCAAACGGCGAGCGCTCGGCGCATCGCCTGCGAAAAAAACCGACAGGCTGAGCTTCAGGTTGGCAGTTAACTGGGCGAGCAGCGTATCCAGCTCTTGCACGCCTTCTGGCGAAAACGCGCGGCGCGCGGCCAGCGATTTATCCGCTACCTCGCTGCCCATGCGCTCAAGGATATCCGCCGCCTGTTCAAGGTTAAGCGACATTTCAATGATTTCCGCCCAGCGTTTCGCCTCATCCTCCGCCAAGTATTCTTTTGGCATTCGCGCCATGTAGAGTTTGATGGCGGTGTAGAGCACATCAACATCGTCAGCAAGACGCCGCAGCACCTTCTCCTGCCGTGGTTCGCCATGCATCACCTTGCCGTATACCTCCAGCATTTGCTCCAGCACATCACCGATGCGCAGCGTTTCGCGCGCAGCGTTGGCAAGCCCGAGCGCGGGCGTATCAAGCGCGCTTGAATCCAGGTGGCGGGGCTTCATGCGCAGATCGGTTTCTGGCGAGTCCGGGATGATGCGCTGGCAAAGCCGCGCCATCAGGCCAGCAAAGGGCACCATGACCAGGCAGCGGATAAGGTTGTAGAACACGTGGAAATAGATGACCAGCTCTGATGCCGCCACGGGTAGCGTATGCAGCGTTTGCGCCAGCAGATGCACGAAAGGCAGTACCATCAGGCTGCCCACCAGCTTAAACAACAGGCTACCGAGCGCCACCCGCCGCGCAGCCGGGCTGGCAGTGCCGTTATTAAGCATTGCCAGCAGGCCCGAGCCTAAGTTCGCGCCGATAACGAGACAAAGTGCCACTTCAAAGGAGATAACGTCTGTGGCGGTGAGCGTGGCGGTGAGCAACACCGCAGCCAGACTCGAATAGCTGATGACCGCAAACACGGCGCCAATCAGCGCGTCGAGCATAAGATCGCCCGTAAGCGAAGCGAAAATGACCTGTACGCCAGAGGCGTTGGTGATAGGCGTGACGGCCTGGACTATGAGTTCCAGCGCCTGGAGAATCAGCCCAAGCCCAATGGCGACGCGACCCAGTTGTCCGGCGCGGCTCTGTTTACGGCCAAGGAAAAAGATAACGCCGATAAAAATCAGCAGCGGCGAGAGCCACGAGAGGTCGAAGGTCAGCACGCGCGCCATAAGCGCCGTCCCGACATCAGCGCCAAGCACAATGACCAGCGCAGGCGTGAGCGCCACCAGATCCTGCGCCACGAACGAGGTGACCAGCAGCGTCGTCGCGTTACTGCTTTGCACCAGCGCCGTCACGCCGATACCGGCGCAGAAGGCGAGCGGTTTTTTCTCAACGCTGCGGCTAAGCACGCTTCTTAAGCGCGCGCCGAAGACGCGCATGACGCCGGTACGCACAATGTGGGTGCCCCATACCAACAGCGCCACGGCAGAAAGCAGGTGTAACAGCGTTAACACGGCTTCTCCTTACAGTGAGGGTTCCATAGCGTCGTGAGACGAGGCGCGTCAACGTGTTATCGCCCTCGTCTGTCATCATTATAAGAGGTTAATGGGAGGAAGTCGGCGGGAGGGTGATTTATGGCGGGTGCGCTGCCCTTACCCGCCCTACCAATCCATCCAGCGAATTTTATCCGGTGTAGGGTGGGTAAGCGCAGCGCACCCACCGGCGTACAGAGGCAAGCGTCTGGCCGTCGGCGGCGAAGCCAGGTGGCGCACGGACTGCACGCAGCGAGGGGAGCGTACACGTAGTACGTCACCCGAGTGAGTACAGCCCAGGCGTAAGATGGCGAGTAAGCCAGGCCAGGAGGGTGAAACTACTCGGCGTCGTAGCCGAGGTTCGCCGCCAGCCACCGTTCTACGTCACTTACGCTCATGCCTTTGCGCTGCGCGTAATCCTCCACCTGGTCACGCTGGATTTGCGCCACGGCGAAATATTTGCTCTCCGGGTGGCTGAAATACCAGCCGGATACCGACGCGCCAGGCCACATGGCATAGGATTCGGTGAGCTTCATGCCGATGCGGTTTTCCACATCAAGCAATTGCCAGATAGCCGCTTTTTCGGTGTGCTCCGGACACGCGGGGTAACCCGGCGCCGGGCGGATACCCTGGTAATTTTCGCGGATAAGCTCTTCATTGCTGAGATTTTCATAGGGCGCATAGCCCCACAGTACTTTGCGCACGCGCTCATGCAGATATTCGGCAAAGGCCTCCGCCAGACGATCCGCGACCGCTTTCACCATGATTTTATTGTAATCGTCGTGCTGTGCGTCAAAGGCCGCAGCCAGCGTATCTTCCTCAAGCCCGCCGGTCACGGCGAACGCGCCAAGGTAATCGGCTTTACCGCTGTACTTCGGCGCCACGAAATCCGCCAGACAGTAGTTGGCAAAGCCCACTTTCTCGGTCTGTTGACGTAAGTGATGACTCACTGACAACACATGCGTGCGCGTCTCGTCGCGGTAGATTTCGATATCATCGCCAACGCGGTTCGCCGGGAAGAGCCCCACCACGCCGCGCGGTGTCAGAGATTTATTGGCGCTTAAGGTATCGAGCATCTCGTTGGCGTCTTTAAACAGGCGCTGCGCCTCTTCACCCACGACTTCATCTTCCAGAATGCGAGGGTATTTCCCGGCCAGTGACCAGGTCATAAAGAACGGCGTCCAGTCGATGTAATTACGCAGCGTGTCGATGCTCGCCACGACGTCTTCCACGCCCAGCCGGTGCGCTACAGGCGGTGTATAGCTCTCCCAGTCGAAGGCCAGATCGTTTTCGCGCGCGGCGGCGAGCGTCACTGGCGGCGTACGCGGTTTTTTACGCGCATGCTGGATGCGCACGGTGTCGTACTCTTTACGGGTGCGCGCCACGAAATCATCGCGCAGCGTGTCAGACAACAGCGATGAAACCACGCCAACGGTGCGCGAGGCGTTCTGCACATAAACCGTCGGCCCGCTGTAGTTCTGCTCAATTTTCACCGCCGTATGCGCTTTTGACGTGGTCGCGCCGCCGATAAGCAATGGCAGCGTAAAGCCCTGACGCTCCATCTCTTTCGCCACGTTGACCATCTCATCGAGCGACGGCGTGATAAGCCCGGAAAGCCCGATAATATCGGCGTTCTCTTCGCGGGCGGTTTTGAGGATTTTATCGGTCGGCACCATTACGCCGAGATCGATAATCTCGTAGTTGTTGCATTGCAGCACCACGCCGACGATGTTTTTGCCGATGTCGTGCACGTCGCCTTTTACGGTCGCGAGCACGATTTTACCGTTACTCTTCCCGACCTCTTTACTCGCCTGAATATACGGCTCCAGGTACGCGACCGCCTGTTTCATCACACGTGCCGATTTCACGACCTGCGGCAGGAACATTTTGCCTTCGCCAAAGAGATCGCCGACCACGTTCATGCCGTCCATCAGCGGCCCTTCAATGACCTGAATAGGACGTTCCGCCTGCTGGCGCGCTTCTTCTGTGTCCTGTTCGATAAATTCGGTGATGCCTTTCACCAGCGAATATTCGAGGCGCTTTTTCACGTCCCACGAGCGCCACTCCGCCTGCTGGGTATCAGCCGCCGCATCGCTTTTGCTGCCACGGTATTTCTCCGCCAGCGCCAGCAGGCGTTCGGTGCCATCGTCGCGACGGTTGAGGATGACATCCTCTACTGCATCACGCAGCTCCGCCGGGAGATCGTCGTAAATCGCCAGTTGCCCGGCGTTAACGATCCCCATGTCCATGCCGTTGCGAATGGCGTAATAAAGGAATACCGCGTGGATCGCCTCACGCACCGGGTCGTTGCCGCGAAACGAGAACGACACGTTCGAGACGCCGCCGGAGATAAGCGCGTGCGGCAGTTCCCGTTTGATGTCCTCACACGCGCCGATGAAGTCCTGCGCGTAGTTGTTATGCTCATCGATGCCCGTCGCCACGGCGAAGATGTTTGGGTCGAAGATAATGTCTTCCGGTGGGAAACCGACGTCTTTGGTGAGGATGTTGTACGCGCGGCGGCAGATCTCGATTTTACGCTCGCGCGTGTCGGCCTGGCCCACTTCGTCAAAGGCCATTACGACCACCGCCGCCCCATAGCGGCGTACCAGTTTCGCGTGATGAACGAACGCCTCGACGCCCTCTTTCATCGAAATGGAGTTCACGATGCCTTTGCCCTGGATACACTTCAGGCCTTTTTCGATCACCTCCCATTTGGAGGAATCAATCATAATCGGCACGCGGGCGATATCCGGCTCACCGGCAATCAGGTTGAGGAAACGCACCATCGCCGCTTCGGCGTCGAGCATCCCTTCATCCATGTTGATATCGATAATTTGTGCGCCGCTTTCGACCTGCTGACGCGCGACATCCAGCGCCTCGCTGTATTTCTCTTCTTTGATGAGGCGTTTGAATTTGGCAGAACCGGTGACGTTGGTGCGCTCGCCGACATTCACAAACAGCGACTCATCGCCGATATTGAGCGGCTCAAGGCCCGCCAGACGGCAGGCGACCGGCACATCCGGGAGCGGGCGTGGTGGCAGGCCTTCTACCGCGCGGCTCATGGCAGCGATATGTTCCGGCGTGGTACCACAGCAGCCGCCGACGATATTTAAGAAGCCCGACTCCGCCCACTCGCGGATCTGCGCGGCCATGACGTCAGCGTCCAAGTCATATTCGCCAAAGGCGTTTGGCAGACCCGCGTTAGGGTGGGCGGTGACATAGCATTCCGCGATGCGTGACAGCTCCGCCACGTACTGGCGCAGCTCATCGGGGCCGAGCGCGCAGTTCAGGCCAAAGGTTAGCGCGTCGGCGTGGCGCAGCGAGTTATAAAACGCCTCGGTGGTTTGCCCGGAAAGCGTGCGCCCGGAAGCGTCGGTAATGGTGCCGGAAATCATGACAGGCAGCTCAACGCCCAGCGCTTCAAATTCAGCCTTCACGGCGAAAATCGCGGCCTTGGCGTTGAGGGTGTCGAACACGGTTTCAATGAGAATAAGATCTGACCCGCCCTCAATGAGCGCGCGAGTTGATTCGCGATAGGCATCCACCAGTTGATCAAAGGTGACATTTCGGTAAGCCGGGTCGTTAACATCAGGAGAAATGGAGGCTGTACGGTTAGTGGGCCCTAACACACCTGCTACATAGCGGGGCTTATCCGGCGTGCGCGCCGTCCATTCATCCGCACAGGCGCGCGCCAGTTTCGCGGCCTCGTAGTTGATCTCCGCCGACAACGATTCCATCTGGTAATCCGCCATCGCGATGGTGGTCGAGTTGAAGGTGTTGGTCTCGATAATATCAGCGCCCGCTTCGAAGTAGGCGTAATGAATAGCCGCGATGATGTCTGGCTTTGTGAGCACCAGCAGATCGTTATTACCTTTAAGATCGCACGGCCAGTCGGTAAAACGCTCGCCGCGGAAATCATGTTCATCCAGACGATAGCTCTGGATCATAGTGCCCATACCGCCGTCCAGCACCATAATGCGTTCAGCTAATTGCTGGCGCAGCTGTTCAAATTTGCTACTCACATAGGCTCCTGATACTCGACTCAACCCTGGCCGGAAAAGCCAGCAAACCATACTGGCACAAAGCGATCGGGCGGGAAAGGCACGCGGCGGCAACTTGAGACATGTTCATAATTGACTCCTCCGATGAGTTGCCTGCTGGTTGCATTATCGCCAAATAAAACGAAAATGATTTCCACGATACAGAAAAGGAGGCCGATATGGTCGCTCCCGTACCCGCCAAACGTGGCAAAAAGCCCCGTAACGCCACTGCCGCCGCCGCGCCGCAGGCGACGGGCCAGGTGCAGTCGCTCACGCGCGGCCTGAAGCTGCTGGAGTGGATCGCCGAATCACAAGGCAGCGTGGCGCTGACCGAACTGGCGCAACAGGCCGGACTGCCGAACTCCACAACGCACCGTTTGTTAACCACGATGCAGCAGCTCGGTTTTGTGCGTCAGGTGGGCGATCTCGGCCACTGGGCTATCGGCGCGCATGCATTTATTATCGGCAGCAGTTTTTTACAGAGCCGCAACCTGCTGGCGATTGTGCACCCTATCCTGCGTAAGCTGATGGAAGACTCCGGCGAAACCGTGAACCTCGCGGTACTGGATAAGAGTGACCATCAGGCGATTATTATCGACCAGGTACAATGCACACAGCTGATGCGCATGTCTGCGCCTATTGGCGGCAAGCTGCCAATGCACGCCTCCGGCGCCGGCAAAGCGTTTTTATCGCAGTTGAGCGATGACGACGTTTCCGCGCTGTTGCACCGTCAGGGGCTGAAAGCCTATACGCACGCGACGCTGGTTGCGCCGGCACACCTGAAAGACGATCTCGCCCAGACGCGCAAACGTGGTTATTCGTTCGATGATGAAGAGCACGCGCTTGGCCTGCGCTGCGTAGCTGCCTGCATTTACGATGAACATCATGAGGCGTTTGCCGCCATTTCGATTTCCGGCCCAATTTCACGTATCACCGACGATCGCGTGACTGAACTGGGGGCGCTGGTTATCCGGGCGGCGAAGGAAGTGACGCTGGCATATGGCGGGACGCGTTAAGAGGCGTTTGCCGGGTCGTGGCTACGCCTTACCGGGCTTACCAGATGTGCGTTAACTGAAAAGGCCGGGAGCCGCTGCACGCACATCCGGCCCGTCTTTTAGCCCTCGTTCACCCCGGTACGGAAACGGCACGCTCGGGGTGGGCGATCTGGCCTTGCCAGCGCACGCAAAACCGCTGCCTGCGGCGGTAGGCATACACATCCTCCACATGCCCTTCACGAATGCGCGTCTGTAGCGCACGCCAGTAGCTGGCGCTGAACAGATCGCTGTGCATCTCCTCAAAGAGCGGGCCGATTTTCGGGTCGGCGCAGAGCCAGTGGCGAAACTCTTCCGGAAAGACATCGCCGGGGGCAACGCTGTACCAGGGTTCGGCGCTAAGTTCATCCTCCGGGTAGCGCGGCGGCGGAATATCGCGGAAGTTCACCTCGGTCATGTAGCAGATCTCATCATAATCGTAGAAAACTACCCGTCCGTGGCGCGTAACGCCGAAGTTTTTAAACAACATGTCGCCTGGGAAAATATTCGCGGCGGCGAGCTGGCGGATGGCATTGCCGTACTCTTCGATAGCATCGCGCAGCTGCTGGCCCGTCGCCTGCTCAAGCCACAGGTTGAGCGGCACCATTCGCCGTTCAATGTACAGATGGCTGATAGAAAGCGCGTCTCCCAGGTCCGTGAGCTTTTGGCCGACTTCCTGTTGCAGGAGCGCCATCAGCGCCGGGTTGATATGCCGCTTTTCAATAACGAAATTCTCGAACTCCTGGGTGTCTGCCATGCGTCCGACGCGGTCATGCTCTTTAACCAGCTGATAGCAGGCGCGCACGTGCGCTTCGTTCATCTCTTTTTGCGGGGCGAAACGGTCTTTGATGACTTTGAATACGCGGTCAAACCCCGGCAGCGTGAAGACCAGCATCACCATCCCGCGAATGCCCGGCGCCTCGATAAACTGCTCATCGGCACGGCGCAGATAGTGTAAATATTCACGGTAGCTTTCAGTTTTGGCATGTTTCTGACAGCCGATCGCCATATAGAGCTCCGCCGTGGTTTTACCGGGCAGAATTTCACGCAGCCACTCCACCAGGGCGGCGGGCAGCGGCGCGTAAACCATAAAATAGGAGCGGGCGAAACCAAAAACGATGCTGGCTTCGGCACTGACCGTCAGACAGGTATCGACAAACAGTTCGCCCTCATCGCTGCGGTGGATCGGTAACAGAAATGGCAGCGTGGCGTCGGGCAGTCGGAGTTTGCCCACAAGCCAGGCAGCTTTATTGCGATAAAAGAGCTCGTTCGCCACCTCAAGATGCGCCTGCGCGAGCCGCTCGGGGCCAAGCGTTTCTGTGAGATGCGCGATGATATAGCCAACGTCGCGCGCCAGATTCTGCCACGGCAGACGCAGCGGGAGATCGCCAAGCAACGTGGTCAGCAGCGGTTGCCAGCCGTGTTCCGGGAAAAAGCGCTTCGCCAGCGGGCGCGCAATGGTTCGAAAGCGTCGCTCCGGCTGAGAGCTGAAAATAAACAGCCGCTCCGGCGTCAGCGAACGGTGATCGTAGAGACGACAATACACGGAGTTAAAAAAACTTTCGGCAATTTCGAAGCGTGGATAATCAGGAAGCAGATCGGTGTAGTGGCGCTTTACGCGCAGCAGGAAACCGGCATCCGTGGCTTTGCCTTCCATAATGCAGCGCAATTGCTCTACCACTAACCCGACATGGTGATCGTAAAGGTGGATGCGGCTTTTCATTGCCTGCTGAACGGCGTGCCAGTCGGCCTGCTCAAAGCGATGCTGCGCGCCAGCGGTGATTTCCAGAAAGCGGCCATATTGCGCGTCAAACCCTTGCAGGATGGTTTGCGCGATGAGTAGTTCCAGTCCACGCGGCGGCATAGGCGGCTCCGTGTGCGAAAGTAAAAAGCGGTGATCATCGTGACGAACGACGGCGCGTCGCCCCCTTATTCTGGCCCTCTCCCCGGCGGGGAGAGGGAAAAGGCAGCGTTGCGGGTTGGCCCCCTCAGAACTGCGCTTCTTCGGTCGAGCCGGTCAGTGCCGTCACGGATGACACGCCGCCCTGAATAATGGTCGTTACATTGTCAAAGTAGCCAGTGCCCACCTCCTGCTGGTGGGAGACAAAGGTGTACCCCTCTTTACCCGCAGCGAATTCCGGCTCCTGCACTTTCTCAACGTAATGCCGCATCCCCTCGCCCTGCGCGTAAGCGTGGGCCAGGTCGAACATGTTGAACCACATGCTGTGAATACCGGCGAGCGTGATGAACTGGTATTTGTAGCCCATCGCTGACAACGATTCCTGGAATGAGGCGATGGTGCTGTCATCCAGCTTTTTCTTCCAGTTGAAGGACGGCGAACAGTTATACGCCAGCAGTTTGCCGGGGAAACGCGCATGGATGGCCTCAGCGAAGCGTCTTGCCTGGTCGAGATCCGGCGTGGAAGTTTCACACCAGACCAGATCTGCATAAGGCGCATAGGCGAGCCCGCGGCTAATGGCCTGTTCGACACCTGCACGAGTGCGGAAGAAACCTTCGCTGGTGCGCTCACCGGTGATAAATTCGCTGTCGTACGGGTCGCAGTCGGAGGTGATGAGATCCGCCGCGTCAGCATCAGTGCGCGCAATCAGAAGCGTCGGGACGCCCATAACATCCGCTGCGAGCCGCGCCGCCACCAGTTTTTGGATCGCTTCCTGGGTGGGAACCAGCACTTTGCCGCCCATATGACCGCACTTTTTCACCGAGGCGAGCTGATCTTCAAAATGCACCGCCGCCGCGCCCGCTTCGATCATCGATTTCATCAGTTCAAAGGCATTTAACACACCGCCAAAGCCTGCTTCGGCATCGGCAACGATCGGCAGGAAATAATCGACATAGCGCGGATCGCCAGGTTCAATACCCGCCGCCCACTGGATCTGATCGGCGCGACGAAACGTATTGTTGATCCGCTCCACCACTGCCGGTACCGAGTTTGCCGGATAGAGCGACTGATCCGGGTACATGCTGGCGGCAAGGTTTGCATCAGCCGCGACCTGCCAGCCGGAAAGATAGACTGCTTCAATGCCAGCCTTCGCCTGCTGCAAAGCCTGCCCGCCCGTCAGCGCGCCGAGGCTGTTGACGTAGCCTTTTTTGGATTCACCGTGCAGGAGCCGCCACATCCGGGCGGCACCGAGCTGCGCCAGCGTACACTCCGGGTTGACCGAACCGCGTAATTTCACCACGTCCTGCGCACTGTACGGACGGCGAATGCCTTCCCAGCGCGGGTGTGTCCATTCCTGCTCTAACTGCTGAATTTGTTGGGTACGTGTTGTTGTCATGGCAGATGCTCCGTTTTGTTATGGTGTAGGATCAGGCCAGCAGGCGGTAGCCGGGCAGCGTCAGGAAGTCGATCAATTCATCGGACGTGGTGATTTGCTCCATCAGGCGAGCGGCCTCGTCAAAACGGCCATGGCTGTAACGTTGCTCGCCAAGCTCTTCCTGAATTACGCGCATTTCTTCGGCCAGCATCTGGCGGAACAGATCTTTAGTGACCTGTTTGCCGTTGCTGAGGGTTTTCTGATGATGGATCCACTGCCAGATGGAGGTACGGGAAATTTCCGCCGTCGCGGCGTCTTCCATCAGGCCATAAATAGGTACGCAGCCATTGCCGGAAATCCAGGCTTCAATGTATTGCACTGCCACACGTATATTGGCGCGCATACCTTCCTCAGTACGCTCACCGGGGCACGGCTCCAGCAGCTGCGCGGCGGTAATGGGCGCATCCTCTTCCCGCAACATATGTAGCTGATTTTTACGCTCGCCCAGCGCGCGGTTGAACACGTCCATGACCGTATCGCCCAGGCCCGGATGAGCAATCCAGGTGCCGTCATGCCCGTTCGCGGCTTCGAGTTCTTTATCCGCCTTCACTTTGTTGAGCACCCAGTTATTGCGCTCGCTCTCTTTGCTGGGGATAAATGCGGCCATGCCGCCCATCGCGAACGCGCCGCGGCGGTGGCAGGTTTTGATGAGCAGCCGTGAGTAGGCACTGAGGAACGGTTTATCCATCGTGACCGACTGTCTGTCCGGAAGCACGCGATCGGGATGGTTTTTCAGGGTTTTGATGTAGCTAAAGATGTAATCCCAGCGGCCGCAGTTGAGCCCGACGATATGATCGCGCAGCGCATGGAGAATTTCGTCCATCTGAAAAACCGCAGGCAGCGTCTCGATAAGCAATGTGGCTTTGATAGTGCCGCGGGGGAGGTTGAAGCGATCTTCGGCATAACTGAAAACCTCGCTCCACCAGGTAGCCTCGCGCCACGACTGGGTTTTAGGCAGATAAAAGTAGGGACCGCTGCCTTTCGCCAACAGGTTTTCATGGTTGTGGAAGAAATAGAGAGCGAAATCAAAGAGGCTGCCGGGAACAGGCTCGCCGCGCCAGGTAACGTGTTTTTCCGGCAGGTGCAGACCGCGAACGCGGCAAACCAGAACAGCTGGATCGGGCTTGAGTTGGTAGATTTTACCCGCCTCATTCGTCCAGGTAATGGTGCCTTTGATGGCATCGCGCAAATTGATCTGTCCTTCGATCACTTTATTCCAGGCCGGCGCCAGAGAATCTTCAAAGTCTGCCATGAATACTTTTACATTCGCATTCAGCGCGTTGATCACCATTTTGCGCTCGACCGGGCCGGTGATCTCGACACGTCTGTCGAGCAGATCCTCAGGAATACCACGAATTTTCCAGTCGCCATCTCTTATGGAAGCCGTTTCCGAAATAAAATCGGGCAGCATGCCGTCGTCGATATCTTTTTGCACCTGCTGACGCGCGGCCAGTAGCGCGTTGCGTTGCGGCGTAAAGCGCGCCACGAGTTCAGTAAGAAAGTCGACGGCTTCCGGCGTCAGGATCTGTCGTTCCTGCTCGCCAAAAGGCTGGCTGAAAGCCAGTTCTGTGGTAATTGCCTGTTGATTCATAGCAGCGCTCCTCGGTTTTTGATCCAAAAAATTCCCATAGCAGGCGCACGCGATCTGTTACGTTCAGATTTCGTACAGCATCATTAAGACTACTCAATCTATTTCCAAAATCAAAAACAATTTCCATTTTTGAATTTAATTCACCATAACCAATTGAATATAAATAAAATAAAGTGATCCATATGAATGAGGCTTATTTCAAAAACAAAAAAGGCACCCGAAGGTGCCTGATGAGGAGTGCTGAAACGCTTAAGGAGCGGATCTGCGAGATTTTATTCGAGCGTCGGGTTCATATGACGCAGATCGTATGGCGTGATTTGATAGACGTAATAGTTGAGCCAGTTCGTAAAAAGGAGATTGCCATGGCTGCGCCAGGTGGCCCGTGGCGTTTTAGTCGGGTCGTCGCCAGGGAAATAGTTATAGGGCACACGCGGTGACAGGCCCGCTTCAACGTCACGAAAATATTCGCCAGCAAGCGTTAAGGCGTCATATTCCGGATGGCCTGTAACAAAGGCGATGCGCTTATCCTTGCTGGCAAACAGATAAGCATCGCCCTCTTCCGATTCAGCAAGGATATCGAGATCGGTGTAGTCGCGGATAAGCGCGGCCGGGAAATCCGCATAGCGCGAATGCGGCGCGAGAAAGGAATCGTCAAAACCTTTAGTCAGCAGGGCGTGTGGCTGCGTGATGTGATGCTCGTATACGCCGGAGATTTTCTCCTGACGCGTCTGTTTTGGAATACCGTAGAGAATGTTTAGCGCCGCTTGCACTGCCCAACAGACGAAAAGTGTGGAGGTGACGTGCTCTTTCGCCCACTCAAGAACCTGCTGAATCTGTGGCCAGTACGCCACATCATTGAACTCGACCAGGCCCAGCGGGGCACCGGTGACAATCAGGCCATCATAATTTTCATCGCTAATGTCGTCAAAATTACAGTAGAAGTTGTTGAGATGCTCGGCAGGCGTGTTGCGTGACTCGCGGCTGTCGATGCGCAGCAGACGAATATCTACCTGCAGCGGCGAGTTGGAAAGCAAACGCAGGAACTGATTTTCCGTTTCGATTTTCTTTGGCATCAGGTTCAGGATCAGCACCTTCAGGGGGCGGATCTCCTGCACGCTGGCGCGTGATGTAGTCATCACAAAGACATTTTCCTGACGCAGAAAACTTACGGCTGGTAACTCATCAGGCACCCGAATCGGCATAACCTTTTCCTCACAACACACGTTTATACGTTTAGACATCCAGACAGCCAACAATAACCAGGAATAGCATTAATGTCGAGCGTAAGGATGAAAGGTGAAAATGTTTCACGGGGAAAGGTCATGGGCAATGGCGATGGGAATGATCACAAGGTGCGGGAATACTGGCTGAGCAACAGCAGCGGAAACCGTGTGAAGCGGCTGTAATGACAGGAGCCGGAAGGTAATGACGCCCCGCAGGCCCGTACCCAAAAAGCAAAAACCCCTCAGCAGTGCTGAGGGGTTCTTTATTTGATGCCTGGCAGTTCCCTACTCTCGCATGGGGAGACCCCACACTACCATCGGCGCTACGGCGTTTCACTTCTGAGTTCGGCATGGGGTCAGGTGGGACCACCGCGCTACAGCCGCCAGGCAAATTCTGTTTCCCGCCGCCTTCCGGCCACAGGATTTATCCGTCACAAGCTGAATTGTCTCTCAACACGCCAGACTTCTTTGGCGTTGTAAGGTTAAGCCTCACGGTTCATTAGTACCGGTTAGCTCAACGCATCGCTGCGCTTACACACCCGGCCTATCAACGTCGTCGTCTTCAACGTTCCTTCAGGAGACTTATAGTCTCAGGGAGAACTCATCTCGGGGCAAGTTTCGTGCTTAGATGCTTTCAGCACTTATCTCTTCCGCATTTAGCTACCGGGCAGTGCCATTGGCATGACAACCCGAACACCAGTGATGCGTCCACTCCGGTCCTCTCGTACTGGGAGCAGCCCCCCTCAATTCTCCAGCGCCCACGGCAGATAGGGACCGAACTGTCTCACGACGTTCTAAACCCAGCTCGCGTACCACTTTAAATGGCGAACAGCCATACCCTTGGGACCTACTTCAGCCCCAGGATGTGATGAGCCGACATCGAGGTGCCAAACACCGCCGTCGATATGAACTCTTGGGCGGTATCAGCCTGTTATCCCCGGAGTACCTTTTATCCGTTGAGCGATGGCCCTTCCATACAGAACCACCGGATCACTATGACCTGCTTTCGCACCTGCTCGAGCCGTCACTCTCGCAGTCAAGCCAGCTTATGCCATTGCACTAACCTCCTGATGTCCGACCAGGATTAGCTGACCTTCGTGCTCCTCCGTTACACTTTGGGAGGAGACCGCCCCAGTCAAACTACCCACCAGACACTGTCCCCACGCCGGATCACGGCGCCAGGTTAGAACATCAAACATTAAAGGGTGGTATTTCAAGGTTGGCTCCACGCAGACTGGCGTCCACGCTTCAAAGCCTCCCACCTATCCTACACATCAAGGCTCAATGTTCAGTGTCAAGCTGTAGTAAAGGTTCACGGGGTCTTTCCGTCTTGCCGCGGGTACACTGCATCTTCACAGCGAGTTCAATTTCACTGAGTCTCGGGTGGAGACAGCCTGGCCATCATTACGCCATTCGTGCAGGTCGGAACTTACCCGACAAGGAATTTCGCTACCTTAGGACCGTTATAGTTACGGCCGCCGTTTACCGGGGCTTCGATCAGGAGCTTCTCTTGCGATAACCCCATCAATTAACCTTCCGGCACCGGGCAGGCGTCACACCGTATACGTCCACTTTCGTGTTTGCACAGTGCTGTGTTTTTAATAAACAGTTGCAGCCAGCTGGTATCTTCGACTGACTTCAGCTCCACCCGCAGGGGCTTCACCTACATGTCAGCGTGCCTTCTCCCGAAGTTACGGCACCATTTTGCCTAGTTCCTTCACCCGAGTTCTCTCAAGCGCCTTGGTATTCTCTACCTGACCACCTGTGTCGGTTTGGGGTACGATTTCGTGTTACCTGATGCTTAGAGGCTTTTCCTGGAAGCAGGGCATTTGTTACTTCAGCACCGTAGTGCCTCGTCATCACGCCTCAGTGTTAAAGTGAACCGGATTTACCTGGAACACACACCTACACGCTTAAACCGGGACAACCGTCGCCCGGCTAACATAGCCTTCTCCGTCCCCCCTTCGCAGTAACACCAAGTACAGGAATATTAACCTGTTTCCCATCGACTACGCCTTTCGGCCTCGCCTTAGGGGTCGACTCACCCTGCCCCGATTAACGTTGGACAGGAACCCTTGGTCTTCCGGCGAGCGGGCTTTTCACCCGCTTTATCGTTACTTATGTCAGCATTCGCACTTCTGATACCTCCAGCATGCCTCACAGCACACCTTCACAGGCTTACAGAACGCTCCCCTACCCAACAACACATAAGTGTCGCTGCCGCAGCTTCGGTGCATGGTTTAGCCCCGTTACATCTTCCGCGCAGGCCGACTCGACCAGTGAGCTATTACGCTTTCTTTAAATGATGGCTGCTTCTAAGCCAACATCCTGGCTGTCTGGGCCTTCCCACATCGTTTCCCACTTAACCATGACTTTGGGACCTTAGCTGGCGGTCTGGGTTGTTTCCCTCTTCACGACGGACGTTAGCACCCGCCGTGTGTCTCCCGTGATAACATTCTTCGGTATTCGCAGTTTGCATCGGGTTGGTAAGCCGGGATGGCCCCCTAGCCGAAACAGTGCTCTACCCCCGAAGATGAGTTCACGAGGCGCTACCTAAATAGCTTTCGGGGAGAACCAGCTATCTCCCGGTTTGATTGGCCTTTCACCCCCAGCCACAGGTCATCCGCTAATTTTTCAACATTAGTCGGTTCGGTCCTCCAGTTAGTGTTACCCAACCTTCAACCTGCCCATGGCTAGATCACCGGGTTTCGGGTCTATACCCTGCAACTTAACGCCCAATTAAGACTCGGTTTCCCTTCGGCTCCCCTATACGGTTAACCTTGCTACAGAATATAAGTCGCTGACCCATTATACAAAAGGTACGCAGTCACCCTCTTACGAAGGCTCCCACTGCTTGTACGTACACGGTTTCAGGTTCTGTTTCACTCCCCTCGCCGGGGTTCTTTTCGCCTTTCCCTCACGGTACTGGTTCACTATCGGTCAGTCAGGAGTATTTAGCCTTGGAGGATGGTCCCCCCATCTTCAGACAGGATATCACGTGTCCCGCCCTACTCATCGAGCTCACAACCTGTGTGCCTTCGTGTACGGGGCTGTCACCCTGTATCGCCGGCCTTTCCAGACCGTTCCACTGACACACAAGCTGATTCAGGCTCTGGGCTGTTCCCCGTTCGCTCGCCGCTACTGGGGGAATCTCGGTTGATTTCTTTTCCTCGGGGTACTTAGATGTTTCAGTTCCCCCGGTTCGCTTCACAGCACTATGTATTCATGCTGAGATAGTGCAACGAATTGCACTGGGTTTCCCCATTCGGACATCGCCGGCTATAACGGTTCATATCACCTTACCGGCGCTTTTCGCAGATTAGCACGTCCTTCATCGCCTCTGACTGCCAGGGCATCCACCGTGTACGCTTGTTCGCTTAACCTCACAACCCGAAGAAGTCTTCGTGCTGCGAGTTTGAGAGACTCTGACACACCGCGCATTCCTGATTACGGAAGAATGCAACAGCATGTCTGTTTCAATTTTCAGCTTGTTCCGGATTGTTAAAGAGCAAATATCTCAAACATGACCCGCAGGTCAGTTTTGAGATATTAATCGGTAACGCCTTTCACTCATTACCAGCAGGTGGCGTCCCTTAGGGGATTCGAACCCCTGTTACCGCCGTGAAAGGGCGGTGTCCTGGGCCTCTAGACGAAAGGGACTTCGCTTTCGCAGACAACCCTGCTTCTTTACTTTCTATCAGACAATCTGTGTGAGCACTACGAGGTTGTATCTTTACAGGTAAGGAGGTGATCCAACCGCAGGTTCCCCTACGGTTACCTTGTTACGACTTCACCCCAGTCATGAATCACAAAGTGGTAAGCGCCCTCCCGAAGGTTAAGCTACCTACTTCTTTTGCAACCCACTCCCATGGTGTGACGGGCGGTGTGTACAAGGCCCGGGAACGTATTCACCGTGGCATTCTGATCCACGATTACTAGCGATTCCGACTTCATGGAGTCGAGTTGCAGACTCCAATCCGGACTACGACGCACTTTATGAGGTCCGCTTGCTCTCGCGAGGTCGCTTCTCTTTGTATGCGCCATTGTAGCACGTGTGTAGCCCTGGTCGTAAGGGCCATGATGACTTGACGTCATCCCCACCTTCCTCCGGTTTATCACCGGCAGTCTCCTTTGAGTTCCCGGCCGAACCGCTGGCAACAAAGGATAAGGGTTGCGCTCGTTGCGGGACTTAACCCAACATTTCACAACACGAGCTGACGACAGCCATGCAGCACCTGTCTCAGAGTTCCCGAAGGCACTCCCGCATCTCTGCAGGATTCTCTGGATGTCAAGACCAGGTAAGGTTCTTCGCGTTGCATCGAATTAAACCACATGCTCCACCGCTTGTGCGGGCCCCCGTCAATTCATTTGAGTTTTAACCTTGCGGCCGTACTCCCCAGGCGGTCGACTTAACGCGTTAGCTCCGGAAGCCACGCCTCAAGGGCACAACCTCCAAGTCGACATCGTTTACGGCGTGGACTACCAGGGTATCTAATCCTGTTTGCTCCCCACGCTTTCGCACCTGAGCGTCAGTCTTCGTCCAGGGGGCCGCCTTCGCCACCGGTATTCCTCCAGATCTCTACGCATTTCACCGCTACACCTGGAATTCTACCCCCCTCTACGAGACTCAAGCTTGCCAGTTTCAAATGCAGTTCCCAGGTTGAGCCCGGGGATTTCACATCTGACTTAACAAACCGCCTGCGTGCGCTTTACGCCCAGTAATTCCGATTAACGCTTGCACCCTCCGTATTACCGCGGCTGCTGGCACGGAGTTAGCCGGTGCTTCTTCTGCGAGTAACGTCAATGAATGAGCGTATTAAACTCACTCCCTTCCTCCTCGCTGAAAGTACTTTACAACCCGAAGGCCTTCTTCATACACGCGGCATGGCTGCATCAGGCTTGCGCCCATTGTGCAATATTCCCCACTGCTGCCTCCCGTAGGAGTCTGGACCGTGTCTCAGTTCCAGTGTGGCTGGTCATCCTCTCAGACCAGCTAGGGATCGTCGCCTAGGTGAGCCTTTACCCCACCTACTAGCTAATCCCATCTGGGCACATCTGATGGCATGAGGCCCGAAGGTCCCCCACTTTGGTCTTGCGACGTTATGCGGTATTAGCTACCGTTTCCAGTAGTTATCCCCCTCCATCAGGCAGTTTCCCAGACATTACTCACCCGTCCGCCGCT
Organism: Cronobacter condimenti 1330; assembly: GCF_001277255.1. Classification (NCBI taxonomy): domain Bacteria; kingdom Pseudomonadati; phylum Pseudomonadota; class Gammaproteobacteria; order Enterobacterales; family Enterobacteriaceae; genus Cronobacter; species Cronobacter condimenti. The sequence goes on from NZ_CP012264.1 coordinate 3,944,326, forward strand.
CGTCACCCGAGAGCAAGCTCTCTGTGCTACCGCTCGACTTGCATGTGTTAGGCCTGCCGCCAGCGTTCAATCTGAGCCATGATCAAACTCTTCAATTAAAGTTTGATGCTCAAAGAATTAAACTGTTAGTTCGTAATGAATTAACTGTTGTTCACTTGAGACTTGATATTCATTTATCGTCCGAAGACGTTAAGATATCAGTGCCCCGAGTGCCCACACAGATTGTCTGATAAATTGTTAAAGAGCGGCGCGACGCGGCTTACAGCCTGCTGTCGCGAGGTGGCGTATATTACGCTTTCCTCTTTCAGAGTCAACCATTAATTTCAGGTTTTTCTCTCATCGCTTCGGCTATTTCGTGAAGTGCTTCACGTTCCGTCTCGATGGAGGCGCATTATAGGGATCTTAGTTTTCAGCACAACCCTTTTTTCGATCTTTTCTTTCAACTGCTGTTTTTTCATTCTTATTGCTGTGATCCCATACGATCTGCTCAATGAATGCACGCATTTGCGCTTGCACTACGTCCTAAATCCAACCAAAGTCTTCATACGATTAATAAGAAACCGAGGCTATTTATGTCTTCTGTATTCAGACCTTATAAAAATACCTTTCCCCACATAGGTCAGCGAGTCATGGTTGATAGCTCAAGCGTCGTGGTTGGCGATGTAAGAATGGCGGACGATGTGGGAATTTGGCCCCTCGTCGTTATCCGGGGTGACGTTAACTCAGTTTCTATTGGCGCTCGAACCAATATTCAGGATGGCAGCGTACTGCATGTCACTCATAAATCGTCCTATAACCCCGATGGTAATCCGTTAGTCATTGGTGAAGACGTTACCGTTGGCCATAAGGTCATGCTGCATGGTTGCACGATTGGTAACCGAGTACTGGTTGGCATGGGCTCCATAGTACTCGACGGTGCCACTATAGAAGATGATGTGATGATAGGTGCCGGGAGTCTGGTACCGCAGAATAAACGCCTTGAAAGTGGCTACCTTTATCTCGGTAGCCCGGTAAAGCAGATTCGACCGCTGAAAGATACTGAGCTGGAAGGGCTGCGCTATTCAGCAAACAACTATGTTAAATGGAAAGATGAGTATCTAACTCAGGAGAGCCAGATCCAGCCCTGAGTGTCCTCTTGCTGAGCAGCGATCAGTTGCTCAGCATCTTCTTCTACATCCCATCGGTTCTTACGGAACGCATGTAGCCATTGCTCAGGGGTGTCCCCTGAAAAGCGGGCCACCAGCACTGTACGGGGGATCGCGCAAGTTAACACCAGTCCATTAACCAATGCCGGAAAACAGATGGCTTGTTGCGTCTCGTCCCAGTGCTCTCTGTCCGGAAACTGAATCGCCTGATTCATTGCCCTAGCTCCCGCTTGAGCGTCTCAATGACTGGGGCGACTTCTGGTAGTACGTCATGCCAGAGCAGCACGGCGTGTGCAGCTTGTGCCACCAGCATTCCTAACCCATCCGCCAGTTGTGTTGCACCCTGTGTATGACACCATGAAAGAAACGGCGTTAGCTCTTTCTGATAAAACATGTCATAGCACCCGGTTTCCGCGTTAATTAGCGAAACTGGCAGCGCCGGGATCTCACCATTGATCCCACCAGACGTCGCATTAATGATGAGATCGAAGTGATGCCCAACCAGATCCTGCAGCGCGACGGCATTGACGCTGCCCGTGTGGCTGAACAGCGCCGCCAACTCCTGCGCCCGGGCAAACGTGCGGTTGGTGATAGTGACTGCGCAATCCAGCGAGAGAAGCGGTAACAATACGCCTCTGGCCGCACCGCCTGCGCCTATTAAGAGGATCCGGTCGCGCGGTTTGATCATCGCGAGCCGTTCAAGATCGCTTAACAACCCGATCCCATCCGTGTTGTCACCAAGTAAACGACCATCCTCCAGCCGCTTTATCGTGTTGACGGCACCCGCAAGCGCCGCTCTTTCTGTCAGCGCATCCGCGCGTGCAAAGGCCTGCTCTTTAAATGGCACCGTGACATTGGCTCCCTTCCCGCCAGCGTCAAAGAAGTTTTCCAGTGTCGTAACGAAATTATCGAGCGGCGCCAGCACGCGTCCATACGGATATGAAATGCGTAGTTGCGCAGCAAACTGTTGATGAATGAAAGGCGATTTGCTGTGCGAAACTGGATTACCAAAAACGGCATAGGTTTCCATTCGTTACCCTTGTCGGAAAAGTTCACCCGTTAGCGCATCCCGGATCTCAGAAGGGTTCTGACGCCCGCCGGTTGGTCCATGCAGCACCGGGAAATCATCACCGAATTGTGCCAGCACTTCCTGCGCCGTACGGCATGGTTCTAGTCCCGAAAGGTTAGCACTCGTCGATACCAGCGGCTTACCAAACGCTTCACACAATGCAATAACCAGCGGGTGGTTCGTCACACGTACCGCCAGCGAGTCGAAACGGCCTGTTAACCAGCGCGGCGTTGATGGCTTCGCGGGAAAGACAAATGTTACGGGTCCAGGCCAGCATGCAAAGACGGCTTCGCGCTGCTGAGATGTAAGCGCAGCATCATCTATATAAGGTTTGAGTTGTTCAAAATTTGCTGCGATCAGGATTAACCCTTTCTCTACAGGCCGCTGCTTGAGTTCGAGCAAACGGTTTACGGCAGTTTCGCTATCTGGATCGCATCCAACTCCAAAGACAGCTTCTGTCGGGTAAGCGATGACATGTTCATTTTTAAGGACGTCGACAACTTGCGATATCGCGTCTGCAGGTTGGTTATTCTTCACAGGCTTATTCCGCCGTTACCGGCTTTCCACATTGTTTACTGGCACAAAAGCGTTTCACACCTTGCGCGGTTTTCTTCTCAATAAGGAGGGGATAGTGACATTCCGGGCATTCACCGGCTACTGGTTTGAAATTAATGACAAACTGGCACTCCGGGTAGCGATCGCAGGAATAGAACGTTTTGCCAAAGCGCGAACGGCGCTGAATGAGATGGCCTGCGCTACACTGCGGGCAAGACAGTGCGGTTTCATCGGGTTTATCGATTTGTTCAGTGTGTTCGCATTCAGGGTAATGACTACAGCCGATAAACATACCGAAACGTCCCTGACGAAGCACAAGCGTCGCGCCGCATGCCGGGCAATGCTGGCCTTCAAGCTCTTTAACAACATGTCCATCCACCAGGCCTTTTAATGGCCGGACGTAATCACATTCAGGATAATGCGAACATCCCAGGAAAGGCCCGTGCTTCCCGGAACGAATAATGAGTTCAGCCCCGCATTTTGGGCAGGGCTCGTGTTTGGGCACAGAAAAGAGTGCTGACCTTGCCATAATTCACCACTGCGCTGAAAATATCAGTGCAGCATACCGTCATTCACTTCAAAGAGCAGTTCTTCCATTTGCTGATAGGCATTTTCACATCCGGGAATGTTGAAAAGCACCATCAGAATGACCCACTTTAAATCTTCTAAATCAAACTCGGCCGTATCCAGCGCCATGACGCGCTCAATAACCATTTCACGAGTTTCGAGATTCAGCACCTGAATTTGTTCCAGAAACAGCAGGAACCCCCGACAGCTGGCGTCCAGCCGCTGGCACTCCTCTGCGGTGAAAATACGCATTGAGAGTGGGTCCGACGCCAGTTGCATCGGCGCGGAAAGACCGTCCTGATAATCCGCCAGCTTTTCCAGCCATAACAGCGCATTAAAGATATCTTCCTGATCAAAACCCGCATCCGTCAGGTCCCGCGTCAGCTTATCCTGATCAACGCGCATTTCCGCTTCGTTATGGATATAGGTTTCAAACAAATACATTAGTACGTCGAACATGGCCTGCCCTCCTCACTCGGACATAGCCGCCGGGTACAGCTGCGATCCATCCTGCTAACTCCAGTTCGAGTAGCTGGGCTACCGTCAATGGCACAGGTTGGCCGGCACGTTCAGCGACGACGTCAACAGGTGTAACCTCATCTCCTACGTTAGCCAACAGCTCAGGAAATGGCAATGCACCTTCCTCTTGATCCGGTGAATAATTCGCAGTGTTGAGCCATGGCAGCTCATTTTGTAAATAATCGATGATGTCCTGAGGATGCGTAACGGCGATAGCGCCTTCTTGAATAAGCCTGTGCGGCCCTTCACATCCGGGATTACCAACCGGCCCCGGCAGAGCGAAAACCTCACGCCCCTGCTCCAGCGCACACCGGGCGGTAACCAGCGAGCCGCTGCGCAATGCCGCTTCAACCACCAGCACACCGAAACTTAATCCACTGATAATGCGGTTGCGTCTGGGGAAATTAGCCGGGCGCGGCTGTGCCTCGAATGGAAACTCTGTCACAAGCGCACCGCCATGCTCAACGATCTCTTGTGCCAGTTGTCGATGGCGCGCCGGGTAAATCTGCGCCAGTCCATTACCTAACACGGCTATTGTTTTGCCTTGTGCCTGTAACGCGCTGCGGTGCGCAATGGCATCAATACCAAGCGCGAGCCCGCTGGTTAAGGTCAGGCCACTTTCGGCCAGGGCATAACAAAGCTTACTGCCCCATTGTTCGCCGTACCAGGAATGATGACGGCTACCGACGACCGCCAGTTGTGCTCTGGCAAGCGTTGTTATATCGCCCGCCACCAACAACGCGCCGGGAAACCAATCGATAGCCCTCAGCGAAATGGGATATGCAGGAGAGAGCGCAGTAAGTAAATGGTGGTCTGGCATTTCAAGCCAGCGCAACACCGTCTCGAGCGCTGTAAAAGGATAGTCAAAGAACAGCCTGCGCTGGTTTGCGTTTAACCCAGCAAGGCGCAGCGCCTCGGCAGGATCCTCACTCGCATTTTGCAGCCGCTGAAAAGCTCTTACCATGACTTCGCCACTCAGGCTATAAACCGCCATCAGGCGTAACCAAATCTCCGTTGGTGACATTGCGCTATCCCTCGCCAAACGCCGTTCTCTAATCCCTGTGATTCGTTGCTGATGCTGTCAATCAAAGGGGGATTTGTCTAGAATAGAGGGTAAGATCCTTTCAACTCTTGAATACAGCTCTGGAAATTTATGTCAGTTTTGCAGGTATTACATATTCCGGACGAGCGGCTTCGCATCGTCGCTGAACCGGTTAAAGAAGTTAATGCAGATATTCAGCGTATCGTTGATGATATGTTCGATACGATGTATGCCGAAGAAGGTATAGGTCTTGCTGCGACGCAGGTAGATATTCATCAGCGAATTATCGTTATCGATGTTTCTGAGAACCGCGATGAAAGATTGGTACTGATCAACCCGGAGCTGCTGGAGCAGTCTGGCGAAACCGGTATTGAAGAAGGTTGCCTTTCAATTCCGGAGCAACGCGCTTTTGTGCCGCGCGCCGAAAAAGTGAAAATTCGCGCGCTCAACCGCGACGGTAAATCTTTTGAGCTGGAAGCAGATGGCCTGCTGGCAATTTGTATCCAACACGAAATGGATCATCTGGTCGGCAAACTCTTTATCGATTATCTGTCGCCGATGAAGCGCCAACGTATTCGTCAAAAAGTTGAAAAACTGGATCGCATGAAGGCAAAAGCCGCAGGTTAAATAAAGACAGGGAATAACGTGTCCGAGTCACTTCGCATTATTTTTGCCGGTACGCCGGATTTCGCAGCGCGTCATCTTGAGGCGTTGTTATCTTCCTCTCATCAGGTTGTCGGCGTATTTACTCAGCCAGACCGCCCGGCAGGTCGTGGCAAAAAGTTAATGCCAGGACCGGTGAAAATACTGGCGCAAGAAAACGGTATTCCTGTTTTTCAGCCGAAGTCACTGCGCCCTGCTGAAAACCAGGCGCTTGTGGCTGGGCTAAACGCAGATGTAATGGTCGTAGTCGCTTATGGCTTGATCCTTCCTGAAGCCGTGCTCGCGATGCCTCGCCTGGGCTGTATCAATGTGCATGGGTCCCTACTGCCTCACTGGCGGGGTGCGGCGCCAATCCAGCGTTCATTATGGGCTGGCGATGCCGAGACCGGTGTGACTATCATGCAAATGGACAAGGGACTTGATACTGGCGATATGCTGCGTAAGCTCGCGTGTCCCATTACATCAGAAGATACCAGCGCCTCGCTGTATGACAAACTCGCACGGTTGGGGCCACAAGGTCTGCTTGAGACGCTTCGCGATCTCGCCAACGGCAATATCGCTCCGGAAAAACAGGATGATGCCCAGGCGACCTATGCAGAGAAACTGAGTAAAGAAGAGGCTCGCCTCGACTGGTCGTTATCCGCCGCGCAGCTTGAGCGTTGTATCCGCGCTTTTAATCCCTGGCCCGTCAGCTATTTCATGATTGACGATCAGCCCGTCAAAGTCTGGAAAGCGTCCGTCATGACTAACCAGAGCGATGCCGCGCCGGGTACTGTTCTTGATGCCAGTAAGCAAGGCATCCAGATAGCGACCGCCGAAGGCATGCTGAACCTGGAAATGCTCCAGCCAGCCGGTAAAAAAGCAATGACGGCACAGGATCTGTTGAACTCTCGCCGTGAGTGGTTTACACCCGGCAATATTCTCGCCTGAGTGCGACATAAGCAGCCCGGTTTTCCGGGCCTTTTTATTTCAGATGCAGGTTACCCTGCCCGTGGTTATGAAAAAATCCATTAATCTCCGCAGCCTGGCGGCACAGGCTATCGAACAGGTCGTCGAAAAAGGCCAGTCGCTGAGTACGGTTCTGCCGCCGCTTCAGCATAAAGTATCCGATAAAGACAAAGCCCTGTTGCAGGAGCTTTGCTTCGGTGCTTTGCGCACCCTTTCGCAGCTCGAATGGCTTATTAATAAGCTGATGGCTCGCCCGATGACGGGTAAACAGCGCACAATTCATTATCTCATTATGGTCGGTTTGTACCAGCTGCTATATACACGTATTCCCCCGCATGCGGCTCTGGCGGAAACGGTAGAAGGCGCGGTGGCTATCAAGCGTATGCAATTTAAGGGACTGATTAACGGCGTATTGCGTCAGTTTCAGCGACAACAGGAAGCGTTGGTTGAAGAATTTGCCGGTCAGGAGGCCCGTTATCTGCACCCCTTGTGGTTGTTACGGCGTCTACAGGCGGCTTATCCTCAACAATGGCAGGCGATAGCTGAGGCCAATAACGAACGACCGCCAATGTGGCTGCGTGTTAATCGCCAATATCATTCTCGTGATGAATGGATCACGCTACTTGAAGAAAATGGTATGACAGGCCATACCCATCTGCGCTATCCGGACGCCGTACGCCTCGATACACCGGCACCCGTGGCTGCGCTTCCGGGCTTCGACCAGGGCTGGGTTACGGTTCAGGATGCTTCGGCGCAGGGTTGCGTTGAGCTGCTTGGGCCGCGAAATGGCGAGACAATCCTTGATCTGTGCGCTGCACCAGGCGGCAAAACGACGCACATTCTCGAAGCTGCACCGCAAGCTAAAGTCATGGCCGTTGATGTTGATGCTCAACGCATCACTCGCGTCTATGAAAACTTAAAGCGCCTGAAAATGCAGGCAGAAGTGAAGGTAGGGGATGGGCGCGCTCCGGCGACATGGTGTGGCGATACGCAATTCGACAGGATCCTGTTAGACGCGCCTTGTTCCGCGACGGGCGTTATTCGTCGCCACCCCGATATAAAATGGCTGCGCCGTGATTCTGATATCACGGAGCTTGCGCAACTGCAGTCTGAAATTCTCGACGCTATCTGGCAACACCTTAAGCCGGGCGGTACGCTGCTTTACGCCACCTGCTCCGTATTACCTGAAGAAAACAGCGAACAGATTCGAGCGTTTCTCAGGAGGACACCCGATGCGCAACTTGATGGCACTGGTTCGGCGCAAACGCCCGGTATACAAAATCTCCCTGGCGCGATTGAAGGTGATGGCTTCTTTTACGCTAAGCTAATCAAAAAGTGATCGGGCCCGCAGCAGCGGCCCCGGATGGGTAAAGCAAAACGATGAAGATAATCATTCTGGGCGCCGGTCAGGTCGGCGGTACGCTGGCAGAAAACCTGGTGGGCGAAAACAACGATATTACGGTTGTCGATACCAACAGCGATCGCTTGCGCATACTTCAGGATAAGTTTGATTTGCGTGTTGTGCAGGGACACGGCTCTCATCCGCGCGTCTTGCGCGAAGCGGGCGCAGACGACGCTGACATGCTTGTCGCGGTCACCAGTTCTGATGAAACGAATATGATAGCCTGTCAGGTGGCCTATTCTCTTTTCAATACGCCAAACCGTATCGCACGCATTCGCGCTCCGGATTATGTTCGCGATGCCGAACGTCTATTCACACCAGAGGCGGTGCCCATCGATCACCTCATCGCCCCAGAGCAACTGGTAATAGACAATATCTATCGTCTGATTGAATATCCAGGCGCGCTTCAGGTCGTAAACTTTGCGGAAGGTAAAGTCAGCCTTGCGGTAGTGAAAGCATATTATGGCGGCCCATTAGTAGGAAATGCGCTTTCAACGATGCGTGAACACATGCCACACATTGATACTCGTGTGGCAGCAATTTTTCGCCATGACAGGCCCATTCGCCCGCAGGGTTCGACGATTGTCGAAGCGGGCGATGAAGTTTTCTTCATTGCCGCCTCACAGCATATTCGTGCTGTGATGAGTGAGCTTCAGCGTCTCGAAAAGCCCTATAAGCGCATTATGCTTGTTGGTGGCGGTAACATCGGTGCCGGCCTCGCTCGTCGACTCGAAAAAGACTACAGCGTTAAGCTTATTGAGCGCGACCAGCAACGCGCTGCTGAACTCGCCGAGAAACTGCAAAATACGATTGTTTTTTATGGCGATGCCTCGGATCAGGAACTGCTGGCAGAAGAGCATATCGATCAAGTGGATCTGTTTATCGCTGTGACTAACGATGACGAAGCCAACATTATGTCTGCTATGCTCGCCAAACGCATGGGCGCCAAAAAGGTGATGGTGCTGATTCAACGTCGCGCGTATGTGGACCTGGTGCAAGGAAGTGTCATTGATATTGCTATCTCACCGCAGCAAGCGACTATTTCTGCACTACTCGGCCATGTCCGCAAAGCGGATATAGTCAGCGTTTCATCGCTGCGCCGTGGAGTGGCAGAAGCTATCGAAGCCGTTGCACATGGGGACGAAACCACATCGCGAGTGGTTGGACGCGTCATTGATGATATTAAGCTGCCGCCAGGCACGATTATTGGTGCCGTAGTCCGCGGGAATGACGTAATGATCGCCAATGATAATTTACGTATTGAGCAGGGCGACCATGTGATTATGTTCCTGACCGATAAAAAGTATGTCACGGATGTCGAGCGCCTGTTTCAGCCAAGCCCCTTCTTTTTATAATCACCGGGCGGCTCTGCCGCCTTTGTTATCCCCCCTGTTATATCCGCATGATCTTCAAGGACAAAAAGATATTTTCAAGAATCATGAGAATGGAAAATCACTATTCCTTTGTTAGACTTAGTTAGGCTTTGGTATCCGGGGAGTTGAAAATGAGTTTTTTTAAAGAGTTTCGTGAATTCGCTATGCGCGGAAACGTAGTGGATCTGGCAGTAGGTGTCATCATCGGTGCTGCGTTTGGTAAGATCGTCTCTTCACTGGTTGCGGATATCATCATGCCGCCGCTGGGTTTACTCATTGGAGGAATCGATTTTAAACAGTTTGCTCTGACTCTACGCCCGGCCGTTGGGGATACACCTGCTGTCGTTATGCATTATGGTATTTTTATCCAGAATGTATTCGACTTTATCATTGTGGCTTTCGCTATTTTTCTGGCTATTAAGGTGATTAATAAATTGCATCAGAAAAAACCGAAGGAAGCGCCGGGGCCGAGCAAAGAGCAGGTACTGCTTACTGAAATTCGTGATTTGCTGAAAGAGCAAAACCGTCACCAATAACGCTTCTTAAAACCAAAAGGCCAGTGGTAAAGAAGCGATTCGCTTGTTGACCACTGGCCTCCCAGTTCCCCCGTTTCCCATGCTTTGTTTTACGCTGATAACTTCCTTTCCCTTTCTGATTCTTTTCAATACGTTGTCTAAATAATGGATCATGTAGCAGGGCTTCGATGGCGTTATCCTGAATTTGCCCTTTCGTATGTTTGTAATGACTCATAAATGCTCCTGTGTTTATTCGTCGCAAGTGTAGGTGCGTAAATAAAAAAGATCAATGCCGCTCAGTTTCACCATTCGCGCCTTGTTCCAGGGTCTCAAGGATTGAACAGTAAACGCTGCTATGTGCTGTCCCACAACAGGCGTCGTTCAGTTTTTGCAGAGAAACACGCATGTTTTGCAATTCCTGAATACGGCTGTCTACTTCATGCAGGCGAGCCTGAACAATACTTTTCGATTCCTGACAGGTGTGATGCTCAGGATCGATTCGAATGGATAACAGTTCTCGGATAGCTTCAAGCGTAAAGCCGAGCTGCCGGGCATGGCGGATGAACCTCAGACGACGTAGATCATTATCGGTATAGAGCCGGAAACCGCCTTCGGTACGAATCTCATGCTCCATCATATGTTGTTTCTCGTAATAACGCACAGTGTCAGGTGTAACGCCCGCGAGGCGAGCAAGTTCTCCAATCCGATACATATTATTTCTCCAATTTATGGGAAACATTGTTAGAGTAATTACCGTGTATAAATGCAGTACTAAGCCCAGCTTGTTTCAGCTTCAGCTCAAGTAGTAACAGCCGTTTAGAAACATGTTGATAGTCCGGGTGCTGTTCATTGATTCCTTGTAGAAGGTCATACAACATTAAAGCCTCTTTACGAGCTTCAAGTTCAGGCGGAAGAAAACCTGCATTTTTTAACAACCTATAACCTACACGAAGCTCAGGACTGAGATGAGAATCATCATCCAGAATTAATGGCTTGCCTGTACCCGGGAGATTGTTGAATTCACCTCTTTCCTGGGCCTCAAGAATATGGCGTTCAGCCCACTGATCCATTAGCCACATTATGACCTCCCTGAAAGAATGAGAGAATGAACAGAAGAGAAGGATAGGCGATAGAGGAAGAGAACGACAGATATAAAAAAACCCGCCGAGGCGGGTTTTTTCAATACACTGCAAATTACTCTGCAGCTGCTTCTGCTTGCGGCTCGGCGCGATCAACCAGCTCGATGTAAGCCATCGGAGCGTTGTCACCAGCACGGAAGCCACACTTCAGAATGCGAGTGTAACCACCGGCACGGCTCGCGAAACGCGGGCCCAGCTCATTAAACAGTTTTGCCACGATCTCGTTATCACGAGTACGGGCGAATGCCAGACGACGATTAGCTACGCTGTCGGTCTTGGCAAGAGTAATCAGCGGCTCAACTACGCGACGCAGCTCTTTCGCTTTCGGCAGGGTCGTCTTGATGATTTCATGACGAACCAGGGAGCCGGCCATGTTGCGGAACATTGCCTGGCGATGGCTGCTGTTGCGGTTCAGTTGACGACCACTCTTACGATGGCGCATGACCTTATCCTTCTCAGTAAAACCTTAACCTGTGATCCGGTTACTCATCTGCAATGCTTGCCGGCGGCCAGTTTTCCAGGCGCATGCCCAGAGACAGACCACGGGAAGCCAGCACATCTTTAATCTCAGTAAGAGATTTCTTACCAAGGTTCGGCGTTTTCAGCAACTCAACCTCGGTACGTTGTACCAGATCACCGATGTAGTGGATAGCTTCTGCCTTAAGGCAGTTAGCAGAGCGGACAGTCAATTCCAGATCGTCAACAGGGCGCAGCAGGATCGGATCGAATTCTGGTTTCTCTTCTTTAACTTCTGGCTGACGAACATCACGTAAGTCAACGAAAGCTTCAAGTTGTTCTGCCAGGATGGTTGCCGCACGACGAATCGCCTCTTCAGGATCGATTGTGCCGTTGGTTTCCATTTCGATGACCAGCTTGTCCAGGTCGGTACGCTGTTCTACACGCGCTGCTTCAACATTGTAGGCAATACGTTCTACAGGGCTGTAGCAAGCGTCGACCAGCAGACGGCCGATTGGGCGCTCATCTTCTTCCGAATGAATTCGGGCAGACGCCGGCACATAACCACGACCGCGCTGAACTTTGATACGCATGCTAATAGATGCGTTTTCATCGGTCAGGTGGCAGATCACGTGCTGCGGCTTGACGATTTCGACATCACCATCATGGGTGATGTCGGCTGCGGTTACAGGGCCAATGCCAGATTTATTCAGAGTAAGTACAACTTCATCTTTACCCTGAACTCTTACCGCCAGCCCTTTCAGGTTGAGCAGGATTTCCAGGATATCTTCCTGAACGCCTTCTTTGGTGCTGTACTCGTGCAGTACACCATCAATCTCAACCTCGGTCACCGCGCAACCCGGCATCGATGAAAGCAGAATACGGCGCAGTGCGTTACCCAGAGTATGGCCAAAGCCACGCTCTAAAGGCTCAAGGGTCACCTTGGCGTGCGTCGAACTCACTTGCTCGATATCTACCAGGCGCGGTTTTAGAAACTCTGTCACAGAACCCTGCATTGTGTCCTCTCTTTGGTACTAAGCTTTACTTGGAGTAAAGCTCGACGATCAGGTGTTCGTTAATGTCCGCAGACAGATCGGTGCGCTCAGGCTTACGCTTGAAGGTACCTTCCATCTTGCCAGCATCAACTTCCAGCCAGGTTGGCTTTTCACGCTGCTCAGCCAGCTCCAGAGCGGCTTTCACGCGAGACTGCTTTTTCGCTTTCTCACGAACGCTAACTACGTCGTTCGGACCAACCTGGTAAGAAGCGATGTTAACAACACGACCGTTTACCATAATGGCTTTATGGCTAACCAACTGACGTGCTTCAGCACGAGTGGCACCAAAGCCCATACGGTATACAACGTTGTCCAGACGACCTTCCAGCAGAGCCAACAGGTTTTCACCGGTGTTGCCTTTCAGACGCGCGGCTTCTTTGTAGTAGTTACGGAACTGACGCTCCAGCACACCGTAGATACGGCGGACTTTTTGCTTTTCACGCAACTGCACACCATAGTCAGACAGACGCGGTTTACGTGCGCCGTGCTGGCCAGGAGCTTGTTCAATTTTACACTTGGTATCGATCGCGCGAACGCCAGACTTAAGGAACAGGTCTGTGCCCTCGCGACGGCTCAGCTTGAGCTTAGGACCCAAATATCTTGCCATTTTCTTTCTCCAACATTCCTAAAAACGGGCGTTATACGCGACGTTTTTTCGGCGGACGACAACCGTTGTGAGGGATCGGAGTCACATCAGTAATATTAGTGATGCGGAAACCAGCGGCGTTCAGAGCACGAATAGTAGATTCGCGGCCCGGACCCGGTCCCTTAACCATAACTTCCAGGTTCTTGATACCGTATTCTTTCACGGCTTCTGCGCAACGCTCTGCTGCAACCTGAGCTGCGAACGGAGTGGATTTGCGAGAACCACGGAAACCGGAACCACCGGCAGTTGCCCAACCCAGAGCGTTACCTTGACGATCAGTAATAGTAACGATGGTGTTGTTGAAAGAAGCATGGATATGAGCCACGCCGTCAGAGACTTGTTTTCTTACACGCTTACGTGCACGAACTGGTGCCTTTGCCATTATTCAATCACCCCGATTATTTCTTGATCGGTTTGCGCGGACCCTTACGGGTACGTGCGTTGGTCTTGGTACGCTGACCGCGAACCGGGAGACCACGACGATGACGCAAACCGCGATAGCAACCAAGATCCATCAGGCGCTTGATGCTCATACTCACTTCACGGCGCAGATCACCTTCAACGACAAATTTGGCAACTTCGTCACGCAGCGTGTCGATTTGTTCTTCAGACAGCTCACTGATCTTAACATCTTCAGCGAAACCCACTGCAGCAAGAATAGCTTTAGAACGGGTTTTACCGATACCGTAGATCGAGGTTAATGCGATTACGGCATGCTTATGATCAGGAATGTTAATGCCTGCTATACGGGCCACTATGCACTCCTACAATATTGATTATGCGTCCCATGCTGAAAAGCCCGTTTTCAGGATACTCAAATGGAAACGCATAGACATACAAAAGATTGGCTGGCTAATCTAGCCAGCTCAACCCAACTTTGCAAGAAAAATATGCGAGATAATCAGCCTTGACGCTGTTTATGCTTCGGCTCGGCACTGCAAATCACGCGGATGACGCCATCACGCTTAACGATTTTGCAGTTACGGCATAATTTCTTGACGGAAGCACGAACTTTCATTTTTACTCTCCGTAACTTCTCAAGCGACCATTAACGGCCATAGCCTTTGAGGTTCGCTTTCTTCAATGCAGACTCATACTGACTAGACATCATCAGAGTTTGCACTTGAGCCATAAAGTCCATGATGACGACAACAACGATAAGTAACGACGTCCCACCAAAATAGAACGGTACTTTCATAGCATCACGCATGAACTCCGGGATCAGGCAAATGAAAGTAATGTACAACGCGCCAACTAAAGTCAGACGTGTCATTACTTTATCGATATACTTCGCCGTTTGTTCTCCCGGACGAATTCCTGGTACAAATGCACCGGACTTCTTCAGGTTATCTGCTGTTTCACGCGGGTTGAAGACCAACGCCGTGTAGAAGAAACAGAAGAAGATGATTGCAGACGCATAGAGTAACACATAAAGCGGTTGCCCAGGCTGCAAATACAGCGAAATTGTTGTCAGCCAGTTCCAACCAGTACCGCCCCCAAACCATGACGCAATGGTTGCTGGGAACAGAATAATACTGGAAGCGAAAATCGCCGGAATAACCCCAGCCATGTTCACTTTCAGCGGTAAATGTGTGCTCTGTGCAGCATAGACACGGCGACCTTGCTGACGCTTTGCATAGTTAACAACAATACGGCGTTGACCACGCTCAACAAATACAACAAAGAAGGTCACTGCGAATACTAATACTGCAACCAACAGCAACAGGAGGAAGTGCAGTTCGCCTTGCCGCGCTTGCTCGATGGTATGGCCAATGGCCGGCGGAAGGCCCGCAACGATACCAGCGAAAATTATGATCGAGATACCGTTACCGATACCGCGCTCAGTAATCTGTTCGCCCAGCCACATAAGGAACATTGTTCCGGTAACCAGGCTAACAACAGCGGTGAAATAGAATGCAAAGCCCGGATTCATTACCAGGCCTTGCATACCAGGCATATTCGGCAGACCAGTAGCAATACCGATCGACTGAAATATTGCCAGCACCAGAGTGCCGTAACGGGTGTACTGGCTGATCTTACGACGACCAGACTCCCCTTCTTTCTTCATTTCAGCCAATGTCGGATGAACGACAGTCAGCAACTGGATAATAATAGAAGCCGAAATATACGGCATAATACCCAGAGCGAAGATTGAAGCACGGCTAAGGGCACCACCAGAAAACATGTTAAACATTTCAATGATGGTGCCACGCTGTTGCTCAAGCAGTTTGGCAAGTACAGCGGCATCAATACCAGGGATTGGAATAAAAGAGCCAATTCGGAACACAATCAGCGCACCGATAACAAACAGCAGTCTGCGTTTCAGTTCGCCAAGCCCACCTTTGGCACTTTGAAAATCTAATCCCGGTTGTTTAGCCATCTGCTACTTATTCCTCGATTTTACCGCCAGCAGCTTCGATAGCAGCACGAGCGCCTTTAGTCACACGTAAGCCACGAACAGTTACCGGACGAGTAACTTCACCAGCCAGAATCACTTTCGCGAATTCGATCTGGATACCGATAATGTTTGCCGCTTTCAGTGTGTTCAGGTCTACTACGTCGCCTTCTACTTTAGCCAGATCAGACAGACGAACTTCTGCCGTAATCATTGCCTTACGAGAAGTGAAACCGAATTTCGGCAGACGACGGTACAGAGGCATCTGACCGCCCTCGAAACCGCGACGTACGCCACCGCCAGAACGAGACTTCTGACCTTTGTGACCACGACCACCGGTTTTACCGAGGCCAGAACCGATACCACGACCCAGGCGTTTACCCGCCTTTTTGGAGCCTTCGGCCGGAGACAGAGTATTTAAACGCATCTCTTACTCCTCAACTTTAACCATGAAGGAAACCGCGTTGACCATACCGCGAACAGCAGGAGTATCCTCGCGCTCAACGGTGTGGCCAATACGACGCAGACCCAGGCCAAGCAGCGTTGCCTTATGTTTCGGCAGACGACCGATTGCACTGCGGGTTTGAGTGATTTTAATAGTCTTTGCCATGGTCAATTACCCCAGAATTTCTTCAACGGATTTACCACGCTTGGCAGCGACCATTTCCGGGGATTTCATGTTGGCGAGGCCATCAATAGTTGCACGAACCACGTTGATCGGGTTGGTGGAACCATAGGCTTTAGCCAGAACGTTATGAACCCCAGCGACTTCCAGAACGGCGCGCATTGCACCACCGGCAATAATACCGGTACCTTCGGAAGCCGGCTGCATGAATACACGAGAACCCGTGTGAGCGCCTTTAACAGGGTGCTGCAGGGTGCCGTGGTTCAGCGCGACGTTAATCATATTGCGACGGGCTTTTTCCATCGCTTTCTGGATCGCTGCCGGAACTTCGCGTGCTTTACCGTAACCAAAACCAACGCGGCCGTTGCCATCACCAACTACAGTAAGAGCGGTGAAGCTAAAAATACGACCACCTTTAACGGTTTTAGATACGCGGTTTACCGCGATCAGCTTTTCCTGCAGTTCGCCAGCTTGTTTTTCGATGTGAGCCATCTTACACCTCTACCTTAGAACTGAAGGCCAGCTTCACGGGCAGCATCTGCCAGTGCCTGGACACGACCATGATATTGGAAACCAGAGCGGTCAAAGGAAACATCTTTGATGCCTTTTTCCAGCGCGCGCTCAGCAACAGCTTTACCAACTGCAGCCGCGGCGTCTTTGTTTCCAGTGTACTTCAGTTGCTCAGCGATAGCTTTTTCTACAGTAGAAGCGGCTACCAGAACTTCAGAACCGTTCGGGGCGATTACCTGTGCGTAAATATGACGCGGGGTACGATGTACCACCAGGCGGGTCGCACCAAGCTCTTTGAGCTTGCGACGTGCGCGGGTCGCACGACGGATACGAGCAGATTTCTTATCCATAGTGTTACCTTACTTCTTCTTAGCCTCTTTGGTACGCACGACTTCGTCGGCGTAACGAACACCCTTGCCTTTATAAGGCTCAGGACGACGGTAGGCGCGCAGGTCAGCAGCAACCTGGCCGATCAGCTGTTTATCAGCGCCTTTCAGCACGATTTCAGTCTGAGACGGACATTCTGCAGTGATACCCGCTGGCAGCTGATGATCAACAGGGTGAGAGAAACCCAGAGACAGGTTTACTACATTTCCTTTGATCGCTGCACGATAACCTACACCAACCAGCTGCAGCTTCTTAGTGAAGCCTTCGGTAACACCGATAACCATTGAATTCAGCAGGGCACGCGCGGTACCAGCCTGAGCCCAACCGTCCGCAAAACCAGCACGCGGACCGAAAGTCAGAGCATTATCTGCATGATTAACTTCAACAGCATCGTTGAGAGTACGAGTCAGCTCGCCGTTTTTACCTTTGATCGTGATAACCTGACCGTTGAGTTTTACATCAACGCCGGCAGGAATAACGACCGGTGCTTTAGCAACACGAGACATTTTTTCCTCCGATTAGGCTACGTAGCAGATAATTTCGCCACCAAGACCAGCCTGGCGCGCTGCACGATCAGTCATAACACCTTTAGAGGTAGAAATAACCGCGATACCCAGACCGGCCATAACTTTCGGCAGCTCATCTTTTTTCTTATAGATGCGCAGACCTGGGCGGCTGACACGCTGAATGCTTTCTACAACAGCTTTACCCTGGAAATACTTAAGCGTTAATTCCAGTTCCGGCTTGGTGTCGCCTTCAACTTTAAAATCTTCGATAAAACCTTCTTCCTTCAGCACGTTGGCGATTGCCACTTTCAGCTTGGAGGAAGGCATGGTGACCGCAACTTTGTTCGCGGCCTGACCGTTACGGATACGGGTCAGCATATCCGCGATCGGATCTTGCATGCTCATCTGTCTTTACTCCCGTGATTCAATTGGTGACAATTACCAGCTAGCCTTTTTCAGACCCGGGATTTCACCGCGCATAGCGGCTTCACGGACCTTGATACGGCTCAACCCGAACTTCCGCAGGAAAGCGTGCGGACGACCAGTTTGACGGCAGCGGTTACGCTGACGAGACGGGCTGGAATCACGCGGCAGAGTCTGCAGCTTCAGAACAGCGTTCCAACGATCTTCGTCGGAAGCGTTCACATCAGAAATGATCGCTTTCAGTTCAGCGCGTTTAGCGAAGTATTTTTCAGCCAAAGCTACGCGCTTTACTTCGCGTGCTTTCATTGATTGCTTAGCCATGAAGTAACCCTACCTTACTTGCGGAACGGGAAGTCAAAGGCAGCCAGCAGAGCACGGCCTTCTTCATCAGATTTCGCAGTAGTGGTAATGGTAATATCCAAACCACGAACGCGATCGACTTTGTCATAGTCGATTTCCGGGAAGATGATCTGCTCACGGACACCCATGCTGTAATTGCCACGACCGTCGAAAGACTTAGCGGACAAGCCACGGAAGTCACGGATACGCGGTACAGCAATAGTGATCAGGCGCTCAAAGAACTCCCACATGCGTTCGCCACGCAGAGTTACTTTACAGCCGATCGGATAGCCCTGACGGATTTTGAAGCCTGCAACAGATTTGCGTGCTTTGGTGATCAGCGGTTTTTGACCGGAGATTGCTGCCAGATCAGCTGCTGCGTTATCCAGCAGTTTCTTGTCAGCGATCGCTTCACCAACACCCATGTTCAGGGTGATCTTCTCGACCCGAGGGACTTGCATGACAGAATTGTAGTTGAACTGAGTCATCAGTTTATTAACTACTTCGTCTTTGTAGTAATCATGCAGTTTCGCCATCGTACTACTCCAAATTACTTGATAGTTTCGCTGTTAGATTTGAAGAAACGGACTTTTTTGCCCTCTTCGAATCTAAAGCCTACACGGTCAGCCTTGCCGGTAGCCGCATTGAAGATTGCAACGTTAGAAACCTGAATAGCAGCTTCTTTTTCAACGATGCCACCCGGTTGGTTCAGGGCCGGAACCGGCTTCTGATGTTTTTTAACCAGGTTAATACCTTCAACAATGATCTTGCCGGAAGACAGGACATTCTTAACTTTACCGCGCTTACCTTTATCTTTACCGGTTAACACGATAACTTCGTCATCACGACGGATTTTAGCTGCCATGATTCGCTCCTTAGAGTACTTCTGGTGCCAGAGAGATGATTTTCATAAACTTCTCAGAACGAAGTTCACGAGTTACCGGCCCAAAAATACGCGTACCGATAGGCTGCTCGCTGTTGTTGTTCAGAAGAACACAAGCATTGCCATCGAAGCGAACGACAGAACCGTCAGGGCGACGAACACCCTTCTTGGTGCGCACCACTACCGCCTTCAGCACATCACCTTTCTTAACTTTACCGCGAGGAATTGCTTCCTTAATGGTAATTTTGATGATATCGCCGACGCCTGCGTAGCGACGGTGCGAGCCACCCAGAACCTTGATACACATTACGCGACGCGCGCCGGAGTTGTCGGCGACGTTCAGCATAGTCTGTTCTTGGATCATTTCAGTGCTCCGCTAATGTCAACTACTACTTCGGGACCTAAATATCAGGTCGTTAAAAATCCCCATAATCGAGGGCGCGGCATTATAACACCGCTCACAGGATATGGGTAGAAAAAATAAACGGCTCATCGCTGAGCCGTTTATTCTGTTAGAGAGCGCTACTCTATTACAGAATCGCTTTCTCTACAACGCGAACCAGCGTCCAAGACTTAGTCTTAGACAGCGGGCGGCATTCGCGGATTTCAACCACGTCACCGATACCGCATTCGTTGTTCTCGTCATGTACGTGCAGTTTGGTCGTACGCTTAATGAATTTACCGTAGATCGGGTGTTTCACAAAACGCTCGATGGCAACAACAATGGATTTCTCCATTTTGTCGCTAACAACGCGACCTTGCAGAGTACGGATTTTATCGGTCATTACGCACCCGCCTTCTCAGTCAGTAAAGTCTTAACGCGTGCGACATCACGACGCACTTGCTTCAACAGGTGAGTCTGTTGCAGCTGGCCACTTGCAGCCTGCATACGCAGGTTGAACTGCTCGCGCAGCAGGTTAAGCAGCTCGGTGTTCAGCTCTTCAACACTCTTCTCACGCAGCTCTTTTGCTTTCATTACATCACCGTCTTAGTTACAAAGGTGGTTTTAATCGGCAGTTTCGCTGCTGCCAGCTTGAATGCTTCACGGGCCAGCTCTTCCGGCACACCGTCCATTTCGTACAGGACTTTACCCGGCTGAATTAAGGCAACCCAATACTCTACGTTACCTTTACCTTTACCCATACGCACTTCCAGCGGCTTTTCGGTGATCGGTTTGTCCGGGAATACACGGATCCAGATCTTACCCTGACGCTTAACTGCACGGGTCATTGCACGACGTGCTGCTTCGATCTGACGGGCAGTCAGACGACCACGGCCAACAGCTTTAAGACCGTAAGTGCCGAAGCTAACATCCGTACCCTGCGCCAGACCACGGTTGCGGCCTTTGTGCACTTTACGGAATTTTGTACGCTTTGGTTGTAACATCAGCGACGCTCCTTATTTACGGCCTTTACGCTGCTGCTTTTTCGGTTGAGTAGCCGGTTTTTCCGGTTGTTCAACAGCAGCCATACCACCAAGGATCTCACCTTTGAAGATCCACACTTTAACGCCGATTACACCGTAAGTGGTGTGCGCTTCGGAGGTGTTGTAGTCAATGTCAGCGCGCAGAGTGTGCAGCGGAACGCGACCTTCACGGTACCATTCGGTACGTGCGATCTCAGCGCCACCCAGACGACCACTAACTTCAACTTTGATACCTTTAGCGCCCAGACGCATGGCGTTCTGTACAGCACGCTTCATAGCACGACGGAACATAACGCGACGTTCCAGCTGAGAAGTGATGCTGTCAGCAACCAGTTTTGCGTCCAGTTCAGGTTTACGAACTTCGGCGATATTGATCTGTGCAGGCACGCCAGCGATATCCGCTACGCCCTTACGCAGTTTTTCAACGTCTTCACCTTTTTTACCGATAACGATACCCGGGCGAGCGGTGTGAATAGTCACACGAATGCTTTTAGCCGGACGCTCGATAACGATACGAGATACAGACGCTTTAGCCAGTTCCTTGTTCAGGTACTGACGAACTTTAAAGTCGCTGTCCAGGTTGTCAGCGAATTCTTTGGTGTTCGCGAACCAGGTAGAGTTCCATGGTTTTACAATACCCAGGCGAATACCATTAGGATGTACTTTCTGACCCATTGCTAGTCTCCAGAGTCTCAGCGATCGGACACAACCACAGTGATGTGGCTGGTGCGCTTCAGAATGCGATCTGCACGACCTTTCGCACGCGGCATAATGCGTTTCATGCTCGGGCCTTCGTCTACGAAAATTTTCGTGACTTTAAGAT
Organism: Cronobacter condimenti 1330; assembly: GCF_001277255.1. Classification (NCBI taxonomy): domain Bacteria; kingdom Pseudomonadati; phylum Pseudomonadota; class Gammaproteobacteria; order Enterobacterales; family Enterobacteriaceae; genus Cronobacter; species Cronobacter condimenti. The sequence goes on from NZ_CP012264.1 coordinate 3,965,736, forward strand.
CGTCAATGTCAGCGCCATCGTTGTGTTCAGCGTTAGCAATGGCAGATTCCAGGACTTTCTTAACCAATACAGCCGCTTTCTTATTGGTGTAGGTCAGAATATCCAGAGCCTGCGACACTTTCTTACCGCGAATCAGGTCAGCCACCAGGCGAACCTTCTGAGCAGAAGAACGAGCATGGCGATGTTTAGCGATAGTTTCCATCTCTTCCTCCTACTTATTTCTTCTTGGCTTTTTTATCAGCCGCGTGACCGCGATAAGTACGGGTCGGTGCGAATTCACCCAGTTTGTGACCGACCATTTCATCGGAAACAAAGACTGGAACGTGCTGACGACCATTATGGACAGCGATGGTCAAACCGATCATGTTTGGAAAGATCGTTGAACGACGGGACCAAGTGCGCAGGGGCTTCTTGTCACCGCTTTCCACCGCTTTCTCTACCTTCTTCAGCAAGTGCAGGTCAATAAAAGGACCTTTCTTGAGAGAACGTGGCATGGCTTATCCTCTAAAATTATTTGCTACGGCGACGTACGATGAATTTATCAGTACGCTTGTTGCTGCGGGTCTTCTTACCTTTGGTCTGAACGCCCCACGGGGTTACCGGGTGCTTACCAAAGTTACGACCTTCACCACCACCATGTGGGTGATCTACCGGGTTCATCGCCGTACCGCGAACGGTAGGACGAACACCACGCCAGCGTGCAGCACCTGCTTTACCCAGAACGCGCAGCATATGCTCAGCGTTACCAACTTCGCCCAGAGTTGCGCGGCAGTCAGCTTCCACTTTACGCATTTCGCCAGAACGCAGACGCAGGGTGACATAAGCACCGTCACGAGCAACGATCTGAACATAGGTGCCAGCAGAACGCGCCAGCTGACCGCCTTTACCCGGTTTCATTTCTACGTTATGAACAGTAGAACCAACCGGGATGTTGCGCATCGGCAGGGTGTTACCTGGTTTGATTGCAGCATCAACGCCAGACTGAATCTGGTCGCCAGCTTTCAGGCCTTTAGGGGCCAGGATGTAACGGCGCTCGCCGTCTTTGTACAGAACCAGCGCGATATTCGCGGAACGGTTCGGATCGTACTCAAGACGTTCAACAACTGCCGGGATACCGTCTTTGTTGCGTTTGAAGTCAACAATACGGTAGGCCTGCTTGTGACCACCACCGATGTGACGAGTGGTGATACGGCCATTGTTGTTACGACCACCGGATTTGCTGTTTTTTTCCAGCAACGGAGCAAAAGGTTTGCCCTTGTGCAGCTCAGGGTTAACCACTTTAACTACGTGGCGACGACCCGGAGATGTCGGTTTACATTTAACAACTGCCATTGTATTACTCCTCCGACTTACTCAGCGCCGCCGATGAAGTCCAGATTCTGGCCTTCTTTCAGGGTGACGTAAGCTTTTTTCCAGTCGCTACGACGACCGATACGCTGTCCGTGACGTTTAACTTTCCCTTTAACTACCAGGGTGTTAACGACTTCGACTTCGACTTCAAACAGTTTCTGCACAGCAGCTTTGATTTCTGCTTTAGTCGCGTCTTTAGCAACTTTGAGAACGATGGTGTTGGTTTTTTCCATCGCAGTAGACGCTTTCTCAGAAACGTGCGGTGCGCGCAGCACCTTCAGCAGACGTTCTTCACGAATCATGCCAGCATCTCCTCAACTTGCTTAACAGCATCAGCAGTCATTACGACTTTGTCGAAGGCGATCAGGCTAACCGGGTCGATACCTGTAGCATCGCGTACGTCAACCTTGTGCAGGTTACGTGCGGCCAGGAACAGGTTTTCGTCCAGTTCACCGGTGATGATCAGCACATCTTCCAGAGCCATGTCTTTCAGTTTCTGTGCGAGCAGCTTGGTTTTCGGCGCTTCGACAGAGAACTTCTCGACAACGATCAGACGATCCTGACGTACCAGTTCGGACAGGATGCTTTTCAGCGCGCCGCGGTACATCTTTTTGTTAACTTTTTGACTGTGGTCCTGCGGACGCGCAGCGAAGGTCACGCCACCAGAGCGCCAAATCGGGCTCTTGATGGAACCAGAACGCGCACGGCCAGTACCTTTCTGGCGCCACGGTTTTTTACCGGAGCCAGTTACTTCAGCACGGGTCTTCTGAGCACGAGTACCCTGACGAGCACCAGCTGCGTAAGCAACTACAACCTGGTGTACCAGCGCTTCGTTGAAATCACGACCGAAGGTAGTTTCGGAAACAGTCAGCGCGCTCTGCGCGTCTTTCAGTACTAATTCCATTGCTATCTCCTCACGCCTTCACAGCTGGTTTAACGATCAGGTCGCTACCGGTTGCACCCGGGACAGCACCTTTAACCAGCAGCAGGTTGCGCTCAGCGTCAACACGTACTACGTCCAGGCTCTGAACGGTTACGCGCTCGTTACCCAGCTGACCTGCCATTTTCTTGCCTTTAAACACTTTGCCCGGAGTCTGGTTCTGACCGATAGAACCCGGAACGCGGTGGGACAAGGAGTTACCGTGAGTAGCGTCCTGGGTACGGAAGTTCCAGCGCTTAACGGTACCGGCGAAACCTTTACCTTTAGAGGTACCAGTTACGTCGACTTTTTTTACTTCAGCAAACAGCTCAACGCTAATGCTCTGACCTACGGTGTATTCTTCGCCATCAGCGAGACGGAATTCCCACAGACCACGGCCGGCTTCTACGCCAGCTTTAGCGAAGTGACCCGCTTCCGGCTTGGTTACGCGGTTAGCTTTTTTAGCACCGGTGGTAACTTGCACTGCGCGGTAGCCGTCGTTAGCCAGGTCTTTAACCTGAGTAACGCGGTTTGCTTCAACTTCGATTACGGTTACTGGGATAGAAACGCCTTCTTCAGTGAAGATGCGGGTCATACCCACTTTTTTACCGACTAAACCAATCATTGTTTCAACCTCTCAATCGCTCAATGACCTGATTAACCCAGGCTGATCTGCACGTCTACACCGGCAGCCAGATCCAGACGCATCAGAGCATCAACGGTTTTCTCGGTTGGCTCAACGATGTCAACCAGACGCTTGTGAGTGCGGATTTCGTACTGATCGCGCGCGTCTTTGTTAACGTGCGGAGAGATCAGAACGGTAAAGCGCTCTTTGCGGGTCGGCAGCGGGATCGGACCACGGACTTGCGCACCAGTGCGCTTAGCAGTCTCGACGATTTCCGCGGTTGATTGATCGATCAGACGATGATCAAACGCTTTCAGGCGGATACGGATTCTTTGGTTCTGCATGAGACCAGAGCTCCAATTATTTTATAGACGAAAATGATTACTCCTCGAACCCATTACGATTGATGGGAGAGTGTAATCGTTCTTACGTAGCTCCCCGATTGGGAGCATTGTTTGATAGCCGAATTGCGCTATCAGGGTTCATATCGAACCAGCCGTCATTAATGACAAGCCCGCGCATTATACGTAAATCTGGCGATGACGCAAGCACTGTTTAGAAATTAAACATTATCTCGTGCCACCTCGCATTTTTCGGGACAACATAACTGTGAGATGGGTTTTCTTTGGAATGCCATACGCAACATGCGAAACAAGCTATTCATCCTGCTCACGCCCTCAAATATTTTAATAATCTTTATTACCGACACTGCAAAGGCAATGTGGATGGACGTGTTATGGATCTTCGGGTATGTAGTGCTCAATGGCTGGCTTGTCTGGAAAGATGTCCGATATGGACTGCTACCTGACCGCTTTACCTGCCCCCTCTTATGGCTCGGGTTGTCATACCATCTTATCGTTCAGCCACACTATCTGGCGGACGCTGTAGCAGGCGCTATGGCTGGATATCTGGCCCTGTGTTTTATTTATTGGGCCTACCGCGGGTTTCGCGGTTATGAGGGGCTTGGATATGGCGATATAAAGTTCTTTAGCGCACTAGGTGCCTGGCACGGATGGCAAATGCTTGGGTTATTGCTTATTGCAGCATCGTTACTTGGTTTGGTCGCTTCACTATGCCTGTATTTACTTAATCGGCGTAGATACCAACAAAAAACCCCGCTGCCTTTTGGCCCATTTCTGGCAGCAGCAGGGTTGATGTGTAGCAGTGTTACCTTTCAGGTATGAACCTGCAGAATGTCAGCTCTGCTCTTTTATCTGTGACTGTATATAGTTCTGCAAACCGATTTTACTTATTAAATCCAGTTCAGTCTCAAGCCAGTCAATATGATGCTCTTCATCCGCCAGGATTTTAATCATCATATCTCTGCTGACGTAATCATGAATCGAGTCGGCGTAAGCAATGGCTTCACGAAGATCTTTTGCTCCTTCCATCTCAAGGGAAAGATCTGAGCGCAACATTTCTTCTACGTCTTCACCGATATGCAATTTTCCAAGGTCCTGAAGATTGGGAATGCCTTCGAGGAATAAGATACGTTCAATGTAGATATCGGCGTGTTTCATCTCATCGATTGACTCGTGATATTCAACATCATTGAGGCGCATCAAGCCCCAGTTTTTGAACATTCTTGCATGGAGAAAGTACTGATTGATTGCGACAAGCTCGTTTCCCAATAATTTATTGAGATAATTTATTATCTTGATATCACCTTGCATTTTGCTTCCCTCCGCTTCCACTACATGAAGCGTAGATGGGCTGGCGCGGAAGTCAAAATCTGGATTCAGGCGATTTCCTTATACTCAGGGATTTGTATTAATTCGTCTTGCATGATTTCGCGGGCAGCACGTACACATTTGCCGCACTGATTACCGATCGGCATGAATTTGCGAAGCTGCTGAAAGGACTGTGGGTGATACTGGCGTACCGCCTGACGGATTTTTTTATCGCTGATACCGTTACACAAACAAACGTACATGATGTCTCCCGTTCAGTTTATGCACAGAGTGTAAATGAGAATGGTTATGATTACAACGAGTCAAAAGCAGTCTTCAGATGCTTTCAGGAAAGGCAGGATAAACAGGTAACGAGTTGCATTGATTTTCTTTATAAAACAAAAAGGGCGCCGAAGCGCCCTTTTTAGCTCTGAATCAATTAGCCCAGAACTTTAGCAACCACGCCCGCGCCAACGGTACGGCCGCCTTCGCGGATTGCGAAACGCAGACCGTCGTCCATCGCAATCGGGTGGATCAGGGTGACAACCATTTTGATGTTGTCGCCCGGCATTACCATCTCAACGCCTTCCGGCAGTTCGATGGTACCGGTCACGTCAGTCGTACGGAAGTAGAACTGCGGACGGTAGCCTTTGAAGAACGGAGTGTGACGGCCGCCTTCGTCTTTGGACAGAATGTACACTTCAGATTCGAACTTGGTGTGCGGCTTGATGGAACCCGGCTTAGCCAGTACCTGACCACGTTCGATTTCTTCACGTTTGATACCACGCAGCAGAACACCTACGTTCTCGCCCGCACGGCCTTCGTCCAGCAGTTTGCGGAACATTTCAACGCCGGTACAGGTGGATTTCGCGGTGTCTTTGATGCCCACGATTTCAACTTCTTCACCCACTTTGATGATACCGCGCTCTACACGACCGGTAACAACGGTACCACGACCGGAGATGGAGAATACGTCTTCGATCGGCAGCAGGAACGGCTTGTCAATCGCGCGCTCCGGTTCCGGGATGTAGGAATCCAGGTGACCTGCCAGCTCGATGATTTTCGCTTCCCACTCTGCGTCGCCTTCCAGCGCTTTCAGCGCAGAGCCACGAACAATCGGAGTGTCGTCGCCCGGGAAGTCGTACTGAGACAGCAGCTCACGCACTTCCATCTCAACCAGTTCCAGCAGCTCTTCGTCATCAACCATGTCGCATTTGTTCAGGAACACGATGATGAACGGAACGCCTACCTGACGACCCAGCAGGATGTGCTCACGGGTCTGCGGCATCGGGCCGTCAGTCGCAGCAACAACCAGGATAGCGCCGTCCATCTGAGCAGCACCGGTGATCATGTTTTTCACATAGTCGGCGTGGCCCGGGCAGTCAACGTGCGCGTAGTGGCGGGTCGGGGTATCGTATTCAACGTGAGAGGTGTTGATGGTGATACCACGTGCTTTTTCTTCCGGCGCGTTATCGATCTGGTCGAAGGCGCGGGCAGAACCACCGTAGGTTTTAGCCAGAACGGTAGTGATAGCAGCAGTCAGGGTAGTTTTACCATGGTCAACGTGGCCGATAGTACCGACGTTGACGTGCGGTTTTGTACGTTCAAATTTTTCTTTAGACACGGCTATATTCCTTACTATAGTGCCCCCTCAACGAGGAGGCACGGGACTTTGTTTTTAACCCTGCGGCTTATTTACCACGGGCTTCGATTACGGCCTGAGCAACGTTGTTCGGCGCATCATCATACTTCAGGAATTCCATAGTATAAGATGCACGACCTTTGGTCAGAGAACGCAGCTGAGTTGCATATCCAAACATTTCAGACAGCGGAACTTCAGCGTGGATCTTAACGCCAGTTACTTCAGATTCCTGACCACGCAGCATACCGCGACGACGGCTCAAGTCACCGATGACGTCACCGGTATTCTCTTCCGGAGTTTCTACTTCAACCTTCATGATCGGCTCAAGCAGAACTGGTTTTGCTTTCTTAAAGCCTTCTTTAAAGGCGATAGAAGCAGCCAGTTTAAACGCCAGCTCGGAGGAGTCAACGTCATGGTAAGAACCGAAGTGCAGACGCACGCCCATGTCAACTACCGGATAACCCGCCAGCGGACCAGACTTAAGCTGCTCCTGGATGCCCTTGTCAACGGCAGGGATGTATTCGCCAGGAATCACACCACCTTTAATGTCGTTGATGAACTCGTAACCCTTCGGATTTGAGCCCGGCTCCAGCGGATACATGTCGATAACAACATGACCGTACTGACCACGACCACCAGACTGCTTAGCGTGTTTACCTTCAACATCGGTAACTTTCGTGCGAATCGCTTCGCGATAAGCAACCTGAGGTTTACCCACGTTAGCTTCAACGTTGAACTCACGTTTCATACGGTCAACGATGATGTCCAGGTGCAGTTCACCCATACCGGCGATGATGGTCTGGTTAGATTCTTCGTCAGTCCATACACGGAAAGACGGGTCTTCTTTAGCCAGACGGCCCAGAGCCAGACCCATTTTTTCCTGGTCAGCTTTGGTTTTCGGCTCAACCGCGATGGAGATAACCGGCTCAGGGAATTCCATACGCTCCAGAATGATCGGGTGATCCGGGTTACACAGAGTGTCACCGGTAGTCACGTCTTTCAGACCGATTGCCGCAGCGATATCGCCCGCGCGAACTTCTTTGATCTCTTCACGTTTGTTTGCGTGCATCTGTACGATACGACCGAAACGCTCACGTGCAGATTTCACGGAGTTCAGGATGGTGTCGCCAGAGTTAACCACGCCAGAGTAAACGCGGAAGAACGTCAGGTTACCCACAAACGGGTCGGTTGCAATTTTGAACGCCAGTGCAGAGAACGGCTCGTCATCGCTTGCGTGACGCTCAGCCGGGGTATCTTTACCGTCGTCCAGGATGCCGTTGATCGCAGGTACGTCAACCGGGGATGGCAGGTAATCAATTACCGCATCCAGCATCGCCTGAACGCCTTTGTTCTTAAACGCAGAACCACAGGTTACCAGGATGATTTCGTTGTTCAGAACACGCTGACGAAGAGCTTTTTTGATCTCTTCTTCAGTCAGTTCTTCACCACCCAGGTATTTTTCCATCAGCTCTTCAGAAGCTTCAGCTGCGGATTCGATCAGGTTCTGGTGCCATTCGTCAGCCAGCTCCTGCATGTCAGCCGGGATATCTTCGTATTCGAAGGTAACGCCCTGGTCTGCATCGTTCCAGTTGATGGCTTTCATTTTCACCAGGTCAACAACACCGGTGAAACCTTCTTCAGCACCAATCGCCAGCTGCAGCGGAACCGGAGTCGCGCCCAGACGGGTTTTGATCTGACCAACAACTTTCAGGAAGTTCGCGCCCATGCGGTCCATTTTGTTAACGAACGCAATACGCGGAACTTTGTATTTGTTAGCCTGACGCCATACGGTTTCAGACTGCGGCTGAACACCACCAACTGCGCAGTAAACCATTACCGCACCGTCAAGAACACGCATGGAACGTTCTACTTCGATGGTGAAGTCAACGTGCCCCGGGGTGTCGATGATGTTGATACGGTGCGGTTCATACTGCTTAGCCATACCAGACCAGAATGCGGTAGTCGCAGCAGAGGTAATGGTAATACCACGCTCCTGCTCCTGTTCCATCCAGTCCATAGTTGCGGCGCCGTCATGAACTTCACCGATTTTGTGGTTTACACCGGTGTAGAACAGAATACGTTCGGTAGTAGTGGTCTTACCGGCGTCGATGTGCGCACTGATACCGATGTTACGATAGCGTGCGATGGGTGTTGTACGAGCCATTTGATTCCTCGTTTGTTTCTTTAGGCGCTCAAATTAAGTTACCCAGGACGGGCAGCTTATCTGAAGCGCCCGTCTGGTGACTAACATGCCGCAGAAATTACCAGCGGTAGTGTGCGAACGCCTTGTTGGCTTCTGCCATACGGTGAACGTCTTCACGTTTCTTAACTGCAGTACCTTTGTTGTCAGCAGCATCAGAAAGTTCGTTCGCCAGGCGCAGAGCCATGGATTTATCACCGCGTTTACGAGCAGCTTCTACGATCCAACGCATTGCCAGAGCATTGCGGCGAACCGGACGGACTTCAACCGGAACCTGGTAGGTAGAACCACCAACGCGGCGAGACTTAACTTCTACAGTCGGGCGCACGTTTTCGAGAGCGACTTCGAAAGCTTCCAGTTCAGATTTACCAGAGCGCTGAGCCAGGGTCTCCAGCGCGCTGTATACGATAGATTCTGCAGTAGATTTTTTACCGTCTACCATCAGGATATTTACAAATTTAGCCAGCAGTTCTGATCCGAACTTCGGATCCGGCAGAATTTTACGCTGACCAATGACGCGACGACGTGGCATGGAAATACTCCGTTGTTAATTCAGGATTGTCCAAAACTCTACGAGTTTAGTTTGACATTAAAGTTAAAACGTTTGGCCTTACTTAACGGAGAACCATTAAGCCTTAGGACGCTTCACGCCATACTTGGAGCGAGCCTGCTTACGGTCTTTAACGCCGGAGCAGTCAAGCGCGCCACGCACGGTGTGGTAACGAACACCCGGAAGGTCTTTAACACGACCGCCACGGATCAGGATCACGGAGTGTTCCTGCAGGTTGTGACCTTCACCACCGATGTAGGAAGTCACTTCAAAACCGTTAGTCAGACGAACACGGCATACTTTACGCAGTGCGGAGTTCGGTTTTTTCGGAGTGGTGGTATATACACGAGTACATACACCACGTTTTTGCGGGCAAGCTTCCAGCGCCGGCACGTTGCTCTTAGCAACTTTGCGAGCGCGAGGTTTGCGAACCAGCTGGTTAACTGTTGCCATTAAATAGCTCCTGGTTTTATAGCTTTTGCTTCGTAAACACGTAATAAATCGCCCTCATATAATATGAGGACGCGGAATTTTAGGGCTGTGTAGATAGGGTGTCAAGAAATATACAGCGTAAGCGCTTTACCAGGCCATCTGGCTTGCGTGTTTTACTGTGAGTTTGACGAAATCATTATAGCTAATCATCTCGATATTGCCTGATATTTGAGCACTGACGCCTCTGGCCTCGACATCGTTTTGTAATGCGAAAACCCGTGCGGGAGTGGCGAGCAGCGCGGCAGCAAAGCGGCTATCATTCAATGCTGCGAGGATCCCATCCTGCATTAGCAGGAGGTCATCACCACTACGCACAAGGCGCAGTAACGCATTGATATCACACTGCCAGGGCGAGTGAGAAAGCGTATACAGCATGAGGTTCCTTAAAAAGTCAGTACCACATCGTAATCGTTCAGACGCTCACGCAACACATCCGCAGACAGCGCTTCGACATCGATAACAAACGTCTGATCGCGGCTGAGACCACGCTCTTGCAACGACTCACGGCAGAGGTAGCAGCGCTCAATATCATACAGCGGCAGGACTTTGAATGTAGAAATATAGTCGCGAGCAAGAATAGCCTGCGGGGCTTGACCAGAAAGAATCTGAAAAACGCCGTCACTCATGAAAAAGACGCCGATCTCTTCTGTCAGAGCAGACATTGCGAGCAATGCATCCAGCCCTTCACGACCCGCAGCGCTGCCATGTGGCGCCTGGGTAAACACAAAAGCCACCGATTTCATTAAAATTCGACCACTCTGTCACAGGTCAGCGCCGCTTCGGCGAGCGCGCCTAAACCGCTCATCACAAAACCCGGCTGCAGATTTGCACCCGGCAATCCCTGCTGACGCGCTTCGTTTTCATCTGTTACGCCACGTCGCAGCGCGGCCGCCACGCAGATATGCAGCGCCACGCCGTTTTCATCATGCAGCTGTTGCCAGGCGCGTACCAGATCGAACTCATCGCTTGCAGGCGACGTGAACCGATTCGCGTTATAGACCCCTTCACGATAAAAAAAGACGCTTTCAAGACTGTGGCCCTCTGCCAGAAGCGCTTTCGCAAACTGTAATGCGCTACTGGCCTGCTGAGTGCCGTACGCCGGCCCTGTAACCATCAAGGCAAAACGCATCAGCGCTCCTGCCCCTGAAAATCACCGCTCTTGAACTGGCGGATATAAAGATAAACCGTGTGCTTGGAGATATTGAGCCGATCGGCCACCTGATTGATCGCGTCTTTGATGTCAAAAATGCCTTTCTCATAGAGGTTAAGGACAATCTGACGGTTCTTGGCGTTGTTAGACACGTTACGGTCGGCATTCACTTCTTCGATTGTAAATTCCAGCGTCTGAGTGACAAGGTCTTCCACCGACGAAGCGAAGTTCACAGATGAAGGCACTTCCTGTGTTTCTGGCGGCACAAAGGTGCTCATAATCTGGGAGAACGGCACATCCAGATTCATATTGATGCACAGCAGACCGATCACGCGGTGTTCCCGGTTACGAATGGCGATAGTCACTGACTTCATCAACACGCCGCTTTTCGCACGGGTAAAATAGCACTTCGAGACGCTACTATCCGCGCCGGTCATATCGTGCAGCATACGTAACGCCAGGTCAGTAATCGGTGAGCCGATTTTGCGCCCCGTGTGTTCGCCATTCGCAATACGGATAGCCGAGCATTTCAGATCCTGCAGGGAATGCAGAACAATTTCACAATGGGAGCCGATGAGCATCGCTAACCCGTCCACGACCGCTTCATAGGAGCGCAGGATATCAAAGTCGGTCTGTTCGAAGGGACGCTGATCCAGCAGATCGAGTTCGCTGGCCTCGTTGGTTAATAGCGAATTGGACATGAAAACATACCACCCTTTACAGCGAGCCTGTCGTCTCTCAAGGTCTGGGCAGACTCATCATTCAGTTGTTACGTAACTCGCTAAAGTAATACAGCGGGCGCAACACTAGCCAGCTTTTATTATACGTGGCCCGGATAAAAAAAACCGCCGCCCTGAGGCGGCGGTCTGCGAAGCATTACTTCACTTTTGCAGCGTCGTCCGCTTTATCGCCAGCGGCCGCCTTCGGAGCAGCATCTGCTTTTGCCGCCGGATTGATATCCAGCAGCTCTACATCAAATACCAGCGTAGAGTTAGCCGGAATGCCCGGAACGCCGTTTTTGCCATATGCCAGTTCCGGTGGGATGACCAGCTTAATTTTGCCGCCCTTCTTGATGTTCTTCAGGCCTTCAGTCCAGCCTGGGATCACACCGTCAAGACGGAAAGAGAGCGGCTCGCCGCGCTTGTAGGAGTTATCAAACTCCTGACCATCAATCAGCGTACCTTTGTAGTTAACCACTACGGTGTCGCTCTCTTTCGGCGCAGCGCCAGTACCTTCTTTCTCGACTTTATACAGCAGGCCGGTAGAAGAGGTTTTCACGCCTTTCTCTTTAGCGAATTTATCACGGTAGGCTTTGCCTTTCGCTTCGTTTTCAGTTGCGTCTTTCTCAACTTTCGCCTGAGCGGCACCTTTTACGCGGGTTTCGAAAGCCTGCAGGGTCTGTTCGATCTCCTGGTCAGAGAGCTTGCTCTTATCAGCAAACGCATCCTGAACCCCGGCGATCAGCTGGTTTTTATCCAGTTTGATACCCAGTTTTTCCTGTTCCTTCAGGGAGTTTTCCATGTAACGGCCCAGCGAAGCACCCAGGGCGTAAGCCGATTTCTGATCGTCGTTCTGGAATGCAGCTTTGCTGTCAGCGGCAGCAGCGTTCTGCTGCTGTGCGGCTGGCGCTGCAAACGTCAGGGGAGCATTGAACGCCACAGCCATCGTGGTCGCCAGCAGCGTTACTTTAAACAGTGATTTCATCCATTATCTCCAGGGTTGGGGCCTCTCACCCCAGGGTTATCTTAAAAACGAAAGTCGTACTATAAAACGTCACAGCGGAAATCAACATAACCACTTTTCCGTTTCGCGCGTTATTTCAGACTTAATTTGTTTAAATAAGTTTCTTTCTGTTGAAGCAACCCGGCAGAATCCGGGAAAGTTGCGTAGAATCGCGACGCAAAGGGGGAAACATCATGCAAAACGAATCGACTGAACACCGAATCGCGGAGCTGGAGAGCCGACTGGCATTCCAGGAGATAACCATCGACGCGCTGAACCAGTCCGTCACCGCGCATGAGCTGGAGCTGGCGAAGCTTCGTGAACAGCTCAAGATTATGGTTGAGAAAATCAAGGCTTCGCAGCCGTCGATGATTGCGTCTCAGGCGGAAGAAACGCCGCCGCCGCATTACTGACAGCCAAAATGCCGGTAATGAAAAGGGGCGCCGAAGCGCCCCTTTTTTATGAGACTTAGTGGCAACCGCAGCCGCCGTTACCGCAACCACCTTTACCGTGGTCGTGATCGTGGCTGTGGCCATGACCACCGCAGCAGCCGTCATGATCGTGGTCATGATCGTGATCGTGATGATGACCATTTGCGCCGTGAACATGGCCGTGAGCCAGTTCTTCTTCGGTCGCTTCGCGGATCGCTACGACTTCAACGTTGAAGTTCAGGTTCTGGCCCGCCAGCATGTGGTTGCCATCAACCACCACGTGGTCGTCGCCCACTTCGGTGATTTCTACCGGCACCGGACCCTGATCGGTTTCCGCCAGGAAACGCATGCCAACCTGCAGCTCGTCAACGCCCATGAAAACATCTTTCGGTACACGCTGTACCAGGTTTTCGTCGTACTGGCCGTAAGCGTCGTTAGCGCCTACGTTCACATCGAATTTATCGCCAACATCGTGACCTTCCAGCGCAGTTTCCAGGCCGGAAATCAGGGAGCCGTGACCATGCAGGTAGTCCAGCGGCGCACTCACCGGAGACTCATCAACCAATACACCGTCTTCTGTACGTACCTGATAGGCCAGGCTGACCACCAGGTCTTTTGCTACTTTCATGATATCTCCTGAGTGAGGAAAAAAGACTGGCGCCGATTGTAGCCCAAATCGACGCCTGTGTACCCTTTAGCTTAAAGAAACCTGCGGCATCTCGCTAGTCAGGATGAAAAATCCCTATGACTTGCTCATCTTTGCGCACCTGCTCGCGCACTTCTTTATCCGCCTCGCGCATCTGGTGCCCGCATTTCACGCACTCGACGATATCGACCTGATTTTCACGCCACATGGCGAGGGAATCCTGTGCCTGGCACTTCGGGCAGACGGCCCCGGCAATAAAACGTTTACGCACAGCCATAGCTCACCTTCTATTCAAACTCGTCCCAGCCATCCAACTGGCGCCGTTCCTGCTGCATCTCGCGATGGAAAATCTCTTCCAGCTCGCGCCGCGCCTCGCGTACACGAGAAATCTGCGCGTTGTCGGTATGTACCGGCATCAACTCGCGCAGCATCCGCATATCGAGACGGCGGAAATGCAGTTGCGCACGCTGCGCCTGATGAGGATGCATACCAAGCGTAATAAGCGTTTTGCGCCCCAGTTCCAGCGCGCTGGAAAAGGTCTCGCGCGAAAACTGTTTCACGCCTGCCTGTAACAATTCATGCGCCTCAACGCGGCCACGCGCCCGCGCCAGAATTTCGAGCTGCGGGAAATGCTGCTGGCAGAGATGCACAATACGCATCGTGTCTTCCGGATCGTTGCACGTCACAACGATAGACTGCGCCGAATCCGCCCCGGCGGCACGCAGCAACTCAAGCTCCGTGGCGTCGCCGTAATAAACTTTATAGCCATATTTTCGCATCAGGTTGACCGCACTGATATCGCGCTCCAGCACCGTGATACGCATTTTATTGGCCATCAGCAAACGCCCAATCACCTGTCCGAAACGCCCGAAGCCGACGATAATCACCTGCGGCTTGTCATCCTCGACGTAGGGCTTCTCATCATGCTCGTCCTGCGCGTTGTTAAAGTGTCGCGCCAGCAGCCTGTCGATGCCTTTCATCACCAGCGGCGTAGTCATCATCGAGAGCGTCACGGTCACCAGCAGCAGTGCCATCTGGTCGTTATGAAAGAGTTTCTGCGATGAGGCGCTGGAGAAGAGCACGAATGCGAACTCGCCGCCCTGGCTCAACACGCCCGCGAACTGTAGCCGCTCGGTGCGCCGCAGCCCCTGAAAGCGTCCCAGACCGTATAGCACTGCCATTTTGACGCTGACCAGCACCAGCACGCTCATCACCACCCACAGAATATGGGTATAGAGGACGCCCAGGTTTAACGCCATGCCAACCGAGATAAAAAACAGCCCCAGCAGCAGCCCTTTAAATGGCTCAATGGCGCTTTCCAGTTCATGCCGGTACTCGCTTTCTGCAAGGAGAATGCCCGCGATAAACGTGCCGAGCGCCATCGATAGCCCCAGCAAATCCATAAATAATGCAGAACCGAGCACCAGAAGCAGCGCGGCGGCGGTAAACACTTCCCGCACGCCAGAGCCTGCGATAAACCGAAAGACCGGGCGCAGTAAATAACGGCCGCCAATCAGCATCCCGGCGAAAGCCAGCACTTTCATGCCAATCTTCAGCCAGTCCGGGTGTTCATCGCCATTGCCCGCAAGCAGCGGCACCATCGCCAGCGCCGGGATCACGGCAAGATCCTGAAACAGCAGCACCGAGAACCCTAACTGTCCGCCTTCGGTATGGTTCATGCCCTTATCGCGCATGAGTTGCAGCGCCATCGCCGTCGAGGACATCGCAAGGCCGATACCACCGACGACCGCCGCCTGCCAGGCGAAATCCGTCAACATCAGCAGCCCTGCCAGCACCACGGCGCTAAAAAACACCTGCGCCGCGCCGATGCCGAAGATAGAGCGCCGTAGCTTCCAGAGTTTCGAGGGATTCAGCTCAAGGCCTATCAGGAACATCAGGAAAACGACACCCAGCTCCGAAAAGTGCAGGATCTCGTCAACATCGCTGATAAACCCAAGTCCCCACGGTCCGATGGCGATCCCCGCCAGCAGATACCCCAGCACCGCGCCGATACCGAGGCGCGCCGCAATCGGCACCGCCACTACCGCCGCAAAAAGAAAAAGAATGCCTGCCAGCAGCAGGTCTGAGCCTTCCATCAAAAGCCCCCCGGCGTTAACGGCGCGGTCAGCCAGCTTTCATACGCCTGGCCTTGCGCCGCTAGCTCAGAAAGCGACTGACGCCGCGCCCAGTAGATAATCAGCGGCGTCATCCAGTGCATACGGCACATGGCCGCCGTCAGTTCGAAGGGACGTAGAATGTCGCTCAGTTCGTAACGGTTGAAACCGTCCGGGCGATAGGCCGTTTCCGGCTCGCCAGTGGTAATCACGCAGCGCCAGTATTTTCCGGCAAGTTCTGTACCGCCCACGCCGCTTGCAAAACCGCGGCTTAACACGCGGTCAAACCACTCTTTCAGCAATGCGGGGCAGCTATAGGTATAAAGCGGGAACTGAAAAACAATCACATCGTGATCGCGCAGCAACGCCTGCTCATGGCTGATATCGATAAAGAAATCGGGATAGTGGGCATAGAGGTCATGCACCGTGACATTAGGTAATTGCAGAGCCGGCTTAAGCAAAACCCGGTTGGCCACCGAGTCCTGAGATTCCGGATGGGCATACAGCAGCAAAACTTTCGCTGTCTGTGACATCATTCCCCTCCAGGGCGTCGTCATTGTTACTGATTTGGGCTACCATGGCGGCCCCACGCGGTGCCCAAAGCATCACGTTACATGAATATAATGACAATTTAACATAGTCTGAATCTACGGCGCCTTATGATTGTTTTCTCCTCGTTACAAATTCGTCGCGGCACACGCGTGCTGCTGGACAACGCCACCGCCACCATTAACCCAGGCCAGAAAGTGGGCCTGGTGGGCAAAAACGGCTGCGGCAAATCCACGCTGCTGTCGCTTCTGAAAAACGAGATCAGCGCCGATGGCGGCAGTTTCACCTACCCCGGCACCTGGCAGCTCGCCTGGGTGAATCAGGAAACGCCTGCGCTCGCGCAACCTGCGCTGGAATATGTCATCGACGGCGACCGTGAATACCGTGCCTTTGAGCGCGAGCTACACGACGCGACTGAACGCAACGACGGTCACGCCATCGCCACCGCGCACGGCAAGCTCGACGCCATCGACGCCTGGACCATCCGTTCGCGCGCCGCGAGCCTCTTGCATGGCCTGGGCTTTAGTAACGAGCAACTCACGCGTCCGGTCAGTGATTTCTCGGGCGGCTGGCGTATGCGTCTGAACCTCGCGCAGGCCCTGATTTGCCGCTCCGATCTGCTCCTGCTCGACGAGCCGACCAACCACCTCGATCTCGACGCGGTCATCTGGCTGGAAAAATGGCTAAAGAGCTATAACGGCACGCTGATCCTTATCTCGCATGACCGCGATTTCCTGGATCCGGTTGTGGATAAAATTATCCATATCGAACAGCAAAATATGTTCGAGTACACCGGCAACTACAGCTCCTTTGAGCGCCAGCGCGCCACGCGCCTCGCCCAGCAGCAGGCGACCTACGAAAGCCAGCAGCAGCGCGTCGCGCATCTGCAAAGCTTTATTGACCGCTTTAAAGCCAAAGCGTCTAAGGCGAAGCAGGCGCAGAGCCGCATTAAGATGCTGGAGCGCATGGAACTGATTGCGCCCGCGCATGTGGACAACCCGTTCCACTTTAGCTTCCGCGCGCCGGAAAGCCTGCCCAACCCGTTGCTGAAAATGGAAAAAGTCAGCGCCGGTTATGGCGATCGCACGATACTCAACTCCATCAAACTCAACCTGGTGCCCGGCTCGCGCATCGGTCTGCTCGGTCGTAATGGCGCGGGGAAATCGACGCTGATTAAACTGCTGGCGGGCGAACTGGCCCCGGTGAGCGGAGATATCGGGCTTGCTAAAGGGATTAAGCTTGGTTACTTCGCGCAGCACCAGCTGGAGTTTTTACGCGCCGATGAATCGCCGTTGCAGCATCTGGCGCGCATTGCCCCACGTGAAACTGAACAGCAGTTGCGCGACTACCTTGGCGGCTTCGGCTTTCAGGGCGATAAAGTGACAGAAGTCACCGAGCGTTTTTCCGGCGGCGAGAAAGCGCGCCTGGTTCTGGCCCTGATCGTCTGGCAGCGCCCCAACCTGCTGCTGCTCGATGAACCGACCAACCACCTCGATCTCGACATGCGCCAGGCCCTAACCGACGCGCTGATCGAATTCGAAGGCGCGCTGGTGGTCGTCTCGCACGACCGTCACCTGATTCGTTCCACCACCGATGACCTCTATCTGGTTCACGATGGCAAGGTCGAAGCCTTCGACGGAGACCTGGACGATTACCAGCAGTGGCTGAGCGACGTACAAAAGCAGGAGAGCCAGGGCGACGACATCAGCCGCGAGAAAGACAACGGCAACAGCGCGCAGGCGCGCAAAGATCAAAAACGCCGCGAGGCGGAACTGCGCACCCAGACGCAACCGCTACGTAAAGAGATCACGCGTCTTGAGAAAGAGATGGAAAAGCTCAACGCCACGCTCGCAGGCGTCGAAGAGAAACTCGCCGACAGCGCCATTTACGATCCGGCTCGCAAAGCGGAGATGAATGAGTGTCTGCAAACACAGGCGAAGACCAAAGCGGCGCTGGAAGAGTGCGAAATGGCGTGGCTGGATGCCCAGGAACAATTAGAAGCGATGCTGCAAAACGATTAACCGGGCGCGAGCGCCCGGTGACGGTGATGGTTAGCGCTGCGCCGCCAGCCGCTGGCGCAGCGTTTCCAGGTGCTCCACCCCGTGAAGTTTGCCGTCCAGGAACCGGGTTTTTAGCTCGCCCTGCGCTTCCTGCTCCAGCGTCTGTTCATCAAACAACTGATAATCGTCCTGCGCGTCGCGCTCTACGCGCAGCAGCCCGCGCGCTGAGCGTTTCAGGCCACTGTCGGTTTTCGGCTCTTTGAAAATCATACGGCCAACGCCGTTTACTTCACCGTAGGTGGCTTTCATCGCAAAGCCGAAAGTGTCGCGGGTGTTGTACTGGTAGGTGAAGGAGCCGACGCCAAACACCACGTTAGCGCTGGCGAAGCCTTTCGCTGCCAGGCGACGTAAAATCTCTTCGGCGCGGTCAAGCGTTATAGAATCGCCGTAAATCAGCCCTACATGCGGGTCGAGCACTTTAAAGCCTTTGTCGTTAATAGTGCCGCCGAAAATCTCCCACAACACTTCAACCGACCCCTTCTCTTCTGCCGTGCGGTCTGCACGGGTGTCATCATCTGCACCGGTACCGCAGAGGATCTCCACCGGGTCGCCGCTGTCCGGGCGGAACACTACGCGGCCTTCGCGCGCCATAATCTGCGTTTTCAGCTCGCGGGTATATTCCGTAATGACGCGCCAGTAATCCCAGGTGTCGGACACAATCGAGACAAAACCGTTCGGATAAAGATCGCAAATCAGGCGGCGGAACGTTTCGATTTCGCTCTCTTTTTCGCCCATGCACATCACGCTGTGCTCGGTCGCGGGGATAGACGCCGCGATAAAGCATTCCTGCCCCTGGGTGTAGTAATCGCGGGCATAAAGCAGGGAAGGAATGTTATCGGTGCCTTTAAAACTCAACAGGTGACCGCAGCCTGCCTGCGCGGTGTCCTGCAGGCCAGACATACCGCGGAAAGAAAAATCGTGGCACTGGAAATCCAGGTGGCTTACGTCCGTGCAGGTTTCCTGCGCCCAGCGCTCACAGATTTTACGGTAGTGATGCGCGATAGTGGCATTGGTCGATGACTTCCAGAGTTCCGCCGAGAGTACGGTTTCCAGGTAATTCACCAGCCAGAAGAATTCCGGGCGCGTGTTGGTGATAGTCAGTACGGGCACTTTCATCGCCACTTTGCTGCCTTCATCCAGCGCTTTGATGTGCAGCGGCAGGTAGCCAAGCTGATGCAGCGCGCGAATGTGCTCCGCGCTCACGGCACCTTTACCGATATAGCTGTCCATCACGGCCTGATACTCCTCCACGACGTCCGCTTCCGGGCGCGCGAAAAACTCGTCATTAAACAGATCAATCAGGAACCACTGCAGGAACCCCTGCAGGCCGAAGAACACCAGTTTGCCGTCCGCGACCGGAGAGTGGAAATGGCGATCGCTGCGCGGCGTAAAGTTGGAATAGACTTTGGTGGTGCCCGCCGGATACTGCTCACGGTGCGATACTTTGTAGCCATCAATAGCCAGAATTGGATTCATCTTCATGTCCCTTCTCCTTACGCGTTATAAATATTGTTGATATCAATAATTTCTACCCGATCCTGCGCCAGCGCGGCGGGCGCGAAGGAGTTGGTCGTATAAAGCTGGTCAATACCGTTATTCAGCAGGTTTTCGACGCCTTTTGAAAACACGCCATGCGTGACATAGAGACTGACGCTGCGAGCGCCCGCATCGCGCAACACCTGGGCGGAGCCGATAAACGTGCCGCCTGCGTCACACAGGTCATCAACAATCAACACCGCCTTGCCTTTCACATCGCCATCCACCAGACGAAAACCGGTCAGCTCGCCGGTCGCGACATTGCGCTGCTTGGTCAGAATGGCAAATTCGTCTACGCCGGCAGCCTGCGCCACAGCATGGATTTTTTTGAGCGCGCCCGCATCCGGCGCCACCAGCATTAACTCACCGGCTTTCAGGGCGGCAACCAGCGTCTGGCTTTGCATCAGGCAGCGCTCCTGCGGGATAGCCACCAGATTATCGATGGCGGCAGCGGCAGCCTCGCTGTGCGGGTCCAGCACCAAGATTTTGTCGAAACCAAGCGTATTGAGCAGGCGGGCAAACACTTTCAGCGCGAAGCTGTCGCCTGGTTGCATATGCCTGTCCTGACGGGCGTAAGGCAGCCACGGCAGTTCCAGATGGCTGAAGCGGACATCGCAATGCTGACGCACCGCGTCGGTCAGTTGCGCCAGCACCATAAAGTCATCCATCGTTTTCAGGGCGGCGGCGCGAATGCGCAGCAGCGAGGCGACGCGAGGCAGCGCGCCGGTCACTTTCGCCCATACGGCGCCATCAGGAAAGCGCCCGGTCTGTGTTGCTATCTCTTGTCCGTCTACCATCAGTTGCGGCTGCATCATTGTTGCCCCCGGTTATTTAATTAATGTCCCTTCGACACATTTAATATTGTCCATGAGACAATATTAAGCAAGCGATATTTTGCCGCAGCGGCTAAAAAATAGCATGTTATTGAAAATTAAATTAATAAAGGTTTGTGTTGCCGTAGTCCGCGAGGCTGGTAAACTTGTCTCTGAGACAATTAAACGGAGCGGCACATGACGACTGAAGCGGAATATTTAGAAAATTATGATCCTGCGCGGTTCCCTTCTCCGCTGGTCACGGTCGACAGCGTGCTGTTTACGCTGCATGAGCAGTCGCTATGCGTCTTGCTGGTGCAGCGCGCGCGCCATCCGCAGCAAGGGCGCTGGGCGCTGCCGGGCGGCTTTATCGATATGCAGAACGATGGATCCACGCACGACACTGCGCGGCGCTTGCTTACCGCAAAAACCGGCGTAAGTCCGTCCTGGCTTGAACAACTGGAGACGTTTTCCGGCCCCGATCGCGACCCGCGCGGCTGGAGCCTGACCACCGCATGGTTTGCGCTTATCGCCTGGGTGGACTGCGCGCCGCATATCGCCTCCGTCAGCGACGCGCAGTGGGTCCCGGTGAACGCGCTTGAGACTACCGAGCTTGCCTTCGATCACCGGGTTATTATCGAGGCGGCGCTGCGCCGCCTGCGCCAGAAGACAATGTATTCCCTGCTGCCGGTATACTGCCTGCCAGAATGCTTTACCCTAAGCCAGCTTCAGGAGGCGACGGAGATCATTCTCGGCCAGCCCATCCAGCGCAAAAGCTTGATTCGTCGTTTTGAAGCGTCGGGAATGTTTGAAGAAACGGGCGAGAGTATCGCCACCGGCGCGCGTAAGGCCCGTCTCTGGCGGCGTAAACCGGATGCCGATATTCATCTGTTCTCGCGCAATTTACTGGCCGAGTGATCCGCACCAAAGCATCAACAAAATGAATAACAATCGTTATAGTAGTTAGCGAACTAATAAAAGACAGTGTGCCATGACCGACATTACGCCCGCAGAACTCCCTGCACTGAACACCGATTCCTCACATTTTCAGCCGATGCCGGGGGTAAGCAATCCACACCTGCAAACCATGCTGCCGCGCGTGCTGCGCCGTCGCCTGCAGTTTGAGCCGCACTGGCAGCGGCTGGAGCTGCCGGACGGCGATTTTGTCGATCTGGCCTTTAGCGAAAACCCGGACCAGGCGCGCCATAAACCGCGTCTGGTCGTGTTCCACGGACTGGAAGGCAGCCTGCACAGCCCATACGCCCATGGGCTTATTCATGCGGCGAAACAGCGCGGCTGGCTTGGCGTAGTGATGCATTTCCGCGGCTGTAGCGGCGTGCCGAACAAATTGGGGCGTATCTATCACTCGGGCGAAACCGAAGACGGCACTTTTTTCCTGCGCTGGCTGGATGAGCGCTACGGCACCATGCCGACGGCGGCCGTAGGCTATTCGCTCGGCGGCAATATGCTCGGTTGCCTGATGGCCGAGATAGACGCCGCGTTTCCGCTGAATGCAGGCGTGATTGTCTCCGCACCGTTTATGCTGGAACACTGCTGCAACCATATGGAAAAAGGCTTTTCGCGCGTCTATCAGTTCTACTTGCTGAATCTGTTGAAAGCCAACGCCACTCGCAAGCTGAAAGCCTGGCCCGGCACGCTGCCGGTTGATCTGACCCAGCTTAAACGCCTGCGACGCCTGCGTGACTTTGACGATTTGATCACGTCGAAAATCCACGGTTTTACCGACGCAGTGGATTACTATCGCCAGTGCAGCGCCCTGCCGCGGCTCACTGCTATCACGCGTCCGACGCTTATCATTCACGCCAAAGATGACCCGTTTATGGATCATCACGTGATCCCCGATATCACCACGCTGCCTGCTAATATTGAATATCAGCTGACGGAACATGGCGGTCACGTGGGTTTCGTCGGCGGCACGCTGCGCCAGCCGAAAATGTGGCTGGAACAGCGCATTCCTGACTGGTTAACCCCTTATCTGGACCGATAAATGATCATTCCCTGGCAAGAAGTCGACCCTGAGACGCTGGATCGCCTGATTGAAGCCTTCGTCTTGCGCGAAGGCACCGATTATGGTGAACATGAACGCTCGCTTGAGCAAAAGGTCGCCGATGTGCGGCGTCAGTTGCAAAGCGGCGAAGCCGTTCTGGTGTGGTCCGAACTGCACGAAACGGTCAATATCATGCCGCGCTCGCAGTTTCGCGGTTAATCTTGCCAGGCGGAGCCTTGCCCCGCCGCTTCAGGGAGTTGTCTCGCTATGTCTGCCAAACATCCGGTCATCGCTGTCACGGGCTCCAGCGGCGCGGGAACCACCACTACCAGCCTCGCGTTTCGTAAAATCTTTGCACAATTAAACCTGCGCGCCGCCGAGGTCGAAGGCGATAGCTTCCATCGCTACACGCGCCCCGAAATGGACATGGCTATCCGTAAAGCGCGCGATCTGGGCCGTCACATTAGCTATTTCGGCCCGGAAGCGAACGACTTCGGCCTGCTGGAGCAAACTTTTGTCGAGTACGGCCTGACCGGTACAGGGCAGTCGCGCAAATACCTGCACACCTACGATGAGGCAGTGCCGTGGAATCAGGTGCCAGGCACGTTTACGCCGTGGCAACCGCTGCCGGAACCGACAGACGTGTTGTTCTACGAAGGGCTACATGGCGGCGTGGTAACTCCGCAAAACGACGTGGCGAAACATGTGGATTTGCTGGTGGGCGTGGTGCCTATCGTCAACCTGGAGTGGATACAAAAGATGATCCGCGATACCAGCGAGCGCGGCCATTCCCGCGAGGCGGTGATGGACTCTGTCGTGCGTTCGATGGAGGATTACATCAACTACATCACGCCACAGTTCTCTCGTACGCATATCAACTTCCAGCGCGTGCCGACAGTGGATACGTCCAACCCGTTTGCCGCCAAAGGCATCCCGTCGCTTGATGAAAGCTTCGTCGTCATCCATTTCCGTAATCTGGATAATATTGACTACCCGTGGCTGCTTGCGATGCTGCAGGGTTCGTTTATTTCCCACATCAATACGCTAGTGGTGCCGGGCGGGAAAATGGGGCTGGCGATGGAGTTAATTATGTTGCCGCTGGTGCAACGACTGATGGAAGGCAAGCAGATCGACTGAGATCATGCCCGGTGGCGCTGCGCTTACCGGGCCTACAAAGACAGTTAGCGTGTGAACGGGTCAGCGAAGCGCCGCCCGCCGCGCCATTACCCTTCGATAACTTCGTAAGAGTGCGTGATATCTACGCCTTTACCGAGCATCAACGCGACCGAGCAATATTTCTCCGCCGACAGATCCACCGCACGCGCGACCGCCGCCTCTTTCAGGGCCTTGCCCGTCACCACGAAATGCAGATTGATATGTGTGAACAGACGCGGCGCTTCTTCGCGACGCTCAGAGGTCAGCTTCACTTCACAATCGGTCACGTCGTGACGGCCTTTTTGCAGAATAGAAACCACGTCAATCGCGCTGCAACCGCCAGCGGCCATCAGCACCATTTCCATCGGGCTCGGCGCTTTGTCGCCGGAGTTGCCGTCCATCAGAATCTGGTGGCCGGATGCGGACTCACCCAGGAAGGTTAAGCCTTCCACCCATTTCACTCGTGCATGCATGATTATCACTCCAGGGCATTCATTTTCCTGACAGATTACGCGGGCGCGTCGTCAGAGGCAATGGAAGGCGACCTGCGTCAAGCTGAAACGAGACAACAGGAGACACCTGATAAAAGCTATGCTAAAACAGTCTGGATGCAGCGGCGATACATTGATGTTACGCATGTATGCAGAGGAGAAGACAATTTATCGGCTGCGACGTCCACGGACAGCCAACTTCCCTGGACGCGGGAAGATGATGATTGCAAAGCCAGACAGGGGTTACGCGCCCTGTCTTTGGAGCCAGTTTAAAACAGAGGATAACCGCGCATGGTGCTTGGCAAACCGCAAACAGACCCGACTCTTGAATGGTTCTTGTCTCATTGCCACATTCATAAATATCCATCTAAGAGCACGCTGATTCACCAGGGTGAAAAAGCGGAGACGCTGTATTACATCGTCAAAGGCTCAGTGGCAGTGTTGATCAAAGATGAAGAGGGCAAGGAGATGATCCTCTCGTACCTGAATCAGGGAGACTTCATCGGCGAACTGGGTTTGTTCGAGGAAGGTCAGGAACGCAGCGCCTGGGTTCGCGCTAAAACTGCCTGTGAAGTGGCTGAGATCTCTTATAAAAAATTCCGTCAGCTGATTCAGGTAAACCCGGATATTCTGATGCGTCTCTCCTCACAGATGGCGCGTCGTCTGCAGGTCACCTCTGAAAAAGTCGGTAACCTGGCGTTCCTCGACGTGACAGGCCGCATCGCGCAGACGCTGCTGAATCTCGCAAAACAGCCGGACGCCATGACCCATCCGGACGGCATGCAGATCAAAATCACCCGTCAGGAAATCGGTCAGATCGTGGGCTGCTCCCGCGAAACCGTGGGCCGTATCCTGAAAATGCTTGAAGATCAGAACCTGATCTCCGCGCACGGGAAAACTATCGTGGTTTACGGAACCCGCTAAGGTTCCTGAAAAAAACGGCGTGTCGCTTCGGTAACACGCCGTTTTTGTTTCTATACTTCTCCCCTATGTGGCGTCGTCTTATCTATCACCCTGAAATCAATTACGCTTTGCGGCAAACACTGATCTTAAGCCTGCCGGTGGCGGTCGGGTTGATGCTGGGCCACTTACAACAGGGATTACTCTTCTCACTGGTGCCCGCCTGCTGCAACATCGCTGGTCTCGACACCCCGCATAAACGTTTTTTCAAACGCCTTATCATCGGCGCCTCGCTCTTCGCGCTTAGTAGTCTTGCGGTACAGTTTCTGCTGCTACAGGCGGTGCCGCTGCCGCTTATTTTGCTGATGCTGGCGCTGTTGCTTGGCGTCACGGCGGAAATCAGCCCGCTTCACGCGCGCCTGCTGCCCGCGTCGCTCATCGCCGCCATTTTCACCCTAAGTCTCGCCGGGAATATGCCCGTCTGGCAGCCGATGCTGCTCTATATCCTTGGCACGCTCTGGTACGGCGCGTTCAACGGCTTCTGGTTCTGGCTGTGGCGCGAGCAGCCGCTGCGTGAGTCGCTAAGCCTGATTTATAAAAGCCTCGCCGACTACTGCGAAGCAAAATACAGTCTGCTGACGCGCCACACCGACCCGGAACAGGCGCTACCGCCGCTGCTGGTGCATCAGCAAAAAGTGGTGGATCAGATAAGCCAGTGTTATCAGCAGTTGCAGATGCTGGCAGCTACCCGGCAGAACGGTTACAAGCGCCTGCTGCGCTCGTTTCAGGTGGCGCTCGATCTTCAGGAGCATATTTCGGTCTCGCTGCATCAGCCAGGCGAAGTACAAAAACTGGTGGAGCGCAGCCACGCCGAAGAAGTGCTGCGCTGGACAGCCCAGACCGTGGCCACGCGTCTTCGCACGCTCTCAGACGACATTCTTTATCACCGCTATTCGCACCGCTTTTCAATGGATAAACAGGTCGCGGCGCTGGCGAAAATCGCCCGCCAGCACCCGGATAACCCCGTCGGACAGTTCTGCGAATATCACTTCAGCCGTATCGCACGCGTGCTGCGCACCCAGCGTCCGCTTTATGCCCGCGACATGATGGACAGCGGCCAGCGACGTTTGCCGCTGTTACCTGCCCTGAAAAGCTATTTGTCGCTCAAATCCGCCGCGCTACGCACTTCGGCGCGACTGGGCGTAATGCTGGCGGCGGCCGGTCTGCTGGCGAGCGTGTTTCAGCTGCCAAAACCCTACTGGATCCTGATGACGGTTCTGTTCGTGACGCAAAACGGCTATGGCGCGACGCGCGTGCGCATTCTGCATCGTGCGGGCGGGACGCTGGCGGGGTTGATTATCGCGGGCATTACGCTTCACCTGAAGGTGCCACAGGGCTATACGCTGCTCGGCATGCTGCTGGTGACGCTCATCAGTTATCTCATCATCCGGCGCAACTACGGCTGGGCGATGATCGGCTTTACCGTGACGGCGGTCTATTCGCTACAACTTCTGACGCTGAACGGCGAACAGTACATCGTGGCGCGCCTGATAGACACGCTGACGGGTTGCCTTATCGCCTTCGGCGGTATGGTCTGGCTTTGGCCGCAGTGGCAAAGCGGCCTGCTGCGACAGAATGCGCATGACGCCCTGGAGGCCGACCAGGAGGCGCTGCGCCTGATCCTGAGCGACGATCCGCAACCCGCGCCGCTCGCCTGGCAGCGCATGCGCGTTAACCAGGCGCACAACGCGCTCTATAATTCACTCAATCAGGCGATGCAGGAGCCAGGCTTTAACAGCCGTTATCTGGAAGATATGCGCCTGTGGGTGACGCACAGCCAGTTTATCGTCGAGCATGTTAACGCCATCACGACGCTTGCCCGCGAGCAGGCCTCACTCACGCCAGAGGCGGCGGCGCGTTATTTGCAGGCGTGTGAAATCGCACTGCAACGCTGTCAGCAGCGGCTGGAATATGACGCGCCGGGCGAGACGCAAAATGAGTCGGTGCTGGAAGGGGAAGAGGTATTACCGGAAGGGCCGCTCAGCGTCATGGAACATCATCTGCTGCGCATCCTTGACCATCTGCGCACCATGCATACCATTTCATCTGTGGCGTGGCGTCAGCGACCGCATCACGGCATCTGGCTCAGGCGCCGCCTGAGCCAGCCGCGCTGATTAGTTGTTCACCACGCGTGCTACGGCGTCTGCAAAACGGCGCATGCCTTCATCAATATCCGCGGTTTCCACCAGCAGTGACGGCGCAAAGCGCATCACGTCCGGCCCGGCATTCAGTACCATGACACCTTCTGCCGCGGCGGCGTAAAGGAAATCACGGGCGCGTCCATGGAAAGCCGGGGAGAGCTCAGCGCCAATCAGTAGCCCCATGCCGCGGATATCGCTGAACAACCCATATTGTTCCCCAATCTTTGTAAGATGCTGTACAAACTGCTCGCGCTTGTGCGCCACGCCATCCAGCACCTCCGGGGTATTAATAATATCAAACGCCTCACCCGCCACCGCACAGGCCAGCGGGTTGCCGCCATAGGTAGAGCCGTGTGAGCCGACATGAAACGCCGATGCCACGTCATGCGTAGTGAGCATCGCGCTGACCGGGAACCCGCCGCCCAGCGCTTTGGCGCTGGTCAGAATGTCCGGCGTCACGCCGTAGTGCATATAGGCAAAAAGCTTGCCGCTGCGGCCCATACCGCACTGCACTTCGTCAAACACCAGCAGCGCCTGATGCTGGTCACACAACTCACGCAGACCACGCAGGAAATCAGGCGTCGCGGCTGTCACGCCGCCTTCACCCTGCACAGGCTCAACCACAACCGCGCAGGTGTGGTCATCCATTACGGCTTTTACCGCATCGAGATCGTTAAACGGCACATGGATGATATCGGCGGGTTTAGGGCCGAAACCGTCAGAGTATTTCGCCTGACCGCCCACGGAGACGGTAAACAGCGAGCGTCCGTGAAAGGCGTTATAGAATGCGATGATTTTGGTTTTGTAGGGGCTGTGACGTGTGATGGCGTAATGGCGGGCAAGCTTGAACGCGGTTTCGTTGGCTTCGGTGCCGGAGTTCATGAACACGACGCGTTCAGCAAAAGTGGCGTCTACCAGCTTACGGCCCAGGCGCAGTGCGGGTTCGTTAGTGAACACATTACTGGTGTGCCAGAGCGTTTCGCCCTGCGCTTTCAGCGCGTCCACCAGCCGCGGGTGACAATGGCCGAGCGCGGTCACGGCGATGCCGCCCGCGAAATCGACATACTCTTTGCCCTGCTGATCCCAGACGCGGCTGCCCTTGCCCTTCACCGGAATAAATTCAGCCGGTGCATAAATCGGCAGGATCACGTCATCAAAGGTGGCGCGCGTAATTGCTGTTTTTTCAGTTGCCATTTCATGCCCATCCAGTAAATGTGCCATCGCACATGAAAAGATAAGCACAAAATATGAATAAAAAATCACTAAAAGGCAATAAAAATTCAGCGCGAAAGGAAGTTTGCCAGCAGCTGGTGTCCCTGCTCGCTCAGAATACTCTCCGGGTGAAACTGCACACCTTCAAGCGGCAAGTCGCGATGGCGAATGCCCATAATTTCGCCTTCATCCGTCCAGGCGGTAATGTCAAACGCCGCAGGCAGCGTCGTGCGATCGATAATCAACGAATGATAGCGGGTAACGGTGAGCGGGTTATTCAGCCCGGTGAACACGCCCGTGCCGTTGTGGTGAATCGCCGAGGTTTTGCCATGCATGACGGTTGTAGCGCGCACTACGTCTGCGCCGAAGGCTTGTCCAATGGCCTGATGCCCGAGGCAGACGCCGAGTATCGGCAGGCGACCGGCGTAGCGTCGGATAGCCGCAAGTGAAATACCCGCTTCATTGGGGGTACAGGGGCCGGGAGAGATGACCAGATGCGCTGGGGCGAGCGCATCGATATCATCAGGCGTCAGCTCATCGTTGCGCCTGACTACCACCTCTGCGCCCAGCTCGCTGAAATACTGAAACAGGTTCCAGGTGAAAGAATCGTAGTTGTCGATAAGCAGTAACATGGCGGCTCCGGAAAAAAGAACCGCGCCAGTTTACTCGCTTTCCCGCGCCTCGCTCACCACTTTGGCGAAGATTTTCTCAAGCGGTGCCAGGTCGCCCATCGCTCCGGCCTGATTAGCCGCGCGCCACGCGTCGACATCAACACCCCGCCAGTCAAGGCTATAACCTGCATGAAGTGCGAGCTGTTCAAAGAACACGCGCTGGGCGCGCCCGGTGCCGATGCGAAACGGATGCAGGACGTTAATCTCGCAGTAATAATGCGCAAGACGGGCGGTAAAAGCGTCTGGCTCCAGTCCGATGAGGTAATCCTCATCTTCCAGCGCCTGCATCAGCGCATTACCCTCTTTTTCCAGATATTCGAAATGCGCAAAGCGGGTCTCGCCCTGATAGATATCGACTTCACGCAACTCGCCCGCCCAGTCGTAGAGATCCTGAAAAAGCTGGCGGTGAATGGCGCACAGGTGCGGCAGCCCGCGTTGCACAGGCCCGAGTTCGAGCGTGGCGGCGCGCAGCGACGTCAGTTCGCGCTCGGCGTGCTGAAGATCCTGCGCGGCGTGAATATTCAACCGGTTACGCAGCACATCGCTGCCGGACCAGTAGTAAGGGTCGCGTCCATCGCCGAATTTATCGCTCATAGTGCCCCCTTAGCTCTTCAATGCGCGCCAGCGCTTCTTCGCGGGATAAGGTCACCAGAGGCACCTCAATGCCTTCCAGCCGGTTGCTGGCCTGAAAGTTGTGATTCTTCTGCGCGTCCCAGATCCGGGACTTTTGTCTGTCGGTGAGTTTTCTGGACATGTTGCCCCCTGAACGTAACCCCGTGTGCCACAAGTATAAGCAGCAATGGGCGGGTTTGCCGGGAGGCGAAACGACGCGGGCCGAGAAGCCCGCGCAGGGAAGAGAATTACGGCAGGACTTTTGCGGAGAGGATAACCACCGGTTTGGACGGCACATTCTGGTACGGACCAACATCATGTGTCTGCACCTGAGTGATTTTATCGGCCACGTCCATGCCTTTGACGACTTTACCGAAAACCGCATAGCCGAAGTCGCGCTGGCCGTGGTTCAGGAAGGCGTTGTCTGCAACGTTGATAAAGAACTGGCTGGTGGCGCTGTCTTTATCGGCGGTACGCGCCATTGCGATGGTGCCACGCGCGTTCGGCAGGCCGTTATCCGCCTCGTTTTTCACCGGCGCGTTGGTCGGCTTCTGCTGCATATCCGCGGTGAAACCACCGCCCTGCACCATAAAGCCCGGGATCACGCGGTGGAAAATGGTGTTGTTATAAAAACCGCTATTGACGTAATCAACGAAGTTTTTCACGGTGGCCGGCGCTTTCTGGCTGTTCAGCTCCAGCTCAATGTTTCCCGCAGAGGTTGTCAGCAGAACATGCGGGTCGCCTTTTGCCGCCAGAGCAGCAGGAGAAAGGGCAGAAAGAGCAAATACAGCCGCAACAGCCGCCAGAGTGGATTTGAGCATGAAGAATTCCTTACGAAGCAGAAAAAAGCGAGTGGGTCGATTCTAAATAGCGATCGCGTGACGTGCCAGAGATTTACCTGCTTTTACGTACCTGCGTGACGTTAAAGGACACTCATCGGATCTGCCGTGTCCAATAATGTGATGGATGTCATACAAACCATGTCGTTTTTGACAAGCTGTGATCAATGAATGTTTTATTGGATCACATTAACGCCTAGAATGCCCAGGTTCACGGCGCCGTCAACGCGCTTTACACTTCTATTCACAGGCCAGTCATGACTAACAGCAATCGTATCAAGCTCACATGGATCAGCTTCTTTTCCTACGCCCTTACTGGCGCGTTGGTAATCGTCACCGGGATGGTGATGGGGAATATCGCAGACTATTTTCATCTGCCCGTTTCCAGCATGAGTAACACCTTCACCTTTCTGAACGCCGGGATCCTGATCTCCATCTTTTTAAACGCCTGGCTGATGGAGATTGTGCCGCTGAAAACCCAGCTGCGTTTTGGCTTTGTGTTAATGGTGCTTGCGGTCATCGCGCTGATGTTTAGCCAGAGCCTGACGCTCTTCTCCGCCGCGATGTTTGTACTCGGCCTGGTCAGCGGCATCACCATGTCGATCGGGACCTTCCTCATTACCCATATGTATGAAGGACGCCAGCGCGGTTCCCGCCTGCTGTTTACCGACTCTTTCTTCAGCATGGCCGGGATGATCTTCCCGATGGTCGCTGCCTTCCTGCTGGCACGCAGCATTGAGTGGTACTGGGTGTATGCCTGCATCGGCCTGGTCTATGTGGCTATTTTCATTCTGACGTTTGGTTGTGATTTCCCGGTCCTTGGCAAACATGCCGCGCAGGAAAACCAGCCGGTCATGAAAGAAAAATGGGGGGTAGGCGTGTTGTTCCTCTCCGTGGCGGCACTTTGCTACATTCTGGGCCAGCTCGGTTTTATCGGCTGGGTGCCGGAATACGCGACCAAAAGCCTCGGCATGAACCTGAACGACGCCGGTACGCTGGTGAGTAATTTCTGGATGTCTTACATGATTGGCATGTGGGTCTTCAGCGTCGTGCTGCGCTTCTTTGATTTGCAGCGCATCCTGACCGTACTGGCGGGCCTCGCCACGGTGCTGATGTACTTCTTTATTACCAGTAAGCCGGAACATATGGCGTGGTTTATTCTGGCGCTCGGTTTCTTCTCCAGCGCGATTTATACCACCATCATTACGCTTGGCTCACAGCAGACGAAAGTCTCCTCGCCAAAACTGGTGAACTTCATCCTGACCTGCGGCACCGTCGGCACCATGCTGACCTTTATCGTGACAGGCCCGATTGTGGCGAATCACGGCCCGCAGGCGGCGCTGTTTACCGCAAACGGCCTCTACGCAGTGGTATTTGTCATGTGCTTCGCGCTGGGCTTTGTTACCCGTCATCGCCAGCACGCGAAAATGGCAGCGGCACACTAACGGTGCCTTGTCCCTTCCCCGCCGGGAAGGGACATTTCGCGTCTCCCTTCCCTGCTCCCTTTCTTCCCGTTCCGCTCGCTCCAGGCTCGCCGTTTTCTTTTTAACAGCATGACGGTTGCTTATTCATAGCATCAATTTCGCTGTTGAAAATTCGCGCCATCCCGGCTCAAAAAATGAACACTTACGAAACTCTAATCAATTCCAGCACTTATAAAAACCTACAAAAATCAAGGATATACCCATTAAGAGGTATATAAAGGTGTAATTGATTTACATCAATAAGCGGGGGGGCTGAATCGTTAAGGTAGGCGGTAATAGAAAAGAAATCGAGGCAAAAATGAGCAAAGTCAGACTCGCTATTATCGGTAACGGCATGGTTGGTCACCGCTTTATCGAAGACCTTCTCGATAAAGCCGATCCAGGCCAGTTCGACATCACCGTCTTCTGTGAGGAGCCGCGCATCGCCTATGACCGCGTGCACCTCTCTTCCTATTTCTCTCATCATACCGCTGAAGAGCTGTCGCTGGTTCGCGAAGGCTACTACGACAAGCATGGCGTAAAAGTGCTGGTGGGCGAGCGCGCCATCACCATTAACCGCCAGGAGAAAGTGATCCACTCCAGTGCCGGGCGCACCGTCTTCTACGACAAATTGATTATGGCGACCGGTTCTTACCCGTGGATCCCGCCGATTAAAGGCTCCGAAACCCAGGACTGCTTCGTTTACCGCACCATCGAAGATTTGAACGCGATTGAAGCCTGCGCGCGTCGAAGCAAACGCGGCGCGGTCGTCGGCGGCGGCCTGCTCGGGCTGGAAGCCGCAGGCGCGCTGAAAAACTTAGGCGTTGAAACCCACGTTATCGAATTCGCGCCGATGCTGATGGCCGAACAGCTCGATCAGATGGGCGGCGAACAGCTGCGTCGCAAAATCGAAAGCATGGGCGTGAAAGTTCACACCAGCAAAAACACCCAGGAAATCGTACAGCAAGGCGTGGAAGCGCGTAAAACCATGCGCTTCGCCGACGGCAGCGATCTGGAAGTTGACTTCATTGTCTTCTCAACCGGTATCCGCCCACGCGACAAACTGGCTAAACAGTGCGATCTCGAGATTGCTCCGCGCGGCGGCATCGTCATCAACGACCTGTGCCAGACCTCCGACCCGGACATTTACGCCATTGGCGAATGCGCCAGCTGGAACAGCCGCGTGTACGGTCTTGTCGCACCGGGCTACAAAATGGCGCAAGTGGCGGTCGACCATATTCTCGGCAACGCAGGCAACCTGTTTGAAGGCGCGGATCTCAGCGCCAAACTGAAACTGCTGGGTGTGGATGTCGGCGGCATCGGCGACGCGCATGGCCGCACGCCAAAATCACGCAGCTACGTGTTCCTCGATGAAAGCAAAGAAACCTACAAACGCCTTATCGTCAGCGAAGACAACAAAACGCTGCTCGGTGCGGTACTGGTAGGCGACACCAGCGATTACGGCAACCTGCTGCAACTGGTGCTGAACGCCATTGAGCTGCCGGAAAACCCGGACTCGCTGATCCTGCCGGCGCACGCAGGCCAGGGCAAACCCTCTATCGGTGTAGATAAACTGCCGGACAGTGCGCAGATTTGCTCCTGCTTTGACGTTACCAAAGGCGCGCTGATTGCCGCTATCAACAAAGGCTGCCACACCGTTGCGGCGCTGAAAGCAGAGACCAAAGCCGGTACTGGCTGCGGCGGCTGTATCCCGCTGGTAACTCAGGTGCTGAACGCCGAGCTGGCGAAACAGGGCATCGAAGTTAACAACAACCTGTGTGAACACTTCGCGTTCTCTCGTCAGGAGCTCTATCACCTGATCCGTGTTGAAGGCATTAAATCCTTCGAAGAACTGCTGGCGAAATATGGCAAAGGCTACGGTTGCGAAGTCTGTAAACCGACCGTCGGCTCGCTGCTGGCTTCCTGCTGGAATGAGTACATCCTCAAACCGCAGCACACGCCGCTGCAGGATACCAACGACAACTTCCTGGCGAACATCCAGAAAGACGGCACTTACTCGGTCATCCCGCGTTCTGCCGGCGGTGAAATCACACCGGAAGGGCTGATGGAAGTAGGCCGTATCGCCCGCGAATTTAACCTTTACACCAAAATTACCGGCTCCCAGCGTATCGGCCTGTTCGGCGCGCAGAAAGACGACCTGCCGGAAATCTGGCGTCAGCTGATTAACGCAGGCTTCGAAACCGGCCACGCTTACGCCAAAGCGTTGCGTATGGCGAAAACCTGTGTGGGCAGCACCTGGTGTCGTTACGGCGTCGGTGACAGCGTAGGTTTCGGCGTAGAGCTGGAAAACCGCTATAAAGGCATCCGCACTCCGCACAAAATGAAATTTGGCGTATCCGGCTGTACGCGTGAATGCGCCGAGGCACAGGGGAAAGATGTCGGCATCATCGCCACCGAAAAAGGCTGGAACCTGTATGTCTGCGGTAACGGCGGGATGAAACCACGCCATGCCGATCTGCTGGCAGCGGATCTCGATAAAGAGACGCTGGTGCGTTATCTCGATCGCTTCATGATGTTCTACATTCGCACCGCCGACAAACTGACCCGTACCGCCCCATGGCTGGATAACATGGAAGGCGGCATCGATTACCTGAGACGCGTGATTATTGACGACAAACTGGGCCTCAACGATCAGCTGGAAGCCGAAATGACCCGTCTGCGTGACGCGGTGATTTGCGAGTGGACTGAAACGGTCAACAACCCGCAGGCGCAGGGGCGCTTCAAACACTTCGTCAACAGCGATCGCCGCGACCCGAACGTGCAGGTGGTGCCAGAGCGCCAGCAGCATCGTCCGGCCACGCCTTATGAGCGTATCCCTGTCACCTTCGTGGAGGAAACCGTATGAGCCAGTGGAACACCATTTGCAAGATTGATGACATTGTCCCGGCAACAGGCGTTTGCGCGCTGATAGGCGAACATCAGATAGCGATTTTCCGCCCGCGGGCCAACGACGAAGTGTATGCCATCAGTAACATCGACCCGTTTTTTAAAGCAAGTGTGCTGTCTCGCGGCATTATCGCTGAGCACCAGGGCGACCTGTGGGTGGCAAGTCCGCTGAAAAAACAGCGCTTTCGCCTGCGCGACGGCGCCTGTATGGAAGACGAAACCCGTTCTGTCGCACATTTTGATGCGCGCGTGAAGGATGGTCAGGTACAGGTAAGGGCGTAATACTGCCCGGTTTTCTTCAAGGCAGAGTGCAGAAAAGCAAACCGGAAATTTACTTTAAGATTCAATACCAACCTTAACCCTCTCCCCGCTGGGGAGAGGAAATCGGTGAGGGGCCAGGGCCTTAAGGGTGGGTAAGCGCAGCACCGCCACCGTGATGTCAGGCCTGCGCGACTCGCCAAAAAAAGCAGTAAAGCAGAGAGGCAAAGCCTCCACTTATAAACGTTTTCCATCGGCGCTCTTATTACGCAAGCGCCCGTTAAGGACAACAACGAAAAAGCGCGTACAAACGGCGCGCCGCATTCAGACATTTTTTAGTTTCTTAATTTTTTACTTTCACTCACTTTTTAGGATAACCATTATGTTTACCGACACGATCAATAAGTGCGCGGCAAATGCTGCCCGCATCGCTCGCCTCTCGGCAAATAATCCTCTGGGTTTCTGGGTCAGCTCCGCAATGGCGGGCGCGTATGTCGGGCTCGGGATTATTTTGATTTTCACACTCGGCAATCTGCTTGAACCGGCCATCCGTCCGCTGGTGATGGGCGCTACGTTCGGCATTGCGCTGACGCTGGTTATCATCGCCGGTTCCGAACTCTTCACTGGCCACACGATGTTCCTGACGCTTGGCGTGAAAGCAGGCACCATCAGCCACGGTCAAATGTGGGCCATTTTGCCGCAAACCTGGCTTGGAAATCTCGTTGGTTCGGTCTTTGTCGCCCTGCTCTACAGCTGGGGCGGCGGCAGTCTGCTGCCGGTCGATACCAGCCTTTTACACACCGTAGCGCTCGCGAAAACCAGCGCACCGGCGACAGTGCTGTTCTTTAAAGGCGCGCTGTGCAACTGGCTGGTGTGCCTTGCAATCTGGATGGCGATTCGTACTGAAGGCGCTGCCAAATTTATCGCTATCTGGTGGTGTTTACTGGCATTTATCGCCTCCGGCTACGAGCACTCGGTCGCTAACATGACCCTGTTTGCACTTTCCTGGTTCGGCCATCACAACGAGGCCTTCACGCTCAGTGGTATCGGCCAT
The DNA here is from genome assembly GCF_001277255.1 of Cronobacter condimenti 1330. Classification (NCBI taxonomy): domain Bacteria; kingdom Pseudomonadati; phylum Pseudomonadota; class Gammaproteobacteria; order Enterobacterales; family Enterobacteriaceae; genus Cronobacter; species Cronobacter condimenti. The sequence goes on from NZ_CP012264.1 coordinate 4,001,975, forward strand.
AATCTCTTGTGGGTAACCCTTGGCAATACGCTTTCTGGCGCCGTGTTCATGGGTTTGGGTTACTGGTATGCTACCCCGAAAGCAGAGCGCCCGCAGGCCGCCGCGCAGACCGCACCAGAAACCGCCCGTTAAGAAGGATACGCCGTGGATCACCTGCCGATATTTTGTCAGTTACGTAACCGCGCCTGCCTGCTGGTAGGCGGTGGAGATGTCGCAGAGCGCAAAGCACGACTGCTAATGGAGGCAGGCGCCACGCTGACGGTTAACGCGCTGGCGTTCGCCCCTCAGTTTGAGGCCTGGGCGGAACAGGGCATGCTAACACTGGTACAAGGCGAATTTGACGCCCAACTGCTGGAGGCGTGCTGGCTGGTGATCGCCGCGACGGATGACGACGCGGTGAACAATCAGGTCAGTGATGCTGCCGAAGCGCGCCGAATCTTTTGCAACGTGGTAGACGCACCGAAACAGGCGAGTTTTATTATGCCGTCGATTATCGACCGCTCACCGCTGATGGTGGCGGTCTCCTCCGGCGGCACCTCACCGGTGCTGGCCCGCCTGCTGCGTGAAAAGCTTGAAGCGCTGTTGCCTCAGCATCTCGGCAAAGTGGCCGGTTACGCCGGTCAGTTACGCCAGCGTGTGAAGCAAACCTTCACTTCTATGAGCGAACGTCGCCGCTTCTGGGAAAAATTCTTCGTCAACGATCGCCTCGCACAATCGCTGGCGAATGACGATAAGCCAGCCGTCGCCCGTATTACCGACACGCTGCTGAGCGAGCCGCTCGACGATCGCGGTGAAGTCGTGCTGGTGGGCGCAGGTCCTGGCGATCCGGGTCTGCTGACGCTTAAAGGCTTGCAGCAGATCCAACAGGCAGACATCGTGGTTTACGATCGCCTGGTTTCAGATGAAATCATGAATCTGGTGCGTCGCGATGCCGATCGCGTTTTTGTCGGCAAACGCGCGGGTTACCACTGTGTGCCGCAGGAAGAGATTAACCAGATCCTGTTGCGTGAAGCCCAGCGCGGTAAACGCGTGGTTCGCCTGAAGGGCGGCGATCCGTTTATCTTCGGACGCGGCGGGGAAGAGCTGGAAACGCTGTGTGAAGCAGGCATTCCTTTCTCAGTCGTGCCTGGCATCACCGCGGCCTCCGGCTGTTCCGCCTACGCAGGCCTGCCACTTACCCACCGTGATTACGCACAGAGCGTGCGCCTTGTAACCGGCCACCTGAAAAACGGCGGTGAATTTGACTGGCACAATCTCGCGGCAGAAAAACAGACGCTGGTGTTTTACATGGGGTTAAATCAGGCCGCCGCGATTCAGGAAAACCTCATCACGCATGGCATGGATCCTGACATGCCGGTAGCGCTGGTGGAAAACGGGACCAGCGTAAAACAACGCGTGGTCACGGGCGCGTTAACCGAACTTGGCGCGCTGGCGCAACGCGTCGAAAGCCCCAGTCTGATTATTGTGGGCCGCGTTGTGGCGTTGCGCGATAAGCTCAACTGGTTCTCCTCGAAATAACCTCCCCCACAGGCCAGCCTTGCTGGCCTTTTTTATTTCCTTATTTTTCAAAAAGATAAACTATAAATATATAACATATCGCTAACATACGGCGATTTTGTGATCTATCTCGCCAACACAATTCATCATGTGTTGTTATATTCATTATGCGTCATCTCATTATGAAATCAGCCATTGATTCTTCATGACCTTGTAAGCCGGGTCATGCGGCCTCCTGCTGCCTTCATCCGGGGACGCGCTCTGACTCCTACAACCCTGTTTACAACTAAAAAGGTAACGATATGGAAGGCCAGGAACTCCAACGCAAGCTCGGCTTCTGGGCCGTGCTGGCCATTTCCGTCGGAACGACCGTCGGTTCCGGTATTTTCGTTTCGGTGGGTGAAGTGGCGAAGGCAGCAGGCACGCCGTGGCTCACCGTGCTCGCTTTCGTGATAGGTGGTTTAATTGTTATCCCGCAGATGTGCGTATATGCGGAGCTCTCCACCGCCTACCCTGAAAACGGCGCAGATTATGTTTACCTGAAAAACGCGGGCAGCCGTCCACTGGCGTTTCTCTCCGGCTGGGCCAGCTTCTGGGCCAATGACGCGCCTTCGCTCTCGATCATGGCGCTGGCTATCGTCAGCAATTTTAGTTTTCTGGTGCCGCTCGATCCCTTCACCGGCAAGCTGGTCGCTACCGGTTTGATCCTCGCGTTTATGCTGCTGCATTTGCGCTCGGTGGAAGGCGGCGCGACATTCCAGACGCTTATCACCATCGCCAAAATCATTCCCTTTGCGATAGTGATTGGCATCGGCGTTTTCTGGCTTAAGGGCGATAACTTCGCAGCCCCGGCCACGGCGAGCGCGACCAGCGCTACCGCAGGCATCATGGCGCTGCTGGCCGGGATTTCCGCCACCAGCTGGTCCTATACCGGCATGGCCTCTATCTGCTACATGACGGGTGAAATTAAAAACCCTGGCAAAACGATGCCGCGGGCGCTGATTGGTTCATGCCTGCTGGTGCTGGTGCTCTATTCGCTGCTGGCGCTTGTTATCTCCGGGCTCATGCCGTTTGAGAAACTCGCTGCGTCTGAAACGCCAATCTCCGATGCGCTCACCTATATTCCGGCGCTCGGCAGCGTGGCTGGGGTATTTGTCGCGATTACCGCCATGATAGTGATCCTCGGCTCGCTTTCCAGCTGCGTGATGTATCAGCCACGTCTGGAATATGCGATGGCGAAAGATAAGCTCTTTTTCAAAAGCTTCGGCCATGTGCATCCGAAATACAACACGCCGGATGTTTCCATCATTCTGCAATGCGCGCTCGGCATCTTCTTTATCTTTGTTTCCGACCTGACCAGCCTGCTTGGCTACTTCACGCTGGTGATGTGCTTTAAAAATACCCTGACCTTCGGCTCCATTATCTGGTGTCGCAAGCGTGAGGATTACAAACCGCTGTGGCGAACTCCAGCCTTCGGCCTGATGACCTTCGCCGCGATTGCCTCAAGTCTCATTCTGGTTGCCTCCACCTTCGTGTGGGCCCCCGTCCCCGGCCTTATCTGCGCCCTGATTGTTATTGCCACCGGCCTGCCTGCTTACGCCTTCTGGGAAAAGCGTAACCGCCGTCTGGCCCATGTTTCTTAACCCTGTCTGGAGAGTAGTTTCATGCTGAATATCGATAAAAGCACCGTGGATTTTCTGGTAACCGAAAACATGGTTCAGGAGGTCGAAAAGATCCTGGCGAAGGATGTTCCTCGCGTGCACGCCATCGTCGACGAGATGATTAAGCGCGGCATCGACCGTATCTATTTTGTTGCCTGTGGCTCGCCGCTGAATGCAGCGCAGACGGCGAAGCACCTCGCGGACCGCTTCTCCAGCCTGCAGGTTTACGCGCTCTCGGGCTGGGAGTTCTGCGACAATACGCCGCACCGCCTGGATTCAAAATGCGCGGTGATTGGCGTCTCTGACTACGGCAAAACGGAAGAAGTGATCAAGGCGCTGGAACTGGGTGCCGCCTGCGGCGCGCTGACCGCTGCCTTCACCAAACGGCCAGACAGCCCGATCGTCAATGCCGCAGAACATGTGATCGCCTATGAGGCGGACTGCATCTGGGAAATTCATCTGCTGCTCTGCTACAGCGTGGTACTGGAGATGATCACCCGCCTCGCCCCACACGCCGAAACCGGCAAAATCAAAAACGATCTGCGCAAGCTGCCGCAGGCGCTCGGCCATCTGGTTCGCACCTGGGAAGAGAAAGGCCGTCAGCTTGGCGAGCAGGCATCGCAGTGGCCCATGATCTACACCGTTGCTGCCGGCCCGCTGCGTCCGCTCGGCTACAAAGAAGGGATCGTAACGCTAATGGAGTTCACCTGGACTCACGGTTCGGTCATTGAAAGCGGCGAATTCCGCCACGGCCCGCTGGAAATCGTCGAGCCAGGCGTGCCGTTCCTCTTCCTGCTGGGCAACGATGAAAGCCGTCACACGACCGAGCGCGCGATCCGCTTCGTACGTAAACGGACCGATAACGTGATTGTCATTGACTATGAAGAGATTTCTCAGGGGCTGCACCCGTGGCTCGCGCCGTTCCTGATGTTCGTGCCGATGGAGTGGCTCTGCTACTACCTCTCCATCTACAAAGACCACAACCCGGACGACCGTCGCTATTACGGTGGCATTGTCGAGTATTAATCCCCCGCCCGGTCTGCACGCGGGCCGGGCCAATAGGTAAGGAAAAGGAATATGAAAAAACTGGCGACGGTCGGTGATAACTGCGTGGATATCTATCCGCAGCTCGGCAAAGCATATTCCGGCGGCAATGCCGTTAATGTGGCGGTGTACAGCACCCGCTACGGCATGCAGCCTGCCTGCGTGAGCTGGGTTGGCGATGATGACTACGGGCAGATGCTCCGGCGTGACCTGGCGCAGCACGGGGTTGATATCTCGCACCTGCACGTGAAGCCAGGCGCTACCGCGCAGACGCAGGTAGCACTGCGCGACAATGACCGTATTCTTGGCGATTACACTGAAGGCGTGATGGCAGGTTTTACGGTCAGCGATGACGATCTTCGCTGGCTGACCGGCTTTGATATTATCCATTCGGCCATCTGGGGCCATGCTGAAACCGCGTTTGCGCCGCTGCGCGCTACCGGGAAAACGCTGTCGTTTGATTTTGCCGACAAGTGGGAAAGCCCGCTGTGGCACACGCTGCCGGAGCATCTCGACTATGCGTTCGCCTCCGCACACGAAGAGAGCCCGTGGCTTCGTGACAGGCTGCAAACGGTGGTGGACTGCGGCGCGGGTATCGCTATCGCGACGCTTGGCGAGAACGGCAGCCTCGCCTGGGACGGTACGCAGTTCTGGCGTATGCCGCCGGAGCAGGTAGAGGTGGTCGATACTATGGGCGCCGGGGATTCCTACATCGCTGGTTTTCTGTGTGCGGTCGCCGCCGGGCTGTCGCTTGCCGGGGCGATGAAGCAAGGCACACGCTGCGCTGCGCGCACGCTCGGTTATCACGGTGCCTGGTGAGGCCTGCGTTGGCGTGACGCAACTCACGCCAACGCCCTGTCCCTCCTCTGTAAACGCTCTTATAATCATCCCCACGTTTTCTACAATCTCAGGGTCGATTCATGCCAGCTACGGAGCGCTACTCTCACCAACTCCTTTACGCCACCGTCCGCCAACGTCTGCTTGATGATATCGATCAGGGTGTCTATCAGGCCGGGCAGCAGATCCCCACCGAAAGCGAGTTGTGCGCGCTCTATGACGTTAGCCGCATCACCATCCGTAAAGCGATTAGCGATCTGGTGAAAGACGGCGTGCTGATCCGCTGGCAGGGTAAGGGGACGTTCGTACAGAGTAAAAAAGTGGAAAACGCCTTGCTGACGGTAAGCGGTTTTACCGATTTCGGCGTCTCGCAGGGCAAGCCCACCAAAGAAGAGGTGATAGAACAAGAGTGCGTTAGCGCCGATCCGTTTTGCGAGCGTCTGAATATCCCCGGTGGCAGCGACATTTTCCGCCTGCGCCGGGTGATGTATCTCGACGGCGAACCGCTCTTTATCGACTGTTCGTGGATCCCGCTGGCGCGTTATCCGGCGTTTAACGAGATCTATTCTGCGGGCGCTTCCACTTATCAGCTTTTTCAGGAGCGCTTCGACACGCAGGTAGTCAGCGATAAAAAGACCATCGACATTTTTACCGCTACGAAATCTGAAGCGCAGTGGCTTAAATGCGAACTGGGCGAGCCGCTGTTCCGCATCAGTAAGATTGCCTACGATCAGCATCAAAAACCCGTGCACTATTCCGAGTTGTTCTGTCGCGCTAACCGCGTCACCCTGACTATCGACAACCAGCGGCGCTGACATACAGCGCCCGCTCAGGATTTATTCAGAACGCAAGTCCACTTCCCGACGTTGACGTCCCTTCCCTCACATCGCGTATAGTCTGCGCCATGAATATCATAATGATATTCATATCAATAATTTAGGACATACCACTTATAGGGACGCACAATGAAAAACGTAATGAAACTGGCTATGCTGGCTGCGGTAATCTCGACGCTTACCGCCTGCACGGGGCATATCGAGAATAAAAACAAAACCTGCAGTTACGACTATTTACTCCACCCGGCTATTTCTATTTCGAAAATGATTGGCGGCTGCGGCCCGGCAGCGGAGCAGTAATTCACGCCGCGGCAGAAATAAAAAACCCCCTCACAGAGGGGGTTTTCGTACCACAATAAAACCGGGATTGGCCCGGTTTTGTTATTCCTTACGGCTGGGCGACAAAGCCGATGGCCTCATACACTTTCTTCAGCGTTTCGCCTGCATGCGCGCGGGCTTTTTCCGCGCCTTCTTTCATCACGCTTTGCAGGAAGGCTTCGTCATTACGGAAACGGTGATAACGCTCCTGAAGCTCCGTCAACATGCCGGAAACGGCGTCTGCCACTTCGCCTTTCAGATGGCCGTACATTTTGCCTTCAAAATGCTGTTCAAGCTCCGCAATGCTCTGGCCGGTTACGGCTGAGAGAATATCCAGCAGGTTGGAAACGCCTGCTTTGTTCGCCACGTCGTAACGCACCACTGGCGGCTCGTCGGAGTCGGTCACCGCGCGCTTGATCTTCTTCACAACGGATTTCGGATCTTCCAGCAGGCCGATAACGTTATTACGGTTATCGTCGGACTTGGACATCTTTTTAGTCGGCTCCAGCAGCGACATGACGCGCGCGCCCGATTTCGGGATGAACGGCTCCGGTACGCGGAAAATCTCGCCGTAAATTGCATTGAAGCGCTGCGCGATGTCACGGCTCAGCTCCAGGTGCTGTTTCTGGTCTTCGCCCACCGGCACCAGATTGGTCTGGTACAGCAGGATATCCGCCGCCATTAGCACCGGGTAATCGAACAGACCGGCGTTGATGTTTTCGGCGTAGCGCGCGGATTTATCTTTGAACTGAGTCATGCGGCTGAGCTCGCCGAAATAGGTATAGCAGTTCAGTGCCCAGCCCAGTTGCGCGTGCTCCGGCACATGGGACTGAACGAAAATGGTGCTCTTTTTCGGGTCAATGCCGCAGGCGAGATACAGCGCCAGCGTATCGAGCGTAGCTTTACGCAACGCAGCCGGGTCCTGACGCACAGTGATGGCATGCTGATCCACGATGCAGTAGATGCAGTGGTAATCGTCCTGCATGTTAACCCACTGACGCAGCGCACCCATGTAGTTACCGATGGTCAGTTCTCCGGATGGCTGTGCGCCACTAAAAACGATGGGCTTACTCATTTTTCTATTCCTGATTGTCACTGTGGGGGAGCCCGAACGCGGGCAGTAAGTCGCGGAAATGGTCAAAGACGAAATCCGGGTTGCTTAACGTTATCGCTTCACCGTAGTTATAGCCATAGGTCAGGCCGACGCTTGCGCAACCGGCGGCCTGTGCCGCCTGAATATCATTGCGCGAATCGCCCACGAAGAGCAATTCCTGTGCCGACACCTGCAGCGCATCCATAACTTTCAGCAGCGGTTCCGGGTGCGGTTTTTTATTCTGCACGTCGTCGCCGCCGATAATAATGCTGAAGTAATCGGCGATACCGAGCGATTCCAGCATCGGGGCGACAAACGGCGTGGGCTTATTGGTTACCAGACCCAACGCCAGGCCATGACGATGCAGCGCGCCAAGCGTCTCGAAAACGTCCGGGAACAACGCGCTGCCCGCGTCAACGGCCTCACCGTAGTAGCGATCGAACAATCGACGCATCATACGGTTCTGTTCTTCTTCCGGAATCGCGTCCGTTTCCGCCGGTTTGCCGGCAGCAGCGCGCAATGCAGCCTTTTCCTGACGCGCCCAGGTGAGTGCACGCGAAACCAGTACGTCGGCGCCGTTGCCAATCCAGGTGATGACGCGCGCGTCGCCCGCCGTCGGGAGTTCCAGCGCATAAAGCGCGTTATCCACGGCATAAGTCAGGCCCGGCGCGCTGTCGACCAGCGTACCGTCAAGATCGAACGCGACAGCGCGGATGGCGTGCAATTTATCCATGAGAAACCTTCGCCAGCTCGCTACGCATATCGTTAATGACTTTCTGGTAATCCGGCTCGTTGAAAATCGCGGAGCCTGCCACGAACATATCGGCACCCGCCGCTGCGATAGCGCCGATATTGCTGACCTTCACGCCGCCATCGACTTCAAGACGGATGTCACGCCCGGAGGCGTCAATGCGCTGGCGCACTTCTTTAAGCTTTTCCAGCGTTTGTGGAATAAAGGACTGGCCGCCAAAGCCCGGATTGACCGACATCAGCAGAATGACGTCGAGCTTATCCATGACGTAGTCGAGATAGCTCAGCGGCGTCGCCGGGTTGAACACCAGGCCCGCTTTACAACCATGTTCTTTAATCAACTGCAGTGAACGGTCGATATGCTCGGAGGCTTCCGGGTGGAACGTAATGATGCTGGCGCCCGCCTCGGCGAAATCCGGGATCAGGCGATCCACTGGCTTCACCATCAGGTGAACGTCGACAGGCGCGGTAATGCCGTAATTACGCAGTGCCTTCAGCACCATCGGCCCGATGGTGAGGTTAGGCACGTAATGGTTATCCATAACATCGAAATGGACGACATCGGCACCAGCGGCCAGCACCCGGGCGGTGTCTTCACCCAGCCGGGCAAAATCGGCCGACAGAATCGAGGGGGCAATCAAATACTGTTTCATCCGCTTCTCCATTAAGTCTTGTGTGTATGGCGGGCGGAACCGGCTCAGGCTTTATAAAGCGCCAGCAGTTCGTCCACCTTTCTGCGCGTGCCGCCGTTGCTGCTGATGCTGCGTCGTACCCGCACCTTATGCAGCGTTGCCTGCTGGTACCACTGGCGGGTCAGCTCGGTATCGTGATTGGAAATCAGCACCGGGATTTGCAGGTTTTGCAGCCCTTCTGCGAGTTCTGCCAGATGCCGCTGCTGTTCCAGATTAAAGCTGTTCGTATGATAAGCCGTAAAGTTCGCCGTCGCGGAAAGCGGCGCGTAAGGCGGATCGCAATAGACCACGGCGCTATTTTCCCGCTGCGCCCGCGCCATGCTGGCATCGTAGGATTCGCAGATAAACAGGGCGTTCTGAGCGCGCTCCGCGAAGTGGTACAGCTCCGCTTCGGGGAAATACGGTTTTTTGTAACGGCCAAACGGAACGTTGAACTCACCGCGCAGGTTGTAGCGGCAAAGGCCGTTGTAACCGTGGCGGTTGAGATACAAAAAGAGCAATGCGCGGCGGAACTCATCCCGGCTCTGGTTGAACTCTTCGCGCAACTGATAGTACACCTCAGCCTGATTATGCTCTGCAGTAAACAGCAGGCGCGCCTCACTGACGTAGTGGTCAGTTTTATCTTTAACCGTGGTGTACAGGCTTATCAGATCGCTGTTGATGTCTGACAGAACATAGCGCGAATAATCGGTGTTAAGAAAAACCGATCCCGCGCCGACGAAGGGCTCGATAAGACACTCCCCTTCCGGGAGATGACGTTTAATATCTTCGAGCAGGGGGTATTTCCCCCCTGCCCATTTAAGAAAAGCGCGATATTTTTTCATGCTGCCTGATTAACTCATACCTTCCCACGCTGTGGAGAGGACGCTCCAACAGCATACTGCGCTTTACTCATTACTTCAGATCGGCCTGGACCTGGTGAATCGGCTTAGCCCATGGGTTTTTCGCCTGCACGTCTGCCGGCAGCGAAGAGACGGCGCGTTTTGCTTCATCTTTCGAGCCATAAACGCCGCTTACCAGCACATACCACGGCTGACCGTTACGGGTGGTTTGATACACCACGTAGTTTTTCAGACTCTCTTTTTTCGCCCAGGCATTCAGGTTGTTGTAGTTCGAAGAACTGCTCAACTGAAGCGTGTAATGGCTGCCCGGTGCGGATTTCAACGCACCGACATTACCGGCGCTCGCGCCGCTGGCCGCCGCAGAAGGCTGGCTGGCCGCAGGGGCGCTCTTCGGCGCGGTGGTTGCCGTTGCCGTTGGCGCTTTCACCGGCGCGGAAGCGGTACCCGTTGCCGGTTCGCTGCGTTTCGGCGCACTTGCCGGTTTCTGCTCCGGCGCGGTCGTTTTCGCAGGTGCCTGTGGTTTGGTCTGTGTGGTCTGCGCTTTACGCGGCTCAGACTCAATCACCATCTGCTTACGCTCAGGGCGCGTGGTACTGGCGTTATGGCGCGCGGGAGCCTGGGTCTGCGCGGCTTCACGCGGCTGTTGCGGCGCAGCAGCGTTACCGTTAACGGGGGCGACAGTTGCGGGCTCGGTCGGCAACGTCGAGCCGGACACTGCGTTGTCAATCTGCCCCTGCTGCTGCGTCAGGGCGTTATTCAGATCGCCCGGCACTTCTACACGCTGCTGGCCTTCTGGCGCAGACGGGTTTTGCGCCTGCGTCGGGGTAGAGGACACTGGCGGCAGAGAGATATCCTGCGGAGCGTTGCCTGTTGTCTGGTTAGCGGCGGAGGTGTCGCCAGGCTGCGGCTGCGCGCCGTTCGCCTGATCGGACGGGCTACCTGCGTTACCAGACAGATCAATATTCTTCTGCGAGTTTTGAGCCTGGGCGTCATCCGCTTTGTTAGCATCCGGGCCTTTCAGGGCAGAACCGATGCCGATAATCAGCAGCACCAGCACCAGGATACCGAGCGCCATCATCATATGCTGGCGAGAAATGGGCCCTTTCGGGGGCGCTTTTTTACGCTTGCGCGGACGACGTTCCTGAACGCTATCTTCCTCCGCCAGCGCTTCATCCGCTTCGTAAGTCTCATCCGCCTGTGCGCGACGCGAACGCGCCGGACGGCGCTCTTCTGCATCTACATCAACGTCATCAATGTTGATTTGCGGTTCGTTGTCGAACTCAGCAGATTTACGAGAACGACCAGGACGACGATCGCTGGGATCGGGTTTCAGCTCGTCTTCTGGTTTGAATTCATCCATTTAACACCCCACTCGAAGGCTTATTGCGGCCTGCGCCACACTATTGCCCGATAGTAAAAACGCCATCGCTGGCGAACAGTACTTTTTAATTCACGCCTGCTGACAATCAGCAATCGCGCTTAATACCAGATCGTGCGGCACTCCGCCGCGCACTTCACTCTTCCCGATAGCCAGCGGCAGCACTAAGCGCAGCTCGCCAGCCAGAACTTTTTTATCACGCATCATGTGCGGCAGGTAAGCCTGCGGCGCCATAGAAGCAGGCCCCGTCACCGGCAACCCGGCGCGCTTGAGCAGCGCGATAATGCGCTCGACATCCTGAGCCTCAAACTGTCCGAGACGCTGGGCGGCCCGCGCAGCCATCACCATACCCGCTGCCACAGCCTCGCCATGGAGCCAGTTGCCGTAGCCCATCTCCGCCTCGATGGCGTGGCCAAAAGTATGGCCCAGATTGAGCAACGCGCGCATGCCGCTTTCGCGTTCATCTGCGGCGACAACATCGGCTTTGATCTCGCAGCAACGACGAATGCAATACGCCATGGCCGCGCCATCGAGCGCCAGCAGCGCATCGATATTCTCTTCCAGCCAGTGGAAAAAGTCTCGGTCGAGGATAATGCCGTATTTGATAACTTCGGCGAGCCCGGAAGAGAGCTCGCGCTTAGGCAGGGTGTTCAGACAGTCGAGATCGACCACCACGGAGGCGGGCTGCCAGAAGGCGCCTATCATGTTTTTGCCAAGCGGATGGTTAACGGCTGTTTTGCCGCCAACAGAGGAATCGACCTGCGAAAGCAACGTGGTCGGCACCTGGATGAAGCGTACGCCGCGCTGGTAGCAGGCAGCGGCAAAGCCGGTGAGATCGCCGATAACGCCGCCGCCAAGAGCGATGAGCGTCGTGTCGCGACCATGCGGTTTTTCCAGCAAGGCGCTGAATACGGTTTCCAGCACGGCGAGGCTTTTATGCTGCTCGCCGTCGGGCAAAATCACCTGGTCTACCTTCACGCCAGCCTGTTCCAGCGCTGAGCGGACTTTATCCAGCCACAGCGGTGCCAGTGTTTCATTGGTGACTAACATCGTCTGGTCACCTGCACGCAAAGGCCAAAAGGAAGCCGGATCGTTGAATAATCCGGCTGCGATGGTGATAGGGTAACTACGTTCCCCGAGAGTAACCGTTAACCTCTCCATGACGTTCAGTAACCTTCTGTGCTTTTACCCGCAGGTGAGTAAGGATTTCGCTGGAATCAGTTGTTTTCCAGCATATGAATAATCTGGTTAGCCACCACTTTCGCGCTCTGATCATCAGTGCGGATCGTTACGTCGGCAATTTCTTCGTACAGCGGATTACGCTCATTAGCGAGCGCTTCAAGCACTTCACGCGGCGGCGTATCAACCTGTAACAGCGGGCGTTTTTTATCACGCTGTGTACGGGCGAGCTGCTTTTCGATAGTGGTTTCCAGATAGACCACCACGCCACGCGCGGAGAGACGATTGCGGGTTTCGCGGGATTTGACAGAGCCACCGCCGGTCGCCAGTACAATACCCTGTTTTTCCGTCAGCTCATTGATGACTTTTTCTTCGCGATCACGGAAACCTTCTTCGCCTTCTACATCGAAGACCCAGCCGACATCAGCTCCGGTACGTTTTTCGATCTCCTGGTCGGAGTCGTAAAATTCCATGTTGAGCTGTTGTGCTAACTGACGCCCAATAGTGCTTTTGCCAGCACCCATAGGCCCAACCAGAAAGATATTGCGTTTCTCTGCCATTTTTTCGGTACTACTAAGACAAGTCGTTGATGATAAACCCGCGAGCAATAACCCTGAGCTGCGGGAAATGAACTGAAACCTCTTAAGCGATAGTGCGAGAGTCAGATCAAAAATTATCTCAACACTCAAGGTAGTTTGGCAACCGAATAAATCACCGCGTCTGACGCACAGGAGTGAAAAAACAACAACGGATGCACCGCCTCCGACCGACTCTCAAATCGGTACTCCTTGTATGCTAATTCCATCCCGGCGTCAAACATCCGGCGACGATAATGGCTAAAAACTCCCGTGCGGATCAGGCGCCGCTTATGATTCGCGGCGTAATAAACACCACCAGTTCGCGTTTTTCGTTGTCTTTACCGTCGTGGCGAAAAAGGCTCCCGAAGAGCGGAATATTTCCCAATAACGGCACCTGTTCATTACCAGCTTTATTTTTTTGCTGAAAAATTCCGCCGAGCGCCAGCGTTTCGCCGTCTTTAACCTCCACTTGCGTTTCTATCTCTTGTTTATCAATAGCTAATACTTCGCCGTCGGCCTGTTGCAGCACCTGGCCTGGCATATTCTGGCTGATGCGCAGCTTGAGACGAATACGTCCGCCCTCACCGATAGTTGGCGTCACTTCCATGCCGAGCACCGCCTCTTTAAATTCGATGGATGTCGCCCCGCTTTCGCCGCTTGATACCTGATACGGGATCTCGCTGCCCTGCTTGATGCTGGCTGGCTGCTGATGCGCAGCCAGCAATCGGGGGCTTGCGATAATTTCCACCTTTTGCTTCTGCTCAAGAGCTGAAAGCTCAAATTCCAGCATCCGCCCGTCAATACGTCCGATATTAAAGCCAAGCCGCGTGGTGGCGTTGGCGACCGCCAGATCGGCGGAAATAGTGGTCGGGTGATAGAGCTTCGTGGCACCTTCTGCATCAGCGGTACTCCATTTGACACCCAGTTCCCGCAGACTCTGCTGATTGATAGTGACAATATGCGCCGCCAGTTCCACCTGCCCCACGGGAATATCCATTTTTGCGACCCACTCCTGCACCTGACGCAGCGCGGCGGCCGTATCGCGGATCAACAGCCGGTTGGTGCGCTTATCTACCGTGACACTGCCGCGCGGTGTCATAAGCTTATCGCCAAGTGATGCCAGGGCAGCGGCCAGCTCTGTCGCCTCGGCATAACGCAGCGTGACGGTTTCACTGCCGAGCGGCAGATTCCGTGCCTGCTGCTGGCGGGACGCTTCACGCTGGGCCTGATTTTGTTGCTCCCAGGTTTCGGGATAAACGCGCAGTACGTTGTTCTCTTTCTGAAAACGTAGCCGCGCACTCTCCGCGACCATTCGAAACGCCTGCTGCCACGGCACATCCTGCAAATGCAGCGACACCACGCCTTCGACACCGGGTGCGACAACCAGATTCAGGTGCTCGCTTTCTGCAAGCGCCTGCAGCAGTTGCACAACGGGGGTTTCATCCGCCACCAGCGACATGTTGGGACTCGGCGGTGCCGCGCGTGCGGCTGTCATGACGAGTAATAATAAAGGAGGGAATATCCTTATCATGTTGTCTGTCCTTAAGCGTCCATACCAGAACCGAAGGGCGGCACCCTTCGCCATTTTTTAACGTCACGGTTGTGGTGTCAGCCCTTATCACCTGCCAGCCAGTCGCAAGCATCGCGCCAGGACTTACCCGCAGCCACGTTTTTTCAGGCTTCTGTAGCAGCACACGTATTGACTCGCCCTGTTTCACGCTGCCGCCGTAACGCCAGAGATCTGCCTGATGAAGCTGACAGCGCGCCTGCGGCGGCGCAAAGGGATCGCGCCCGCTCCATGTCGGTAAACAGACCAAAAAAAGCACACCGCCCAGCACGCTACTTTTCATGAGGCCGCTCCAGCTGCAGCGTCAGGCGCAGCGTTTGCGCCTCTTCCGTACTTAACGCAAATCCGTTCGCCAGCATGTCGCTTTCGGCAAGCGCCGCGAAGATCGCCGGCACGTTATTCCAGGTGAGCGCCAGCTCAAGCTCGCCTTTGTCTCCCTCTGGCTGCCAGCGGATAAGGTGCCCGTTCGGGCCGGGGTTCAGCGCCAGCGGCGAAAAGGGTTTAAGGGTAAGTTGCGCGTTAAGCGCGGCGATTGCAGGTTGTCGGTCTGGCAGCATGGACACCTGCCGCCGCAACGTTTGTAGCTCTCGTGCTTGTTGCTGAAGCTGCACCTTGAGCTGTTGACGATTGTCCGTGAGCGGCACAAGCCACGCGTAAGCCACGCCGGCAAGCAGCATCACCCAGCCAGCCGCACAGGCCGCACGCAGCGAAACAGGGCCCGTGAGCCAGCGATCAATCAGTAATCGCATCGCCAGGATCCTTATGCAGCGAAAGGTGAAACCGCCAGTAGCCTTCTTTTTCGCGACGCATCTCGCCAGGCGCGAGCCGGGTAAACGGTGTCAGCCGCTGTAATGTTTCTTCAAAACCTGGCAGTGCCTGCGCGTCATACGCGTTGCCGGTAAGCTCCAGCCGATCGTCATGAAAACGCAGCGCCGTCAGCCAGAGCGAATCAGGCAGCGTGTCGGCGAGCGTCTGTAGGCGTTGCTCCCACGCGGCGACCGACTGGCGATGACTTTCCCGACGCTGCCAGCGCAGACGCAGCGCCTCATATGTCTGCGCCGCCCGCCGCGCTTCCCGTAATGTGGTTTTATAGCCGGTAATGGCGTTCGCCTGTTTTTCTGCCCGTTGCTCAAAGGCACGTAACTGGCGCGCAAGAATGCCGTGGGCAAAACCTGTTGCAAGCACGGCGGCGAGCGCGGCGAAAGTAAAAAAGCTTCCCCAATGAATGAGCCGCGTCCGCCGCCGCACATGCCGCCACGGCAGAAGATTAATGTGCCGCCTCATTACGCCGCTCCCAGCGCCAGACCAATGGCGACCGCAAACCGCCCTGTCTCATCCGGCGTCGGCGGACAGGGCCACGTGATAGCCTGCCACGGATCGAATGTTAGCCATCCGCCCGCCTCCGGCAGCGGTGCACCGCAGAGCGCGATTTCATGCGCCTGTACGTTAAGTTGCGCGCCGAGCGCTGCCAGCCCCTCCGCGCCTGTATTGGGCAGCGCGCCCCAGCGTTCGCGCGTTGCCCATAGCCATTGCGCGCCTACCTGCGTCACGACGACCCGGCATGCATCATCGATAAACGGAAAGAAACAGGCGAGCGCGCTGGCGTCAGGCGTTAACGCGGCTGGCGTGAAACGCAGCGCGCGGGCACAGGTCATCAGTTCTGCCACCTCGGTGGCGCGCGCCGCCGTCACGGCATATCCGTCTCCAGCCTGCGTTTCGGCATAGTCAAAGGCAAGTGCGTCAGGCGGCAGCGAGAGTTGACGTGCCGCCACGGCACCCAGCCAGGCTTCGCACTCGGGTTCGCACAGCGCAGTGACCGGACGGGGAAGCTCCCGTTGTAACGTCCGCTGCGCCGGAAACCCAAGCCGAATGGAGTGATAGCGCGGTAGTTGCGCGCGCCAGGGCGTCAGCGTTTCGATTAACGCCTGCCGACGCTGTTCTTCGTCACGATGAACGGCCAGCGGGAGTGACCACCAGCGCTGCTGCCGCCAGCCGCCTCGTTTACGCGACAGCGCCACGGCGGTGACGCTATCTGTTTGAATATGTAAGCCTATTTGCCATTGTTTGCCGATCACTGGTGACGTTCTCCCTGTCCCGCAAAATGAAAATGCCATATCAATGCTTCAGGCTTGCCTTTATACTACCGCGCGGTTGTTTATAAACTGCCCAACAGAAACTAAATGGGAAATCCTCGGTGAAGTTCGTAAAGTATTTATTCTTCCTTGCAGTCTTTTGCATTCTGCTGGGAGCCGGCTCGATTTATGGTCTGTATAAATTTATTGAGCCGCAGTTGCCCGATGTCGCCACGCTAAAAGATGTGCGGCTCCAAATCCCTATGCAGGTGTATAGCGCCGACGGTGAATTGATCGCCCAGTACGGCGAAAAGCGCCGTATTCCGTTGACGCTTAACCAAATCCCGCCTGAAATGGTGAAAGCATTTATCGCCACGGAAGATAGCCGCTTTTACGACCACCACGGCGTTGATCCCATCGGGATTTTCCGCGCCGCAAGCGTGGCGCTGTTCTCCGGTCATGCCTCGCAGGGCGCGAGTACTATTACGCAACAGCTGGCGCGTAACTTCTTCTTAAGCCCGGAACGCACCCTGATGCGTAAAATCAAGGAAGCCTTTCTCGCGGTGCGTATTGAGCAACTGCTGACGAAAGATGAAATCCTTGAGCTTTACCTGAATAAGATTTACCTCGGCTACCGCGCTTACGGCGTGGGTGCGGCCGCACAGGTCTATTTCGGCAAAACGGTCGACCAGCTCTCCTTAAGCGAAATTGCGGTCATTGCGGGTCTGCCGAAAGCGCCGTCGACATTTAACCCGCTTTACTCACTCGATCGCGCGACAGCGCGCCGTAATGTGGTGCTGTCACGTATGATGAGCGAAGGCTATATCAGCCAGTCGCAGTATGACGACGCTCGCAGCGAAGAGATCAACGCCAATTATCACGCGCCGGAAATCGCCTTTTCCGCGCCGTACCTGACCGAAATGGTGCGTCAGGAGATGATTAGTCGTTATGGCGAAAATGCCTATGAGGACGGTTATAAGGTCTACACCACGATCACCCGCCGTGTTCAGCAGGCGGCGCAGAAAGCCGTACGCGATAACGTCATGGATTACGATATGCGCCATGGCTACCGCGGCCCGTCTAACGTGCTGTGGCGTGTCGGTGAAATGGCGTGGGACGACAAGAAAATCACCGATTCGCTGAAAAACTTGCCGACCTATGGACCGCTACTGCCTGCGGTCGTCACTTCAGCGAACACGGATGAAGCCACGGCCCTGCTGGCGGACAGTTCTACGGTCTCGTTAAAAATGGACGGTGTACGCTGGGCCCGCCCGTACCGTTCAGATACGTCACAAGGCCCGACGCCGCGCCGCATCACTGACGTGCTGCAGGCCGGACAGCAGATTTGGGTTCGTAAAGTGGATGACAACAGCTGGTGGCTGGGTCAGGTGCCGGATGTTAACTCCGCACTGGTCTCCATTAACCCGAAAGATGGGTCGGTGCTGGCGCTGGTAGGCGGTTTCGATTTCAACCAGAGCAAGTTTAACCGCGCAACCCAGGCGCTGCGCCAGGTAGGCTCGAATATCAAGCCGTTCCTGTACACCGCGGCGATGGACAAAGGGCTGACGCTCGCAAGCATTCTGAACGACGTGCCGATTTCCCGCTGGGATGCGGGTGCCGGTTCCGACTGGCGACCGAAAAACTCTCCGCCGGAATATGCGGGGCCAATCCGCCTGCGTCAGGGGCTGGGGCAGTCGAAAAACGTGGTGATGGTCCGCGCGATGCGCGCGATGGGCGTCGACTACGCCGCGGAATATTTACAGCGTTTCGGCTTCCCGGCACAGAATATCGTGCATACAGAATCGCTGGCGCTTGGTTCCGCCTCCTTCACGCCGTTGCAGGTGGTTCGTGGCTATGCGGTGATGGCGAACGGCGGTTTTCTGGTAGATCCGTGGTTTATCAGCAAAATCACCAACGCCCAGGGCGATCCGTTGTTTGAGGCAAAACCGAAAATCGCATGTCCGGATTGTGATATCCCGGTGATTTACGGCGAAACGCCGAAGTCGGACGTACTGGAAAATAAAGATGTGGAAAACGTCGCGACCTCTGCCGAACAGCAGAATGCTCCGGTGCCGATGCCGCAGCTTGAGCAGGCAAACCGTGAACTGGTCGCGCAAAGTCCGGCGCCGCAGTACGCACCACACGTCATCAGTACGCCGCTGTCATTTTTGATTAAGAGCGCGCTGAACAGCAACATTTTCGGCGAGCCGGGCTGGCAAGGTACGGGCTGGCGCGCAGGTCGCGATCTTCAGCGTCGCGATATCGGCGGTAAAACCGGGACGACGAACAGCTCGAAAGACGCCTGGTTCTCCGGCTACGGGCCGGGCGTGGTGACGTCTGTCTGGATAGGCTTTGACGATCACCGCCGCGATTTGGGTCGCACCACGGCCTCCGGCGCAATCAAAAACCAGATCTCTGGCTATGAGGGCGGCGCGAAAAGCGCACAACCGGCGTGGGATGCTTATATGAAAGCGGCGCTCGAAGGCGTGCCGGAAGAGCCGTTAACGCCGCCGCCGGGTATCGTGACGGTGAATATTGACCGCAGCACCGGCCAACTGGCCAATGGCGGCAACAGTCGTGAAGAGTATTTCATCGAAGGCACGCAGCCGACCCAACAGGCCGTGCATGAAGTCGGTACAACGATTATCGACAACGGGGAAACCCACGAACTGTTCTAAAAGACAAAACGGCAACCTAAGGTTGCCGTTTTTTTTATAAGTACTCTCCCGCCCCGACGGCGATGAAAGTAATACTGTATCAGGCCGCTATAAACGTCCCTGCCCCTTCAGCCACTCTCTGACCAGGAATAACGCGCTGACGTTACGGGCTTCGCTGAAGTCCGGATCCTCCAGCAGGTCCATCATATGGGCGAGTGGCCAGCGCTCCTGAACCAGCGGCTCAGGCTCATCACCCTGCAACGTTTCCGGGTACAAATCTTCGGCCACCAGAATATTCATTTTGCTGGAGAAATAAGACGGCGCCATGGTGAGTTTTCGCAGGAACGTTAGCGCATTCGCGCCAAAGCCCACTTCTTCTTTTAATTCCCGATTGGCGGCCTCGTAAATATTTTCACCCGGATCGATAAGCCCTTTGGAAAATCCCAGTTCATAGGATTCCGTGCCCACGGCATATTCACGAATCAATACCAGATGGTCGTCGATAATCGGCACAATCATGACGGCTTCACGTTCGGACGGGCGCATGCGCTCATAGATGCGTTTTTCGCCGTTACTGAAGGCCAGACTTACCTGTTCGACACTGAAAAGTCGCGAGCGGGCGACCGTTTCGATATTTAAAATAGTGGGTTTTTGTAGGGGTTTATTCATGTTAACCGGCCACCGGATGACAATATCTCTGTTCATTGTGCGACACACCGCACGGTTCGGGCAATGTGAATCGTTTTTTATTTACATTCCCGCAACCTCTCACGCGCACAAAACCGAAATACCCATTTATGTCAAGAGGTTGAATTTAAAATAAGAATTTGCTGATATTTCCGCGTATCTCGCTTTGCTAACATTGATTTACCGATGGTATGCCTCAAATAATTTCACTCAAATTGAACCCATACCTGTCGATTTTTGTTCATTGTTCTGCCTTAATGTTGCATAGGCAATACTTGTTTACATTTGCATTGAGTACCGTGATTTGATGGGGAAAGCATGAGCACCTTGTTGATTTTAGTCGCTGCTATGCTGGCCTGCATCGTCATTGCAGGCTGGTGGATAAAGCGCAAAATTCGCCCCCGTCATCCCCGTTTACCCGCCCAGGTTTTTGCTGGCGCCACGACCCGTAAACTCAGCAGTGAAGAGCGTAGCGCCATCGAAAGCTATCTGGAGACGCTCTCGCGTTTTCAGGACTCGCCGACGCCAACGGGTGCTATCAAAGCGCCGGTTAAGCTCACGCTCACGCCGCAAAGCAGCACCGTCTTCAGCATTCGTCGCGCCATTACACGCTATGGCCTGTCGTCTGACGATCCGAACAAATGGCGCTACTACCTGGATTCGGTAGAAGTACATCTGCCGCCGTTCTGTGAACAATACATCACGGACGATAATAGCGTTGAACTCATCCGCACCGCGACGTTACCGCTCGTCATTTCGCTTAACGGGCACTCCATTCAGGAGCATGTGCACGAGGCGCGTGGCTACGTGCTGGAAGGCCCGGCATCTGGTCTGGCATCCATTCGCGGCGAAGAGAGCGAACAAATTGAGCTGCTGAATATTCGTCAGGAGACGCAGGAAGAACATGCGCTCGGCCGCCCGGATGGCCTGCGTGAAGCGCTGCTCATCTGTGCCGCGTTTGTGCTCTTCTTTCTCTGTCTCGTTACGCCGCTGATGATGCTGCCGTGGCTTGCAGGCGGCGCGATTTTACTGCTCGGTGCTGGCCTGTGGGGGCTTTACGCGCCGCCGGCGAAAACCGCGCTGCGTGAGATCCACTGTCTGCGTGGCACACCGAAGCGCTGGGGCTTGTTTGGCGAAACCAATCAGGAACAGCTTAATAATATTTCGCTCGGCATTATCGATCTTATCTATCCGGCCCACTGGCAGCCCTTTATCGCGCACGATTTAGGCCAGAAAACGGATATTGATATCTACATGGATCGTCATGTAGTACGTCAGGGACGCTTCCTCTCGCTGCATGATGAAGTGAAGCACTTCCCGCTCCAGCACTGGTTACGCAGCGCCGTCATCGGCGCAGGCGCGCTGCTGGTATTGCTGCTCCTGACGCTCTGGGTGCCGCTCGACATGCCTTTTAAGTTAACGTTGTCCTGGCTTAAAGGCGCCCAGACGGTAGAAGCCACAAGCGTCGCGCAGCTCGAAGAAGCGGGCCTGCGCGTTGGTGATACGCTGCGCATTGACGGTACGGGCATGTGTAATATTCATCTGCCGGGCCGTTACACCTCGCGTCAGAACTACCCGTTTATGCCGTTCGACTGCTCGCAAATTCTCTGGAATAACGCCAGTCCACTGCCGCTGCCGGAATCTGATACGGTCGCTAAAGCCACGGCGCTTGCTGACGCGGTGAACCGGCAGTTGCACCCGCAGGAAGGCGACACAAAAATCAACCCGCAACTGGCGTCGGCCATTCAGAAATCGGGCATGGTGCTGCTGGATGATTTCGCAGAAATCGTGCTGAAAACCGAAGCGCTTTGCACCGGTGAAGAAGAGTGTGTCAGGCTGAAAAACGCGCTGGTTAATCTGGGTAACACCAAGGACTGGCCTTCGCTCGTCAAGCGCGCCGGTGAAGGCAAGCTTGACGGTATTAACGTTCTGTTGCGCCCGGTTAGCGCCGAATCGCTCGATAATCTGGTGATTGCCTCCACCGCGCCGTTCTTTGTACGTGAAACCAGCCGCGCGGCGCAGTCGCTCAATAGCCCACCGCCGGGCGGATTTATGATTATCAGCGATGAAGGCAAAGATATGGTGAATCAGCCGCTACCGCCGACCTCGCTGTATGACTTCCCGCCGCAGGAGCAGTGGAAAGAGTTCCAGCGTCTGGCTGGCATGCTGATGCAGACGCCGTTTCATGCCGAAGGCGTCGTCACCAGCCTGCGCACCGACGCTAACGGCACACAACACGTCACGCTCAGCAGTATTCCTGACAGCGCCGGCCTCTGGCGCTATTTCGGCACATCGCTGCTCATGCTGGTGATGCTGGTTTGCGCGCTTTATAACGGTCTGGCGGCTCTGCGCCGCTGGCAGCGCAGCCGCACCCGTATCGAAGAAATCCAGCGCTATTACGAAAATTGCTTTAACCCGCAGCTGGTTCCCTCCGCCGATATTCGCCCCCTGTTCTGATAATCCGGCGGCGACAGGTTTATGGTAACCTGTCGCCCCTTTTTTCCTCAGGCGGGAGTTCCCATGACTATTGATATCGCCTGGCAGGAGGTTGATACCGTTCTGCTGGACATGGACGGCACGCTGCTCGATCTGGCGTTCGATTCCTTTTTCTGGCAGAAACTGGTGCCCGAAACCCTAAGCCAGCAGCGCGGCATCTCGCTGGATGATGCCCATCGCCATATCCATGCCGAATATCACGCCGTGCAGCATACGCTAAACTGGTACTGTCTGGATTACTGGAGCGAGCGCCTGGGGCTGGATATTTGCGCCATGACCACCGAACAGGGGCCGCGCGCGCTGATACGCGAAGACACCGTGCCGTTTCTCGACGCGCTAAAAGCCTGCGGCAAGCGACGTATCCTGCTGACCAACGCGCACCCGCATAATCTGGCAGTAAAGCTTGAGCATACCGGGCTTGCTCAGCACCTTGATTTATTACTTTCCACCCACACATTTGGTTATCCAAAAGAGGATCAGCGGTTATGGCAGGCCGTTGCCCGGCATACCGGCCTTGATGCGTCGCGGACGTTGTTTATTGATGACAGCGAGCCGATTCTCGATGCCGCCGCGCGGTTTGGTATTCGCTACTGTCTTGGCGTCACCAATCCGGATTCAGGCGTTGCGGAGAAGCGCTATGAGCGCCATCCGGCGCTTGGCGATTACCGGCGGCTGATCCCCTCGTTGCAAACCGAGGAGTCGTGATGAAAGAGAAATCCACCGAAGGCGTCCGTCTGGACAAATGGCTCTGGGCGGCACGCTTCTATAAAACCCGCTCGCTGGCCCGCGAGATGATTGAGGGCGGTAAGGTGCACTACAACGGGCAACGGACCAGACCCAGTAAAATTATCGAACCGAACGCAGTATTAACGCTGCGCCAGGGAAACGATGAACGCACGCTGGTGGTGAAAGGTATTACCGATCAGCGACGACCGGCAAGCGAGGCGGTACTGCTGTACGAAGAGACGGCAGAAAGTATCGAAAAGCGTGAAAAACTTACGCTCGCGCGTAAACTCAACGCCCTTTCCATGCCGCATCCGGATCGCCGCCCGGATAAAAAAGAGCGCCGCGATCTGATCAAATTTAAATTTGGCGACAGCGAATAACCGTCACGCCAGGAGAGAGAATAATGGCTCAACACGACCAATTACACCGCTATCTTTTTGAAAATTATGCCGTACGCGGCGAACTGGTGACGGTTTCAGAAACCTGGAAACAGATCCTCGAAAACCACGATTACCCGCAGCCAGTCAAGGCGCTGCTGGGTGAACTGCTGGTCGCCACCAGCCTGCTGACCGCAACGCTGAAATTCGCAGGCGACATTACCGTTCAGTTGCAGGGCGACGGCCCGATGACGCTTGCAGTCATTAACGGCAACAATCAGCAGCAGATGCGCGGCGTTGCGCGTGTGCAGGGTGATGTCCCGGCTGACGCGGACCTGAAAACGCTGGTCGGTAACGGCTATCTGGTTATCACCATTACGCCGGAAGAAGGCGAGCGCTATCAGGGTGTCGTCGGCCTTGAAGGCGATACCCTGGCTGCGTGCCTGGAAGATTACTTCATGCGTTCTGAACAGCTGCCGACTCGCCTGTTCATCCGTACCGGCGAATCAGAAGGTCAGCCCGCCGCAGGCGGTATGCTCCTGCAGGTACTGCCCGCGCAGGATGCCCAGACAGAAGATTTCAACCATCTGGCGACACTGACCGAAACCATCAAGGCAGAAGAGCTGTTCACGCTGCCTGCCAACGATGTGCTGTGGCGTCTGTACCATGAAGAAGAAGTGACCCTTTACGATCCGCAGGCGGTGGAGTTCAAATGCTCCTGCTCGCGCGAACGCTGCGCCGACGCGTTGCGCACGCTGCCGGATGAAGAAGTCACACAGATCCTGGAAGAAGACGGCGAAGTGGATATGCACTGCGATTATTGCGGCACCCACTACGTCTTCGACGCGATGGATATCGCCGGGCTCCGCAAAAATGTTTCACCGGCAGACCCGCAGTTACACTAAAACACTGACGCCGCCCGACACCTGCCAGGCGGCGTTTTTTACTGTTGTGCTATTCCTGATAACTCAGCGGGATCTTAACACCGCCGATTTCCACATCCTGCCAGGCTTTTGCCCTGCCCTTTATCTGATTATCACGTAGCGCCTTGTCGAACGTCTCGCGGCTTAACGTTTCTGGCACCTGCGTACTCCAGCCCACCTGACGCCACTGGCCCTGGTCGCGCGCCGCCACGCTGCAACTGCGATCCGCACTGCTGCACAGCAAAACCTCGTCTTTTCCGTCACGGTTAAGGTCAATAGCCGCCACGACACAGCTGCCTTTTTCATATAGACAACCGCGCACGCTATACGAATTCTCTTTACGCACCCATTGCCACCAGCTGGCGTCCGGGGCTTCCGCACCTTTAGCAAGCGTAATGGCGTGGCGCAGATCATCGTCATCAACCGGCGCCGCTGAATCCTGCGCCAGCATGTTGTAAAGCATCTGACGGTTTTCCTTATTCGCCATAAATTTCTCGTTATTGCGAAGCTCAACGAGCGCCGCCTGGCCGCGTCGCCCGGCGTGCTGAAGCATATAAAGACTCATATAATCCGCCTCTTGCGCGCCGCTAAGATAGCGCGCCATCTGGCTTTCGACGCTGATACGCCATGGGTCGAGAACCGGGGAATGGCTTAACACCAGTAACGCGAGTGAGAACAGCATTACTATCCGGCCGCCCGCGTCCCGCGCGGTTTCGCCATGTTTGATCCGGCGCACCGCATGCACCGTTGCGCTGATAGCCCAGCACAATACGGTTGCCGTAATCAGCGCGGCGTAGACGCGCGACGGCGTCCAGCCGTATTGCTGCACGCGAAGCCCCAGCGACCACGCGGCCACGCCGGCAAAAAGCGGCGTGACGATAAGCCCAACGGTATTGAGCAGACGCAACGCCTTATGCGGCGCAGCCGCGCTGCGCCAGGGCGCGCAGGCCAGGCTCGTGAGCATCAGCAGCATCAATGCCAGCGTGTTCAGCAGCGCATTACAGGAGGTGCGCGCCGCCAGTCCTTCCAGCCCGACGAACGGCAGCGTAACTAAAAACAGCAGCGCGATAAGCGCCGCCAGCGGCAGCAAGCCGGAGGCCACCTGCGTGAGAAAGCGGATTAGCGCATCGGTAATGCGCGTCTGGCTGCGGCACAGCAGCAGGCAAACCGCGCCTGACACCGTCCCCATCACGTAGCCAAACAGTGGCGTACTGAAAAACAGCACGTCGAAAAAGGGAATATTCACTGCGCTGAAAAGCTTCGCCCACAGCAGTAGTACGCCCCAGAACACGCCCGCCAGCGCCAGTGCCAGCAGCAGCGCCACGCCGTTATTCCACAGCGCCAGTTTGCGCGACGCAGACTCGTCATTCGCGCGGCCATGTTGCAGCCAGGGCATCACCATAAACAGCATCGCGCCCAGATGGAAATACCACTGGGCGATCATCTCGCCGGCATCCAGCTCATCTACACCCGTTATCGACCAGCGCATCCAGCCTGACATCACGCCCACCAGCAACAGGGTTGCGCCTGTCATTATCCAGAATCGCTGCGCGCGCAGGCGCGTCGCCGCAAGCGTCACGCTCACGCATAAGGCTATCGCAAGCGAATGGACGACCAGCGCCGAGCCAGGGCTCATCCTCCACAGGCTGTGCGGGCCGGTTAAAAAGAGAAGAAAGCCGCAGAGCGCGGCGATAGCAATAATGCCCCAGCGTGTTACAGGCGCCATCGGGTGCAGTTCAGACATGACCTTAATCCTTTAAAAAACGATTCACGCGCTGAAGATATTCGGCATTCGTGAAGTGAGCGTGAAGTATGAAGAAAGTCCCTTTCTCTGTCAGCGGCGGGCGCGTGGTCGTAAAAACACGATTATCCGGTGCGATCGCCCACCGGTTTTGGTTTTCACAGCACAGATAATTTTCTTCAGGAAAGCGCTTACAGTCACAAAGTGCGGGTTTAGCGAGTGGCTTTTATAACATATTCGGAACAATTAACGCGTTCACAGATAAAATGTTGCCATACTCTGAATCCCGTCGTGACCGGACTCACAGAACTTTCCACTATGGCGCCCCTGGCGACCCATCAGTAACGTAAATCTATGAAGCCTGTCGCGGTTAACGTCCCCGGAACAACCCTACAATTTCAGTTAGTATAAATTGGCTAAGGAGCAGTGAAATGCGAGTTACAGGCATAACCCCGCAGGATCTCAAGGCTTACGGCATTAACGACGTCCAGGAGGTGGTTTATAACCCCGATTATGAAATGCTGTATAGCGAAGAGCTTGATCCGTCGCTTGAGGGCTACGAGCGTGGGGTACTAACGAATCTGGGTGCGGTCGCCGTCGACACGGGCATTTTTACCGGCCGTTCGCCGAAGGATAAATACATCGTTCGCGATGACACTACTCGCGATACGCTGTGGTGGTCCGATAACGGCAAAGGCAAAAATGATAATAAACCTCTCACACCGGAAACCTGGCAGCACCTGAAAGGCCTGGTCACGCAGCAGCTTTCCGGCAAGCGCCTTTTCATCATCGACGCGTTTTGTGGCGCCAACCCGGACAGCCGCCTGTCGGTGCGTTTTATTACCGAAGTGGCCTGGCAGGCGCATTTCGTTAAAAACATGTTCATCCGTCCTTCTGAGGACGAACTCGACGGCTTCGAGCCTGATTTCATCGTGATGAATGGCGCGAAGTGCACCAACCCGGACTGGAAAACGCAGGGGCTTAATTCCGAGAACTTTGTCGCCTTTAACCTGACTGAACGGATGCAGCTGATTGGCGGCACCTGGTACGGCGGCGAAATGAAAAAAGGCATGTTCTCTATCATGAACTACTTGCTGCCGCTGAAAGGCATCGCGTCGATGCACTGTTCGGCGAACGTCGGGGAAAAAGGCGATGTGGCGGTGTTCTTCGGCCTCTCCGGCACCGGTAAAACTACACTGTCCACCGACCCGAAACGCCGTCTTATCGGCGATGACGAACACGGCTGGGATGATGACGGCGTGTTTAACTTTGAAGGCGGCTGCTACGCCAAAACGATCCGTCTTTCTGAAGACGCTGAGCCGGATATCTACCACGCCATCCGCCGCGACGCGCTGCTGGAAAACGTCACCGTGCGCGACGACGGCAGTATCGACTTCGACGATGCGTCGAAAACGGAAAACACCCGCGTTTCGTACCCTATTTATCACATCGATAACATCGTGAAGCCGGTGTCGAAAGCGAGCCACGCTACGAAAGTTATCTTCCTGACCGCTGACGCGTTCGGCGTACTGCCGCCGGTCTCACGCCTGACCGCCAGCCAGACGCAGTACCATTTTCTGTCAGGCTTTACCGCAAAACTGGCAGGGACCGAGCGCGGCGTGACCGAGCCGACGCCAACCTTTTCGGCATGCTTCGGCGCAGCGTTCCTGATGCTGCATCCGACACAATATTCCGAAGTGCTGGTAAAACGCATGCAGGCGGCGGGCGCGCAAGCGTATCTGGTCAATACCGGCTGGAACGGCACCGGCAAACGCATCTCGATTAAGGACACGCGTGCGATTATCGACGCCATCCTGAACGGTTCGCTGGATGACGCGGAAACCTTCACGCTGCCGATGTTTAACCTGGCGATCCCAACCAGCCTGCCTGGCGTCGATGAGCGCATTCTCGACCCGCGCAATACCTACGCCTCGCCGGAACAGTGGCAGGAAAAAGCCGGGCAACTGGCGAAGCTGTTTATCAGCAACTTCGAAAAATACACCGATACTCCTGCTGGTGCCGCGCTGGTGAGCGCCGGTCCGCAGCGCTAAAGACTCGCTAAGAAAAACGGCTCCCTCAGGGAGCCGTTTTTTTATGGTGTGATGCCGTTAGCTGTTTTTCACAACCGCCGTCCCTACCGGCACAGGCAACCAGGCGCGAATACGTAACCCGCCACGCTCGCTCTTACCGATATCCAGCAAACCGTGATGGTTATCCACGAT
This sequence comes from Cronobacter condimenti 1330, assembly GCF_001277255.1. Lineage (NCBI taxonomy): Bacteria > Pseudomonadati > Pseudomonadota > Gammaproteobacteria > Enterobacterales > Enterobacteriaceae > Cronobacter > Cronobacter condimenti. The sequence continues at coordinate 4,030,148 of NZ_CP012264.1, forward strand.
GCGCTGCACAATGGCGAGACCAAGCCCGGTGCCACTCGTGCTGCGTGCGCTGTCGCCGCGCACGAACGGTTGCAGCAGATGTTTTAGCTGAGATGGTTCAATGCCCGGCCCATCATCCTCCACCTGGAACCAGGCGCGGTTAAGCTCGGTGCCGCTGCTCACTTTGATCCAGCCGTTGCCGTAGCGCGCCGCGTTGACCACCATATTCGCCACGGCGCGTTTGATAGAAAGCGGATGAATGCGCAGCGGGATCTCGCCGCTTTGCAGGGCCGTTTCTATCTCGCGCTCATAGCCGCTTTCCGAGGCGATCACTTCGCCGAGCACCGCGTTGAGATCTGCCGTTTCGAGCGGCATCTCCTGTCCGGTGCGCAGATAGTCGATAAACTGCTCGATAATGGCGTTGCACTCTTCGATATCTTTATTGATCGACTCGGCGAGATAGCCGTCACCTTCGCTCATCATTTCTGTTGCCAGGCGAATGCGCGTCAGCGGTGTGCGCAAATCGTGGCTGACTCCCGCCATCAGTAGCGTACGATCGTCGGCCAGTTGTTTGACGCCGGCGGCCATATGGTTAAAGGCGCGTGTTACCGAGCGCACTTCAGAAGCGCCATATTCACGAAGCGGCGGCGGGATAATCCCTTTACCGACCTGCAATGCGGCGTGTTCAAGCTCCACCAGCGGCCGGTTCTGGATGCGGATAAACAACCAGGCGCCACCAATTGCCAGCAACATAATGGCAAGCGTATAGCGGAACAGCGGCGAGAAATCGCCCTGATGAATTTCAGTCAGCGGCACGCGCACCCAGATATTGGGCGACAGCCAGGTCTTCAGCCACACCACCGGCGAGCTTTTGTTCACCTCGACACGCACTTCCGTCGGGCCGCCAAGCTGCTGCGCCATCTGCTGGCTTAAAAATTCGTAATGCTGCGCCCAACGCAAACCCGCCTCTTCCGCCGCCTCGTTGGTATAAAGTGAAATCCCAAGTTCACGGTAGATCTCACGACGAAACGCTGGCGGCACCACCAGCTGCGTCCCGTCCTCCAGCAGGAGTTTATCGGTCATCAGCATACGCACTTCGTAGGCCAGGACTTTATTAAACTGCTGGAGGCTCGGCAGGATGGCGAAGTTAAGCACCACCAGGTAGGTCGTCACCAGGCTTGCGAACAGCAAGGTGACGATAAGAAGCAGCGTGCGGGCGAAAGAACTACGCGGCGAGAAGCGCAGCTTCCTCATGCTTTAGCGCCGTCCGGCACAAAAACGTAGCCAAGACCCCAGACGGTCTGGATATAGCGAGGATGCGCCGGGTCTTCTTCCACCATGCGGCGCAGGCGGGAGATTTGCACGTCGATGGAACGCTCCATCGCGGAGTATTCACGACCACGGGCCAGGTTCATGAGCTTATCGCGCGACAACGGCTCACGCGGATGGCTGACCAGCGCTTTCAACACGGCGAATTCACCGCTGGTGAGCGGCATCGGTTCATCTTCACGGAACATCTCGCGGGTGCCGAGGTTCAGTTTGAATTTACCAAAAGCGATGACGGCTTCTTCCTGCGACGGCGCGCCTGGCAGTTCGTTGGCCTGACGGCGCAGAACGGCGCGGATACGGGCCAGCAGTTCACGCGGGTTAAACGGTTTAGGGATGTAATCGTCGGCGCCAATTTCCAGCCCCACAATACGATCCACTTCTTCGCCTTTCGCGGTGACCATAATAATGGGCATCGGGTTACTCTGGCTGCGCAGACGGCGGCAGATAGAAAGCCCGTCTTCGCCAGGGAGCATCAGATCAAGCACCATCAGGTGGAAGGACTCGCGGGTCAGCAGGCGGTCCATCTGTTCGGCGTTTGCTACGCTGCGCACCTGGAAGCCTTGCTCGGTGAGGTAACGCTCAAGCAGCGCGCGCAGGCGCATATCGTCGTCCACCACCAGAATTTTGTAATTTTCCTGCATTGTGTTTACTCCCAAAGGCTCAAACAGTTGTAACACCATTCTAAAAAAGTGTGCGTCAGCCGGTGAGTTAAATCTGGTATATATTCTAGTCGAAATTGTTACAAAGCATATTTAACAGCAGCTTATCTTCACTTTCCATCACAAAACCGGCACGCCGGAAAAACAAAACGGGCGCAAATTGCTTTGCGCCCGCGTCGTTAAGAGACTGTTATTTAAGCGCGACGCTGGCGTAACCCATAAAAGAACACCACGATAAAGCACAGCAGAGGCAGCCCGTACGCCACGGCAGTGCTGTAGCTATCTGCCACGGCACCCATGAAGTACGGCATAATTGCGCCGCCGACAATAGCCATAATCATAAACGAACTGGCGCGTTTCGTGTGGCTCCCCATGTTTTTTACGCCCAGCGCGAAAATGGTCGGGAACATAATCGACATAAAAAAGAAGACCGCGATAAGCGCCACGACCGACACGCCGTCGATACTCATCATAACCAGCCCGCACAGCACAATATTCACCAGTGAATAAAGCACCAGCAGCGTGGCGGCGCGTACGCGCCCCATCAGCCAGGTACTGAAAAAGCGCCCCACCATAAAGCTAATCATCGCCACCGACAGCAAATACGACGCGTGCTGGCTGGTCACGCCCTGCCAGTGCTCGGTCGCGTAGTTAATAAAGAACGCACCGACGCCAACCTGAGCAGCCACATAAAAGAATTGCGCCACCACGCCGCCGGTAAAGTGGCGATGCTGCCATAAGCCCTTCGACGGTTGTCCGGCGACCGTCTCTTCCGCTTCGCGAATATCCGGCATCGGCGTGCGGCGGAACAGGAAAGCGATAACCAGCACCAGTAACGCGATGCCGACATAAGTCATCTTCACCATGCCCTGGCCGCCGTCGGCGTTATGGGTGGCCGAGAAAAAGAGTGTGCCGCCGATAAGCGGCCCCATAAATTGCCCAAGGCCATTGAACGACTGCGCCAGGTTCAGCCGACGCTCCGCGCCTTGCGGATCGCCAAGCACCGTCGCATAGGGATTCGCGGCGGTCTCAAGGCAGCCAAGTCCGCAGGCGATAACGAACAACGCAAAGAGGAACAGCATGAAACTGTTGGCGCCCGCGGCAGGCACAAACAGCAGCGCGCCTAAAGCGTATAAACAAAGCCCCACCAGGATCCCCGCTTTGTAGCCGCGCTTTTCCATGAAATAGCCCGCCGGTAACGCCACCAAAAAATAGGCGCCGAAATAGGCCGCCTGCAACAGCCCGGACTGCGCCTTCGAGACGTGCAGCGTCTCCTGGAAATGTTTATTGAGGACGTCCAGTAATCCGTAGGACAACCCCCACATAAAAAAGAGGCTCGTCACCAGCATCAGCGCCAGACGCAGGCCAGGCGCAGCCCCGACGCGGGCCTGAGCCGGCGTCGCCGTTTTATTCACTAGCATGGTTATATCCTCGGTAGAGTACAGTGTGGTGTTATTGTTCCTGCAAAGAGAATATGCGCTCCATGACCACCCATTTTTCGCCCGCAGGCGTCCACGGTGTGGGCTTCTGGTACTGCCACATCAGCGCTTCCCAGCGCTGAATTTCCGGGTTAGTCAGGCTCTGCTGGCTGAAGTGGTCAGCGTCAAAATCACCGTCCACCTCCATCACCATAAAAAGCCGGTCACCAAGCCGGTAAATTTCCATTCCCCGAACGCCGCAGGCGCGCAGGTGCGCCGCCACGCCGGGCCATATTTTCTGGTGTAGCCGCTGGTATTCGGCGATTTTCTCCGGCGAATCGACCAGATCCAGCGCCTGACAGATCCGCCGCACCTGCCCGCCGCTCATGAGAGAGCCCTGTCGAGATGTAAATAACCGCCATCCACGGAGAGCCATTGCCCTGTGGTGTGCGAAGCGCGCGACGAGAGCAAAAACACCACGGTGTTCGCTATCTCTTCCGGCGTGGTCATGCGCTTGCCAAGCGGGATCCGCGCGCCGATTGCGGCGAGTTGCTGCTGCGGTTCGGGAAAGGTGTTGATCCAGCGCTCGTATTGCGGCGTCATGACTTCGGCAGGCACCACGGCGTTAACCCGCACGCCGCGCTCGCGCAGCGACACCGCCCATTCGCGCGTCAGCGCCAGCACCGCCCCTTTCGCCGCGGTATAACCGCTGGTGCCGCCCTGCCCGCTGAGCGCTGTTTTCGAGGCGATATTGACGATGGCGCCAGCGGCCGTTTCCAGCGCTTCGCGGCAAAGATGCGCCATCAGATAGTAATGAATCAGGTTCTTCTCAAGCGAGCCGACAAACGCCTCGCGCCCCGCTTCCAGCCCGACGCCGTCATTCACGCCGGCGTTATTGACCAGCCCGTCGAGGCGGCCAAACGTATCCAGTACCTGCGCCACCGCCGCGCGGCACGCGTCTTCCTGGCACAGATCCGCGATGATGACCCGGCTTTCCGGCGCACGCTGGCGAAGCGTCGCCACAAAGTCTGGTTCGGGCGACACATTCGTGATAATCACCGGCACCGCGCCTTCTTGCGCGAGTAGCGTCGTCACCGCCGCGCCGATACCGGAGCCGCCGCCGGTCACGATAACCACTTTATTATTCAGAAACAGATCCACGCTGCGCCTCCGTTAGGCCATACACCCGACACGCGGTTTCACCCCAGATAGCCGCACGTTCGCTACTGCTCAGCGAAGCGAACGCCGTATCGCAAAGCGCATACACCTGCGCATACTCCGCCGCCAGCAGACAGACCGGCCAGTCAGAGCCGAACATCAGCCGTTCGGGGCCGAAAAGCGCCAGCGCCGCGTCGAAAAAGGGCCACAATTGTTCATCACGCCACGCATACCCCGGCGCCTCCGTCACCAGTCCCGAGAGCTTACAGACCACATGCGGCAGCGCAGCGAGCGGTTTTACCTGTTCGGCCCAGTGCGCCGCACCACGTGCGATATCCGGTTTGCCGAAATGGTCGAGGACTATCCAGTGCTCGTCATGGCGAGCGGCGAAGCGCGCGCCGGCCTCCAGATGACGGTGCGTCACCAGCAGATCCCAGGCATAGCCCTGACGCTGTAGCTGGCGCATGCCCTGCGCCACGTCGTTGCGCGCAAGCCAGGCGGCCGGGTCTGGCTCGTCCTGCGCCTGATGGCGCAGCCCGCATAACAACAACCGCCAGCGGGCGAGCTGTTCTTCAATGTCCGGGGCCGTGATATCGAGCCAGCCCACCACGCCCCGTACGCCAGGCGCCTGCGCACACTGCGCCAGCAGCCATGCGGTTTCCGCCTCGCAGTGGCGCGCCTGCACCGCTATTGCGCCATCAAAGCGCTGCGCCGTCAGCGAAGGCTGCAACTGCGCGGGGCCGAAATCCTGCCGAAGCGCCGTCATGGCGTCGTCTATCCACGGATAATCCTGCGGTTGATAGCGCCAGTAGTGCTGATGGGCATCAATGCGAACCATCCGCCCCTCCGCGATACCGGTACTGCTCAACAGAAGTGGGGCGCATCTCAATGGAATACCCTGGCGCCTGCGGCGGCATATACGCGGCGTTGCGGATGTCGCACGGATGAAGGAAATGCTCATGCAAATGATCGACATATTCGATAACGCGCCCTTCGTGCGTACCGGCAATGCAGAGATAATCGATCATGGAAAGGTGTTGGACGTATTCGCACAGGCCCACGCCGCCCGCATGCGGACAAACCGGCAGGCGATATTTCGCCGCCATCAGCATGACCGCCAATACCTCGTTAACGCCCCCCAGACGGCAGGCGTCGATCTGCACCACATCGATAGCGCCACGCATGATGAACTGTTTAAACAGGATGCGGTTCTGGCACATTTCGCCAGTGGCGACTTTTACGGGCGCAACCCCCTCACGGATACGACGATGGCCTTCCACATCGTCCGGGCTTGTCGGTTCTTCAATAAACCAGGGTTTCGCGAAGGCCAGCGCTTTCACCCAGGGGATAGCCGCATCGACATCCCAGACCTGGTTGGCGTCGATCATCAGTTGCCGGTCCGGGCCGAGCGTTTCGCGCGCGATGCGCACGCGGCGGATGTCATCCTCCAGATCACGTCCCACTTTCAGTTTGATGTGCGAGAACCCGGCGTCCACGGCCTGCTGACAGAGACGACGCAGCTTTTCATCGTCATACCCAAGCCAGCCCGCCGATGTGGTGTAACAGGGGTAGCCCTGCGCCAGCAGCGTTTCAAGGCGCTGCGCTTTACCCTCGCTGCGGCTTTTCAGCAAGGCCAGCGCTTCCTCGGGTGTAATACAGTCGGTGATGTAGCGAAAATCAATACAGCGCACAATCTCCTCAGGCGTCATCTCCGCCACCAGCCGCCATACCGGTTTGCCTTCCGCTTTAGCCCACAGATCCCACACCGCGTTGACCACCGCGCCGGTAGCGAGATGAATAGCCCCTTTATCCGGCCCAATCCAGCGCAGCTGGCTGTCGCTGGTGAAACGTCGCCAGAACGCGCCCATATCCGCAGCGATGGTTTCCAGCGTTTCACCGACGATGAGATGCTCCAGCGCGCGGATAGCCGCGCAGCAGATCTCATTGCCGCGACCGATGGTGAACGTCAGCCCATGGCCCGCGAGGGCCGGATTATCGGTCTTCAGAATGACGTACGCGGCGGAGTAATCCGGGTCGGGGTTCATCGCGTCGGAGCCGTCGAGCTGCTGCGAGGTCGGAAAGCGAATATCTTCCACCTGCAACGCAGTGATCCGGGTCATGGCGTCTCCTCCACGGTGCGCTGCTGCTGTTCACCCAACCCTTCAATGCCGAGACGAATTGTCTGTCCGGCGCGCAGATAAACCGGCTGTGGTTTCTGCCCCATGCCAACGCCCGACGGTGTGCCTGTGGAGATCACATCGCCTGGTTGCAGGCTCATAAAACGGCTCAGGTAGCTAATAATGTGGGGAATTTTAAAAATCATGGTGCTGGTGCTGCCGTCCTGGTAGCGCTTGCCGTCTACCTCAAGCCACAGGCGCAGCGCATGCGGGTCGGGAATTTCATCCGGCGTGACCAGCCACGGGCCGGTAGGGCCGAACGTGTCGCAGCCTTTGCCTTTATCCCAGGTGCCGCCACGTTCTATCTGGTATTCACGCTCGGAGACATCATTAATGACGCAGTACCCCGCCACGTGGCTCAGGGCGTCACGCTCATCGATATAGCGTCCGCCTTTGCCAATCACCACGCCAAGCTCCACTTCCCAGTCTGTTTTCTGTGAACCGCGCGGAATGATGACGTCATCATTTGGCCCGACAACCGCGCTGGTCCACTTACCAAAGACCACAGGCTCCGCCGGAATCGCCGCGCCGGTTTCCGCCGCATGGTCGGCGTAATTCAGGCCGATGCAGATAAACTTGCCGATGTTACCCACGCACGCGCCGAGACGCGGCATACCGTCAACGACCGGCAGGCTCCCCAGATCCAGTTCGCCGAGCCGCGCCAGGCTTTCCGGCAGCAGCGCCGCGCCGCTGAGATCGTCGATGTGTTGCGATAAACAGCGGATACGCCCTTCGCGGTCCAGCACACCCGGACGTTCACGGCCCGGCTCTCCATAACGTAATAATTTCATGCGGTTTCCTGCTTTTGGTCGAGTGGCAATCAGTTACTCCAGCCGCCGTCGATGATTTGCACGGTGCCGGTGGTATAGGCGCTGGCGTCAGAGGCCAGATAGAGCGCAAGCTGGGCGATTTCTTCCGGCTTGCCGATGCGCCCGACGGGCTGGCGGGCGACAAACGCCGCGTATACTGCCTCTTCGGTCTGTCCCTGCGCGCGCGCCTGCTCGGCGATGCGGGAACGGAGCGAAGGGGAATCTACCGTGCCGGGGCAGATGGCGTTACAGCGCACGCCCTGCGCGACGTAATCCGCCGCCACCGAGCGCGTAAGCCCAATCACCGCGGCCTTGCTGGTGCTATAAGCGAAGCGGTTCGGCACGCCTTTTACGCTGGAGGCCACGGACGACATATTGATGATTGACCCGCCGCCCTTCTCAAGCATGCCCGGCAAAAAGGCGCGAATGGTGTGGAACATGGCGGTAACGTTAAGATCCAGCGCAAACTGCCATTCCTGCTCGCTGCATTCCAGAATCGAGCCGCTGTGCACCACGCCTGCGCAGTTAAACAGGACGTCAAGCGGTCCCAGCGTTTGCGCCGCGGCGGTAATAGCGGCGGCATCGGTGACATCAAGCTGTAGCGGCGTTATGCCTTCAAGTGCGTTAAGCGCCGTCACGTTAATATCGCTTGCGATAACCTCTGCGCCAGCGGCGGCAAAGCGCCGCGCGCTGCTATAACCAATGCCCTGTCCTGCGGCGGTGATAAGGACGCGTTTCCCGGTAAGATCCATGGTTTTCCTCTGGTCTAAAGGACTAATGGTCAGGCCATTAAGAGGAGTCAAAGGCCTGACCTTTAGCATGACAAATCAGGCGTAACCCGCTATCGTGAACCCAGAATGTTGCAAAAACGCTCGGCTTTATGCGTTTTGATTAACTATTTATTTACACCGCGATAACTAATACTCAAGCGCGTTGACTGATATTTGTGCACTTAATCACTGTCTATGACGTGAGCAAAGGTGAACCATGCCGATTACTCGTCTCGAAAACCCGCGTATTTACAGGCAGATAGCTGACCAGCTGCGGCGGCTTATCGAAAACAATGAATTTCCGCCCGGCAGTCGTCTGCCTTCGGAGCGCGACCTGGCGGAGCAGTTGCAGGTCAGCCGCGCGTCGGTGCGCGAGGCGCTGATCGCGCTGGAAGTGATAGGCCTGGTGGATGTGAAAGTCGGCAATGGGGTTATCGTTAAAGCCCGCACGCCGGACATCGCGCCGCGCGAGCCCGTCATGGCGCAGGCCGGGCGTAACCAATGGACGGAAATCGACGACGAACTGGATATCGATCTCGATTTTAACGCCGAACTGCCGCCGTTTTCGTTGTTGCAGACGCGGCTGTTGATCGAGCCGGAAACGGCGGCGCTGGCGGCTCGCCACGCAAGTCCCGACGAGCTCGCCGCGATTCGCGCCGCCTTTGAGCAAAACTGCCGCGACAACCGCGCCGGCTCGGACACGCATCCCGGCGATCGGCTGTTTCATATTCGCATCGCCCAGGCGAGCGGCAACCCGGCGTACGCCTTTATCATCGGCCACCTGCTCGGGCACCGCTACGGCAGCATGTTCCGTATGCTGCAACGCCACTACACGCCGGACGATATGCCGCACCGCTCAGAACAAGAGCATCGCGCGATTCTGGACGCCATTGAAGCCCGCGACGTGCGCACAGCCCGCCGCGCAATGAAAGCGCATCTCGATCAGGTCATCGCTATTTTTACCCGCAGCCAGTGAGCGCGGTTATCTTTCAGGGCGCGGGCGCTTCACATTCGCAACCGCGCCCGCTAAGGTACGGACGTTAAAATTGTCAGCGAAGGCCAGTCGATGAAAACGCCGTTAATTACCCGCGAAGGTTACGAAAAACTCAAAAAAGAACTCGACTATCTGTGGCGCGAGGAGCGGCCTGAAGTCACCAAAAAAGTGACCTGGGCGGCAAGCCTTGGCGATCGCAGCGAAAACGCCGATTACCAGTACAACAAAAAACGCCTGCGCGAAATCGATCGCCGCGTGCGCTATCTCACCAAATGCCTTGAGCACTTAAAAATCGTCGATTACTCGCCGCAGCAGGAAGGTAAAGTCTTTTTCGGCGCCTGGGTTGAAGTCGAAAACGACGACGGCGACGTAAAACGTTTTCGTATCGTCGGTTATGACGAGATTTTTGGTCGTAAAGATTACATCTCCATAGACTCCCCCATGGCCCGCGCGCTGCTCAAAAAAGAGGAAGGCGACGTGGCGACCGTACAGACGCCGGGCGGCGAGGCCACCTGGTATGTCAACGCTATCGAGTATGTGAAGTAACCCCACCGGATAGCTCCGAAACCCGCCACGGGCGCGGCTACGGCTGGCATTTTTACCCTTCAGTCCGTATAACTGTGCCCTGACTTTTTGTACTTAACAGATGATATTGCCATGATGAATGATTCGCTCAGTCGTATTATCGCCAGTGAGCTTCAGGCCAGAGCCGAACAGGTAGACGCTGCCATTCGCCTGCTTGATGAAGGGAACACCGTGCCGTTTATTGCACGTTATCGTAAGGAGGTCACCGGCGGTCTGGACGACACCCAGTTGCGTCAGCTGGAGACGCGTCTGGGTTACCTGCGCGAACTGGAAGAGCGCCGCGCGGCTATCCTTAAATCGATTGCCGATCAGGGCAAACTCACTGATGAACTTCAGGCGGCCATCACTGGCACCCAGAGCAAAACCGAGCTTGAAGATCTCTATCTGCCTTACAAACCGAAGCGCCGCACCCGCGGGCAGATAGCCATTGAAGCCGGCCTTGAGCCGCTCGCCGAACTGCTGTGGAATGACCCCTCCCACGAGCCAGAAGCGGAAGCAGCGAAATTTATCGACGCTGAAAAAGGCGTGGCTGACACCAAAGCGGCGCTTGATGGCGCGCGCTATATCCTGATGGAACGCTTCGCCGAAGACGCGGCGCTGCTCGCCAAAGTGCGTGACTATCTGTGGAAAAACGCACATCTGGTTTCGGCCGTCGTGCCAGGCAAAGAGGAAGAAGGCGCGAAATTCCGCGACTATTTCGCCCACCACGAACCGATTTCCACCGTGCCCTCGCACCGTGCGCTGGCGATGTTCCGCGGACGTAACGAAGGCGTATTGCAGTTATCGCTCAACGCCGATCCGCAGTTCGACGAGCCGCCGCGTGAGAGCTACTGCGAGCAGATCATTACTACGCATCTGGGGCTGCGCCTGAATAACGCACCCGCTGATAGCTGGCGTAAAGGTGTGGTGAGCTGGACCTGGCGTATTAAGGTATTGATGCATCTGGAAACCGAGCTGATGAGCACCGTGCGCGAACGCGCCGAAGACGAAGCCATCAATGTGTTTGCTCGCAACCTGCATGATCTGCTGATGGCCGCACCTGCGGGCCTGCGCGCCACGATGGGCCTCGATCCGGGCCTGCGTACCGGCGTGAAAGTCGCGGTGGTGGACGCCACTGGCAAACTGGTCGCCACCGATACCGTTTACCCGCACACCGGACAGGCGGCGAAAGCAGCGGTGGTTATCGCAGCACTGTGCGAAAAGCATAACGTGGAGCTGGTCGCTATCGGCAACGGCACCGCATCACGCGAAACCGAACGTTTCTTCCTTGATGTGCAAAAGCAATTCCCTAAAGTGACCGCACAGAAGGTCATTGTCAGCGAGGCGGGCGCGTCGGTGTATTCAGCCTCTGAACTGGCGGCGCAGGAGTTCCCGGATCTCGATGTCTCGCTGCGCGGTGCGGTCTCTATCGCCCGTCGTTTGCAGGACCCGCTGGCGGAACTTGTCAAAATCGACCCGAAATCTATCGGCGTGGGCCAGTATCAGCATGATGTAAGCCAAAGCCAGCTGGCGCGTAAGCTGGATGCGGTGGTGGAAGACTGCGTGAACGCAGTGGGCGTTGACCTGAACACCGCCTCAGTGCCGCTGCTGACCCGCGTGGCAGGCCTGACGCGCATGATGGCGCAAAATATTGTGTCGTGGCGCGATGAGAACGGCCAGTTCCGTAACCGTCAGCAGTTGCTGAAAGTGAGCCGCCTGGGGCCGAAAGCCTTCGAGCAGTGCGCGGGCTTTCTGCGTATTAACCATGGCGACAACCCGCTTGACGCCTCGACCGTTCACCCGGAAGCGTACCCGGTCGTGGAGCGTATTCTGGCGGCGACGGAACAATCGCTGCGCGATCTCATGGGCAACAGCAATGCGCTTCGCAACGTGAAGGCGGTTGATTTTACCGACGAGCGTTTCGGCGTGCCGACCGTGACCGACATCATCAAAGAGCTGGAAAAACCGGGCCGCGACCCGCGTCCCGAATTCAAAACGGCTCAGTTCGCTGACGGCGTGGAGACAATGAACGATCTGCAACCCGGTATGGTGCTGGAAGGCGCGGTGACCAACGTGACTAATTTCGGTGCGTTTGTGGATATCGGCGTACATCAGGATGGCCTGGTGCATATTTCCTCGCTGTCCGATAAGTTCGTTGAAGATCCGCACACCGTGGTGAAAGCGGGCGATATCGTGAAGGTGAAAGTGCTGGAAGTGGATTTGCAGCGTAAGCGCATTGCGTTGACGATGCGTCTGGACGAGCAGCCGGGCGAAGGCAACGCGCGGCGCGGTGGCGGCAATAACCGCGAACCGCAGAACCGCCCGGCGCAGAACCGTAAACCCCAGCGCGAGAGCGCAGGCAGCGGCAACAGCGCCATGAGTGATGCGCTCGCCGCCGCGTTCGGCAAGAAACGCTAAACGTTGCGACATAAAAAGGCCGGGACACCGGCCTTTTTATTGTCTTATACCGGCGCGTGGCGCTCCGCTTCCCTACGCTGTAATGTCCCCGTTTTTTCTTTTTTACGGTAAGTAAGCGCCAGCGCATCCGCCTTTTTACTACCGCCTCACGCGCGGTTTCCCAGAAAGACTCGCATTAAAACGGCATACCCGGAAATAAATACAAATATGTTCGCGGTTACATTTTTCATTTAAATAACAATTCCACTTAATAAATAACACTGCGCCCGTGAAAATGAATAAACACACGACCATCATTAAATTTAACTCAATGAATAATAAAGATTAAATAAAGGGAGAACGTTTACCGAAACGCACACTGCCCTGTTTTTTTGCGCCAGAACAAATAAAGCTCAAAAATTGTCGCGGCGCGTCAATATTGCATTGAAGATAAAAACCATTCTCATTACCATCTTAAGCAGATAAACAATCCTTTCCCGCGCAATAATCGGCCCCGGCCGTTGTATAGCCACGGTTCTCCGCCGCTGAGCGCATCCGGAATAAGCAGGTTTTATGCAATTCACGCCTAACAGTAGCTGGAAAATAACCGGTTTCGCCCGGGAGATCAGCCCGGCCTACCGCCAGAAATTATTGTCGCTCGGCATGCTGCCGGGTTCGTCGTTTGAGGTAAAACGTGTCGCGCCATTAGGCGACCCGGTACATATCGAGACCCGACGTGTAAGTCTGGTGCTGCGAAAAAAAGATTTGGCGCTGTTGCAGGTTGAAGCGGCCCGCTGACCTCTCTTTGTCTTGAGTTTATGCAAATGAAAAAATTAACCATCGGCTTAATCGGCAATCCTAACTCCGGCAAGACCACGCTGTTTAATCAGCTCACCGGCGCGCGTCAGCGCGTGGGCAACTGGGCGGGCGTGACGGTGGAGCGCAAAGAGGGCAGCTTCGCGACCACCGACCATCAGGTCACGCTGGTCGACCTTCCGGGCACGTATTCTCTTACTACCATTTCCTCCCAGACCTCGCTGGATGAGCAGATAGCCTGCCATTACATTCTCAGCGGCGAGGCGGACATGCTGATAAACGTGGTGGATGCGTCTAACCTTGAGCGCAACCTCTACCTGACGCTGCAACTGCTGGAACTTGGCATCCCCTGCGTGGTGGCGCTGAACATGCTGGATATCGCCGAAAAGCAACATATACGCATTGATATCGACGCGCTGTCGGCCCGCCTCGGCTGCCCGGTCGTGCCGCTGGTTTCCACGCGGGCGCGCGGTATTGACAGCCTGAAAATGGCGCTGGACCGCCATCAACGCAACCAGGATATGGAACGCGTCCACTATCCCGCTCCGCTCTCCGCGGCGGCGGACACGCTGGCCGCCGCGATGCCGGACGACCTGTCCGCGCAGCAGCGCCGCTGGCTGGGGCTGCAAATGCTGGAAGGCGATATCTACAGCCGCAGCATCGCAGGCGCAGGGGCCGCGCGGCTCCCGCAGACGCTGGCGCAGCTTGAAACCGAACTTGATGACCCGGCGCTTTATATTGTCGACGCGCGCTATCAGAGCATCTCGGCCATTTGCGACGCCGTCAGCAACAGCCTTACCGCCGAGCCCGCCCGGCTTACCGCGGCGATTGATAACATTATCCTTAATCGGTTTCTGGGTCTGCCGGTCTTTCTCGGCGTGATGTACCTAATGTTCCTGCTCGCCATTAACATCGGCGGCGCGTTGCAGCCGATCTTCGATGCGGGCTCGGTGGCGATTTTCATTCACGGTCTCCAGTGGGTTGGCTATACGCTGCATTTCCCGGCCTGGCTGACGCTTTTCCTCGCGCAGGGGATCGGTGGTGGCATCAACACTGTTTTGCCGCTGGTGCCGCAAATCGGCATGATGTATCTGTTCCTGTCGTTTCTTGAAGATTCCGGCTATATGGCCCGCGCGGCGTTTGTGATGGACCGTCTGATGCAGGCGCTGGGGCTGCCAGGTAAATCATTCGTGCCGTTGATTGTCGGCTTTGGCTGCAATGTCCCGGCGGTGATGGGCGCACGCACGCTGGACGCCCCGCGCGAACGTCTCATGACCATCATGATGGCGCCGTTTATGTCCTGCGGCGCACGCCTGGCCATTTTTGCGATCTTCGCTGCGGCCTTTTTTGGTCAGGAGGGCGCACTGGTGGTCTTTTCGCTCTATCTGCTCGGTATCGTGATGGCCATTCTGACTGGCCTGATGTTGAAATATACGATCATGCGCGGCGAAGCCACGCCGTTTGTAATGGAATTGCCGGTGTACCACGTGCCGCACCTGAAAAGCCTGCTGCTGCAAACCTGGCAGCGTCTGAAAGGGTTTGTGCTTCGCGCCGGGAAAGTCATCGTGATCGTCAGTATTTTCATTGGTGCGCTCAATAGCTTCTCGTTTAGCGGCAAACCCGTGGACAACATCAACGACTCCGCGCTGGCTTCCGTGAGCCGTGTGTTGACGCCGCTGCTGAAGCCCATCGGCGTGCAGGAGGACAACTGGCAGGCGACTGTCGGCTTATTCACGGGTGCGATGGCAAAAGAAGTGGTAGTCGGGACGCTCAACACGCTCTACACCGCCGAAGATATCCACGAGGCGCCGTTTGACGCCGCCAGTTTTAGTCTCACCGACGAGCTGACCAGCGCGCTGGCTGAGACCTGGCAGAGCCTGAAAGACACCTTCAGCCTGAGCGTACTCGCAAACCCCATTGAGGCCAGCAAAGGCGATGGCGAGATGGCGACCGGCGCGATGGGCGTCATGAGTGCTAAATTTGGCAGTAACGCTGCGGCGTACAGCTACCTGGTCTTTGTGCTGCTCTATATTCCCTGCATTTCCGTGATGGGTGCGATTGCCCGCGAGTCGAGCCGCGGCTGGATGGGCTTTTCTATTCTCTGGGGGCTGAACATCGCCTATTCACTGGCGACGCTGTTCTACCAGACCGCGACATTCCAGGCACATCCGCTCTACAGCCTGACGGCGATGCTGACGGTGGTGCTGTTTAATGTCGTGTTGCTCACCGCGCTGCGCCGTGCGCGTAGCCGGGTAGATGTCAGCCTGCTGGCGCCGCGCCGTGAGGCCCGCTGCTGCGACACCCCTGCCGGGGAATGCCACTAATGGCGACGCTGATTCAGGTGCGGGATCTACTGGCGCTCTCAGGGCGTATGGACGCGCAGCGTATCAGCGAACAGCTCGCCGCGCCCTTGCCGCTGGTCAATGCGATGCTTAACCGGCTGGAGGCCATGGGAAAAGCTGAACGTCAGGAAGAGGAATTATCGGGCTGTCTGAGCGGCAGTTGCCGCGCCTGCCCGCAGGGCAAAGCCTGCCGCAAAGAGGTGTGGCGGCTGCGTTAGCAGTGAGGGCGGGCGCTATGCCCGCCTTTTTTCTTACTTGTAAACATCCGCCGTCGCGTGAATGTCTTTGCCGGTCTTCTCGCCGCTGGTGATGACATAATATTTGCCACCCATTTCATCGGCTTTCTTAACCAGTTCGGCTCTCGCATCCATCGGCGCGGTGCCTTGATCAGAGACGATCGTGCCAATTTTGGTGAGATTCATCTCTTTCACTTTATCTTTTTGCAGCTCTTCGGCCGCCAGCGCGCCAAACGACAGCGAACCCAGAACAACAGATAACAACATACCCGTGCGTAGTTTCATGTTTTTGGCTCCATACTCAGATGACTTGAAGGGGCGCAGAGAAAAACGCCCCGATAACAATGACATCTAAAGTATGGCGCGCTTTCAGCCATTTGCCAGGCGAGCCTTGAGCGCCAGCAGCGCATCGCAGAATTCACGCGGATGTGAGATGAACGGCGCGTGGGCCGCTTTCTCGAAAATGAGTGATTCGCTGGCAGGCCAGCGTGCATCGAGGAGCGCGGCGACATTGCGCGGCACCAACCCGTCGAGACGCCCGTACAGGCGTAAAAATGGCCCCTGCCAGACGGCGAGTGCCTCGCGCAGATCGGCGGTTTTCAGGATCTCCAGCCCGCCGTTTAGGACCTCGGCGCCAGGCATCGGCTGCGCCAGCACGATCGATTTCAGCACGCGCGCGTCCTGCCGCGCCGTCTCGGTTCCGAGCGTTTGCAGCGCCAGGAACCGCTCCACCGTACGCTGAAAATCCTCACTCAACTGGCGCTGGAAGCCACTTAGCACCTCTGGCTTAATGCCCGGCCAGTCATCATGCGCCTGAAAACAGGGCGACGAGGCGACGGTAACCAGCGCGTCGACCCGTGAGGGTGCATTCAGCGCCACCTGGCTTGCTACCAGTCCGCCGAGGCTCCAGCCCAGCCAGATGGCATGTTCAGGCGCGCGTTGCGCCACCAGGCCCGCCATCTCATCAAGCGTCAGCGCGCCAAACCCCTGGCTACGTCCATAGCCCGGCAGATCGACCAAATGCAGCGTAAAGTGCGAGCTTAATTCCTCTGAAATGCAACGCCACACTTCAGCATTCAGCCCCCACCCGTGCAGCAGCACAAGATGACAATTTCCTTCGCCCGTGGTCTGCCACCAGATGTCATTCATCCGTTACTCTTCTCATGATTGATGTACAAGGAGGTCGTCATGCTAGCAATACCAGGGATGTGTTGGCTATGCCGGATGCCACTGCGGGTGCCCGGCTGGGGAATTTGCTCGCGCTGTCAGCGGCTGCGACAGCTGCGGGTGTGCCCGCAGTGCGGGTTGCCCGCCGCGCTTGACACGCTCCCCTGCGGTCGCTGCCTGCAAAAACCGCCCGTCTGGCAGCGGCTTATCGCCGCGAGCGACTACGCACCGCCGGTAAGCGGCCTCGTGCATCAGTTTAAATTCCATGGTCGCACCGCCCTCGCTCCCGCCCTGGCCCGTCTGTTATTGCTAAAAGTGCTGGCCGCGAAACGCGCGGGCGCGCTGCCCGTGGCGGATATTATTATCAGCGTCCCTCTGCATCGCGCGCGCGCCTGGCGACGCGGCTACAACCAAAGCGCACTCCTCGCCATGGCATTGTCACGCTGGCTTGGGATACGCTACGCGGCAGGCGTAGTGGCGCGTATTAAAGCCGCTGCGCCTCAGCGGCAGCTCAGCGCCCGGCAGCGGCGCAGCAACCTGAAAGACGCCTTTCGGGTTGAATTACCCGTGACGGGTCTCCATATCGTTATTGTGGATGATGTCGTCACGACGGGCAGTACCGTTGCTCAGATCGCGCGCCAGCTCAAGCGCAACGGCGCGGCGACTGTCCAGGTATGGTGCCTGTGTCGAACCTTGTAGAGCCTCGATGATGGGCGTATTATAACCAAGTAAAATAGTCAACTATTAGGCCATTGTTATGATCCGTATTTCCGATGCCGCCCAGGCACACTTTGCCAAGCTACTGGCAAGCCAGGAAGAAGGGACGCAGATCCGCGTATTCGTTATCAATCCAGGCACCCCGAATGCTGAATGCGGCGTTTCCTACTGCCCGCCCGATGCTGTGGAAGCTACGGATACCGCGCTGAAATTCGACCTGCTCACCGCTTATGTGGACGAACTGAGCGCCCCGTATCTGGAAGATGCGGAAATCGATTTTGTGACCGACCAGCTGGGCTCGCAGCTCACGCTGAAAGCGCCTAACGCGAAAATGCGTAAAGTGGCGGATGACGCGCCGCTGATGGAGCGCGTGGAATATTTACTGCAATCGCAGATCAACCCGCAGCTTGCAGGCCATGGCGGGCGCGTGTCGCTGATGGAAATCACCGACGAAGGTTATGCCATTCTGCAATTTGGCGGTGGCTGCAACGGTTGTTCGATGGTGGACGTGACCCTGAAAGAGGGTATCGAGAAGCAGCTGCTGAACGAGTTCCCGGAACTCAAAGGCGTGCGCGATCTGACCGAACACCAGCGCGGCGAACACTCCTACTACTAAGTCGGTGTGCCGCAAGCCAACAAAAAGCCCGCTTTAAGCGGGCTTTTTTTTCGCGTATGCTCGGAATAAAAAAACCCGCACAAGGCGGGTTCTTTTTTGCGTCGATTTCACTGCTCAGGGCTATCCCGTCATCGCTGTCGGAAACCGCGCAAGCGGGGCGATTAGATAGCAGTTACGTTAGCAGCTGCCGGGCCTTTCGCGCCGTTTTCAACGGAGAAAGAGACCTTCTGGCCTTCTTCCAGGGTTTTGAAGCCGTTGTTCTGGATAGCGGAGAAGTGAACGAAAACGTCCTTGCTGCCGTTGTCCGGAGTAATGAAGCCGAAACCTTTTTCCGCGTTAAACCATTTTACTAAACCAGTCATTTTGTCAGACATGTTATCACCTTAAAAAAATCATTGAGCCTTGCGGCATTCATGGCCTGCATAACAGAATTTACTTAGCGCTTATGGAGGAGACTCAAGAAGGGATATCACGGGATAACACTTGAAATGAGAACTGCTTTACTAAACTGCTTTTCGACGGGTCTGTCTCGCAAACCGAGGAGTGCATTAACGCACGCCCACACCTACAAAGCAAGCTTTTTATCCGTAGCTAAAAAAATAATCGCCCCTGCGCGCGCTAAGCGAAACGCAGGGGCGAGACTTTACTTACGCTTGACCGCAGATGCGGTGCGCCGACGTTTATCCAGATCTTTGATAAGCCGGTTTAGCGATGCATCGGCAAACATCGCTTCCAGCCCGGCGGTGAGTTTGCGCCGCCAGTTTTTGTACTGCGCGCTGGTACCGGGAATGTTGACCGGCTGCGCCATATCCAGCCAGTCTTCTGGTTGCAGGCCAAGCAACGCACTATTGCTGTCAGCGATATAGCGCTGCAATGCGCGGTTTAGCGTGGCGCCCATTTTCATCCGCGCAGCGTGGTGTCCGGCGCGTTTTGGCAGGCAACCATGTTGATGCAGGCTTTCCAGCAGTCCCTGTTTGGCGCGTTCCCGATCGGCATACAGCCCTTTCAGCACGTCTTCGTCAGGATACAGCCCCAGCGTTTTACCAAGCGTCAGGTCGCCGCTTTCCCAGTAGCCGCGAAGCGTCGGCAGGTCATGGGTGGTCGCAACGGCCATCGCCTGCGCCGTCCAGCGTTTCGGCGCGCGGAAACGGCTGCCGCCTTCGTTTTCAAAATAGAGCACTTTATAGGAGTACACGCCGCTGTCGCGCAATTTGCCGACGATCTCCGCCGGTACCGTACCGAGATCTTCACCGATCACCATGCAGCGATGGCGCTGGCTTTCGAGCGCCAGGATCGCCAGCAGATCGTCGACCGGATATTGCACGTAAGCCCCTTTATCCGCCGTTTCCCCGTAGGGGATCCACCACAAGCGCAGCAGCGACATCACATGATCGATACGCAACGCGCCGCAGTGGGTCATGTTGGCGCGCAGCAGTTCGATAAACGGCTCATAGGCGCGCGCCTGCATCACGTGCGGGTCCATCGGCGGCAGCCCCCAGTTCTGACCAAGCGGCCCCAGAATATCCGGCGGCGCACCAACGGATGCCTTCAGGCAGTAAAGCTCGCGGTCACACCAGGTTTCCGCCCCGCCTTCCGCCACGCCGACCGCCAGATCGCGGTAAAGCCCGATCGGCATATCGTATGCCTGACTGGTTTCCCAGCAGCGGGCGAATTGCTCATACGCCAGCCATTGCAGCCAGAGGTAGAAATCGACGTCATCCGCACGTTTTTTGCAAAACGCCTGCACTTCCGGGCTGTGAATGTTTTGATACGCCTTCGGCCAGGCCGGCCAGCCCCAGCGCATCGGATCTTCCTGGACCTGCCAGGCGTGAATAGCGTCAAACGCCGCCTGCCAGTAAAGCCCTTCGCCCGATCGCGCCACAAAATCGCGAAACGCCACGACACCCTCATCATCCGGCCCGCGGGTTGAGAAACGCGTCCAGGCCATGCGCAGCGCGGTGAGTTTCAGCGCGGTCACGGCGGCGTAATCCACCCATTGAGATTCCCGCGCGGCCTTTACGCTCTTCTGCGTGGCCTCACGTTGCCACCAGGCCTGCGCCTCGTCGCTTAAGCGGAAATCCTCCACCGCGTTCACGTCGATATAAATCACGTTCAGCCAGCGGCGAGATGACGGGCTGTACGGGCTTGCGCTGTCCGGATTCGCCGGGTAAAGCGCATGGATCGGGTTTAAGCCAATAAACGCGCCGCCGCGCGGGCCAACCTCATTGAGCATCGCTTTCAGATCGCCAAAATCGCCGATGCCCCAGTTATTTTCCGAGCGCAGCGTATAAAGCTGCACGCACGCGCCCCAGAGTTTTTTGCCAGCGCGCAGCGCCTGCGGTTCATAACAGCGCTTCGGCGCGACAATAAGGCGGCACTGCCAACGGTTGTCGTTACGCGTGAGCGTCAGCGTGTGATACCCCTCGGTAAGCTTTGCCGGCAGTGCCAGCGCGTCGCCCCCGCGCGCCTCGCCGGAAAATTGCTCGCCCTTCTCGCTGGTAAGCAACCACTGATAATTGCCGCGCCCGTGCGGCGTTATCTGCATACGGCGGCTTTTTGCAATCACCAGCACCGGAGGTAACGGCGATGTTGCAGCGGTTTTCGGCGCAGCGTCGGAATTCATCGCTTCCAGCAAACGCCGTTTGGTCTCAGCGCCAATCGCCTGCGGTTTACCGTGCGCATTGATGTAGTTAGGGCTAATCCCCGCCGCAAGGGCGGAGGAGTCAAGGCGTTTGCTTTCCATGGCGGCTCCTTTAGCGTTTTGCCTGCCAGATACGTTGCTGATAATCCCGGATGGAGCGGTCAGAGCTGAACATGCCGCAGCGCGCGGTGTTAAGGATAGCCGCGCGGGTCCAGGCCTCCTGGTCGCGGTAGAGCACATCCACCTGCTTCTGGGCTTCAACATAGGCGGAAAAGTCCGCCATCACCAGGTACGGATCGCCACCTTGCTTGTCCATGCTGTGCAGCATCTGGTCGAAAGCGTGTTTGTCGCCATCGGCATAAACGCCTTTCTCCAGCTCTTTTAATACCGCATCCAGCAGTTTGTCTTTCTTGCGCCATTTCACCGGGTCGTAGCCTTTGGCTTTGAGCGCTTTCACTTCTTCAACGGTGTGGCCGAAGATGAAAATATTCTCTGCCCCCACCTGCTCGGCAATCTCGACGTTCGCGCCATCCAGCGTGCCGACGGTCAGCGCGCCGTTCAGTGCAAGCTTCATATTGCCGGTGCCTGAGGCCTCTTTACCGGCCGTAGAAATCTGCTCAGAGATATCCGCCGCCGGGATCATCATCTCGGCAACCGAGACGTTGTAATCCGGCAGGAAGACCACTTTCAGCTTATCGCCGACGGTAGGATCGTTATTCACCGTCTGCGCCACTTTGTTGATAGCGTAGATGATATTTTTCGCGAGGTAATACCCCGGCGCGGCTTTAGCGCCGAACAGGAACACGCGCGGTACGCGGTCTGCCTGTGGGTTTTCACGAATTTCTTTATACAGTGCCAGAATGTGCAGCAGATTGAGGTGCTGTCGTTTGTACTCGTGAAGACGTTTGATCTGCACGTCAAACAGCGCGTTCGGGTTGATCTCAATCCCGGTGCGGGCGTGGATATACGTCGCCAGGCGCTGTTTATTCTCCTGCTTGATGGTGCGGTAAGCCTGACGAAACGCCGCGTCGTCAGCATATTTTTCAAGCCCGGCCAGCGCGTCGAGATCGTTGACCCACTCTTTTTTCAGCGTGTTGTCGATAAGCGCGGCCAGCGCCGGGTTGCACTGCTTGATCCAGCGGCGCGGCGTGATGCCGTTGGTCACATTGTGGAATTTGTTCGGCCACAACTGGTGATATTCAGGGAACAGATCTTTGACCACTAAATCGGAATGCAGCGCCGCCACGCCGTTTACCGCAAAACCGCTGACCACGCAAAGGTTCGCCATGCGTACCTGGCCCTTATACATCACCGCCAGTTTCGCCCAGACTGCCTCGTCGCCAGGCCAGGTTTTATCGACCTGCTTTTTAAAGCGCGTGTTGATCTCTTTGATAATCTGCATATGACGCGGCAACAACGCGCGGATAAGGCGCTCGTCCCAGCACTCCAGCGCCTCTGGCATCAGCGTGTGGTTGGTGTAGGCAAAGGTGTTGCTGGTGATAGCCCAGGCCTCGTCCCAGCTCAACTGATGCTCGTCGATAAGCACGCGCAGCAGTTCCGGGATAGCGATAGTCGGGTGGGTGTCGTTAAGCTGAATCACCTCGTACGCTGGCAGCTCAGCCAGCTTGCGGCCCGCCAGATGATGACGACGCAGAATATCGGCAATGGAACAGGCGCACTGGAAATATTGCTGCATCAGACGCAGCTTTTTGCCCGCCTGATGGTTGTCATTCGGGTAGAGGACTTTCGTGAGTTTCTCTGCATCGATCCCCTGCTGCTCGGCACGCAGAAAATCACCATCGTTGAATTTAGTCAGATCAAAGGGATGTGCGTGCGTCGCCTGCCACAGACGCAGCGGCTGCGCCACGCTGTTACGATAGCCAACCACAGGCAGATCCCACGCTTCGCCGGTAATCACAAAACCTGGCACCCAGCGCGCTGTTTGCCCCTCTTTCGCCACTTTACCGCCGATACCTACCTGCACATTCAGCGCCTCGTTATGCGTGAACCATGGGTAGTTGCGGCGATGCCAGTCGTCCGGCGCTTCCATCTGCTTGCCGTCGTTAAAGGACTGGCGGAATAACCCGTACTGGTAGTTCAGACCATAGCCGGTCGCGCCCTGGCCAACGGTCGCCATCGAATCCAGGAAACAGGCCGCGAGACGTCCAAGGCCGCCGTTACCCAGCGCCGGGTCGATTTCCTGCTCAAGCAGATCGCCCAGATGGATATTGTGGCCCTGCAGAATGCGGCTGACCTCGTCATGCCAGCCGAGGTTCAGCAGGTTATTGCCGGTCAGGCGTCCAATCAGGAACTCCATCGAGATGTAGTTAACGTGGCGCTGCTGCGTTTTCGGCGGCTGCGCCGGGATGGCGACCAGCATTTCCGAGAGCGCGCCACTGACCGCCTGCCACCACTGGCGCTGCGTCATTTGTTCCGCGCGTTGTACACCAAAACGCTGCCACTGACGGGTCAGGGCAGCCTCAAACTCGGCCGGATTAAAGGTGGGCTGTGACATAGTGAATCAAGGTCCTGTAGCAAAAATAGGGAGAATTTTCGCTAGTTTGCCCGGCCCCCAGAGCGAATTCCTCATCCTGCGTGGGATTAGCGAGGGAGGAGAAATGGGGAGTAGCGAAAACTGTGATCGTCGCCACTAAACCTTAGTGGAGGGCGGGCAAAACGAAAGAAAATGCGGTGGATTTCGGCTTTGTAGACGCCCGGTTTACAAACGCGCTGTGCTCATCGGACAACCTCTGCGATTTGCCGTGTTACAAGAGAAACGATTTCTCACTAAAAATAACGCTTACACTCCTTTTTGCCGGGTTTATTGGGTGATTTAGCGCACAAAACCGGATAAAAGGTGAGCCTCTACGCCAGGTTTTCTGTCTTGCTGGTGAAGAAAAAAACAATCCAAAAAATTCGTCAGGCCAGAGCCAACGGCCTTCGCAGACAAACGTCCAGGAATTATTCACAGAAAAAATGGAAATGTGACAGAGTGCAACTTTAAGCGGCCAGAAAAAGGACATAACTTGCAATCGTGCCCATTCTGTCCGACCTTAATTTAGTATTAATTACGAAGCGCAAAAAAAATCGTCATCTCTTTGCCTCCTGCACAGTGAAGTGATCCTATGTTGATACCGTCTAAGTTAAGTCGCCCGGTTCGTCTTGAACACACAGTGGTTCGTGAACGTCTTCTGGCTAAATTATCCGGCGCTAGCAACTACCGTCTGGCGCTTATCACCAGCCCCGCCGGCTATGGCAAAACCACGCTGATTTCCCAGTGGGCAGCGGGTAAAACCGAACTGGGATGGTATTCACTGGATGAAGGTGACAACCAGCAGGAGCGCTTCGCCAGTTATCTTATTGCCGCCGTTCAACAGGCAACCGGCGGGCACTGCGCCAGCAGCGAAGTCATCGCGCAAAAACGCCAGTACGCCAGCCTCTCGTCGTTGTTCGCCCAGCTTTTTATCGAGCTGGCCGAGTGGCCGCGCCCGCTTTATCTGGTTATCGACGATTACCATCACATTACCAACCCGGTTATCCACGAGGCGATGCGTTTCTTCCTGCGCCATCAACCCGATAACCTGACGCTGGTCGTGCTCTCGCGCAACCTGCCGCAGCTGGGTATCGCCAACCTGCGCGTACGTGAACAGCTACTTGAAATCGGCAGCCAGCAACTGGCGTTTACCCATCAGGAGGCGCGTCAGTTCTTCGACTGCCGCCTGAGCCAGCCTATCGAACCTGCGCAGAGCAGCCGCCTGTGCGATGACGTCGCAGGCTGGGCGACCGCCCTGCAACTCATCGCCCTCTCCGCCCGCCAAAATACCGGCGCGGTGCATCAGTCGGCACGCCGTCTGGCGGGCATTAACGCGAGCCATCTCTCCGATTATCTGGTCGATGAGGTGCTCAATAACGTTGATAGCAATACGCGCCAGTTCTTGCTGAAAAGCGCCCTGCTGCGCTCGATGAACGACGCATTAATCGTGCGCGTTACCGGCGAAGAAAACGGCCAGATGCGCCTTGAGGAGATCGAGCGTCAGGGGCTGTTTTTACAGCGCATGGATGATTCCGGCGAATGGTTTAGCTATCACCCGCTGTTTGGAAATTTCCTGCGCCAGCGCTGCCAGTGGGAACTGGCGACCGAACTGCCGGATATTCACCGCGCAGCGGCGGAAAGCTGGATGGCGCAGGGTTTTCCAAGCGAGGCGATTCACCATGCCCTCGCCGCGGGCGACGCCAATATGCTGCGCGATATTTTACTCAACCACGCCTGGGGGCTGTTCAACCACAGTGAACTCACTTTGCTGGAACAGTCTTTAAAAGCGCTGCCCTGGGAGAGTCTGCTGGCGAACCCGCGTCTTGTGTTGTTGCAGGCGTGGCTCATGCAGAGCCAGCATCGCTACAGCGAAGTGAACACCTTGCTGGCGCGTGCCGAGCAAGAGATGAAAAGCGAAATGGACGAGACGCTGCATGGCGAATTTAACGCCCTGCGTGCGCAAGTCGCGATTAACGACGGTGACCCGGAAGAAGCCGAACGACTGGCGATGGTGGCGCTCGACACGCTGCCACTCGCGAACTTCTACAGCCGCATTGTGGCAACGTCAGTCCACGGCGAAGTGCTGCATTGCAAAGGCGATTTAACGAAGTCGCTGTCGGTGATGCAGCAGACCGAACTGATGGCTCGCCGTCACGATGTCTGGCATTACGCGCTCTGGAGCCTGATTCAGCAGAGTGAAATTCTCTTCGCGCAGGGCTTTTTACAGGCCGCGTGGGAGACGCAAGAAAAAGCATTTGTCCTGATCCAGGAGCAGCATCTCGAACAACTGCCGTTGCATGAGTTTTTGCTGCGCATTCGCGCGCAGTTGCTGTGGGCATGGGCACGCCTTGATGAGGCGGAAACCTGCGCCCGTACCGGGATGACGGTGCTGGCAAATTACCAGCCGCAGCAGCAGTTACAGTGTCTGGCGCTGCTGGTGCAGTGTTCGCTGGCGCGCGGCGATCTCGACAATGCCCGCAGTCATCTTAACCGTCTGGAAAATCTGCTGGGCAACGGCCATTACCACAGCGACTGGGTATCCAACGCCGATAAAGTACGGGTGATTTACTGGCAGATGACTGGCGATAAAGCCGCGGCGGCCACATGGCTGCGCCAGACGCCGAAACCGGCCTTCGCTAATAACCACTTCCTGCAAAGCCAGTGGCGTAATATAGCCCGCGCGCAGATCCTGCTTGGCGATTACGGCCCGGCGGAAATGGTGCTGGAAGAGCTGAACGAAAACGCCCGAAGCCTGCGCCTGATGAGTGATATCAACCGTAATTTGCTGTTGCTCAACCAGTTGTACTGGAACGCCGGACGTAAGAGCGACGCGCAGCGCGTATTGATGGAAGCCCTGGCGCTTGCGAACCGCACCGGGTTTATCACCCATTTTGTGATTGAAGGCGAGGCGATGGCGCAGCAGTTGCGCCAGCTATTGCAACTCAATACCTTGCCGGAAATTGAACAGCACCGCGCGCAGCGTATTTTGCGCGACATTAACCAGCATCATCGCCACAAGTTCGCGCATTTTGATGAGAATTTCGTTAATAAGTTACTGAATCATCCGGAAGTCCCGGAGCTTATCCGTACCAGCCCGCTGACCCAGCGCGAGTGGCAGGTGTTAGGCCTTATCTATTCTGGTTACAGCAATGACCAGATAGCCGGCGAGCTTGATGTGGCGGCGACAACCATTAAAACGCATATCCGTAATCTGTATCAGAAGCTTGGCGTGGCGCACCGCCAGGCCGCAGTGCAACATGCTCAGCAGTTGTTGAAAATGATGGGATACGGGGTGTAACCGCCGTTGACGGGGTTCGGGTGGCTGACGCTTCGCTTAATTCACTATTCAGTGATGCACGGCGGGTAAGCGCACCCGCCACCCGCCCTGCTGGACACGCGAATCAACACAACTCTAACTGCACCTTATTGGCGTTAATTACCTGCATCACGCCGACGGGCGGCATGATGTCGGTATAAACCGCGTCAACCAGGCTGATGCTGCCCAGGTTCACCATCGCGTTACGCCCGAATTTGGAGTGATCCACCACCAGCATCACATGCCGCGAATTCTCGATAATTGCACGCTTGGTGCGCACCTCGTGGTAGTCAAACTCCAGCAGCGAGCCATCGCTGTCGATGCCGCTGATGCCCAGAATCCCGAAATCGAGCCGAAACTGAGAGATAAAATCGAGCGTTGCCTCGCCGATAATGCCGCCATCGCGACTGCGCAATTCACCGCCCGCCAGGATAATGCGGAAATCGTCTTTCACCATCAGCGTGTTCGCGACGTTGAGATTATTGGTGACGATACGCAGATTCTCATGGTTCAACAGCGCGTGCGCCACCGCCTCGGGCGTAGTGCCGATATCGATAAACAGCGTCGCGCCATTAGGGATCTGGCTTGCGACTTTGTACGCGATACGCTCTTTTTCCGCCGTCTGGGTCGCTTTACGGTCGTGCCAGGAGGTATTGACCGAGCTTGATGGCAGCGCCGCGCCGCCGTGGTGGCGCAGGATCATGTTCTGCTCCGCCAGATCGTTGAGATCGCGGCGAATGGTTTGCGGGCTGACGGCGAACTGCTCCACCAGCTCCTCGGTACTCACATAGCCCTGCTTTTTAACCAGTTCAATAATGGCGTCGTGACGTTGTGTTTGCTTCACACCCTTCTCCTGACGTATTGCCGTATTATTTTCGTTTTCGCGCATGCAGAGTATCCGTCATAGCCATTGCCAGGCCAATCAGCATCCCCGCCACCAGATCGGCATTCGCCGTCTTGTTGCCAAACAGCCCCAGCCCGCCAATGGCCAGCCACAGCAGCATAAACACTAAAATGCCGCGCGGCAGGTACAGCCCGCACTCCGGCTCACGCTCACCGCGCAGCCAGACATAACCGACAAGTGCGTAGACGACCCCGCCGAGGCCACCGAACCATGGGCCGCCAACCTGATACTGGATAACGCCGCCAACCAGCGCGGTCACAAGCGTCAGGGTCAGCAGCTTGCCGCTGCCGGTCATTTTCTCCAGCGGGCCGGCGAGATACCACCACCATAGCAGATTGAAGATCAGGCTCAGCAGGGAAAAATGTAGCAGCAACGGACTGACATAGCGCCAGAGCTGAAATTTGAGAGAGGCATCGAAAGGCCATGCAAGCCAGACGGCGACCTGCGCATAACCAATGATGCTCATCGCGAGATAGACCGCGACACACAACACCATCATGACCAGCGTGAGCGGGCCTGCGTGGGCGCGTACGGTCGCCATAAATGGGTACGAGCGGTAGCGCAGCCCGGCGTTAAGCTGCCCGGTCTGCCAGCTGGCGGAGAGATAACGCGGGTCGCTCGGGTGCGCGAGAAAATAACTCAGCTCCGCTTTGACGCTTTCGGCCTGCGCTTCATCAGCAAGCCAGATATCCCAGGTCTCGTGCCGCTGGATCTCCAGCACCACGCCCTGGGTTGCCATATAGTCAACAAACGCCTGCGCCAGGCGCGGGTTGTCAAACGAGGTAATCATCAACATAGCAAGTCGTTCTGTCCAGAAAGGTATCCCCACACGAGGAAAGCAGTATACCTGCGAACGACGCGGACACCGATGCTTAACTCTCGCCGTGCGCGACTTCGGCCGGGAAATGACGGTGCCAGGCGTCAAAACCGCCGTCCACGCTGTAGACCTGCTCGAAGCCCTGATGAATCAGATACTGCGCCGCGCCCTTGCTGCTATTGCCGTGGTAACACATGACCAGCACCGGCACCTCGAAATCGTTTTGCTGCACAAAGGCCGACAGCGTGGCGTTCGTTAAATGAAACGCGCCCGGCGCGTGGCCCAGTGCATAGCTCTGCGGGTCACGAATATCCACCAGCACGGCGCTCCCCTGCTGCAGTTTCTGGTGCGCTTCTTCGACATTAATGCATTCAAACTGATCCATGGTGCTCTCTTTCTTAAGTAAAAGGGGGCGTAAGCCTGACAAAACGGCGTGCGGCGCGTCCTGCCGATAATAACGTAAGTGTAAGGCTTCCTCCGGCTGTAACGCCATAATGTTATTCACATCACACTGAATTGTTTTTTTGTTGTTATCAAAAGCGCGTTTGTTTGCTATTATGAGCGATAACGAACATTTATGAGCTTTAACGAAAGTGCGTGAGGGCAGCAGCATGGAAACCAAAGATCTGATTGTGATAGGTGGGGGCATCAACGGTGCCGGTATCGCGGCAGACGCCGCAGGGCGTGGATTATCTGTGCTGATGCTGGAAGCGCAGGATCTGGCATGCGCTACCTCGTCCGCCAGCTCCAAATTGATCCACGGCGGGCTGCGTTATCTGGAGCATTATGAGTTCCGCCTGGTCAGCGAAGCGCTGGCCGAGCGTGAAGTGCTGCTGAAAATGGCGCCGCACATCGCTTTCCCGATGCGTTTTCGCTTGCCGCACCGTCCGCATTTGCGTCCGGCATGGATGATCCGCACCGGTCTGTTTATGTACGATCACTTAGGCAAACGCACCAGCCTGCCAGGCTCAACCGGTTTGCGTTTTGGTTCGGATTCCGTCCTGAAGCCGGAAATCGTGCGCGGTTTCGAATATTCTGACTGTTGGGTCGATGACGCTCGTCTGGTGCTCGCTAACGCCCAGATGGTCGTGAAGAAAGGCGGCGAAGTCTTAACCCGCACTCGCGCCACCTCTGCGCGTCGTGAAAACGGCATGTGGATTGTGGAAGCGGAAGATATCGATACTGGTAAAACCTACACCTGGCAGGCGCGCGGTTTAGTGAACGCCACCGGCCCGTGGGTAAAAAACTTCTTCGACGACGGCCTGCAGCTGAAATCGCCTTATGGTATTCGCCTTATTAAAGGCAGCCATATCGTGGTGCCGCGCGTGCATAACCAGAAACAGGCGTACATCCTGCAAAACGAAGACAAACGCATTGTGTTTGTCATTCCGTGGATGGAAGAGTTCTCCATCATCGGCACCACGGACGTCGAATATAAAGGCGATCCGAAAGAAGTGGCGATTGACGAATCAGAGATCGGCTACCTGCTGAAAGTCTACAACGCGCACTTTAAGAAACAGCTCGGCCGTGAAGATGTGGTCTGGACTTACTCCGGCGTGCGCCCGCTGTGCGATGACGAATCCGATTCGCCGCAGGCTATCACCCGCGATTACACGCTTGATATTCATGATGACAACGGCAAAGCGCCGCTGCTGTCGGTCTTCGGCGGTAAGCTCACCACCTACCGCAAGCTTGCCGAGCATGCGATGGAAAAACTGACGCCGTACTACACCACTATCGGCCAGGCGTGGACCCGCAACGCCGTCCTGCCAGGTGGTGCATTCCAGGGCGAGCGCGACGATTACGCCGCGCAGCTGCGTCGCCGCTATCCGTTCATCAGCGAAACGCTGGCGCGTCACTATGCCCGCACCTACGGCAGCAACAGCGAACTGATTCTCGGTGATGCCGCCGATTTGAATGCACTCGGTGAACACTTCGGTCATGAATTCTACGAAGCAGAGCTTCGCTACCTGGTGGAACATGAATGGGTACGCCGCCTGGATGATGCCATCTGGCGTCGTACGAAACTCGGCATGTGGCTCAATGCTGAAGAACAGTCGCGGGTAACACAGTGGCTTTCCGAAAATGTCGGTAAAAAGGCGAACGTCACCCTGTCGCTGGCCTCCTGACCGCTAACGCTCCGCGACCGCGCCCTCTTCTGCGCGGTCGCGTCTTTTTATCTATGTGTTCCCCGCATTACCGCGCATTTCTGTCGCTACAATAAACACAATCATATTACTATCGGATATCCCCATGCCTTCAGGAGAGCGCCGCTTGCGCAAGGCAAAGTCCCGTTCGCCGGATGCCGTGATGCTGGCCTTTTTACTGCTGATTTCGCTGCTGGTTGCGGCCATCAGCGGCTGGTCGCTGTGGCAGTCCTGGCAGCATAGTGTTGAAGAGACAGAGCGGCAGGCGCGTAACCAGTCGATCTCCCTGGCGCGCCAGGCGGAAGATACGTTCCTTCAGGTGCAGCTAACGCTTGATGAACTGATACGCCGCTCCGATGAAATTTTTCTGCACCCCGCCGACTGGAACGGCCTGCGCGGCCAGCTCGCTCAACAGCAGCGCCAGCTCCCGCAGTTACACGGCCTGTTTGTGTACGATGCCCACGGCGACTGGCTCGCCACCTCTGGCAGTTACATTCCGGCACGCGCCAATAATGCTGACCGCGAATATTTCATCTGGCACAGCCAGCATAGCGATCCTGGCATTCATATCGGCCATGTACTGCGCAGCCGCTCTACGGGCGATCTCGTGGTGCCGGTATCGATGCGCCTGGATAACCGCGAAGGCCGCTTTCGCGGCGTGCTGCTGGCGACCGTGAAGCTTGATTATTTCCGCCAGTTTTATGGCTATTACGAAATGGGCCCGAGCGATACGCTCGGCATCACGTTTATCGACAGCACTGTGCTTTACGTGCGCCCGTTCCCGGATTCCTATATTAACCGTACGCTTTCTTCCAGCCCGCTTTTTACGCGCATGCTGAAAATCGCGCCGACCGGTGGCGGTGCCTGGAAATCGGCTATCGACGGCGTGCCGCGCATTTTCGGTTACGCAACGCTTGCGCGCTATCCGCTGGTGGTTTCCGCAGGCTATGACATTACCCGACTGCGCGACGCCTGGTGGCGCAACAATATTCCCACCGTTGCGCTCAATGCCATTCTTTTAGGCGTGGTGCTTATTTTCGGTGTGCTGGTGCTGCGCCAGATCCGCGCAAGCCTGCGCTACCAGAAAGAACTCATCGTATTGCGTGACGACCTGACGCGCTCAAACCATATTCTTCAGGATCTGGCGCTGCTGGATGGCCTGACCGGCCTCGCCAACCGCCGTCAGTTCGATATCTACCTGGAGCAGTGCATCGAGCGCGCCCGGCGTACCGGCGTGCCGGTATCGCTAGTGATGTGCGATGTCGACTATTTCAAAAGCTATAACGACACGCTGGGCCATGTGGCGGGGGATGAATGTTTAACGGCGGTAGGGGAAATCCTGCGCTATCTGCCGCTACGCAATACTGACCGGGTAGCGCGTTACGGCGGCGAAGAGTTCGCCATTATTCTGCCGGGCGCGGACACGCACGCCGCACAACGGGTGGCCCTGCGCGCGCTGGAGGCGGTGCACCACGCTCGCCTGTCGCATCCGGGCACGCCGATGGCGGATAAGATCCTGACGATAAGCGCAGGTGCCGCCACGGTTGACGGCGAAAATGCGGACATAGAAACCCTGAAAAATAAAGCAGACGAGGCGCTCTATCAGGCGAAACGCGCGGGGCGTAACTGCGTAGTCGGCGAGGCCGGCGTCACGCATCTTCTGCGGGATGTGCCGTCCCAGGCCTGATGCGCGCTTACGCGCCGCGCCGCCGGCCGTAATAAAACCCCACCAGCAAGGCACCCTGTCCCAGCGCAGGGATCCACAGTGGCCATACAGAGAAATACTCCTTCGCGAGCAGCCACATGTATGCACTCGGGAGCCAGCCGACAAAGAACAGCGCGCCACGTGATGCCTCGGGCAAAAACGCCATCTTCGTACTAAATACCGCCGCACACAGCAGATACCAGCCGAATACAGCCCAGAACGCACGCGCGCCGTTGGGTCGCCGCGTCGCCTGATGTTTCCCAAGCAGCGCCAGCGACAGCCCTTCCAGAAACAACAGTACGGCGATACCGACGTTCGCTGAGGCGAAGGTGCGCATCACGCCGGAAAGCGCGATATCCGCCACCACACTGTATACCTGCGCCAGTAATGGCGCCCCTATCAGCGAGACGAGCAGCGCGCCCACCCATGTCGTTTTCCTGGTCATCCTTGCCTTCGCACCCATAAAAAAACCAGAGTGTCCCCACTCTGGTTGTGTTGATAACCCCGCGATCTTACAGCCGAACGGGCGAAATGTGCCAGATATTTTCGGCATACTCCTGAATGGTACGGTCAGACGAGAAGTACCCCATGTTGGCGATATTGTGCATCGCGCGCGTGGTCCATACCTCCGGCTGCAGATAAAGTTCATCGACCTTATCCTGGCAATCCACGTAGCTGCGGTAATCCGCCAGCACCTGATAGTGATCGCCGAAGTTAATCAGCGAATCCACCAGATCCCGGTAGCGTCCCGGCTCGTCAGGGCTGAAGACGCCAGTGCCAATTTGTGTTAACACCTCACGCAGCTCTTCATCTTTCTCGTAGAAATCACGCGGTTTATAGCCCGCGCGGCGCAGTTCCTCAACCTCATCAGCCGTGTTGCCGAAGATAAAGATATTCTCTTCACCGACGTGCTCCTGCATCTCTACGTTCGCGCCATCCAGCGTACCGATGGTTAACGCGCCGTTCAGCGCAAACTTCATGTTACTGGTGCCGGAGGCTTCGGTTCCCGCGAGCGAAATTTGCTCGGAGAGATCGGCCGCCGGAATGATGAGCTGCGCCAGACTTACGCTGTAGTTCGGGATAAACACCACCTTCAGCCGATCCTTCACCTGCGGATCGTTGTTGATGACCTTCGCCACATCGTTGATCAGGTGAATAATGTGCTTCGCCATGTAATAGGCCGAGGCGGCTTTACCGGCGAAAATGTTAACCCTCGGCACCCATGCGGCCTCTGGATCGGCCTTGATGCGGTTGTAGCGCGTAATCACATGCAGCACATTCATCAACTGACGTTTGTACTCGTGGATACGTTTGATTTGCACATCAAACAGCGCTTTCGGGTTTACCACCACATTCAGGTGCTGCGCGATGTAAATCGCGAGCCGTTTTTTGTTCTCAAGCTTCGCCTCGCGCACCTGCTGGTTCACCGTCGGGTAGTCGATATGCTGCTCAAGCTCACTCAACTGGCTAAGATCGGTGCGCCAGGTCCGGCCGATATTGTCATCAAGCACGTCCGAGAGCGCCGGGTTCGCGAGCGCCAGCCAGCGGCGCGGCGTCACGCCGTTGGTGACGTTTAAGAAGCGCATCGGGAAGATCTTCGCGAAGTCGGCGAACAGCGACTGAACCATCAGGTTGGAGTGAAGCTCTGATACCCCGTTGACCTTGTGGCTGATAATGACCGCAAGCCACGCCATACGCACGCGGCGACCGCTGGATTCGTCGATAATCGACACGCGGCTTAACAGCCCGGTATCGTTCGGGTACTGCTCCTGAACGGTACGCAGGAAGTAGTCGTTAATTTCAAAAATGATTTGCAGATGGCGCGGCAGGATCTTGCCAAGCATATCCACAGGCCAGGTTTCCAGCGCCTCGCTCATCAGCGTGTGGTTGGTATATGAGAACACCTGGCAGGTCACTTCAAACGCCTCATCCCAACTGAACTTATGCTCATCAATAAGCAAACGCATCAGTTCCGGAATCGACAGCACCGGGTGGGTATCGTTGAGGTGAATCGCCACCTTCTGCGCCAGATTGGCGTAGGTTTTATGCAACATAAAGTGGCGGCTTAAAATGTCCTGCACCGTCGCAGAAACCAGGAAGTATTCCTGACGCAGACGCAGTTCACGCCCGGAATAGGTGGAGTCATCCGGGTAGAGCACGCGCGACACGTTTTCGGAGTGGTTTTTATCTTCCACTGCCGCGAAGTAGTCGCCCTGGTTAAATTTACCCAGGTTGATTGCGCTACTCGCCTGCGCGCTCCAGAGCCGCAGCGTGTTGGTGGCATCAGTGTCATAGCCTGGGATGATTTGATCAGAGGCCACCGCGATAATCTCTTCGGTTTCCACCCAGCGGGTCTTTTTCCCCTCCTGCTGGATGCGTCCGCCGAAACGCACTTTATAGCGCGTGTTATGGCGCTGGAACTCCCACGGGTTGCCATATTCCAGCCAGTAATCCGGAGATTCCTTCTGCCGGCCATCGACAATATTCTGCTTAAACATGCCGTAGTCGTAGCGGATGCCGTAGCCGCGCCCGGGCAGGCCAAGCGTTGCCAGGGAATCCAGGAAGCAGGCCGCAAGACGCCCGAGCCCGCCGTTACCGAGACCGGGGTCGTTCTCTTCGTCGATGAGCTCTTCCAGACTCAGGCCCATTCCTTCCAGCGCGTCCTGCACATCTTCGTAGATACCGAGCGACAGCAGCGCGTTAGACAACGTGCGGCCAATCAGAAACTCCATCGACAAATAGTAGACCTGGCGCACTTCCTGCGAAAGTTGCGCACGGTTAGAGCGCAGCCAGCGTTCCACCATGCGGTCACGTACCGCAAACAGCGTGGCGTTCAGCCACTCATGTTTGTTGGCAATGGCCGGATCTTTACCGATGGTGAACATCAGCTTATAGGCGATAGAGTGTTTTAACGCCTCCACGCTGAGAGTTGGCGACGCATAGCTAAAGGGTTCATTCATCGACGTGTTCCTTTACAACAAGCGTTGATAAAGTTCGCGGTAAGATTTCGCCGCGACCTGCCAGCTAAAGTCCATCCCCATGGCCTGGCGCTGAACAAAACGCCAGAGAGACGGACGGGACCACAATACGAACGCGCGCCGGATAGCCCGTAACAGCGCCAGAGCGTTACTGTCTTCAAACACAAAACCGCTGGCGATGCCGTCCGCGAGGTTTTCAAGCGAACTGTCGGAGACCGTATCGGCAAGCCCGCCCGTTCGGCGCACCAGCGGCAGCGTGCCATATTTCAGGCCGTAGAGCTGCGTCAGCCCGCATGG
The DNA here is from genome assembly GCF_001277255.1 of Cronobacter condimenti 1330. Taxonomy (NCBI): domain Bacteria; kingdom Pseudomonadati; phylum Pseudomonadota; class Gammaproteobacteria; order Enterobacterales; family Enterobacteriaceae; genus Cronobacter; species Cronobacter condimenti. The sequence continues at coordinate 4,065,634 of NZ_CP012264.1, forward strand.
CTCAAAGCGGCTCGGCACCAGAATCACATCCGCGCCACCCATAATGCGGTGCGAGAACGCCTCGTGATAACCAATTTGTACGCCAACCTGCCCTGGATGTTCGGCGGCGGCAGCGAGGAAGCCCTCCTGCAAGACCGGATCGCCCGCGCCGAGCAGCGCTAACTGACCGCCCTGCTCCAGCAGCCCCGGCAGCGCCTCCAGCACCAGATCCAGCCCTTTCTGGCTGGTCAGTCGGCTGACTACGGCAAACAGCGGCGCTTTATCGTTCACCTTCAGGCCCATCGCGATTTGCAGCTGCCGTTTGTTCTCCGCTTTCTCTTCAAGCGTATCGCGGGTATAACGCGACGCCAGAAGCAGGTCGTGCGCCGGGTTCCAGATATTCTCATCCACGCCGTTCAGAATGCCCGACAGCCGCCCTTCGCTGTGGCGCTGTTTGAGCAGCCCTTCCAGCCCGTATGAGAACTGCGGCTCGGTTATCTCTCGCGCGTAGGTCGGGCTGACGGCCGTAATATGATCGGCATAGTAAAGCCCGGCCTTAAGGAACGAGATCTCGCCGTTGAACTCCAGTCCATTCATGTTAAACATCGACCATGGCAATCCGATGTCATCCATGTGGTGGGCATAAAACATGCCTTTGTAGGCGAGGTTATGCACGGTAAACACCGATTTCGCCGGCCGCCCGCGCGCCGCCAGATACGCAGGCGTCAGGCCCGCGTGCCAGTCATGCGCGTGTACGATGTCAGGACGCCAGAACGGATCCAGCCCTGCCGCCATTTCGCTGCCCACCCAGCCCAGCAGGGCGAAGCGAATCACGTTATCGGCATAGGCATAGAGGTTAGTGTCGTGATAAGGGCTGCCCGGACGGTCATAGAGATGCGGCGCATCGATAAGATAGATACCGACGCCGTTAAAATGTCCGTATAACAAAGAGATACGCCCAGCGAAAGTGTCGCGACGTGTGATCACTTTGGCATCCGCGACTCCACGACGGAGATCGGGGAAGCCCGGCAGTAACACGCGGGTATCCACACCTTCGGCAATCTGCGCAGCAGGCAACGCGCCGAGGACATCCGCCAGTCCACCGGTTTTCAGCAGCGGAAAAAGTTCAGAACATACATGTAAGACCTGCATTATCTCTCCCGTTGAATGTCACAGCGCAACAGGCGCGCCGAACGCGAAACATCACGCGCGGAAACCATCATCCGTGCGCACTTAATCCTTGTGCGACTCACGCTGACAAACGCGCCAGCATGTCGCGGGTCACCAATACAATTCCCTCTTCGGAACGGTAGAAACGGCGAGCATCCTCTTCGGCGTTTTCGCCAATCACCATGCCTTCAGGGATAACACAGGCCCGGTCGATAATGCAGCGACGCAGGCGGCAGGAGCGGCCCACCCAGACATCAGGCAGCAGCACTGCAGAATCAATATTGCAAAACGAGTTCACGCGCACGCGCGGGAACAACACCGACTGCACCACCACCGATCCGGAAATAATGCAGCCGCCGGACACCAGCGAGTTCAGCGTCATGCCGTGGCTGCCAGAGCGGTCCTGCACAAATTTAGCCGGTGGCAGCGACTCCATATGCGTGCGGATAGGCCAGTCCTGGTCGTACATATCAAGCTCTGGCGTCACCGAGGCGAGATCAAGATTCGCCTTCCAGTACGCCTCCAGCGTCCCTACGTCGCGCCAGTACGGCTCCGCGTTCGGATCGGACTGTACGCACGAGAGCGGGAACGGATGCGCATAGGCTTCACCGCTGTATGTCACTTTCGGGATAATGTCTTTACCGAAGTCGTGGCTTGAGGATTCGTTTTTGTCATCCTCTTCCAGCAACTCATAAAGATAGTCAGCATCAAAAATATAGATGCCCATGCTGGCGAGCGCCTTAGTATCGTCACCGGGCATAGACGGCGGGTTCGCGGGTTTTTCCACGAAGTCGATAACTTTGCTGTTTTCATCCACCGCCATGACACCGAACGCGCGGGCCTCGGCAACCGGCACCGGCAAGCAGGCCACCGTACAACGCGCGCCTTTTTCGACGTGGTCGATAAGCATGCGCGAGTAGTCCTGCTTGTAGATATGATCGCCTGCGAGGATGACCACATATTCCGCTTTATAGCGTCGGATGATATCGAGGTTCTGGGTCACGGCATCTGCGGTGCCGCGATACCAGGTTTCGCCATGCACGCGCTGCTGCGCCGGCAGGAGATCGACAAACTCGTTCATCTCTTCACTAAAGAACGACCACCCGCGCTGGATATGCTGCACCAGCGTATGGGACTGGTACTGCGTGATAACCCCGATACGACGAATGCCGGAGTTAATGCAGTTCGACAGTGCGAAGTCGATAATGCGGAACTTACCGCCGAAATGAACAGCGGGCTTGGCGCGGGTCGCGGTCAGATCTTTCAACCGCGTACCGCGACCGCCAGCCAGGATCAGCGCCACGGATTTCAATGGCAACTGCCTTGCCAGCATCAACGGATCTTTCTTTTCAAGCCTGACCATGACGAACTCCTGTTTATGACTTCTGGAATACGCACACGCCGTGCGCAGGGCTATGCCATACAGCCATGACAACCGGATTATCCTCTCCGGCAAACGGAGGAACGGCGCGCCACTCCCCTTCAGGTAAAACGATTTCGTTCATTTCATCGCTGCCGTTAAGGGTAACAAGCCAGCGATCGGACAAGAGGATTTGCAGTAGGCGTGCGCCGCTGTGCCAGTCCTCAGGCCGCATCGGCGCGCCCGCGGCGTTAAGCCAGCGAACATTGCCGTCGTTCTCTTCCCACCACTGCGAAGCCGTTAAGGCCGGAATTTGCTTGCGCAGGCGGATAAGGGCGGCGGTAAACGCGATAAGCCCCTCGTCAGCGTGCGACCAGTCAAACCAGGTCAGTTCGTTATCCTGGCAATACGCATTGTTATTGCCATGCTGGCTGTGGCCATGTTCATCGCCCGCCAGCAGCATCGGCGTCCCCTGCGCGAGCAGCAGCGACGTTAATAACGCGTGTACGCTTGCGCGCCGCGCCGCCTGGATGGCCTCCCCACCGCCGGGGCCCTCATGCCCATGATTATTGCTATGGTTTTCCCACGCGCCATCGCGGTTATCTTCGCCGTTGGCTTCGTTATGCTTGCCGTTAAACGACAGGCAATCGCGAAGCGTAAAACCATCGTGCGCCGTCACCAGATTAACGCTCGCCCATGGTGCGCGCGCGCTGCGGCGGTACACATCCGCCGATGCGGCAAAGCGGGTGGCGAACTCGCCGACACCCGATTCACGGCGTAGCCAGAAGCGGCGCATATCGTCGCGAAATCGGTCGTTCCACTCGGCCAACTGCGGCGGGTAGTTGCCCACCTGATAGCCGCCAGGGCCGATATCCCACGGCTCGACGATAAGTTTTACCGCCGAGAGTGACGGATCGCGGCGCATCGCCTCAAAGAGCGGCGCATCCTGACGAAATTCCGGCGTGCGTCCCATCACGGTTGCCAGATCGAACCGGAAACCATCGACATGACACTGCTCAACCCAGAATTTCAGGCAGCCGATGGCATATTCCACCACCGACGGATGGCTCAGGTTCAGCGTGTTGCCGCAACCGGTCCAGTTGTGGTAATCGCCGTGGTCCTGTATCCAATAATAGCTACGGTTATCAATTCCGCGCAGGGAGAAGGTCGGTCCTTCCAGATCCAGTTCGGCGCTGTGGTTGAGCACGATATCGAGAATGACCTCAATACCCGCCTTGTGCAGCGCTTTCACCGCATCGCGAAATTCATTAAGCGCCGCCTGCGGCGCGGGTGTAGAGGCATAGCGCGTCTCTACTGCCCAGAGTGCCAGCGGGTTATAGCCCCAGTAATTCGCAAGCCCCAGACGTTGCAGGCGCGGTTCACTGCAAAATTTCGCGACGGGTTGCAGCTCAAGCGCCGTAATGCCGAGCCGCTGGAAATACGCAATCATCGCCGGGTGGCCAAGCGCGGCGTAGGTGCCACGCAGCGCAGACGGGATATCCGGGTGCAGGCGCGTTAAACCGCGCACGTGCGCCTCGTAAATCACCGTGTCGCCCCATGCCGTTGCGGGCGATGCGTCGTCTTCCCAGTCGTAATAGTCGTCCATCACCACCGCTTTGGGCATCACGTCGCGGTTATCGGCAGGGTCTGGCGTCTCAATGCCGCCATACAGGCGCGGATCGTCCGCCACATCCCCTTCCACGCCGCGCGCACACGGGTCTAGCAGCAGTTTGGCCGGATTAAAGCGATGCCCCTGCGCCGGGTCCCATGGGCCATGCACCCGGTAGCCGTAGCGCAAGCCAGGCCGCGCGCCAGGCAGATAGCCGTGCCAGATATCGCCGCTGCGCGCAGGCAGTGCGTAACGCAATTCGTTGCCGCTGTCGTCAAACACGCACAGCTCCACCCTATCCGCATGGGCGGAAAACAGCGTGAAATTCACGCCTGCGCCATCAAACCAGGCGCCGGATGGGGTAGGACGGCCTGCGTTAAGCTGCATTGTCTCCCTCTCTGACCAGCCAGATAGTGGCAAGCGGCGGCAGCGTCAGGGCGAGCGAGTTATCGCGCCCGTGGCTTGGGATAGCCTCACTGCGTACCTTGCCGCCGTTGCCGTTATTGCTGCCGTGATAGTGCTGCGAATCGGTATTGAGGATTTCGCGCCACTCACCTGGCTGGTTAATGCCAAAGCGATAGTCGTGGCGAACCACCGGCGTAAAGTTGCTGGCGACGATAATTTCGTTCCCCTGCGAATCGCGGCGAGTAAAGATAAATACGGAGTTTTGGTTATCCTCTACCACCAACCATTCGAAGCCGTAAGGATCGAAATCAAGTTCGTGCAGCGCTTTATGCTGCCGGTAAGTGGAATTGAGATCGCGCACCAGTCTTTGCACGCCGTGGTGCCAGTTGTCGTCGCCTTCCAGCAGATGCCAGTCAAGGCTCGCGTCGTGGTTCCACTCGCGCCCCTGCGCAAACTCGTTGCCCATAAACAGCAGTTTTTTGCCCGGGAAGCCCCACATCCAGCCGTAGTAGGCGCGCAGGTTGGCAAATTTCTGCCACGCGTCGCCCGGCATGCGGTCGAGAATCGATTTTTTGCCATGGACCACTTCATCGTGTGACAGCGGCAGCACGAAGTTTTCGGTGTAGTTGTAAATCATCCCGAAGGTCATTTTGTGGTGATGGTACTGGCGAAAGACCGGATCAAGCTTCATGTAGTCGAGCGTGTCGTGCATCCAGCCCAGGTTCCACTTGTACCAGAAGCCCAGCCCGCCCGTGGATGATGGACGGGAGACGCCGGGAAAATCGGTCGACTCTTCTGCCATCGTCACCGCGCCGTTCACCTGCTCGCCGATGATGCGGTTGGTGTTGCGCAGAAACTCCATCGCCTCAAGGTTTTCACGTCCGCCGTACTGGTTCGGGATCCACTCGCCCTCTTTGCGGCTGTAGTCGCGATAAATCATGGAGGCGACGGCGTCCACGCGCAGGGCGTCGATGCCAAAACGCTCCGTCCAGTACAGTGCGTTGCCTACCAGGAAGTTGCTCACCTCACGGCGGCCATAGTTGTAAATCAGCGTGTTCCAGTCCTGGTGATACCCTTCGCGCGGGTCGCCGTGCTCGTAAAGCGCCGTGCCGTCAAAATTCGCCAGTGCGAAATCATCGGACGGGAAATGCCCCGGCACCCAGTCGAGAATAACGTTCAGCCCAGCCGCATGGGCCGCGTTGATGAAATAACGGAACTCTTCACGCGTGCCGAAACGGCGGGTCGGCGCATACAGCCCGGTGGGCTGATAACCCCAGCTACCGTCAAACGGATGCTCGTTTACCGGCAGGAGTTCGATATGGGTAAAGCCCATCCACTTCACGTAAGGGATAAGCTGGTCGGCCAGCTCCCGGTAACTCAGCCAGAAATTGTTATCCGTGTGGCGTCGCCAGGAGCCGAGATGCACTTCATAAATAGAAATGGGCGCGTCGAAACGGTTAGCGTCCTGACGTGCCGTGTTCGGATCCACTTTTTCGGGCAGGCCGCAGATAAGCGATGCGGTTTCCGGGCGCATTTGCGCCTCAAACGCATACGGGTCGGATTTCATGCGCAGGTGGCCGTTTGCGTCGATCATCTCGTATTTATAGAGCTGACCGTTGTGCGCACCAGGGATGAACAGCTCCCAGATGCCGCTCTCTTTACGCAGACGCATCGGGTGGCGGCGTCCATCCCAGTAGTTAAACTGACCCACCACGGAAACGCGCTGCGCATTCGGCGCCCAGACGGAAAAACGCGTGCCGGTAACGCCGTCCATCGTATCGGGATGCGCGCCGAGCGTTTCATAGGGACGCAGGTGTGTACCTTCAGACAGCAGCCAGACATCCAGCTCCTGCAAAAGCGGCCCGAAGCGGTAAGGGTCATCAATCAGATTTTGCTGCCCGTGCCAGTTCACGGCCAGCTGATAGCGAAACGGGTTTTTACGACGCGGCACCACGCCGCTGAAGAAACCACGAGAATCCAGACACTCAAGCTTACCCACTTTACGCCCGGTTTTAGGTTCAATGACCCACACATCAGTGGCGTCGGGAAGCAGCGCGCGGACTTCAATTCCGGCGTCGGTGGTGTGCATGCCCAGAACGGAGAAAGGATCCGAAAAATGGCCCGCAATCAGCGCATTAATCACGTCTCTTGAGACACGATCAGACATGGTTATCATCCTGTTTATTTGGTGCCGCCCCATTCCAGCCTTACGCCTGCGCGTCCGGTAGCGACACTCTTAATGACCTGAACGGGCAGAGCCTGAAGGATTCCTGTAGCTGCGCCGTTCCACCTGGAAGTATGACGAGAAGACCCCCGCCTTATGCTAAGCATAGCCAGGGGATTCTGTTATCCCTGAGAAAATATGAAACAATCGGCTTTTCTTTAGTGACGGACATAAAAAAAAGAGCGCCGAAGCGCTCTTTTTTATCGTTATGCCAGCTGGCGTAGCATACGCCGCAGCGGTTCGGCGGCCCCCCAGAGGAGCTGATCACCAACCGTGAACGCCGAAAGGTACTCCGGCCCCATGTTGAGTTTGCGCAGACGTCCGACCGGCGTACTGAGCGTGCCCGTGACGGCCGCAGGCGTCAGTTCGCGCACGGTAATGTCGCGGTCGTTCGGGATCACTTTGACCCAGTCGTTATGGCCCGCCAGCAGCGATTCGATGGTCTGCACTGACACATCTTTTTTCAGCTTCAGCGTGAAGGCCTGGCTGTGGCAGCGCAGCGCGCCGATACGCACGCACAGACCGTCTACCGGAATGGTGGTCGCGGTGCCGAGAATTTTGTTGGTCTCAGCCTGGCCTTTCCACTCTTCGCGGCTCTGGCCGTTATCGAGCTGTTTATCGATCCACGGGATAAGCCCGCCCGCCAGCGGTACGCCGAAATTATCGACCGGCAATTCACCGCTGCGGGTAAGCGCCGTGACTTTACGCTCGATATCGAGGATAGCGGAAGCCGGGTCGGCCAGTTCCGTCGCCACGTGCTGTTGCAACAGGCCCATCTGGGTCAGCAGTTCGCGCATATGCCGCGCGCCGCCGCCGGACGCCGCCTGGTAGGTCGCGACCGAGGCCCACTCCACCAGATTTTCAGCAAACAGGCCGCCAAGCGACATCAGCATCAGGCTGACGGTACAGTTGCCGCCGACAAACGTTTTCACGCCGTTGTTCAGGCCCTCGGTGATCACATGCTGGTTTACCGGGTCGAGGATAATAATGGCGTCGTCTTTCATGCGCAGCGACGAGGCCGCATCAATCCAGTACCCCTGCCAGCCGCTTTCACGGAGCTTTGGATAGATTTCGTTGGTATAATCGCCGCCCTGGCAGGTCACGATAATGTCCAGCGCCTTCAGCGCCTCCAGATCGTAAGCGTCCTGAAGCGTGCCGCCGCCCTGCGCGCCAAAGGCGGGGGCGGGCTGGCCGAGCTGGGAAGTAGAGAAAAAGACAGGACGAATGGCGTCGAAATCGCGCTCTTCCACCATGCGCTGCATGAGTACAGAGCCGACCATACCGCGCCAGCCGATAAAACCAACATTTTTCATAACCCGTGTTCCTGCGAGATGTGCTTTGTGTGCGTGTCGGGAGAGCCCCGGAGATACTTTCACCATACAAAATGCAGCTAAAGTGGCAAGTGAAATTAATCAATGATCGCCTGAACATCAGAAACAGAGCTAATCAGGCGTCGCGTTTACCGTTATCAGGACTCTTTTCATGAATGACATATTTTCCGCCGCCGTCCTGCTGATCCTGATTATGGATCCGCTGGGCAACCTGCCGATTTTCATGTCGGTGCTCAAGCATACCGAGCCGAAACGCCGCCGGGCGATTATGGTGCGCGAGCTGTTTATCGCGCTCCTGCTGATGCTTATCTTCTTATTTGCGGGCGAGAACATCCTCGCGTTCCTGAACCTGCGCGCGGAAACCGTCTCGATTTCCGGCGGCATTATTCTCTTCCTTATTGCTATCAAAATGATTTTTCCCAGTCAGGAAGGCAACAGTACCGGCCTGCCCGCGGGTGAAGAGCCGTTTATCGTGCCGCTGGCCATTCCGCTGGTGGCGGGCCCGACACTGCTCGCCACCCTGATGCTGCTTTCGCACCAGTACCCGAATCAAATGGGGCATCTGGTTATCGCGTTGCTGCTCGCCTGGGGCGGCACGTTTGTCATCCTGTTGCAGTCGTCGCTGTTCCTGCGCCTGCTTGGCGAAAAAGGCGTGAATGCGCTGGAGCGCCTGATGGGCCTGGTGCTGGTCATGCTCGCCACCCAGATGTTCCTGGACGGCATACGAGCGTGGATGAAGGGTTAGGCGTCTTTTTTATCCGCTTTATCGATGTTGCATCAGCGGTGACACCAGAGCGAATAACTGGATACGTCAAAGGGAGTGCATATGCACAAGAGAGCGTGGTTTTACCGGGTCATGCTATTCGCACTCTATGTCTCAGCCCTCGCCGCGTTATTGATTGTCACGGTGGATAAATACGCATGGATGAGCGAAATCGACCCTGCGATTTCATCAGATATGATTATTCGGGATGCCGGGGCGGCCAATGGCGGCGTGACGGCCTTTCTTGCGTTAGTTTTCGCGCTGATCACCCAGGTGTTTTTATACTTTGTTGAGAAAAGCAAACCGTGGAAATTTCTGTCTGCTGTCTGCGTTACGCTCGCTATTCTTATTTATGCGTTACGGTAATACCACGCGCTGACAACCTGTCTGTGACGCCATAAAAAAACCGCCGGTCAGATACCGGCGGTTAATATCGAAAAACGCGTATCAGGAAAGCAGCGTAAACGCGATCATCCCGACAATGGCACCGGTGGTGCCGAGCAGCGTTTCCATCATCGTCCAGGTTTTCAGGGTCTCCCCTTCGGTGGCGCCGGTAAACTTACCGAACAGCCAGAACCCGGCGTCGTTGACGTGGCTCACCACAATCGAGCCACCCGCGATACAAATGGACAGCGCCGCGAGCTGCGCGCCGGAGAAGTGAAGCTGGTCGATAACCGGCATTACCAGTCCTACAGCGGTAAGACAGGCAACCGTCGCGGAGCCCTGAATAATGCGCACCGCCGCCGCCAGCACAAAGCACGTCACTGCGATGGGCAGGCCCATGCCAGTCAGCGCTTCGCCGAGCGCCGGGCCGACGCCGGAATCCACCAGCACCTGTTTAAACACGCCGCCTGCGCCAATGACCAGCAGAATGATGCCCGCCGGTTGCAGCGCCTGGCCGCAGACTGCCATGACTTTCTCTTTTTCCATCCCCTGACGGCGCGCCAGCCCGTAAATCGCCACAAGGCACGCGACCAGAATGGCGGTAAACGGATGGCCGATAAACTCCAGCCATTCGTAGAGCGTCGAGCCCTGCTCGGTAAAGCGCGCGGCGATAGTTTTCAGGCCGACAAGCACCAGCGGCAGCAGGATAAGCGCAAGGCTAAAGCCGAAGGACGGCAGTTTGCCCTCGCCCAGATGCGGCTCGCTGATATCATCAGGGATCTGCAACTCGACGTGACGGCTGATGAAGTTGCCAAAAAGCGGCCCCGCCACCAGCATGCCGGGAATGGCTGCGCACAGACCGATTAAAATCATCCAGCCAAAATCGGCGTGCATCTGCGAGGCGAGCAGCATTGGCGCAGGCCCCGGCAGCAGAAACGCCGCCGCCGCCGCAACCCCTGCAAAAAGCGGGATCACAAGCTTCACCAGATTAGTGCCGGTGTGGCGCGCCATGGAAAATGCAACGCTAATCAACAGCACGATAGCCACTTCAAAGAAGAGCGGCAGCGCGCAGATAAGCCCGGCCAGGCCAATGGCGTAATGCGCGCGGCTGTGGCCGAACGATTTCAGCATCTTGACCGCAATCTGATCGACCGCGCCGGTTTCATGCAATATTTTGCCGAACATCGCCCCCAGCGCCACGACGACCGCCAGAAAGCCGAGCGTGCCGCCCATGCCTTTTTCCATCGTGGCGGCAATTTTATCGAGCGGCATACCGGAGAAAAGCCCGGCGCCGATCGAAACCACCATCAGCGCCACAAAGGCGTGCATACGCGCCTTCATCACTAAAAATAACAGGAGTAAAACGGACCCTACTGCCGTTAAAACGAGGGTTAGTGTATTCACGACTTACTGGCCTTTGTTGATAAGCGCAATCGTGCTGTCGATAACGTCGTCGAGCGACGGGTTGATATCCACAATCAGCACGTCTTTTTCATCTTCCTGCGGGGCCTCCAGCGCTTCGAACTGGGTGACCAGCATTTGCGGCTTGAAGAAGTGCCCTTTGCGCGCGCGCAGGCGGTTTTCGATTACCTCGAAATCGCCTTTCAGCCAGATGAAGGAAAGGTTCGGATTGCCGCTGCGCAGAATGTCGCGATAGCGTTTTTTCAGCGCCGAACAGACGATAAGCGACACTTTGTTGGTGCGCTGCATGGCGAACGCGGCGTCGTTGAGCGCCTGGAGCCACGGCGTACGGTCGTCGTCATTGAGCGGATCGCCGGCCGCCATTTTCATAATATTGCGGCGCGGATGCAGGAAATCGCCATCCAGAAACGCGGCTTTCAGACGATGCGCGACTTCGCTGGCAACAACGGATTTCCCGCTGCCGGAAACGCCCATCAGGATATAAATGTGATGATCATGATTGGTCGTGCTCATTGCAGAACTCCCCCTGGCAAAGGCATTACGGATAATGTTACGGGTAACTGTTAACGGTAACATTGTCTGGCTCACACTGAAAATTAGCAATTCCCGCAGGATCCCAGTGTGAATAAGTGTGAGCTAGCTCAAATTTGTGGGATTAAATCGAGCCACCGGGCGAGAGCGTAAAACCGAGATCGAGCATCTGAGGGGTAACATTTTCGCCGCGGATGCGCGCCAGCAGGCGCTCTGCGCCGATGCGCCCCATGCGCTCGCGCGGCGTGAGTACGCTCGCCAGTTGCGGCTCCATCACCTGCCCGATGTCATGCCCGTGAAAACCGGCAATCGCGATATCATCCGGAATGCGCAGGCCCAGGCGCTGACATTCGAACGCCGCGCCGATCGCAAGGTCGTCGTTGGTGCAGAAAATACTGTCGAGCTGCGGGTACTCCCGACGCGCCTGGCGCAGCAGTTCGCTGCCGGTTGAAAACGACGACGAGTGCTCAACCATCACGCTGTAAGGCGTAAGGCCTGCGTCCAGCATCGCCTGCTCATAGCCTTTCTGTTTCATGATAGTGCGCTCATCCAGACGCGCGCCCAGATACGCCACGTGGCGATGACCGCGCGCGATAATTTCCGCCGTCATCTGGCGGGCGGCATCAAAGTTATCAAACCCGACGGCAATATCGAGGCAGGGCGAGACGCTGTCCATCAGCTCCACAACCGGAATGCCCGCCACCTCAATCATCTTGAGCGTGCGCGGCGTATGGTTGCGCTCGGTTAAAATCAGTCCGTCGATATTCCAGGAGAGCATCGACTCCAGACGCTCTTCTTCCAGCTCCGGCTTATAGCCGTAATGGGCGAGCATAGTCTGATAACCGTGCGCGTCGATGACGCTTTCAATACCGCGCAGGACTTCCGCAAATACCTGGTTGGTAAGCGACGGCAGGAGCACGCCGATGGCGCGGCTGGTCGCGTTGGAGAGAATATCCGGCGCGCGGTTGGGAATGTAGCCAAGCTCATCAAGCGCCGCCGCGATTTTACTGCGCAGCGCCAGCGATACCTGCTCGGGGTTGCGCAGGTAGCGGCTGATGGTCATTTTGGTTACGCCGACGCGATCGGCCACATCCTGGAGTACCGGTCTTCTCTTTTTCATCGTCCTGAAGGGGGGATAAGGTCATGGGTAATAACCAGTTTATCACGGACGCGCAACAACCTTCCCCTGTTTAGAGGAAGGTTGCGAGTAAGGTTAAGGATTTATCAGACCGGCGGCAGGTCGAACAGCAGGATTTCGCTGTCACTGTCGGCGTGGATGGCCAGGTTTGCTTCGTCCCAGATAGCCAGGCCGTCACTGGTAGTCGCGCGGGTGCCGTTAATGGTCACTTCGCCTTTCACGACCTGAATCCAGACGCGGCGGCCTTCAGCGGGCGCATACTGCCCGTCTTCGCCATTGAGCAGCGCCCAGCGCGACAGTTCCATATCCTGATGCACTTTCAGCGAACCGTCGCGAGCATCCGGGGACAGCACCAGCTGGCGGCCCTGCGCGGCGTCAAAGCGACGCTGTTCGTAGCGCGGCTCAATGCCGTTTTCAGATGGAATGATCCAGATCTGGTACAGGCGCAAACGCTCGGTGGCGCTCGGGTTGTATTCCGAGTGGCGCACCCCGGTACCGGCGCTCATTATCTGAAACTCACCGGCAGGCACCTGCTCTTTGTTACCCATGCTGTCCTGATGTTCCACAGCGCCTTCCAGCACATAGGTCAGGATTTCCATATCTTTATGCGGGTGAGTACCGAAGCCCTGACCGGCGTCGATAACGTCGTCGTTAATCACTCGCAGGGCGGAAAAGCCCATGAAATTCGGGTCGTAATAGTTGGCAAAAGAGAAGGTATGCCAGGAATCCAGCCAGCCGTGATTTGCGTGACCGCGTTCGTTTGCTTTGCGTAAATAAATCATGTTGTACCCCCTTAGCGATTTGATGGAGGTAAGTGTGGACCTGTTACGCCGGCGATCATAGAGGGTGAAAATTGACTCCTCTGTTCAAATTTTGTGAACAAGTCCAGAGGAGTCTGTAACCCTTATTTAGCAAGGGTTACCGTGGCAGGTGAGGCCTGCTCGAAACCGCGTTCGAGGATCTCAAGATTGGTGAGCACATCAGATTCTCTGACATAATTTGGCGCGCCGTTAACAAGCGTGTCATATAACGCGTCATAGACGCGACCATAGTCGCCCGGCACCGGTTTTATCTCTTCATGCACCGTTTCGCCGCGCTCGTTGACATACTCCAGCCGCCCGATACTTTCATCCGCCGCAAAGTCCGGTTCGCCTGGCATAACGCCCGCTTTCAGGCTGGTCTCCTGCTGGTCGATACCGTATTTGATAAACGAGCCTTTTTTGCCGTGGACGATAAATTTCGGGTAATCGATTTTGACGTAATGGCTGGTCTTCACGATGGCTTTCAGATCGCCATAGAAAAGCTGCGCCTCGAACGTATCATCCGGGTTGGCTTTGTTGCGCAGGCTGCGGATGTCATAGCTCACATGATCCGGGCGGCCAAATAACGAAATAATCTGATCCATCGTATGTACGCCGAGGCCGAAAAACATGCCGTCTTCCGGCAGGCCGGGCTTGGTTTCCGCCTCCGGACGGTAATAATCGAAATGGCTTTCGATCTCGACAATCTCGCCGAGCTTACCGCTCTCAATCACTTCACGCGTCGTCAGAAAACAGGAGTCGAAGCGGCGGTTCTGATACGGCGTGACCACCAGGCCTTTGCTTTTGGCAAGATCCAGCAGCAGGCGCGCGTCTGCAACGCTTGTCGTGAAGGGTTTTTCCACCAGCACGTTTTTGCCCGCCTCCAGCGCGCGTTTCGCGTAGTCGAAATGGCTGTCAGCATGGGTACAAATCACCACAATCTTTACCGAATCATCGTTAAAAATGTCATCAAGATCGCTGGTGAAATGGATGTGTTGATAACGCGGGTGGCTCTCCAGCTCCGGTCTGGAATGACGGCGGAAGATATGCGCGACGTGAAAGTTCTCTTTGCGGTTTAGTACATAGGGAAGATGGTAGCGAGTGGTGCTTTTGCCAAAGCCAATAAAAGCGCAGTTAATCGTCATTGCCCGATCCTTATAGCGAGTTAAAGCGTTGGTTTAACCATAGATCATCAGGCAAAAAAAAAGCCAGCACCCGGCTGGCTAAGAAATACTGGAAGCAATGTGAGCAATGTCGTGCTTTCAGGATGATTCCGTTGGGGGTTCTCCCTGAACGCATGACAATAATAATCATTATCATTCGCATGTGTCCAGCCTTTTTTGAAAAAAATTTGGGAATTGACCAACCAGAAAAAACCATTGATGTTGAAAGGATTACGATAACGGGGGTCTCGTGGAGCGGGAAGCCGTGCACGTCCGCTTGCTTGATCTCTGACCACTGCGGGAGAGCGCCATGAATGACATAGTAATAAGACACGCAGAAGCTGACGACGCGCAGGCGTTGCACGCTATCCATACGCTGCCGGAAATCATCCATAACACGCTGCAAATCCCGCATCCGTCTCTCGCGATGTGGCGCGACCGGCTTGGCGCGCCGCTGCCGGGCCGGCGTCAGTTGGTCGCGTGCATTGACGATAAGGTTGTAGGCCACCTGGCTTTAACGGTGGAGCAAAACCCGCGCCGCAGTCACGTGGCGACCTTTGGCATGAGCGTCCATCCGGCGTGGCGTAACCGCGGCGTGGCCTCGGCGTTGATACGTGAAATGGTGAACCTGTGTGACAACTGGTTGCGTATCGATCGCATTGAACTGACGGTGTTTGTTGATAACGCACCCGCATTGGCGGTGTACCGCAAATTCGGGTTTGAGACGGAAGGCACCGGCGCGCGTTACGGTCTGCGCGACGGCGATTATGTGGATGCGTATTTTATGGCGCGGATGAGGCCGGTTTAACCCGCCGCGACAGGTGTGTTGACCAGGGCGGCGGAGGCGTTACGCTTACCCGCCCTGCACGCTACCCCCTACGGCTCCCGCAGGGTGGGAAGGCAAAGCGCCACCGGCCTTTCACGCCCTTCCCCACCCTGCGCATGGCGCCACGTCGAACGCCCGTTAATACCCGGCGGTTAAATCATCCACACTGCGCGGGTCGGACGCCCCATAAAGCGTGCCATCCGGGCCAATCATAATGCTCTGTGTACTGCCCATCGCTTCTTTCACCTCCACGTTTTGCCCTTTCTCACGCAGCAGTTTCAGCGTATCCGGGCTAAAGCCCTTCTCCACCCTTAGTTGATCCGGCAACCACTGGTGATGGAATCGGGGCGCATTGGTCGCTTCCGCCACGTTCATCCCGAAATCGATAGAATTCACCACCATCTGCAACACGGTCGTGATGATACGGCTTCCGCCCGGGCTGCCGGTCACAAGCCAGGTTTTCCCGTCTTTCACGACAATCGTCGGCGACATCGACGACAATGGCCGTTTTTTCGGCCCCACCGCGTTCGCATCGCCGCCCACCAGACCATAAACGTTTGGCGTTCCCGGCTTCGCAGAGAAATCATCCATCTGATTATTCATCAGGATCCCGGTGTTCCCCGCCACAATGCCGGTGCCAAAGGTGGTGTTCAGCGTGTACGTCACCGCCACCGCGTTGCCGTCTTTGTCCACCACGGAGAAATGCGTCGTCTGGTTGCTCTCATAAGGCGCAAGGTTGCCAGGCTTAATCTCTTTCGACGGACGCGCTTTATTCACATCTATCTGCTGTGCCAGCGATTTCGCATAAGCTTTGCTGGTGAGGGCCTGCCACGGTACTTTGACAAAATCGGGGTCACCCAGATATTCCGAGCGGTCGGCGTAGGCGTATTTTTCCGCTTCAGCCATGATTTGCATCGCGTCGGCGCTGCCGAAGCCATATTTATGCAGGTCGAAATTCTCAAGGATATTCAGGATCTGCACGATGTGGATGCCGCCTGACGACGGCGGCGGCATGGAATACACCTGATAACCGCGATAGTCGCCGCTTACCGGCGTACGCTCCACGGCGCGGTAATTCGCCAGATCGGCTTTGGTGATAAGCCCGCCGTTTTTCGCCATTTCCTCGGCGATTTGGTCGGCAATTGCGCCTTTATAGAAGGCATCTGGCCCGTCTTTCGCGATAAGTGCCAGACTGTTTGCAAGATTCGTCTGCACCAGTTTGTCGCCTTTCTGGTACGGATTGCCGTCCTGTTTCCAGAAAATCGCTTTACTGGTCGGGTGGTTCGGGAGTGTCTCCACGCCGTAGGTTTTTAAATCGGTCGCCAGCGCGTCGTTGACGGTAAAGCCGTCGCGCGCAAGGGTAATAGCGGGCTGAATAACAGTGTCGAGCGGCATCGTGCCATATTTTTGCAGCGCCAGCGCGAAGCCCGCGACGCTCCCCGGCGTGCCGGAGGCGAGATGCGAGGTCAGTGACTTTTTGCTGTCGGCGTTGCCCTGCGCATCAAGGAACATATCGCGTGTCGCTTTCTCCGGCGCCATTTCGCGGAAATCGATCGCAGTGACCTTGCCATCTTTGGTGCGCAGCATCATAAAGCCGCCGCCGCCCAGGTTACCGGCCTGCGGGTGCGTAACCGCCAGAGCAAAGCCCACGGCGACCGCCGCGTCTACCGCGTTACCGCCCTGCTTTAGCACATCAACGCCCACCTGGGTCGCGGCGGCATCCACCGAGGCCACCATGCCATGCTCGGCGCGCACCGGATGAAACACATCCTCCTCAACGCCATAAGAGACTGGCGCAGGCGCCGCAACAGGCGCAGGCGCGGCCCCCGCCGATAAGCAAAACGCTGCCGCCAGCGCCGCTATCGCGGTCTGACGTACGGTTTTCCACTGCATCATCATTATTTTTCTCCGGTTCTTGTCTGGGACACTCCCCGGAATAAGTCTGGTTCACAACTCTTAAAAGATCATCGTGGTGTCACAAAGGGGGTAAACTTGAAGGATCTTCCATACGGGGAGGGAAATACCATGAAACGCTATTTACTGATTGCCGCCGCGCTGCCGCTGGCGGCCTTCGCCGAGCCTATTAACGTCATCAACAACCCCAACCAGCCGGGTTACGTGAATCCAAGCCAGCAGCGTTTGCAGACGCAAATGCAGGGCCAGCAGCTTCAGCAAAAGGGGATGCTCAACCAGCAGGTCCAGACGCAAAGCCGCCTGCAACAGCAACATCTTCAAACCCAGATGAACACCAACACGCAGCGTATTCAGCAGGGCCAGACGGGCAATCTCAACGCACAGACCCAGCAGGTACTGCCAAACACGCATGGCGGGATGCTCAACAGCCAAAGCGGCAGTTCACAGCGCATGCTCAACAGTAACGGCGCGACGCTGAACCGCCAGCCGCAGACAAAGATGATTCAGCCGCGCCAGAATGGCGATATGCTGCGGCAAAACGGCGCCACGCTGAACGCAAACGGCGCCGTCACACCTTAAGCGCGAAAATCTGGCCCGATTTCATCAATCGCATCGGTACAGATGCAGTCCACGCCCCAGGCGAGCAGTTCCAGCGCCCGCCGGGGCGAATTCACCGTATACACCAGAATGTGCAGCCCCGCGTCTTTAAGCTGCGCGACGCGCGCCTGATCCAGAAGCTGATGATTGAGATGAATCGAGACGCAGCCAAGCTGCGTGGTCAGCGCCTGCCAGTCGTCACGCCACTCATCCAGCAGCAGCCCGCGCGGCAGTTCCGGCACGGCCTGTTGCGCCGCTTCCAGCGCCTCGATGGAAAACGACGACAGGAGCGGCGCGGTCATGCCTTGCCACAGTTCGCGCGCGGCCAGCGCCACCACGCGCCCGGTTTCGCGGTCAGCGCCCGTCGTCGGTTTGATTTCGATATTCGCCATCATATGATGCGTGCGGCAGCGCTCCGCCACCTCGCTCATTAGCGCCAGCTTCTCGCCTTTAAACGCGCCGCTGTACCAGCCGCCTGCGTCTACTTTCAGCAGTTCATCCCAGTTCAGATCGCCCGCCACCCCCCAGCCGTTGCTGGTACGCTCAAGCGTATCGTCATGCAGCAAGAAGATCTGACCATCTTTTGAGAGCTTTACGTCAAACTCAATCATGGCGTGACCCAGACGCGCACCCGTCTCGATCGCCGCCAGCGTGTTTTCCGGTGCCAGTCTGCCGCCGCCGCGGTGGGCGACGATAGGAGGATAGGGCCAGTTGCTCATAGTCGTTGTCCTGTTGCACCATCGAAGAAGTGCAGATGATTTTCCGGCAGATGCAGCCACAGCTGGCTGCCCGGCTGCGGACGCTCCTGATGCGCCAGGCGCGCCACTACTTTCTGGCTGCCCCAGCGGCCATGCGCAAGGTTATCCGCGCCCAGCATCTCCAGCGTATCGAGCGGCAACGGCACGCCGCCTGCGGCCTGTGAGCTTAGCGCAATATGTTCCGGGCGGATACCCAGCGTCACCTTGCGCCCGGCGAGCGTTTTATGCAGCCGTCCCAGCGGCAGGGAAAGCCCGTCGGCCACGTCAAAATGGGTGCCCTCACCGTTAACGCGCCCTTCCAGCAGGTTCATCGCCGGGCTGCCGATAAAGCTCGCCACAAAGCGACTGGCGGGTTTTTCGTAAACCTCTACCGGCGTGCCTATCTGCTCCGCTACGCCTTTGTTCATCACCATTACGCGCTGGGCAAGCGTCATCGCCTCAACCTGATCGTGCGTGACATACAGCGAGGTGGTGCGCAGGCGGCGGTGCAACTGTTGCAGTTCAAGGCGCATCTGCACGCGCAGCTTGGCGTCGAGGTTAGAGAGCGGTTCATCAAAGAGAAAGACGGCCGGATCGCGCACAATGGCGCGGCCCATCGCCACACGCTGGCGCTGACCGCCTGACAACTCGCGTGGGCGGCGCTGTAGCAGGCCATCCAGCTCAAGAATGCGCGCCGCCTCTTTTACACGCTCGGCGATATGCGCCTTGCCCATGCCACGAATTTTCAGGCCCCAGGCCATGTTCTCTTCGACGTTCATGTGCGGGTAGAGCGCATAGTTCTGGAATACCATCGCGATGCCGCGCTCTTTCGGCTCCATCTCTGTGACACGCTGGCGATCAATCCAGATATCGCCGCTGGTCACACGCTCAAGCCCCGCCACCATACGCAGCAGCGTCGATTTGCCGCAGCCCGACGGGCCGACCATCACAATAAATTCGCCATCCGCGACGTCCACGGTCAGCGGCTGGATCACCTGCGTTTTGCCGTTATCCCAGCTTTTGGTCACAGCCTGAAGTTTTAAACCTGCCATCTTATTTCTCGCTGTCTACTAAGCCGCGAACAAACGCGCGCTGCATTACTAAAACAATCACCACCGGCGGGATCAGCGTCAGCAGCATCGCCGCCATCACCTGATTCCACTGCGTGCTGCCTTCGCCTACCGAAATCATGCCCTTGATACCCGCGACTGCCGTGCCAAGCGCCGGGTCACTGACGATAAGCAGCGGCCAGAGATACTGGTTCCAGCCGTAGATAAAGGTGATCACAAACAGCGCCGCCAGGTTGGTTTTAGAAAGCGGCAGCACGATGTCGCGGAAAAACCGCATCGGCGAAGCGCCATCAATGCGCGCCGCTTCCATCAGCTCATCGGGTAGCGTCATAAAAAACTGGCGGAAGAGGAACGTCGCCGTAGCAGAGGCCATCAGCGGCAGCGTCAGGCCGGTGTAGCTGTCCATCAGCTTCAGGTTGGCTATCACGTCTACCGTCGGGAATATGCGCACTTCGACCGGCAGCATCAGGGTAATAAAAATCATCCAGAAGAAGAGGTTACGCAGCGGAAAGCGGAACCAGACAATGGCGAATGCCGACAGCATCGACACCGCGATTTTCCCGACGGTGATGCTAAACGCCATGATGAAGCTGTTCAGCAACATCAGCCAGAACGGCGCGCTGTTGGCGCCAACGCCATTCACCCAAATATTTTTCAGGTTTTCCCACAGGTGCGTGCCGGGAATCAGCGTCATTGGCGTGGCAAACACGGCCTCGTTGTCGAGCGTCGCCGCCACAAACGCCACGTAAAGCGGAAAGAGAATAGCGGCAATGCCGAGGATCAAAATGGTATGGCTGAAAATCGTCAGCCCGCGGCGGTTTTCAATCATTGGTAACGCACCTTACTTTCCACATAGCGGAACTGCACCACCGTGAGGATGATAACCAGCACCATCAGCACGACCGACTGCGCGGCAGAAGTAGAGAGATCCAGCCCGGCGAACCCTTCGCGGTAAATCTTATAAATCAGCGTCGTGGTGGCCTGCACCGGCCCGCCTGCGGTGGCGGCGTCAATAACCGGAAAGGTGTCGAAGAAGGCGTAAACCAGGTTCACCACCAGCAGGAAAAAGCTCACCGGCGCGATAAGCGGCAGCGACAGCTTAAAGAACCGACGTACCGGCCCGGCGCCGTCGATAGCGGCCGCCTCAACCAGAGAGCGCGGAATCGACTGCAACGCCGCGAAGAAAAACAGAAAGTTATAGCTGATTTGCTTCCAGACGGAGGCGAACACCACCAGGAACATCGCCTGTCCGCTGTTTTGCGAATGGTTCCAGTAGTAGCCCATCTGCTCCAGCACGTGGGTGATAAGCCCGCGCCCCGGGTTGAAGAGGAAGATCCACAGTACGGCGGCAATGGCCGGTGCGACGGCGTAAGGCAGCAGCATCAAGGTTTGATAAAAGCGGCTACCGCGCACCACGTAATCGACCAGGGCCGCGAAGAACAGCGAGATCAAAAGGCCGCTTACCGTCACCAGCGTGCTGAATTTGATCGTCGTCCAGAAGGAATCCAGATAATAGCTGTCGTGGAAGAGCTGCGTGAAGTTCGCAAGCCCGACAAACTGGCTGGAGAGCCCGAACGGATCGACGCTTTGTACCGAGTACCAGAGCGCCTCGCCCGCAGGCCAGATAAAAAAGACAACGGTGATAATCAACTGCGGTGCCAGCAGCGCATAAGGCAGCCAGCTTGCGCGAAACACCGGACGAGATGATGACATAGAGGGACACTTTCCTGAAAAATGCCGGGTGCGGCTTCGCCTTACCCGGCCTGGGAACTATTACCTGTAGGGCGGGTAAGGCAAAGCGCACCCGCCACATCAAACCGGCTATCCCTGCCGGCCTTGGGGTTACGATTTCGTCGACTGCTCGAAGCGACGCAACAGCTGGTTTCCACGCTCAACGGCGGAATCCAGCGCCTGTTGCGGGGTTTTCTTGCCGGTCCAGACGCTTTCCAGCTCTTCGTCAACCACGGTGCGGATCTGCGGCATATTGCCCAGACGCAGCCCTTTGGTGAACGGCAACGGCGGCTTGTTCAGCATCTGGCGCGTTGCGATATCGGCGCCCGGGTTTTTGTCATAGAAACCCTGCTCGCGGGTCAGGTCGTAGGCGGCTTTGGTGATAGGAAGATAGCCGGTTTTCTGGTGCCATTCGGCAGCGTTTTCCGGTTGCGCCAGGAAGCTCAGGAATTCCGCGACGCCTTTGTACATCTCTTTGTCCTTGCCCTGCATCACCCACAGGCTCGCCCCGCCGATGATGGCGTTCTGCGGCGCGCCTTTTACGTCGGCGTCGTAAGGCATCATGCCCACACCGTAGTTGAATTTGGCGTAGTGACGGATGTCTGCGAGCGAACCGGACGAAGCGGTCGTGATCGCGCAGTCGCCGTTATAGAACTTCTCGGTCGACTCATCCTTGCGCCCGAAGTAGCTGAAATCGCCCTTCTTGTTCAGATCCTGCAACAGCGCGATATGCTTCACCTGCTCCGGCTTGTTGAACTCCAGTACCGCGTCGGTACCGTCAAAGCCGTTATTTTTGGTGGCGACCGGCAGGCCGTGCCAGGCGCTGAAGTTTTCAATCTGGATCCATCCCTGCCAGCCGCTGGCATAGCCGCATTTCATCCCGGCTGCTTTCAGCTTCGCGGTGTACGCGGCGAGGTCCTGCCAGGTTTTCGGCGGCTGCTCAGGATCTAAGCCCGCTTTTTTGAAGGCATCTTTGTTGTAGTACAGCACCGGGGTGGAGCTGTTAAACGGTTGGGAGAGCAGATGCCCGCTTTTCGCGTCGGTGTAATAACCAGCGACCGTCGGGACGAACCGGGATTCGTCGAATTCAATGCCAGCATCGTTAAAAACTTCGTACACCGGTTTGATAGCTTTGGAGGCCATCATGGTGGCGGTACCTACTTCGTAGACCTGCAAAATCGCCGGGGCGTTGCCGGTGCGGAAAGCCGCAATACCCGCCGCCAGGCTCTGCTCGTAGTTACCTTTATAAACCGGTTCGATTTTGTATTCCGGGTGAGCCTGGTTGAACCGCTGCGCCAGCGAATTCACCTCTTTACCCAGTTCGCCTTCCATAGAATGCCAGAACGGAATGGTGGTGGCCGCCATCGCCTGGCTGCTCAGCGCCCATCCCAGAGCCACACAAATTGCTGTACGTCGTAACGAAGCTGTCATGTCTGTTATCTCTCTGATTATGCGTCGTTTGAGATGCGCGAAATCACGCGTTTTATGCTCGCGAGCTAACATGACATGCGCGTATGACAGAAAAATAACCTTTTATTTACAGAATAATGACAGTCAGTCGGTCGGGATATGATGGAAGGGTGACGGTTATATGGCGGAAATAAAAAGCCTGATGGCGGGTACCTTCACCCGCAGTGAAAGGGAGCAGACACTAAAAAAGGCAACGTGCGTTGCCTTTTTGCTTTTAGCCTGCTTGTGCCTAGCCGCCCAGATAGGCGCTACGCACGGCCTCGTTGGCGAGCAGCGCGTCACCGGTATCGGATAGCACCACGTGACCGTTTTCCAGCACGTAACCACGATCGGCGAGCTTCAGCGCCTGGTTGGCGTTTTGCTCCACGAGGAAAATGGTCATCCCTTCGCTGCGCAGCTGTTCGATGGTGTCGAAAATCTGCTGGATGATGATGGGCGCAAGGCCGAGGGACGGTTCATCAAGCAGCAGCAGGCGCGGCTGGCTCATTAGCGCACGGCCTATCGCCAGCATTTGCTGCTCACCGCCAGACATGGTACCGGCGCGCTGGATACGGCGCTCATGCAGACGCGGGAAGAGATCGTAAACACGCTGAATACGTGTCTGAAACTGCGAGCGATCCGCGAAAAACCCTCCCATCGCCAGATTCTCTTCCACCGTCATGCGGGAGAACACGCGACGGCCTTCCGGCACAATCGCCACCGCCTCGCGCATGATTTTCGCCGTCTGCCAGTCGGTAATGTCTTTGCCGTCAAAGACGATACGGCCCGTGGAGGCACGCGGATCGCCGCACAGTGTACCGAGCAGCGTCGTTTTTCCCGCGCCGTTCGCGCCGATAAGGGTGACAATTTCGCCCTGCTTAATGTGCAGGCTCACCTCATGCAGCGCCTGGATTTTGCCGTAGTGCGCGCTCACCTTGTCAAAAGACAACATCACGTTTTCCATCTTATGCCTCACCCAGGTATGCGCGAATAACATCAGGGTTGTTGCGGATCTGCTCCGGCGTGCCGTTGGCAAGCGGCGTCCCCTGGTTTACCACATAAATACGATCTGAAATGCCCATCACCAGTTTCATGTCGTGCTCAATCAGCAGAATGGTCGTGTTGTGATGGTTGCGCAGCTCGACAATCAGTTCATCCAGCTCTTTGGTCTCTTTGGGGTTAAGGCCCGCGGCAGGCTCATCGAGCATCAGGATCTCCGGCTGCGTCACCATGCAGCGGGCAATCTCCAGGCGACGCTGATCGCCATAAGCGAGGTTGCCCGCCTGGCGGTTAGCGTGCTGTAAGAGGTTGATGCGCTCAAGCCAGGTAGCGGCGCGATCCAGCGCCTCGCTGTGCGCACGACGAAACGCGGGCGTTTTCAGCAGGCCGGAAAAGAGCCCGGATTTCAGTTGCTGGTGTTGCGCCACCAGCAGGTTTTCAATCACCGTCATTTCACGGAACAGACGCACGTGCTGGAACGTGCGCACCACGCCCATGCGGGCAATCTGCTGGCCAGGCAGCCCTTCAAGATGCTGGTCGCGCAGCATAATGGTGCCGCCGGTCGGCTTATAGAAGCCGGTCAGGCAGTTAAATACCGTGGTTTTACCGGCCCCGTTCGGGCCAATCAGCGAGACAATTTCCTGCGGGCGCAACTCAAGAGAGACATTATTGACGGCAAGCAGGCCGCCAAAGCGCATCATCAGGCCGCTGACGGATAATAAAGGCTGACTCATGCCTGCTCTCCTTTACTGCTAACGCCATTTTTCAGTTTCAGTTGCGGGCGCGTCATCGGCAGCAAACCCTGCGGACGCCAGATCATCATCAGCACCATCAGGCCGCCGAGCACCAGCATGCTGTATTCATTCAGGTCACGCATCAGTTCGCGCGACACCACCAGCAGAATCGCCGCCAGGATCACCGCAAACTGCGAGCCCATCCCACCCAGCACCACAATAGCCAGCACGAACGCGGATTCCGCGAAGGTGAACGATTCAGGGCTGACAAAACCCTGGCGCGCGGCAAACAGCGTCCCGGCGAAACCCGCAAAGGCGGCGCTGATGGTAAACGCGGTGAGCTTGATACGCGTCGGGTTCAGACCGAGCGAGCGGCAGGCGATTTCATCTTCACGCAGCGCTTCCCACGCGCGGCCAAGCGGCATACGCAACAGGCGGTTAATCACAAACAGCGAGAAGACCACCAGCAGCAGCGCCACCAGATAGAGCCAGATGACGCGATCAGACGGGTCATATTTCATGCCGAAGAAATTACTGAAGGTGTCCCAGCCGCCTTCGCGCGCGGTACGGCTGAACTCCAGGCCAAAGAAAGTCGGTTTTGGGATCTGACTGATGCCGTTCGGGCCGCCAGTGATTTCGGTATTGTTGAGCAGCAGAATACGGACGATTTCGCCAAAGCCGAGCGTCACAATCGCCAGGTAGTCGCCACGCAGACGCAATACCGGGAAGCCGAGCAGAAAACCGGCCGCGGCGGCGACCAGGCCTGCGAGCGGCAGACAGGTCCAGAAGCCGAGCCCGTAGTAGTGATTCAGCAGCGCGAACGTATACGCGCCGATAGCGTAAAAGCCGCCGTAGCCGAGTACCAGCAGGCCGGAAAGCCCGACGACCACATTCAGGCCGAGACCGAGGATCACGTAGATCATGGTGAGCGTTGCGATATCCACCGTTCCGCGTGAAACCACAAACGGCCATGCCACGGCGACCACCAGCAGGCCAAGCAGGAACAGCTTCTGTTTTGCAGTCGAACCATCAATCGCCGGCAGAATAAACTTCGGTCCGGAGACATTTTTCAGGCCCTTCTGGAACAACGGGCGCAGCAGCTGGAATAAAAAGACCACGCCGGTGCCGACGGCAATCCACTCCCAGCGGATGCTGTCGGCGGTGTCGACGACCAGGCGGGTGCCGTTCAGTTCAAGCTGAACGCCCATAAAAACGCCCGCCAGCACGAAGAACATCGCGGCGGCCAGCAGCGCCCCAAACACATGCATCGGTTTCATACTTTTTCTACCTCCGGGCGACCCAGAATACCGGTCGGCATCACCAGCAGGACGCCGATCAACAGGGCAAACGACACCACATCTTTATATTCGGTGCTGAGATACGCCGAGGTCAGCGCCTCGGTGACGCCCAGAATAAGGCCGCCAATCATTGCACCCGGAATACTGCCGATGCCGCCAAGCACCGCGGCGGTGAACGCTTTCATCCCGGCCATAAAGCCGATGTAGGGGTTGATAACGCCGTAGAACTGACCGAGCAAAACGCCTGCCACCGCCGCCATCGCGGCGCCGATGACAAAGGTCAGCGCGATCACGCGATCGGTATTGATGCCAAGCAGGCTCGCCATTTTGAGATCTTCTGCGCAGGCACGACAGGCGCGCCCCATCCGGGAATAACGGATGAACAGCGTCAGCGCGAGCATCGCGATAAAGGTCACAATCCAGATAACCAACTGCATTGTCGTGATGGTGGCAGCGAAATTCTCGCTGCTGCCAATGGTCCACTGGCCGTTAAAGAGGCTCGGGAGCGCGACGTCGCGCGAGCCCTGCGTCAGGCTGACGTAGTTTTGCAGGAAAATAGACATCCCGATGGCGGAGATAAGCGCAATCAGGCGCTTGGAACTGCGTACAGGACGATAAGCCACGCGCTCAATGCTCCAGCCGTAGGCGCTGGAGACAACAATCGCGCCGATAAATGCCGCGCCGACCAACAGCCAGCTGGTATCGATACCCATCATCATGAGGGCGGCGATGATCATGAATGACACGTAGCTGCCAATCATATAGACCTCGCCGTGGGCGAAGTTAATCATGCCGATAATGCCGTAGACCATGGTGTAGCCGATGGCGATCAGCGCGTAAGTACTGCCCAGCGTGACGCCGTTAAACATCTGCTGCAGAAAATAGAGAAACTGCTCGGACATAACGTAACCTTATTAAAACCTGTCGGACGGCGTCCGACGGGCGGGATGAACATCGGGTATGCTGTATTTCAGGCGACAAACGGCCCGTTTTTCGCAACGGTTGATGCACCGTCGGCATGCCACTCAAAACCACTCACTTCAAATCCCTTCAGATCGCTTTTTTCATCCCAGTTCAGCGGCCCAGACACGGTCGTTACACCGTGAGATTTTATTTTCTTCACCAGAGCGACTGCGCCGCCGTGAAACACCTTAGCGCCCCACTGCGCCATCGGCCCGGACATGGCGCCTGTAGCGTCCACGTTGTTCGCCTGCGCGTTGCTGTTCATCCTCAAAATCCCCGTTCGTGATGTGTGTTGCTAATAAGTTTTATTATGGTTAAAAAATATTCTGCTGTTTTAATAGACAACGCTATTTTTACCTGTCTCTTTAAAGGGTTAGCGTGGTTTTTAGCGAAACTATAATTAAAACATCTATTTTTCAGTCTATTAAGAAAAGATAATATTCTGAAATATGGCCGAGATAAACAAAAAAAAGCGCAGCGAATAGCATAAAATATCGGCATTATAAGCCAGATAAAACGCTGCCTTTCAGGGTTATATGCTGGTTAAATTTCATTCCTCGCGCTTTCCCGCTGGTTAATTAATGAGACAAAAACTAATCAGCTACTGAATAGATCTTGCCATGACGCCCAGCACCTGAAAAAAATCGGGTAAACTCAGTTATTCACCCATGGCGGAATGATTGTTTATGAAACTCACTATCCTTCGTCTGCATACCCTGAGCGAACAGGACAAAATCGACCTCGCGAAGATCTGGCCGGAATATCCTTCTGAATCGCTGCGTCTTGATGAGAACCACCGGATTTATGCCGCGCGCTTTAACGAGCGGCTGCTGGGCGCGGTGCGCGTGACGCTGCGCGGCACCGAAGGCGCCATGGATTCTCTGCGGGTACGGGAAGTCACGCGTCGTCGCGGCGTTGGGCATTACCTGATTGAAGAGACGATCCGCGATAACCCGTCGATGACCGACTGGTGGGTGATGGATATCGGTGTGGAAGACTACAACGTGATGAACGCGTTTATGCAGACGCTGGGCTTTAACGCGCAGCAGGATGGCTGGGTGAAGCGGTTAGAGGCGTGATGTTAATAAAGGGGTGGATGCGCTGCGCTTATCCACCTTACGCGACAGCGGCATACACCGCTGTCGCGCGAAAGACGCAATAGCCTCTTTACCCACGTATTTCGTGCTACAGCAAGGCGGCAAGCCCTGAAATCCCCGGGAGCTTACATCAGTAAGTGACCGGGGTTGAAGGGTGCAGCCAACGCTGCTGTCGTGCGAAAGACGCAACAGCCTATTTACCCAAGTATTTCGTGCTACAGCAAGGCGGCAAGCCCTGAAATCCCCGGGAGCTTACATCAGTAAGTGACCGGGGTTGAAGGGTGCAGCCAACGCTGCTGTCGTGCGAAAGACGCCGGGGAAATAATTATTTGGCGTCGGTCGCCGTACCATTGGCATGCCAGGTAAACACGCCAAACTCAAAGCCTTTCAGATCGCCCTTCGAATCCCAGGAGAGCGGCCCCATCACGGTGTCTACCGAATTCGCTTTCAGGTATTTGGCGATTGCCGCCGGGTCGTCGCTCTGGTTCAGGCCAGCGGCCAGAGACTGCAGCGCGGCGTAAGTGGTCCACACAAACGCGCCGCTCGGATCCTGTTTCTTCGCTTTGATGGCGTCCACAATCGGTTTGTTCGCGGGTACCTGATCGTAGTTCTTCGGCTTGGTCACCAGCATGCCTTCGGCTGCATCGCCCGCGATGTTAGACAGCGACACGTTCGCCACGCCTTCCGGGCCCATAAACTGGGTTTTCAGGCCTGCCGCGCGCGCCTGGCGCAGGATCTGCCCCATCTCCGGGTGATAACCACCGTAGTAAACAAAATCGATGTTTTCTTTCTTCAGACGCGCCACCAGCGTGGAGAAATCTTTTTCGCCTGCGGTAATACCGTCGAAGAAGACCACATTAGCGCCGCCTTTCTTCAGGCCGTCCTGCACCGCACGCGCCAGACCTTCACCGTATTGCTGTTTGTCATGAATGATGGCGATGTTCTTCGGTTTGACCTTATCAAGGATGTATTTTGCCGCAGTCGGGCCCTGGTCGGAATCCAGACCCGTGGTGCGCAGGATCAGCTGATAACCGCGCGCGGTCAGTTCCGGCGCCGTTGCGGCAGGTGTAATCATCAGGATGCCTTCGTCTTCATAGATATCAGACGCCGGCTGCGTGGAAGAGGAGCACAGGTGACCGATGACATATTTTACGCCGTCGTTAACCACTTTGTTCGCCACCGCCACCGCTTGTTTCGGGTCGCAGGCGTCGTCATATTTGGTGATAACCAGCTTGTTGCCTTTGATACCGCCTTTGGCGTTGATATCAGCAACCGCCTGCTCGGCACCGGTGAATTCCTGGTCGCCGTATTGCGCTACCGGGCCAGACATGGCGCCTACCACGGCAATTTTAATGTCTTCCGCCATCGCCATGCTGCTCATCGCCAGCGCAATTGCGCCTGCCAGTAACGCTTTACCCTTCATTTTCATCCTGAGGTTCCCCATTCTTGTGGTCATTGCAGTTGTGGTGTTGTTGTTTTTCGCTACTTTATTTCCGCTTCGCTTGTTAGCGCAGCATTTAATAATGGTTTTAAGCCCTGCCGCCCGGCTAAAAGCAGCATACTCTGCTAAAAACATACCCCATTTTTATGAATTTGGAATCACTATTTTTCACGTCAATAGTGGCGAAGAGTGGCGAAAAAACGTCCGCCGCGCCTCACACGCGGCGGGTTATCGGGTTTTACCAGCCTGCGGGCAGATAACCGAAGGCGGACAACACCGCATAAATGGCGCTGGCGACATAGAGCAACACGATCACTGTCTGAATCAGCGGATGGGTACTCCAGCTGCATTGCCAGCGGGGCGTGATCTCGCCACGACGACGCGCGCCGCGCAAAATAAGGATAGGCATAACAGAGAGGATCACGCCGCTGAAAACGCCCGCAAAGTAGAGCGCGTTCACAAAAGAGACCATGCCACTGTAGGCCAGCGCGAAGGGCGGCAGCGCAACAACCGCCAGCACGCCGAGGCGTTTAAGCGGCTGTGCGTCGTCCCCCAGGCGGAATTTGTCGAAGATATTGGTCAGAAAGCTGCCGCCGAGACCCCAGTAAGAGGTGAGCATGGCGCACAGCGCAAAAATGTTGGCGGAGAAGAAAGCCCATTCGCCCAGCGCCCGACCCCAGGAGATGGTCGCGACTTCAGAGATACCCTCAAGCCCGCTTAACGCGATGACCGAAAGCGGCACCAGCGCCAGCAGCGTAAACGTGATGGCCATCCCGGCAATAATGGCTTTAGGCAATTTCTCCGGCTTGTCGACAAAGCCCCGCGCCATCTCGGGCACGATATATTGCGCGGCAAAGCAGAACGCGGTGACATTGAATACCGGCACCATATAGCGCCAGTCGCCGTCCAGCAGCCAGCGCATTTCGGTCGATTCATGCAGCAACGTGGCGACAACCAGCACCGCTATCATGACCACCATGCCGATACTGATAAATTTCTCGCCGCGCCCGATGGCCTTTAACCCAAGCCAGAGAATACCCGCCGCCGGGATGAAGAAAATCAGGCTGCCTACCGCTGGCGACACGCCGATAAGCGAGCTTAACAGTTTGCCGCTGCCGGTCATGTAGGCGGTGAGCGCGCCGACGCTGTTCACGCACACCGAGGCAAACATTAGCCAGGCGCCGAGGCGTCCGACGTAACGCCCTGCCAGCCCGCTTAACTGTAAATGCGCGCGGGTGCGCAGCGTGGCTTCGGCAACGTAGAGCATGGTGATGGTGGTCAGCACGCCGACGACAGCGAGCCAGAAAAGTAGCGGCAGGAAGCCCGCTTTGCTGGAGGCATAGGCGATAGAAAGCACGCCTGCGCCAATATTGGTGCCGACGATCATCGCCACGCCTTCGACGAAGCTCAGGGATTTGGGGGATGACGCGGCCCGCTCTCGGGCAGCCCACAGTGATGCGGGCGTGGTGTTATCAGACATAGTTCTTCCTTAAATATCCGGCGGCTATCACCACCGGAAGCGGTTGTGTTCACGGTGTTTTCTTGTGCTAGCAAGGGAGATATTTAAGCTTCGGGTCTGTCAGCCTCCCGAAGCGCGTTCCTTCGCAGGTGGCCCCAAAGACGCGCCGTTATGGCCCGCTGCTGCGCGGCGGTCAGGCCATAAGGCGGGCGCCCTCAGGGTCAATCCTGTGACCTTCAATGCCTTGTCGGGTGGGTGGCACTGCACCCGCCGTTCCCTTCGGCTGATTACCGCCCCAGCGCGCGGGAGAGGATCTCCAGCGCTTTGCTGAACTGCGCATCCGGGATGGTTAACGGGTAAAGGAAGCGGATAACGTTGCCGTAAACGCCGCAGCTCAGCAGCAGCAGCCCCTCTTCGCGGGCGCGGGCCTGCACTTCCTGGGTAAACGACGGCGACGGTTTGCCGGTGTGCGGATCGTTAAACTCCACCGCCACCATTGAACCTTGCCCGCGCACCTCGGCGATGGCCGGGCAATGCGTACGCGCCTGGTTGAGCACCTCTTTCAGGTGCTGGCCCAGCTCGTTTGCGCGCTGGCACAAGTGTTCTTCATCGATGACATCCAGCACCGCGTGCGCGGCCGCGACAGCCAGCGGGTTGCCCGCATACGTCCCGCCAAGGCCACCCGGGGCTGGCGCGTCCATCACCTCTGCGCGACCAACAACGCCGGAGAGCGGCATTCCGCCTGCAAGGCTTTTCGCCATTGTCAGCAGGTCAGGCTTCACGCTGTAGTGCTCCATTGCGAATAGCTTGCCGGTGCGCGCAAAGCCGGTTTGCACCTCATCGGCAATCAGGAGAATGCCGTGCTCGTCACACAGCGCACGCAGCGCCTGCATAAACGCCGGCGGCGCCACGTTAAAGCCTCCTTCGCCCTGCACCGGCTCCAGCACAATCGCCGCCACCTGATCCGGTGCGATATCGGCTTTGAAAATGCGATCCAGGCTCGCCATCGCATCATCCACCGACACGCCGTGCAGCGCATTCGGGTACTGGGCATGGAAAACCGAGCCCGGGAACGGGCCGAAGCCGATTTTGTACGGCGCGACCTTGCCGGTGAGCGCCATCGTCATAAATGTGCGGCCATGGAAACCGCCGCCAAAAGTAATCAGCCCTGGGCGACGGGTATACGCGCGGGCGATTTTCACCGCGTTTTCGACGGCTTCTGCGCCGGTTGTGAAGAACGCGGTTTTCGCCGGGCCATTAATGGGCGCGCACGCATTGATGCGCTCGGCAAGCGATACATAGCTTTCGTACGGCACAATCTGGTACGCCGTGTGGGTAAAGGCGCGCAGTTGATTTTCGATAGCCTCCACGATACGCGGATGACGATGACCGGTGTTTAGCACCGCGATGCCTGCCGCAAAGTCGATAATCTCGTTGCCTTCCACGTCCCACAGGGTGGCGTTTTCGGCTTTTTCGGCATAAAAGCCGCACATCACGCCAACGCCACGTGGGGTGGCGCTCTGACGACGTTGATTCAATTCTGAATTTTTCACCCTCATTCTCCTGCTGATAAACGTCACTTTTTAGCAACAAACCTGAAACAGTGACGTTTATTTACCCAGGCTATGGCCCTATAATCGAGTACCAGTTTCGAATAAATGAGGGATCCAATTGCATTCTTTAGTGTCTGATCTCTTATTGCTTCGTCTTGGTGAACAGCGTGACGAGCGTCTGCATAAGCGGCTTTATAACGCGCTGCGCCTGACCATTCTCGACGGCAGCCTGCCTGCGCAAAGCCGCCTGCCCGCCTCGCGGGATCTTGCTCAGCAACTCGGCCTTTCACGTAACACTGTATTAACAGTTTATGAACAATTACTGGCAGAAGGATATGTGACATCGCGCGCCGGTAGCGGAACATTTGTCGCCGGAATGCTGCCAGACAGCCTGTTATCTGCGCCGCCGGTGGCTCAGGGGGAGCACGATCGCGTCTCGTCTGCGCGCTTCTCATCGCGGGGAACAACGCTGCTCGGCCAGGTCAGCGCCAGCCCGAAACAATGGGGCGCATTTATTCCCGGCGTGCCGGATGTTCACGCCTTTCCGCACCAGTTATTCAGTAAGATTCAGGCGCGGCTTAGCCGTCGTCCGACGCCGCAGCGCCTCACGTATAGCTGTCAGGGCGGCACGCCCGAGCTACAACGCGCACTGGTGGATTATTTGCGGGTGTCGCGATCGGTTCACTGCACCGCGGATCAGGTGTTGATCACCGAAGGCATTCATCAGGCCATCGATCTGGTCGCGCGCATGTTGTGCGACCGGGGTGATGTCGCATGGGTGGAGGAGCCGTCATACTGGGGCATCCGCCATGTGCTGCAAATGAACGACGTCTCTATCGTGCCGGTGCAGGTCGATAAAGCAGGCATGGTGCCGCCGACGCGCCAGGAGACGCCACCGCGGCTAATTTTCGTTACGCCATCGCACCAGTATCCGCTCGGCGCAGTGATGAGCCTGGAGCGTCGCCAGCGCCTGTTAACGCTGGCGCGCCAGACCGGCAGCTGGATTGTGGAGGACGATTACGACAGCGAGTTTCGTTTTTCCGGTCAGCCCATTCCGGCGCTACAAGGGCTGATGGCTGACCCGCCAGTGATCTACATCGGCACCTTCAGCAAGACGCTCTATCCGGGTCTGCGTATCGGTTATGTGGTGTTGCCGCAGGCGCTCGCGCAGGCGATGAAAACCGCGCACGCCGAGCTTTATCGCGGCGGTCATTCGATTATCCAGGCGGCGCTGGCGGAGTTTATCGAAGCCGGACATTACAGCGCGCATATCCGGCGCATGCGGTTGCTGTACGGTCGTCGTCGGGCGTTTCTCACGACCCTTATCACGCGTTATCTCGGCCCGCAGGCGCTGTCGGATTTTAGTGATAACGCGGGGCTGCACCTGGTGCTGAACCTGCCGGATGACGCTGACGATGTCGCTATCGCCCGGCTTGCCAATGAGCGCGACATTCTGGTGCGCCCGCTGTCGCGGTATTACCTGACGGAAAACCGGCGTCGCGGCTTGTTGATGGGGTTCGCCTGCGTGGCGGAAGAAAAAATGGAGGGCGCGTTCAAAGCGCTGCTGGCGTGTATCGAGGCGGTATACCCGACGCTTTTGCGCCGCGCATAAAGCAAAACACCCCGCTGAGGGCGGGGTGTTTTCAGACTGACGTGGCTTACGCTTCTATCGCGGCACGCAGTTTTTTCATCGCGTTTTTTTCAAGCTGACGCACGCGCTCAGCGGAAACGCCGTAGCGATCGGCCAGTTCCTGCAACGTGCTTTTGTTGTCTTCATCCAGCCAGCGCGCGCGAATGATCTGCTGGCTGCGCTCGTCGAGACCCTGCATGGCATCGGTCAGTTTGTCGGCAGCGTGCTCTTCCCAGTTATCATCTTCAATGCCATCGGCAAAGTTAGAAGACTTATCCTGAAGGTACAGCACTGGCGCCATCGGCTGGCTGTCGCCTGCGTCATCGTCAGAAGACATATCGAAAGTCATGTCCTGCGCGGCCATACGCGACTCCATCTCGCGCACGTCTTTGCTGGAAACACCCAGCTCGCGAGCGACCATTTCGACTTCGTCCTGATTAAACCAGCCCAGACGCTGCTTGGTTTTACGCAGGTTAAAGAACAGCTTACGCTGCGCTTTCGTGGTCGCGACTTTCACGATGCGCCAGTTACGCAGCACATATTCGTGAATTTCCGCTTTGATCCAGTGAACGGCGAAGGAAACCAGACGCACGCCCACTTCCGGGTTAAAGCGACGCACCGCTTTCATCAGGCCGATATTGCCTTCCTGAATCAGGTCCGCCTGCGGCAGGCCATAGCCCGCATAATTACGAGCGATATGAACAACAAAACGCAGGTGAGACAGGATCAGCTTTTTCGCTGCTTCCAGATCGCCCTGGTAATGCAGCTTTTCAGCCAGTGCCCGCTCTTCGTCTGCCGATAACATCGGCCAGGCGTTGGCCGCCCGGATATACGACTCCAGGTTACCGACCGGGGCTAAAGCTAAAGTTTGCATTTCTTTGGTCATTCAAATCCTCTCAATCGACATCGGACTGGCGTTCGTCCCCATCAGGCAACAAACGGGCCAGTATGTTTGAGCAACGAGAATATCAGCCACTCTTTTATCAGACCGTGATTTTATCCACAAGTTCCCTGTAGGCTTGTGAATAAATTACGCACAAAATGTGACATTGCTATGAAAAAGCGTGGGCAGGAGAAGCGGAAATCATCGGCACGCATCCCCTGCTGACGGGAACTCGTAGCAGGGGATGATTATAACAAATATTTTTTATTCAGGAGTAAAGTGACGTAAATGTTGCACGGTCGCAAGCCAGGCAGCAGCCCAGCCGATCATCGAGCAAACCAGCAACAACAACAGACACTCATCGAAGGATAACCCGCTGATTTCAAACGTGGTTCCGAACACCTTCGCCACGTCCGTGACGGCTGCGGATAAGCGCATCACCAAAATTTCTGACAGAATCAGTGAAAGAAATGCGCCGGTAAAACCGAGCAGCGCGCCGCCGTACAGGAACGGGCGCAGAATGAAACCATCCGTCGCGCCAATGAGTTTTTGCACGTTAATCGTGTCACGGCGAGCGAAGATGCTCAGACGCACGCTGTTGCCGATAACCAGGAACACTGCCGCAACCATCAACACGCCAATCATGGCCGCCACACGGCCTACCAGCCCGGTGAGCGCCGAAAGCCGCGCGAACCAGC
The DNA here is from genome assembly GCF_001277255.1 of Cronobacter condimenti 1330. Taxonomy (NCBI): domain Bacteria; kingdom Pseudomonadati; phylum Pseudomonadota; class Gammaproteobacteria; order Enterobacterales; family Enterobacteriaceae; genus Cronobacter; species Cronobacter condimenti. Next base: position 4,100,992 of record NZ_CP012264.1, read on the forward strand.
TGTCATCCATGCGCACTTCATCCACGCCCTGGAGACGCGCCACACGGTCACGCAGCGTGGTCAGCGCCTCGCTGCTCTGGAAATCGAGCTTCGGCTCGACCACCACCACCGCAGGTAACGGGTTTTCTTCGAGCATATCCAGCGCGCCGCCAAAGCCTGACCAGTTGCGAAACTCGCCCAGCGCCTCGTCGCGCGACAGATAATTCACTTTCGCCACACCCGGTTCGGCCTGCAACTGCCCGACCACCTGCTGCGCGGCGTTATCATCCAGCGTTTTATCGAGATAGACCGTAATCTGCGGCGACGGATAGTACTGCGTCGCCGCCTCGCTGACGTTTTTGTAAACCATGTAGCAGACGCTTGGCAGCGTTAGCGAGATAGCAATCACCATGATGGTTAAAAACGTGGCAAGCGGTTTGCTTTTTAGATCGGCAAGCGCACCCTGCCAGGCGTAGCGCACCTGTTCGTTGATGCCGCCCTGGCGCGATTTGCCTTTGACGTTAGACCCTTTGTTTCGCTTCTGCACAGGCCGTCCTGTTTCACCGGAGGAACGCTGTTTACGGAAATTATCCAGCTTGTTGCTAAAGCGCCGAATTTCATTCAGCGCATCACGTTTATTCACTGACACGGCCTCCATGCAAATGCCCTTCGCTCAGGGTGAGCACCGGGTAACTGCGCCGTGAGATAAGCCCAGTGTCGTGCGTCGCCATCAAGACCGTCACCCCGACGCGGTTAAATTCTTCGAAGAGACGCAGAATGCCTTCCGAGAGGGCGTCATCCAGGTTGCCCGTCGGTTCATCCGCCAGCAACACAGCAGGTTTATTGACCACCGCACGGGCAATGCCCACGCGCTGCTGTTCACCGCCGGAGAGCTGAATCGGGAAGTTTTTCGCTTTGTCCAGCAGACCGACTTTATCCAGCGCCGCCGATACGCGACGGCGAATGTCTTCGCCGCTGGCGCCCGCGATGATAAGCGGGATCGCCACATTATCGTAAACGGTTCTGTCCATCAGCAGATGGTGATCCTGGAAAATCATGCCGATCTGACGACGCAGAAACGGCACTTCGCGGTTTTTCAGTCGGCTTATATCATGACCACCAAACCAGATTTTCCCGGCGCTCGGCCGTTCGATACCGCAAATCAGCTTCAGCAGCGTACTCTTACCGGCGCCGGAGTGGCCGGTAAGAAATGACATCTCGCCAGGCCGCAGGTGGAACGTCACCCCCTGCAGCGCTTGTCTCCCACCGAGATAGGCTTTGCTGACATGTTCAAAGCGAATCATGGTTAATCCTCTCGGGCAAAAAGTGCCTCAATAAAGTCGCCCGCGTTAAACGGACGCAAATCTTCAATACGTTCGCCGACACCAATGTAGCGAATCGGAATGCCAAACTGATCGGCTACCGAGAAAATCACCCCGCCTTTGGCGGTGCCGTCAAGCTTGGTGAGCGTGATCCCGGTGAGCCCTACCGCCTCGTGGAACAGCTTCGCCTGGCTTACGGCGTTCTGGCCGGTGCTGGCGTCGATGGTCAGCATCACTTCATGCGGCGCGTTCTCATCAAGCTTTTTCATCACACGGACGATTTTTTTCAGCTCTTCCATCAGATGCGATTTATTCTGCAAGCGCCCTGCGGTATCGGCAATCAGCACGTCCACGCCACGCGCTTTCGCCGCCTGGATGGCGTCAAAAATCACAGAGGCGGAATCCGCGCCGGTATGCTGCGCGATAACCGGAATGTTATTGCGCTGGCCCCACACCTGGAGCTGCTCCACCGCCGCCGCGCGGAAGGTATCGCCTGCCGCCAGCATGACGGATTTGCCCTGCTGCTCGAACTGACGCGCCAGCTTACCGATAGTGGTGGTTTTACCCACACCGTTCACGCCGACCATCAGAATAACGAAAGGCGTTTTGCCTTCCACGTTGAGCGGCTCGTCCACTTTCGCGAGGATCTCGCCCATCTCTTCTTTCAACAGGCCGTAGAGCGCTTCCGCGTCACGCAACTGCTTGCGGCTCGCGCCTTCAGTCAGGTTCGCGATAATCTTACGCGTGGTGTCCACGCCCACATCGGCAATCAGCAGCTGTTCTTCCAGCTCCTCGAAGAGATCCTCGTCGATTTTTTTGCCGCGGAACAGACTGATAAATCCGGAACCGAGATTTTCTTTAGTTTTCAGTAGGCTGCGTTTAAGGCGCGCGAAGAAACCTTCTTTGGTCGGCTTTTCCTGCTCTACCACCGGGGCGTCATCTTGAACGACGTCCGGCTCAGCTTCCAGCGCCGCTTCCGGATCGGCCGCCAGCGCCTGCGCCGTCAGTTCGTCTTCGCTGAGCGTCTCGTCTTGCGCAATGTCATCTTCAATAACCGGTTCATCTTCAATAACCGGCGCTTCTTCGACGGAGTTTTCTTCCTGAACGACCACCTCTTCCGCCGCAACGGCCTCGATAACGTCTTCTTCGACGATCGTTTCATGTGGCAGCGCTTCCGGGCGTGCGTCAACCGCCACGTCAGGCGTAAGAGAGACCGGCGTGCGGGACGCGTCCTCTTCCGGCAGCCATTCTTCGGCTTCAGCAACAGGCGGTTTTACCGCGTCCGGCAGTTCCTGCCGTTCCGGCATTGCAGGAGCGGGCGTTTCAACGATGGTCGCCTGCTGCGCCTTTTCCTCTTCTTCATGAACGATGCTTTCGCTCACCGCCACGACGTCGTCGGCAAACTTTTCAGAGTCCTCTTGCGAGGGCGTCGTCTCTTCAGCCTGTGGCTGCGCCGCCTGCGTCTGCGAGTCAGGCTCAACGCGTTCTTCTGTCGCCGCGGGTTGTTCTGTTACTTTTTGTTGTTCGGCTTCAGTTTCTGCCTGCTCTTTCTGGCCAAAACCGAGCCAGGAAAAAAAGCCACGTTTCTTCTCTTTTGCCATTGGCGAATGCACTCCTCGCGGTTAATACATGGCGCAGTCCCGTCGTCTGGCTCAGGGTACTGAAAAAAATTGCGAATGAATAAGTTAGTCTACCACTTTCCCGCCGGGGCGGCATACCGCCGCACGGAGGTTTCGCCCGCCCGTTTGCGCCGCTAGAATAGCAGCCCAGACTGAAAAGCGTGTGAGCATAATGAAGAAACCAACCTCCTCGGGTAGCGGCCAGATCCGCATTATTGGCGGACAGTGGCGCGGCAGAAAGCTGCCGGTGCCCGACAGCCCCGGCCTGCGCCCCACCACCGACCGTGTGCGCGAAACCCTATTTAACTGGCTGGCACCTTATATGGTCGGCGCACGTTGCCTGGATTGCTTTGCCGGTAGCGGCGCGCTGGGCCTGGAGGCGCTCTCCCGCTACGCCGCTGGCGCGACGTTACTGGAGATGGAACGCGGCGTCGCGCAGCAGCTTCAGAAAAACCTTGCTACGCTCAAATCCAGCGCTGCAAAGGTAGTAAACACTAACACACTCAACTACCTGAACCAGAACGGCGAACCACACGACATCGTGTTTGTCGACCCGCCGTTTCGCAAAGGGCTGCTGGAAGAAACACTACACTTGCTGGAAACGCGCGGCTGGCTGGCACCGCAGGCGTTGATTTACGTTGAAAGCGAAGTTGAAAACGGCCTGCCGCCAGTACCCGATCACTGGCAGCTACACCGGGAAAAAGTCGCAGGTCAGGTGGCGTATCGCCTTTATCTGCGCGAATCACAAGGAGAGCAAAATGCTGATTAATCTGGGCCGTTTACTGATGCTGGGCGTGTGGGGGTTTCTGGTGTTAAACCTGATCCAGCCGTTTCCGCGCCCGCTGAATATTTTCGTTAATGTGGCGCTATTTTTCATGATAATCATGCATATTCTGCAATTATCACTGTTACGCGCAACGCAACCGAAAGAAGCGCCACCGTTAAGCCGTGTTCAACAGGCCCGCATTTTTATCTTCGGCGTGTTTGAAATGATTGCCTGGCAGAAAAAGCAGAAGAAGCCTCGCTAACGCCAGCGCAAACACAGGGCGGGTAAGCGAAGCGCGCCCGCCTTGCCGCGCTACCGCACAGGCGCAGGCACAAATTCCAGAAACCGCGTGCCCTGAAACACCAGTTGCCCCTCGTCGCCAACCGTCAACTGGTGGTAATGAGCCTCATCCAGCCGAAACCGCATTGGCGCACCACCTTCCTGTGGGCGAAAGGTCGCCTCATACCGCACGGTTTGCGCAGGCGGCGCTACCTGTTGTTGACGCGAACGCCGCTCGTTTAACGGTTTTTCCCGCTTGCTGGCTACCACCACACTTTTCTGCGTAACCGGGGCAGCGTCATTTTCTGTTTTCTCACGCCGCTGTTGTACAAACCGAAAAGAGGCGGCCGCGACGATTAACGCGATGATAATGATGAAAAAAAGCGGTGGCTTACTCATGATGGATTCCGGCGGCTCAGGTCTTTTTAAGAATACCCCGCAGCGCCAGGCGTTGTCATCCCGCGCCTCTGACCACTAGACTGAACAGAAGGGCCGTGCGCCTTATGCGTACGTTACAATAACTGAATCAGGGACTTATCATGCTTTGGTCGTTTATTGCTGTCTTTTTATCCGGTTGGCTGTATGTCGATGCGTCTTACCGCGGCGCGACCTGGCAACGCTGGGTGTTTAAACCGTTAACGCTGCTGTTGCTGCTGCTGCTGGGCTGGCAGGCCCCGCTCGCAAGCCCGACGGGCTACCTGGTGCTGGCAGGCCTGGTGGCGACCCTCGCAGGCGACGCGCTGACGCTACTGCCGCGCCAGCAGTTGCTCTATGCTTTCGGCGCGTTCTTCCTGTCGCATCTGCTTTACACCGTCTGGTTTGCAAGCCAGATGACACTGTCGTTTTTCTGGCCGCTGCCGCTGGTGCTGCTGGTCATTGGCGTGGCGCTTATCGCGACTATCTGGACCCGTCTTGGTGACCTGCGCTGGCCCATCTGCACCTATATCGGCATGACGCTGGTCATGGTCTGGCTCGCAGGCGAGCTCTATTTCTTCCGCCCGACCGACACCAGTTTCTCAGGCTTCGTGGGTGCCGTGCTGCTGCTGTTGAACGCCATCGTCTGGCTCGGCAGCCACTACCGTAAGCGCTTTACTGCAGACAGCGCTATTGCTGCCGCCTGCTATTTTGCGGGCCACTTTATGATTGTCCGCTCGCTGTACCTGTAAAACCGGGGCGGTGAAATGCCGCCCATAATTCCCTTGACTCTGGAGTCGACTCCAGAGTGTAAGCTCCGGTAATGAGAAAATTATCATTGCCGGAGGCGCCATGAGCCAACCTTCTGAAAAACCCCGCGCGACCCCGCAGTTCGCCAGAATGACGCTGACGCCTGCCCCGCGAAAAGACATTGCCAGTGAACCGTCCTGCTGCACCGACGGCGCCTGCGCCACACCGCCGCCCGTCACAGAAACCCAGGGCGCGCTGAGCTGGCAGGTAGCGGGCATGGACTGCGCCGCCTGCGCCCGAAAAGTAGAAAACGCGGTGCGTCAGGTGCCAGAAGTGCGCCACGTGCAGGTGCTGTTCGCGACCGAAAAACTGGTCGTCGACGCGCCGGTTTCGCAACGCGAAGCCATTGAGGCCGCGGTGCGCGGTGCCGGTTATACGCTTCGCGACGCTCACGCCGCGGCGCCAGAGCCCACGTCAGGCTGGCGTGAAAATCTGCCGATTATCGTCATCGCGGTTTTGATGGCGCTGAGCTGGGCGCTGGAGCAGGCGCACCCGGTTGCGGGCCGCGTGGCGTTTATCGTCACGACGCTGGTCGGGCTGTTTCCGGTCGTCCGTCAGGCATGGCGGCTGACCCGCAGCGGCAACCCGTTCGCGATTGAAACACTAATGAGCGTGGCCGCGACCGGCGCGCTGATCATTGGGGCCAGTGAAGAAGCCGCGATGGTGCTGTTGCTTTATTTAATCGGCGAGCGTCTCGAAGGCTGGGCGGCGAACCGCGCACGCAGCGGCGTGAGCGCGCTGGTGGCGCTACGCCCCGAAACCGCGGTGCGCCTGCGTAGCGGCGCGCGGGAAACTGTCGCCATTAGCACGCTGCAACCCGGTGATGTGATTGAAGTGGCCGCAGGCGGGCGGCTCCCGGCAGACGGTAAACTGCTCGCCGCGACCGCCAGTTTTGATGAGAGCGCGCTGACGGGCGAATCGCTGCCTGTTGAACATCAGCCTGGCGATAAAATCCCGGCGGGCGCCACCAGCGTTGATCGTCTGGTCTCGCTGGAAGTGACGTCGCGTCCCGGCGAAAGCGCCATTGACCGTATTCTGCATCTGATTGAAGAGGCTGAGGCGAAGCGCGCGCCAATTGAGCGCTTTATCGATCGCTTCAGCCGCCTGTATACCCCGGCCATTATGGCGGCAGCGCTCCTGACCGCGCTTATCCCACCGCTGCTGTTTGCTGCACCCTGGCTGCCGTGGGTTTACAAAGCGCTGGCGTTGCTGCTGATTGGCTGCCCTTGCGCGCTGGTGATTTCGACGCCCGCAGCGATTACCTCAGGCCTTGCCGCCGCCACGCGTTTTGGCGCGCTTATCAAAGGCGGCGCGGCGCTGGAAGCGCTCGGGCGCGTCGAACAGATCGCCTTCGATAAAACCGGGACGCTGACCGCCGGTACGCCGCAGGTGACGGCAGTCGACCCGGTCGATGGGCTGGAAGCCGAGGCGCTGCTGGCATTCGCCGCGGCCGTTGAGCAGGGCAGCACGCATCCGCTGGCACAGGCCGTGATGCGGGAGGCGCGTGAACGCGGCGTGGCGAGTCTTAAGGCCGAGGCGCAACGCACGCTGGCAGGCGCAGGTGTCGAGGCGCAGGTACAGGGCCGGCTGCTGCGCATCAGCGCGCCGGATAAAGTATCGATTGACCTACCGGAAACGTGGCAACAGCGCATCCGCGAGCAAGAGGCACAGGGGCAGACGGTCATTGTGGTGACCGCAAGCGATCAGCTTCTCGGCACCCTGGCGCTGCGCGATACACAGCGTGCCGACGCGCGCGACGCGGTGGAAAAATTACGCGCCCTCGGCATTCAAAGCATCATGCTGACCGGCGATAACCCGCGCGCGGCAGCGGCTATCGCAAAAGAGCTTGGCATGGATTATCGCGCCGGGCTACTACCTGCCGATAAAGTCGAGGCAGTGAATGCGCTCAATGCGCGCGCGCCGCTGGCGATTGTGGGTGATGGCATCAATGACGCCCCGGCAATGAAAGCCGCGACGATAGGCATTGCGATGGGCAGCGGCACCGACGTGGCGCTGGAAGCCGCCGACGCAGCGCTGACGCATAACCGTCTTATGGCGCTGCCCGGAATGATCGCACTTGCCCGCGCCACGCATCGCAACATTCGCCAGAACATTGCCATCGCGCTCGGGTTGAAAGCGATTTTCCTTGTGACGACGCTCCTTGGGCTGACCGGCCTGTGGCTGGCCGTACTGGCTGACACGGGTGCCACGGTGCTGGTGACCGCCAATGCGTTAAGGCTGTTGCGTCAACGCGGCTGACAGCGGAACACGGTGGGTGGCGTTGCGCTTACCCACCGGACTAAACCCATCGAGAGTATCCGTTGAGCGGGTAAGGCAGCCTTACCCGCTCACTCTTACATCATCCCCAGCACGCGCGGCAACCAGAGCGAAATCGCCGGAATATAGGTCACTATCAACAGCACAATCACCAGCACGCTATAAAACGGCAGCATGGCGCGCACCACGCTTTCGATATTCTGCTTGCTCACTGCGCTTGCGACAAACAGCACCGAACCCACCGGCGGCGTAATCAGCCCGATCCCGAGGTTCACCATCATGATCATCCCGAAATGCACGGGATCGATGCCAAGCTGGTTGGTCACCGGCAGCAGTACCGGCGTCAGGATCAAAATGATCGGCGCCATGTCCATCAGCGTGCCGATAATCAGCAGCATGATATTGAGATAAATCAGAATGACGTATTTGTTATCCGAAAGCGTCGTGAAGAACTCGGTGATGCGCGTCGGCAACTGCATGTAAGTCATCACCGCGCCGAATGCTGCCGCAAAGCCGATGAGGATCATCACAATCGTTACCGTTTTCACGGTGCGGAACATCAGCTTCGGCAGCTCGTTCCATTTGTAATCACGATAGATAAACATCGTCACGAAGAACGCCCACAGGCACGCCACCGCAGCGGATTCCGTGGCGGTGAATACGCCGGTCAGAATACCGCCCAGGATAATGACTACCGTCATCAGCCCCCACAGCGCATCGACAAAAATCTTCACCGCCTGCTTAAACGGGATGCGCTCACCCTTTGGATAGCCGCGACGCCGCGCAAAAACAATGCAAAGCGTCATCAGGCTTAGCCCCAGCAGCAGCCCAGGTAAGACGCCTGCGACAAACAGCGTGGCTATCGACACCGTCCCCCCCGCCGCCAGCGAGTAGATGACCGAGTTATGGCTGGGCGGGATAAGGATCGCCTGCACCGAACCGCTTGCCGTCACCGCCGCCGCGTATTCGCGCGGGTAGCCCTTCTTTTCCATCTCCGGGATCATCACGCTGCCGATAGAGGCGGTATCCGCCACCGATGAGCCGGAAATCGCGCCGAAAAACGTCGAGGCGACGATATTCACCAGCGACAGCCCGCCGCGAATAAAGCCCACAAACAGATAGGCGAAGTTCACCAGCCGTCGGGCGATGCCGCCTTCGGCCATAATCGCGCCCGCCAGGATAAAAAACGGGATCGCCAGCAGCGTAAATTTATTCACGCCGCTGGTTATCTGGATCATTAACGCCTCCAGCGGCAGGTCAATCCAGAGCGCGCCGACAACGGCGCTCAGGCCCACCGCAAACGCGACCGGCATCCCCAGCGCCAGCAAAACCGCCAGCGTGGCAAGTAAAATAAAAGCGTCCATGGTGTTCCCCGTCAGCTATGGTTGCCAATCAGCACTACCGGACGGTTCTCCTGAGAACCAAACAGCAGCCGTTCAATCACGAACAGAATCATTACCGCCGAGCCGATGGGCAGCGGCAGATAGGTTTCTCCAGAGGTCATTACCGGGAATTCCGCGACGGGCTGCTCCCACAGCTCCATGCATAGCAGAGCGCTGTAGTAAAACATCACCAGCGAAATCAACAGCATCAGCAGATCAACAATGCGCGCGCAAACGCGTTGTGCGAAGGCAGGCAGGCGATCGGTAAGCATATTTACCGCGATGTGCGAGCCTGCGCGGTAGCCCACCGCCGCCCCGATGAAAGTAAACGTCACCATGCAGATAATCGCGACCGGCTCAGGCCAGGATTCACCACGGTTGAGCACATAGCGTGAGAAAATGCCAATGGGGATCACGGTCGTCATAATCAGCAACGCAAACCCGGCCACCATCATGGAGAGCAGGTACAGGCGATCCATCCAGACCACAAAGAATCGGGACATAAACACTCCGCAGAGGATAAGGCGCCGGGACAAGCCCGGCGCGAGGGATCATTTGACGTCAGCGATCGCTTTCATCAGTTCCTGATGTTTCGCGCCGTACTGCTCGCGCACCGGTTCCGTGGCTTTGACGAAATAGGCTTTATCAATCTCATGGAACTGCACGCCGCCGGCTTTCATTTTGTCCAGCGCCTGCTTGTTATAGGCGTTCCAGAGTTCGCGTTGTTCCATCTGCGCTTCGTGGGCAAGCGTCAGGATTTTCTGCTGTTGTTCAGGTTTGAGTTTGTCCCACTTCACTTTCGAGTAAAGGAGCATTTCGGGGATGATAAAGTGGCCGCTCAGGGTGTAGTTTTTCGCAACCGGCATGTAGTTATGGGCGATATAGGTCGGCGGGTTGTTTTCCGCGCCGTCAATCACACCCGTTTGCAGACCGCTGTAGACCTCGCTCACGCCCATCGCAACCGCGTTCGCGCCCATGGCTTTTAGCGTCCCGATCGCGACAGGACTGCCCTGCACGCGGATTTTCATACCCTGTAAATCTTCTGGCTTAATGACGGGATTTTTAGTGATTAAGTTGCGGGTGCCGGAATCCATCCAGCCTAAAAAGACCAGCCGTGATTTCGGGTTTTTGGTGAGGTTATCGCCAATCTGTTTACCGATATCGCCATCAATGACCTTGTGCATATGGTCTTCATCGCGAAAGACATACGGCAGCGTAAAGACCTCAATCTCCGGCAAAATGGCCGCGACGGGTGCCATTGAGACGCGAATGATATCGATAGCGCCCATCTGCGCCTGCTCGATCATCTGCTTCTCATCGCCCAGCACGCCGCCCGGAAACACTTTGATTTCCAGGTCGCCATTGGTTTGTTGTTTTAGCTTTTCACCCATGTTTTGCACGGCGACGACGTTCGGATATCCCTGGGGGTGAACATCAGCCGCTTTAATCACTTGCGCGTGAAGAGCGGGCGCAAACAGCAGTGACGCGGTGGACAGGCAAAAACCGGCAAGCGCCGGCATAAATCGCTTTTTCATCGGGTCGCTCCAGAAGGTATAGACAGGCTAGTTATAAAACGGTGTTTTGATTTGACGGTTATAAATTAGCCGACGCCTTGCCATGCCGGGGTGAAGCGCCTCACAAAAGCAACAACTCTGAAACGAAGGTTTAAAAAGAATGTGACGCAGGTTCAGAAAGCTGCGTTGTGGCGCGCTGCCGCCATGCCACTTTTATAAATCGTTAAGCGATGACAGCGACGATTGGCTGTTCTGGCATGTCAACGCGGTGAGCGAAGAAGATAACGCATCTCACAGCCTGCTCAGGCTAACAAACCGTTGAAATGAGATGCGAAACGAGGCGAGGAAAAGGGCAAAGACGAAACGCGGTGGCAGGATTCGGTGGTCGTCTGAGGTACGATACCTTTATCCCTTACGCAGCAAGTAGCGATACGGCACCGTGTCGGTGTGCGAGGCCACAAGTTCATGCTCCATAAACCGGCAGAAGCCAGGAATATCGCGCGTGGTCGCCGGATCGTCGGCCACGATCAAAAGCGTTTCGCCAGACTGCATATGGCGCACGGTTTTACGCACCATCATCACTGGCTCAGGGCAGCGCAGCCCGAGGGCGTCAAGGGTGTGGTCTGGGTTGGCGAACAGATCGGTCATGCTTTTCTCGGTGTAGTAAAAAAACCGCCTTAGTTTACCCCCCGATTTGCACGACGCAACTTATGTGAACGATTGCGTTAAAATTAACCATTGCATTGACGAAACAAAGCAGTATCATGCGGCGGCTTTTGCGCAAACGCGCTGCGTCTGCCTTAGCATGAAGATGAACTGGGTTCCCTCACCCCAACTAACAAAAAGGTCACATTATGACGCCCTTTACTTCTGGTCAGCGCCGCCATGCGCTCGTCTGGCTTTCGTTGTTTCATTTGCTGGTGATCACCTCCAGCAACTATCTGGTCCAGCTGCCGGTCTCCATTTTTGGTTTTCACACCACGTGGGGCGCGTTTAGCTTTCCGTTTATTTTCCTCGCCACCGATCTGACTGTGCGTATTTTCGGCGCGCCACTGGCCCGACGGATTATTTTCGCCGTGATGGTGCCTGCGCTGCTGGTCTCCTACGTCATTTCCTCGCTGTTTTACATGGGCAGCTGGCAAGGGGCCGGCGCGCTGACGCATTTCAACCTCTTTGTCGCGCGCATCGCGACCGCGAGCTTTATGGCGTATGCGCTGGGGCAAATTCTCGACGTGCATGTGTTTAATCGTCTGCGTCAGAGCCCGCGCTGGTGGCTCGCGCCCGGCGCGTCGCTGCTGCTCGGTAACGTCAGCGATACGCTGTCATTTTTCTTTATCGCATTCTGGCGTAGCCCGGATCCGTTCATGGCTGAACACTGGATGGAAATCGCGATGGTGGACTACGCCTTCAAGGTGCTCATCAGCCTTATTTTCTTCCTGCCGATGTACGGCGTGCTGCTGAATATGCTGTTGAAAAAGCTGGCGGATAAATCCGATTTCCGCGTGCTGCAGCGCGGGTAAAGGTACACCGAATTTCTTGTGTTAAGATGCAGGGATGGGTCGTGATGACCGTTTCTTGTAAAGGAAGAAGTGAATGCGCAATCTGGTGAAATATGTCGGTATTGGCCTGCTGGTAATGGGGCTTGCCGCCTGCGACAACAAAGAAAGCAACGCGCCAGCCAGCGGCGGCGCCTCACAGAGCGAAGCCGCCGGTCAGCCGGTCAGCCTGCTGGACGGTAAACTGAGCTTCTCTCTGCCCGCCGATATGACCGATCAGAGCGGCAAAGTGGGAACACAAGCGAACAACATGCACGTCTATTCTGACGCCACTGGCCAGAAAGCGGTTATCGTGATTGTTGGCCAGAAAAGCCAGGAGTCGCTGGACGTACTGGCGAAGCGTCTTGAAGATCAGCAGCGCGCCCGTGACCCGCAGCTACAGGTTGTTACCAACAAAACTATTGAAATCAAAGGCCAGAAGATGCAACAGCTCGACACCATCATCTCTGCGAAAGGCCAGACGGCTTACTCCTCTGTGGTGCTCGGCAATGTTGATGATCAGCTGCTGACAATGCAAATCACGCTGCCGGCGGATAACCAGCAGCAGGCGCAAAGCACCGCAGAAAACATCATTAACACGATTGTTGTGAAGTAATCTGCGCGCAAAGCGTGACGCCGCTACGGCCTCCCCTTTACGGGGCGGGCCGTTTTTTTAACTGCACGCTCAGCAAAATGGCAAGCATCACCAGCCCCGCCGCCGCGAGGTAAATCGCCGGCACGCCCGCCCAGGCCATCAGCACGCCCGCCGCCGGTCCGGTTATCCCGAGCGATAAATCCATAAACAAGGTATAGGTGGCGAGCGCCGCGCCCTGATTACTCTGCGGTACGGCTTTCACGGCCACCACGCCAAGCGCCGGGAACACCAGCGAAAAGCCTGCGCCCGCGAGGAACGTCCCCGCTTTCGCCATCCACGGATCGACCGCCAGCCCAACCATCAACAGCCCAATCGTTTCCACCACGCCGCAGATAAGCGTCACGTTAATACCGCCCAGCCGGTTAATCGCATTCGGAAACAAAAGCCGCGTGCCGACGAACGCGCCGCTAAAAAGCGTGAGTGCGAAGGCTGCGCCGTCCCAGCCTTTCGCCTGATAGAAGAGCGTAATAAACGTGGCAATAACACCAAAACCGGAGGTGGTGAGCGCCAGCGCCATCCCGAACGGCCAGACTTTACCCAGTACCGCACGAAACGGCAGCGGCTTGCCTTTACTGGCTTTCACCGCCGGACGCGGCAGCGCTAACACAATGCCAAGCAGCGCGACGCCCATAATGACGCCAGCCACCAGCGGCAACCCGCCCAGCCGGTAGAACAACGCGCCGAGCGGCGCCCCAACGGCCATCGCACCGTAAGTGACGACGCCGTTCCAGGAGATAACTTTACCGATATGCGCCGAACCGACCACGCCAACGCCCCAGAGCGTCGAACCGGTGCCTGCGCAGCTCTGGCCAAAGCCCAGCACCACGCGTCCCAGACACAACAGCGCCAGCGACACCAGCGGCCAGCCGCCGCCCCACCACGCCAGAAAGTAACTCGCGCCGCTCAGCAGGCAGCCAAACATCCCGACAATAACGACCGTTTTAGGGCCCCACACATCGGCGTAACGCCCGGCATGAGGACGACTTATCAGTGTGGCGATGTATTGCAGGCTAATAACCAACCCTGCCCAGAAGGGGCTAAACCCCATCACATCATGGACATAGCCTGGCAGCACGGCCAGCGGCAGGCCAATGGTCAGAAAGGTGGCGAAGTTAAAGATAACGATGGAGACGATTTTCAAATTCAGCCGTAAGCCGCTTAATGCGGGTTCGGCGCAGACATCCGGCATGACATTTCACTTTTTCAGCAACAGCGGTAGCGTCAGTATAAACCTGAAATTTCCTTCGACGAAAACCCCTGGCTTTCAGACTACCTCTCTGCAATGCAATGCCGGTTGCGCACTACACTAAGAAAGCCCTCATAAAAGGAATTGGCTATGATTGGTCCACAACGTCCTAAACAACAAGAAAAAGTCGGCCTGCACATGCTGCAAAAGCTGGCGGCGCTGGTGATTATTCTCGCCGGGATCCACGCCTCCGCTGAGATGATTGTGCCGCTGCTGCTGGCGCTGTTTTTCGCTATCGTCCTCAATCCGCTGGTCACCTGGTTTATGCGCCGGGGTTTTCGTCGTCCGCTCGCCATCACTATTGTCGTATTTGTGATGCTGATTGGCCTGACGCTACTGCTTGGCGTCCTGGCCGCGTCGTTTAATGAATTCATCGCGTTAATGCCCAAATACAATAAGGAACTGACGCGAAAGGTGCTGTATTTGCAAGAAATGGTGCCGTTTATGCACCTGCATTTGTCACCGGAGCGCATGTTGCAGCGTATGGACTCCGACAAAATGATGACCTTTGCCACCACGCTCATGACGCAGCTTTCCGGCGCGATGGCGAGCATTGTGCTGCTGGTGATGACGGTTGTTTTCATGCTTTTTGAAGTGCGCCATGTGCCCTATAAGCTGCGTTTCGCGCTCTCAAATCCGCAGTTGCATATCGCCGGGCTGCACCGCGCGTTAAAAGGCGTCAGCCACTATCTGGCGCTCAAAACGCTCATCAGTCTCTGGACGGGCGTGATTATCTGGCTCGGCCTGACGCTGCTCGACATCCAGTTTGCGCTCATGTGGGGCGTGCTTGGTTTCCTGTTGAATTACATTCCCAATATCGGCGCGGTGCTTTCCGCCATTCCGCCCATGATTCAGGCGCTACTGTTCAACGGGGTTTATGAGGTGTGCATGGTGGGCCTGTTGTTCCTGCTCGTGCACATGATCCTCGGGAATATTGTCGAACCGCGCATGATGGGCCATCGCCTCGGCATGTCCACTATGGTGGTCTTCCTCTCGCTGCTGTTCTGGGGATGGCTGCTGGGGCCGGTGGGCATGTTGCTCTCGGTGCCGCTGACCAGCGTCTGTAAGATCTGGATGGAAACCACCCACGGCGGCAGCAAAATCGCTGTCCTGCTCGGCCCCGGCCGTCCAAAAACCCGGTTGCCTGGGTAGCGCTCTTACACCACACGGCGCGCGGCGAGATAACGGGCGCGCCAGTAGCGGTTGCTCAGGCTGGAAATGGTCACGCCTTTTTCTTTCGAGGCGTGGATAAACTGGTCGTCACCGATGTAAACGCCCACATGGCGCTGACGCGGGCCGGTGTTGAAAAAGACTAAGTCGCCCGGCTGCAGCGCCGCTTTTCGTACCGCTTTGCCTTCCTGTAGCTGCTCGCCAGTCGTGCGCGGCAGCGCGACGCTCGCCGATTCGGCAAACAAATGCTGCATTAACGCTGAACAATCGACGCCGCGATGCGTCGTACCGCCCAGATGGTAGCGGGTACCTTTCCAGCCCGCGTAGCGGTTCAGCAGCGTGCGTTTTATCCATGGCCGCCGCGACGGGTGGATGAGGCGGTGTGCAACCGGCGCACTGGCATCCGGGGAATGCCGAAGCGGCGGCAGTGCCGCGCTAAACGCCTGCGTGGAGAGCAAAAAGGTCAAATAAAACATCATCAGTAAAAAACGCATCACAATCACTATCGTTGGGTGTAGCCACGCCTTACCTGGCCTGAAGTGTGTTCCATCGAGGCTTCATCGTACGGGGCGACACGTTAACGACTGGCGATAAACCAGGGTATCAACTCTCGCTACATTCGTTTTTTACTCCGCTTTCATTTGACTTTCGCACGCTGGCGTAACCCGTTCATCCCGCAAGG
Source organism: Cronobacter condimenti 1330 (assembly GCF_001277255.1). Taxonomy (NCBI): domain Bacteria; kingdom Pseudomonadati; phylum Pseudomonadota; class Gammaproteobacteria; order Enterobacterales; family Enterobacteriaceae; genus Cronobacter; species Cronobacter condimenti. Next base: position 4,116,642 of record NZ_CP012264.1, read on the forward strand.
AATAAACGCGATTTTTACGCGCCAGGCCTTTCTTTTTACGGGATTTTTACGCCAGCCCGCCACGTAAAACGCTAGCCTTTGACCATCGCCCACGCGGCTCTGAAGAAGCGTAACGTATGTTTTCCTTTGCACTGACTCCCTGGTTTAAACACCGCAACCCGACAGCAGCATCAGATGCTGTCTCCTCCGGTCAGGAACCGATTATGTTCTCCACGTTGCTCAATACCTGGATGCTGGCGGGCACGCCGCAGCCTGTTCAGTCGCGCTTTCGCCAGGAGGCGCAAGCCTATCTGCGGGAGTACCCGCACACCCGGTATGTCGACATCTGCCTGTACGATCTGAACGGCTGCCGTCGGGGTAAACGCTTGAGCGTAGAAACCCTGCTTTCGCTCGCCGATGGCTGTTACTTCCCGCTCTCGGTTTACCACATGGATGCAGAAGGCCAGGTGACGCCCGCGGCGGTGGCGCACAGCGAGCCTGACCGCCTCTGCCTGCCGATAAGCGGCACGCTGCGCCCATGTGCCAGCGATCCGCAGCATCATGCGCAGGTGCTGCTCTCGATGCAAAACCCCGACGGCACAGGCTGCACGCTTGAGCCGCGCGTGGTGCTGGAGCGGCTGCTGGCACGGTTTCACGCCCGTGGGTTGTACCCGGTGATGGCGCCGGAAGTGGAATTTTATCTGCAGGCCGTAGACGGCGCGCCGCCGACATCACGCTGTTTTGATATCGACATGCCCGATCGTGACAACGCGCTGCTGGAGGCAATGGATGCCGAGGCGCGCCGGCAGGGCCTGCCGCTGTGCGGCATCGTGGCCGAGGCCGACGCCGGCCAGTTCGAACTGAATTTCCGCCATACCGGGCGCGTGGTGGCGATGTGCGATCAGGTACTGGCGGCCCGGCGGCTGGTTCATCAGGTGGCGGAAAAACAGGGCTACCACGCCAGCTTTATGGCGAAACCGCGCGCTTCGCTCGCAGGCAGCGGCCTGCATTTTCACGTAAGCCTGAACGACCCGCAGGGCAGCAATCTTTTCGCAAGCGAGGCGGGGTGCCCGAACGTCATGATGCGCCGCAGTCTGAGCGGCCTGCTGGCGCTGATGCCCGCAAGTGTCGCGCTGGTTGCGCCCGGCGCGAACGCGTTCCGGCGGCTTCGCAAAAACCTGAACGAGCCGCTGTTTTCCTCCTGGGGCTATAACGACCGTTCAGCGGCGCTGCGTCTGCCCTGCGCCGATGCTGCGGGTCAGCGGATCGAATACCGGCTCGCGAGCGCCGACGCCAACCCGTATCTCGTGGCGGCGGTCATGCTGGCAGGCATTCTGTACGGGCTTGATCACCCGCTGCCGCTGCCGCAGGCCGGGGCGAAGAAAGAGTTACCCGCGCTGCCGCTCTTCTGGCCGGATGCGCTGGCATGTTTTCAGGAGGCCGACTGGCTACGGGCGCAACTGGGTACGCCGTTCAGCGACGCGTGGCTTGCCTGCAAACACCAGGAGCTGGCCCGGTTTGAAAGCGAAGTCACTGACGCGGAAAAACGCGTGCATCACCATTAATCACGTTAAAAGAGGTGAGCCATGTCTCGCTTAGTTATGATCTCCAGCCGCTGCGGCGTACCACACGGCGCCGATGCCCAGGCCGAAGCCCTGCACGATATTATGCGCAGGCGTGGCGGCCTGTGGATGGGGTGGAGCGGCGCGGTCGGCCCTGACGGTGAGCCACGCCGTATCACGGTGCGGGAGACCGCCGGCTACACGCGCCAGCGCTGGAACATGTCGCCTGCGGAACACGCCGATTACTATCACGGCTATGTGCATCAGGCGCTGTGGCCGGTATTTCATAACCGGCCCGATCTCGCGACGCACCCGAAAACCGCGTTCTGTGCCTATAAAGCCTGGAACGAGGCCGTGGCGGAAATAGCAACTGATGGGATCTGCCCGGATGACGTGGTGTGGGTGCAGGATTATCACCTGATCCCGCTCGGGCGCTGCCTGAAGGAAGCGGGGTTACTGAATCCATGTGGTTTCTTTTTACATCAGCCGTTTCCGCCAGGCGACGTGTTCCGCACGCTGCCGGAGCACGACTGGCTGATGCGCTCGCTCTTTTTCTACGATCTGATTGGGTTTCAGTCCGGCAGCGACGTGAATCATTTTCTGCTCTGCGTGATGCGCCATTACCGCACGGAGCGGCTTTCCGCGACCACGCTTCGGGTTAACGGACACATTATTAACGTTGGCGTATTTCCCTGCGGTGTGGCGACGCCGCGCCGCGCAACGCTGCCCGGCACGCACGGCGAACGCTACCCGCGCAAGCTTATCGTCAGCGATGATGTGATAAACGACATCAGCGGCATCCATTACCGCATCGACGCCATGCGTACGCTATTGAATAACCATCCACAGTACCTGCGCGACGTGACGCTGCTACAGATAAGCGACCCGGCCAAAGAGTACCCGCATTTTTCGCCGCGGCTCGAGCAGCAGCTGGCGCGCTTTTGCAGCGAGGTGAACGGCGCGTTTGGCGATCTCTGCTGGTTTCCGGTGAATTATCTGCATAACGACGCGCTAAACCGGCGCGCCATCGGCGAGATTTACGCCAGCGCCAGCGTGGGCCTTTTTACACCGCTGTCGGAAGGCGTCAGCCTGAGTGCCAAAGCGTATGTGCTGGCGCAGAATGCCGCCGATCCGGGCGTGCTCATTTTGTCGCACTGCACCGGCACAGCAGAGCAGCTAAAAGGCGCAATGGTCGTGAATCCCTATGACGCGTATGAGCTGAGCGAGGCGTTGCACTCGGCACTTGCGATGCCGCTTGCGGAGCGCAAACAGCGCCACGCGGCGCTGCTCACGCAGGTGCGTCAGTATGATAATCAGTGGTGGGCCAGCACGTTTCTTGATGCACTGGGGGGCGAATCTTACGCCTCCACGACGCTGCGCTTTCCGCGCCAGTACGGGATTTTTACGCCACAGAACCTGTACTGAAACGCGTTATTCGGCGAGCGCCTGGGCGCAGGCCCAGGCAGAGCTCCATGCCCACTGGAAGTTGTAGCCGCCAAGCCAGCCGGTCACGTCCACCACTTCGCCAATAAAATAGAGCCCCGGCACTTTACGCGCCTCCATCGTACGGGAGGAGAGCTCGTGCGTATCCACGCCGCCGAGCGTGACTTCCGCGGTGCGGTAGCCTTCGGTGCCGTTAGGCTGAACGCGCCAGCCATGCAACGTCTCCAGCAATTCCTGTTGCTGGCGGCTGTTGAGCTGTTTGAGCGTGACATCCGGGATTTGCCCCAGGCTTTGCAGGCACTCCACCAGCCGTTTCGGCAGTTGCATAGCCAGCGTGTTTTTCAGGCTTTGGTTCGGATGCGCGGCGCGCTGCTCGTCAATGAACGCGCCCGCGTCGATATCCGGCAGAAGGTTGACCGTCACCCATTCGCCGGGCTGCCAGTAGCTGGAAATCTGCAAAATGGCCGGGCCGGAAAGCCCGCGGTGGGTAAAAAGAATGCTTTCGCGAAAGACCGTACCGTTATCAGCGGTGACAACGGCAGGCACCGCGACGCCGGAAAGCGTCTGGATCTGCTCAAGGAGCGGTTTGTGCAGCGTAAACGGCACCAGCCCGGCGCGGGTCGGCAAGACGTTCAGCCCGAACTGTTCCGCCACTTTATAACCGAACGGCGTCGCGCCAAGGCCTGGCATCGACAGACCGCCGCTGGCAATGACGAGCTTTGGCGTCTGTACCGCCGCGCCGTTCAGCGTCAGGGTATAGCCATGCTCGTCACGCGCGATCGCCAGCACTTCGCTGCGTAGCCGCACAGTGACGCCGCCTTTTTCACACTCCGCCATCAGCATCGTGACTATCTGCTCGGCTGACTCATCGCAGAAAAGCTGCCCGAGGGTTTTCTCATGCCAGGCGATGCCGTGCTTGCCCACCAGATCGATAAAATCCCACTGGGTGTAGCGCGCCAGCGCCGATTTACAAAAGTGCGGGTTGGCACTGAGGTAAGCGGCAGGCTCAACGTAAAGGTTGGTGAAATTGCAGCGTCCGCCGCCGGACATCAGGATTTTACGCCCCGGTTTTTTGCCGTTATCCAGCACTAACACCCGGCGCCCTGCCTGTCCTGCCAGCGCTGCGCAGAATAAACCTGCCGCGCCCGCCCCTACGATGATGGCATCAAACTGTTCCACAACCCTTCCTCATTGCCGTTAAGGCCGCGAATTGTAAAGTTTCCTCTCTGGTCGCACCAGACAAAACCCTGTTACAAATTCTAATAAATTGAATTTAAAAGATAATCTCTTAGGTGAAATTGACACTTCGGTGACAACAATTAAAAAAAGTCTATATTTCACTTTGCCCATGCCGCCGTTGTCTTAGATAATGCGCCGCGTTCATGTCCTCAAAATGGCGTAACGTCCTATGCTACATTTGTTTGCCGGGCTGGATTTACACACTGGCCTGTTACTATTGCTTGCTCTGGGATTTGTACTGTTTTATGAAGCCATTAATGGTTTCCATGATACGGCAAACGCAGTCGCAACCGTTATCTACACACGCGCTATGCGATCGCAACTTGCGGTGGCCATGGCGGCTCTCTTTAACTTCCTCGGTGTTCTGCTTGGCGGCTTAAGCGTGGCTTATGCGATTGTGCATATGCTGCCGACTGATCTGTTGCTCAACGTAGGCTCCGCACATGGCCTGGCGATGGTTTTCTCCATGCTGCTGGCCGCTATCATCTGGAACCTCGGCACCTGGTATCTCGGTCTGCCAGCATCCAGCTCCCATACGCTGATTGGCGCTATCATCGGGATTGGCCTGACCAACGCCCTGATGACGGGCACATCGGTAGTAGATGCGCTGAATATCCCGAAAGTGCTGAACATTTTCGGCTCCCTCATTGTGTCGCCGATAGTCGGTCTGGTGTTCGCAGGCGGGCTAGTGTTTTTGCTGCGTCGCTACTGGAGCAGCACCAAAAAACGCGCCCGTATTCATCTGACACCTGCGGAGCGTGAAAAGAAAGATGGCAAGAAAAAGCCGCCTTTCTGGACCCGCATTGCGCTGATCCTCTCCGCCATTGGCGTGAGTTTCTCTCACGGCGCGAACGACGGCCAGAAAGGCATCGGCCTTATCATGCTGGTGCTGATTGGCGTAGCGCCCGCCGGTTTTGTGGTGAATATGAATGCCTCCGGCTACGACATCACCCGCACCCGCGACGCTATCAATAACGTCGAAACGTACTTCCAGCAGCATCCGGCCGCACTGCGTCAGGTCGCGGGCGTTGACCCGGTTATCCCGACGCCGGATCAGGTGAACCCGACGGGCAATCCGAAGGAGTTTCACTGTGACGCGAGCCGCGCCATTCTTGCGCTGGATCGCGCGAAAACGATGCTTAATAACATCGACAGCTACGACAAGCTGAGCGTTGATCAGCGCAGCCATCTGCGCCGCATTATGCTCTGCATCTCTGACACCACCGATAAAGTGGCGAAGCTGAAAGAGACCAGCGCTGACGACCAGCGTCTGCTGAAAAACCTGAAGGCGGATATGCTCAGCACTATTGAGTATGCTCCAGTCTGGATAATCATGGCGGTAGCACTGGCGCTGGGCGTCGGCACCATGATCGGCTGGCGTCGCGTGGCGACCACCATCGGCGAGAAAATCGGCAAGAAAGGCATGACCTATGCGCAGGGCATGTCAGCGCAGATGACCGCGGCGGTCTCTATCGGTATTGCAAGCTACACCGGTATGCCGGTTTCCACGACGCACGTGCTCTCCTCTTCCGTCGCGGGCACGATGCTCGTCGATGGCGGCGGTTTGCAACGTAAAACCGTTACCAGCATTCTGATGGCGTGGGTTTTCACCCTGCCTGCGTCAATCGTGCTGTCAGGTGTGTTGTACTGGATAGCGTTACGTTTCGTGTAAACGCGTTTGCACGAGCGTAAAAAAAGCGGGTCAGGTAACTGACCCGCTTTTTTAATGCCAAATCATCAGCCCTATCAGGCTAATAATGACTAACCCGCATAATGAACTGGTGAGAATAAACTGGCGGCGCACGCGTTCGCAGCGGCGAATAAATTCGTCGTCATGATGATCGAGATAACGTTGCCAGTAAATATACCAGACAAGGCGAATCTGTTTGCTGGGTTGACCATGTGCCGTAAAAAAGCCGCCGCCATCCACATATTGATAAAGCAGTGGATCGCATCCTCTGAGCACCACTAAAAGCGCGCGTAACGATGAGAAATAACGCGCCATATTAATAACGCAAACCAAGAATAAGGACCAAAACAGCGCGACGGTGCTGATCATACCTTCCCCCCGACGACTCGCCTGGAAAGCAATGGCTCTCCAATACCTGAAAGACTGTTCTGTGAAAGCGTGCATGCGTGAAAGTCGACCGGGTTCACATTTATTCACCCGAACGGCTTTTTTAATAGTGTAGGAGATCCGCTAATTTTTTTACCACATCGTTAATCCTTATCAACGCTTGCGGACCTATTTTTCGCTTGAATGTATGCGACCCCGGCGCATTGACGGATGTACCAGGGCGCTATAAGGTAAAATTAGCTTTAGCGCTAAGTCTTTACGCTGGAATGAGTTCCCGCGATTGTGGTACGCAGGACGCGGGCACGGGGATGGCGCCGCAGGTAGCAACGCGTCATCCAGTCCACTGGTCATCGACATCTTATGGAAGGAGTAACACTATGGCTTATAAACATATTCTCATCGCGGTCGATCTGTCCCCTGAAAGCAAGGTACTGGTAGATAAAGCGGTATCCATGGCGCGTCCCTACAACGCGAAAATTTCTCTGATTCATGTCGATGTGAATTATTCCGACCTCTACACCGGGTTAATTGACGTTAACCTGGGCGACATGCAAAAGCGCATCTCCGAAGAGACTCACCATGCGCTGACCGAGCTTTCCACCAATGCGGGCTATCCGATTACCGAAACCCTGAGCGGTAGCGGCGATCTGGGCCAGGTGCTGGTCGATGCGATTAAAAAATATGATGTGGATTTAGTGGTGTGCGGCCATCACCAGGATTTCTGGAGCAAGCTGATGTCTTCCGCTCGCCAGCTTATCAACACCGTTCATATCGATATGTTGATCGTCCCGCTGCGCGACGACGAAGAAGCGTAATCGTCGCGGTGGGTGCGCGACGCGCGCCCGCCGGAGAAGTTCGTTAAAGCATTATCGTTGTAGGCCCGGCAGGCGCCAGCGCCGCCGGGCATTTTAATCGGGTTAGCGGGTTATTCCGGCGTACCGGCGTAAATATCGAAGCGGTGGCCTTTGGTAATGACGGCGTTTGGCGTGGCGACATCGCCGAGCGGCGGCGCGTAATCGGGGCGTTTCACCACCACACGCTTTGTCGCGAGTCTACGGGCGGGCGCCAGCAGTCCGTCAGCATCAAGATCCGGCCCCACCAGCGACTGAAACACCCGCATCTCCTTTTTCACCAGCGCGCTCTTCTGCTTGTGCGGAAACATCGGGTCGAGGTACACCACCTCCGGGCGCGGCGTAATCTCATCCAGTGCTGTGAGGCTGGAGGCATGGATCAGCTGTAACCGGTCACGCAGCCACGGACCTATCTCCGCATCCTGATAACCGCGCGCCAGGCCGTCATCCAAAAGCGCCGCGACAACCGGGTTACGCTCCAGCATCCGCACATGGCAACCTACCGATGCCAGCACGAACGCATCGCGCCCAAGCCCCGCCGTCGCGTCGACCACCTGCGGCAGATAACTGCCCTTAACGCCCACCGCTTTCGCTACCGCTTCGCCGCGTCCGCCGCCGAATTTACGGCGGTGCGCCATGGCGCCCTCGACAAAATCGACGAATATCCCGCCAAGTTTTGGCTCGTCGCGCTTGCGCAGCTCAAGATGGTGCGACGTCATCACCAGCGCCATCAGGTTATCCGGGTCGTGCGCCAGCCCCCAGCGGGCCGCCAGAACAGATAAGGCGCCGTCTCCGGCGCCTGTTTCATCAATCAGACAAATGTTCACGCGTAAAGTCAGCCCTGGATGCCGTAATGTTCCAGCATCGCGTCGAGCTGCGGTTCACGGCCGCGGAAGCGTTTAAACAGCTCCATCGGCTCTTCAGAACCGCCGCGCGTCAGAATGTTATCGAGGAACGCCTGACCGGTGTCGCGGTTGAAAATACCTTCTTCTTCAAAGCGGGAATACGCGTCTGCGGCCAGCACGTCAGCCCACAAATAGCTGTAGTAGCCCGCCGCGTAGCCGCCAGCGAAAATATGGCTGAAGGCATGCGGGAAGCGGCCCCAGGCCGGGCCGGGCACCACAGCCACCTGTTTTTTAATCTCCGCCAGCGTTTCCAGCACCTTCGCGCCCTGCTCCGGGCTGAACTGCGCATGCAGACGGAAATCGAACAGGCCGAACTCCAGCTGGCGCAGGATAAACATCGCCGCCTGGTAGTTTTTCGCCGCCAGCATTTTGTCGAGCAGCGCCTGCGGCAGCGGCTCGCCGGTTTCGAAATGACCGGAGATAAACGCCAGCGCCTCCGGCTCCCAGCACCAGTTTTCCATGAACTGGCTCGGCAGCTCGACGGCATCCCACGGCACACCGCTGATGCCCGCGACCCCTGGGGTTTCGATGCGGGTCAGCATGTGGTGCAGACCGTGACCAAATTCATGGAACAGCGTGATCACTTCGTCATGCGTGAACAGCGCCGGTTTGCCGCTTACCGGGCGGTTAAAGTTACAGGTGAGGTACGCCACCGGTTTTTGCAGCTCGCCGTCTGCTTTACGCATCTGGCCGACGCAGTCATCCATCCACGCCCCGCCACGCTTGTTTTCGCGCGCGTAGAGGTCAAGGTAGAAGCTGCCACGCAGTTCGCCGCTCTCGTCATACAGCTCAAAGAAGCGCACGTCCGGATGCCAGACGTCGATATCTTTACGCTCTTTGGCGCTGATGCCGTAAATGCGCTTAACCACTTCAAACAGGCCGTTAACGGCTTTGTTTTCCGGGAAATAGGGGCGCAGCTGCTCATCGCTGATGCTGTAGAGATGCTGCTTCTGTTTTTCGCTGTAATACGCGATATCCCACGGTTGCAGCTCGTCGACGCTGAAATGTTCTTTGGCAAAGGCGCGCAGCTGGGCGAGCTCTTTTTCACCCTGCGGGCGAGCGCGTTTGGCCAGATCGGTTAAGAAATCCAGCACCTGCTGCGGGTTTTCGGCCATTTTAGTGGCGAGGGATTTTTCGGCGTAGCTGTCAAAGCCCAACAGTTGCGCAAGCTCATGACGCAGCGCCAGGATCTCTTCCATCACCGGCGTGTTGTCCCATTTGCCGGCGTTCGGCCCCTGGTCAGAGGCGCGGGTGCTGTAGGCGCGATACATCTCTTCGCGAAGCGCCTGGTTATCGCAGTAAGTCATCACCGGCAGATAGCTTGGAATATCCAGCGTCAGCAGAAAACCCTGCTGCTCTTTGGCTTCGGCCATGGCTTTGGCCGCCGCCAGCGCGCTTTCCGGCATGCCCGAAAGCTCAGATTCATCGGTCACGAGCTTCGTCCAGCCCTGCGTCGCGTCCAGCACGTTGTTGCTGTAAAGCGAGCCGAGTTCGGAAAGACGCGCCGCGATTTCGCCGTAACGTTTCTGTTTGTCTTTCGGCAAACCGATGCCAGAAAGCTCAAAATCGCGCAGCGCGTTATCGACCGCTTTTTTCTGGGCGGTGTCGAGTTTGGCGTAGTTGTCGCCGTCGCGTAAATCGCGATACGCCTGGTAAAGTCCTTCGTTCTGGCCCACCCAGGTGCTGTATTCAGAGAGCAGCGGCAGCGTCTGCTCATAGGCTTCGCGAAGCTCCGGGCTGTTTTTCACAGAGTTCAGGTGGCTTACCGGGGAGAAAATGCGGCCCAGTTTGTCGTCGGTCTCCGCAAGCGGCTGGCAAAGTGATTCCCAGCTGTAAGGCGCGCCGCGGCTGACTACCGCCTCCACCTGCGCGCGGCAATCTTCCAGCGCTTTCGTCACCGCTGGCACCACGTGCTCGGGTTTAATGGAGGAAAAGGGCGGTAGTTCAAAAGGCGTCAATAATGGATTGGTCATAAGCGCGTCCTGATTAGTGTTGGTTTAAGCGCATCTTGCAGCGACAATGTCTTGTAGCATGGGGTTTAGTGTAGTTAATTTCAATGCCTGGCGCTGGGCTTTACCCGCAGCGACAGCACATCCCGTAAGCGGTCACTTTCCGGTATACTGTTCAAAATCGATGTTCATTTACGCCTTTTGGAAACCCATCCCGCATGCTCAGTTACCGCCACAGCTTCCACGCCGGCAACCACGCCGACGTCCTCAAACATACCGTCCAGAGCCTGATCATTGAGTCGCTCAAAGAGAAGGAAAAACCGTTCCTGTATCTGGATACCCACGCGGGCGCCGGTCGCTATCAGCTGAGCGGCGAACATGCCGAGCGCACGGGTGAATATCTCGAAGGGATCGCGCGTATCTGGCAGCGCGACGACCTGCCGACGGAGCTTGAGCCGTACATCAACGCAATCTCGCATTTCAACCGCAGCGGTCAGTTACGTTATTACCCCGGCTCGCCGCTGATTGCCCGTCAGCTGCTGCGCCCGCAGGACAGCCTGCAACTCACCGAGCTGCACCCGAGCGATTTCCCGCTGCTGCGCGGTGAATTTCAGAAAGATGAACGCGCCCGCGTTGAGCGTGCTGACGGTTATCAGCAACTGAAATCCAAACTGCCGCCAGCGTCGCGTCGCGGCCTTATCCTGATAGACCCGCCTTACGAAATCAAAACGGACTACCAGGCGGTGGTTCAGGGCATTAATGAAGGCTATAAGCGTTTTGCGACCGGCGTTTACGCGCTCTGGTACCCGGTGGTTTTACGTAACCAAATCAAGCGTATGATGAATGACCTCGAATCCACTGGCATTCGACGTATTCTGCAAATCGAACTGGCAGTACGTCCGGACAGCGATCAGCGCGGCATGACCGCCTCGGGCATGATTGTTATCAACCCGCCGTGGAAGCTCGAACAGCAAATGGCGAATCTACTGCCGTGGCTACATCAGGCGCTGGTGCCCGCAGGCACCGGCCACACGACGCTGAAGTGGGTTGTGCCGGAGTAATTGCAGCCATAGGTGGAACCCTTTTCCGTCAGGACTACAATCGCGTTAATTCGAATCATTAAAAGGTAACAGCCATGACCAGACACTACGACTACCTCGCCATCGGCGGCGGCAGTGGCGGTATCGCTTCTGTCAACCGCGCCGCTATGTACGGCCAGAAATGCGCCCTGATTGAAGCCAAAGCGCTGGGCGGCACCTGCGTCAACGTTGGCTGCGTACCGAAAAAAGTCATGTGGCACGCCGCGCAAATCGCTGAAGCTATCCATCTCTACGGCCCGGACTACGGCTTTGACACCACCGTCAACCATTTCGACTGGCAGAAGCTGGTGGCGAGCCGCACCGCCTATATCGACCGTATCCACACCTCTTACGACAACGTACTTGGCAAAAACAATGTGGATGTCATTCACGGCTTCGCGCGTTTTGTTGATGCACATACCGTGGAAGTGAACGGCGAGCGGATCACCGCCGATCACATTCTGATCGCGACCGGCGGTCGTCCAGGCCATCCGGCTATTCCTGGCGCGGAATATGGTATCGACTCCGACGGCTTCTTCGCACTGCCCGCGCTGCCGAAACGCGTGGCGGTAGTAGGCGCGGGTTATATCGCGGTAGAACTGGCAGGCGTCATTAATGCGCTGGGCGCACAAACGCATCTGTTTGTGCGTAAACACGCGCCACTGCGCACCTTTGACCCAATGCTGTCTGAAACGCTGCTAGAAGTGATGCAGGCCGAAGGCCCGCAGTTGCATACCCATGCGACGCCGACCGCCGTGGTGAAAAACAGCGACGGCAGCCTGACGCTGACGCTGGAAGATGGCCGTTCAGAAATGGTCGATGCGCTGATTTGGGCGATTGGCCGTGAGCCGGAAACCGACAATTTCAACCTGACGGCAACGGGCGTAAAGACTAATGAAAAAGGCTATATCATCGTCGATAAATACCAGAATACCAGCGTACCTGGCATTTATGCCGTGGGTGATAACACCGGCGCGGTCGAACTGACGCCAGTTGCGGTTGCGGCAGGCCGTCGTCTTTCCGAGCGCCTGTTTAACAACAAGCCGGAAGAGCATCTGGACTACAGCAACATTCCGACCGTGGTGTTCAGCCACCCGCCTATCGGCACCGTCGGGCTCACCGAGCCGCAGGCGCGCGAGCAATATGGCGATGCGCAGGTGAAAGTGTATAAATCGTCCTTTACCGCGATGTACACCGCCGTCACTTCACACCGTCAGCCGTGCCGCATGAAGCTGGTGTGCGTCGGGCCGGAGGAGAAAATCGTCGGCATCCACGGCATCGGTTTCGGCATGGACGAAATGTTGCAGGGCTTCGCGGTGGCGCTGAAGATGGGCGCGACCAAAAAAGACTTCGACAACACGGTCGCTATCCACCCGACCGCCGCAGAAGAGTTTGTCACCATGCGTTAATCGCGGGTCGACTTTTCGCGCAAAAAGAAGGGGAAGCCTACGCTTCCCCTTTTTACTGTCTCGCCGCTGGCAACACTGTTAGCGAATCGCCTGGTAAATCGCCTCGCGGATCTTCACCCATTTTTTCGTCTCTTCGCCAGGATTTGCCTGCTCGCGCAACTGCGCCTGCTCCAGCTCATATTTCTGGCGCTGCACGACCACCGGTACGGTACAAAACGCCTGTAAATATTGCTTACGCATAGAGGTCATCTTTTCGCCCTGCGCCATGGCATGACTTAACGTCGTTATCATGCGTCGGCACGGCTTTTTCTCCTCCATCTGGAGGCGATAGCGCAGCAGGACATCGAGCGTCTCTTCATGGTCCTGAGCAAGCGCCTGCTCCGTCCAGGCGACTTTCCAGTTCATCCCGGCCTGAAGGAAAAGCCGCGTCACCAGCGCATCATTGCGGTCGATCGCCGCACGCAGGTTTTCCGGGTCCCACGTAATGCCCATGTTGCTGAGCCGATGACGCGGGCTGTCGTCGCTGTTTTCGGGTTCAGCAGCCACCGCCGTGGCAACGGGAGCCGTGGCCTCACGTTCAGCAGCAGGTGGATGCAGCGAATCGTTCGCGATAAACAGCGCGCCGACCACCAGCGCGATAACGCCCAGGCCCACCGCGCCCCAGACTGCGCCCATCACCAGCTGACGCGTCTCCTGTTTTTTGCCATCCTGACGCCGGCTCGGGCTTTCAATCGCGTCGCGCACTTCGAAAATATCGCCGCCCACGACGCTGTTTTTCTTCGCCGCGTGGTCGATAAACGCGTTCAGTTGCGTGTCATCCGCTTTCATCAGCGAAGCCGGATTCACCCGCGTACGCCCTTCGCCGCAGGCTTTGTGCAGCGGTGCGCTGATGGCATTGAAGTAGTTGTCCAGCATCACTTCCTGGGCGCCGGTAAGCGGCTTACCGAGCGCGGCGACGTTGCGAATTTCACGAATGTCGTCCAGCAGCGTTTGCAGGGTTTTACGCGGTTCCACAAACAGCGTCAGCGATGTCGCGCCCTGGAAGAGTTTGTCGTAATGGCGGGCAAAGAGCTTTTTATCAACCACCAGCATCGCCAGCTCGCTGAATAACATGCCGCTCAGGACATCGCCCTTATCCCCCATTTTCAGCCAGCGGCGCACTTTATCGCCGCCGCACAGCTCTTTGAGCTGATTGACGCGTTGCTGTTCATCGGGCCACGCCTCACGCACCATGCCGCGTAGCGTCAGATCGAGCGCGCGCAGCTGGCGCAGTGCATCGGGCTGCATCTGCGCTTTATTCACATCCATCTCGGTGGAATAGCCGAGTTTCGGCTGCTGATGACGTACTTTTTCAAGACAGGTGACGAAACGCAGCGCGGCGAGAAGCTGGTTCTCCGTGACGTCCTGCCCGCTTTCATATTGCGGCACCAGTTGCTGTAAATGACGCAGCTGCAACGTGAACTGAGACATGTCGGCGTCATTCAGGTTCAGCCGTCGGGCGACGGTCGCCCAGTTGCCGAGATTCAGACGCGCCTGATCGAGCTGGTGCAAAAACCACTGGGGATCTTTGCCTTCTGAAACCTTAACGCCAAGCAAAATTAGAATTTCGACTGACGCCTGGCGAATTACCGTAAGCGCAGTTTCAAATGTTTCTCTTACCAAAGGCTGTGTGGAGCGGGCCATTTTGCATCCTTTTCACGCTTAACACCCTGGACTACACGCGGGTAAAGCGGGGAAAATTTAACTTAAGTATATTGTTATTTCTGAACTTTTTGTCTGCGCTAACAGGCAGTGAAACAACATATCTGAAAATGGCCGGAAAAAAAGTGATAACACGGCTTTTGCGTGAAAAATCGCCATTCCCTGCCTGAATTAGCAAGAAATGGACGCGCCGAATGACAGCCACGCGCATTTCTGGCAAGACTGAGGGGCCACACGCTATTGATGGAGACGCTATGCCACCCGACACGCCCTTTAACCCGGCCCTCTTGACGTTCGCTTCCGCCAGGCTGACTTACCGGCCTGTCACGCCGGACGACTGGCCTTTCTTTTTAAGCCTGCAACGTGACGACGAAGTGATGCGTTTTGTGACGGATCCACGCCCCGACGCGCAGCGAATGCAGGATTTTGCCTCACGTCTGCCGCCCTGGACGCCCGCAAACGCCCACTGGCTCTGCCTGCTTATTCAGGAAAAGCACAGCGGCCAGCCCGTTGGCGTGACCGGGTTTGTTATGCACGGCGATGACATTGCGGAAGTCGGCTTTCTGCTGAGCCGCGCCTTTCAGGGCCGTGGTTACGGGTATGAGTCACTACGCGCCATCTGCGATCTCGCCTTTACGGGTTGCGGGCTGCGCCGCCTTGTCGCGACTGTCACCGGCGGCAATATCGCGTCAAAGAAAACGCTGGAGAAAGCAGGTTTTATCCAGGAGGGCACGCTTCGTGAAAGCTATTTTCTTGGCGGACGCTGGCATGACGACTGGCTGTTCGGCCTGATGGCGCGTGACTATACCCAGGACGGGGCAGCATAGCGCGCCCTCGTTTGCCGGCTCACTGACGGCGCTCACGCAAAGACGTTTTTGCTTCCATGTGCCAGGCTTAAAGGACATTCACCTGAAACAACACAGGGAGACGTATGAAAAAAACAGTGATTATTGCAACGCTGTCCGCGTTGTTAGCTCTGCCTGCCATGGCCGAAGAGAAAGGCGGTTTTAAAAATGATGAAGCGCCGCCGCCGCCGCATCAGCTAAAAGAGGGCTATCGCGGCATCACCGATGCCCGTTCGATAGACGTAAAACAGGCAAAAGAGATGCACGACGGCGCTTCCGTGACGTTGCGTGGCTATCTGATTAAGAAAAAAGGCAATGATGTTTACCAGTTCCGCGATAAAGGCGGAGATATGGACGTCATGATCCCTCATGCCGTTTTTCAGGGTAAAGATGTCAGCCCGGATGAACTGGTGGGGATCAGCGGTACGCTCGACAAGAAACAGAAGCCATACCGCGTTCGCGTGACGCACTTCCAGAAAGAGTAATTCCCTGCAAACGTGCCCGATGTCTGTGGCGTCGGGCACGCTGTGGCTTACAGAAACATCCCGCCAGAGACCTCAATCCGCTGCGCGTTCATCCAGCCCAGCTCGTCGCTGATAATCGCCGCGATTGCTGCGCCAATATCATCCGGCAGGCCCACACGCCCTAACGCCGTCTGCGACGCGATGAAGCGGTTTAACTCATCGTTATCACGCACCTGCCCGCCGCCAAAATCGGTTTCGATGGCGCCCGGCGCAATGATGTTCACTGCAATATTCCGACGACCCAACTCTTTTGCCTGATAGCGGGTTAATACCTCCATCGCGCCTTTCATGGAGGCATACGCGGAGTAGCCCGGCAGTGCAAAACGTGTCAGCCCGCTGGAGACATTCAGGATGCGTCCGCCGTCATTTATCAGCGCCAGCAGCTGCTGGGTCAGGAAAAACGGTCCCTTGAAGTGAATGTTCACTAACTCATCAAACTGCGCTTCGCTGAACTCAGCAAACGGGGCGTAAATCCCGATACCGGCATTGTTGATTAAATAATCAAAACTATCGCGCTGCCAGGTTTGTTGTAGCTGCACTTTTACCTGCGCGACAAAATCTCCGAATGTTGAACTATCGGCGACGTTTAGCGCCAGTGCCGCAGCTTTCACGCCTTTTTGTTCAATTTCACGCACCACGGCTTCGGCGTCTTCGCGCCGGCTTTGATACGTCAGCAAAACACCAATTCCACGCTCTGCAAGCTTCAGCGCTGCATTTTTACCGAGTCCACGGCTGCCGCCGGTGATGATTGCGATACGTTGCGTCATAAATACCTCGTCAGGGTCAGGGTGGTTGTTGAGAAAGAGCTTATTAGCTGCTACAAAAATGATAAATAGTGAAAAATACGCTTTACTGTCCCATTCATAACAACAATGAGCACAACCGATGGATAAAATTCACGCAATGCGATTATTCGTACGCGTGGCGGAGCTGGAGAGTTTTACGCGCGCCGCCGAAACCCTGAGCCTGCCGAAAGGCAGCGTGTCGCGGCAGGTACAGGCGCTGGAGAACGCGCTCGGCACCCGACTGCTGCACCGCACCACGCGGCGGGTACATCTGACGCAGGACGGCCAAATCTACTACGAACGCGCCCGCGATCTGCTCGCCAATCTCGACGAGCTTGACGGCCTGTTTCTGCACGATCCGGCAAGCGTCAGCGGGCGTCTGCGGGTCGATATGCCGGTCGAGGTGGCGCAAAACGTGGTGATCCCCCGCCTGCCCGAGTTTCTCCATCATTACCCCGGTATTGCGCTTGAGCTGAGCAGCTGTGACCGGCTGGTAGACGTGGTACGCGAAGGCTTTGACTGCGTCGTGCGCGTCGGTCAGCTTAAAGAGTCCGGCCTGGTGGCGCGTCCGCTCGGTAAGCTCAGCCAGGTCAACTGCGCAAGCCCGGATTATCTGGCACGCTTCGGCTGCCCGCAGACGCTTGAAGATCTCGCCTCTCACGCGCTGGTGCATTACACGCACACGCTTGGCACGCGGCCTGCGGGCTTTGAAGTCGGGCGTGATGGCGTAAGTGAGTGGATACAAACCGGCGGCGTCCTGACGGTAAACAGCACTGAAACCTATCAGGCCGCCTGCTTTGCCGGGCTCGGCATTATTCAGGTGCCGCGTATCGGCGTACGCGAGGCGCTGCGCAGCGGCAAGCTGGTGGAAGTCCTGCCGCAATATCGCGCGTTGCCGATGCCGGTATCGCTCATCTATCCGCACCGCCGACATCTCTCTCGCCGCGTACACCTGTTTATGGAATGGCTGGCGTCGGTGATGAAAAGTTACGTTGACTAGCAGCGGGCTATACTTGGAAGCAAGTTGTAAAAAATAAAAGGAATCAACGCTGATGACCACGCCGGAGCAGCCTGCAAAACGCCCGACCGAAGATCTGAAGTACCAGCCCGTCCCGCAGCTGGATACCCGCCCGGAAGAGAAAAAAACCGATGACAAACCCGCCGAAGGTGTCATTGGTACGGTAAAACAGAAAGTGAAACAGGTGGAACGCCGCCCGGCGGTCGCCCACCTCATTCGCGCTTTTGAGCGCTTTAACGAACGCATGGGCAATCAGTTTGGGGCCGCCATCACCTATTTTTCATTTTTATCGATGATCCCGGTGCTGATGTTGTCGTTCGCTGTGGCGGGGTTTGTACTGGCCTCGCACCCCACGCTGCTACAGGATATCTTCAATAAAATCCTGCAAAGCGTGAGCGATCCGACGCTTGCGAAAACGCTGAGCAGCAGTATTAACGCCGCCGTGGAGCAGCGCACCACGGTCGGGATTGTCGGTTTCGCCGTAGCGCTCTATTCAGGTGTGAACTGGATGGGATATCTGCGTGAAGCGATACGCGCCCAGTTTCGTGACGACTGGGAACGTGGCGCGAGTGATGAGAAAGAGAAGTTCTGGCTCAAGTATTTTCGCGATTTCATCTCGCTGATTGGCCTGCTGGTGGCGCTTGCGATAACCATGTCGATTACGTCGGTGGCAGGCTCCGCGCAGGAGACGATTATTCGCCTCCTGCATCTGGACGCCATCGGCTGGCTGAAACCGGTGTGGCACACCATTGGGCTTGCGGTCTCGTTCTGCGCCAACTATCTGCTTTTCTTCTGGATCTTCTGGCGCCTGCCGCGTCATCGTCCGCGCAGGAAAGCGCTGCTGCGCGGCACGGTGATTGCGGCCATTGGTTTTGAGGTCATTAAAATCATTATGACGTATACCCTGCCGGCACTGGTGAAATCGCCCTCCGGCGCGGCGTTCGGCTCCGTACTGGGGCTGATGGCGTTCTTCTATTTCTTCGCACGCCTGACGCTGTTCTGCTCCGCCTGGATTGCCACTGCGCAATACAAAGACGACCCGGAAATGCCCGGCATAAACCCCGCTTAACCCCGCCTTTGCGGGCTGGAAAATGGACGTTTTTCAGCCCGCCGCCGCGCTTTTAGCATAAAAATCCAGGGTGTAACTTTTATTTAACCTAAAACCAGTTTTATCGACTGAATATTAAATTCTGTGAAGCATTTCATAGAAGAGAATTTGCTGGTGCTAAAACTATCCGCTTTTTGCCTGTTTTTTGCGCAGCTCTGCGGGCTGCGCTGAATTGAAATGTCGTTTTTGCTGTGGCTAATATGGGGTTTCGACGGTAATAAAATAAGAAAATTCTATGCAAGCATCTATCGCCACCAGCATCGACAATGAACATGACGCCGCGCCCGTTAACTCGCGCAGTAAGGTCGTCATCGCCTCGCTCATTGGCACCGCCATTGAGTTTTTTGATTTCTATATTTACGCCACCGCGGCGGTCATTGTGTTTCCGCACATTTTCTTCCCGCAGGGCGATCCGACGGCTGCCACGCTACAGTCGCTCGCGACATTTGCTATCGCCTTCGTGGCGCGCCCTATCGGCTCTGCGGTATTTGGCCATTTCGGCGATCGCGTGGGCCGCAAGGTGACACTCGTCGCGTCGCTGCTGACGATGGGCATTTCGACGGTTCTGATAGGCCTGCTGCCAGGCTATGCGTCCATCGGCATTATGGCGCCGCTGCTGCTGGCGCTGGCACGCTTCGGGCAAGGGCTGGGCCTTGGCGGTGAATGGGGCGGGGCGGCGCTGCTCGCGACCGAGAATGCGCCTGCGCATAAACGTGCGCTGTATGGCTCCTTCCCGCAACTCGGCGCGCCCATCGGCTTCTTCTTCGCCAATGGCACCTTCCTGCTGCTCTCCTGGCTTCTGACCGACGAGCAGTTTATGAGCTGGGGCTGGCGCGTGCCGTTTATCTTCTCTGCGGTCCTGGTGCTGATTGGCCTGTATGTGCGCGTATCGCTGCACGAAACGCCGGTGTTCGCCAAAATCGCCAAAGCGAAGAAACAGGTGAAAGTGCCGCTCGGCACGCTGCTGACGAAACATATGCGCGTGACCATTCTCGGCACGTTCATTATGCTCGCCACCTATACGCTGTTTTATATCATGACGGTCTATTCCATGACCTTCAGCACCACGCCAACGGCGCAGGGCGGGCTTGGCTTTCCGCGTAACGACGTGCTGTGGATGCTGATGATGGCGGTGATTGGCTTTGGCGTGATGGTGCCGGTCGCGGGCCTGCTGGCGGACCGCTTCGGGCGTCGTAAGAGCATGATCACAATAACGACGCTGATTCTGTTGTTCGCACTGTTTGTGTTCCCGCCGCTGCTGGGGTCCGGCAGCCAGACGATGGTAATGGCGTATCTGCTGATTGGTCTGAGCCTGATGGGCCTGACGTTTGGCCCGATGGGCGCGTTGCTGCCGGAGCTGTTCCCGACTGAAGTGCGCTACACCGGCGCATCGTTCTCCTATAACGTGTCATCGATCCTTGGTGCATCGGTTGCACCTTATATCGCGACCTGGTTGCAGGCGAATTACGGGCTGCTTTACGTGGGAATATATCTGGCGGCGATGGCGGCGTTAACATTAATCGCGCTTATCGCCACTAACGAGACGCGCCACCAGTCGCTGTGATGGGCTGCACGTAAAGAAAAAGGCTGCCTGCGGGCAGCCTTTTTTGTTTGTTACGTTCATCCCACCTTCGTGATCCCGCGTCGGTAACGCGGGTGAAAGAAGAATAAGCCTGACGGTTTATGATTGAATGCCATGCTAAACGCAGCCGCAGGGTACGAATACGTTGAGATGCATCATTTTTTCATCTGCCCCAGAATCGCGCTGCACTGGTTTTCGCTGCCTTCGGACGGCGAAATGAGCGCCAGCAGTGCGGCGGCAGGCGTTACGAGCGTTGCGAGCGCTGCCGCAACCGCACCGCGGGCGATAAGCGGCCCCGGCTTCACGCCGTAATCCGGCTCGTTAAAGGTGCCGCGCACGTAAAGCGGCGAACGCAGCGTCACGATACGCACCCCTTTGCTTTCCGGGTTAATGGTTAAATCCAGCCGCTCGTTGGCGAAATTCGTGGTGCCGGTAATATTGATGAGCGCGTTTTCGGTATCAAACGCGAAGATTTCCGGGCGCGCCACACCATCGGTGAGGTTCAGGTTCGCCGCCGCGCAGTTCACCCGCACTTCGTCATCACCGAATATCTGCCCAACAATAAAGTTCCCCACGTTCAGCCCCAGGATCTCCATCAGGTTGCGGCTGATAAGCCCGTCATTCATCAGAATTTTCAGGTTGCCGTCGCTGGTACCGAGCAGCGAAGCGACCGAATTCCCCGTCCCGCGCAGTTTCGCATCACCGTTAAGCTCACCAAGCGTGCGCTGCATCAGCTCCACGTTCGGCATCAACTCTTTAAGCTTCAACCGACGCGCCTGAATCTCCGCTGCGCCCTGCATCGGCTGTTTATCGCCATCGAGATGAATATTGGCGTCAATCGTTCCGCCCGCCATGCCAAACTTGAGCGGCTTCAGGTGTAAATCGCCATTGGCGAGCACAATGTGCGTGGTGAGATTGCTAATCGGCAGGCGCGTGCTGTGCTCAATGCGGCGGCCTTTAAAGCGCACATCGGCATCCATCACGTTCCATTTATCGGTTTCGAAGGTATCGTGCGGCAGCACTTTATCGCCCGGCTGTGCGGGTTTTTCGCCTTTACGCTGCTCAGATTTTTTGCTTTTCTCAGCCCCGGCGCCCGAATCAACGCCGATCAGCGGGCCGAGATCGGCGAGGCGCAGCTGGCGGGATTCCAAATCGCCCTCCAGCTTCGGACGCGGTTTGCGCTGGCTGTAGGTCAGCGAGCCGTGAATATCGCTCTCGCCAATCCGCCCGTTAAAGCCGCGGTAGTCATACACCGAGCCTTTTTCACTGTTAATTTTCGCAACAAGACGCCCGTCAGTCTCAAACGGCGGCGTATCAGGCAGCAACACGCCTGTCAGTTCATAAAGATCGCCCAGCGAGTTGCCCGCGAATTTGAGCTGTAGATCGACGCCGCCCATGTTCATGGGATCGTTCACGGTGCCAACAAACGCCACGCGGGTGTCGCCCGAGCGCAGATCGGCCTGCACCGGGAACGGCGTGCCTTCGCTTTTCAGCGCCAACATGCCGCCGATTTTTCCGCTGCCGCGCAGCGGCTGGTCGTTATACGTGCCGCGCGCCTTCAGGCCGAAAACATAATCGCCAACCTGGTCGCCATCCTTTTTGTTTTTCTCTCCGGTCACTTCATTAAAGGGCAACGGCTTGCCGAGCGGATCGATGAGGATTTCCACATCGGCGCGGCTCACTTTATCGTCCACCCGCAGGCGGCCCTGATCGAAGAGAATATTATCGAGCCGGAACGACCAGGCGGAGGGCTGCTGTGCCTCATCGCCCTCGCTCTGCTTCATGTCGAACGTCCAGTTATTGGTTTTTTCCGACAGACGGATCAGCTGCGCGTCCGGCTTCTGAAATTTGATCCACGGGAGATAAACGGTTTTGGTCAGCAGCGCCAGCGGGGCAAGCGTCGCCTCTACGCGCGGCAGGTGAATCATGGTGACCTGCGGGATATCAGGTGGGTTGCCGAGCACGACGTCCTCAGCGTGCACGTGCGGCCACGGCACGAAGCTTCGCCAGCCAGGCTCGTTTCTGTTTCGCTCCCATACCACCCCCAGATCGCCGCGTATGGCGAAGGGGCGGTTTAGCTCCGTGGAGACCTTCTGGTTGATGGTCGGCTTAAGCCGATTCCAGTCAAACGTCGCAATAACGATGATTGCGATCACGACCAGCAACAAGAAAACCCCTGCTACCACGCTGATTATTTTGGTTGTTTTCGTCATCCTCACACCTCGTCCTGATGATGTCTGTCTCCACTAAAGATAGTTGACGACAGCGCAAAGCTCATCAGGCAAGTCTGAGTATTACCTTTTCCAGCGTTTCGAATGGCACAGGGCGCGAGAGAAAATACCCTTGCGCGGCCAGGGCAGGCGACTGTTGTACATCTTGCCACTCTTCCAGCGTTTCCACGCCTTCGACAATCACGCCTTCGCAGTAGCGGTTCATCAGTTGCAGCAACATCGTGAACAGGTTGCGGCCTTCATCACTCTGACGCAGCATGATGAACAGATCGCGCGCCACTTTAATGTAGTCATAACGCACTTCGCTCAGCGCCGAGAAATTCGCCATCCCTGTACCGAAGTCGTCAAGCCACAGCGGGCCGAACTCGCAGAAGCTCGCAAACGTCGAGTTTTGCGGCAGACTGATATGCTCAACCAGCTCAAAACGTACCCACGGCAGTTTTTCCGTCATCGCCAGAATTTGCGGCATGTCGCGCATCGCCATCAGCGTCGGGCCGTCGACATTGACCGATGCCAGCACGTTATTTTCCGTGAAAAACGGTGCACGCGATGACAGCACCTGGAGCTGTTCTTCAATCACCTCTACCCGATAGCGTACCGGCAGCCCGGCGAAATAGCGGTCCGGCGCGATGCGGCGCGTCGGTTCGCTCGGGTGCGTGACAATCGTCAACAGCTCCACCGCCAGCAACCGGCCGTCGGTTCTGTAAATCGGCTGATAGGTATAGGTTCGCTCACACTGCAGCCAGTAGCGCCGCTCGTGCAGGCTTTCGACACTCGCTGACGGCAGCGCCAGTCGGTGAGTGACCTGTTTTAAATTCATGGTAAATGGTCCTGTTATGAGATGGCTTACCGGGACTCGTCCAGGAATTATCGGCGGTACGGTTGAGAACTTTATGCACAGTTGTCCGACCCGTACGTTAATAAGTCATAACGCTTTTCTTCAGGAATATTGGTTCAGCTCAAAAAATACTGGAACACCGTTTTAAAACGTTTGACTGCGCGATCGCGGCGGCACACACTAACGCCCATCTTCTCGTTTTCAGGTGAATCACAATGTCAGAGCAAAAGATTGCCGTGATTGGCGAATGCATGATTGAACTGTCGGAAAAAGGCTCGCAGGTTAACCGCGGCTTTGGCGGCGACACGCTTAATACCTCGGTCTATATCGCCCGGCAGGTGAACCCGCAGGCGCTCTCGGTGCACTACGTCACCGCGCTTGGTAAAGACAGCTTCAGCCAGCAGATGCTCGACGCCTGGCAGGCCGAAAACGTGAACACCGCTCTTACCCAGCGCATGGATAACCGCCTGCCGGGGCTGTATTACATCGAAACCGACGAACGCGGTGAGCGCACCTTCTGGTACTGGCGCAACGAGGCCGCAGCCCGCTTCTGGCTGGAAAGCGACGAGGCCGACGCTATTTGCGCCCAGCTGGCGCAGTTCGATTATCTCTACCTGAGCGGTATCAGCCTCGCCATCTTAAGTCCGCAGAGCCGCGAAAAATTGCTGGGTCTGTTGAAAACCTGTCGCGCCAACGGCGGCAAGGTGATTTTCGATAATAACTACCGTCCGCGTCTGTGGGCGAGCCGTGAAGAGACGCAGCAGGTCTATCAGCAGATGCTTGCCTGCACCGATATCGCCTTCCTGACGCTGGATGATGAAGACGCGCTGTGGGGCGAGAAACCGGTCGATGAGGTGATCGCGCGGACCCAGGCGGCAGGCGTGCGTGAAGTGGTGATTAAGCGCGGCGCTGATTCCTGCCTGGTCGCCGTACAGGGCGAGCCGCTGTGCGACGTCCCGGCGGTGAAACTGCCGAAAGAAAAAGTCGTCGACACCACAGCGGCGGGTGATTCCTTCAGCGCTGGTTATCTGGCGGTGCGCCTGACCGGCGGCAGTGCTGAAGACGCGGCGAAACGCGGCCATCTGACTGCAAGCACCGTCATTCAGTACCGCGGCGCTATCATCCCGCGCGAGGCGATGCCGCAGTAACGGACGCACAATAAATCAGCCCGGCCCGCGTGCCGGGCTTTTTTATAGGCACCCATAAAAAAACCCGACGGCCGCGCATCGGGTTTTTCAGGCTTAGCGCGAATTAACGGGCTGGCGGAATGTCTGTCACATCCGAACGCGCGTCCTCCTGGGCCGGCGGTGCCGTCACGGGCGTCATGATGCGGTCCCATGTCTCTTTGAGCGCCTTCATGCTGTACTCTTCTTCGCCCTTCGGTTGCAGCAGGATCAACGCCATTTCTTGCGACAACTGCTGGCGTAAATCCTGATTCAGCTCCGCGGCCGTCAGGTTATTGAGGAAGCTCTGGCGCAGATTCTGGTACTGCTCCGGCGCGATATCCACCACCTGATTTTGCAGCGAGCGCATCCGCTGGTTGATGAGCACATCCGTGTCGGTGCGTGCATAGGTCGCGAACAGCTTCTGCAACTCCAGTTTTTTCTGGGCGATCAGGGCGTTGAATTCATCTACTGACAGGCCATTTGCGCGCACGTTCGACAGCTCACGAGCGATCAGCGCCAGGTTGTTGTCGAGCTTATCGTTCGGTGATTCAAGGTTAATCGCGCACTGGGCACGCTGGAACAGCACGCGGCAGTCAAAGCCAATGCCGATATCCTTGATGTTGTTTTTGCTGAGGTTTTGCTGCACATGCCAGAACAGCGCCTCGCGCGCCAGATCGGCGCGCCAGTAGCGCTGGAGCGCCGCAGATTCGCGGATCGGCTGCCACGGGTTATCCCACATAATTGAAAGACGATCCTGGCGCACGCCGTCAGTCATAAGGGCGACCGGGTCGCGGCGCAGCGGCGATAACGTAGGCACCGGCGCTGGCGTCTCGCGTTTGCCTTTCAGATCGCCGAAAGCCTTGTTGATTTGTTCGGCCACCGCGCGGCTGTCAATATTACCCACCACGATAAGCGTCATCGCGTCCGGCGTGTACCATTTCTCGTAATAGGCTTTCAGTTGCGCCGCATCGACCGGTTGTTTGAGGTCAACGGAGGGATCGTGCCCCAGTAACGTGGAGCCTTTCAGGCGATAGCGCCACCAGCTGTCCTGCGTGTCCGGCCAGGTAGCGACCATATCCTGGGTTTGCAGCGCTTTAGTGATGCTTTCAGGCGTAATCGCGACGCGGCCCGCGGTATCGGAAAGATAGGTCAGCGCTTCTTTCAGCAGATCGCTTCGGTTATTCGGCAGGCTTAAATTAAATAGCGTGTAATCGTAAGAGACCATCACAGGCGGCATCGGTCGCTTTGGATCGATGCTCTGCTGCCAGAGCGAGCGCGCCTGCACCGCCTGGAGGCTGCCGCTCTGGGTCAGCGCCAGACGTGGCAGAAAACGGGTATATCCGCTTTGTTGGGTATTTTCAGCAAGCGCGCCCGTATTCACGGTCAGGCGAACTTCGATGCGATCGCTTGGGCGCTGCGGTGTGGAGAGAATTTGCCACTGAAAGCCATTGCTCAGCGTGCCCTGTTGCCAGGCCGGGTCGGGCTGGAGCGGTTCTGCCTGCACGAGGCTGGCGGCCGCCATTAATAAGCCGCCAGCGATAAGTCGAATTCTTGTGCCCTGCATGTATACCCCTGATCAACATTCCTGGTTAAAAACAGTCAAATGGCGACAAGAGCTGCTGTGGCCCGCCGCCAAAGATAGCGCTTAAACTTTTCGTTAGACCGCAAAAATGCGGAAATGTCGCGCAATAGAGTGAAATAAAAGCTAATTATGCGCAGGCACCCGTCGCCAGAGCAAGCAGCGACGGGCTAAACAGTGAGATTAGGAGGAGATTTGCGGCGTTTTTGCAGAAGAATTCTTGTTATTCAGGGTATCACGCAGCTGTTTTTCATCGAGTTCTTTAACCCATTTCGCCACGACAATCGTCGCCACGCCGTTGCCCACCAGATTGGTTAACGCGCGCGCTTCTGACATAAAACGGTCGATACCGAGGATCAGCGCCAGCCCCGCCACTGGCAGATGGCCCACTGCGGAAATGGTCGCCGCCAGCACGATAAATCCGCTGCCCGTTACGCCAGCAGCACCTTTCGATGAAAGCAATAGCACAACCAGCAGCGTTATCTGATGGAAAATATCCATATGGCTATTGGTCGCCTGGGCGATAAACACCGCCGCCATCGTCAGGTAGATCGAGGTGCCATCAAGGTTAAACGAATAGCCCGTCGGGATAACCAGCCCCACCACCGATTTGCGGCAGCCCAGTTTTTCCATTTTATCGAGCATACGCGGCAGCGCGGATTCCGAGGACGAGGTGCCGAGCACGATCAACAGCTCTTCACGGATGTAGCGGATAAATTTAAAGATATTGAAACCGGTCGCACGCGCAATACTGCCAAGCACCACCACCACAAACAGAATACAGGTGATATAGAAACAGATAATCAGCTGGCCGAGCTGTACCAGCGTGCCGACGCCATATTTACCGATGGTAAACGCCATAGCACCGAACGCGCCGATGGGCGCAAGACGCATGATCATGTTGATGATGCCGAAGATGACCTGCGAGAAACTTTCAATGACGTTGAAAATCAGCTGGCCGTTGCGGCCCAGACGGTGCAGCGCGAAGCCGAACAGTACGGCGAACAGCAGCACCTGCAAAATATTACCGCTGGCGAACGCGCCGATAACGCTTGAAGGAATGACATCCATCAGGAAGGCGACAATGCCCTGCTGCTGCGCCTGTTCGGCGTAAACGGCAACGGCTTTGGCATCGAGCGTTGCCGGGTCAACATTCATCCCGGCGCCGGGCTGTACGACGTTGACGATAACCAGGCCGATAAGCAAAGCGATAGTACTGACGATTTCAAAATAGAGTAGCGCGACCGCGCCCGTGCGCCCCACCGCCTTCATGCTTTCCATACCCGCGATGCCTGTCACAACGGTACAGAAAATCACCGGCGCGATAATCATTTTAATCAGCTTCACAAAGGCGTCGCCGAGCGGCTTCATCTGCGCGCCCAGCTCCGGGTAGAAGTGACCGAGCAATATCCCGATAGCTATCGCGGTCAGCACCTGAAAATAAAGGCTTTTGAAAAGAGAGAGTTTCATAGGGGTGTCCTTGAAGGTAATAACCACAGGATTGGTGTGTGAAATGCCCGCCTGTAGCGCTAAAAGTAACACCCGTAAAACATGCCAGAAATATCAGAGCATCAAATAAGAAACATAAATGTTAAATTTTATGAGCTGAAACGCGTCAGCTCTCACCCCTTTACACCGTTTGCAGCGGCCTTACAGTGTGGCGAGCCACTGGTCTTCAAAAGCGGCTGGTGTGGCCGCCTTGCCGAAAAGATAGCCCTGCCCGGTCGTGACGCCCGCGCCTAACAGCCAGTCGCGCTGCGCCTCATTCTGCACGCCTTCCGCCACCAGCGTCAGGCGCAGATTATTCGCCATTGCGATAATCGCCGAGACCACGCTGTCATCGTCCGGCAGATGATCGATAAAGCTCTTGTCGATTTTCAGGCCGTCTACCGGTAGCGCTTTCATCTTCTGCAACTGGCTCAGGCTGGAATAGCCCATACCGAAATCGTCCAGCGCGATGCGGACACCCGCCTCGCGCAGCGGACGCAGAATGGCAATAGCCGCCGCCGTGTCGTCAATGCGCTGGCTTTCGGTCATCTCCAGAACCAGCGTGCCGGGTGAAATGGCGTAACGCTCCAGTCGTTGCAGCATGGTCTGCACCAGATCGTGGTTTAACAGCTGCAAGGACGACACATTCACGGAAAGCGGCAGCGTAATGCCGTGCGCCTGCCAGCGCGCCAGGATTTGACACGCCTCTTCCAGCACCCAGTCGCCCACCGTGACGATAAGCCCGCTGGATTCGATGTTATCGATAAACCCGTCAGGCAGCGTCCAGTCGCCGTCAGGCTGTCGCTCGCGCAGCAGCGCTTCGGCGCCAACGATCTGCCCACTGCGCATATCCACCTGCGGTTGCAGCCAGACGGCATACTGCCGACGCGCAAGCGCATGATGCATCGCGTTTTCCGGTGACGAAGGCGCATTTTCGCCGAAGAACGCCACCTGATTAATGCCTTTACGGCGCGCTTCAAGCGCGGCAGAAATCGCGCTCTGGTAAAGCGTCGAGGCATTCTGGCGGCCATCGAACATCGCAACTCCGATGCTGGCGGCGGCGGTTGGCGCGCCGGAACGCGGCTCAAGCGGCTCGTCGAGCGCGGCCAGTAACTGTTGCGTCAGCGTGACCGCATGTTCCGGCGTTTTCACGCCGTGGGCGATTATCGCGAAATCGTCCTGACTGATTTGCGCCAGCATCATGCGCGGCGTAAGCACAGAGCGCAGTTTATCCACGCGCGCCAGCGCAAGCGTGTCGCGCTGCGACGCCTCAACGTCGCGCAGCGGTTCACAGGCGACATACAGCAGCGCAGTTGCCCCGCCGCTGGCGACAGTCTGTTCAAGCAGCGCCGTCAGCAACGCCTGATTCGGCAGGCCGGTCAGCGGGAAACGCGTAGCGCTGGTCCGCGCCTCGTCGAACTGCCGCGCCAGCGCCTGCTGGTTGCGGTTATAAGTGCGCACCAGCATGCCGATTTCATCATCCTGATGCAGACGCGGAATAGCGAGCTGATGATGCGCCAGCTCATGCGGGTCGAGATTATTCAGCGTGCGGGTAATGTCCCGCAGCGGATGGAGGATCAGCCGGTTAATACACCAGGTAATCGCCACAGAGAGGATAAGCGCCAACAGCAAAAACGTGGTCAGCAGCGTCGAAATAGCATTAATGATAAAGCGGTACATGCGCCACGAATCCGCCTGGAGCACCAGATAAGCGAGCGGCTGCGGGTTGGCGGGCCGCTCCAGCGAATAGAGCGGCAACGTAATTTGCACCGGCAGTTCAAACACGCGCGCCAGCGTCACCGGAATGGGCCGTTCAGGCATAAAGCGCATGCGCAACGCCTGGAACTGATTAGGCAACACCA
The DNA here is from genome assembly GCF_001277255.1 of Cronobacter condimenti 1330. Lineage (NCBI taxonomy): Bacteria > Pseudomonadati > Pseudomonadota > Gammaproteobacteria > Enterobacterales > Enterobacteriaceae > Cronobacter > Cronobacter condimenti. The sequence goes on from NZ_CP012264.1 coordinate 4,145,862, forward strand.
CGTCGGCGCGGCTAATCACGCCTGCAGGTTTGATATCGCGAAGGATAGCCTCCGCCTCCGGAATATTGGCTTTCAGGATAGCGGCGGAAAGCGGCTGGCGCACCGAACGAGCGATGCTCTCCATCTGCATGGCGGTGTGGTAGCGGTGAGACTGCACAAAATGAAACAGCAAAACGACGCTGAATATAAAAAGAAAAAAGACGGAAACGGCCGAAACCATTGCCATCTGTTTAATCGTTAGGGAACGACTGACTCGCAACTTGATTCTCCACTGATGCCACTGCCCGCATGATAATCACTCATAATTATCATTGCGGGCGGAAGTATACTGCATTGTTGTGGAATTTAACCGCGTGGCCGGGCCGAACGCGCAGTAATCTTATTACCAGTCGGCGTAAGGCGTAAGTGTGCGCGGCGGTATATCCATGTCACCCTGCCAGCCAGCCTGTGAGTAGCGGATAAACAGCGCGAAATTGCTCGGCGTGTAATCCTTCGCCTGCTGAATATCGATTGCTGCCCCCACCGACCAGTTGGAGGTAATGCGCCGTTCAATCAGCGCGTTGGCCGTATACCCCCAGCCTGCGCTGCTGTCGCCGTCTCCCGGTTCGTCCTTATCCGTGTAACGGCTCAACGCCGGATTCGCAGGGTTTTCCACCGGCGCCGGGATAAGCCCCCGTAGCGGATAACGGCGCTGCGCCTGCGTGCGGGTATGTGACCAGGAGCCGGACGCGCCAAGCTCCCAGGACCAGTTTTCCGTGCGCATCCGCCAGGCGACCGGCACCGCGAAAGAGACATACTCCTGCGGGCTGTAGTAGCCGCCCTGGCCTAAAGAATAACCACTTAAATCCTTGTCATAGTGCCACACCATATTGTTGAGCCCAATGGTGAGGCGCTGATTATTTTCGTTAATCAGCTTGTAGTAGTAGCCGCTCATCCAGCGTACGCGCCAGTTATCGGCGACGTTTTTACCGGTGAGCTGATCGGCGTTCAGGCTTGCCCAGACGCCGTGCGCCTCGCCACGATCGTAACTGACGCTCGCCCCGCCGCCGGTGGCACGAACGCCGCCCCAGGTAATGCCGGTGTTGGACGGCGCGTCGCGCTGTCCGGCAAACGCCAGCACGGAGCTGGAAATAGGCCGACGATGGGCGTTTACCGTGTAGCCAACCGGCCCAAGATCGCTGCTGTAGCTCAGGCTACCGACCACATCGACGACGTCAAAGCCCATCGGCGTGGTGCCGATATCCATATCCCAGGTGTCGTTTCGCCAGCCCGCCGCAAGGCTCACGCCGGAGGCGCGCTGTTTCGTATTACCGGAGCAGAAGGTTGTAGCACAGGTGCCAAACGTTTCTTTATAAAGACTGTCGCTAAAGCTGCCCGGATTCATATTCACCACGTCGGTGCGCAGGAGCAGGCGGCCATCGCTCAGCGGCGTATCCACCTGCAACATCGTGGTGTTTGCTTTCAGATCAGAGTATCCAGGCGTCCCGCTGGAGCCCCAGTTATTGTGCTGGAGGGTGACGTTCAAATCCTGCTGGCGATACAGATCCGCCGCGTCGCCGCGTACGCTGCGCTTAAGCCAGTCGTCGCCCGCGTTATTGCGGGTTAACCGTGTGAACGCGTCGTTCTCACGGGGCGTAGTCGGTGTGATGGCGGCAGCAACCATCGCATCGCGGTACGTTGCAAGCGCCTGCTGCGGCTGACCGTTCTGGCGCTGAAGGCGCGCCGCGTCGCGCAGCACCAGCGCGTTTTCCTGCGAAGGCGGCTGTGTTTTCGCCTGGGCGGCCAGCGTGGCGAATGTCTGCTGCGCGCGTGCCGTGTCGCCAAGCGCGGCCTGCGCATTCGCGATGCGCCGCTGCGTACCCGGCGAGCGCGGTGCCGCGCCTGCCGCCGGGGTCTCCAGCGCGGCGAGCTGCTCGCGCGCCGCCGCCTGATTACCGTCGGCAATCAGCACTTCGGTCAGCCCAAGCCGCGCGTCTTCACTGCCTGGCGTGCGGGCCAGCACCGTCTGGTACTGCGCACGCGCCGCGGCGTTATCGCCACGCTGCTGCGCCCAGTCCGCCAGCGTTAAATCGATACGGTCTGAGGCCGGCTGCTGGCGCAACAGCGCCACCGCCTGCGCCTCCTGACCGCTGTCACGCAGACGGTTAGCGGTTTCCATCAGTTCATTGGTTTGCAGCCGCTGCGCCAGCTCAAGAATATTCGGCGTCCATTTGTCGCGTGGCACCGTGTTGAGGTGCGTCAGCGCGGCGCGATCGCGATCGGTGCCGGAAAGATAGAGCCCGTAGGCATATGCCTGCTCCGGATCGCCGGGTTTACGCAGCGCCAGTTGTCCCATCACGATATCGGCGTCACGGCGCTGTCCGGCAGAGACCAGATCGCTTGCCAGCCGGTAGGTTATCCAGACGCTTTCCGGATCAAGCGCCAGTCGCTGGCGCTGTACGGCGGCTGCCTCAGCGAAGCGCCCCTGGCTTTCCAGCGCGCCCGCCTGTTGTTCCAGCCGCTCGCTGGCGAGACTGCGTTCGATATCTTCAATACTGCGCCGCTGGCTCGCCGTGAGCGTGGCGATAAAGGCCTCCGCCTGTGCGGTTGACTGGCGGCGGTAAAGATTCGCCAGCCCGCGAATGGCGTTGCTGTTGGTGTTGTCCATTCGCAGCGCCTGACGATAGTAACGCGCGGCCTGGGCATCGTCTTTACGCGCCACCGCGACATCACCAAGCCCGAGCACCGCGTAGCTGTCGGTATTGTCTACCGCCGCGGCCTGCTGGTATTTCTGCTGCGCCTGCGCCAGATTGTTGGCTTTCAGCGCCGCGTCGCCCTGCTCTATCAACAACCAGTAGCGGTTGACCTGCAACAGGCTTTGCCAGCGCCCGCTGTTGGGGCTGTTCGGATCCTGTTTCAGCGCCTGTTCCAGCAGCGGTACGGCGCGCGCGCGATTCCCCTGCTGGGAATACGCCTGCGCCAGTGCGCCCAGCGCCTCGCTGTCGTTCGGGTTCGCGGTTAACGCGCGGCTCAGATCCGCCACCGCGTTCGCGCCCTTGCCCTCTTCAACACTGGCAATGCCCTGCATTCTGGCGCGGTACGCCGGGTCGGCGAGTTTCGTTTGCTGATCGGCAAGCAGACTTTTGGCTTTATCGGCCGTCTCGCCGCTGCTAAAGACCTGTAAGAAACGCTCCAGCGCGGCGACGCTTGCGTCGCTTGCGGGCATTCCCTGAATTTGTTGATACCAGAGATCTGCCGCCGTTTCGCGTCCGCCGCCCGATTTCGCCATCTGCTCCAGCACGCTGAAGCCTTCCTGCTGACGATTCGCCGAAAAGAGTTGCAGCGCAAGCTGAGTGCGCAGCTGGTCATTGCCCGGCGCGCGGTCGTTCAGCGCCTGCATCTGGCGAATCGCCTCATCGCGACGCGCCGGATCTTTTGCCACCAGCGCCCAGTATTCAACGGCCAGATCGCCATCGGGCGGCGCGCCGTTAAAAAGTTTCTGGTACGCCGCGAGCGCGTCCTGAGTATGCCCGGTGGTGCCGAGCAAACGCGCCTGCTGGAGTTGCTGGCGTCCTTCTGGCGAGGAGAGCGCAAGCGTAATGCGCGCCTGCTGATACGCGCCCGACTGCGGCGCAAGTTTGCCAAGACGAGCAAACTGCTGCTGTGCGCCTGCGTTATCCCCCTGGCGCAGCAGATAGCGCATCCGCGCGGCGATAACCTCCGGGTCGTCCGGACTCATCAGCTCCAGACGGTAGAGCGACTGGCGCACCAGATCGTCACGCTTCGCGGATTCGCCAAGCCGCACCTGTTCAAGCAACTGCTGCCTGATGTCCGGTTGTGCCTGCACCTGCCCGGAAAGGGCGACGCCGAGCGCCAGTGCGGTGATACTTAACGCGAACTTGTGCATGACTCTCCCCAGGCGGGTTGCAGCTCACCGTCGACGGTGAAGCGAAAACGGTGTTCATCCCATCCCTGGCCAAACAGGGTTAATACATAGCTGTAATAAGCGTCCTGCTGCGGGTAGTTATCCGCTACGCGCTGACGCTGCAAGGCCTGCGTGTCACGGTTTTGCAGGAACGGCAGAAGTGCGGCAGAGAAACCGACTGGCCCGTTGCCCTGCGTTTTGCCGTCGATCACGCGCACTTTTTCCGGCGGCAGGCCCGTTTTCTGGGTTGCGGTTTCCATTGCGTTAAGCTGCTTAAGCAGCGGTGCCTGCTGCTCATCTGCCGGGTTCATCATGCCGACCCACAAATAAACGCGAATCGCATCGTAGCTACTGATAAGCGGTTTTTGCGGCTTCGGGGGATTAAGCAGCCAGCCTTTTTTGGCGTCATAGCTCACCCAGTCCGGCGAGAAGCCGCGCGGCGCGGTTTCTAATAACAGACGCAGGTTAGTGTCGCGAATCGTCGTCCACGGTTTGCCGTAGCGCGTAAAATAGCGCGCCAGTTGCGGTGGCAGATAACTTGGGTTAAAGCGCCAGAGCGTCGGTTCGGCAAAGCCGACTTTCCCCGGCAGCAGCATGTCGCCCAGGGACGGCACGTTCACCACTTCTTCTTTAGCGATACGATCGAGCAGCGCTTTGCCGGTTTCGGTGTAGCGCGGCTCTTTCCACAGCCGCCCTGCTTCCAGCAGACTCCAGGTTATCCATAAATCGGCATCCGAGGCGGAGTTGGTATCAAGCGCCGTCCAGTCGTCCGGCCCTTTCATGCCCCACAGCCAGGCAGGCAGCATGGTTTTCAGCGATCCGTTGGCGAGATTGTTCTCCGTCCAAAGCAGGATTTTGTCGAACGCCTCGCGGTCGTTAGCCGCGAGGGCGAAGAACAGCGCGTAGCTCTGCCCTTCAGACGTGGTGATTTTGCGCGGATCGCTTGGGTCAATCACGCGCCCTTCTTCACTGATGTAGCCGCCTTTGAAACGATCCCAGTCGGGCCAGCTACAGGCGGCATGCGCTGAAACCGTGACCAGCAACACCCCCGCCGCCAGCCACCTGCACAGATTTTTCATAACGCGTTACTCATGTTTACCCGGATCAAGACGGCGACGGCTCAGGATCCGCAGCAGACGCCACAGCACCCACGCCAGCAACACCACGCTAATGGCAGCGAATATCGCAAGCAGGATCGGGTGGTTGGCCAGCGCATACCAGATACGCTCAAACCACGGCAGATGCCCGACGTAATAGACATCGCCCACGCGCAGGCTATTGACGCCCGATTCACGCACGATAACGACCGAGCCATACATCGCGGCGCGTTTGCCGCTGTCGTTCAGCGCGTCATTCAGCAATTCATAGCCGCGCGGGCTGTCTGCAAGCAGCGCCACCACACTGCGCTGATCGTGATACGGCGACTGGAAGCCCACAATCGCGGCCACCGGCCCGGAAGAGCGCACTGCGGTTTGTGCCTGCGGCTGGCGGTCGCGGGCGTCGGTATCAGTGAGTGTCACCTCACGCGTCGGCGTTTTCACCCAGCTTTCGGTGGCCTGAACCAGCATGTCGACACGTTTTTCGTCTTTCAGCGAGTCCGGCAGCGCGCCGATCACCAGAATGTCAGCGTCTTTATCCTTCATCTTGCTGCCATCGTCGGTGATAGTCAGATTCACCGCCGGGAAACCGGTCTGCGCGCCGATGGTGCCGGTGGTGCTCAGCAGCGCGGTGAGCTGCGCCGGATTAGGCTGTTTCGGCATCACGATAAGCGTGTCGGAGAGATCCGCCATGCGGCTGTACGGGAAACCGGCATTGGCGAAAGAGCGCAGGTCCGGCATCGCGATAAAGTGATGGTAATTCGAGAAATCCAGGGTGGAGTCATCGCCGACCACCACGCGGTTCGGCACCGTCTGGAAGGTGACGCAGTTTTCCAGCGAGCCGCCCGGCAGCGGGTTCATGTATTCGAAGTCGAAACGCAGCTGGTTCGCCGCACCCAGACGCAGCGTCGGCAAGGTCACTTCGCTCTTGCCATCCAGCAGCCCTTGCAGCAGCGGCAGGCGCAGCAGCAGGCGGTTGGTTTCATCTTTCGGCACCAGGTTGAAGGATTGCAGGAACTGGTTGTTCAGGCTGATATCCATACGCGAGTTATCGCGCGTGGCAGGCGCCGTATAACGATAATTCAGGCGCATATCGATGCCGTTGCTGCGCAGCAGATAGAGATCCGGCGGCAGGTTGAGCGTCAGGTTAATCGGGTTCGGTTCAAGGCCAGTCGCCTGTAGCTGTTCTTCATAGTTTTTCAGCTCACCGAACGTTACCGCGCGGTCGGTGCGTACCCAGTTTGGCGCGTCGTAAGGCTGGCGCGCCAGCAGCGGTTTCACCTCGCCCACCTCGACGCTGTCGCCGCGGAACAGCAGACTGCCCTGGGCGATGCCTTTAGCGGCCTGCAACAGATCGTTATCGTCGCGCCCTTCAATCACCAGCAGTTTCACCCACGGGTTTTGCGGATGGCTCATCATGCGCACCATCGGGCCTTTGGCAGGCGGCAGGTCGCGCAGGAAGTCCGGGCGTTTATCGTTGGTGGCGAACACCACCGCATGGCGCGTCGGCAAGGTGTTATACATCACGGGGAAGTGCTGACCGCGCCAGCCGGAGCGTGAGCCAAACCAGGACGACACAATGCTCGCCGCCTGCTGGGTGACGAGATCCGGCGACGCGGCAAAGACCATCGGCAGCTCCAGCGGACGGTTATCACGTGGGTCAAAGAACGGCACCGGGAAGTGCGACAGGTCATTTTGCAGTTGCAGCGTCTGGAAGGTGAGGTTCAGCGCACTGCTGCGCCCGATATCCATCCATAGCGTGTTGCTGGCCTGGTTTTCACACACGTCGCGATAATGGCCGACAAACTCCAGACGCACTCGGTTGAAATCGCTGACGTAGAGCGGGTCGATAGGCACCTGTGCGGTGGTTTTCTTGCCGAGCTGTTCTTTGGTGACCGGCAGCACGTCCATCAACTCATCGTTAAGATAAACCTTCAGCTGCGACTGCACCGGCAGCAGTGATGGCGACGGGGTGTAAGTCAGGTTCAGGGTCGCTTTGGAGATAACTTCGTCGCTGCGCATACCGAACTCAACAAAACCGTCCGGACTGGTGCCTTTAAGCACCATACTGCCCGGCGGCGGCGCGATGGTGGCGAAACTGAGCGTGACGTCGCGCGCAGGCGCGCCATCCTGAACGACCGGCGCTCCGGCCCCCTGAACGCCTGGCATCACCTGGCCCAGTACCGCCCCTTCTGTGGCGGGCGCAGGCTCGTTGCCGGCAACCGGCGGTGTGGCTGGCGTTAACGCTTCGCTACGCGCAGGCGTCGCGGTCATGACGCCTTGCGTGGCGGGAGCGACCACCGGCACCGTCGGCGCGGCGGTGGCGTTTGGATTGGTGGTGGCTTCAGGCGCGCCGTACGCTACAGGCAACAGGCTCATTCCTACTGCTGCCGCGCACATCCAGGAGAGTTTTCTTTTCATCGCATATTCATCATTGTTGAGCCATAACCGGGAGCGCACGCTCCCCCAGCGACGTCCGCTCCGGACGACGGGGGATAAACGACACTATCCAGGAAACCAGCGTGGTAAGGGTGCGAAAGACAATTTTTAATGACGCTGGCGCGAATTCCGCCAGGTGGCGATATCCCCGGAAGCCGAGCTTGAGGATATCGAGCATGCTTTCCAGCGGTTTGTCTTCCGGGAAGCTGTCCTGCCAGAGCGCCCAGGTATCGGCGCGCGCGAAGGTACATTGTACAAAATCGATATGCTGACGCGTGGTCAGCCCGTCGAGGTTCAGGCCCACTTCATCACCAAAGACGCGCACGACTTTCGCCGGGAAGACATATTCCTGCGCGCCGCGTTTCATCAGCAGATTCACCTTCTGCCCTTGCAACAACTGCGCGCCGCCGTGGATTTTAATGCCCAGGCCGCCGTCGGAGTAATCCTGCACCGTACACGAGAAAAGATGGCCGTCTTCGCGGGCGATCGCCGCCGGCATCACCATTTCCACGCGATGCGCGCGGCGCACCTGTTTGCTTTCCACCGACACTGCCACCGCGCCGCCGAGGATAATCAGGTTATAGAAAACCCACACGATACTGACTATCACAGTGAGCATCTCGTTGGCCGGGCCGTAGAAATAGCGCCAGATGCCGACCAGCACGCCAAAGAGGTTAATCAGCACCAGCATCAGGTACGGACGCGAAATAACCCAGTCGACATACTCTTCTTCCACCAGGCCACCTTTCGCGGTGACGTTAAACTTGCCCTTGTGGGGGTTGAAGAGCGCCACCATCGTAGGCCGCGTAATATACCAGGCGAGCACCGTTTCGTAGATTTCACTCCAGAACGAATGGCGATACTTGCCCTGGATTTTGGAGTTAGTCAGGCTTGCGTGCGCCATATGCGGCAAAACAAACAGCGCAATCATCAACGCCGGGGCGTAGATGATATAGGCATGCAGCAGCAGGAATGCCAGCGGCGCGGTCAGGAAGATAAGCCGCGGCACGCCGGAGAGGAAGTGCAGCATCGCGTTGACGTAACAGAGCCGTTGTCCGAGCTTCAGCCCTTTGCCAAACAGCGGGTTATCAAGACGGAAGATCTGCACCATCCCACGCGCCCAGCGAATACGCTGGCCGATATGGGCCGAGAGACTTTCCGTCGCAAGCCCCGCCGCCTGCGGAATACGCATATAGGCGGAGGTGTAACCGCGCCGGTGCAGGCGCAGCGAGGTATGGGCGTCTTCGGTGACGGTTTCTACCGCAATACCGCCGATTTCATCCAGCGGGCCGCGGCGGATCACCGCACACGAGCCGCAGAAAAAGGTGGCGTCCCACATGTCGTTACCGTCCTGCACCAGCCCGTAGAACAGCGTCCCTTCGTTCGGCGTTTTACGAAAACGTCCCAGGTTGCGCTCAAACGGGTCCGGTGAGAAGAAGTGGTGCGGCGTCTGCATCATCGCGAGCTTTTTGTCTTTCAGGAACCAGCCCAGCGTTAATTGCAGGAACGAGCGCGTCGGTACGTGGTCGCAGTCAAAAATCGAGACAAAATCGCCTTTCGCGAGCTTCAGCGCGTTGTTGATGTTGCCCGCTTTGGCGTGTTCATGGGTCGTTCGGGCGACATACTGCACGCCGACCGACTCCGCAAAAAGGCGGAACTCCTCGCGACCGCCGTCATCCAGTATCCAGATGGTGAGCTTGTCTTTCGGCCAGTCAATGCCGAGCGAGGCGTAAATCGTGTTCTTCACCACGTGGAGATCTTCGTTATAGGTCGGCACGAAAATATCTACAGAAGGCCAGGTGTTGAGATCTTTGGGCAGCGGCACCGGCTGGCGGTTCAGCGGCCAGATAACCTGGAAGTAGCCGAGTACCAGCACCACCCACGCGTAGGTTTCCGCCACCAGCAAAACCAGGCCACACACCAGACTCACCGGATCGTTCCAGTTAAGTGTGGAGGTGTAGCGCCACCAGATGTAGCGACAGGAGACGGTCAGCGACAGCACAATCAGCATCAGCGCCGAGAAACGGCCCGGCAGACGCCGCACCAGCAGCGCCACGCCCCACAGCAAGATCAGGAAAATGAACTGCGACAGCGGGTTAAACGGCTGCGTCACGCACAGGATAGCCAGCACCAGTGAGAAGAACACCACCACACCCAGCACAACGCGCCGCAGGCGTGCGTTGATATGTCCCAGCTCTTTTTGCTCGTTAAGGTGGTCAGTTTCATCGCTAAAGCGCTGCGGGAGCGTTTCAAGCCAGACATTAAACCGCTCGCGCCAGACCTGAAGCTTTGAGACGGGTCGCCAGCGCGGCGCGTTAACGGCACGCCAGGGCCGCAGCGTCAACAGCCACAGCCCTTGTAACAGATAGCGCACGACATCCAGCGGACGCGAACGATCAGGATTGATATGCGGGAAGAGCAGCGCGTGCTGGGCGCGAATCGCCTGCCAGCGCGGGTTTTCCAGCGGCAGCAGCAGCCAGGCGAGCGTCAGCCACGCGCAACCGAGTGCCGCGCTGAAAGGCGGCGCGCCGTTGCGACGATAGGTGTAATAACGCTCGCGCAGCCGCGCGCGAACCGGTGGCGCGAGCAGCAGGGCGGAGATGCTTATCATGCCCCTTCACTCCCGTAATGCAGCAGACACCAGTTCGCCAGCGTAATTATCTCTTCCGCCACCAGCGAGTCAGGGCGATATTCGCCCACCGGCTGTTTGGCGGCGAAACTTTCCATCATCGCCTCGTCGCGATGAATGGCAAGCGGTACCAGATTATGCTGCGTCTGTAGCCAGAGCTGCCAGATGTCGTTTTGTACCTGGCTTGAAATCAGGCGGAAATTCGCCAGCACATCGCAACCGTTCGGCAGCGCTTGCTGGTGCAGACGCGCATGACAGTTCGCGTCGGGCTGCACCACGCAAAGCGTACGATCGGCAGCCTGCAACAGGCGGCGGGTGACGTCATCAAAACCGCACGGCAGATCGATAAGCACCCAGCGCCAGTGACCGCTCGCCTTGAGCGCCTCAAGATGCCGGGCAAACGCGCTGAGCGGGGCGGCCAGTGCGCCCGCGTTTTCCCACTCGGCCTGGCGCAGCGCGCCATACGGCAGTACGTCGAGCCCCGGCGCGTAACGCCAGGCGGTAGACTGCCAGGGTTTATCGTCCAGCAGCGCGCGCGCCCAGCCGTCGGCGTGGTCGAAATCGATATTAAACGCAAGGCGCAGCAGGTTATCCGGCGAGGCGTCAATCACCAGCACCGACTCGCCCAGCTGATGCAGCGCCCAACCGAGCGCCGCCGTTAATGACGTGGTGCCCACGCCGCCCCGCACGCCCTGTAATGCCAGAACGGTCATCCTTTGTGCGCTCCTGAATCACGACGCGCTAATTCCGCTAATAACGGCCAGCGCGCAATCGCGGTCGCGAGTTTTTCGCGTTGAGAAATATCGGTGTAGTCGAGGTCTGGAAGTGAAAACACCCGGCTGAGTGCTTCAAAATCATTCTGGAAGGTATAGCCACGATCGGGCTGGCGTGCGGCCTTAGCATCATTCTCAGGCATATATTCTATTTTTCCTTAGAGCAATTTCACTAAAGCCAGCAAACGATAACAGAGAACCCGCGCAATCCCGGTTTGCATGCTAATGATCATGTTCTTTAATTTCAATGTTAGGTTTATTTCTTGGCTTTCGCTAGTAAACTGACAGTCATACTCTTTATATATTGAGGGCGCCATGGCTCTTGTTTTTTCAATTGGCATTGATTCGCTATGGGATGAGCTGCGTCATATATCGGCTGGCGGAACGGGATGGATAAACTGCGACCGCTATAGCGATGCCATTACGCTCGTGAATCAAACCCTTCTGGCGCAAACGCCACAGGCGAAAGTCGCCATCATTACGATGGACGCCGCACCAGAAACGATTATTGCGCCATTACCTTCCACACCGGAAGGGCCGGATGAAGTACGCTTGTTTACCCTGCCGAACCGTCAGGACGCTTTACATCACCTGCACCGCGATCTGCTTTGTAGTCTTGAACCTGAAAACTATTTTATTGTGCTGCTATGTGCGGAAAACGCCTGGCAAGGTGTTTCGCCCGCACATATTAAAGCCTGGATAAGAAAAAGCCAAAGCTGGGCGCAAGAACAGCATTGTACTTTTCTTATAATTAATTCTGGCGCGCAGGCCGATCAGCAAACCTCAATGCTAATGAGCGAATACCAGCAGCTTTCCGGTCTCGCGACGCTGCGCTATCAGGGCGACGCCTGGCTATACGATGTGGCCTTCTGGTTTAACGATAAAGGCGTCAGTGCCCGTCAGCAACTTCGGGTGACGACCATGAACAACCGTCTGGCGCTGGTGCCGCGCCAGGAAGTGTCGTTACAGGCGCGCAGCGACGAGCGCCGCGTGCTGAGCCATATCGCGGTACTCGAAGGCGCACCGCCGCTTTCCGAGAACTGGACGCTCTTTGAGAGCAACGACACGCTGTTTAACGAGGCGCGTCAGGCGCAGGCCGCGACCATTATTTTCTCGCTAACGCAAAATGGTCAGATTGAAGGGCTGGCGCGCCACGTACACGCGCTGCGCCGTCAGCGCGGGAGTGCGCTGAAAATTATTGTGCGCGAAAACAAAGCCAGCGTGCGCGCCACCGACGAGCGGCTTCTGCTGGGCTGCGGCGCGAACATGGTTATTCCGTGGAACGCCCCGCTGTCGCGTTGCCTGACATTAATTGAAAGCGTGCAGAATCAGGAATTCACCCGCTTTGTGCCGGAAGATGTGAATACGCTGCTGGAGGCGATGCAGCCGCTGAAAATGCGCGGCTATCAGCCGTGGGATGTGTTCTGCAATGCCGTCGGCGCGCTGATGAGCAATGTGCTTATTCCGCAGGACAACAAAGGCATTCTGATCGCGCTGCGCCCGGTGCCGGGTATTCGCGTGGAGCAGGCGCTGACGCTCTGCCGCCCGGGCCGTATGGGCGATATTGTGACGCTTGGCGAGAACCGGCTGGTGCTGTTTCTCTCGTTCTGCCGCATCACCGATCTTGATACCGCACTGAGCCATATTTTTCCGCTGCCAATAAGCGAGTTGTTCTCTAACCGTATGGTCTGGCATGAGGATAACCAGATTGCCGCTGAAATTGTGCAGATGAATACCCTGCGCCCGGAACAGTGGGCCGCGCCGCTGGAGATGACCCGCCAGCAGGCGAGCCAGACCGCCGCCCTGCTTGCCGACGCACCGAAAACGCCCACGCGCCACACACCGACGCCCGTTACGCTGCTAAACGAGGAGCGCGCCGTATGATGTCGATTACCGATATTCTTCAGCTCATCGTGATTTGCGCGCTGGTCTTTATCCCTCTGGGGTATGCGCTTTGCGTGGGAAAACGCCGTATGATGAAAACGCTGCGTCCGCTGCTGTTTCGCCCCCGATTTGTTAAACCCGCTGGTACGTTGCGCCGCCGCTCTACCGTCAAGGCAAACTTAAAACATGACTAATCACGTTCACTCCGCTCCCCTTGCCCGCTCGGGCTGGCAAAACTGGCGCGGCCTTTCCGGCTGGAACTACTATTTTTTGCTGAAATTCGGCCTGCTCTGGACGGGCTATTTGAATTTCCATCCGCTCGCCAACCTGGTGTTTATGGCCTTCCTGTTGTTCCCGATACCGAACCTGCGCCTGCACCGGCTGCGCCACTGGGTGGCTATCCCTGTCGGTATCGGTCTGTTCTGGCACGATACGTGGCTGCCGGGCCCGCAAAGCATTATGAGCCAGGGCTCGCAGGTCGCGGGCTTTAGTACCGACTACGTGCTGGACCTGGTGACGCGCTTTATTAACTGGCAGATGATCGGCGCCGCTTTTGTGCTGCTGGTCGCCTGGATGTTCCTCTCCCAGTGGGTGCGCGTAACCGTATTTGTAGTGGCGATAATGGTCTGGCTTAACGTACTGACCGTAACCGGCCCGGTCGTTTCGCTGTGGCCTGCGGGGAACAGCGCACCTGCCACAGTCACGACAACCGGCGGCGGTGCCGCACCGACGGTCGCGAATGCTGCAGGTACCGTGGTGGCGGGCGATATTCCGCTGCAAACCGCGCCTGCCAGCACGCAGAGCGTTAACGACTGGCTGAACAGCTTCTATACCAGCGAGTCCAAACGGCAGACCACGTTCCCGGCAAGCCTGCCCGCCGATGCGCAGCCGTTTGATCTGCTGGTTATTAATATCTGTTCACTCGCGTGGCCAGATGTCGAGGCCACAGGCCTGATGTCGCACCCACTGTGGTCGCATTTCGACATTGTGTTTAAGAATTTTAACTCCGGCACCTCGTACAGCGGCCCGGCGGCAATCCGCCTGCTGCGTGCAAGCTGCGGTCAGCCGTCGCATAAAAATCTGTATCAGCCCGCCGGTGAGCAGTGCTATCTGTTCGATAACCTGGCGAAGCTCGGCTTTAAACGCCACCTGATGCTGGACCATAACGGCGTGTTCGGTAACTTCCTGAAAGAAGTGCGTGAGAACGGCAATATGCAGGAGCCGCTGATGGATCAGTCAGGGTTGCCGGTGAATCTGCTGTCGTTTGACGGCTCGCCGGTGTTTGACGACACGGCCGTGTTGAACCGCTGGCAGCAGACCGTGAAGAGCGAGGGCAGCGGCGATCGCAGCGCCACGTTCTTTAACCTGCTGCCGCTGCACGACGGTAACCACTATCCGGGCAACAGCAAAACCGCCGATTACAAAGCGCGCGCGCAGAAGCTGTTTGACGAGCTGGACGCGTTCCTGACACAGCTTGAAAAAGAGAACCGTAAAGTCATGGTCGTGGTGGTACCGGAACACGGTGCTGCGTTGCAGGGCGATAAAATGCAGGTCTCCGGCCTTCGTGATATCCCAAGCCCGTCGATTACCCATGTGCCGGTCGGCATTAAGTTTATCGGCATGAAGGCGCCGCATCAGGGCCCGGCTATCGATATCGACCAGCCGAGCAGTTTCCTCGCCATTTCGGAACTGGTTGTGCGAATGCTGGACGGGAAGAATTTTGTCGCCGACAGCGTGGACTGGCAGGGGCTGACCAGCAATCTGCCACAGAGCGCGCCGGTATCTGAGAACGCCAACGCCGTAGTGGTGCAGTACCAGGGCAAACCGTGGGTGCGGTTAAGCGGCGGCGACTGGGTGCCTTACCCGCAATAACCGTAACGCCATTCGCTAAAAAGCCGACGTAAACCGTCGGCTTTTTTATTGGCGGGTGAACAGACTGCCCGCCCTGTATGAATGTTCACCTGACGCCGTAGGGGAAAGCCGCGCAGCGCCTCTCCCTTACGCCATAACAGCGCCCATAAAAAAAGCCGACGCGCAGCGTCGGCTTTGGTTTTCGTTTCACGCACCGGTTAAGGGATACGCGGCTCGCCGGTTTCGTCCTGATCGACCGCGAAACAGGCGACCAGCTGGCCGTTATATTCTTTTAACTGCGGCTGGATCTGCGTACACGGTCCGAAACGGCGACGGCAGCGGGCGCTGAACGCGCACCCCGGCGGCGGGTTCAGCGGGCTTGGCAGCTCGCCGGTGAGCTTAATACGCTCGCGGCGGTCGTCCGGGTTCAGGCGCGGCGTTGCTGAGAGCAGCGCCTGCGTGTACGGATGACGCGGGTTTGAGAAAATCTGGTCTTTCGTACCCTTCTCCACGCAGCGGCCCAGATACATCACCATCACTTCATCGGCGATATGCTCCACTACCGACAAATCGTGCGAGATAAACACGTAGGAGAGACCCAGATCCTGCTGCAAATCCATCATCAGGTTCAGCACCTGCGCACGCACGGACACGTCGAGCGCCGAGACCGGTTCGTCGGCGATAACCACGTCCGGATCAAGCATCAGCCCGCGCGCGATGGCAATACGCTGACGCTGACCGCCGGAGAACATATGCGGATAACGGTCGTAATGCTCGGTCTTAAGCCCCACTTTCGCCATCATCGCCAGCGCTTTCTCACGGCGTGCTTCTTTGCTAAGCGAGCTGTTAATCAGCAGTGGCTCTTCCAGAATCTGCCCCACTTTTTTACGCGGGTTCAGTGAACCATACGGGTTCTGGAAGACTATCTGGATTTTCTGGCGGCGCAGTTTTTGCGCCTGCGGATCGTGCTTGAGCAGATCCTGGCCCTGGTAGTAAAGCTCACCGCCGGTAGGCGTTTCTATCATGGTGAGCAGGCGGCCCAGTGTGGATTTACCACAGCCGGATTCGCCCACGACGGCGAGCGTTTTGCCACGCTCAAGCGTAAACGAGACGCCGTCGAGCGCTTTTACCAGGCGTTCCGGGGCGAAAAGCCCCTTCTTCACCGGGTAGTGTTTTTTCAGGTCGATAGCCTGCAACAGCGGTTGCTGCGTGGTGGCCTCATGCGTGCTCATAATTGGTTGGCCTCCCGGCATCATCGAGGGGATAGTGGCATTTCGACTGGCGACCGTTGTCCACCAGATTTAATGCCGGTTCTTCTGCGCGGCAGCGTTCAGTCGCGTACGGGCAGCGCGGGTTAAGCAGGCAGCCCAACGGACGGTCATATTTGCCTGGCACCACGCCCGGCAGCGACGCCAGACGCGCTTTATCCTGCGCAAACTCCGGCAGGGCGCGCAGCAGCGCCTGGGTATACGGGTGGCGCGGCGCACGGAAGATATCCCGCGCTTCGCCGGTTTCCACCACCTGGCCTGCGTACATCACGATGATTTTGTGCGCCGCTTCAGCCACCAGCGCGAGATCATGGGTGATGAGGATCAGCGCCATGTTCTCTTTTTGCTGAAGCTCCAGCAGCAGTTCGATGATCTGCGCCTGGATAGTCACATCCAGCGCGGTCGTCGGTTCATCGGCGATAAGCAGCTTCGGACGACAGGCTATCGCCATCGCAATCATGACGCGCTGGCTCATCCCGCCCGACAGCTGGTGCGGGTAAACGTCCAGACGTGAAGCCGGATCGGGAATACCGACCTGGTTGAGCAGGTCAATAGCGCGCTGGCGGCGGGTCTTTTTATTGCCGCCCTGGTGCACTTTGATAGCTTCCATAATCTGGAAACCCACGGTATAGCAGGGGTTCAGACTGGTCATCGGATCCTGGAAAATCATCGCCACTTCGGCGCCGACCAGATTACGGCGATCTTTTTCTGAAATACGCTGTAAATCCTGGCCGTTGAACTCCAGTTTGTCCGCCATGACCCGGCCCGGGAAATCAATCAGGCCCATGATAGCGAGCGAGCTGACCGATTTACCGGAGCCTGATTCGCCCACGATACCAACCACTTCGCCCTGGTTTACGCTGTAGCTCACACGGTCTACCGCGCGGAACGGGGTGCCTTCGTCGCCGAAGTGCACCGATAATTTATCTACATTCAGTAACGCCATCTCGTGCCTCTTTACTGCTTGAGTTTGGGGTCGAGCGCGTCACGCAGGCCGTCACCCATCAGGTTAAATGCCAGCACCGTCAGCAGGATAGCGAGACCCGGGAAGGTCACGACCCACCAGGCACTTTGCGCGAACTGCAACACGTCAGAGAGCATGGTGCCCCACTCCGGTGTTGGCGGCTGCGCACCCATGCCGAGAAAGCCCAGTGCGGCCATATCGAGAATGGCATTCGAGAAACCCAGCGACGCCTGAACAATCAGCGGCGCGAGGCAGTTAGGGAAAATGTTCACGAACATCTGGCGCATGGCACCCGCGCCCGCCACACGAGAGGCGGTCACGTAATCGCGGTTCACTTCTACCAGCACCGCCGCACGGGTTAAACGCACGTAGTGCGGCAACGCCACGAAGGTGAGCGCCAGCGACGCGTTAACGATAGACGGGCCGAAAATCGCCACCAGCACCAGCGCCAGCAGCAGGCTTGGCAGCGCCAGCATGATGTCGACAATACGCATGATGATGGAATCGACGACACCGCCGAAATAGCCCGCCACCAGGCCAAGCACAATCCCCATCACCAGCGACAGCACCACCACCAGACAGCCGACCAGCAGTGAGAGGCGCGCGCCGTACATCAGGCGGGACATCACATCGCGGCCTACGTCATCGGTACCAAGCATATGCGCCCAGGTGCCGCCATCCTGCCAGACCGGCGGCGCCAGCAGCGCATCGCGGAACTGCTCCGCCGGGTTATGCGGCGCGATAAAGTTAGCGAAGACGGCAATCAGGATCATGATGACGACATACACCAGCCCGACTACTGCGCCTTTATTACGTTTGAAGTAGTGCCAGAATTCCTGCATCGGCGTCATCGGCACCGGTGCGGCCACCACTTTGTTTTCAGTCATTTGCGTCATGATGGCCCCTTATTTCTTATGACGAATACGCGGGTTCACCACGCCGTAGAGCAGATCGACCAGCAGGTTGACGAGAATAATCATCGTCGCCACCAGCAGCACGCCGCCCTGTACGACCGGATAGTCGCGGCGTTGCAACGCGTCGATAAGCCAGCGACCGAGGCCCGGCCAGGAGAAGATGGTTTCCGTCAGGATAGCGCCCGCAAGCATGGTCCCGACCTGGAGACCAATCACCGTCACGACCGGCAGCATGGCGTTACGCAGCGCGTGAACGATAATAACGCGCATGCGAGTGAGGCCCTTGGCGCGCGCGGTGCGGATGTAATCCTCGCCGAGCACTTCAAGCATTGCCGAACGGGTCATACGCACAATTACCGCCAGCGGAATGGTGCCAAGCACCACGGCAGGCAGGATCATATGCGCGAGCGCGTCGATAAAGTTGCCTTCTTCGCCCCAGATGGCGGTGTCTATCAGCATAAAGCCAGTCAGCGGATTGGTGTCATCAAGGAAAACCATGTCGCTGACGCGCCCCGACACGGGCGTCAGGTTTAACTGCACCGAGACCAGCATGATGAGCATCATGCCCCACCAGAAAATCGGCATGGAGTAGCCAGTCAGCGCCAGGCCCACCGCGGTGTGATCGAAGATAGAACCGCGCTTAACGGCAGCCAGCACGCCCACCGGGATACCGACAGCAATGGCGAAAATCATCGCGCAGACGCCCAGTTCAAGCGTCGCCTGGAAGCGTGGCACGAACTCGTCCCAGACCGGGAGACGGCTTTTCAGCGACATCCCTAAATCGCCATGCAGTACGCCCCAGACATAGTGGAAATATTGCTCCCACAGGGGTTTATCGAGGCCGAGTTCGGCCAGTAGCTGCGCGTGACGCTCAGGGGAAATACCACGTTCGCCCGCCATGATCATCACCGGGTCGCCGGGGATCATATGAACGAAGGCAAAAGTGAGAAGGGTGATACCGATAAACGTCGGGATAACAAGCCCCAGACGTCGGAGGATGAACTGCAACATAACCCGGATTCTCTGTAGTGACGCACAACCAGGGGGCTGTGGTCTGTATTGCTCACAAATGTAAATTCCCTCTCCTGGCGGGAGAGGGTAAGGGTGAAGGCAGCGATACACCGCCCTCACCCCGGGCCTCTCCCACAGGGAGAGGGAGGATACCCTACTTATTATTCAACGGAGACGTTTTCGAAGTGGTGTTTGCCAAGCGGATCAACCACGTAGCCTTTGACTTCTTTACGTACCGGCTCATACACGGTGGAGTGCGCAACAATAAGCGCAGGCGCCTGATCGTGCATGACGACCTGAGCCTGTTTGTACAGCTCGATACGTTTGTTGTGGTCATCGGTTGCGCGCGCCGGCTGAATCAGATCTTCAAACGGCTTGTAGCACCAGCGAGAGTAGTTTGAGCCATCTTTCGCCGCGTCGCAGCTGAACAGGGTCGCGAAGAAGTTATCCGGATCCCCATTGTCGCCGGTCCAGCCCATCATTACAGCCTGGTGTTCGCCCGCTTTGGCGCGCTTGAGGTATTCGCCCCACTCGTAGGTGACGATTTTGGCCTGAACACCGATTTTCGCCCAGTCAGACTGGATCATCTCTGCCATACGGCGTGCGTTCGGGTTATACGGACGCTGTACCGGCATCGCCCACAGCTCAACGGTAAAGCCTTTATCCTGACCGGCTTCTTTCAGCAGTGCTTTGGCTTTCTCAACGTCATAGGTGTAATCCTTAACGTCGTCGTTGTAGCCCCACATGGTCGGCGGGATCAGGTTTTTCGCGGCAACGCCAGCGCCCTGGTAAACCGCTTTGATGATGGCCTCTTTGTTCACCGCGTAGGTCAGCGCCTGGCGTACTTTTACGTCGTCAAACGGCTTTTTCTCGGTGTTGAAAGAGAGGTAGCCCACGTTCAGGCCTGCCTGCTCCATCAGGTTGATGCTTTTATCCTGCTTCATGCGCGCGATGTCTGCCGGGTTCGGGTACGGCATCACCTGGCACTCGTTTTTCTGAAGCTTGGCGTAACGCACAGAGGCATCCGGCGTGATGGAGAAGACCAGACGGTCAATCTTCGGCTTGGTGCCCCAGAAGCCCGGGAACGCTTTGTACAGAATGCGGGAATCTTTCTGGTATTGCAGCATCTGGAACGGGCCGGTGCCGATCGGGTTCAGGTCGACTTTTTCCGGGGTGCCCGCTTTGAGCATGTTGTCGGCGTACTCTTTAGAGAGAATAGACGCGAAGTCCATCGCCATATCCGCCAGGAATGGCGCTTCCGGACGCGTCAGCACGAACTGGACGGTATGCTCGTCCACTTTTTTCACTTCGCTAATCAGCGTCGGCAGGCCCATGCCTTCGAAATATTCATAGCTGCCGCCAGAAACTTTATGGTACGGGTTCTGCGCGTTTTTCTGGCGGTCAAAGGAGAACACGACGTCATCGGCGTTAAATTCGCGCGTCGGTTTAAATTCTTTATTGTCCTGCCACTTCACGCCTTTGCGCAGGTGGAAGGTATACGTTTTGCCATCTTCACTGACGTCCCATTTTTCGGCGAGACCTGGAATAATTTCAGTGGTGCCGATTTTAAATTCAACCAGACGGTTATAGATAGGCACAGAGCTTGCGTCATACGTGGTGCCAGAGGTGAACAACTGCGGGTTAAAGCCTTCAGGCGAGCCTTCTGAACAGTAAACCAGGGTTTTGGCCTGTACGCCTGCTGCGACGGTCATAGCCACCAGGCTCAGACCAAACTTCAGCATCCCTGACTTCTTCAAGGAAATACTCATTCTTCTGCTCCAATGTGATAGGTGTTGTGTTATCCGTCAGACCTTTTTTATTTTTTGCCCGGTCCGATCGGTAAGTGTGGGGCTGGGGATTCCTTTCGCAAGGGAGACTGAGTTGCAGTACAGATTGTCCGTAAAATGACCCTCACGCCCTACAATCTGTCAACAGAATAGGAAAACGTCAATACAGCTATCCGGGATTTACAACCGGGGTGAGAAACGGCAAACAAAGATTAAAAAAACCTCATGGGCATGTTTTCAGCACGGAAATTTATGCTACGCCCCCACCCGCAGAATAATCCTCTTGATATTTTGTAACATCCAGCGCTTATGTTTTATCCCGTTAATGAAAAATTTCTTGTCTTCTGGCGAACTTATGAACGGTTTATGGCGCAATTGGTAAGGCATACAGCAAAAAATGCTAAGCCAATATATAAGCAGAGGGGAAAGTATGCGGCGCGTTTCATAACTATTTTCAATGAAATATGTCACAGAATTGCGTTCCCACGAGAAAATCGAAGCTAAATAAGACGGGCGAATTAAGCGGCGCGTTAGCGTCCGACAGATATTGCCTGGAGCCGATTCTGAATGTGGGGGTGAAAACTAATAATCGCAGCCTCATAACTGTTTTACACGATATCCCTTTATACGATTTTCAGCGCGTGTTTCTGGAATGCGTCATGGCTGAAGCACGTAAAAAACGCCTTCCGCGACCGACACAAAAAAGAAGCGCCAAAGAACTGACTAAAGGTAAAGGGATGTATGAAAAGGAATTATCATGAACCGCGGGTGCTGCGGTTGCAATCATCAGTAGGCATCTGCGGTGTGAATTACGCTGATGATGTTAAAGCACTACAAGTAATGATGATGGAGGCTGGCTATCAGGCTGCTACAGGACGAACGCTAAAAGCAGATGGACGATGTAACAACGAAACTCATGAAGCCATTATCTGGTATCAGCGTTTATTGACGCTGTCTCCGTCAGGCCTGATACAACCCATGGATCAATGGTTCCTTGAGGCATTAAAAAATGCCAGACAACCTCTATGGCAACCAATGGTAAGTTCCGGGCCGTTACAGGTGCGGGAAGGGCAATTTACTTTTGACAATGAAGGCGCGGATTATATTACAGCCACAGACCCATTTCGCCCGCATCCTTATCCCTGGTTCTCACGCATCTTACACTGGCCGAATTCTGCTGCCTCTGGCGTTACGCTTGGGCGTGGCTACGATATGGGGAATCGAAGCTCAGGTGAAATTTTTGCAACGCTCAGACAAGCAGGGATAGAAGAATACAAAGCTATCCTTGCCTCCAAAGCCGCTTTTCTGAAAGGACGAGATGCTGTCAGTTTCGTGAAAGTGTATGGCCGCTTTTCGGTGAGATTACGCACCAGCAACAGATAAGACTGTTTGAAATTGCTATCCAGTTTTATATTTCCGAGGCGAAAAGGATCTTTAATGGACGCAAAGCGAGAATGATGTCTGCCATAAGCTGGGAAAAGATACGTGTCAGATTAAAAGATATATACATCGATAGCCTATATCAGGGATGTGAGTCAGCAGGTGAATTTGCCCGGTTGATTTTACTCGACGATCTGAAATCGGTGCGTTTATATCTGAAAACAGATCGCGCACAGATGAACTCACACGGAAGAAACTTAAAAAGGTTGCAATATATCAATGGGTTATAAGCTGAGTTTTTTTCTGCCATTTCTGTTGCTGCCAATCACCTGCGTTGCTGCCTCGTCCATCATTTATGGAGAGGCCGCAGAGATGTGTGCGAAGAGTGCGGATTATGCCGCCGGAACGCGATGTCTTGAGAAGCAGCGTCAGCAAACGGAGCAGGCGCTGCAACAAACGCTGGAGGCGGCGCTGAAGCGGGTGCAGTCGGAAGACTGGCTGGAGGCAAATGCGGATTACGGGGATGAAGATTCACAAATCGTTGAAGATACGGCCAATGCGCTGAAAAACGATCAGATGACCTGGGAAAAACATAAGGCCCTGTTTTGCAGGGTAGCCAGTTCCCAGATCAGTGAAAAAACACCCAATTATTGGGTCATATCCACCCAGTGCGAGATCAATATGAATAAGGCGCGTATCGACGAGCTGAAAGCACTGATGGCGCAGGTGCAGCCTTAAGGGCAAACGACGGAAAGCAAAAAGCCTGCTCATTGAGCAGGCTTTTTAAATTTGGTCGGTGATAGAGGATTCGAACCTCCGACCCCTTCGTCCCGAACGAAGTGCGCTACCAGGCTGCGCCAATCACCGAATGCGGGGCGCATATTACTGCGCACCCTAATTCTCGTCAATCCCTTACGTTAAAAAAGCCGCTCGATCGCCTGAAAAGCCAGCGATATGGCTATTTTGCGGCAGAAGGAACATGGCACCAGTTGTTGTTCTGGTTGATACCGCCGTCCGGCGACTGATAACCGAGGCAACCCATAATGGTGTCGAACAATTCCACGTGGCGATGCGGACGCTTCTGCTGCGCCTCCAGCTTGAGCTGTGCGAACGCCTGTGCGTGCTGCGGGTCTGCCAGATAGCCGTCAGACATCCAGACCATCATCGGTACGCGGAACTGCTCCGGCGGCGCAATATTGCGCGGCGTGCCGTGCAGATGCTCTCGCTCATTGATCGACTCGCCGTGATCGGCGGCGTAAAACACAATCGCTTTCTTGTTACGCACCTGGTCAATCACATCCGAGATAAAGCTGTCGACATACAACACCGAGTTGTCATACGCGTTGATCAGTTCCTGACGGCTACAGCTTGAATCGACACCCATGCACTCCGGCTGCCAGCGCGCAAAGCTGCGAGGGTAGCGCTGCACATAGTTATAGTGTGAGCCTTTCGTGTGCAGAATGATTAAGTGCTTACCCTTTTCGTGGTTGGTCAGCGAGTTTTTCATCTCCTCGACCAGCAACATATCATCCACCTGCTTGCCGCGGTTGCGCGGCTCGGCGCCAATTTGCTCACGGTAGGCGATGTTGTCCGCCATCGTGTTGCTGTAGAACCACATCTCGCTCTGCATCGCATACAGATCCGAGCTAAAGCCCAGTTGCTTGAGCACCGCAAAAACGTTCTGCTCTTTCAAAGTCCGCTGCGGGTTATCTTCCGCGCCGCCTTCACGCACAAACATGCAGCGCAGTGAAAGTTTAGTGGCGGTATCGCACGATTCGCCGCGGAATGCGGCCAGGTTTTTCTCCTGCGCGAGTTTCGGCGTCGTATCGCGGTCATAGCCGAGCATGCCCATATGATCCCAGCGCGTGGTTTCGCCGATGATAAACACCACATAGGTATCATCAATGCCCTGCGGTGCCTGCCAGGTAAACTTTTTAGCCGGGTTGAGCAGCGATTTATTATCGCTTGATTCATCCACCTGCGCCCAGGCGTACAACCCCAGCGCGGAAAGCCAGTTCGATGGCAAATACGAGTTCGCCACCACGCCGCCGTAGCTCGGCATATCAACGCCCGACGTGCGCTCTTCGTTTTTCTGCTGCAAATCGAGCAGACGAATCGGCGCCCAGACCAGCAGGCCCGCTACGATCACTACCGCCGCGCTTTTCACACGCTGATCGCGGGTGCGCAACTGGCGCAGTAATGTGTCGCGGCAGCGGTTGCCCCAGATAAGCGTCAGCGGCACGATGCACACCAGCACCATCCAGACGATAAACTGCCAGCCGACAACTTCTTTAGACAGGTCGATATCGGTCGTCATGACCGAGGCGATAATCCCGTAGCCAATCACGACGTTCAAAAACGTCATGTAATAGCTGGCCGCTGCGGAGAACAGCACAACCAGGGTTGTCAGCACGCGCCAGACGCGTCGCCCTAACAGCGACAGCACGCGCAACAGGAAGAAGGTTACCAGCACGGTAGCAACCAGTTCGACGACCATCGATACCGCATTAACCCAGGTAAGATCCTGCGCATAACCGTCAAAACGGCGGTATAGCACCGCGCAGTTAAAAAACAGACCGATGTATACCGCCAACAGAAAACTCAGTTTCTGCTGCGTCATCGAAAGGATGTATTTCATGCAAGCCGCCCAGGCAAAACGCTGCGAAAGCCCTTTACCCAAAAAATGAAAAAGAAGATGTACGTAATAGACGCGAGGGAATCAGGAGATTCTTAACTCAGACGCGGAGTAGTAGACCACAGGAGTTTAAAAAAGTGCGGGCTAATAGAGCGGTTCCGGCCGCCTTTACAAAAAATTGAGGCCGGAACCGCATTTTACAGCAGGAAATGATTACTCAGTAATCACGTTCAGCTTCACGTCGATATTGCCGCGCGTGGCGTTAGAGTAAGGGCAGACGATATGTGCTTTCTGCACCAGTTCTTCGGCTTCTGCACGGTCCATGCCCGGCAAATGAATATCCAGCTGCGCTTCAATCCCGAAGCCGGTCGGCAATGGGCCAATCCCCACCTGACCTTCGATAAATGCCTCCTGCGGCACTTTCTTTTTCTCCTGCGACGCGACATGTTTCAGCGCGCCCAGGAAGCAGGCTGAGTAGCCCGCCGCAAAGAGCTGTTCCGGGTTGGTCACTTCACCGCCCTGGCCGCCCATTTCTTTCGGCACGCCCAGTTTTACGTCCAGCACGCCGTCATCAGAAGTCGCCCGGCCATCACGGCCGCCCGTTGCTTTCGCTTTTGCGCGATAAACCACTTTCTCTAAGGACATCTTATTCTCCTTTGTGTTGGCAATCACAGCTAATAAGCATAGAACGTCTGGGCGAACTGGGGAGAAAGTGAGAACAATCGGGGAAACCGCGCCGCCGCAGAATGCAACGGCGCAGGAAGGATCAGGCGCGGGCGTGTTCCCACGTTTCGCGGCGCGGCTGGCGAATCGTGGTGGAGATCGCAAGCGACACAATCAACAGCGCGAAGATAACGCAGAAGGTGACGTAAAAGCCGCCGAACAACGAGGCGATAATCGAGCCAAAGATGCTGCCGATACCAAAGCCGAGGTAAATCACACCGTAGTTTTTCGCAAGATTGTTCAGCCCGAAGAAGTCACTGACCAGGGACGGGTACACCGTGATCGTGCCGCCGAAGTTAAACGCGACACAGGCGATGGCGGCAAAGAACGTGACCTCGTTAAGCGGGGCGAAAAGCAGCGCCGCCATACCGACCAGCGAGACCACCTGGCCCAGTGTAATCACGCGAATACGCGGCATTTTGTCAGAGAGGATCCCGAGCACCAGACGCCCCGCCAGGTTGGCTACAGAAATCACGGTCACGGCGTTGGCGGCGGTAGCGGCGTCGAGGCGTACCATGCCCTGCGCGATATCTTTTGCCACGCCAATCACATACAGTCCGCTCATGCAGGCGGTTAAGAACATCAGCGCCAGCATCCAGTATTGCGGTTTACGCATCGACTCAGCGAGGCTGTAGTCGCCTTCACGGGCATCGTTGCCGGTGCGCGCAGGTTGATTCGGCGCGTCTTTCATCAGCAGCGCACCGCCGATTATCATCACCATCACCACTGCGCCCCAGATAATAAACGTATGTTCCAGCCCGACAGACGTCAGCAGATGGCTGTCGATGAACTTAAAGCCCAGGCTGCCGAGGCCATACGAGCCGATGGAAAACGCGGAGATAAGCCCTTTGCGTTCCGGGAACCATTTCACGCAGTTAGAGAGCGTCAACAGATAACCCGCGCCGTCCGCAAGCCCCACCAGCACGCCGGCACTCAGCCAGAGCATCATGAGGTTACTGGCGTGCGCCGTTAATACCAGGCCCAGTCCCAGCAGCACGCCGGAGGCGATAGTGACGCGTTTCACGCCAAAACGCTCCTGCAACTTACCGGCCACTGAGGACGATAGCGCCAGCCCCAGGCTCAATAGCCCGAAGGAGAACGCCACCTGGCTTACCGGCTCGTCGAGCTTCTGCGAGAGCGCGCCGTTAAACAGACTCCAGGTATAAACCGATCCCAGCGCGAACTGGGTAACAATGGTGCCCACCAGAGTGAGCCACCGGGTACGCTGTTGAATGGAGGTAATCATGGTTGTTATCCCAAAGAAAAGAAGAAAGCTTCACTACCAGCAACGATAGCGAAACCCCTACTTTTCCGGGGGAAAACGGCATGAGATGCCGCTGGCGCGGAATGAACGGCATGAAAAAAGGCATGGATGGCCTTGAACGGGCGGGAAAGTCCCGCCCTAAAACGTCGCGCTCAGCCCGAGGTTGTACATTTGCGCGTCGTTTTCGCTAAGCCGCCCTTCCGCCTGGGAGAACGACGCCCAGGCCGCGACATGTTTGTTAATGGGCATATCGGCACCAAACGATACGTCCATCCATGAGCCATACTGACTGGTTGGCAGCAGCGGTTGCATATTCCAGAGCGGATCGCCGTGTTGCTGGTTATAGCTCACCTGCGCCCACGGGCGAAACGCGCCGATGCGGGAATCCAGCCGCCAGCCGAGCGAGCCGACGCTCGCGTGCCAGTAGGCGTCGTCCCCGCTCACCGGGGGCTCCTGCCAGGCGGGGCCATTGACCTCGCGCCGCAAGCCTGCCACCGGGCGCGCGACGACCGGCAGCGGCAATGACAGGTTCAGCCCTCCTGGTATGGCAATCATGGCAGCATCGTTTCGCTGCGTTTGCGCCACCCGTTCGGCCAGAATTTCTTCATAACTCGGTGTGCGATCGCTGTCCCACGTATAGCGTTCAGACGTGTTGCTTTGCGGGTCAACAGCGATATATTCCTGTTGCCAGGCGTGTGCCGACTGCGTAAAAACCAGAGACCACAAAAACACCGCCGCGCGTCGAAACGCATGGCGTCCAGAGATTATTATCATCATCAAGCGACTCCAGAAGAGAGCCGGGTCCGGCCGTTTTTATTTGCGTTATAAGCGGATTTGCGAGTAACCCTGCATTAACTATTGTCTCTTTATTCGCTACGTCAAGCCGCTTCGGAATATCGCTATGGTGTCTATTACAATGAGGGAATGCAGGATGGAACGTTGCGGTTGGGTCACTCAGGATCCGCTTTATCTCGCCTACCACGATGAAGAGTGGGGCAAGCCTCAAAAAGATAACCAAAAATTGTTTGAGATGATCTGCCTTGAAGGCCAGCAGGCGGGGTTGTCATGGATAACCGTCCTGAAAAAACGCGAGCACTACCGCCGCTGTTTCCATCATTTTGACCCAAACGCCGTCGCCCGAATGCGCCCGGAAACGGTCGATGCGCTGGTTCTGGACCCCGGCATTATCCGCCACCGCGGAAAAATCGAGGCGATAATCGCCAACGCGCGGGCGTACCTTGCGATGCAGGCCCAGGGAGAAGACTTCTCGGCGTTTGTCTGGTCGTTCGTCGGCGGCACGCCGAGGGTGAACTCGCCCGCCACGCTTGCCGGGGTGCCGGTCACCACGCCTGAAGCCCAGGCGCTCTCGAAGGCGCTGAAAAAGCGTGGCTTTAAGTTCGTTGGTCCAACCATTTGTTACGCCTTCATGCAGGCCTGCGGGCTGGTGAACGATCATCTCGCCGGCTGCGCGTTTCACCCGGAGCAGCGCTCGTGATCCGCGCGCAGCAGCCTGCC
The DNA here is from genome assembly GCF_001277255.1 of Cronobacter condimenti 1330. Classification (NCBI taxonomy): domain Bacteria; kingdom Pseudomonadati; phylum Pseudomonadota; class Gammaproteobacteria; order Enterobacterales; family Enterobacteriaceae; genus Cronobacter; species Cronobacter condimenti. Next base: position 4,173,900 of record NZ_CP012264.1, read on the forward strand.
GATCGGGAACGCGTGCTGGCGCTGTGGCTTAACAGCACCACCGCCGGGCATCCGTTCATCCGCCCTGAGTACTGGCGCGCCAGCCTGCCGGTGGTACGCGACGTCTATCTGCCCGGCGCCTGTACGTGGGTGGAAGAAGAGGGTCACACGCTGCGCGGGTTTATCAGCGTGATGGAGGAGAAATTTATCGGCGCGCTGTTCGTGGCGCCCGCCTGTGCAGGAAAAGGCATCGGCACGGCGCTGATTACGCATGTGCAGTCGCAGTACGACACCCTGAGTCTTGAGGTCTATCAGAAAAACACCCGGGCGGTGCATTTCTATCACGCCCGGGGATTTCGTATTGAGGAAAGCGCGTGGCAGGCAGAGACCCGCCACCCGACGTGGATTATGCGCTGGCAGGCGGATTAAACGCCGTCACGTCTGGCGCAGGCCCTTCGTATTTTTCAAGGCGAACCAGCGACGAGTTAGCCGCGCAGCCGTTGCCGAGCCGCGAGGTTGGAATATCGCGCGTCAGCACGTTGACCGCGCCATTTTTGCAAAGCCCTTCGCGGCTCCAGTCGAAATCAGGCCACGCGCCCTGATGCAGACAGATAACGCCAGGCTTAATCCCATCAGTCACCACTGCGCCCGCCAGCACCTGGCCGCGGTCGTTCCATATACGCACCAGATCGCCATCATTGATGCCCCGCTCGCGCGCATCGTCAGGATGCAGCGTCACCGGCTCGCGTCCGGCAACCGCGTAACGCTCACGCAGCGCCGAATAGTTAAGCTGACTGTGCAGACGGTGCGCCGGATGGGACGAGAGCAGTTGCAGTTCATCGGGCTGCGCGTTGCCATGCCACTCGTCTGGTTCAAGCCAGGTCGGGTGCGGCGGGCAATCGGCGTACCCGAAGCGTGCGATGCGTTCGGAATAGATCTCAATTTTCCCGCTTGGCGTACTGAGCGGATTGGCCGCCGGATCGGCACGAAACGCGCCAAAGCGAACAAATTCGGCATTTTTCGGGTTTTCCGGCATCTCCAGAATAGCGTTCGCCGCCCAGAAATCGGCGAAATCCGGCAGCGTCACCTGCTGCGCTGCACCGCGCTCGCGGGCGATGTTATAAAAAGTTTCCAGCCATTCCAGCTCGCTTTTGCCTTCGGTAAAGCGCGCCCGCCCGCCGGTTTCCCAGCGCTCGCTAAGCTCGGCGAAAATATCAAAATCGTTACGTGCTTCGTATTGCGGCACCACCACCTGCTTCATCGGCACCATATGCTGGTTGCTGTAGTCGCCGGTCATGGTCATGTCGTTGCGCTCAAAAGAGGTGGTCACGGGCAGCACGATATCGGCATGCTTCGCCGCCGCGGTCCAGAAGCATTCGGAAATCACCACCAGTTCCGGCTTCTGCCACGCCTGAATCAGGCGATGCGTCTCCTGATGGTGCGTAAAGTTCGCGCCGCCCGCCCACCAGATAAAGCGAATATCCGGGAAAACGCGCGACTGACCGTTGTGCGGATACTCGCAGCCGGGATTTTCCAGCGCCTCGACAATGCGTGCGACCGGAATTTTATCCACCGCGTCAATGCCGCCTTCAACCGAGCCCTGCATTGAGGCCAGCACCGCAGCGCGGCGCGTCGGATTACCGCCGTTGGCGAAGTGATACGATAGCCCAAAGCCGCCGCCCGGCAGGCCAATCTGGCCAAGCATGGCCGCGAGCGTCACCAGCATCCAGTGTTTCTGCTCGCCATACTGCTGACGCTGCATGCCCCAGCCCGCCATCAGCATGGTGCGGTGCTGGCTGAAAAGCGCTGCCAGCTCGCGGATAGTCGTCGCATCCACGCCGCAAATCGCCGCCGCCCACTCGGCGTCTTTCGGCGTGCCGTCGCGCTCGCCCGTCAGGTATGCCGCAAACTGCGCGTAACCATGCGTGCAGGCGTCAAGAAACGCCGAATCCTGCCAGCCGTTTTCCACAAGCGTATGGGCGATACCGAGCATCAGCGCCACGTCGGTGCCCATGTGCGGAGCAATCCATCTCATCCGTTCGCCAAAGAAATCGGCGGTTTCCGGGCGCATCGGGTTGATGCAGATGAGCGTTTTACCGCTCTCTTTTAATTGCTCAAAATAGCCGATGCCCTGTTCGTCAGAGGCGTTCCAGGCGATTTTCAACGTGTTAAGCGGGTTGGCGCTCCACAGTACCACCACATCGCTGTGCTCCAGCACCAGCGGCCAGCTGGTTTGCTGTTGATAGACCTCGTTGCCCCCAACCACGTAAGGCATGATCACCTGTGCCGCGCCGGTGGAGTAATCCCCCAGATGGCCGGTATAGCCGCCCGCAAGGCTCATGTAGCGTTGCAGCAGCGTCGCGGCTTTATGCAGCACGCCGTTGGAGCGCCAGCCGTAAGAGCCCGCGAAAATCGACGACGGGCCGTAGCTTTCACGGATGCGCCGGTGCTGCTGGTCAATCAGACGCAGTGCCTCGTCCCAGCTGATACGCACAAACTCATCCTGGCCGCGCACGCCCTGCGGGCTGTCCGGCGAGGCGAGAAATCCTTTACGCGCCATCGGGTAGCGCACGCGCGCCTTGCTGTGCACCTGATCCGGCACGGCAGTTTGCAGGGAGTTGGGGTGACGCGTCGGCAGCGCGCCCCCGGAGGAGAAAACAGTTTCACCGTCGGTCTCAACAACCATAGGTCCCCAGTGGGCGGCGGTGACGATGCGTTTTACAGCAGATGGGTTAGCCAAAACGGGCTCCTGACTGGCGTTTGCAGATGAGGCGGCGTGAGTATGGTTACTTTGTCGCCGCTCGATTCGTTATTCATGAGAAAATCGGAACACTTCCCGGAATTTTCATCATATTCCCCCGGCATAATCAACCTCCGCCACTCCAGGCGAACCAGAATTAAATTGAATAAGGATATGCGATGAAAAAACGCATCATGTTAGTGGCCGCGATTGTCAGCGGCGCACTGGTTATTTCGGGCTGCACCACTAACCCTTACACCGGCGAACGTGAGGCGGGTAAATCCGGTATCGGCGCAGGTCTCGGATCGCTGGTCGGCGCAGGCGTCGGCGCGCTCTCTTCATCGAAAAAAGATCGCGGCAAAGGCGCACTGATTGGCGCGGCGGCAGGTGCCGCGCTTGGCGGCGGCGTGGGTTACTACATGGACGTACAGGAAGCGAAACTGCGCGAAAAAACGCAGGGCACCGGCGTCAGCGTGACCCGCAGCGGCGATAACATCATCCTGAATATGCCCAATAATGTGACCTTCGACAGTAATCAGGCGAACCTGAAACCGGCGGGCGCGAATACCCTGACAGGCGTGGCGATGGTACTGAAAGAGTATCCGAAAACCGCAGTGAATGTGGTGGGCTACACCGACAGCACCGGCGGTCAGGCGCTGAACATGAAACTGTCGCAACAGCGTGCAGACAGTGTCGCCAGCGCGCTCATCACCCAGGGCGTCGCCGCCAACCGCATCCGCACCGGCGGTATGGGCCCGGCAAACCCGATTGCCAGCAACAGCACCGAAGAGGGTAAAGCGCAGAACCGTCGCGTGGAAATCACCCTCAGCCCGTTACAGTAACGGGCCAGTGCCTCATCGGGTGGCGCCCGATGAGGCCACTTCAGGATTTAGTGGTGCAGCATCTCATCGACAATCTGCGCTTTGCTTAACTGATACGGATAATACGTCGGCCAGTTATCCATCTCTTTTAACAATGCCTCCTGTGACGTATTGCCCATGTAGAGATGAAAATGCGCAGACGCGCGCGGCGCGATGGTGTGATCGCTAAATTGCACGAATTTCGGCGCTTTTGACGCGCTATCGGTGCATTCAAAGAGATAACGAACGCCTTTCTTACCCGAGGTGTAATGCAGGATCTTATAGCCGTTATATTTATATTCGCAGCTGCTCACGGTCTCACCCACGTGAAACTCCATCACGTTATTTTCAATACCGATCATTTCAACATCCGTGGCATATCCCTTTTTGTAATACGCCCGATATTCCTCGACGGTTTTGTCGCCCGCTTGCGCTTTTTTCGCCAGCACCGAATCTAAATCGCCGTTCAGCAGATACGGGTTCAGCGACTGCCAGACGCCGTCCCAGTCGCTCAGCGCGCGGTCTTTTACGTCTTTATCGTCAAACACCCCTTCGCTGGCTTTACGTTCCGTTTCTGTCAACGGCTTACCGTGGTGATGGCCGTGCGCGAAGCTTTGGGTGCCCGTAAGCAGAAGCCCCATTCCCAGTAATAAGGCTAACTTCTTCATTGTATTCACTCTCCTGTGTCGGCGTTGGTTACTAATTGATACGTTATAACATAATTAAAAACACCGCTACAAAATCATGATGCCAACCATGACATGAGCAGGGATAATGCGCGCCAGACCAACGCCCGCTTTACGGCGGCGATACAAATCATCTAATAATAAAAACCGTTACCTGCCCCACCGGCGTTTTAGCCCGAGAAGGAAGTCTCATGACCCCAAAAGCGTCCCGCCCGACCATTAGTGACGTCGCCCGCGCCGCGAAAACCGGTAAAACCAGCGTCTCGCGCTACCTGAACGGCGAAAAGCATTTGCTTTCCGAGGCTCTGCTGGCACGCATTGAGCAGGCCATCACGCAACTCGATTACCGGCCAAACCAGATGGCGCGCGGCCTGAAGCGTGGTCGTACCCGGCTTATCGGCCTTATCATCGCCGACATCACCAACCCCTACTCAGTGAATGTCCTGAGCGGCATCGAAGCCGCCTGCCGGGAAAAAGGCTTTACGCCCCTGGTCTGTAACACGAATAACGAACTGGATCAGGAGCTGCATTACCTGGATTTGCTGCGCAGTTATCAGGTGGAAGGCATTGTCGTCAACGCGGTGGGAATGCGCGAAGAGGGGCTAAACCGGCTTCAGCAGTCGGCGCTGCCGATGGTGCTTATCGACCGTAAAATTTCCGATTTCGCATGCGATGTCGTGGGGCTTGATAACACCCAGGCGGCGACCACCGCCACCGAGCACCTGATAGAACAAGGCTTTGAAGCGCTGCTCTTTTTAAGCGAGCCGCTGGGTACCGTGAACACCCGCCGCGAGCGCCTCACCGCCTTTCGCGCCGCCGCGGCCCGTTATCCGGGCGTTATCGCGGAAAACGCCGAAACGCCGCTGCATGAGGCTGACCATCTCGACAACACGCTGCGCCATTTCCACACGCGCTACCGCGGGATGCGTAAAGCCGTGATTTCCGCCAACGGCGCGCTGACGCTACAGGTGGCGCGGTCGCTCAAACGCATTGGGCTTAACTGGGGCGCAGATATTGGCCTGCTCGGCTTTGACGAGCTGGAGTGGGCGGAGCTTGCGGGTGTCGGGATCACCACGCTCAAACAACCGACCTGGCAAATTGGTTACGCGGCGCTGGAGCAGGTCGTGAAGCGCATCGAGGGACAAGCGCAGACGGTGCGCGAGCAGGTTTTCTCAGGCGAACTTATCGTGCGCGGCTCCACGGCGCGCTGAACGACGGTTCGTGACCCCGATCATAAATTCACCTTCCTGGACTTCTCTTTGGAACCGGTTCCATCTAGCGTAATAACTATGTTATGTAGATGTAACCACTCCGGAGAAGTTAATGGAGAGAGAAATTATCGTCGTCACCGCCGCTTACGGTAACGACAAAATCAAGGCGCTGGGCGGCCAGCGATCCGTCCTGCCGATCATCGCCGAAGCGGGGGCTGACGGCGTGGAGATCCGCCGTGAACTGCTTGATCCCGCCGAACTGGACACCCTGCCCGCGCTGGCGCAGGCGATTGCCCATCATCAGCTCACCGCCTGTTATTCAGCCCCGGAGCCGCTGTTTGAGCACGATGGCAAAATCAACGCGCGCCTGCCTGCGCTGCTGGCGGAAGCCCATGAACTCAATGCCCGCTGGCTCAAACTCTCGCTCGGGCATTTTAGTCATGCTCATCAGGCAGAACCACTCGCCGGGTTGCTGGCGCTCTCTGACGTCGCGCTGGTCGTGGAAAACGATCAAACCGCGTGCGGCCGCCTTGAACCCATGCGCCGTTTCCTCGCCGCCAGCAAAACGCTCAATCTGCCGATCCGTCTGACATTCGACATGGCCAACTGGCTGTGGGTGGATGATGTGCCAGAAGACGCCGCCCGCGCGCTCCGCGCAGGTGTGAGCTATATCCATGTGAAGGCCGCGACGGCGCATCATTACCATTACCGCGCCATTGCGCTCGATGACGCTGACGCGCGCTGGCGCACATTGCTGGAAATGCTGCCGTCAGACGCGCCGCGCGGGATTGAGTTTCCGCTGGAAGGGCGCGACTTAACCGCCGTGACCCGTCATTACGTCAACCTGCTGCGAGAGGAGTGAATATGGAACAGCCGCTGGATGTCATCACGATTGGCGAAGCGATGGCAATGTTCGTCGCGACAGAACCTGGCGATCTTGCGCAGGTTGAGCACTTTTTCAAACGTGTGGCGGGCGCGGAGCTAAACGTCGCCACCGGCCTTGCACGCCTGGGATTGAACGTGAGCTGGGTCAGCCGCGTCGGTAATGATTCGTTTGGCCGCTTTGTATTAAGCCAGCTGGAAAAAGAAGGCATTTCCACCCGCGGCGTGACGATCGATGACCGGTTCCCGACCGGGTTTCAGCTGAAATCGAAAGTGACAGATGGAACCGATCCCAGCGTGGAGTATTTCCGCAAAGGTTCTGCCGCCAGCCATCTGAGCGGTGAAGATTTTAACGCACCGCTGTTTTACAGCGCGCGTCATCTGCACCTGAGCGGCGTCGCAGCGGCGCTTTCCGGCTCATCTTATGAATTGCTGGATCATGCGGCGCGCGCCATGAAAACGCAGGGCAAAACTATCTCGTTTGATCCGAATCTGCGCCCGGTGCTGTGGAAGAGCGAGGCGGAAATGGTCGAGAAGCTGAATCACCTCGCCACGCTGGCCGACTGGGTACTGCCGGGCCTCAAAGAGGGCCACATTCTGACCGGACAGCAGCACCCGGAAGGTATCGCGGATTTCTATCTGTCACGCGGCGTGAAAGCGGTGGTGATCAAAACCGGCGCAGATGGCGCCTGGTATCAAACCGCCAGCGGCGAACAGGGCACCGTCGAGGCTGTAAAAGTAGACAACGTAGTCGATACGGTGGGCGCGGGCGACGGCTTTGCGGTAGGCGTAATCAGCGCGCTGCTGGAAGGCAAAACGCTGCATCAGGCCGCAACCCGCGGCAATAAGATTGGCGCACTGGCCATTCAGGTGCAGGGTGACAGCGAAGGGTTACCAACCCGCGCGCAGCTTGGTGAGTAATTCACTCAAGCCCTCTCCCTGAAAGGGAGAGGGAGAACACCCGGTAGTTGCAGATAGGTTTTTGCAATAAACGATTTCCCCCTCGCCTCTTTGGGAGAGGGCCGGAGTGAGGGCAAAAACGCCTCACCCGACAAAATAAACAGTATCAATAGCTTCCGTCGTCCCCTACACCGACGAGACGCCTCCACCTCAACCATAGAGGGCATACGATGAAAAGTCCGACTAACGCTCCAAAACGCTGGTTGTACATCATGCCAATCGTGTTTATCACGTACAGCCTGGCGTACCTCGACCGCGCAAACTTTAGCTTTGCCTCGGCGGCGGGCATCAATGACGATCTCGGCATCACCAAAGGCATCTCGTCGCTGCTCGGCGCCCTGTTCTTTCTGGGCTACTTCTTCTTCCAGATCCCTGGCGCCATCTATGCCGAGCGCCGTAGCGTGCGTAAGCTCATTTTCATCTGCCTGATCCTGTGGGGCGGCTGCGCGTCGCTGACCGGCATCGTCAGCAACATCCCCATGCTCGCGGCAATCCGCTTTATTCTTGGGGTCGTAGAGGCCGCCGTCATGCCCGCCATGCTGATTTACATCAGCAACTGGTTTACGAAGTCAGAACGCTCGCGCGCCAACACGTTCCTCATCCTTGGTAACCCGGTCACCGTGCTGTGGATGTCGGTCGTCTCCGGCTATCTGATCCAGGCCTTCGGCTGGCGTGAAATGTTTATCATCGAAGGGGTTCCGGCAGTGATTTGGGCCTTCTGCTGGTGGATGCTGGTAAAAGACAAACCCACCCAGGTCAAATGGCTCGCGGATGACGAGAAAGCGGCGTTACAGGCGCAACTCGATAAAGAGCAGGAAGGCATTAAAGCGGTGCGCAACTACGGCGAAGCCTTTCGCTCACGCAATGTCATTCTGCTGTGCGCGCAATATTTTGCGTGGAGCATCGGGGTGTACGGTTTCGTGCTGTGGCTACCGTCCATCATTCGCAGCGGCAGCGAAAACATGGGTATGGTCGAAGTGGGCTGGCTCTCTGCCGTACCTTACCTGGCCGCGACTATCGCGATGATTATCGTCTCCTGGGCCTCCGATAAAATGCAGAACCGTAAACTCTTCGTCTGGCCGCTGCTGCTGATAGGCGGGCTGGCGTTTATCGGCTCCTGGGCGCTTGGCGCAAACCACTTCTGGGCCTCTTATGCGCTCCTGGTGATTGCGGGTGCCGCGATGTATGCCCCGTACGGCCCGTTCTTCGCGATTATCCCGGAGATGCTGCCGAAGAATGTGGCAGGCGGCGCAATGGCGCTTATCAACAGCATGGGCGCGCTCGGTTCCTTCGTGGGCTCGTGGGTCGTGGGTTATCTCAACGGCGCGACCGGCAACCCGTCCGCCTCGTACATTTTTATGGGGGTGGCGCTTTTCGTCTCCGTGTGGCTCACTTTAATTGTCAAACCGACCGCCAGCCAGGCGCTGCCGGTGGGGCGCCACGCGTAACACGCAGCGGGCGGCGTAATGCCGTCCGCTTGTCTATTCTTTCTTTTTTGTACAACGCTGGAGACCTGCATGAAGCCGTCCGTCATTCTCTATAAATCCCTGCCCGATGATTTGCTTGCCCGCCTGGAGAGCCATTTCAGCGTGACTCGCGTGTCAGACCTGAGCCCGCAGACCGTGGCGGCACATGCGCAGGCGTTTAGCCAGGCGCAGGGACTGCTGGGTTCCAGCGAAAAAGTGGACGCCGCGCTGCTTGAGAAAATGCCAGCGCTGCGCGCCACCTCGACGGTTTCCGTGGGGTATGACAATTTCGACGTCGACGCGCTAAACGCTAAACAGATAGCGCTGATGCACACCCCCACCGTGCTCACCGAAACCGTCGCCGATACGCTCATGACATTGGTGCTCACTACCGCGCGTCGCGCGCTGGAAGTGGCCGATCGCGTGAAAGCGGGCGAATGGACGGGCAGCATTGGCCCGGACTGGTTCGGCATTGACGTGCACCATAAAACACTTGGCATCATCGGCATGGGCCGTATTGGCCTGGCGCTGGCGCAGCGTGCGCATTTCGGCTTTAACATGCCGATTCTCTACAATGCGCGCCGTCACCACAGCGAAGCCGAAGAACGTTTTAACGCGCGCTACTGCGATATCGATACGCTGCTGGCAGAGTCAGATTTTGTCTGCGTGATCCTGCCGCTCACCGATGAGACGCATCATATGATTGGCGCAGAACAGTTCCGCAAAATGAAAAAATCCGCCATTTTCATCAACGCGGGCCGCGGGCCGGTGGTGGACGAAAACGCATTAATCAGCGCGCTGCAGAGTGGTGAGATCCACGCCGCGGGTCTGGATGTGTTTGAACAGGAGCCGCTGCCTAAGGATTCGCCGCTGCTCTCGCTGAAAAACGTGGTCGCGCTGCCGCATATCGGCTCCGCCACGCATGAGACGCGCTACAACATGGCCGCCTGCGCCGTCGATAACCTTATCAACGCGCTTAACGGCGACGTATCGCAGAACTGTGTGAATCCGCAGGTGGTGAAGAAATAAAAAAACGGCTCGTAAGAGCCGTTTTTTTTCACTGCATCGCGTTGGTCGCGGCGGTGTAGGCTTCGATGAAGGCCTGATGCTGGCCGGCAAGCGGTCCAATCAGCGTGTTATACTGGCTGGCCTGCTGCGAGGTCGGGAACTGAATGCCGTTTGCGGTAAAACCGACCTGCGTGCCTTGCTGAGCGATGAAATCGCCAACCTGCACCAGCTGCTGTGTGAAGGTCTGCGCCGCCGGGATGAGCGGTTGCAGGGCGTTAGCCGGGCCGGTTACAACCTTTTCATAAGCCTTATCAAACACCGGTTTCAGGTCATCGGCCTGTTTCAGCGAAGAGCGAGAGCTGTCGGCCTGCATTTTCGCGTTCTGCAATTGCTGGCTCATCACGCCGAGCGAGCCGTTTGCCTGACGCAGCGCTTCGCGCTGGTTCATGTAATCCTGCGGCACGCGAATGCTGTTTACGCTATCCACTACCGGGCGGATGGCTGCGTCCATCGCCTGGTTCACCTGCGAAGAGTAGCTATAAAGGATGGCATAGTCGGACACAAACGGACCGAACTGTTTTTTCTGATCGGCAGTCAGCGTCGGCAGACGTTCGCCGCTACGCATTACCGTGTTTTGCAGGAAATCGACGAACGCTTTACGCTGGTCGCCCTCTTTATCAAAACACCCGCTCAGGCTGAATACCATTAACAACGCCGCCAGCGGCGCGAACCAGCGAGAGCAGGACTTACCTGTCGCCATTTTTTTGCTCCTTTCACTCATCAAGGCGCACACCACTGCCAGTGTGCTTCAACGCCCACAAGGATAGTTCAGACGCGCCGCGCAGGATACCCTTTATTGCGCCACATAAGCGATTATGCAGAAGGCCGCGCGCCTGACGTAAAAAAGGGCCGCCGGGATGCATTTTACGGCGCCTCGCCTGCGTACCAGAACGTGATTCGATCCTTTTCAGAAAAGGCATGAACACCCGCTTTCACAAACCCTATCGCGACGGTTGCGCGCCATGCGCCACGACGGTGCAGCGCGCCCTGGCGGGGCGCCTTTTTCGCGCATCGCGCATTCCGGTAAAAACCTCACCATCAAAAATCAACGTAAAAACAAAACATTAAAGAAAAACACTGTTCTGGCATGGGCCTTGCTATATCTCTGATGCAGGGGTGACCACCGACAATCGGTGTCGCCAGACAATTTGCAATGGATCACTAGGGTTCCGGTCGCAAGACGCTGGTCCGAGAGTGATCGACCGCCCTCTGGCGGTTACACGGCGGGATAAAAGCCCGGGAGGATAAGCGACACCACGCGCCGTCCTCCTGCCATTTATCAACGCAACGTCAGAGGAACCACCATGCTTAACGCCTGCCAGAAAGCCCTTTTGCTCGCCGCGCTCGCGCTTTTTAGCGTGTCCGCCTGCGCGGCGAAACCCGCCTTTAAGCTCTGCTGGTCTGTCTACGCAGGCTGGATGCCCTGGGACTACGCCCAACAAAACGGCATCGTCAAAAAATGGGCCGACAAGTACAACATTGATATCCAGTTTGTGCAGGTAAACGACTATATCGAGTCGGTGAATCAATATACCGCAGGCGGCTTTGACGGCTGCACCATGACCAATATGGACGCGCTCACCATTCCGGCGGCGGGCGGCGTGGAAAGCACCGCGCTTATCGTCGGTGATTACTCCAACGGCAACGACGGCATCCTCTCTAAATCCGCAGCCAGCATCGCGGCGCTGAAAGGCCAGTCGGTGAATCTGGTGGAGCTTTCTGTGTCCCATTATCTGCTGGCGCGCGCGCTCGAAACCGCCGGGCTTAGCGAAAGAGACATTAAGGTCGTCAATACCGCCGACGCCGATCTGGTCGCCGCTTACAGCACGCCAGATGTGAAAACCATCGTTACCTGGAACCCGCTGCTGGCGGAGGCGCAAAAGCAGCCCGGCTCGAAAACCCTTTTCACCTCGGCGCAAATTCCCGGCGAAATTCTTGATCTGCTGGTGGTTAACAGCGCGACGCTGAAAGCGCACCCGGAACTTGGCAAAGCGCTGGTCGGCGCCTGGTTTGAAACGCTGAACACCATGCAGGGGGATAGCGCCAGCGCCAAAACCGCCCGCACACACATGGGCGAAGCGGCTGGCACCACACTCGCCGGTTTCGACGCCCAGCTTGCGGCGACGCACCTTTTTGTCACGCCGCAGCAGGCGCTGGCGTTCACCACCAGCCCGCAGCTTAAAGCCACTATGCAGAAAGTCGCGGAGTTCTCCTTCGCGCACGGTCTGCTGGGCGACGCGGCCCCCGCCGCGGATGTGGTCGGCGTCACTACGCCTGCTGGCAACTGGGGTGATGAAACCAATCTCAAGCTGCATTTCAGCGACGAGTTTGTCCGTCTCGCCGCCGACAATAAGCTCTGATCACGGAGGCGCCCATGCGCAAAATGATTAACTTCCAGCCGCAGCCAATGAGCCGCGTCATGCTGGGCGCGCTACCGCTACTGGCGCTGATCCTCTTTTATCTCATCGCCTCCGATGCGCGTCTTGCTGCTAACAGCGCCGACAAACTGCTGCCGGGCTTTGACGCGATGTTCGCCGCTATTGACCGCATGGCGTTTACGCCAAGCCCGCGCACCGGCGAATACCTGCTCTGGGCCGACACCGCCGCAAGCCTGGCGCGTCTGCTTACCGGCACCCTGATAAGCGGCACGCTGGCGCTGCTGCTCGGCCTGTTTTGCGGCGCACTGCCCTCGGTGAGGGCAGTCGTCTCGCCGCTGCTCACGATTGTGGCGCTGATCCCGCCGCTCGCCATTCTGCCGATTCTGTTTATCTGCTTCGGGCTTGGCGAACTCTCTAAAGTAGTGCTGATTGTCATTGGCATCACACCGTTTATCGCCCGTGACCTGCAACTCCAGGCGATGACGATACCGCAGGAGCAACTGGTGAAAGCCCAGACGCTTGGCGGACACAGCGCGCAGATCCTCTGGCGCGTCATCCTGCCGCAGTTGCTGCCGCGCCTGCTTGACGCGCTACGTCTGTCGCTCGGGGCCGCCTGGCTGTTTCTTATCGCGGCGGAAGCCATCGCCGCCACCGAAGGGCTGGGCTACCGCATCTTCCTGATGCGTCGCTATATGGCGATGGACGTCATCCTGCCTTATGTCGCCTGGATAACGCTGCTCGCCTTTTTGCTGGACCTCGCCCTTCGCATGCTCAATCGCCGTTGTTTTCCCTGGTATCACGCCCGGTAAGGAGCCGCTATGCCATTGCTCGAACTGAAAAATCTTGAAAAACACTATGGCAATCAGGTGGTGCTGGAACGGCTGAACGTCACGGTGGAAGAAGGCGAATTTGTCTCGGTCGTCGGCGCGTCCGGCTGCGGCAAAACCACCTTCCTGAAAATGCTGCTCGGCACCGAAGCCCCCAGCAAAGGACAACTGTTGCTGGATGGCCAGCCGCTGGCGCAGGAGCCAGACGCTCAGCGCGGCGTGGTGTTTCAGCGCTACTCGGTGTTTCCGCACCTGACGGTAATTGGCAACGTCATGCTGGCCGATGAATTTCATGAAGCGCGACTGCTCGGGCGCGTCTGGGGCCGCAAGCGCACCGCTATCCGTGAGCGCGCCCGCGCGATGCTGGAGCAGGTGGGGCTGCTCGCGGCGCAGGATAAATACCCCCATCAGCTTTCAGGTGGGATGCAGCAGCGCCTGGCGCTGGCCCAGGCGCTGATGAAACAGCCGCGCATTTTGCTGCTCGACGAGCCGTTCGGCGCGCTCGACCCGGGTATTCGCAGCGAAATGCATCTGCTTATCAGCGAGCTGTGGGAGCGCCATCGCCTGACCATTTTCATGATTACGCACGATCTTAAAGAAGGGTTTTCGCTTGGCTCGCGCCTGTGGGTGTTTGACAAGGTGCGCCACGATCCACAGGCACCGGACGCGTTTGGCGCGTGCATCACCTACGACATTCCGCTGGACAGAGCGCCCGCAGGCAAAGTCAGGCCACGTCATTCGGTCGTGCGCCCCTTTCCCGGATCTGATCCTACACAACGCCCGCTGGCTTTGATCAGCGAAGGTTAACCCAAGGAGACGCTATGGAAACTGTATATGAAACCCGGCTGCCCGCCGGTAGCCACTGGTCGCTGGTAATGCGCCGCGGCACCGCTCTGACGCTGACCGACATCGCGGGCGGCGTTAACGCGGCGGCGCTGTTCTATAACCCGGAAAACCCTCTTGAGCGCTATAACGCGCCAGATACGCTGAAATGCCAGCATACGTTTCGCCTGACGGAAGGCCACTGCCTCTATTCCGACATGGGGCGGATTTTCTGCGGTATTGAGCAAGACACCTTCGGCTGGCATGAGACGGTCTGCGGCAGCGGCAACGCCGCGCTTACCGAGCAGCAATTCGGCGTGCGCCGCTACCAGCATGCTCACAACGAACGCCACCAGAACGGGGTCGACAGCTTTTTAACCGAGCTTGCTAAATATGGGCTCGGCAAGCGTGACATGGCTGCCAACGTTAACTTTTTCGCCCGGGTGGAAACCGGCGATGACGGCGCGCTTGCACTCACCGCGCAAGGATTGCCGGGAGCCAGCGTCCGGCTGCGTTTCGCGATGGATACGCTTGTCGTGCTGCACACCTGCCCTCACCCACTCAGCGAGTCCACCACCTACCCCACCGCGCCGCTCGGCCTGACGGTCGACGGCACACGCCAGCCGTTGCCGGCAAGCTGCCTTGCGCGCGCGGAGAACCAGCGCGGCCTGCGCAATAACCACCTCTACTATCTCAGCGAAGGAGTGTGACGATGCTGACTGAAAGCACCCGTAACCCACAGGCGGCGGTCCATCGCGCCACCATTGATGCCGGCGATTACTGGATCTGGCGGCTGCGCGAGGGCGAAACGCTGCGCATTACCGATCTTGAAGGCAACCAGGCCGCCGACACGCTGTTCTTTAACGCCGACAACACCGCAGAACGCTACAGCGTGACCGATACGCTCCGTGGCCAGCGTAACGTATTTCTGACGACCGGCAGCGTGCTGCGCTCCAGTGACGACCGCCCTATGCTTGAGATTGTCGCCGATACCTGCGGACGCCACGACACGCTCGGCGGCGCGTGCTCATGCGAAAGCAACACCGTGCGCTATGACCTTGAAAAACGCCACATGCACGCCTGTCGCGACTCCTGGATGCTGGCCGTCGCGCAGCACCCCGAATATGGCCTGACGCGTCGCGATATCACCCATAACGTCAACTTTTTCATGAACGTGCCGGTAACGCGCGACGGCGGGCTGACGTTTGCCGACGGCATTTCGGCGCCGGGCAAATATGTGGAGCTGGTCGCCAGAATGAACATTCTGGTGCTGATCTCCAACTGCCCGCAGCTCAATAACCCCTGTAATGGCTATAACCCAACGCCGATTGACGTCGCCGTCTGGTAATTCTGGCGCTGCGGGACGACCCGCGCCACAGCGCGAAAACCACGCAGGACGACCTGCCCGCCGGAGATCCGGTTATGTTTACCCGAATTCTAATCGCCAACCGCGGCGCCATCGCGGTGCGCATCATCCGTACGCTGAAACAGATGGGCATCACCGCCGTTGCGGTCTATGCCGAAGCCGATAAACACGCCGAGCATGTGCGCCTCGCAGACCTCGCCTTCCCGCTCGGCGACGGCAACGTGCGCGACACTTACCTAAACCAGGACAAGCTGTTTGCGATCATGCGCGAATGCGGCGCGGACGCGGTACACCCGGGCTATGGCTTTCTCAGTGAAAACGCGAGCTTCGTGGCGCGCTGCGCCAGCGAAGGTGTGGTATTTCTGGGCCCCACGCCTGAACAGATGGCGGCCTTTGGCCTGAAACACCGCGCCCGCGAGCTGGCGCAGCAAAATAACGTGCCGTTGCTGCCCGGCAGCGGCCTGTTGCACTCGCTTGATGCAGCGCTCGACGCCGCACGCGACATTGGCTATCCGGTCATGCTGAAAAGCACGGCGGGCGGCGGCGGCATCGGAATGCAGCGCTGCGACGACGCACAGGCGCTCAGCGAGGCGTTTACCCGCGTTAAACGTCTTGCAGGGAATAATTTCGCCGACGATGGCGTCTTTTTAGAGAAATTTATCGCGCGCGCGCGTCATATCGAAGTACAGGTTTTTGGCGATGGCGAAGGCCAGGTGATAGCCCTTGGCGAGCGTGACTGCTCCGCCCAGCGCCGCAACCAGAAGGTCATTGAAGAAACGCCCGCGCCGCGTCTTTCAGATGCCACGCGCGCCGCGCTCCAGGCGACCGCTGTGCGGCTGTGTCAGGCGGTAAATTACCGCAGCGCAGGCACCGTGGAGTATGTCTATGACGACCAGGCGCAGCAGTTCTGGTTTCTGGAAGTGAACACGCGTTTACAGGTAGAGCATGGCGTCACTGAGATGGTGTACGGCGTGGACATTGTGCGCTGGATGATAGCGCTTGGCGCAGGCGCGCTCCCGCCGCTGGAGACGCTGCGCACATCGCCGCACGGCCACGCGATTCAGGTCCGCCTTTATGCCGAAGATCCGGCGAAAAATTTCCAGCCGGTGGCCGGGCTGCTGAGCGAAGCGGTATTTCCAGAGAAAGTTGCGGGCGCAACGCTGCGCGTCGATAGCTGGATATCGGCAGGGTGTGAGGTGTCTGCGTTTTACGATCCGATGCTCGCGAAAGTGATTGTCCATGCCGACACACGCGACCAGGCGCTGAAAGCGCTGCGCCAGACGCTCGACGAGAGCCGACTCTACGGCATTGAAACGAATCTCGGCTGGCTGCGCCACTTGCTGCGGCTGCCGGAGGTGCAAAACGGCGAGGTGGTCACCGCAACACTCGGTCAGGTCAGCTGGCAGCCCGCGACGCTGGACGTGCTCGCGGGCGGCACGCTGACTACCATTCAGGATCTGCCAGGCCGCACCGGCTACTGGCATGTGGGCGTGCCGCCATCCGGTCCATGCGACAGGCTCGCGTTTGCGCTCGGCAATGAACTGCTCGGCAACCCGCAGGACGCCGCAGGGCTAGAAATCACGCTGCGCGGGCCGACCCTTCGCGTTAACCGCGCCTGTTCGGTGGTGCTGACCGGCGCGGCGATCGAGGCGGAGCTTGATGGCCTGCCGCTCCCGATGGGCGAAGTCGTGGCCATTGAGGCCGGGCAAACGCTGCGCCTTGGTGATATTCACGGCGCGGGATGCCGCAGCTATCTCCTGCTGGCAGGCGGACTGGATTGCCCGCGCTATCTCGGCAGTCGCAGCACCTTTACGCTCGGCAAATTCGGCGGGCACGCGGGGCGCGCGCTGCGCACCGGCGACGTCCTGCATCTGGCCGCACCTGCCCGCTGCCCGCCTGCGACGCTTGCAAAAGACGCCTATCCAACGCTCGGCTCGCACTGGCAGCTGCGCGTCATTTACGGCCCTCATGGCGCGCCGGAATTTTTCACGCCAGCGGATATAGAGGCCTTTTTCGCCGCGCGCTGGCAGGTGCATTACAACTCCAGCCGTACCGGCATCCGTCTCATCGGGCCGAAACCCGCCTGGGCGCGTCCGGATGGCGGCGAAGCGGGCATGCACCCGTCGAATATTCACGATAACGCTTACGCCTTCGGCACCGTGGATTTCACCGGCGATATGCCGGTTATTCTCGGTCCGGACGGCCCGTCCCTCGGCGGTTTTGTCTGCCCGGCGACAGTCATTGACGCCGATCTCTGGAAGCTCGGCCAGCTAAAAGCGGGCGATACGCTGACGTTTGTGCCGGTCACGCTGGAGAACGCCGACACCACCGCCCCCACCGCGTTCGCGCCCGAACAGGCGCAGACGCTGCCTTCGCCTGTTCTCTGGCAGGATGCGGCGCGCGACGGAATGCCCGCGATGACCGTGCGCGCCGCAGGCGATCGCTTTTTACTGGTGGAATATGGCGAGCAAAAACTCGATATTGCCCTGCGGTTTCGTGTACATGCATTAATGCAGCAGCTGGAGCGCCAGCCGCAGCCTGGTCGGCTTGAAATGACGCCCGGGATCCGCTCGTTACAGATCCACTTCGACCCGACGATCTGTCCGCGTGCGATCCTGCTAAAAACGCTGATCGAGGCCGATCTCGGTCTTGGCGATCTGCGTGACGCTCGTGTGCCGTCACGCACCGTCTGGCTGCCGCTCTCCTGGGATGACGCGGCGTGCCGGGAGGCCATTTCCCGCTATACCCAGTCCGTGCGCCCCGGCGCGCCGTGGTGCCCGAGCAATATTGAATTTATTCGCCGCATCAATGGGCTTGAGAGCGTGGAACAGGTCAAAGAGACCGTGTTTAACGCCGCTTACTTAGTCATGGGGCTTGGCGATGTCTACCTCGGCGCGCCGGTCGCCACGCCGCTTGACCCGCGCCATCGCCTGGTAACCACCAAATATAATCCGGCGCGCACATGGACTGCCGAAAACTCAGTGGGTATTGGCGGCGCATATTTGTGCGTGTATGGAATGGAGGGGCCGGGCGGCTATCAGTTTGTGGGCCGCACGCTGCAAATGTGGAACCGCGACCGCAAAACCCGCGATTTCACGCAGCCCTGGCTGCTGCGCTTTTTCGATCAGATCCGCTTTTATCCTGTAACCCATGAAGCGCTGGCGGAGATCCGTGAACGCTTCCCCTGGGGCGACTACCCGCTTCGTGTCGAAGAGGGTGAATTCAGCCTGCGCGATTATCAGCACATGCTGGAGCAGGAGTCAGCGAGCATCGGGGCGTTCCAGCACAAGCGCCAGCAGGCATTTGATGAAGAACTTGCACGCTGGCGCGCTGACGGTCAGTTCACGTTCGACAGCGCGCTGGCGGAGCAGGAGGATATCGTTGAGGCGATACCGGAGCACTGCTGCGGCGTGGAAAGCCAGGTCGCAGGCAGCGTCTGGCAGTGGCTGGTGCAGCCTGGCGAGCAAGTCAGCGAAGGGCAAATCATCGGAATTCTGGAATCGATGAAAATGGAGATTCCGGTGACTTCGCCAGTGACGGGGACTATCCGTACGTTGCAGCGTCAGCAGGGGCACCAGGTACAGGCCGGTCAGTTGCTGATGTTGATCGAAAAAGCAGCGTAACCGCTTATGCCGGGCAAGGAGGCCTGGCATACGCGCGATCGCGGCTGGCAGCAAAGGAGCGCCGGAGGCGCCTTTACAAAATTATACGCCAGCTAAGAACAATCTGAATATCAGTCAGTTATAGCGCTATTTTTCACCAACGAACCGGGTGTTTCAGGGCTTACGGAGCCGCTGGCGAAAAATCCGCCCCTTCCCTCCCCGCGCGTTGTTTTTTCCGAACTATGATTAAGAAGCTTCTTAGATGTTCACGATCCCGCTGTGTGATTTAGGAGTCCAAAATGGAATCTAAAGACCCTATGTTTGAGTTGCTCAGCAGCCTCGAACAAATTGTATTTAAAAAAGATGTCTGCGAGACAGTTACGGCTGCACAGAAATCGAATGTGTTTTCAGAATTTGAACTATTACGCAAAAGGACGGGCCTGAAAACGGACGATCTGGCACGCGTAATGGGCGTTAGTGTCTCAATGGTGCAGGAGTGGGAATCCCGACGCGTGAAACCCTCCAGCGCCGAACTGAAGCTGATGCGCCTTATCCAGGCAAATCCCATGCTCAGTAAACAGCTAATGGAATAACCCGTCGTCGGCACGCTTTTTTTCGCAAACAAAAACGCCCCCGCATCTGCGGGGGCGTTGCTTTTGGTTAATTCGATTCAGGCGCGTGCAGACACGCCCGGCCTGCTGGCCTGGGTGCGGGATCGTTTCCCTGTCCAAAGGTTACTTCTCAGGTGCGTAAACAAGGTTGCCCGTATTTCCCGTTCATAAAATAGGAATATATCGCGGCGAATACCGAAATAAAAAACCCGCCAGCGGCGGGTTTTTTATTATTACTGGAACACGTTACTGGAGCAGCGAAATATCCGCAACCTGCAGGAACAGCTCACGTAATTTAGCAAGCAGCGTCAGGCGATTAATACGCACCTGCGCATCATCTGCGTTAACCATCACTTTCTCAAAGAATTCATCCACCGGCTCACGCAGCTGCGCCAGCTCAACCAGCGCCTCCTGATAGCGGCCTTCTGCAAACAGCGGTTGCAGCTTATCGCGCATCACAGAAACCTGAAGCGCGAGACGGATTTCCGGATCTTCTTTCAAAAGCGATGCCTGAACCTGGTCGTTCAGCGGCTCGGTCGCTTTAGCAAGAATGTTGGAAACACGCTTGTTCGCTGCCGCCAGCGCCGCCGCTTCATCCAGGGTGCGGAAGTGCGAGACCGCCTTCATGCGGGCATCAAAATCAGCCGGGCGGGTCGGACGGTTCGCCAGTACGGCCTGGATGGTGTCGACGCTGTAGCCTTCGTCCTGATACCAGGCGCGGAAACGGCCGAGCATGAAGTCGACAACATCATCCACCACTTTCGCGTTGGTCAGCTTGCTGCCATAGAGGCGCACGGCTTCTTCGGTCAGCGTCTGCAGATCCAGCGGCAGGTGCTTCTCAACTATGATACGCAGTGCACCGAGTGCGGCGCGGCGCAGTGCGAACGGGTCTTTATCACCTTTCGGATGCTGACCGATGCCGAAAATCCCGGCCAGGGTATCCATCTTATCGGCAATGGCCACCGCGCAGGCCACCAGGCTTGAAGGCAACGCATCGCCCGCGAAGCGCGGCATGTATTGCTCGTTCAGCGCAACGGCCACGTCTTCGGCTTCGCCGTCGTGACGCGCGTAGTGCATCCCCATCACGCCCTGGGTGTCGGTGAATTCAAACACCATATTGGTCATCAGGTCGCACTTGGACAGCAGGCCCGCACGCGTCGCGTGATTTACGTCCGCGCCAATCTGGCTGGCAATCCAGCCGGAGAGCGCCTGAATACGGTCGGTTTTATCACGAAGCGTACCAAGCTGTTGCTGGAACAGGACGGTTTCAAGACGCGGCAGGTTATCTTCAAGACGCTTTTTACGGTCGGTATTGAAGAAGAATTCAGCATCGGCCAGACGCGGGCGCACCACTTTTTCGTTACCGGAGATAATCTGGTACGGATCTTTGGACTCGATGTTCGCCACGAAAATAAAGTTCGGCAGCAGCTTGCCGTCAGCACCGTAGACCGGGAAATATTTCTGGTCGCCTTTCATGGTGTAGACCAGCGCTTCCGCCGGCACCGCCAGAAATTTCTCTTCGAATTTCGCGGTCAGTACCACAGGCCATTCCACCAGCGCGGTGACTTCTTCCAGCAGGCTGTCGCTAAGATCAGCATTGCCGCCGATTTTGGCTGCGGCCGCTTCGGCATCTTGCTGGATTTTGGCTTTACGGGCGTTGTAATCCGCGATGACTTTGCCACGCTCCAGCAGAATTTGCGGATATTGATCGGCGTTATCGATGGTGAATTCCGGCTCGCCCATAAAGCGGTGGCCGCGGATCACGCGATCGGACTGAATGCCGAGGATTGTCGCCGGGATGACTTCATCGCCCAGCAGCAGCGTCACGGTGTGCACCGGGCGCACAAACTGCACCTCGGACGCGCCCCAACGCATCAGTTTCGGGATAGGCAGTTTAGAAAGCGCGGTGCTCACCATGTTCGGCAGCAGCGCTTGTGCGCTTTCGCCTTTCACATGGGCGCGATACATCAGCCATTCGCCTTTATCCGTCACCAGACGCTCAGCCTGATCGACGGTAATACCGCAGCCGCGCGCCCAACCTTCGGCCGCTTTGCTCGGGTTGCCTTGCGCGTCAAACGCCGCAGAGACCGCCGGGCCGCGTTTTTCAACTTCACGATCTGGCTGGGAAGCCGCAAGGCTCGCCACTTTCAGCGCCAGACGGCGCGGCGCCGCAAACCAGCTCACCACGCCGTGGGTCAGGCCCGCAGCGTCCAGTTCAGCGGTAAAGTTCGCAGCGAAGGATTCCGCCAGGCTGCGCAGGGCTTTTGGTGGCAGCTCTTCAGTGCCAATCTCCACCAGGAACGTTTTCTCAGACATGGCAGCCTCTTATTTATTTCTGTTGCACATCGGGAAGCCCAGCGCCTCACGGGAGGCGTAGTAGGCTTCGGCCACGGCTTTGGTCAGCGTGCGGATACGCAGAATGTAGCGCTGGCGTTCGGTCACCGAGATGGCCTTACGCGCGTCCAGCAGGTTGAAGCTGTGGGCGGCTTTCAGAATACGTTCATAAGCAGGCAGCGGCAGCGGGTTTTCCAGCGCCAGCAGCTGTTGAGCTTCTTTCTCGTACTGCTCAAAGCAGGTGAAGAGGAAATCGACGTCAGCGTATTCGAAGTTATAGGTGGATTGCTCCACTTCGTTCTGATGGAACACGTCGCCGTAAGTGGTTTTGCCGAGCGGGCCGTCACTCCACACGAGGTCGTAAACGCTGTCTACGCCCTGGATGTACATCGCGAGACGCTCAAGACCGTAGGTGATTTCGCCGGTGACCGGTTTACACTCCAGGCCGCCGACCTGCTGGAAGTAAGTGAACTGCGTCACTTCCATACCGTTCAGCCACACTTCCCAGCCAAGACCCCAGGCACCAAGCGTCGGGTTTTCCCAGTTATCTTCTACGAAGCGAATATCATGAATGGTCGGATCCATACCCAGCTCTTTAAGCGACCCCAGGTACAGCTCCTGAATATTGTCCGGTGACGGCTTGATGATCACCTGGAACTGGTAGTAGTGCTGTAAACGGTTAGGGTTTTCGCCGTAGCGGCCATCGGTCGGGCGGCGAGAAGGCTGAACGTAAGCGGCCGCGATAGGCTCCGGGCCCAGCGCCCGCAGGCAGGTCATCGGGTGGGAGGTGCCAGCGCCGACTTCCATGTCCAGAGGTTGAACGATGGTGCAGCCCTGACGAGCCCAGTAATCCTGTAAGGTCAGGATCAGGCCCTGAAAGGTCCTGGTATCAAACTTTTGCATATGATTTCGCACGCGATACGAGTGGGTTTATTTGGAAGCGGTCAGTATACCCGTTGACCGCCAGATATACAGCCTCAATCCACGTCCAAAACCAGGCTGTTGACGCGTGGTTGCGCCATTAACGCATCGAAAGGTGTAAAAATTGACCATCCGCGTCGAAGGAACAGGTAAAGCCCTCTTCACGCGCCGTATAACCCCGCATTTCATAGCTTCCCTGAAACGCCTCAAAGCCCATCACCGTGATTTTCTGCGCGGCGGTATTGTAGCGGCGGGCCGCTTTATCTTTGCAAAGTTGCTCCATCTCAAGCGAGTGCGGCGCGCTGACGCGGCCTTTTTGCGCATGCTGCGGATGCGCGTCCTCATGACTGCAACCGGCAAGCGCCCCCGTAAAAAGAACCAGCCAAAGCGTGCGGGGCAACAGCCTCGTCATGATGTGTTATCTCCATGTTAAAATGACAACCAAAGCGCGAGTTACCGCAGCGGACAAAGGGCGTGCATTCTGCGAAACCGCCCCCTGGCTGACAATAGTCAGCCGTCAAACTCAGACTGTTCCGTGGTGCAGAATCCAGAATCAGGCAGTCACACTGCTGATAATTAAAGATGGTACAGAGGAACTGATGCAGCAAAAAATTCACTGGATAGATAACCTGCGCGCAATTGCCTGCCTGATGGTCATCATGATCCACACTACCACCTGGTATATTACTAACCCTACTGTCGTCAGTGCGCTTAGCTGGGATTTCGCCAACCTGCTGAACGCCGCTTCACGCGTCAGCGTGCCGCTGTTTTTTATGATTTCAGGGTATCTGTTCTTCGGCGAACGCAGCGCCGGGCAACGGCATTTTCTGCGTATCGCGCTCTGCCTCGTGTTTTATAGCGCAGTAGCGCTCGCGTATATCGCGTTGCTGACGCCTATCGATGCAAACCTTTCGCTTAAGCTATTGTTACAAAAGCCTGTCTTCTACCATTTATGGTTTTTCTTTGCGATCGTGGTCATTTACCTGCTTTCGCCGCTGATTAGCGTAAAACGCATTGATGGCCGAACGGCGCTGGCACTGGTTGTACTGCTTGGCGTTATCGCCAACCCAAACACGGTGGCGCAAAAGTTTGATGGCGTGCAGTGGTTACCGGTAAATTTGTATATCAATGGCGACACGTTCTATTACGTGCTGTATGGACTGATGGGACGGGCTATCGGCATGATGGAGACGCAGCAGCGTCCGGTGACCCTGCTGGCGGCTGTGCTGCTTGCGGTAAGTACCGTATCTATCGCAAGCGGGACGCATCAGGCGCTGGAAAGCCACGGCAACTTTGCCGACACATTTTATCTCTACTGCGGCCCGCTGGTGTTAATCGCCGCATTAAGCCTGCTGGTGCTCGCAAAAAATACGCTCAACCGCCCGCTGGCGCCGCTTGCGTTTATTGCGCGTTATTCGCTCGGAATTTACGGCTTTCATGCATTGATCATTCACTTTCTGCGCACCCGCCATTTCGACATCACCACGTGGCCTGCGCTGGATATCGTGTGGATTTTTGGCGCCACGCTGGCGGGCAGTGTGCTGCTTTCCGCGCTGTTGCAGCGCGTTGACCGCCGTCGGCTCGTCAGTTAACGGCACGCGCGCGGGCGCGCTGGAACTGCCGGGCGGACGAGAACCCGGCGGCCAGCGCCGCCTGTTCTGTCCCCTGCCCCTGCAATAAACACTGGCTCGCAAACGCCACGCGCAGTTGCTCCAGATAGTCGCGCACGCTAATGCCTAAATGTTCCCTGAACAGCCGCGAGAGATGTCGTGGGCTGACATGCACCCGTCCGGCAATCTCCACCAGGCTCCATGCGCCCTGCGGGTGAGAAGCCAGTAAATCCTGGGCACGATGCACGGCGGGATGTAAATGATTACGGTAGCGCAGCCAGGGCGACAGCTGCGGGTCGTCGCCGGAGCGGCGAAACCACACGACCATCTCGCGCGCCACATCAAGCGCTGCACGCGGCCCGCTGAGACGATGGATCAGGTGCAAACTTAAATCGATACCGGAAGTGATGCCCGCGCTGGTCCAGATACCGCGATCTTCTACAAAAATACGGTTATCGCGGACCAGTGCGCCTGGCGCGGCCGTTTTCAGCCGGGCCAGTACATCGTGATGCGTGGTGCATTCTACCCCGTGCAGCAGCCCGGCCCGCGCCGCCAGCAGCGCCCCGGAACAGACACAAATCAGGGTAAGCTGTCGGCTATGGATTTGGGGTTGCAGGCGCATCAGCCAGTTACGCGCGGCGAGCGCCTGCGGCGTATCAAACCAGCGGCTGGAATCTGACACGCCCGGCAGGACGAGCAAACTGTGGGGTGGCAGGGTTTCTGGCAATGGTGCGATACCGGCGACCTGAAGCCCCGTCGACATGACGATGCGCTCATCAGGCCCGATATAATTGAGGCTGAATGCCTGACCCGCCAGCGCCAGCGTCTCCGCCGGGCCGGTTAAATCGAGCGCCATGACGCCAGGCAGCACCACAAACCAGACAGGAATGGTCATTCCAAAGACTCCAGACATTGCACCACGCTGCTAATCGTTGCAAAACGCCCCGCCAGCACCGTTTCGGTGCGGTGACGCAGCGTCTCCACATCCAGCGTTATCCCTTTCCACGTCATTGGGAAGGTGAGCGTCGCTTCGCTGACAAACGTCACCCGATAGCCCAGGTCAGAGGCGACACGCGTTGTGGTTTCGCAGCACTGTTCGGTACGGATACCGCAGATAATCAGGTGGTTAATATCTCTTTGGCGCAGCCATAAATCCAGCCCCGTATCGGTAAAGGCGTTATGGACATGTTTGTGGAAAGTGGCAGCGGCGCGGTGGCGTAAAAAGGGCATCGGCGTAACAAAGCCGGAATCCAGCGTAAACAGCGCATCGTCATCCACGTGCAAGATGTCGACCACCGGCACATTGCGCGCCTCACAACCGTCGATAAGTTTATTCATGGCGTCACTGAAAGCCGGAAAGTCATCTTCACGCCAGTAGGGACGATGAAAGAAGGATTGTTGAGTATCAATATTCAGCAGGGCGGTACGCGTCATTTCAGGACACCTGTGTGCGGGAGAGTGCCCCCTATTCTCACAGGCGCGGCTGCTATCGGGCAGACCAGAAAAGGACAAAAACCGGGCGTATCAGGACGCGTTTTTCTGCCCGCCCGGCGTTGTTCAGGACATCAGCGGCAACAGTTGACGGTAGAGTTGGCGGAAAGTTTCGCGCTGTTCGCCGTAGCGTTGATAGCGCGCCGCATCCGGCTGATGTTGTTGTTCCAGTGGCAAGGGAGGGAGCAGCTCGCACAACGGACGCTCAGGGGCGAGCGCGATTTGCGCAAGCCGCGCCGCGCCGAGCGCCGGACCAACATCGCCGCCGGTACGGTAATCCAGCGGCATCCCGCTGATATCCGCCAGCATTTGCCGCCACCACGCACTGCGCGCGCCACCGCCGATGAGCGTAACGCTTTGCGGCGTGATGCCACATTCATGCACTATATCCATGCCATCGGCCAGCGCATAACCTACGCCCTCAAGCACCGCACGCGCCAGCTCAGCGGGGCCGTGCTCATGCGTCAGGCCAAAGAACACGCCTTTCGCCAGCGGATTATTGTGTGGCGTGCGTTCGCCGGAAAGATAAGGCAAAAACCAGACGGGGCTTACGTCCGCACGCGCGTGCTGTGCTGCGTTCAGCAGCGCTGGCACGTTTTCCATACCGGTCAGTCTGGCGGCCCAGTCAAGACATGACGCCGCACTCAGCATCACCGACATCAAATGCCAGCGCGCCGGTAAGGCATGACAAAAGCTATGAACTGCGCGTTCGGGCTTTGAACGAAATCCGTCACTCACTGCGAAGTACACGCCGGAGGTGCCAAGCGATAACATCGCCTGGCCGGGATCCGCGAGCCCGACGCCGACCGCGCCCGCAGCGTTATCCCCACCGCCTGCGACAACCGGCACCGTATTCATACCCCATGCCTGCGCAACCTCCGTTTTTAACTGGCCGGTTATCTCGCTACCTTCAAAAAGCGCAGGCATCTGCGCGCGCTCCAGATGGCAGCCCGCAAGCATCGTCTCGCTCCAGTCACGTTGCGCCACGTCGAGCCACATCGTACCTGCCGCGTCAGACATGTCGCTCGCAAAATCGCCTGTCATACGCAGCCGTAAGTAATCCTTCGGCAGCAACACTTTATCGAGCCGGTTGAATATTTCTGGCTCATGGCGCTCGACCCACAGCAATTTGGGCGCGGTGAAGCCTGGCATCATCAGATTGCCCGTAATAACGCGAGAATCGGCAACTGCCTCTTCAAGGAGCGCGCACTCCTGTGCGCTGCGCCCGTCATTCCATAAAATGGCCGGACGCAACACCTGCTGATGTTTATCGAGCAATGTCGCGCCGTGCATTTGCCCGCTTAAGCCGATCGCTTTTACCTCGCGCAGGCTATGTTGCTGGCCCAGCGCTCGTATTGCGCGGTCCGTCGCATGCCACCAGCTTTCGGGATCTTGCTCTGACCATAACGGGTGTGGACGAGAAACCTGCAACGCCTCGCTTTGCGAGGTCACCAGCATTCCCTGATCATCCAGCAGAATGACTTTCACCCCGGATGTGCCGAGGTCTATCCCTATATACATAGCCGCCGCTCCTGAGCCAGCGCGCCGCTCTGGGGCGGCGCGACGCGTTTCGATTATTTATCAAAGAGATAATAATTGACCAGATTTTCCAGCATTTCCTGATGCCCACTCTGATGCTGTGGCGCAAGATTATGCTCTTCTGCATACTGCGCCAGCTCGGCAAGCGTCATCTGGCCTTTCAGGATTTGCTGGCCCAGTTCGCCGTTCCAGCCCGCATAGCGGCGAGCGACGCGTTTATCCAGCTCGCCTTCTTCCAGCATTTTCGCCGCCACTTTCAGCGACAGCGCCATCGTATCCATCGCCCCGATATGCCCATAAAAGAGATCATATTTATCGGTGCTCTGGCGCCGTACTTTGGCGTCGAAATTCAGGCCGCCGGTAGTAAAACCGCCCGCTTTGAGGATTTCATACATCACCAGCGCATTCTCTTCGACGCTGTTCGGGAACTGGTCAGTATCCCAGCCAAGCTGCGGATCGCCGCGGTTCGCATCCACCGAGCCAAAAATACCGAGCGCGATTGCGCTGGCAATTTCGTGGTGGAAAGAGTGCCCGGCAAGCGTGGCGTGGTTAGCCTCAATATTGAGCTTAATCTCTTTTTCTAGCCCAAACTGTTTCAGAAAGCCATACACCGTCGAGGCGTCATAATCGTACTGGTGTTTAGTTGGCTCCTGCGGCTTTGGCTCAATAAGCAGCGTGCCGCGAAAGCCGGTTTTATGCTTATGCTCGACCACCATTTGCATAAAGCGGCCCAGCTGTTCCCGCTCCTGGCGCAGGTCGGTATTGAGCAGCGTTTCGTAACCCTCACGGCCGCCCCACAGCACGTAGTTTTCGCCGCCTAGCTGGTGTGTCGCGTTCATGGCGTTGACCACCTGCGTCGCCGCCCATGAGAACACTTCCGGGTCAGGATTCGTGGCAGCGCCTGCGCCGTAGCGCGGATGGGTGAAACAGTTGGCGGTGCCCCATAGCAGCTTCACCCCGCTCTCCTGTTGTTTTTGCGCCAGCACCTCGACCATCTGGGCGAAATTGTTCAGGTACTCTTTCAGGGACGCGCCTTCCGGCGACACGTCAACATCGTGAAAGCAGTAGTAAGGCACATTGAGCTTATGAAAAAACTCAAACGCTACATCGGCTTTGCGTTTCGCAAGGCTAAGCGCGTCGCCCGCCTGCTGCCACGGCCGTTCAAACGCGCCCACGCCAAACATATCCGAACCGTTCCAGCAGAAGGTGTGCCAGTAGCAAGCGGCGAAACGCAGATGATCTTCCATCCGTTTGCCGGCAACCAACTCGTCAGGATTGTAATGGCGGAATGCCAGGGGATTGGTGGTTTTCGGGCCTTCATAACGCACACGTTCAAGTTGGTCGAAATAAGTCGGCATAATTGACTCCGTAATCAGGGCTGTTCCAGCGAGAATAAATTAATCCTGGAATTTCCTTTGCCGTTGCTCAATTACGTTATTTCACACTGCGATTAAGAGAATGCACAAATGTGCGCTGGCTCGCAAAAAAGCGCTTAGCGCTACACAATATTGCATTGCGGGATAAATTCCATTTTGCTTGTGAAACATTTAGATTTAACATTTGAAATCCGATCGACGTCATAAAATCAGAAATAAACAAAAAAACGTAACCCAAAGATTAAAATCTGTAATTGATCCCTGGCCTTTCCGCGCTAAAAATTCCTGCGTCCGTAAGTATGAATGTCCGTTTCGTCCCCGATGAATTAAGCCCATTCGTAACACTGGAACAGGTATAAAAATCATGAAAATAAAGCAGCTTATTCTTACCCTGTGCGCGTCGCTGGTGTTAACCAGCTTCAGCGGCATCGCAAAAGACGTGAAAATCGGCATGGCGATTGACGACCTGCGTCTTGAGCGCTGGCAGAAAGATCGCGACATCTTCGTCAGCAAAGCAGAATCACTGGGCGCTAAAGTCTTTGTCCAGTCCGCTAATGGCAATGAAGAGACGCAAATGTCGCAAATTGAAAACATGATCAACCGCGGCGTGGATGTATTGGTCATTATTCCCTACAACGGCCAGGTATTAAGTAATGTTATTGCCGAGGCAAAACGCGAAGGAATTAAAGTACTGGCGTATGACCGTATGATTAATAACGCTGATATCGATTTTTATATTTCTTTTGACAATGAAAAGGTCGGCGAAATTCAGGCACAGAGCCTGGTAGACAACGTGCCACAGGGAAATTATTTCCTGATGGGAGGCTCGCCCGTTGATAATAATGCGCGTCTGTTTCGCGATGGGCAAATGAAAGTGCTGAAGCCCTTTATCGACAGTGGAAAAATAAAAGTTGTGGGCGATCAGTGGGTCGATGGTTGGCTACCCGAAAACGCGCTGAAAATTATGGAAAACGCACTGACCGCTAATAATAACAAAATCGATGCTGTCGTCGCCTCGAACGACGCGACCGCAGGCGGTGCTATTCAGGCGCTGAGCGCGCAAGGCCTTGCCAGTAAGGTAGCGATTTCGGGTCAGGACGCCGACCTCGCCGGTATTAAGCGCATCATGGCTGGCACACAAACCATGACGGTCTATAAACCTATTACCCAACTTGCGAATACGGCAGCGGAAGTTGCGGTGGAGCTTGGCAACGACAAGCAGCCAAAATCCGATGCCACCCTCAATAACGGGCTTAAAGATGTCCCCTCACGCCTGTTAACCCCCATCAAAGTGGATAAATCCAACATTGAATCCACCGTCATAAAAGACGGCTTCCATAAAAAGAGCGATCTGTAATTTTGCGGCGTTCGCGGGATAACGCGAACGCCAGTGCTGCTTTTCGACCAGTGCAGGCGGAATCCTTATGCCTTATTTACTCGAAATGAAAAACATCACTAAAGCCTTTGGCGCCGTCAAAGCGGTCGATAACGTGTCGCTTGCGCTGGCGCCAGGCCAAGTGATGTCGCTGTGCGGTGAAAACGGCTCTGGCAAATCAACGCTAATGAAAGTGCTGTGTGGAATCTATCCCTGGGGCAGTTATGAGGGTGAAATCACGTTTGCCGGCGAGCCGCTGACACCGACGCATATTCGCGATACTGAACGCAAAGGCATCGCGATTATTCACCAGGAGCTGGCGCTCGTAAAAAACCTGACTGTGCTGGAAAACATCTTTTTAGGCGCAGAAATCACGCGTCACGGCGTGCTGGATTATGACGCGATGACGCTACGGTGCGAAAAATTGCTGGCGCAGGTGAGTCTGTTCGTTTCACCGCATACCCGCACGGGCGATCTCGGGCTTGGGCAACAGCAACTGGTGGAGATTGCCAAAGCGCTCAATAAACAGGTGCGCCTGTTGGTGCTGGATGAACCTACCGCGTCACTCACCGAGCAGGAAACCGCGCTGCTGCTGGATATCATTCGTGACCTGCAACAGCACGGCATCGCCTGCATTTATATTTCTCACAAGCTCAATGAAGTCAAAGCGATATCAGACACGATTTGCGTCATTCGCGATGGTAAGCCCATCAGTACGCGGCCTGCGGCGCAGATGAGCGAAGAAGAGATCATCGCCATGATGGTTGGCCGTGAACTGACAGCGCTCTATCCCAGCGAACCTCATAGCCCCGGCGAAGAGATCCTGCGCGTCGAGAACCTGACGGCCTGGCACCCGGTCAATCGGCATATCCAGCGTGTCAGCTCGTTGTCTTTTACGCTGCGGCGGGGTGAAATTCTCGGTATCGCCGGGTTAGTGGGCGCTGGGCGCACCGAGGCAATGCAATGTTTGTTTGGCGTCTGGCCTGGGCGCTGGCAAGGCAATGTCTTTATCGACGGCGCGCCGGTAACCATTCGTCACTGCCAGCAGGCCATCGCCCACGGCATTGCCATGGTGCCGGAAGATCGGAAAAAAGATGGCATCGTGCCCGTGATGGCGGTGGGGCAAAACATCACGCTTGCAGCGCTGGATCAGTTCAGCGGGCCGCTCAGCGCGCTGGATGCGGCCGCTGAGCAGCAGTGCATTCTCGATTCACTCCAGCGCCTCAAAGTGAAAACCGCCTCACCGATGCTGGCGATTGGCCGCCTCAGTGGTGGCAATCAACAAAAAGCGATCCTTGCACGCTGCCTGTTGCTGAATCCCCGCATTCTCATTCTGGATGAGCCGACTCGCGGCATTGATATCGGCGCGAAATATGAAATCTACAAGCTCATTCACCAACTGGTACAGCAAGGTATCGCCGTCATCGTTATTTCATCGGAACTCCCGGAAGTGCTCGGCCTGAGCGACCGGGTGCTGGTAATGCATGAAGGCCGCCTGAAAGCCAACCTGATAAACCATAACCTGACGCAGGAACAGGTGATGGAAGCCGCCCTGAGGAGCGATCGCCATGTCGAAAAGCAACCCGTCTGAAATCAAGCTGGCCGCGCCGTCAGCCTCTTCGCCAGCCTCATTCAGCGCCCTGAATAAAATCAATTTTCAGGTATTCGTGATGATTGCCGCCATTGTGGCCATCATGCTGTTTTTCACTCTGATGACTGACGGCGCGTACTTGAGCGCCCGCAACATCTCTAACCTGCTGCGTCAGACCGCCATTACCGGCATCCTGGCGGTTGGCATGGTCTTCGTGATTATTTCGGCAGAAATCGATCTCTCCGTCGGCTCAATGATGGGATTGCTGGGCGGCGCAGCGGCCATTTTCGACGTCTGGCTGGGCTGGCCGCTGCCGCTGACGATTGTCGTGACGCTGCTGCTCGGCCTGCTGTTGGGCGCCTGGAATGGCTGGTGGGTGGCCTACCGGAAAGTACCCTCATTTATCGTTACGCTTGCGGGCATGCTGGCTTTTCGCGGCGTGTTGATAGGCATCACGAACGGTACAACCGTTTCACCGACCAGCCCGGCAATGTCGCAAATTGGACAGAGTTACCTGCCGGGCGGCGTCGGTTTTGGTATCGGGGCCGTGGCTCTTGCACTCTTTATCTTCTGGCAATGGCGCGGACGTATGCGCCGTCAGGCGCTTGGGCTCACATCCACCGCATCGACCACGATCATCAGTAAACAGGCGCTGACCGCCATCATTGTGCTTGGGGCTATCTGGCTGCTGAATGATTATCGCGGCGTCCCTACGCCAGTGCTTATCCTGACGTTCCTGCTGCTGGCGGGCATGTTTATGGCGCTGCATACCGCTTTTGGCCGCCGCATTTACGCCATCGGCGGGAATCTCGACGCTGCAAGGCTTTCGGGAATTAACGTAGAGCGCACCAAACTGGCGGTATTTGCAATAAACGGTCTTATGGTGGCCATTGCAGGCCTCATTCTGAGTTCACGTCTCGGCGCAGGCTCGCCCTCGGCAGGGAATATTGCCGAGCTGGACGCCATCGCCGCTTGCGTTATTGGCGGTACCAGCCTTGCAGGCGGCGTCGGGAGCGTAGCAGGCGCGGTGATGGGGGCGTTTATCATGGCGTCGCTTGATAACGGCATGAGCATGATGGACGTGCCCACTTTCTGGCAATACATCGTCAAAGGCGCCATTTTGCTGCTGGCGGTCTGGATGGATTCCGCGACGCGCAGGCGCGTATAACCATAACCTGCAATGGATCACATTGCCGGTTAGCGGTTGTCCTGCCTCGCGGGATATGTGTTATTCAAACAACAAGTTCAAGGCCGGATACCGACACTATGTTTGAAAAGCGTCATCGCATTACGCTGCTGTTTAACGCCAATAAAGCTTATGACCGCCAGGTGGTCGAAGGGGTTGGCGAGTATTTGCAGGCGTCTCAGTCGGAGTGGGATATCTTCATGGAAGAGGATTTCCGCACCCGCATTGAGAACATCAAAGAATGGCTGGGCGACGGGGTTATTGCCGATTTTGACGATCCGGAGATAGAGCAGCTTCTGAAAGATGTCCAGGTACCGATTGTCGGCGTTGGCGGCTCTTATCACCGTCCGGAACATTATCCGCCTGTGCACTATATCGCGACCGACAACTACGCGCTGGTCGAAAGCGCATTTTTACACCTCAAAGAGAAAGGGGTGCACCGTTTCGCCTTTTATGGCCTGCCCTCTTCAACCGGCAAACGCTGGGCCGCCGAACGGGAACATGCGTTCAGCGAGCTGGTAGCCCGCGAAAAATATCGCGGCGTCATTTATCAGGGGCTGGAAACCGCGCCGGAAAACTGGCAGCACGCGCAGAACCGGCTTTCTGACTGGCTTCAGACGCTGCCGCCTCAGACCGGCATTATTGCGGTTACCGATGCGCGGGCGCGTCATCTTCTACAGGTATGCGAACACCTCCATATTCCGGTACCGGAGAAACTGTGTGTGATCGGCATTGATAACGAAGAACTGACCCGTTATCTCTCCCGCGTCGCCCTCTCTTCCGTGGCGCAGGGCACGCGGCAAATGGGTTATCAGGCCGCAAAATTGCTGCATCGCCTTCTGGATAACGAAAATCTGCCGCTCCAGCGCGTGCTGGTCCCCCCTGCGCGGGTCGTCGAACGACGCTCGACCGATTACCGTTCGCTGCACGATCCTGCCGTAATTCAGGCAATGCACTACATCCGCAACCATGCCTGTAAAGGCATTAAAGTCGAGCAGGTGCTGGATGCCGTCGGTATTTCTCGCTCCAACCTGGAAAAACGCTTTAAAGAAGAGGTCGGCGAAACCATACACGCGGTGATCCATGCTGAGAAGCTGGAAAAAGCGCGCAGCCTGCTGATTTCAACGTCACTGAGCATTAACGAAATTTCGCAAATGTGCGGCTATCCGTCGCTGCAATATTTCTACTCGGTATTTAAAAAAGAGTACGACACCACGCCGAAGGATTATCGCGAGCGGTTCAGCGAAGTGGTTGTGTAAAGGGCAGGCTAAAGGTTAAGCACGGCTTATGACGAAAGACGAGATTGCCCGTGTGATGGCGATAATGCCAAAGGGCATCACAATAAAAAACGTCTTCCGAAGAAGACGTTTTTTGCCTCTGAGCCAGGAGTGCGGCTAATTAGTTGGTTGCCAGCAGGTGCTGATTATCCTGATACATGGCAAACAAATAATTGTTATAGCTTTTACCTCGCGTGGAATACCCTTTCAGCTTATGGATCATATTGCTGGCGGTCACTTCCTGGTCCGCTTTACGCAGCTGCAGGCGTGATTTACGGAAAGACGCATAAGCCGGATGCGTATTCAGATTCACCGCATAAGCATTAACGGACTCTTTAACAGAATTAAAGTGAGAATACCCTTTCACTTTACCTGGCTCATTATTACAACGCCTGCTGGCGCATTTCATGCCAAACAGGTTGTTATTATTGCGCGCCAGTTTCGACGTGCCCCAACCGCTTTCTGCCGCCGCCATCGTCGCGACCATGCTGGCCGGAATAATATCTACGCGCTCAAGCAGTGTATTCCACGGTACGCGGCGTGTATTGCCGTTCCATTTCACCTTATAACGCTTCGCGATATCTTTCAGGCGCGCGCGCTCAGACGGCGACCATCTGGCGTCGTACTGCTTTGAAATAAGCCAGTTACGCTCAGCCGAAATCGCCGCATTCTGGCTGGTAATGTAAGGCATGACGGTCCGGAGAAACGCTTTTTTCCTTGGTGTTCCGGAAGGGTATTTTCGCAAATCAGGCAGTGAACCACTTATTACACTATTGCGAGAATACTCTTTTTTACTGCTTGCCAGTTTTTTACCGCTTGTCTTATTAAGATGGACTGTGTGGCTCTTTTTCGTCGTGTGCTGTGTTGCCAGCACTTCTCCCGAAAATGCCAGGGTGGCTAACATACACAGCGCCGCCCCTAATCGTCGAATTGAAGTCGATATCATCAGGTCTCCTGGTCGGATTTCAGCATTCCAACACCCTATTATTTAATTAAATTTAAGAAAGGAATCTTAAATCGTATCAAAAATACTGTTTTGGATCATCAAAAGAAATAAGTCTATTCTGAATTCACGCCGTTTCGCTGAAATATAACTTACTGAAAATCAATATTAAAAAGTGGAATTTTTAGCAATTTATGCTCGCCGTAAAACGGCACGGCTCATCCTCCCGTTTCCTCCCCTTTCACTGCCGCTTAAGGATGAGGCTTTACCTACTCTCTCGTGCGACACTGAACAAAAATCGCACAGGATGCAGTTAATGAACCTCTCCCCTCTCGCCCTCGTACTCCTGCCGGGTTTTGCACTCGCGCAATGGTCCTCCCCTGGCCTGCCCGATTTTAAAGAACAGGCGCCCGGCGTGTTCGTCAGCCAGGGGACGCTTGAGAAAGGCGCGCACCCGCTACGCCTGATGCTCGATAACGCCTGCTGGCAGCCCGCTGAGCCGGTAAAACTCAATCAGATGCTCTCCCTCAAACCGTGTACAGACCCGGCTCCCCAGTGGCGACGGTTTCGCAGCGGCAATTATCAGGTGCAGATCGATACCCGCTCCGGCACGCCGACCCTGATGCTGAGCGTCGAACAGGATACACAAAAAGCGGTGGCGGACGTTGCACGTCAGTGTCCGAAGTGGGACGGCAAACCGCTTACCATTAATGTGAAAGAGACTTTCCCGGAAGGCAGCCAGGTCCGCGATTTTTACAGCGGTAATACCGCCACCGTGACGCAGGGGCAAATCACCCTGACGCCTGCACCTGGCAGTAACGGGCTTCTGCTGCTGGAGCGCGCAAAAGCGCCTTCTGAAGCCGCGTTCAACTGGCACAACGCCACGGTGTATTTCGTCCTGACCGATCGTTTCGTAAACGGCGACCCGGCAAACGACAATAGTTATGGCCGCCATAAAGACGGCATGCAGGAGATAGGTACCTTCCACGGCGGCGATCTCAAGGGGCTTACCAGCAAACTGGATTACCTGCAAACGCTTGGCGTTAATGCGTTATGGATAAGCTCGCCGCTGGAGCAAATTCACGGCTGGGTTGGCGGCGGCACCAAAGGCGACTTCCCGCATTATGCTTATCATGGTTACTACCCGCAGGACTGGACAAAACTCGACGCCAACATGGGCACGCCGGAGGATTTACGCCAGTTAGTGGATGAGGCGCATCGCCGCGGCATTCGCGTATTATTCGATGTCATCATGAACCATGCAGGCTACGCCACACTTGCCGATATGCAGGAGTTTCAGTTCGGCGCGCTCTACCTGAAAGGCGACGAGCTGAAAAAGACGCTCGGCGAGCGCTGGACTGACTGGCGACCCGGCCCCGGTCAGACCTGGCACAGTTTTAATGATTACATCAATTTCAGCGACAAAGCCGCCTGGGATAAGTGGTGGGGGAAAACCTGGATACGCACGGATATCGGTGATTACGACAGCCCGGGCTTTGACGATCTGACCATGTCGCTCGCCTTTTTACCGGATCTAAAAACCGAATCCACGCAGGCGTCCGGCCTGCCGCACTTTTATCAGCACAAACCCGACACCGCAGCTCAAGCTATTGATGGCGCCACGCCGCGTGATTACCTGACGCGCTGGCTCAGCCAGTGGGTGCGCGATTACGGCATCGACGGTTTTCGCGTCGATACGGCTAAACATGTCGAGCAGGCAGCGTGGCAGCAGCTAAAGAACGAAGCCAGTGCCGCCCTCGCACAGTGGAAAGCGAAAAACCCCACGAAGAAAATCGATGACGCACCGTTCTGGATGACCGGCGAATCCTGGGGACATGGCGTGATGCAGAGCGACTATTATCGCCACGGATTCGACGCGATGATTAACTTTGATTATCAGGAGCAAGCGGCTAAAGCTGCTGATTGTCTGGCGTATATCGGCCCCACCTGGCAGCAAATGGCTGATAAACTTCAGGGATTCAACGTGCTGAGTTATCTCTCATCCCATGACACACGGTTATTCCGTGAAGGCGGGCCGCGTGCGGCAGAGCTGTTATTACTTGCCCCTGGCGCGGTGCAGATTTTCTATGGTGATGAGAGCGAGCGGCCTGCCGGGCCAGGCGGCTCCGATCCGCTGCAAGGCACGCGATCCGACATGAACTGGCAGGATCTCGGCGGCAAACGCGCTGCGACAGTAGCACACTGGCAGAAACTCGGGCAGTTCCGCGCGCGTCACCCAGCCATTGGCGGCGGTAAACAAACGACGCTCTCGTTAAAAGAGGGCTACGGTTTTGTTCGCGAGCAAGGCGAGGATGTGGTGATGATCGTCTGGGCAGGCCAGCAGTAATCTTCAGGCGGCGCGACTTTTCCCCGCGCCGCCTCGTTATTCAGCATTAAATCCTGCTGTGTATTAACATCGAAACATTTTGCATCAGAAAAGGCGCTCTCCGCCGATTTGCACCATGCATGTTGTAGCGCTATGGTTAGCCTCTTTTTAAAAGAATGCGACAGACTGACCGCTATGACGTTTTCACTTTTCGGCGACAAATTTACCCGCCATGCAGGCATTACGCGCCTCATGGAGGATCTCAACGACGGTTTACGCACCCCTGGCGCTATCATGCTGGGCGGCGGAAACCCCGCGCAAATCCCGGCGATGAATGAATATTTTCAGGCGCTGCTGGCCTCAATGCTGGAAAGCGGCAAAGTCACTGATGCGCTTTGTAATTATGACGGTCCGCGCGGGAAAAGTGAGCTGCTGGTGGCCCTGGCGGGGATGTTAAGAGATGCGTTTGGCTGGGATGTTGAACCACAGAATATTGCACTGACAAATGGCAGTCAGAGCGCGTTTTTCTACTTGTTTAACCTGTTTGCGGGCCGTCAGGCGGACGGGACCTCGAAAAAGGTGCTGTTCCCGCTCGCGCCGGAATACATCGGCTATGCCGATTCCGGCCTGGAAGAAGATCTTTTCGTCTCCGCGCGCCCGAATATCGAATTGCTGCCGGAAGGCCAGTTTAAATATCACGTTGATTTCGAGCATCTGCATATCGGCCCGGAAACCGGCATGATTTGTGTGTCGCGCCCGACCAACCCAACAGGTAACGTGATTACCGATGAAGAGCTGATTAAGCTCGATGCGCTGGCGAACCAACACAACATTCCACTGGTGATTGATAACGCCTACGGCCTGCCGTTCCCGGGCATTATTTTCAGCGAGGCGCGCCCGCTGTGGAACCCGAACATCATCCTGTGCATGAGCCTTTCTAAGCTCGGGCTGCCGGGCAGCCGCTGCGGCATTATCATTGGCAATGAGAAGATTATCTCCGCCATCAGCAATATGAACGGCATTATCAGCCTGGCGCCTGGCGGCATTGGGCCTGCAATGGCGTGCGAGATGATCAAACGCAACGACCTCCTGCGCCTGTCGCAGGACGTGATCAAGCCTTTCTATCAGCAGCGCGTGCAGGAGACGATTGCCGTCATCCGCCGTTATCTTTCACCTGAACGCTGCCTGATTCATAAACCCGAGGGCGCGATTTTCCTGTGGCTGTGGTTTAAAGACCTGCCAATCACTACTGAGCTGCTGTATCAGCGCCTGAAAAAGCGCGGCGTATTGATGGTGCCTGGCGATTTCTTCTTCCCCGGGCTTGATAAGCCGTGGCCGCACACGCACCAGTGTATGCGTATGAACTACGTGCCGGCGCTGGATAAAATCGAAGCGGGCGTGAAAATCCTGGCTGAAGAGATTGAACTTGCCTGGCAGGAAGCGGGCCAGTAACGCCCAGGCGTTACCTCAGGCTAAACGCCGCCCGTGGGCGGCGTTTTTATTGCCTACAGCATAATGCGCAGTGAACGAGCGCCGTTCTCAGGCGTCACGACCATTCCTCCTTCACTGCCCGCACAACTGCCGCCTTCAACACTTGAGATTTCCTGAATATTACGCAGGCACAGCGTCCAGTCCGTGGCGTTGCCGTTCCCTTCAACCGTCAGCCGGTTGCCCTCACGCGTCACGCACAGCGTAAACGTCGTGTTGCCATCGGCCGCAGGCACCTCGCAGCGCGCCGCTTTGCCATCTGCCAGCTGGAACAGCTGGAACGCAGTGCCTTGATGCCAGGCATAATCAGGTTTCTGATCGTTGTTGCCGAGCGCCAGCAAGGTATTATCGCGCACATACACCGGCAGGCTCAGAAAATCGTGACGCTGCTTATGCCAGCGACTGCCGGGAAGTTCATCGTTGTGCCACAGGTGCGTCCAGCGTCCTTCCGGCAAGTAAAACGCTACGTCGCCGGCCTCACTAAAGACCGGCGCGACCAGTACTGCGTCACCGAGCATATACTGACGGTCAAGATAATCGCAGGCTGGATCGTCCGGAAACTCCAGCACCATGGCGCGCATCACCGGCGTGCCGCACTCATGCGCCAGTGCTGACTGGCGGTAGAGATAAGGCATCAGGCGGCACTTCAGTTGTGTAAAGTGGCGCACCACGTCACAGGCTTCGTCGTCATACGCCCACGGTACGCGGTACGATTTACTGCCGTGCAGACGGCTGTGGCTGGAAAGCAGCCCAAACGCGCACCAGCGTTTATAGA
The DNA here is from genome assembly GCF_001277255.1 of Cronobacter condimenti 1330. Lineage (NCBI taxonomy): Bacteria > Pseudomonadati > Pseudomonadota > Gammaproteobacteria > Enterobacterales > Enterobacteriaceae > Cronobacter > Cronobacter condimenti. The sequence goes on from NZ_CP012264.1 coordinate 4,213,590, forward strand.
CATGCGCCGGCGCGGTATTTTCAAAACCGCCAATGTCATGGCTCCAGAACCCAAAGCCAGAAAGCCCGATAGAGAGCCCGCCACGCAGGCTTTCCGCCATCGATTCATAATTCGCGTAGCAATCGCCGCCCCAGTGCACCGGGAACTGCTGCGCGCCCACCGAGGCCGAGCGGGCAAACAGGACGGCCTCTTCTTCCCCCACCGTCTCTTTAAGCACGTTCCAGACCAGCTCGTTATAAATAAAGGCATAGTGGTTGTGCATTTTTTGCGGGTCGGCGCCGTCATGCCACACGACATCGGTTGGGATACGTTCGCCGAAATCGGTTTTGAAGCAGTCGACGCCCATCCCAACCAGCCGTTTCAGATGGCCTGCATACCATTCGCTCGCCGCCGGGTTTGTGAAGTCCACAATGCCCTGCCCTGGCTGCCATTTATCCCACTGCCATACCGCGCCGTTGGGACGCTTCAGCAGGTAGCCTTTTTCCATGCCCTCCCGGAACAGCGGCGATTTCTGCCCAATATAGGGGTTAATCCAGACGCAGATTTTCAGGCCGCGCGCTTTCAGGCGGTTGAGCATACCTTCCGGGTCCGGAAAGGTGGCCGGGTCCCATTCAAAATCACACCACTGAAAAGCCTTCATCCAGAAGCAATCGAAGTGAAAAACGTGCAGCGGCAATTCGCGCTCCGCCATGCCGTCGATAAACCGATTCACCGTCTCTTCGTCATAGTTTGTCGTAAAGGACGTGGTGAGCCATAGTCCGAATGACCACGCAGGCGGCAGCGCAGGCCGCCCCGTGAAGCAGGTATAGCGGTCAAGCACCGCTTTCGGCGTCGGGCCGTCGATGACGAAATATTCCAGGTACTCACCTGCCACGCTGAACTGCACTTTCGAGACTTTCTCAGAGCCCACTTCAAAAGAGACGCATTCGGGGTGATTAACCAGCACGCCATAACCACGATTGGTCAGATAAAACGGAATATTTTTATAGGCCTGTTCGGTGCTGGTCCCGCCGTCGCGGTTCCAGGTTTCCACCGACTGGCCGTTTTTCACGAACGCAGTAAAACGCTCGCCAAGGCCATATACCGTTTCACCCACGCCCAGATCCAGCCGCTCGAACATGTAGCTGTTGCCCGTGCCGCCATCCTGCACATAGCCGTTGTTCTTCACCTGGCTGCCGGTAATGCGCTTGCCGTCTCGCAGAAAATCGAGCGCCCAGTTTTCGCCTTTAGTCACCCGCACGCTGAGGCTACCGCTTTTAAGCTCGGCATAGGTTTCCGTATTGGTGGTGTCGACCGGTACATTTTCCAGCACGTTGAGCGGGTAATGCGGGCCGTGGTCCGGCACGCCCTGAAAATGTTCGATACGAACGCCGACGATGCCCTCCTGCGGTGAGAAAAAGCGCAGGGTGAAGAGCGGGATATCAAGCTGTCCGGCGCGTTCGCGCACATCGCGCGGGGCAGCGTAGACAATCATTTCGCCATCACGTTGTTCAACATCAAACACCTGGATGGGATGCAGCAGGCTTAAACCGGGCTGGATCAGCCAGTTTCCGTCACTGATTTTCATTCATTACCCCTTTGACTCGTGGAATGCGTTGCTGACCGTAAGGGTGTCAAACTCCTTTTGGTTATTGCGCGCACCCTGCGCCAGCTCCGCCAGGATGTTTTTCAAAAACGGCGTATTCAGCGTGTAGTAACGCTTCGCGATGAAGGCGCTCAGCATGTAGCAGAGGCCCGGCGCCAGTGTGAAGAGCGCAACGATGATAGTGAGCGTGGCACTGTTCTGGACATGCGCCGCGGCGTTATAACCACCGCCCGCTAACAGCCAGCCTATCAGCGCGCCACCGAGCGCCAGGCCAAGCTTCAGCACAAACAGCGTACCCGCGAAACTGATGCCCGTCAGGCGTTTACCGTTGCGCCATTCGCCGTAATCGACGGTGTCAGACATCATTACCCACTGGATCGGCGTGACGAGCTGGTGCAGGACGCCAATCACAAAGATGAACGTAAACATCACCACCGTGGCGCTCATCGGCACAAAGAACATGGCAACGCTCAGCACTGCCAGCGCCGCGTTGGTCCACCAGAAGACACTCACTTTGCATTTCCAGTCGGTCAGCGGTTTAGCGAGCGCGCTGCCGAACAGGTTGCCAACGCAGTAAAGCCCGAGGAACCAGGAAAACAGCGCCGCATCGCCCATTATCCAGGTGACGTAGTACATCATCGCGCCGCCGCGCACGCAGACCGCGAGGATGTTGAGAAGCGTCAGCACGCCCACGACGCGCCACTGGTCGTTTTGCAGGATGTCGCGTAGATCTTCGCGCATGGTGGAAGTGCCTGGCGGGGCCTCGACACGCTCTTTAGTGGTAAAAAAGCAGAAGGCGAGCATTAAAAACGCCACGGCGGCGAGCACTGCAATGCCTGCCTGAAAGCCGAACGCTTTATTCTCGCCGCCAAAATAATTCACCAGCGGCATCATCAGGACGGTAGAGAGCATGCCGCCCGCTGTCGCCAGCACGAAGCGCCAGGATTGCAGGGAGATACGCTGCTGCGGATCGTTCGTTATCACGCCGCCCAGCGCGCAGTAAGGGATATTCACGACCGTATACATTAACGTTAACAGCGTGTAGGTCACGGCGGCGTAAATCATTTTGCCCGTGAGGCTTAAGTCAGGTGTGCTGTAGGCAAAAACGCAAACCACACCGAACGGCAGCGCGCCGAGCAAGACCCAGGGGCGGAATTTGCCCCAGCGGCTGCGAGTGCGGTCGGCAATCAGCCCCATCGCGGGATCGGAGATAGCATCAAGCGCGCGGGCCAGCAGAAACATCGTGCCGACGAAACCGGCCGGAATGCCAAAAATATCAGTGTAGAAAAACATCATATAAAGCATGACGTTATCAAAAACGATATGGCTCGCGGCATCTCCCATGCCGTAGCCTATCTTCTCCTTTACGGAAAGCGTTTGCTCACTCATTGGGCCGTCCTTATAGCGATACGCGAAATTTCACTTAGGGTTTTAGCGCCGTTCAGGAGCATCAGGAATTCTGTTTTCTGGTAATTTCTTTATGATTCTTAATTTCTGTGATCGCGTTAACTTGCTGATGCAACGAGTGAATAAATTTTGTGACCGGTAACAGCCGAAAAATACTTAAGCAAAACCGGATAATGCGCGTCAGACGGGCGAAAAAAGAGTGTGATGGGGGTATTGGTAAGCGTCTGAAACGCGCCTATAATGCGCCGGCCTCCATGTAGCAATGCAGGCGCGGAAGATCGTCGTCTCCGGTGAGGCGGCTGGACTTCAAATCCAGTTGGGGCCGCCAGCGGTCCCGGGCAGGTTCGACTCCTGTGATCTTCCGCCAAAATGCCTTTCAGGTTTACAAGCATGCCTCTTTAAAGCTTTTACCCGCATGTCTTCCTTCCCTGCACCGCCTTCCCGCTATACCTCTGCGGATAACGTATCGGTTTGATCTTCAGAATGGCAATGCTAGTCGCCGGTGAATAAATCCTCATATAAATGAGTAAATAAAGACAAAAAGCGGCAGAAAACATAGGATTTATTAATCCGCTATAGATCCTGACGGTGAGAATAATAAGCGTGACTAAAAAGAATCAGGCAGCCTGCGTTCATAAGTCATCTGTCGTGACATCACACCTTTTTGTCAGTCGCAGATAAAATAGCCGCCTGCGTTTTCTTTGGCATTGATGCTTTTACTCCCCCTTCAAATATCCCGCCAACAGTCGGGATAAATGCGTCTGGAATTGCCCGGTATAATCCGCCGGAATAAACCCTTCAAGAAAGGACTTCGTTGGGCCGGTAATTACGCCGAGCGCAAGATGCGCGGTAAATACCGGGTCAGGGAACGTGTTATCCGGGGCGGTTACGAGTGTTTGCGCGATATCGTTAACCATCCGCTTATAAATTACGCCCATCAGGCGCGCGCCGTCGCGCTCCGCTGCAAAGCTATAAAGCGCTTTTGATTCGTCAGGATTAGCTAATTTCAGGCTAAGAAAAGCCTGCACCATGGCCGCGGCCATCTCCGCAACAGGCTTGCCGCGCACAGATAAACAGGCGGCTTCGAGCGCGTCGGCGATTTTGGTTAAGTGTAATTCCAGTACACCAATAAGAAGCGCCTCACGGTTAGGGTAATACTGATAGAGGCTGCCGACTGACATCCCCGCCCGGCTGGCGACGCGCGTCGTCGTGCAGCGGCTCAGCCCTTCAGCCACTAAAACCTGAATGGTTGCCGTATGGAGCGCCTCTACCGTCGCGACAGAACGGCTCTGGATCGGGGTTTTACGCGGGCTCAGCGGTGCTGTGGTGGTCTTCATAGAATGCGAATTCTTAAACTGAAGGATGCTTCATATACTAATACTTCCTCCACTCCTATACAGCAAGCAGGTCGTTATGAACAGTATTGAAAAAAGCGGTACGTATAAACTCGGCAACCGTGAAGTAAAACGGTTTGGTTACGGCGCAATGCAACTGGCTGGCCCCGGCGTATTTGGCCCACCGAAAGATAAAAACGCAGCACTCAGCGTATTACGCGCCGCGGTGGACGCGGGTGTTAACCATATTGATACCAGTGATTTTTACGGGCCACATATTACGAATCAACTGATTTGCGAAGCGCTATATCCTTACCGTGACGACCTGACGATTGTGACAAAAGTAGGCGCTATGCGCGGCAATGACGGCGCCTGGAACGCCGCGTATTCGGCTGAGGAATTAACTCAGGCGGTACACGATAATTTGCGAAATCTGAAGCTCGACGTGCTGGATGTCGTGAATTTTCGCGTGATGTTTGATGTGCATGGCCCGGCGGAAGGGTCGATTGAAGCGCCGCTCACCGCACTGGTGAAATTAAAAGAGCAAGGGCTGATTAAGCATATCGGCTTAAGCAATGTGACACGAAAACAGGTCGCGCAGGCGCAGGAAATCACTCCGATAAGCTGCGTGCAGAATATGTATAACATTGTTCACCGGGGCGATGAGGCGTTAATTGATGAACTGGCAGACGCCGGGATCGCTTATGTCCCGTTTTTCCCGTTAGGCGGTTTCTCACCGCTCCAGTCATCCACACTTGAAACCATCGCGGCGCAATTATCCGCCACGCCGATGCAGGTCGCGCTCGCCTGGTTATTACATCGCTCGGAGAATATGTTGTTAATTCCGGGCACTTCATCGGTGGCGCATTTCCATGAAAACAGCAAGGCGGCGGAATTAACGCTTTCGCCGCAAACGCTGGAGGCTTTAAATGCACTGGCAGCCTGACAAATAAACGCCTGCAGACGTTACTGATGCCGTAAACAGGTCAGTACGTCTGTCTGCCCTGGTGGCGGGTTTCTTCGGCCGTCGTTAAATCCGCCGGGTGATCCACGTCCTTCACCACGCCGATGTCATCAACCGGCAGGTCAATTACCGCCCCGCATTGCCGTGCTGCGTACACAATCGCTTTTGCTCCCTCGTCGCCTGACAGTGTCGCAAGCGCCTCGAAATATCCGCGACAGAACCCGACCGGATGCCCCTGCCGTTCGTGGTAGTGCGGCACCACAACCGGTTTCGCGCTTAACGCCTGCGCCACCTGTCTTAGCGTCGGCGCCGTAATAAACGGTAAATCACCAGGCAGAATCAGCCAGCCATTGGCGTCGGGCGTCGCGCTTACGCCCATCGCGATAGACTCCCCCATACCGCCAGTACCGCCCGCAGGCCGTACGAGATGCCAGCGCAGACCGGAGGCCTCAGCCGCGTCAAGCACATGCTGAAGCACAGATTTGCCGTTCAGCGGTGCATCAAGCTTATGGGTTGCCCCGCCGCCCGCGCGAAACCGTTCGCCTTTTCCGGCAGCGAGAATAATGATGACCGGCTGGTTCGGCGCAGGCATTATTCCGCCCCCTCGCGAGCCGGGTTCAGCCGGGTCGCGGCGACGTCCGCAAGAATAGAGAGCGCGAGCGACTGCGCATCGCGCGCTTTCGGGAAGATGCCGATCGGCGCTTTGATCCGGGCGATGTCACCCTCGCTCCAGCCGCGTTCGCGCAGCGCCGTCATACGCCTGGCGTGCGTACGCTGGCTGCCCAGCGCGCCGATATAAAACGGCGCCGCGGCAAGCGCCGCCTGCAGGACCGGCAGTTCCCGATCGAGATCGTGGTAAAGCATAATGACGGCGGTATCAGCGTCGATAAGCGCTGCCTCGCCGCCTGGGTTAACGCCGTCACAAAGATGCACGTCATACCCCGCTGCGCGCGCCACATTCGCCGTCGCCTCGGCCTCAACGGAGCGGCCAAAAATAATGACCCGCGCGCAGGGCTGGTAGCGCGTCTCAAACCCGTCGTCGCGCCAGCCGGTTTCCCCGCCGGGCAACACGCTTTGCAACATCTGGGTGTGCGGCTCATAACGAAGCCCGGCGGGTTTACGCTGCGCCAGCGCATTCAGTACCGCCAGCAGCGGCGTGCGCGACCGTAACGGATGAATGCTGAGCGTAATGCCGCCGCCGCAGGGCAACACAATATCGAAATAGGGCGAGCCTTCGCCGTAGGCCACGCGGCGGTCTTCACCGCAGGCGATTGCTTCCAGCGCCTCATACGCCGCCGCGGATTCCACGCAGCCGCCGGAGACAAAGCCGCACCATGCGCCATCCTCGCGCACGGCCATATGCGCGCCGAGCGCGCGTGACGACCCGCCGCGGATCGCTACCAGCGTGACCAGCGCCGCCGCCATACCTGCGCCGAGCGCCTGTGCCGCAAAGCGCAAAATCGTGGCGTTGTCGTCAGTTAAAAACGCCGCTTCAGGCCGCGTCTGTTCGGTGAGCAGAGATTGTTGCAGCACGTTTTCTCATCCTTCTTTCAGACTGCATTGCGGTTCGGCTGGCAGCGCGTGGCCGCCAGCCGTCGCGTTCCTTACGAGGCAAGCTCAGGCAGCCCTTCAAGCAGTTTATCGAGCGTGATGGGGTATTCCCGCACCCGTACGCCAGTGGCGTTATAAATCGCATTCGCAATCGCGGCGCTGACGCCGCACAGGCCGAGCTCCCCTACGCCTTTGGCTTTCATCGGCGACGACACCGGGTCGGTATCTTCCAGGAAAATCACGTCCTGTGTCGGGATATCCGCGTGGACTGGCACTTCATAAAGTGCCATGTCGTGGTTGACGAAGAATCCGCGCCGCGTATCGACAAACAGCTCTTCCATCAGCGCCCCGCCGAGCCCCATCGTCATTGCACCAATCACCTGGCTGCGCGCCGTTTTCGGGTTGAGAATGCGCCCGGCCGCGCAGACCGCCAGCATACGGCGCACGCGCACTTCGCCGGTGTTCGCCTCTACCGCCACTTCAACAAAATGCCCGGCGAAGGTGGACTGCTGAAACTCCTTATCGAGCGCGCCATATTCCATGGTGTCTTCCACGGTAAGCGTGCCACCGGCGGCCGCATCAGAGAGGGCGACGACACGCCCGCCGCCCTGAACTTTACCGTCGAAAAATTCTGCGGTTTCCGGGTCAAAACCCAGCTTGTTTGCGACGGCTTCACGCAATTTTACGCAGGCGGCATAAACGCCCGCCGTTGAGCTGTTGGCGCCCCACTGCCCGCCAGAGCCAGACGAAACCGGGTAGTCGGAATCCCCGAGGCGCACGGTCACGTTCTCCAGCAGCACGCCCATCATTTCAGCGGCGGTCTGCCCGATGATGGTATAGCTGCCGGTACCGATGTCGGTCATGTCCGTTTCGACGGTGACATGGCCCTGCGCATCCAGATGCACGCGCGCGCCGGACGGCGTCACCAGGTTATTACGAAACCCTGCCGCCATGCCAAGCCCGATAAGCCAGTCGCCCTCGCGCACCTGCGCCGGTTTGGGGTTGCGCTGCTGCCAGCCGAACTCGGCGGCCCCTCTGCGCAGGCACGCCACCAGCTGGCGGCGCGAGAAGAAGCGCTCCGGGTGCGCCGGGTCGACCTGGGTGTCGTTCTTAATGCGAAACGCTACCGGATCCATGCCGAGTTTCTCCGCCATCTCATCAACGGCGATTTCCAGCACCATCATCCCTGGCGCTTCACCAGGCGCGCGCATGGAGTTGCCCTCGGGCAGATCCAGCTCTGCGAGCCGCAGTCCGGTATGACGGTTCGCACCGGCGTACAGCAACTCAGTCTGGTTGGTCGCGGTCTCCGTCGGCCCGCCCGGCAGGTTGCCGGACCAGCTTTCATGCGCGATAGCGGTAAGGGTGCCGTCTTTACGCGCACCAAAACGCACGCGCTGGATGGTCGCGGGGCGGTGCGTGGTGTTATTAGGAATAAACGGGCGCGGCAGCATCACTTTGACGGGCCGCTTCGCGGCGCGGGCACCCAGCGCCGCCAGCAGAGCGTCGCTTCGCAAAAACAGTTTGCTGCCAAAGCCGCCGCCGATAAACGGCGAGCGCACGCGGATGTTTTCCGGCGGTATGTTGAGCGTTTTCGCAAGATCGTTATGCCACCAGTTAATCATCTGGCTGGAGGTCCAGAGCGTCAGTTTATCGCCGTCCCAGGCGGCCATTGAGGCGTGCGGCTCCATCGCCATGTGGCTCTGGTCTGGCGTGGTATACGTGGCGTCAAACTGCACGTCGGCGGTGTTAAACGCCTGGCTAAAATCGCCGACGACCTTATCCGGCGTATCCTCAGGCGGCGTCGTCACAGACGGTTTTTCTTTCGCGAGATCGTATTTCCCCGGTGCCTCTTCATACGTCACCGTAATCAGCCCGGCGGCGGCCCGCGCCTGCTCGAAAGTCTCCGCCACCACCAGCGCGATAGCCTGGTGATAGTGCTCAATGTCCGGGCCACCCAGAAGCGTAGCGGCGTTCATGTCGCCTTTGCCAAGCGGGCCGGCGTTTTGTGCGGTGACCACGGCGAGCACGCCAGGCGACTGTTGCGCCGCCTGAATATCCATCGCGGTGATGCGCCCTTTAGCGATGGCGGAACCTACCACGTGCCCGTAGGCCGCGTTCGGCGCTTCATCATGCCATTCGTAGGCGTAGGTCGCCTGGCCGGAGGTTTTCAGCGGGCCGTCGATACGATCGCGCGGCCGTCCCACCACGTTCATTTTGTCGATGGGGTTATCGGTTGCCGGTTTGTCGAATTTCATCAGCCTGCCCTCGCTTGCGTCAGTACCGAGGCGATGGTGCGCTTCGCCAGTACCAGCTTGAATGCATTTTCCGGGGTCGGGTTCGCGCTGGCGAAGAGCGCGTCACAGACCGCCTGCGCGCCGTGCGGCACCTGCGCGTCGGCTGCGTCAAGCCGCCACGGTTTATGCGCCACGCCGCCGACCGCAACGCGACCGGTGCCGTCTGGCTGCACAATCGCCGCCACGGACACCAGCGCAAATGCGTAAGAAGCACGATCGCGCACTTTGCGGTAGATATGCGTTCCCCCCACAGGCGGCGGCAGGGTCACGGCGGTAATCAATTCGCCGGGTGCCAGCACGGTTTCCAGATGCGGCGTGTCGCCAGGCTCACGGTAAAACCCGGCGACCGGAATGCGCCGCTCGCTGCCGTCCGGGCTAACGGTTTCTACCACGGCGTCCAGCAGACGCATGGCAACGGCCATGTCGCTCGGGTGCGTGGCGATGCAGGCATCGCTTGCGCCGACGACGGCGAGCTGGCGGCTGTAGCCTTGCATGGCCGCGCAGCCGCTGCCCGGTTTACGTTTATTGCAGGGCTGATTGGTATCGTAAAAGTAAGGACAGCGGGTGCGCTGAAGCAGATTCCCGGCCGTTGTCGCCCGGTTACGCAACTGCCCGGAAGCCCCGGCCAGCAACGCGCGGGAGAGCACCGCGTAATCGCGCCGCACATGCGGGTCCGCCGCCAGATCGGTATTACGCACCAGCGCCCCTATCCGCAGGCCGCCCTCGTCGGTCGGCACAATGTTATCCAGCGCCAGGCCGTTCACATCAATGAGATGCACCGGCGTTTCTATCTCCAGTTTCATGAGATCAAGCAGGTTGGTGCCGCCTGCGATGAATTTCGCCCCTGGCGTTCGCAGGGCGCTGGCCGCCGCGTCTGCAGGCGTCGCAGCGCGCTCGTAAGTGAAAGCCTTCATGAGGGATCCCTCCCGGCGACATCTTCGATCGCGGCAAGGATGTTGGAATAGGCCCCGCAACGGCAGATATTGCCGCTCATCCGCTCGCGGATTTCATCCGCAGTCATCTCTGGCGGCGAAACCAGATCGTGCGTCACGTGACTTGGAATGCCTTCTTCGAGCTCTTTGAGCATGGCCACCGAAGAGCAGATTTGCCCCGGCGTACAGTAGCCGCACTGAAAGCCGTCGTGCGCCACAAACGCGGCCTGCATCGGGTGCAGGTTCTCCGGCGTGCCCAGGCCCTCGATGGTGGTTATCTCTGCGTTCTGATGCATCACCGCAAGCGTCAGGCAGGCGTTAACGCGCCGCCCGTCGACAAGCACCGTGCAGGCTCCGCACTGCCCGTGGTCGCAACCTTTTTTCGTGCCGGTCAGGGCCAGGTTTTCACGTAGCGCGTCCAGCAGCGTGGTGCGGGTATCCACCTCCAGCTGCCGGGCTTCACCGTTAACTGACAGCGTCAGCGCTACATATTGCGGCGGTGGGCCGCCTGCATCGCGTTGATGCCCGTTATTCGTTTCATCGCCGTGGGTGCTCATGCCAGGCCTCCAGTATTGTCAAAGCAGAAAGAGAGTTGCCGCGACGAGTCGCGCGGCTTTTTTTATTACGAACAGTTAATAATAGACGGCGCTGGCAAGCCGGCAGCGAACGCTAAAAAATTACCGCCCCCCGCCGATACCTCTGGTATCGTCAATTTCTCTTAAGCCGACCAGAATGCCCGAGCCTGACACTATGATTTCCATCTGCATGATCGTGAAAAACGAGGCGAAGCATCTTGCCGCGACGCTTGCCACCGTGGCGGCGCACTTTGACGATATCGTCATCGTCGATACTGGCTCGCAGGATGACACCAAAGCCATCGCGCGCCGCTTTACCGACAACGTTCATGATTTTGCCTGGGTGGAGGATTTCGCAGCGGCCCGCAACGCCTCGTTGCAGTACGCGCGCCACGACTGGGTGCTGGTAATTGACGCGGACGAAGCGATCGCGTCCGTGGATATGGCAGCGTTGCAGGCGCTGGTGGCAGCGCATCCGGAAGGCGTCGGGCGGATCGAGCGAATTAACTATATCGACGAAGGCGAAAGCGTCACGACCCTTCGCGAGCGGGTATCGCGCCTCTTCCCGAAGGCGCGTTATCACTACCACGGCGTTATCCATGAGCAAATCACGCCGCGCGAAGGCGCGCCGGCGGGCGAGCGGTTCCTGGTGCCGCTGACGCTCGACCACATCGGTTATAAAAAAGCGGTCTTACAGGAAACCGATAAAATTGCCCGCAATATCCGGCTTCTGGAGCACGCGATCCGCAAGCAGCCGGACGACCCTTATCTCTGGTTTCAGCTTGGCAAAAGTCACTTTCTCAGGCGCGACTACCCGGCCGCGATCGCCGCGTTTCGCACGGCGCTGGGTTATGAACCTAACGTGGCACTGGAGTATGTGGAAGAACTGGTGGAAACGCTGGGCTACGCGCTCATTAACCAGGGCGATTATGCCGCCGCAATGGCGATTATCGACTATGAGCGCTGGTACTCTTCTGCCGATTTTATGTTCCTCAAAGCGCTGATTTTAATGAATAACGGTCAGCTACAGGCAGCGGTAGATACGTTTTTACACTGCACACGACAACCCGAAAGCAGCAAAACGGGCGTCACCAGCTTTAAGGCCTGGTATAACATCGGCGTGATCCTGGAAATCTCCGGCATGACGCCCGATGCCGCGGCCTGTTATCAGCAATGCGGCGATTATGCGCCCGCGAAGGCCGGCCTGGCGCGCCTGAACGGCTGACGCGTTAGCGCGACGCAAGCCGATGTCGCCGCATGAAAAACACTGGCGCGGTACAAACCTAACTACCCCGCTGACGCACAGGCGCCCTCATTGATCCCCGTGGCATCAGCTTCACAAAGCCGGGCGCGATAGTGTTTCCATAATGTCTGCGCGTTAAGAAAACGCTGGCTGAAAACCTCACCAGGGGTGAGCCAGGCATCGTCCTTGCCGTTAAAGCGCCCTGGATGATTGGCGAGAATGTTTTTATTCACGCGCGTGATGAGCGCATCCTAAAGTTATCGGATTCTGATGGGTTGAGTGTGGCCGTCACGGGCACCAAACCGGGAATGCCTGAACAAAACGGGTTGCACAAAAAAGCTTATCGGCGTGGCAAGGCCAGGTATAATCCGCTGCGGCGGGAACGGCCCGCTCAACTCCCTTTGCCACAAGGACGTTAACAATGAACGTACCCGCCGACCGGTTTCAACATACCCTGCTCTGCATTTCCGTCGGGGTGGCATGGTTTACGCTGCCGGTCGTAGTCTCTCTTTTGCCGGGCTATGGGAGCATTTACCGCGCCGGGTTCGCAACGCCGCTGATCTATTTTATCTTCTGGTTGCCATTCGCGCTGCTCTGCTGGCGCACGTACCAAAAACACTATGGCCTGCTGCCTGCGGGGAAGCTGAGCGTCCGGTCGCTGGCGCTACCCGGCGTGGCGCTGCTGGCGCTCTCGATGATCCACGGCTTGTTCGGCAGGCAGGAACCGTGGAGCGCGACGCTGAACGAGATGTCGTCTTTTAGTCTTGCGCTGACGGCTATGTGTATTTGCCTGCTGGCACCGGTAGTCGAAGAAGTTATCTGCCGTGGCTTTTTGCTTAACGCAGGCATTGGCTGGGGGAAAACGGGGCAGACGATCGCGATGGTCGCCACTTCGCTGTTTTTCGCGATAGGCCATGCGCAATACCAGATGCCCACTACCTTCGTCTGGCTGTTTATCTTTTCGATCATTCTCTGCCAGGTACGTATTCACACCGGCAGTTTACTGGCGCCGATCGTGCTGCACTCGGTTACCAATATTATCGGCATGATGGCCGCGCTGAAACTCTCCTGATTCGCCTTACGCCACCGGGAACCGCAGCATAAAGCGGTTCCAGCCCGCCGTATGCTCCACCGCCGTTTCGCCGCCATGCAGCCGTACGATAGCCTGCGTGAGCGCCAGCCCAAGCCCGGTACCGGGCGTATGGCGCGCATTGTCGCCGCGCCAGAACCGTAGAAAGAGTTTCTCCGCCTCGGCTATCGGCGCGCCCCGATTAGCCACGCTTAGCACCATGTCCTCTGCCTCCTGAGCCGCAATAATCCGCACCTCACTGCCTGCGGGCGCGTGGCGCAGCGCGTTGGTCAGAAGGTTAGTGAGTGCGCGCTGGAGGAGCAGCCGGTCGGCATCGAGGGCGCCGCTCGCCTGCACGCTGAAGGTGATTTCGCGCTCTTCCGCCAGCGGCTCCAGGAAATCGGTCAACTGATGGATAAACGGCTCAAGCGACAGCGTCTCACGGTTCACCGCGATGTTTTGATGATCGGCGCGGGCGAGAAACAGAATGTTTTCAATGAGCCGCGTCATCTGCTCCAGCTCTTCGATATTCCCGGCGAGCAGATTTTGATACTCCTGTACGCTGCGCGGGCGTTGCAGCGCAACCTGATTTTGCCCCAGCAGAATGTTCACTGGCGTGCGCAGTTCATGGGCGAGATCGTCGGCAAAGCGTGTCAGCCGCTCGAAATCCTCCGCCAGCCGACGACGCATGGTGTTTAACGCCTCACCGAGCGGTAGCAGTTCCCGCGGCAGGGTTTCCAGGCTGAGCGGCTGTTGCAGCGACTCGCTGCCAGTGCGTGCCGTGTCCTCACTAAGACGAGTAATCGCGCGCAGCCCACGGCGGATAAGCCACGGGCTTAACAGGGCGGCGGCAAGGGTCGCCAGCAGGCAGACCATCAGGCTTTCCCGACGATATGTCGCCAGCATTTGCGCACGCTCCTGCGCCACGCGCGCCACGGTGACAATCAGCGGGCCATTTTTATCAGTTGCTGTCAGGGCCAGCGCGCTGACAAACACGCCATCCGGTTGCTGCCAGCGATGCAGCGCCTGTTCATTCACGCGCTGGCCTTGCGCGACGGGAGCAAGCGCAGGTAGCGTCACGCCTGCCTGGTTGATGTTCACCAGCGTATCGCCATCGACGCGCCGGATGCGCAGCAGATCCTGACGGGTATCCAGCATGCGGTTGAAATAGAGCGGCAGCTGGCGTGGCTCGGCACCGTCCATCAGCAGTTGTCGCAACTGCGAGGCGCGGTTGAGTAACGTTTGATCGTCACGCCAGATAAGCTCTGCGCTAAGCGAACGATAAAGCGACACGCCGGTTACGCCGCAGGCGAACGCCACCAGCAGCGTAAAGATGAGTGTCAGGCGCAGCGTTAACGACGGACTACGCATTGCCCTCCTCCGGCGCGTTAAGGCGATACCCCATGCCGCGCACTGTCTCAATCAGTTTAAGCGGGAACGGATCGTCGATTTTCTTGCGCAGGCGACGGATGGCGACATCTACGACGTTGGTTTCACTGTCGAAATTAATACCCCAGACTTCGCTGGCAATCAGTGTGCGCGGCAGGATCTCCCCTGCGCGGCTCGCCAGCAGCCAGAGTAAGGTGAATTCCTGACGGGTTAAGGCGATGCGCTCGCCGCCCCGGCTTGCGGCGTGCCGCGCGGTGTCGAGCGTAAGATCGGCCACCTGAAGCGTCGCGGCGGCGGGCGCGTGACGACGCAATTGCGCGCGCACCCGCGCCAGCAGTTCGGCGAAGGAGAACGGCTTTACCAGATAATCATCCGCGCCAAGCTCCAGGCCTTTGACGCGATCGCTCACCGCATCTCTTGCCGTGAGGCAGAGCACCGGCGTGGCTTTTGCTGTGCGTAACGCGCGCAGCACCTGCCAGCCATCGAGGCCTGGCAACATGATGTCGAGAATGATCAGCGCGTAGTCGTGCTCCAGCGCCAGATGCAGACCGTCACGCCCGTCGGCGACGGTATCGACGACCAGCCCCGCCTCTCGCAGCCCTTTTTCAAGCCACGCGCGGGTTTTGTCGTTGTCTTCAATCAGCAGCAGTTTCATGGCGACAGTCTCGCAAAGAACGCGGGCGCTGCCCAGCGGCGAAACGCAGGATGACAAAACTGTCATCTTCGCGTCAGGCTTTTTCGCCCGCGCGGCTGGCAGGATAGCCTCACAACCACTTAAGGAGGAATGACGATGAACCGTTTTCAAACGCTGGCTGCCGCCACCCTTTTCGCACTGCCT
Organism: Cronobacter condimenti 1330; assembly: GCF_001277255.1. Classification (NCBI taxonomy): domain Bacteria; kingdom Pseudomonadati; phylum Pseudomonadota; class Gammaproteobacteria; order Enterobacterales; family Enterobacteriaceae; genus Cronobacter; species Cronobacter condimenti. The sequence continues at coordinate 4,228,771 of NZ_CP012264.1, forward strand.
GGGCTGGCGCTCGCCGCGCCGGCGAATGTACTGAGCGTCCATGTACTTAACGAGCAGACGGGCAAACCCGCGCCGGGCGTGGTGGTGAAGCTTGAGAAAAAACAGGGCAGTGCGTGGCAGCCGCTGAACCAGGCAACGACGGATAAAGATGGCCGTATTAAAGCGCTGTGGCCGGACGCGCCAGCGGCGGTGGGCGACTACCGCGTGATTTTTGAAACCGGTGACTATTTCGCCGCTCACAAGCAATCCAGCTTCTTCCCGGAAGTGCCGGTCGTGTTTCACATCGATAACACCGACGAGCACTACCATGTACCGCTGCTGCTGAGCCAGTACGGTTATTCCACCTACCGCGGCAGCTGAAACCCCGGCGGCGGGCAACACAGAATATTGCCGAGAAAAACGAGCAGCGGCGAGGATTCCCTCTCGCCGTAGTAATCCACATCGGGCAGCGCGTACAGAAAGCTGATTTCGCTGACGCCGCGCTCGCACAACAGTTCCGCCGCCGCACGGGTTAAAAAAGCACACTGCGGATCCAGCGCCGGGTTATGCGGGTAGATAGACCCCATTTCGCCCGGCGCAGCCCCGTACCAGAGCGCGATGGCGTCTTCGGCGCTGCCTGGCGCAAACCCAAAATCCTGTAAAAAGTGACGCCCGCAATCGGGCGCAGGTAGCGCCTCGCGCAGCGCCTGCGCGTTGCTGGCTGTGGAATACCAGACCGCAAAATGCATTGTCGCCATTCTCTTCTCCGCGTCGTGTTGCCTCAGAGTTTACCCAGCACCCTGAACCAACCGTAATCCAGCGGCAACAGCACCAGAAACGTGACTATCGCCAGCGCCAGACAGAGCTTCATCCCCGCGCGCGCCGGCACGTTGCCGAGCGCCATCGCCACCACAATCGGTGAGGCCTGATACGGCAAGAGCGGCGTGGAATACCCCAGCACCTGGATCATAATGGTTGAGATCAGCGGAAACCCGGTGCTGCGTGAAAAGCTTTCCGCAAGCGTGGTATAGAGCGCCGGTACGCCGTTGGCGGTCATAATAAAGTTCAGGGCGGTAGTAATACCGGTGAGCGCAGCAAAGCTCGTAAAAGGGCGCGCCGGATCGAGCGGCATGACTTGCATTAGCGCCTCGCCCACCGCACCGCCAATACCGGTATGGGTAACGGTGGTAGCCAGCCCCAGAATACCCGCCACATAAATACAGGTGCGCATATTAACGCCGCTTGCGAACTCATCTCCGGTGATGAACCCGACGCGCGGCAGTAAGGTGATGACCGCTGCCGCAAGCCCTGTCCACGCAGGCCCGATGCCGTGCCAGCTCTCTGTCACCCACAGCACCAGCACGACCAGCAGCAGCCAGCCGAGGCGCTTTTCCTGGCGGCTCATCGGGGCCGTCGGGGGCAGCTCGCGCGGCCGTTGGGATTGGCCCGGGAACAGCCAGCAGATAAGCGCTATGAGCACCGCGCCCTTAAGCAATCCCAAAACCGGCGTATGTAACAGCAGATACGGCAGGTAATTTAAATGAATGCCGAAAGAGCCTTCCGCCGCCCCGCTCATCACCAGATTCGGCACGTTGGCGGGCAGAATGGTGGCGGAAAGCTGGAACGTGCCAAAACCCACCGCCAGCGCCAGGCCGTACCAGCCGCGGGTGTTTTCTTCTATCCCTGCGCGTTTGGCCATCGCCGCCACAACGGGCATCAGCAGCGCGATACGCCCCATATTGGACGGCATGACGAACGCCAGCGCGTAGCTGAGCAGCACGACGCTTGCGACCATCTGCCACCACGCGCCGGTTAACCGTGCCGACAGCGCCCGACCCGCACGGTCTGCCAGCCCGGTTTTACGAATCGCCACGCCCAGCACGAACCCGCTGAACACCAGCCAGAAGGCCGATGACGCGAAGCCGCCGAATAACACTTCCGGCGGCGCGATTTTGGCTATCATCGCCACGGCGAAAAAAAGCAGCGCAGTGATAAATTCCGGCAGCAACGACGTCGCCCAGAGCACGATGGTCAGCAGAATAATAAGGGAAGGTAAGAAAAGCGGATGCGCAAGCCACACGGACATACCTGTCTCCTGATGAAATTTTCAGCAAGTCTACGGCGCACCTGGCGTTTAGTAAATGTTATGGGGTGCCGTCGTGAAGGATCGCGCAGTCGTGATCCTGAAGCTCTTCGCTGTGCGCCACGTTCAGTTGCAGCAGATTGCGGCGGGTCGCGAGCAGAACAAATGCGCCATCTTTAAGCTGGGCCAGCGCCAGTGAATAGCGGCCCATATGGTCTCGCGCCTCCGGCACCTCCTGCGCGAGCATCAGAAACGGCGAGCGACGCGACAGCTCTTCGCCCGTCATGCGCCGCGCCAGATAGTCATGACCGCGCAAGCCGCCCGGAAACGGCTGCCAGCGGCTGCCGATAGCGCTCATCGCTGCATCCAGTTGCGTGCGAACATCCGGACGCAGGCAGGAGATGTGAATGTGTAAATGGTTTTGCGTGCGGCCAAGCGTCGAGTTGATGGTGAGAGACACGGCGCTGTCTGGCACCGCCGAACCGCGTTTTTCACTCATCCAGCGGCGCGCCTGCCAGCCTTGCCAGAAGAAATTGGGGGTTTTGTCGGCCAGCAGCAACGGGCTTTCAATACCGTTGATTTTCCAGAGCGGCATCAGCAGGTATTGCAGCGGACCGTTGATGTCTTTTAGCACGGCGTAACCCACCGCAAGGTTGACCTGAGCGCAGGGCGCGGGGTTTTTACGGGCGCGCTCGCCGGGCAGACACTGCTGCGTCACAAGGCGTCTTAGGACATTAGGGTCGTCGGGTGTGAAATAACGCCACGCCACCAGCGCAGCCAGCGCCAGCACTGCGATAAGCGCAACGATGACGAACAGCGTTCGCTTCATGCTTCGCCCTTTTTATCGTATGAACGCAAAGCGTAGCGTAAAACAGGCCGTCACGGGGAGATATTGCGTGGTAAAGGTGGGCCACATCCTTGTGGCCAGGGTATTTAACGCTGGCTTATCTGATCAAACGTGCCGCCGTTGGCAAAGTGCGTCTGCTGCGCTTTGGTCCAGCCACCGAACTCGTCGTCAATGGTGAAGAGTTTCAGTGTCGGGAAGGTCGTCTGGTATTTCGCCGCAACCTGCGCATCGCGCGGGCGATAGAAGTTTTTCGCCGCAATCTCCTGGCCTTCCGGCGAGTAGAGATACTTCAGGTAGGCGTCAGCGACAGCCTGCGTGCCTTTCTCCTGCGCGACTTTATCGACAACAGACACCGTTGGCTCCGCGAGAATGGATTCGCTCGGCGTCACGATTTCGAATTTGTCTTTGCCAAGCTCGTTAGCTGCCAGCAGCGCTTCGTTTTCCCAGGCGATCAGCACATCGCCGATACCGCGTTCAACAAAGGTGTTGGTCGCGCCGCGTGCGCCGGAATCGAGCACTTCCACGTTTTTATAGAGCGCCTTGACGAATTCCTGCGCTTTCTCCTGATCGCCATTGTTGTGATGCAGCGCGTAACCCCACGCCGCCAGATAGTTCCAGCGCGCGCCGCCGGAGCTTTTCGGGTTCGGAGTAATAACCGACACGCCCGGTTTTACCAGGTCATTCCAGTCTTTAATTTGCTTTGGGTTGCCCTTGCGAACCAGGAACACGATGGTGGAAGTATAAGGTGCAGAGTTGTCCGGCAGGCGTTTGATCCAGTTTTTGTCGATGCGGCCACGCTCGGCTATCGCGTCAACATCGTAGGCCAGCGCCAGCGTTACGACATCCGCTTTAATGCCATTAATGACGGAAGTCGCCTGTTTACCAGAGCCACCATGAGACTGACGAATAACGACATTGTCGCCGGTTTCTTTTTTCCAGTGGGCGCTAAAAGCTTTGTTGTATTGCTCATAGAATTCGCGTGTTGGATCGTAAGACACGTTCAGTAGCTGAACGTCCTTTGCCAGTACACTTGCTGAAGCTAACAGTAACGTAATGCCCACGCCCCACTTTTTCATCGCATGCTCTCTCAAAAAGGTCTGATATGAATTCTGATAAAAGCAGCGTGCCAGAAAGCGTGGCAGGGATTAAAGAATAAAAAAAAATTGGCTATAACTGTGGGGAATATAGAGAACCAAAGAAACGCCCGGTCGCGTTTGCAGACCGGGCGCAGAAGGAGAGGCTTAGTAGAGCTTTTTCGCGCAGTCCAGCCAGTCGCCTTTGAACGGACGCTTCAGGTTTTCAATAGCGTCAATGATGTCGTGATGCACCATTTTTTCATTCTGAATGCCGACACAACGACCGCCGTAGCCCTGCAGCAGCAGTTCAATAGCGTAAGCGCCCATACGGGAGGCGAGAATACGGTCATAAGGCACCGGCGAACCGCCGCGCTGGATGTGACCGAGCACAGTCGCGCGGGTTTCGCGCTTGGTTTCGGTTTCGATGTATTTCGCCAGCTCGTCGATGTCGCAGATGTGTTCGGTGATCGCAACGATAGCGTGTTTTTTACCTTTCGCGATGCCAGCTTTGATTTCCGACACCAGATCTTCGCGGTTGAATTCAACTTCCGGCAGAACGATAAATTCGCAACCGCCCGCAATGGCTGCAGCCAGCGTCAGATCGCCGCAGTAACGGCCCATGACTTCAACGATAGAAATACGCTGGTGTGAGGAGGAGGTATCGCGCAGACGGTCAATTGCCTCGACCACGGTATGCAGCGCAGTAAAGTAACCGATCGTGTAATCGGTGCCCGCCACGTCGTTATCGATAGTGCCCGGCAGACCGATGCATGGGAAGCCCATTTCGGTCAGGCGTTTGGCACCCATGTAAGAGCCGTCGCCGCCGATGACCACCAGCGCGTCGAGGCCGCGTTTTTTCATGTTCTCGATAGCCACGGCGCGGACATGTTCTTCACGGAATTCCGGGAAGCGCGCGGAACCGAGGAAGGTGCCGCCACGGTTGATCATGTCGGAAACGCTGTAACGGTCGAGCTGGATCATGCGGTCTTCGTACAGGCCAAGATAGCCGTCGTAAACACCGAACACTTCCAGACCTTCCGTCAACGCCGCGCGGACCACGCCACGGATGGCGGCGTTCATGCCAGGCGCATCACCGCCACTCGTCAACACACCGATTTTCTTAATCATGACTACCTCTGAACGTAGAATGCAAAAGGAATACTTTCGCCGGAAACCGCCTGCGCCACTGCGTCAGGTGATCGACTATTGCTGCAAATAGTATATCAACAGCTTCCTGCTGAATTGATTCAGGTCAGCCCGCATGGGGGTGATATGTACAAAAAATGCCTGCCCGGATCATGCCTTAACAACGAATGCCTAACGCTCAAATTGCCCCTGCTGAAACTGCGGGACGACTGAGCATGGATCCTGATGAATGATGACGTCCGACCCCGGGAAGCGGGACAAGATCGCCTGCTCCACCTGTTCAGCGATAATATGCGCCTGAACGAGCGGTAAATTGTCTTCCATTTCGAGATGAAGCTGGATAAAGCGGGTCGGCCCTGACTGCCGCGTGCGAAGGTCGTGCGCGCCCCGAACGCCCGGCCAGGCGGCAAGAATATCGACTATCGCCTGACGCTCTTCATCGGGCAGGGCCCGGTCAAGCAACGCCTGTACCGCTTCATAGCCCATCCGTAACGCACTGTATAAAATCCAGACGCCAATCCCGAGCGCGAATAGCGCGTCGGCGCGATGCAGGCCATACCAGGCGAGGGCCAGCGCCACCAGAATAGCGCTGTTCATCATAACATCAGACTGATAATGAAGCATATCTGCCCGCACGGCCTGGCTGCGGGTTTTACGCACCACCCAGCGCTGAAACGTGACCAGCATCAATGTGGTTACCAGCGCCGCCATCGTCACGATAATCCCGACCAGCGGCGCGCGCATCGGCTCTGGCTCAACCAGATGCTGAATGCCGGTAAGAAAAAGAAACAGCGCTGAGCCGGAAATAAACATGCTTTGCGCGAGTGCCGCCAGCGACTCGGCCTTCCCGTGACCAAAGGTATGTTCTTTATCGGCAGGTTGAAGCGAATAACGTACTACCAATAAATTGGTGAGGGACGCGGCGATATCCACCAGCGAGTCGACGAGGGCGGCAAGAATGCTGACTGACCCGGTATACCACCAGGCGAATATCTTAATGATCAGCAAAAGTGTCGCAACCAGCGTCGCGGCGAGGGCCGCCCGGTTCACCAGACGGGCATAGTCATGATTCATAACGACTCCTGCAAAGACATGTTGCCAGTATAACCAACCGTCAGCAGGATTTTGATGAAATTCGCATGGCGTATGCAGGCCTGAAAAGCCGTGGCGCGGTGAAAAAGCCAAAAAAAACCCCCTCATCATGAGGGGGAAGACAGGGATGGTGTCTATGGCAAGGAAAACAGGGTTGTTACTGGTTACTACGGGTACTGCTACTAAAGAGCGGCAGCGCAGACTGGCGCTGCATTTGCGCAACCTCACGAAATTGTTCCATGCGTTGCTGATGTTTCTCGTTTAAAACCGCTTGCTGCTCGGGCGTTAACAGGCGATACATTTGATTTCGCACTTTCGCCATTTCAACCTGGCGGGCCACTTGCTCCTGGGCCATTTTTTCTGCCTGAGCGCGCACTGCGTTTTCGTCAAAATTTTCTGCGGTGACCAGCCTGTGCATGGTCTCCATTTCACTAACATTAACAGGAGGCTGCTCATGCCGCGCTCGCTGCATCAAATCGCGCATTTGCTGGCGCTGATGCTCTGTTAAGTTGATGCCGTCAAACATATGGCTTTGCACACCGCTGCGTTGCGTCAGCATTTCCGCCGGATGCCAGCTTTCGTCCGTGGGGACCTGTGCCGCCTGGCTGGTTAACGCACCGACAGCCAGCGTTGAGGCCATGACGGCGGCGGTAACTTTGCGCATCACTGACTCCTGGAAACTTATGTGCTGCGGTTCAACGAAATCCAGTCTACGATTCGGGCTGCAAACATGCGTCAGGGGGTGTAAAACAACGTAAAGTCATGGATTAGCGCGCCTTGATGACGTAATTTCTGCCTCGGAGGTACTGAAAATGAATAAAATCCTGTTAGTTGATGATGACCGCGAGCTGACTTCCCTGTTAAAGGAATTGCTCGACATGGAAGGGTTTAATGTCCTCGTTGCCCATGATGGCGAACAGGCGCTTGACCTCCTGGACGACAGCATCGACCTGCTTTTGCTCGACGTGATGATGCCAAAGAAGAACGGCATCGATACTTTGAAAGAGCTTCGCCAGACACACCAGACACCCGTTATTATGTTGACCGCGCGCGGCAGCGAACTGGATCGCGTACTCGGCCTTGAGCTGGGCGCGGACGATTATCTGCCGAAACCCTTTAACGACCGCGAACTGGTCGCCCGTATTCGCGCGATTCTTCGTCGCTCGCACTGGAGCGAACAGCAGCAGAACAGCGACAGCGGCTCTCCTACGCTTGAAGTGGACGCACTGAGCCTCAATCCCGGCCGCCAGGAAGCAAGCTTTGACGGTCAGACCCTGGAGCTAACCGGCACCGAATTCACCCTGCTTTATTTGCTGGCGCAACATCTGGGTCAGGTGGTGTCGCGCGAGCACTTAAGCCAGGAAGTTCTCGGCAAACGACTCACGCCGTTCGATCGCGCGATCGATATGCATATTTCCAACCTGCGTCGTAAATTACCGGAGCGCAAAGACGGTCATCCGTGGTTTAAAACCCTACGCGGACGCGGCTATCTGATGGTTTCCGCTTCATGATAGGCAGCCTTACCGCCCGCATCTTCGCCATTTTCTGGCTCACGCTGGCGCTGGTGTTAATGCTGGTACTGATGCTGCCCAAGCTCGACAGCCGTCAAATGACGGAACTCCTGGAGAGCGAGCAGCGTCAGGGCATTATGATCGAACAGCATGTCGAGGCTGAGCTGGCAAGCGACCCGCCCAATGATTTGATGTGGTGGCGACGGCTGTTTCGCGCCATTGATAAATGGGCACCACCTGGACAGCGGCTGGTGATTGTCACGAGCGAAGGTCGCGTCATCGGCGCGGAACGCAACGAGATGCAGATCATCCGCAATTTTATCGGCCAGTCCGATAACTCTGATCATCCGCAAAAGAAAAAATATGGTCGCGTGGAGCTGGTGGGGCCGTTTTCCGTGCGTGACGGTGAAGATAATTACCAGCTTTACCTGATCCGCCCGGCAAGCAATTCACAGTCAGATTTTATTAACCTTCTTTTTGACCGCCCCTTATTACTGCTGATCGTGACGATGCTGGTGAGTTCGCCGCTGCTGCTGTGGCTCGCATGGAGCCTGGCGCGACCAGCGCGTAAGCTGAAAAACGCCGCCGATGAAGTGGCACAGGGCAACCTGCGCCAGCACCCGGAACTGGAAGCCGGACCGCAGGAATTTATCGCCGCAGGCGCGAGTTTTAACCAGATGGTAACGGCGCTGGAGCGCATGATGACGACGCAGCAACGGCTGTTGTCTGACATCTCTCATGAACTGCGCACGCCGCTGACACGTCTGCAGCTCGGCACCGCCCTGTTACGTCGCCGCAGCGGTGAAAGCAAAGAGCTGGAGCGCATCGAAACCGAAGCTCACCGTCTCGACAGCATGATTAACGACCTTCTGGTGATGTCACGCAATCAGCAGAAAAACGCGCTGGTGAGCGAAACCATGAAGGCGAATCAGCTCTGGGGCGAGGTGCTTGATAACGCCGCGTTCGAAGCCGAACAGATGGGTAAATCTTTTGAAGTGGCTTATCCGCCGGGCCCGTGGCTGCTTTACGGCAACCCGAATGCGCTGGAAAGCGCGCTTGAGAATATAGTGCGTAACGCGCTGCGCTACTCTCACAGCAAAATTTCCGTAAGTTTCGCGGTGGATAAAGAAGGGATCACGATTAATGTCGATGATGACGGTCCAGGCGTCAGCCAGACCGACCGTGAGCAGATCTTCCGGCCGTTCTATCGCACTGACGAGGCGCGCGACCGCGAATCCGGCGGGACCGGGCTTGGTCTCGCTATCGTAGAAACCGCCGTACAACAGCATCGCGGCTGGGTAAAGGCTGACGATAGCCCGCTTGGCGGCCTGCGTCTGACTATCTGGCTGCCGCTTTATCATCGCTCCTGAATCAGTCCTCCCCGCGTGGGAGGACGTCATTTTTCTTACCCTCGCCTGACACATGCAGTTTTTACCCCCTGGCAATTCTGCTATTCTGCGCGCCTCTGCAAAAGGGGAGCCGTATGCTGAATATCGTCCTGTTTGAACCTGAAATCCCGCCCAACACCGGTAATATCATTCGCCTGTGCGCCAATACCGGCTTTCGGTTGCATATTATTGAGCCGATGGGTTTTACCTGGGATGATAAGCGCCTGCGCCGCGCCGGGCTGGATTACCACGAATTCACCGCCGTGATGCGCTACCACGACTATGCTGCGTTCCTGGAGGCGGTGAGCCCGCAGCGCTTATTCGCGCTAACAACGAAGGGGACCCCCGCGCACAGCGCAGTCAGCTATCAGGATGGCGATTATTTAATGTTCGGCCCCGAAACACGCGGGCTGCCGGCATCCATTCTGGATGCGCTGCCACCAGAGCAGAAAATCCGCATCCCCATGATGCCGGACAGCCGCAGCATGAATCTGTCCAACGCGGTCTCCGTCGTGGTGTATGAAGCCTGGCGACAGCTTGGCTACCCTGGTGCCGTGCTGCGCAGTTAAGCGGCAAGCGTCAAAAACAACAAAGCCGCGCACTGCGCGGCTTTTTAATGCGAAGCGGTCAGGCTCAGATACCATCGCCGTATTCAAACCCGTGGTTAATGCCGTTGAAATGCTGATCCATATCCATTGAGGGTTTATCACTCTCCGGCTTGCCGACGATACGCGCCGGTACACCTGCCGCTGTCGTATGAGGCGGTACAGGTTGAAGCACCACGGAGCCTGCGCCGATTTTCGCACCGCGCCCGACTTCAATATTGCCGAGGATTTTCGCACCCGCGCCAATCAATACGCCCTCACGGATTTTCGGGTGGCGATCGCCGCTGGTTTTACCGGTACCGCCAAGCGTGACCGATTGCAGAATCGAGACGTCGTCTTCCACCACCGCCGTTTCACCGATCACAATGCCGGTCGCATGATCGAGCATGATCCCGCGCCCAATGGTTGCCGCCGGATGAATATCAACCTGAAAAGAAACAGATACCTGATTTTGCAGAAAAATTGCCAGCGCCTGGCGTCCCTGCTGCCATAGCCAGTGCCCGATACGGTGGGCCTGTAGCGCATGAAAGCCTTTAAGGTAAAGCAGTGGCGTCGAGTATTTATCCACCGCCGGGTCGCGCGTGCGCACAGCCTGAATGTCGCAGGCGGCAGAAGCGATCATTTCCGGGTCGGCTTTATACGCCTCTTCGACGACTTCACGAATGGCGATAGCAGGCATGATAGGAGATGCCAGTTTGTTGGCCAGCATATAGCTCAATGCGCTGCCCAGGTTCTCGTGCTTAAGCAATGTCGCATGGTAAAAACTGGCCAGCATCGGCTCACAATCAGCGAGCTGACGGGCTTCGGCTTTAATATTCTTCCACACCAGATCCAGTTCTTCACACGGCATTGCTTTCTCCAGACTAACAAATAGCGGCCGACAAAACGGTTTGTCGGCACGCATTACTCATTATGGTCGCGCTTCCTTACTGGCTGCTTCGCTCATCCTTGCGGGTACGACCCAGCAGCGTTAATGCTGCCTCGCGAGCATTTTTTCCGCAATAGAGTACCTGATAAATTTCCTCGGTTATTGGCATTTCTACGCCAACACGTGCTGCCAGCTCGCGCACCTCTTTGGTGTTGCGATAGCCTTCCACCACCTGACCGATTTTCTCCTGCGCGCTCTGCACGTCCATGTCCTGACCAAGCATCATGCCAAAACGGCGATTACGCGACTGGTTATCGGTACAGGTCAGTACCAGATCGCCAAGACCCGCCATCCCCATGAAGGTCGTTGGATCTGCGCCAAGCGCCGCACCAAGACGAGACATTTCTGCAAGGCCGCGCGTAATGAGCGCAGTACGGGCATTCGCGCCGAAACCGATGCCGTCAGACATCCCCGCACCGATGGCAATGACGTTTTTCACGGCACCACCGAGCTGGACGCCGATAAAATCGGGGTTGCTGTAGACGCGAAAACTTTTGCCACAGTGCAACAGTTGCTGGAGATCGTTGGCAAACGCCTCGTCCGTTGCCGCAAGCGAAATCGCCGTCGGCAAACCGGCGGCCAGTTCTTTGGCGAACGTCGGGCCAGAGATAACCGCAAGCGGTATTTCGTCGCCTAACGCTTCACGCGCCACATCCTGCAGTAATCTGCCGGTTTCTGCCTCCAGGCCTTTGGTCGCCCAGACAACGCGCGCATCAGCGCGCATCAGCGGCTTAATCTGACGCAATACCTGACCAAACACATGGCTTGGCACCACAACCAAAATGTTGCGGCTGGCGGCAAGCGCAGCAGCTAAATCACTTTCAAGATGAAGCGTTTCAGGGAAAGGAACATCGGGTAGAAAAGCCGCATTGCAGCGGTCGGCCTGCAACGTCGCGATATGCGCGGGATCATGCCCCCACAGTACGACGTGATGGCCGTTTCTCGCCAGAGTGATGGCAAGAGCGGTGCCGTAAGAGCCGGCACCGATGACTGTCATTGACGCATTAATGGTGTTCATCAGGCATCCTGATGGTTTGGCGCACCTTCAGCGGTCTGCTGTTGCAGATAGTTCATGAACAGCGCGTCAAAGTTAACCGGCGCAAGGTTCAACTGCGGGAAAGTGCCGCGGGAAACCAGGTTGGTAATGCATTCGCGAGCATACGGGAACAGGCTGTTCGGGCAGTAAGCGCCGAGGCAGTGCGCCATCTGGGTGCCTTCAATACCGGAAATATTGAAAATGCCTGCCTGCTGCACTTCGCAAAGGAAAGCGGTCTCTTCGCCCAGCGACGCAGTAACCGTCACGCGCAATACCACTTCATAGACATCGTCAGCAAGCTGGCTGGAAGCCGTATCCAGGTCCAGCTTCACTTCTGGCTGCCAATCTTTCTGAAACACATGCGGCGCATTCGGTGCTTCGAAAGAAATATCTTTGGTGTAAATGCGCAGAAGCTGAAAATTCATTTCAGTGTTGTTTTGTTCTGACATGAGCGAAAACCCTTTTTATTAAATGTCCTTAAAAATGCCTTCACGGCTAAGCGCACTAGCGCAGCAGAGGATCGAGTCCGCCGCGCGCATCCAGTGCATGCAGGTCGTCGCAGCCGCCAATGTGCTGACCGTCAATAAAGATCTGCGGCACCGTGGTGCGGCCACTACGCTGAATCATCTCTTCCCGTTTGGCGGCATCGCCATCAATGGGCAGTTCGAGGAAAGCGGCGCCTTTGCTGTTCAGCAGGGCCTTCGCACGATGGCAATACGGGCAGGTTGCTTTGGTATACATTTCGATATTAGCCATGTCGTTACCTCTTTATGAAAATTATTTACCACGTACCAGCGGCAGGTTCTCACCACTCCAGCCGGCGACGCCTTCTTTAAGCACATACACCTGCTCAAAACCGGCTTTATCCAGCAGCGTTGCTGATTCCTGCGCGGACAGGCCATTGCCGTCAACAACAATAACTGGCTTCGCCTTATGCTTGTCCAGCTCGCCGACGTTGTTGGCTTTAATGTCAGCAGGCAGCACGTTGATAGCGCTGGCGATATGCCCTTTACGGAAGTCGTCACGCTGGCGAATATCCACAACTACGGCATCTTCTTTGTTGATAAGACGCGTTGCTTCACCACGGGTAATGACCTTCACTTTGGAGGTCAGGCCCTTGAAAGTGGTGTAAATCACCGCCGCGAGTAACGCAATCCACGCGATACTAAGTATGGGGTGGCGGCCAACGAATTGCATAATTTCTTGCATGGGGGGGTCAAACTCCCGACTCAGTAAAAAAACCAGGTGAGGAGTATACCTGCGCGTTGTGTCAATTACAGCCAGTACAAGGAAGGTTGTGCATTTTCTGCGGCACGTTACGAAAAAAAGGATGAAATGCGCCGTTGCGCTTACACCACCCGGCCTGTTCTTTGATCTTCTGCGGCTATTTGCGCTCAAGCGGTGTAGTAAAGTTACGCCAATTTTCTGTCTTTGACGCATGAGGTTCTGCAATGTCGCTTACTAAAAAACCTGTGGTATTAGTGATTCTGGATGGCTACGGCTATCGTGAAGACCGCCAGGATAACGCTATTTTCGCCGCCAAAACGCCTGTGATGGATAACCTGTGGGCCCAACGGCCCCACACATTGATTGATGCTTCCGGACTGGAAGTCGGCCTGCCCGACCGCCAGATGGGCAATTCCGAAGTGGGCCACGTAAACCTGGGCGCAGGTCGTATCGTGTATCAGGATCTCACCCGTCTGGATGTAGAAATCAAAGAACGCACTTTCTTCGCAAACCCTGTACTGAGCGCTGCGGTAGATAAAGCCGTGGCTGGCGGGAAAGCGGTACATATCATGGGTCTGGTGTCGCCGGGCGGCGTACACAGCCATGAAGATCACATTCTCGCTATGGTCGAGCTGGCAGCCGCCCGCGGCGCGGAGAAAATTTACCTGCATGCTTTCCTGGACGGTCGCGATACACCGCCGCGTAGCGCCAAAGCGTCGTTAGAAAAATTCGCCGCAAAATTCGCCGAACTGGGCAAAGGTCGGGTGGCATCCATTATTGGGCGTTATTTCGCCATGGACCGCGATAATCGCTGGGATCGTGTCGAGCAGGCCTACGATTTATTAACGCTGGCGAAAGGCGAATATGAGGCCGCGAGCGCAGTAGCAGGTCTTGAAGCCGCCTATGCGCGCAATGAGAATGACGAGTTTGTTAAAGCCACCGTTATTCGTGCTGATGGTGAAGCGCCAGCGGCCATGGAAGATGGCGACGCGCTAATTTTCATGAACTTCCGCGCTGACCGCGCTCGTCAAATTACGCGCGCTTTCGTAAACCGTGATTTTGACGGTTTTAACCGTAAAAAAATCGTGAACTTCGCCGATTTCGTGATGCTCACTGAATATGCTGCTGATATCCGTACGGCCTGCGCGTATCCGCCAGCCTCGCTGGTGAATACGTTTGGTGAATGGATGGCGAAACATGACAAAACCCAGTTGCGCATCTCCGAAACCGAAAAATACGCGCATGTGACTTTCTTCTTTAACGGTGGCGTGGAAGAGCCGTTCCCCGGTGAAGACCGCATTCTGATTAACTCACCGAAAGTCGCGACCTATGATCTCCAGCCGGAAATGAGTTCCGCCGAGCTGACCGAGAAACTCGTCGGCGCTATCAACAGTGGTAAATATGACGCCATTATCTGTAACTACCCGAATGGCGATATGGTCGGCCATACCGGCGTCTTTGACGCGGCTGTTGCGGCCGTGGAAGCGCTGGATCACTGCCTCGCGCAGGTAACCCGTGCGGTGGAAGCCGCAGGCGGCCAGATGCTCATTACCGCAGACCATGGCAACGCCGAGCAAATGCGCGATCCGGCGACCGGTCAGGCGCATACCGCGCACACTAACCTGCCCGTACCGCTGATTTACGTCGGCGATAAAAAGGTTAAAGCAGTGAATGGCGGTAAGCTCTCTGACATCGCCCCAACCCTGCTGACGCTGATGGGGATGGAAATCCCGCAAGAGATGACTGGCAAGCCGCTGTTCATCGTGGAATAATCCCTCCCCATGAGGGGAAAGGCGATTTTTTCAATAACATGGGGCAACAGGCCGTTTCGGTTCTCACTCAAGCCCCTGCTCTACGCCAGCGCGCTCAGCGCTGGCGTATTGTTATGCCCGCTTTCCGCCCACGCGGATGACCGCGACCAGCTCAAATCCATTCAGGATGATATTGCCGCTAAAGAGCGCGCTGTGCGCCAGCAACAGCAGCAGCGCGCAAAATTGCTCGCCCAGTTAAAAACGCAGGAACAGGCGATCGCCGCCGCCAGCCGCAAGCTGCGCGAAACCCAGAATACGCTTGCGGATCTCAATCGCCAGATAGCCCAGATGAACGACTCCATCGCGAAGCTTGAGAAACAGAAAGCCGCCCAGGAACGTAATCTGGCAGCCCAACTGGATGCCGCTTTTCGTCAGGGACAGCACAGCGGGCTACAGTTGATTCTGAGTGGCGAAGAGAGCCAGCGCGGTCAGCGCTTACAGGCTTATTTCGGTTACCTCAACGAAGCGCGTCAGGAAACTATTGCTCAACTCAAGCAAACGCGCGAAGAAGTCGCTACCCAAAAAGCTGAGCTTGAAGAGAAGCAGACCCAGCAGCAAACCCTGCTTTATGAGCAGCAGGCGCAGCAGGTCAAACTGGAACAGGCCCGCAACGAACGGAAAAAGACCCTCGGCTCGCTTGAGTCCTCCATCCAGGAGGGTCAGCAACAGTTAAGTGAACTGCGCGCTAATGAATCACGCCTGCGCGATCGCATCGCCCGCGCGGAAGCCGCCGCAAAAGCCCGCGCCGAACGCGAGGCGCGTGAAGCCGAGCAAGTACGTTCCCGCCAGAAAGAGGCCTCGCGCAAAGGCACAACTTATAAACCTTCAGAAAGTGAGCGCTCACTAATGGCGCGCACCGGCGGTCTGGGGTCGCCAAACGGTCAGGCGTTCTGGCCAGTTCGTGGCCCGCTGCTGCATCGTTATGGCGAACAGCTACAAGGTGAACTACGTTGGAAGGGCATCGTTATCGGTGCCAGCGAAGGCACTGAAGTGAAAGCCATTGCCGATGGGCGTGTAATCCTTGCCGACTGGCTGCAGGGTTACGGCCTGGTGGTTGTGGTTGAACATGGTAAGGGTGATATGAGCCTTTACGGTTACAACCAGAGTGCGCTGGTGAATGTCGGTGCGCAGGTCCGTGCCGGTCAGGCCATTGCGCTGGTAGGTAATAGCGGCGGACAAGGCCGACCTTCACTGTATTTTGAAATTCGCCGCCAGGGTCAGGCGGTCAATCCACAACCGTGGTTGGGAAGATAAGTTTTGCTTTGTTTGCGTCGTCTTGTTTTTGCTCTCGCCGGTTCGCTGGCACTCGCCGCTCCCGCCTTCGCCGGCAAACTTGCTATCGTCATTGATGATTTCGGCTACCGCCCCCAGACGGAAAACCAGGTGCTGGCAATGCCTGCTGAAGTGTCTGTCGCCGTTCTGCCTAACGCGCCACATGCTCATGAAATGGCGACGAAAGCCCATAACCTGGGGCATGAAGTGCTTATTCATTTGCCCATGGCCCCGCTCAGTAAACAGCCGCTTGAGAAAGATACGCTGCGCCCGGACATGAGCAGCGAGGAAATCGCACGTATTATTCGCGAAGCCGTTAACAACGTTCCATACGCTATTGGTATGAATAACCATATGGGCAGCGCCATGACATCAAGCCTTCCCGGCATGCAAAAAGTTATGGCCGCGCTCGCGCATTACAATCTCTATTTTCTCGACAGCATGACTATCGGCAATAGCCAGGCGATGCGCGCAGCGGCCGGTACCGGTGTGAAAGTGATTAAGCGTAAGGTTTTCCTGGACGACACGCAGAACGAGGCGGATATTCGCGTTCAGTTCAACCGTGCGGTCGCACTGGCGCGCCGCAACGGCTCAGCAATCGCGATTGGTCACCCGCATCCGACAACTGTACGCGTGCTTAAGCAGGCGCTCTATAATCTGCCGCCGGATATCACGCTGGTGCGCGCCAGCGACCTTCTGAACGAACCGCAGACCGATACTTCTACCCCGAATAACGCGCCGTCTCAGATAAAACCTGCTGCGCCGCGCAATCCGTTCCGTGGCGTGAAGCTGTGTAAACCGAAGCAGCAGCCGGAGCCGGTCTATGCCGACCGCTTCTTTGCCGTTATCAGCGAAAGTGTCAGCGCGAGCCCGGTCGTCAGCTATTTCCGCCATCAATGGCAGGGATGGAGTAAACGTTCATAATGAAAAAACCAGCCGCCAGGCTGGTTTTTTTATTTAGCGTGAGAGCGTTGCGTTCGATGTTTTTTTAACGGCAACGTTTTTTTCTCACCGTGCGCATACCAGGCTTTAAAATATTTGAGGAAGCTGTAAAACGTGGCATAAAGCCCCGTCACCAGACCTACCCGTCCCTTCCGCCAGGCACCGCTAAACAGATACCATTTGAAAAATGCACCGATCGCGCTGATGACGCCTCGTAGCAGCGAAGGTCGCACAGTTTTATATTTCACGAGCCTTGTGGTGTAACTGTTTAACTTGCTGAAAACCTCATGCAGCGAGAAAAACGTATCATGGCGAACATAACCGGGAATTTTCACCGTTGTCAGTTCACCTTCCACTTTGTCATCCACAGGTCGATCGTTAAATCGTGCGGCGCGGCGGTTAAAAAGCCGGACAGGAAAATCAGGTGACGAAACAGGATAAATGGTGCGTACCGGCTCGCCGAGCACATGCCAGTAGCGAGAAATGCGCCAGGCCTGATTAGGATTCGGCGTTTCGCCCGCCTTAAGCGTCAGAATAAAATCTACGGTTTCGGAATCGAGAATTTCATCACTGTCCATACACAGCACCCAGTCATTCGACGCGAGGCTTATTGCATGGTTCATCTGCTGCCCGTGCATGGAATACGGGCGGAAATGCGGCGTAATGCCATATTCCTGACAAATTGCCAGCGTCTCGTCGTGGCTGCCCGAATCCAGCACGATCATTTCATCAGCGATAATAATTAATGGCGGTAAAACTTCGCGCAGCAGACGCGCGGAGTTGCAGGTCAGAACGCAAACGGTAAGTTTAAGCATAATGAGTCACAACATTAAACCAAGCCTAAACAAGCAATATAGTCAAGGCTAACAAAAACGCTGAAGAAAAAGTGCGCAAATGTGGCGAAAGTCTATAGACCTCCATGTACGGATTCAGGCAAAGAGGGTAACAACCTGAAGCGGCGGCGGGGTTCGTGGAAGGCGACGGGGAATGACGGTGCCTACAATGCAACGGCAAAATTGCTTAGTAACTAAGCAACAACAGGGCTAATGAAAGCGATAAGATGGTCGTGGCGCAGGTATTGATGAATTACCCAAAATAATAAAAAAAGCGATTGTATAAGATGTAATACCAATCGCCTTTCTCATTATTTTTACGTGAAGAGCCTTCAGGTGGGAATGCTCCTCACCGTTACCGCTCTACTGAATAGTGTGCCATTCATACACGGTCCCCGTCGTATCCATAATGGAGACAGGCTTATCGTACTGCCCCAGCCAGGAGGATACCGACCTGACCGCCTCACCATCACGGTGAATACCTAACCACAATTCAGCCAGCGTATTCACATCATCCGTTGACCAGAGCCGATCGTAATTGCCTGTTAACTTATCCTTAGCCGCAACTTGTTGCGCATACCAGATGAACATCGGTATCTGGAGCGCCTCTCGTGGGGGTTTTGCACCACCGTGTGAATAAACCACGGCACGTGAGGAGTCGCGCACCAGCGCATGATCGGAAAAATAAAGCATGGAAGAGCGGCTGCCGTCGAGCGCGTGAAAGATCTGATTCATTACCGTATCGGTAAAGCGCACGGAATTATCATAGCAATCGTCAGCGCTGTTACCGCTACGAAGCAGCGCTTGATCTGCCGGAAAGCGCCCACAGGCTGGCTCGTGGCTACCATAAAGATGTAAGACGATAAGCTTCTTGCCGGGCTTTTTTAAAGCCTCATGCAGTAATGGTAGCAGCGCATCGTCATAGCCATCCGGCACCCACACGCTCTGGTGCGCGTTAAGCGCGATAGCGGTAATGATATTGTTATGTGCGCCCCCTTTCCCCTGGTGACTGAACCAGGCGGTGTCATAACCCGCCTTGTTCGCGATATTAATCACGTTATCGCCATATTTACGGGGGTCACGTGCGGTGACCGTATCTGCTGTCAGGGCCATCGGCACCGCCATGATGGTAACCGGTGCAGGCGCTACCGCATTGCGAAACAGCAGTAGTTCATTTTTACGGGCATTCAGCGCTGGCGTGGTATCGCGGCTATAACCGTAAATGCCCATATTTTTCGCCCGTGCCGATTCGCCCACAATCAACACATAGTTATCAATTCCCGTATCTGCCACGGCGATTTTATAATCAGGGATCGTATTGCCAACGCTTGCGATAACCGCGTTATCCTGCGCAGCCTGCATAAATACTTTAGCGGTACTGACCGGTGTTGATTGCATAAAACGCTGTGTCAGGCTTTCTACATTACTTTTACGTATCTGATGCAGCCAGGCCTGGGTAAATAACCCCACCAGCGTGAGTACGAGCAGGATAAGAGGCCAGCGCCTGAATCGCGGCGGTATCGGCCATGCGCCGGTATTTACTGTAAAAACAAACAAGACGGAAAGCGCCAAAAATAAAAGGCCATCGCGCCAGTAAAGGCCCAGCATCGACCTTGCTTCATCCGGCGTGGTATTCAGGACACTTAAGGCAAATCCATAACTGAATGCTGAATTAAAATTGTTCCATGCGTAAAGCTGTAAAGTAACATCCGCTGCGACTGGCACTAAAAAAAGCACTGCCAGCAGGTTCCTGAACCCTTTGTTTGCAATGAGTTTGATCACAAAGAGGAATAAAGAAAAAATAATTACCCGATTTATTACCGTACTATATTTATCATTCAAAAGATTAGCGTAAATAATGATTAACAGTGAAATAACCAACGGTAAAGTGCTCGAAATACGAAAGCCGTATTTCGTAGACTTTTGTTCCAGCAAAATAGACATGACAACCCAGACAGTGTTTTAAATCTTTCCTGACGACACCCTTATCACCAGACAAAACATTCTTTCACTCCCTTTAATAAAAGGGAGCCAATTATCGGCACGATACTGGGCGTAAAAAAGAGGCGGAATTAAAATTTGGGCAGACGTTAGCAAGTCGGTTTTATAAAGTCAAACCACCTGAAGAAGTAGCGACGCCCGTGTGAACAGGCGCCGCTATCCGCTGTTAATCCCAGCTCAGAATCACTTTGCCGGACTGGCCAGAACGCATCGCGTCAAAGCCTTTCTGGAAGTCATCAATGGTGAAGCGGTGGGTAATAATGGGCGACAGGTCGAGACCAGACTGGATAAGCGCCGCCATCTTGTACCAGGTTTCAAACATCTCACGGCCATAAATGCCTTTGATGAAAAGCCCTTTAAAAATGACTTTGTTCCAGTCGATAGACATATCCGACGGCGGAATACCGAGCATCGCGATACGACCGCCGTGGTTCATGGTATCGAGCATGGTGCGAAACGCCGGCGGCGCGCCAGACATTTCCAGCCCCACGTCGAAACCTTCAGTCATGCCCAGTTCGTTCATCACGTCCTGCAGACTTTCGGTCGCAACGTTGACCGCGCGGGTGACGCCCATTTTGCGCGCGAGCTCAAGACGGAACTCGTTGACGTCCGTGATAACCACGTTACGCGCGCCAACGTGTTTTGCTACTGCCGCCGCCATGATGCCAATCGGACCTGCGCCGGACACCAGCACATCTTCGCCAACCAAATCAAACGACAGCGCCGTATGTACCGCATTGCCGAACGGGTCAAAAATCGAGGCCAGATCGTCTGAAATGTTATCCGGGATTTTGAAGGCGTTAAACGCCGGGATCACCAGATATTCCGCAAAACAGCCCGGACGGTTGACGCCGACGCCCACGGTGTTGCGACACAGGTGCGTGCGCCCGCCGCGACAGTTACGGCAGTGGCCGCACGTGATATGGCCTTCACCACTTACGCGATCGCCAATTTTAAACCCTTTAACTTCCTGACCGATGCCAACCACTTCGCCGACATACTCATGTCCGACTACCATCGGCACAGGGATAGTTTTTTGCGACCAGTCGTCCCAGTTATAGATATGCACGTCAGTACCGCAAATCGCGGTTTTACGAATTTTAATCAGCAGATCGTTATGGCCGACTTCCGGTTCCGGCACGTCGGTCATCCAGATGCCTTCTGCCGGTTTCAGTTTTGATAATGCTTTCATTCCACGCCCTCAGGCAATCACGCCTAACTGTTTACCGATGCGGGTAAATGCATCGACTGCACGTTCAATTTGTTCAGGGGTATGCGCCGCCGACATCTGGGTGCGAATACGCGCCTGGCCTTTTGGCACCACCGGGTAGAAGAAACCGGTGACGTAAATGCCCTCTTTTTGCAGTTCGCGCGCAAAGTTCTGCGCCACCACCGCTTCACCCAGCATGACCGGGATAATGGCGTGATCGGCGCCTGCCAGCGTAAAGCCCGCCGCCGTCATTTTCTCGCGGAACAGGCGCGCGTTGGACCACAGGCGCTCGCGCAGTTCCGCGCCGGATTCCAGCATCTCCAGCACTTTGATGGACGCAGAGACAATGGCGGGCGCCAGCGAGTTGGAGAACAGGTACGGACGCGAGCGCTGACGCAGCCATTCCACGACTTCTTTGCGCGCCGCGGTATAACCGCCGGACGCGCCGCCGAGCGCTTTACCGAGTGTCCCGGTGATAATGTCGACGCGGCCCATGACATCGCAGTATTCATGCGTGCCACGCCCGTTTTCACCCACAAAGCCCACCGCGTGGGAGTCGTCCACCATGACCAGCGCGTCATATTTATCCGCCAGATCGCACACGCCTTTCAGGTTGGCTATCACGCCGTCCATCGAGAACACGCCGTCGGTCGCGATAAGAATATGGCGCGCCCCGGCTTCACGCGCTTCTTTCAGGCGCGTCTCCAGTTCCGTCATATCGTTATTGGCGTAACGGAAGCGTTTTGCTTTACACAGACGCACGCCATCGATGATAGAAGCGTGGTTGAGCGCGTCGGAGATAATCGCATCTTCAGCGCCGAGCAGCGTCTCAAACAGGCCGCCGTTGGCGTCGAAGCAGGAAGAGTAAAGAATGGCGTCTTCCATACCGAGGAATGCCGCCAGTTTGTTTTCAAGCTGCTTGTGGCTGTCCTGGGTGCCGCAGATAAAACGCACTGAAGCCATACCGAAGCCGTGTGTATCCATGCCCTCCTTCGCCGCCGCGATAAGCGCCGGGTGGTTCGCCAGCCCCAGATAGTTGTTGGCGCAGAAGTTGATCACGTGGCTACCGTCTGCCACCTGGATATCCGCCTGCTGGGCGGAGGTGATGATCCGTTCTTCCTTAAACAAGCCTTCTGCGCGCGCGGTATCTAAATCGGCGGAAAGCTGTTGGTAAAAATCCCCTCGCATTGCAATTCTCCAGACATGAGCCAGTTCGGCACATATTATTACCCAAAGCTATGGATTGAGACGAGATGACGAAGCATCGATTGTGTGTTTTGCAGCATAAATCACGCGAGACGGGCAAACTTGCCGCGGCTGAGATGGGCAATGGCTGTAGGTCAACCAATGTGATGGTATGATTAACACTATTCACGCCGGAGATTTTTCCCGGCTCACATTCTGAAGGACAGGCTTATGATTATCGTTACCGGCGGCGCGGGTTTTATCGGCAGCAACATTGTTAAGGCTCTGAACGACATCGGCTATACCGATATCCTGGTGGTGGATAACCTCAAGGACGGCACCAAGTTCGTTAACCTGGTGGATCTGAACATCGCTGATTACATGGATAAAGAAGATTTCCAGGTACAGATCATGTCCGGCGAAGAGTTCGGTGAGATTGAGGCGGTGTTCCATGAGGGCGCCTGCTCTTCCACCACCGAGTGGGACGGCAAGTACATGATGGAAAACAACTATCAGTACTCCAAAGAGCTGCTGCACTATTGTCTTGAGCGTGAAATCCCGTTCCTGTACGCCTCTTCTGCCGCCACCTATGGCGGGCGCACTTCTGACTTCATTGAATCCCGTGAATATGAGAAGCCGCTGAACGTCTACGGTTACTCTAAGTTCCTGTTCGACGAATATGTCCGCCAGATCCTGCCGGAAGCAAATTCGCAAATCACCGGCTTTCGCTATTTCAACGTCTACGGGCCGCGTGAAGGTCACAAAGGCAGCATGGCGAGCGTCGCGTTCCACCTCAACACCCAGTTGAACAACGGCGAAAGCCCGAAACTGTTCGAAGGCAGCGATAATTTCAAACGCGATTTTATCTACGTGGGCGATGTGGCCGCAGTGAACCTGTGGTTCTGGCAGAACGGCGTCTCCGGTATTTTCAACTGCGGCACCGGTCGTGCGGAGTCGTTCCAGGCGGTAGCGGATGCGGCGCTGGCCTTCCATAAAAAAGGCAGCCTTGAATACATTCCGTTCCCGGAAAAACTCAAAGGCCGTTATCAGGCGTTCACGCAGGCGGATCTCACTAATCTGCGCGCGGCGGGCTACGACAAGCCGTTTAAAACCGTTGCCGAAGGCGTGACGGAATATATGGCCTGGCTGAACCGCGACGCGTAACCGCAGCGATCCTATGAAAATCCTGATTATCGGCCCGTCATGGGTGGGCGACATGATGATGTCGCAAAGTCTCTATCGCACGCTCCGGGCCCGTTATCCGCAGGCAGTCATCGACGTGATGGCGCCTGCGTGGTGCCGTCCGTTGTTGTCCCGCATGCCGGAAGTGAACGAGGCGATTGCCATGCCGCTCGGCCACGGCGCGCTGGGGCTTGGCGAACGTCGCCGCCTCGGGCATCGCCTGCGCGAGCGCCGCTACGATCGCGCCTATGTGCTGCCTAACTCCTTTAAATCCGCGCTGGTGCCGTTTTTCGCCAATATTCCACACCGCACCGGCTGGCGCGGCGAAATGCGCTACGGTTTGCTGAATGATATTCGTGTGCTGGATAAACAAGCCTGGCCGCTGATGGTCGAGCGCTATGTCGCGCTGGCGTACGATAACGGCGTGATGCAGTCGGCGAAAGATTTGCCGCAGCCGTTGCTCTGGCCGCAGTTGCTGGTGACCGATGCTGAAAAAAGTCACACCTGTGCCCAGTTCGCACTCTCTGCTGAGCGTCCGATAATCGGCTTCTGCCCTGGCGCCGAGTTTGGCCCCGCCAAACGCTGGCCGCATTATCATTACGCGGAGCTGGCGAAGCAGCTGATCGACGAAGGCTATCAGGTGGCGCTGTTTGGCTCGGCGAAAGATCACGAAGCGGGCAATGAGATTCTGGCGTCGCTGAATGTAGAACAACAGGCGTGGTGCCGTAATCTCGCGGGTGAAACCCAGCTCGAACAGGCAGTGGTATTGCTTGCCGCCTGTAAAGCCGTCGTCACAAATGATTCCGGCCTGATGCACGTGGCCGCCGCACTTGACCGCCCACTGGTGGCGCTTTACGGCCCAAGCAGCCCGGATTTCACACCGCCGCTGTCGCATAAGGCGAAAGTGATTCGTCTTATCACCGGCTATCATAAAGTGCGTAAAGGCGACGCCGCTGAAGGTTATCACCAGAGCCTTATCGACATTACGCCCGCGCGCGTGCTGGAAACGCTCAACGAACTACTGCTGAACGAGGACGCGTAACGGATGCGGGTGCTTGTTGTGAAAACCTCCTCGATGGGTGATGTGCTCCACACCCTGCCAGCGTTAACCGACGCCATGCAGGCGATGCCGGATATTCGCTTTGACTGGGTGGTGGAAGAAGGCTTCGCCCAGATCCCTTCGTGGCATCCGGGCGTCGATCGCGTACTGCCTGTCGCGCTGCGTCGCTGGCGCAAGGCGTGGTTTTCCGCGCCGGTGAAAGCCGAGCGCCACGCCTTTCGCGACGCGCTGCGGGCGGTGCATTACGACGCAGTGATCGACGCGCAGGGGCTGTTGAAAAGTGCAGCGCTCGTGACGCGTCTGGCGCGTGGCATGAAGCACGGTATGGACTGGCAGACCGCGCGCGAACCGCTCGCAAGCCTCTTCTACCATCGCCGTCACCATATCGCAAAAGCGCAGCATGCCGTCGAGCGTACCCGTGAACTGTTTGCGAAAAGCCTGGGTTATACGAAACCTGCCGGACAGGGTGATTACGCTATCGCTCAGCATTTTTTGCATCAGCCCGCCGACGATGCGGGGCGTTATGTCGTGTTTCTGCACGCCACCACGCGCGATGATAAACACTGGCCGGAAACCCACTGGCGCGCGCTTATCGCGCTGATGGGCGAGACCGGCTTGCAGATCCGTCTGCCGTGGGGCGCGCCCCATGAAGAAGCGCGCGCGAAACGGCTGGCCGAAGGCGTCGATTATGTTCAGGTGCTGCCGCGTCTGACGCTTGAACAGGTCGCCCATCAGCTGGCTGGTGCGCGGTTTGTGGTATCGGTCGATACCGGGCTTAGCCATTTGACGGCCGCGCTCGACCGCCCTAATTTCACGCTCTATGGCCCGACCGATCCGGGGCTTATTGGCGGCTACGGGAAAAACCAGTTTACGGTTTTACCCGAAAGCGGAAACACGACCGAAAATATTTCCGCAGAAAGGGTTTTCAGCTTGCTCAGGACACAGGTGCCAGATTAATGGGCTCACTTTTTAAACAAATCTATCGATATACACATCCTCGTACATTCAGACATAACGAAAATTTATGGCCTTATACGCGAATTAGCCGTGCGAAAACTGGAGAGATCAATCAGTTAAGCTACAAAGGGAACGATGTTCCTCTTGTTGATCTTAGCGCCCTTCAAAACAGTGCCAGCGGTTCTGTTTTGCTTACCGCAACCGGACCCTCTGTAAAATCGATAGATTTCAATAAGTTAAATAAAGACATCCCTGTAATGGGTGTGAATGGGGCCTATTTTCTGTCGGGAAAAGTAAATTTTTCGCTATATGTCATAGTCGATATGGAATTTTACGACCGTCGGCAGGATATTATCCAGTCTGTAATTTCAGATTCGAATATTCTGTTGTTTACCACAATGCATGGTATCGCTAAAATACTTGACAGACATAAGGAAAATCTACAGTGTCGTTTAGCTTTAATTGAAGATGCCTGTTACAAAATCTATCAGCCACGGATTGCAGATACAGAAAAGAGAAAGCAGTATCAGCAAACTACAGGGATATATTTCTGTGATAATCGCCAGGATATCGGCTTTAGCGCAGATATCCGTAATGGTATATTTGATGCAGGTACGGTAGCTTATTGGGCTATTCAAATCCTTTATTATCTTGGGTTCAAAAAATTATTTATTGCTGGCCTCGATATGAATAATTTTAACCAACCCCGTTTTTACGAAACTTCAGACAGTAAGTTACCGTCCTATCTTGAAAAAAAGGTAGACAACATTGTGATGCCTTCTTTTGCGCATGCAGCAAAGGTGATGAAAGAAAATAATGTTGATGTGGTAAATCTCTCTTCGGAAAGTGCTGTTCCAGATACAATTTTTAAAAAGGTTGCGTTTGATGAGTATTTTGGCATTAAGTGAAAAATCGCGAAAAGCCTATGCTTTCGTGTTCCCGTTATTTCTGTTTTTTAGCGCTATCTTTTGCGTATCGACCAGAGCGACAAACCTTTTCCACATCTCATTTGGCCTGTTTATTTTATCTCTTTTTAGCGCGGCAAACCGTCAAAAGATGGCAGAACACTGCAAAGAAAAGCACCTCACCCTTTTTCTGACAGCATTAATGATCATCTATTATGCTATCGCTAATATATGGGGAGGTACACTGGAGGCTGCACGCTCTGTGTTAACGCATGGAACGTATATTATTGTCTATTTGCTGATTCTGACCACGCTTCTTGAAGACGCGAAAAGTCGTCACTTTGTGCTTATAAGCCTGGTAGCCGGTATTACTCTCCTTTCTATCTATACATTAATTACCGATTATTCGCTGGTGATGAAGAGTCGTCTGGTATCACCAGATAACCCCGGTCCACAAAATGTTATCGATCTTGCAGGCTATTGCGGCATCGGAATATTAATCGCTTGCATGCTTCTAAAAGAGACGAAAAAGCATATTTATTATATTCCCATCATCATCATGTTGATTATGATGTTATTCACACAAAGCCGTGGCCCTATCATGGCGCTGGCTATTGCTTTTATCCTCACGCTGCATCGGACTATATTAACACGCCGAAACGTTATGCTTTGTGGCATTGTAGTCTTAATCCTGGCTGCCGTTTGTTCTTTTACGCCAGTAGGTGAAATGCTGTTGGGACGATTCGAAGTGGTTGGAGAACAAAGCGGACTGAGACTTAGCATTTGGCACGAAACACTTCGTGAACTGACCAATCATTTCTGGTTAGGGCGAGGTTATGAATACCAACTTACTTTCACCAATTACAATGGCCAGCATATCTCTACAACGCATAGTATTTATTTCGGTGCCCTTCTGAAAGGTGGTATTGTTGGTTTAGCGCTGTTCCTGGCCGTAATTGCCTCTGGTCTCTGGTTAGCCCTGAAAAAGTTCCATCGACATGATCGTTATGATGTCGCCATCTTTATTTTTGCACTGATCTTCATGGCGTCGCAAGGAATGTTCATTATTAACAATCCGCGTGAATCCTGGATGCTATTCTGGCTTCCGTTAGGCCTTATTCTTAGTCGCCCGTCAGCCGCAACTGCATAACATAAAAAAAGCCCGTAAGGGCTTTTTTTATGAATGACCAAGTTGACCTTTTATCAATGGCAACAAGGCATCTATTGGCATATCAGATATATAATCCGTATCACAAATAATCTGTTGCGCTTTAGCATAATGAGGAGCCCAAATTTTATAGCCTGGCAAACCTGTATCTTTGAGCTTCCGTTTATTATAGACCGCAAGCAGTGGCTTATCTAAGGCGCGAGCAATATGTACAATCGAGGTATCGGGCGTAATAATTAAATCACAATAACGGACAATCGCGACCGCCGAACTGATTGTACTATTTTCCAGGGAAATAACATTTTCCAGAGCCAGGCTGGCAATCTTTTCGCTTTGTCCGATCATGATAATCGTTACCGGAAAAGCTTGCTCATGCAACGCCGAAATAAGACCTATTACCTGCGCGCGACTAAAGTCTTTGTCCTCTGAACCTGTAAACGGGTTAATTGCGACATAGCGAGTATCGGTAGGCTTATCACATAGTATTAATCGCAGTTTATCATATTCCTGTTGATCAACCGGAATATGATAGTCATAGTTATCATGATTGATATTAAAGAGTGAAAGGACAGCCTTATAGCGTTCGGTAATATGCTTGTTTGCATCAAAAAAACGAATGGAATAGTCAAATAATTTGTAACTGTCTTTGTTAAAACCGATTACATTCTTTGTACCCAGATTCGCAAGTAAATTGAAACGTTCGTAACTCACGACATCGTCGAAATCAATAACAGCATCAAATTGGGCATTTTTTATTTCATCTAACGGCATCCGTGGTCGGTAGAGGTAAATATTGTGTAGATAGTCTGCCCCGGTCAGGATCTGTTTACAGCATGGACCTGTGAGGATGGAAACCTGATAACCATGATTGGCGAGTGCTTTAGCACACCCTGTCGCAACCACCATATCGCCGATTTTATCATCCAGCCTCAGTAGTAAAATTTTTTTTATGCTTTCCGGCACCAAAACTTTACGTGGAGGTTTTTTACGGTAGCGCAGATTGATCAAATTGAATTTGATTAAGCGGAAAAACGCGTTTTTTTTCCGCGTGAATTTTTTAATAAGATTCATGCTTTATAGCTCATCGGTAATAACCTATTTTACCTGGGTCTTATGCTGATAATATTCAGCCAGCGTCATACCTTCTACCTGTGGTGACAGCCAGGCAAAAAAAGCCTCCAGGTCTTCATACAAACGATCTATATCATGCTCGTTTTTAAAGGTGGGGCTTCCGGCGGGCATATATTCTGATGAATGAAGCATGTACTCGACATAATCCGCGCCTTGTGCCAGAGACTGCTCAACAACCTTCTGCATTGCCTTGTTATTCCCGCCCATAGGACGTAACCAATGCACTGACGGGCTGCGAACCTTCCCTCGCAAGCGATCATAACCCTGCTTAATACCATTCATTAAGGCAGAATGTTTAAACTGAATACTCATCGGCACTTCAAGTAAAGATGAGGTGCCTTCGCGGCGGATGTCATTCTCATCAATAAAATAGGCGCGCTGTGGAAAGTTACGGTAGTCCGTACCACCTGCCCCTTGCGGAGCGCCTTTTGCCGTTTTCCAGTTCACATTTGGCGTGACGGAACAATCTACTTGATAACCGTATTCTAGCAATAAGCGGGCGTAACGCTCATCAAATGCCCAACGTCCAGCACGGTGGCTGACCATTTTAGTCTGGAATGTATCTTCAAGAATGCGAGTCATATAAGCGATTTTTTCACGCATTACCTCGTCTGAATACTCAATAAGATACGGCTTATAACGCCAGTCATCGTCGGTTAAGGGTGCCGCAGGCGGACTATTCCATGCGTGAAGGTGCATTCCGATCTCAGCGGTATTACGCATAAGCACATCTTTCGCAAATTCAATATAGAAAGGGTCTATAGCCATTTCATAATTGGTCAGATACACCGGTTTGAAGCCATACTTTTCACACAGCTGCTGGAAGCGAGGAAGATATTTCGCATTCTCTGTAGTGATGCTGTCATGCTTTTGCCAGAGGTTATCTCCCTCGGTATCGATGGTGATAAGAAATGCAGGTTTATGCATAATGATGTCCTCAGACTGGTTGCGTGGCGCCATGGTAGAGCAATACAACGCTTCTCTCAATTAGTCTAATAACCTAGAATCACCCACTTGTAATCTAATGAAGACTACCTTATGAAGCCTGAATCCCATGTCTCTGAACCCGCAACTCCGGCGAGGATACTGGTTATCAAACTGCGCCACCATGGTGATATGTTACTGACCACGCCATTGATTCAGGCTCTCAAACAGGAGTTCCCAGCCGCGCAGGTCGATGTGCTTCTTTATGAAGAAACTCGAGACATGCTTTCTGCTAATCCCGATGTTCATCAGATTTTCGGTATAGATCGTACGTGGAAAAAACAGGGAACGCTTAAGCACATTAAGCTAGAACTGACTTTGATTCGCACCTTACGCCAACAGCATTATGACCTGGTGCTTAACCTCGCGGATCAATGGCGAAGCTCCATTTGCACGCGCCTTACCGGGGCCAAAAGACGAGTTGGCTTTGCCTTCCCCAAGCGGCAGCATCCTTTGTGGAAATATTGCCATACTGATCTTGTTTCCACTCAGAGCCATAATACGCAGCACACCGTTGAGCAGAATCTCTCCATTCTGAGTGCGTTTGGCGACTATCCGCACAATGTCGCCGCACGAATGAGCTATACGGAGCAAGACTGGCAAATAGCGCAGTCGCTGTTAGCGCAGAATAAGGAAAACTATATTGTTATCCAGCCGACATCGCGCTGGTTTTACAAATGCTGGCGGGAAGAAAATTTCAGCGAAGCAATCAATGCGCTTTCTGCTGAAGGGCATAACGTGGTGCTAACGGCCGGTCCCGATGCTAAAGAGAAGAAAATGATCGAGACCATCATGAGCGGATGCCCTGACGCACAGGTAATGTCGCTGGCAGGAAAACTAACCTTACGGCAACTCGCCGCGGTCATCGATCATGCACAGCTTTTTATTGGCGTCGACTCAGTACCGATGCATATGGCCGCCGCGCTCGGTACGCCGCTTGTCGCGCTGTTCGGGCCATCAAAACTGACTTTCTGGCGTCCATGGCAGGCGAAAGGAGAGGTTATCTGGGCTGGGGATTATGGCCCGCTGCCAGATCCGGATGATATTGATACCAAAACGGATAAACGCTACCTGGATATGATCCCGGTAGATGATGTAATAGCTGCAGCCAAAAGGTTACTGGCATGAGCACTTTTCGACTCGCGTTAGTAAGGCAAAAATATCGCCCTGATGGTGGTGCCGAACGGTTCATCTCCCGCGCGCTGGAAGCACTAGATAGCAGCGAACTTGAACTCAATGTAATTGCTCGTGAATGGCTGGGGCCGATAAAAGCTGATTGGCGTATCCATATTTGTAACCCCAGAAAATGGGGGCGTATTAGTCGTGAGCATGGGTTCGCTCTGGCAGCACGCGACATATGGCAACGTGAACACTTCGATTTGGTACAAAGCCATGAGCGCATCGCTGGTTGTGATGTGTACCGCGCTGGCGATGGCGTTCATCGTCGCTGGCTACTACAACGGTCTCGCCTTCTTTCGGGCTGGAGAAAACAGCTCCTTTTTGCCGATCGCTACCACCGTTATGTTATGCATGCGGAAAGAGAGATGTATCACCATGAAGCTCTACGGGCTGTAATTTGCAATGCAGAGATGGTGAAAAAAGAGATCATAGAAGATTTTGGTGTTCCGTCCGATAAAATCCATGTCATCTATAACGCCGTTGATAACCAGCACTTTACGCCGCCTGATGCTGAATTATTTATCCGGTTAAGGGAACAATGGCGATTACCGGTTGAAAAAACATGCTTTGTTTATATTGGTTCGGGCTTTGAACGTAAAGGACTGGACGCAGCCATCAGAGCAATTGCGCCAACGCCATGCCATCTTATGGTTGTCGGTAAAGATAAAGATCAAAAACGTTATGAATTGCTGGCTCAAAGCCTTAATTGCGCCGATCGAGTGCACTTCTTTGGTATGCAGCAAGAAACGTTGCCGTTTTATCAAATGGCAGACGGGTTACTCCTCCCCACGCTTTACGACCCTTTTCCTAATGTGGTTTTGGAAGCCATGGCTTGTGGTCTTCCCGTGATCACCACCCATGGGTGTGGTGGCGCAGAATTTATTCAGCAAGGAAAGAATGGCTATGTATGCGATGCGCTGGATGTGCTTTCACTTCAGGACGCCATAATGGCTTTACCAGCACGGGCGCTGGGGTCTTCCGAAAGTGCTAATGCCCGCATTCAAATAATGCCTTTCACTAACAAAACATTATCTGCGCAATTGCTTTCTCTTTATCAAACGTTGGTGAAATAACGATGCGTATCCTCTTTGTTATTGATGGCCTGCCCGGCGGCGGAGCCGAGAAGGTTGTATTAACCTTGGCGGAGCATTTTTTAAACGATGGAGACGAGGTATCGCTTTTTTCATTACGTAATGTGTGCGAATACCCCCTTCCGCCAGGTCTGGATTATCAGGTTATAGCCGATCATTGCCGTAAACCCTGGCGTAAATTAACAGAGCTTAACCGCCGGGCACGACAATTAGATGCGGCTGTCATTAAGGCAGAAAGAGATGGCCGTTTTGATCTCGTGCTTTCTAATTTGCATAAAACAGATCGGATTGTTTCTCGCTGCCGGGCATTAAAAAAACATAATGTGTGG
This sequence comes from Cronobacter condimenti 1330, assembly GCF_001277255.1. Classification (NCBI taxonomy): domain Bacteria; kingdom Pseudomonadati; phylum Pseudomonadota; class Gammaproteobacteria; order Enterobacterales; family Enterobacteriaceae; genus Cronobacter; species Cronobacter condimenti. The sequence continues at coordinate 4,260,929 of NZ_CP012264.1, forward strand.
TTCTGCCTACATGGCGTTTTTTCAACCTCTTACCTGGGGCATCGGACGGGGTTCGACCGCTGGCTCAAGCAGCAGAAAATTAAGAGGGTCTATCAAGGGCGAAATGTTGTTACTGTCTCAAAGGCCGTAGGCAAAGATCTTGTAGAACAATTTTCGTTGAAGCCCGCGCAACTCAAAACGATCTATAACCCTTTTGATATCAACCAATTGAAAAAAGAGGCTGACGCGCCCTGCGAAATGGCTGACGAGAATTATATTATTCACGTCGGACGCTTTCATCCAGCCAAGCGTCACGATCGCTTGATCAAGGCGTATGCACAAAGCGGCATTGAGGCGCCTCTGGTCCTGCTCGGTCAGGGGACATCCACTCAGGAAGAGAAGTTGCGTCAGCTCGCCCATTCTGAAGGTGTAGGGAATAGGGTTTATTTCAAAGGTTTTCAATCTAACCCTTACCCCTGGATCAAACAGGCGAAAATGCTCGTGCTTAGTTCAGATAGCGAGGGCTTTGGTAATGTAGTCGTTGAAGCCTTATTGCTTAATACCCCTGTGGCAAGTACACATTGTCCAGGTGGGGTTAGCGAAATCCTGACCGGTACGCTGGCTGTAGGCCTGGCGGACCTGAACAGTGAGTCATTGGCTCAAACCATGCAAACTATTTATCATAATCCCCCGTTGATTGAAGCAAAAGCGTTGGAAAAATTCGGCGTCAAAGCCATTTGCCAGCAGTATCGTCAGTTACGCAGCATGTAGTGCGCGTTTATCCTCCAGAAAGGAAAGCGAATTATTTATGAGTCAGTCTCCTTTACTTAGCATCGTCGTTGCCGTGTATAACGGTGAAAAATTCCTTGATCAATTTTTTGAAAGCATTGAGCAACAGCAGTTAGAAAGTTATGAACTGATTCTGGTAAATGATGGTTCGACTGATAACAGCATGGCGGTAATTGATAGCTGGAAAGATAAACTGCCGTCAGTTGAGCTCATCCAGCAAACAAATCAAGGTGTATCCATAGCGCGTAATAGCGGCCTGGCCATTGCGAAAGGAAAATATTTAGCCTTTCCGGATATTGATGACAAAATTTATCCCGGCATGTACCGCACACTTCTGGATATGGCGGAGAAGGGAAACTTAGACGTTGCCACGTGCAATGGCCGCTACGTATACGAAAACCGAAAAGATGTGCATGCGATTTTCCCGTCAGACCGACTCTCTTCAACAGACGTACTACCTGGGCATGTCTGGCTAAAGCAGGCGTTAGATTCACGAAAATTCCTCCATGTTACCTGGCTTAATATCTATCGTCGGGAATTTATCCAGCACCACGCTTTTCATTTCGAACCCGGTCTTCGCCATCAGGATATCCCCTGGACGACTGAAATTCTGCTCGCTGCAGAACGCGTGCAATATAATAGTGAGCAGTTTTATGATTATTATATTCATTCAGAGTCCGTCTCGCATAAACCTGACAACGACGATACTTTGATGCGCTCTGCTCGCCATTACATGAAAATCCTTGAAATGCTGGAGGCTATCAACCAGCGTTACGCAGAAAAAGTGAAAGGGATCCCAGCCTGCCGCTGGCAAATAGCTAAAGAAGGTTTGGGCATTATTCACACCTTCGACCGTATTAAAGATGAAGAGAAAAAACGAATTATTGTTAAAGAATTCTTTGATCGCGGTATATGGCGCTCAATCTGGAAAAATGCTTGCACATTGCGCTTGCGCTGGCGCCTGGGTCGCCGCTATTTCCGCCTGAAAAAGATCATGGGCTAAGAAAGCGTTTGCAGGCGCGATAATGTCGCCTGCGCTGTTCGCTACTTTTGGAATGTATGACTCGGCATCTGAATGTTACAGGTAACCCCACATACAGGGATTTTACCCGGACACCCTGACGCCGCGGGCGATGGCCGCCGCCCGCTTCTTCCTCTTCTCGCTTAGCGGTATACTTCAGGCAGGCAAAACTCTCCTGTTGGCGCCAAAACAATAGCTTTACCCTGGTGAAATGCTTAGAATTTGCCCGCCGATAAAGAAAATAACGGATATTAGCTTGGAATCGTTGTATACCGCTCTGCTCTACCTGATACAGCCTTTTGTCTGGGTGCGGCTTTTACTCCGCAGCCGTAAAGCCCCTGCCTATCGCAAACGATGGGGGGAGCGCTATGGCTTTTGTCAGGGCAAAGTGTTGCCGGACGGTATCCTCCTGCACTCGGTGTCAGTGGGCGAAACCCTGGCTGCTATTCCGCTGGTACGCGCACTGCGTCACCGTTATCCTTCGCTGCCGATTACCGTCACCACGATGACACCGACAGGCTCTGAGCGCGTTCAGTCAGCGTTCGGCAAAGATGTGCATCATGTCTATCTGCCTTACGATTTGCCCTGCGCCATGCACCGTTTTCTGGAAACTGTGCGTCCGAAGCTGGTTATTGTGATGGAAACCGAGCTATGGCCGAACATGATTTCCGCGCTGCATCAGCGCAAAATTCCGCTGGTCATTGCTAACGCGCGCCTTTCGGAGCGTTCAGCCAAAGGTTATCAAAAACTTGGCGGGTTTATGCGCCGCCTGCTGGCAAAAATCACGCTGATTGCGGCCCAAAATGACGAAGACGCCAGCCGCTTTACCGCGCTTGGCCTTAAGCGCAACCAGCTGGCTGTGACCGGCAGCCTGAAATTCGATATCTCTGTGACGCCAGAGCTTGCCGCCCGCGCTATTACGTTGCGTCGTCAGTGGGCGCCGCGCCGTCAGGTCTGGATTGCGACCAGCACCCATGACGGCGAAGAAACCATTATTTTGCAGGCGCACCGTCAGTTGCTGGAGACGTTCCCCGATTTATTGCTGATCCTGGTGCCGCGCCACCCTGAGCGTTTTAAAGACGCGCGCGAGATGGTGCAGAAAGCAGGCTTTAGCTTTACGCTGCGCAGCACCGGCGAAATCCCGTCCGGCAGCACCCAGGTAGTCATTGGGGACACCATGGGCGAGCTGATGCTGCTGTACGGCATCGCCGATCTCGCGTTTGTCGGGGGAAGCCTTGTCGAGCGCGGCGGCCACAATCCGCTGGAGCCTGCCGCCCACGCCATTCCGGTGCTGATGGGACCGCATACATTTAACTTCAAAGATATCTGCGCCAAATTGCAGGAAGCTGACGGGCTTATCACCGTCACCGACGCCGATTCGCTGGTCAAAGAGATAGCAACGCTGCTGACCGACGAAGATTATCGTCTCTGGTATGGCCGCCATGCGGTCGAAGTGCTGCACCAGAACCAGGGCGCACTGCAGCGCCTCTTGCAGCTGTTGCAGCCTTACCTTCCGCAGCGGAGTCACTGATGGGCGCGCGTCTGTCCGTGGTGATGATTGCTAAAAACGCCGCGGCGCTGTTACCGGATTGCCTCGCCTCCGTCACGTGGGCCGATGAAATCGTACTGCTGGATTCCGGCAGCAGCGATGAAACCGTCGCCATCGCGACCGCCGCAGGCGCCAAAGTGTTCACTGACAGCCACTGGCAAGGCTACGGCATCCAGCGCCAGCGGGCGCAGCAACAGGCGACAGGCGATTATATTTTGATGATCGATACCGACGAGCGTGTCACGCCAGAACTGGCGCAGGCGATTCGTCAGGTGCTGGAAAGCCCCGATCCGCAGGCCGTTTACAGCATCGCCCGCCGTAATCTGTTTCTGGGCCGCTTTATGCGTCACAGCGGCTGGTATCCGGATCGCGTCACCCGCCTCTATGCGCGCGAGCGCTATCGCTATAATGATAATCAGGTGCACGAATCTCTCGACGCGCCGGGGGCTCGTGTAGTCCCTCTGCAGGGCGATTTACTGCATTTAACCTGCCGTGATTTCGCGGGTTTTCAGCGCAAGCAGTTAAGCTACGCCACCGCCTGGGCGCAGGAGCGTCATCAGAAAGGCAAAAAGGTGTCGGTGGCGGGGATTTTCGGGCATACGCTCGCCGCGTTCTGTAAGACGCTCATACTGCGCGCAGGGGTGCTGGATGGCCGACAAGGCTGGCTGCTGGCGGTCGTTAACGCGCAGTACACCTTCAACAAATACACCGAGCTGTGGGCGTTAAACCGCGGCTATACGGAAAAGTAACGCTATGACCACTCGCGCGATTTACCCTGGTACTTTCGACCCGATCACTAACGGTCATCTCGATATCATTACCCGTGCGGCCCGTATGTTTGACGAACTGGTTCTGGCGGTAGCCGCCAGCCCACATAAAAAAACGATGTTTTCGCTGGAAGAGCGCGTGGCCCTGGCACAGCAGGCGGCAGCGCATCTGCCAAATGTGAGCATCACCGGTTTTAGCGATCTGATGGCGAATTTTGCGCAGTCCCAGCAGGCGAACGTACTGGTTCGTGGGCTGCGTACGGCGGGCGATTTCGAGTATGAAATGCAGCTCGCGCATATGAATCGACATCTGATGCCAACGCTCGAAAGCGTGTTTTTGATGCCGTCTAAAGAGTGGTCATTTATCTCGTCAAGCCTGGTAAAGGAAGTGGCTCGCCACCAGGGCGATGTTTCCCACTTCCTGCCTGCGCACGTCCACCAGGCGTTGCTGGAAAAGCTGCGCTAATCACTTCTGGCAGCGTCGACACCAGTAGGTGCGGCGCTGAGCATGTTTCCCTGCCTGAATCGGCGTGCCGCAGACGCGACACGGCTCACCTTCACGACCATATACCTGTAACTGTTGAGCAAAATAGCCGGGCTTCCCGTCGCTTTGCAGAAAATCGCGCAGCGTAGTGCCGCCCTGCTCAATCGATCGTAACAGTACCGCCTTGATCGCCTGCGCCAGTAACTCACACTCTTTTTTCGACAACGACGACGCCAGCCGATCGGGGTGGATCCCGGCAGCAAAAAGCGACTCGCTGGCGTATATGTTGCCGACTCCGACCACCAGCTTGTTATCCATCAGCCAGGGTTTGATAGCGACTTTCTTCTTCACGCATTTGTCATGCAAATAATCGCCGTTAAACGCGTCACTAAGCGGCTCCGGCCCGAGATGCGCCAGCACGTTATGGCCTTCCAGCTCGCGCGTCCACAGCCACGCGCCGAAGCGGCGCGGATCGGTATAGCGCAACACTTTGCCATTGCTCATCACCAGGTCGACATGGTCATGCTTCTCGGCCGGGCGCTCTTCCGGCAGGATACGCAAACTGCCAGACATACCGAGATGGATGATTATCCAGCCGTCCGGTAGCTCCAGCAGCAGATATTTGGCGCGACGCTGCACGCTGAGAATGGGTTTATCACTTAACGCATGGATTTCATCAGAAACCGGCCAACGCAGTCGGCTATTGCGCACAACAGCGTGCAGTATGGTTTCGCCAACCAGATGCGGTTCTATCCCGCGACGGCTGGTTTCTACCTCAGGTAATTCAGGCATGGCGTCTCTCGCGTGAGTTAATGAAAAGCAATGAAGATATGGGGGCGAAGCAGAAAACAAAAAACCCCGCCGAAGCGGGGTTTTTGTACAAAGTTCACGAAAATCTTATTTGATTTTAGCTTCTTTGTAGAGAACGTGCTGACGGACAACCGGATCGAATTTCTTAAGTTCCAGTTTTTCCGGCTTAGTACGTTTGTTCTTCGTGGTGGTATAGAAGTGACCAGTACCAGCAGAAGAAACCAGCTTGATTTTCTCGCGAATACCTTTAGCCATGATTTATTTCCTCTAAGTACTTAGTACTTTTCGCCACGGGCACGCAGTTCAGAAAGAACTACATCGATGCCTTTTTTATCAATTACACGCATACCTTTAGCAGATACGCGCAGAGTAACGAAACGCTTTTCGCTCTCAACCCAGAAACGGTGAGAGTGCAGGTTCGGCAGAAAACGGCGTTTAGTCGCGTTCAGTGCGTGGGAACGGTTGTTACCGGTCACCGGACGCTTGCCAGTAACTTGGCAGACTCGGGACATGTCTATTCTCCAAAAATCAAATTAGCTCGAGCTTCGTATAGGGTATTGGCAGCCTCGTCAGGCCTGATGGCCCAGTCTGGCGGTTCAATGGAACTCGCATTGCCAGGCCCACATGCCAAACCCGAGATTCTCAAAGGTGGCGTAGTATACGCTGCCGGGACCGTCTGCTCAAGTCCCGAACAGATAAAGATCGCTAAGGATCGCCACGTCTGGCTTATATCCACCCACGTTCGGCGAAAGAAACGTATTCTCCACGCCCAATGACCAGATGGTCAAGTACCCGGATATCGACTAACTGACAACTTTTCACGATACGCTCGGTCACCATTTTATCCGCCCGGCTTGGCTCGGCGCGCCCCGAAGGATGGTTGTGCGCAAGGATAATCCCGGCTGCGTTTAGGCGCACCGCCTCGCGCACGATTTCACGCGGGTGCACTTCGACATGGCTTAGCGTGCCAGTGAACAAGGTATTTTGCCGGATAATACGGTTTTGACTATCCATGAAAATCACCAGAAATACTTCTCGCTCTTGCCCGGCAAGCTGGCTTTGCAAAAATTCGCGCGTGGCGGCCGGGCTTAACAGCGCAGTCTCTTCGCCTGGGCGCGAGCAATAGTAGCGCCGTGCCAGTTCTCCGATAGCTTTAAGCTGCACATATTTCGCAACGCCCACGCCGCCAATTTTCCGAAACGGCGTAATATCCGCCGACAGCAGCCCATAAAGCGAGCCGAAATGCAGCAATAGCCGTTTTGACAGCGTGAGTACGTCAATGCCCGGCGCCCCGGTGCGCAGAAAAATCGCCAGCAGCTCTTCATCACTTAAATCTGCGGCACCGTAGCGCATCAGCTTTTCTCGTGGCCCGTTGTCCATTTTCGTCATAATTATCCCTGCCCTGTATCGCCCTGATATTATCCGTCTCCGGTAAACAGCTGGCGACCACGGGGTTTTATCCCTGCGCGACGTCTCGCAAAGTTTAAAATTCATACCGCCACGCAGTTTTTTGGATTGTGATAAAATCCCCGCTTTCCAGAAAGCGACAGGAAGAGAAGACAATGGGGCTTGCCGGCAAAAAAATTGTTTTAGGTGTAAGCGGCGGGATAGCAGCGTATAAAACACCAGAACTGGTGCGTCGTCTGCGCGAGCGCGGCGCGGAAGTCCGCGTCGCGATGACCGAGGCGGCAAAAGCGTTTATTACGCCGCTGAGCCTGCAGGCCGTTTCCGGCTACCCCGTGTCAGACAGCCTGCTCGACCCAGCCGCCGAAGCCGCGATGGGCCATATTGAACTGGGAAAATGGGCCGATTTGGTCATTCTTGCGCCTGCCACGGCGGATCTCATCGCGCGCGTCGCGGCAGGGATGGCGAACGATCTTGTAACGACAATTTGTCTTGCTACGCCGTCCCCCGTCGCCGTCGTGCCCGCCATGAACCAGCAGATGTATCGTAACGGTGCGACACAGCATAATATCGAATTGCTCGCCTCGCGTGGCCTGCTTATCTGGGGACCGGATAGCGGCAGCCAGGCGTGCGGCGATGTCGGCCCTGGTCGTATGCTCGATCCGCTTGAGATTGTCGAACTCGCCGTTAACCATTTCGCGCCTGTCAACGATCTGCAACATCTCAACATCATGATTACCGCGGGCCCGACCCGGGAGCGTCTGGATCCGGTGCGTTACATCACTAATGACAGCTCCGGCAAAATGGGGTTTGCGATTGCAGCGGCCGCCAGCGCGCGCGGCGCTCGCGTTACCCTAATTGCAGGGCCAGTCGCCTTACCAACGCCTGCAGGCGTCGAAAGAATCGACGTCGAAAGCGCCCTGGAAATGGAAGCGGCTGTTCAGCAGCGCGCGCCTCAACAGCAGATTTTCATCGGTTGTGCGGCGGTTGCCGATTACCGGGCCGAGACGATTTCTGGCGAAAAAATTAAAAAACAGGGCGATGAGCTGACACTAAAAATGGTGAAAAATCCGGATATTGTCGCCGGCGTCGCGGCACTCCAGGAAAATCGCCCTTATGTTGTCGGGTTTGCTGCCGAAACAAATAATGTGGAAGAATATGCGCGGCAAAAACGCCTGCGTAAAAACCTTGATCTGATTTGCGCCAACGACGTGTCGCAAGCCGGTCACGGCTTTAATAGTGATACCAACGCTTTGCATCTTTTCTGGCAGGAGGGAGATAAAGTCTTACCGCTCGAGCGGAAGGCGCTCCTTGGCCAACGTTTACTGGACGAGATTGTTACCCGTTATGATGAAAAAAATCGACGTTAAGATTCTGGACCCGCGCGTGGGCGAGCAATTCCCGCTGCCGACGTATGCTACCTCTGGCTCAGCAGGCCTTGATTTACGTGCCTGCCTGGACGAGTCCGTTGAACTGGCGCCGGGTGCGACCACACTCCTGCCAACTGGCCTTGCGATTCATATCGCCGATCCGTCGCTTGCCGCAGTTATCCTGCCGCGCTCGGGGCTTGGACATAAACATGGCGTTGTGCTGGGCAACCTTGTTGGGCTGATTGATTCCGACTATCAGGGCCAGTTGATGGTTTCCGTCTGGAACCGCGGCCAGCAGAGCTTCACGATTGAACCCGGCGAGCGTATCGCGCAAATGGTGTTTGTCCCGGTGGTACAGGCTGAATTTAATCTGGTGGAAGAGTTTACCGCTACCGATCGCGGCGAAGGCGGTTTCGGTCATTCCGGGCGTAAATAAACCCGCCCGCGTACACGCGCATTCCTTAAGTAAAATAAAGCGAAAAAATTGCCGCAGGCGAGGGCCTGCGGACGCTTTGTGGATGCTCGCCTGGCAAGTGTTTATTTTTCAGGGGTATTTTAGAACATGGCAGAAAAACAAACCGCGAAAAGGAATCGTCGCGAAGAAATACTTCAGTCTCTGGCGCAGATGCTTGAATCCAGCGATGGGAGCCAGCGTATTACGACAGCGAAACTCGCTGCCTCCGTTGGTGTTTCCGAAGCGGCGCTTTATCGCCACTTCCCCAGCAAAACCCGCATGTTCGACAGCCTGATTGAATTTATTGAAGACAGCCTAATCACCCGCATTAATCTGATTTTGAAAGATGAAAAAGAGACGCTGAACCGTCTGCGCCTGATCGTGCAGCTGATTCTTGGTTTCGGTGAACGTAACCCAGGGCTTACGCGTATCCTGACCGGCCACGCGTTAATGTTTGAGCAGGATCGTTTGCAGGGACGTATTAACCAGCTGTTTGAACGCATTGAAGCCCAGCTGCGCCAGGTATTGCGCGAAAGGAAAATGCGTGAAGGCGAAGGGTACGCGACGGACGAAGCGTTACTGGCAAGCCAGCTGCTGGCGTTTTGCGAAGGGATGCTGTCGCGCTTTGTTCGCAGTGAATTCCGCTACAGCCCAACGGCCGATTTCGAAGCCCGCTGGCCTTTACTGGCCGCACAGCTGCAGTAACGCTCGTGAACAGAAAAAATAAAGGCCGGCTCTCCGGCCTTTTTTATAAGCTCAGACGCCGTATTGCTGGCGATAAGCCTCTACCGCGGCCAGATGGTTTGCCATTTCCGGCTTCTCTGACAGATACGCGATCAGTTCATTGAGCGAGATAATCGCAATCACCTGACAGCCGTAATCACGCTCCACTTCCTGAATGGCGGAAAGCTCGCCGCGTCCGCGTTCCTGTCGATCGAGCGAAATCATGACGCCTGCAAGCGTTGCACCATTCGCCTGGATGATTTCCATAGATTCGCGAATCGCAGTGCCTGCGGTGATAACATCGTCCACCAGCATGACGCGGCCCTGAAGCGGGCTGCCGACGAGGCTACCGCCTTCGCCATGGTCTTTAGCCTCTTTGCGGTTAAAGCAGTACGGGACATCGCGTTCATGGTGTTCTGCCAGCGCGACCGCTGTTGTGGTGGCGATGGGGATGCCTTTATAAGCCGGGCCGAACAGCACATCGAAATCGATGCCGGAATCTATCAGCGCCTCGGCATAGAACCGGCCCAGCAATGCCAGATCGCGCCCGGTATTAAATAAACCAGCGTTAAAGAAGTAAGGGCTCTGACGCCCGGATTTCAGCGTGAATTCACCAAATTTAAGAACCTGTTTGTTAAGGGCGAATTCAATAAACTGGCGCTGATACGGTTTCATGGCTTTGCTCCTCAAATAGCATATTGCAGGCATAAAAAAGGCGACTCTTCAGTCGCCTTAAAAATCAGTTTGCTAACGCCGCCTTCTGCGACGCGATGATCGACTCGATCCCCCCGCGGGCCAGGGCCAGCAAGTCGAGCAACTCTTCGTGGGTGAAGGGCTCGCCTTCCGCTGTACCCTGAACTTCAATCATGCGGCCGTCTTCGGTCATCACAACGTTCATGTCAGTTTCAGCAGCGGAATCTTCAACATATTCCAGATCGCATACCGCTTCGCCATTAACGATACCAACCGAGACCGCAGCTACCATGCCTTTCATTGGATTGGTTTTCAGTTTGCCTGCAGCGACCAGTGCGTTCAGGGCATCAGCCAGCGCGACGCAAGCGCCGGTAATTGACGCGGTGCGGGTACCACCGTCGGCCTGAATGACGTCGCAATCCAGGGTAATGGTGAATTCGCCCAGCGCTTTGAGATCAACTGCCGCACGCAGCGAGCGGGCAATCAGACGCTGAATCTCAAGCGTACGACCGCCCTGCTTGCCTTTTGCGGCCTCACGGGCGTTACGGGTATGTGTGGAGCGTGGCAACATGCCATATTCGGCGGTGATCCAGCCTTGTCCCTGACCTTTCAGGAAACGCGGCACGCCTTCTTCAATAGATGCCGTACAAAGTACTTTGGTGTCGCCGAACTCAACCAGCACGGAGCCTTCTGCGTGTTTAGTGTAATGACGAGTCAGGGTAACTGGGCGCACTTCTGATGCGCTACGGCCTGCTGGACGCATGGGCATATCTCCGGCTTGTTAACGAATGTGGCTGCGCATTATACGGGCTGAAAGCGCTTATTCCTATCCTGTCAGACCTGCGGTAGCTATAATCCCCACATTCACATCAGAAAACGGGTACTTCTATGATCCGCAGTATGACCGCCTACGCCCGGCGAGAAATTAAGGGTGACTGGGGCAGCGCCACCTGGGAGCTTCGTTCAGTAAACCAGCGCTACCTGGAAACCTATTTCCGTCTGCCGGAGCAGTTCCGCAGCCTTGAACCCGTGGTGCGCGAGCGCATCCGTACCCGTCTTACACGCGGCAAAATCGAGTGTAGCCTGCGTTTTGAACCTGATGCCAGTGCACAGGGTGAGCTTATCCTCAACGAAAAACTGGCGAAACAGCTGGTTTCCGCTGCTAACTGGGTAAAACTGCAAAGCGACGAAGGCGAAATTAACCCCGTCGATATATTGCGCTGGCCTGGTGTCATGGCCGCACAAGAGCAAGATCTCGACGCCATCACCGCCGAGATCCTTGCTGCGCTGGATGGCGCGCTCGACGACTTTATTATCGCGCGTGAAACTGAAGGTCAGGCGCTGAAAGCGCTTATCGAGCAACGTCTGGAAGGTGTTAGCGCAGAAGTCACCAAAGTACGGATGCATATGCCGGAAATTCTTCAGTGGCAGCGCGAGCGTCTGGTATCCAAACTCGAAGAAGCGCAGGTTCAGCTTGAGAATAATCGGCTGGAACAGGAACTGGTTATGATGGCGCAACGCATTGATGTCGCCGAAGAGCTCGACCGTCTGGAAGCGCACGTTAAAGAAACCTATAACATCCTGAAGAAAAAAGAAGCGGTAGGCCGCCGACTGGACTTCATGATGCAAGAATTTAACCGCGAATCGAACACTCTGGCCTCAAAGTCAATTAATGCGGAAGTGACCAACTCAGCCATTGAGCTTAAGGTGTTAATTGAGCAGATGCGTGAGCAGATTCAGAACATTGAATAATCTCTGCGGGGCCCGTTTGGGCCCTTTTCTATAGCTATCCTGATCGGCATTGGCGTTTCACCGAGCGTAATCATTTCCCCCCTTCTGTTTCGCTTTAAAAAAACTAATCCGAAACCTCTCGCCTTAGAAAATCTCAATCGTGACCTTACAAGTGAATCGCTACCCTTTGCGGTTTGATTAAGGGGGAGCGATGTTACTTCATGTACTTTATTTAATTGGTATTACTGCCGAGGCGATGACGGGCGCGCTGGCAGCCGGACGCCGTCGCATGGATACCTTCGGAGTCATTATTATCGCGACGGCAACAGCACTGGGCGGCGGCTCCGTAAGAGATATTCTGCTTGGCCATTACCCGTTAGGCTGGGTCAAGCATCCGGAATATGTTGTCATCGTTGCCGTCGCCGCAGTCATCACGACGTTTGCCGCCCCCGTTATGCCGCATTTGCGACGACTGTTTCTGATTTTGGATGCGCTGGGACTTGTCGTCTTTTCTATTATCGGTGCGCAAATCGCACTGGATATGGGTGAAGGCCCGATTATCGCGTCGATAGCCGCTGTTGTGACCGGCGTCTTTGGCGGTGTACTGCGGGATATGTTTTGCAAACGCATTCCTCTTGTCTTTCAGAAAGAACTCTACGCAGGTATTTCTTTCGCCTCCGCTGTGCTTTATATCGCGCTGGAACATTATGTCTTCAGTCATGATATTGTGGTGATAGCAACGTTACTGTTCGGTTTTACGGCACGTCTGCTGGCGCTGCGTTTTCGGCTCGGCCTACCGGTATTTCATTACCGTTCTGGGATGTATTAAAAATTTTATATGATGACGCCTGCTGTCAGAGGCAGGCCAGCATCGCCACCATAGTTCCCCTTACCTCACCGGACTGGTCATGGCAGCGTAAACCCTTCTATTTTCTGTTCCGCCAGCCACCGCGCCAGTGCAGCAATTTTAGGGTGGTGCACGTAACTGACCAGCTGGCGTGCACGTTCTGCGCCTATCCCCGGCAGCGTTTGCCAACTCAGTTCATCACGTGCCTGCATTTGCTGCCATGAGCCATCAGCCAGCGCTTGCCACGCCCGAGCCGGTAAGGACAGCCCTAACGCCTTAATCCAACGCTTAAAAGATTGCTGACGCGTAAGATTGAACTGGTGCCAGAGCCGCATCGCGCGTCGAGGACTCAACCCCGGTGTTTGCTTCAATGCATCGACATTAAGCGAAAGCCAGGAAAAGAGATGTTCAAAGTGGTGGCTGCGCGATAACTGACGCCATGTCGCCTCGCCCACACCCTTGATATCTAATACAGGTTCTCCACTCAACCAGACCAGACGAGAAATAAATTGCGCCTCACATCCGCTTGATACATAGAGACAACTTAACGCATCGAAATGCGCGGAAGGTGGCTCGGGCTTGTTACGCTCCACAGGCCGCCAGACAATAGCATCAAGCCGTGGAATGCCCTGTCCTGCAAGACTCACTTCTACCTGATCGCCTTCAGCAAGATCCAGCCTTTGCCAGCGTGCTAATGACCCTACGCTAACTTTCGCGACCTGCTTGTCATCCAGCGTAACGGGCTCCAGCAGCGCGACTACGCTGATTTTTCCGGTACGGCCGACGGCGAAACGCAATGCTTTGACCTCGGTGACCTGCTTCGCGGGTGGATATTTCCAGGCGGCCACCCACGTACCTTCGCCTGGACGCCAGCTTCTCCCGGGCGGCTCATTGCCCTCGCGAACGACCACACCATCGGTACCAAAAGGAAGCGCCTCGCTGAACCACCGCTCACGTAAGCGCGCGACGTCCGCCACAGAACTCACTGGCTTGCTCCAGGCTTGCGCTAACGGAAACCCGCTTTCCGCAAGCGCCGACAAACGTAAACTCATCGCCTTAGGCCCATCCGGCCACGCCCAGATAAAAATATCCAGATTATTAAGCACCGAAGACTCGGTATTGCGCATCATCGCCCCCGCGACGCGAGCACGCGCGTTGAGCCCACCGTCCTGCTGCTGACGATGCCCGTCCCGGCGTAAAAAAAGCTCGCCCTGCAATACGCTGTCAGCAAGCTCACCGTTCACCTGCTGAGGAATGGCCGGAATATGACGCGCGCGCGCAGTCCAGTCTTCGCCTCGTAACCCGTCGCCCCGGCTAATGACCTGGCTTAGCTCGCCCTTGCGATAAACCAGAGAAACCGCGATACCATCGACTTTTGGCTGTACCCAAAGATCGGTTTTTCCTTGCATCCACTGCGATACCGCGGCGGCATCTTTAAACTTTTGTACGCCAGTGTGGGCGACCGGATGAGGCGTTCGGCCCGCGGCTATGGATAAGGGGGCGTCGCTCACGGCGGGTAGCGCAAAGCAGGCTTGCCACGTTTTTAGCCTTTGACGCATGCCGTCATAGACCGCATCGCTCACCTTGTTCTCGCCATGCAACCAATAAGCGTCATCCCAGCGCGCCAGCTGATTTTGCAGCGCAGCGACCTCTTGTCGCGCCTGTGTGGGCGTCCAGCCAGGGCAAGCCGCACTTGCGCTTTCACACGTTAAGCCGATCAGTAATAGTAAAATCGTTATGCGCACGTTCATCTCCTTCGCATTCTCAGCGAGACGGTAATACGCATATTTTTTACAGGCGAACCCGAATGTTGCGTTTTACGAGGCGTTTTCTAGGCTTTCCGCCCTATTACATAAAAGAGACAACTTTTCTGGATAATGTCTCGCAAAGTAACGCAAATGGCCGTTAACCCTGCGACAAAGACTGCGCCAGCGTAGCGCGACGTGTATAATAAGGCGGTATACGCACCTCTTTTCGCATATCAACAGACGTAAAAATCCATGGCTCAAGGCACGCTTTATATTGTTTCCGCTCCGAGTGGCGCGGGTAAATCCAGTCTTATTCAAGCTTTTTTGAAGACGCAACCGCTCTATGATTCACAGGTTTCGGTATCGCATACCACCCGGAACCCGCGTCCCGGCGAAGTGCATGGCGAACACTACTATTTTGTTAATCATGACCAATTTAGGGCGATGATTGCCGAAGACGCGTTTCTTGAGCACGCGGAAGTGTTTGGTAACTATTACGGCACGTCGCGCGCCGCGATTGAGCAAGTACTGTCAACGGGCGTAGATATTTTCCTGGATATTGACTGGCAGGGCGCACGACAGATCCGTGAAAAGATGCCGCAAGCGCGCAGTATTTTTATCCTGCCGCCGTCTAAAGAAGAACTGAATCGCCGCCTGCGAGGCCGTGGTCAGGATAGCGAAGAGGTGATTGCAAAACGTATGGCGCAAGCTGTGGCAGAAATGAGCCATTATGCCGAGTACGATTACCTTATCGTGAATGATGATTTTGATACTGCGCTGGCCGACTTAAAAATCATCCTGCGCGCCGAACGTCTGCGTATGAGCCGCCAGAAGCAGCGACATGACGCTTTAATCACCAAACTATTGGCAGACTGAGCGTAGTTTCAGTATTATGCCCAGTCATTTCTTCACCTGTGGAGCTTTTTAAATATGGCACGCGTAACTGTTCAGGACGCTGTAGAGAAAATTGGTAACCGTTTTGACCTGGTACTGGTCGCCGCGCGTCGCGCTCGTCAGATGCAGGTAGGCGGCAAAGATCCGCTGGTACCGGAAGAAAACGATAAGACCACCGTTATTGCGCTGCGTGAAATCGAAGAAGGTCTGATCAACAACCAGATCCTCGACGTGCGTGAGCGCCAGGAGCAGCAGGAGCAGGAAGCCGCAGAACTGCAGGCCGTTACCGCTATCGCTGAAGGTCGTCGTTAATTACTTGTGCGGGTAGCCCTTGTATCTGTTTGAAAGCCTGAATCAACTGATTCAACAATACCTGCCTGCGGACCAAATTAAGCGTCTGCAGCAGGCTTATCTCGTTGCACGTGATGCTCACGAGGGACAGACACGTTCAAGTGGCGAACCCTATATCACACATCCAGTAGCTGTAGCCTGTATTCTGGCCGAGATGAAGCTCGACTATGAAACGTTGATGGCCGCGCTACTGCATGATGTGATTGAAGATACTCCTGCCACCTACCAGGATATGGAACAGCTTTTTGGCAAAAGCGTTGCCGAGCTGGTGGAAGGCGTTTCTAAGCTTGATAAGCTGAAATTCCGCGATAAGAAAGAGGCGCAGGCCGAAAACTTTCGCAAAATGATCATGGCGATGGTGCAGGATATCCGCGTCATTCTGATCAAACTCGCCGACCGCACCCACAATATGCGCACGCTGGGCTCGCTTCGCCCGGATAAACGCCGTCGCATTGCCCGCGAAACTCTCGAAATCTATAGCCCACTGGCGCATCGTCTCGGTATTCATCACCTGAAAACCGAACTTGAGGAGCTGGGTTTCGAAGCGCTCTATCCTAACCGTTACCGTGTCATTAAAGAGGTCGTTAAGGCGGCACGAGGAAACCGTAAGGAGATGATTCAGAAGATTCTTTCTGAGATTGACGGGCGTTTGCAGGAAGCAGGCATTCCATGCCGCGTCAGCGGTCGCGAAAAACATCTGTACTCTATCTATTGCAAGATGGTGCTTAAAGAGCAGCGTTTTCACTCCATCATGGATATCTACGCCTTTCGTGTGATCGTGAGGGATGTCGATACCTGTTATCGCGTGCTGGGCCAGATGCACAGTCTATACAAGCCGCGTCCTGGCCGCATGAAGGATTACATCGCCATTCCTAAGGCGAACGGCTATCAGTCGCTCCATACCTCTATGATCGGCCCACATGGCGTGCCGGTTGAAGTGCAGATCCGCACCGAAGATATGGACCAGATGGCGGAAATGGGTGTCGCGGCGCACTGGGCTTATAAAGAGCACGGCGAAAGTAGCACTACCGCCCAGATCCGCGCCCAGCGCTGGATGCAAAGCCTGCTGGAGTTGCAGCAGAGCGCGGGAAGCTCGTTTGAATTTATCGAGAGCGTGAAATCCGATCTTTTCCCGGATGAGATTTACGTTTTCACCCCGGAAGGCCGAATTGTCGAATTGCCGGCAGGCGCGACTCCAGTCGATTTCGCTTATGCAGTGCATACGGATATCGGCCACGCCTGTGTTGGTGCACGCGTTGACCGCCAGCCTTATCCGTTGTCACAGTCGCTCTCCAGCGGCCAGACGGTAGAAATCATTACCGCGCCGGGTGCGCGTCCGAATGCGGCCTGGCTGAACTTTGTCGTGAGCTCCAAGGCTCGCGCCAAAATTCGTCAGATGTTGAAAAACCTCAAACGTGATGACTCTGTCAGCCTTGGTCGTCGTCTGTTGAATCATGCGCTGGGCGGCAGCCGCAAGCTTGCGGAAATCCCGCCGGACCATATCCAGCGTGAGCTGGAGCGTATGAAGCTCGCCACGCTTGACGATTTACTGGCAGAAATTGGCCTCGGCAACGCCATGAGTGTTGTGGTCGCTAAAAACCTGTTGCAGGGTGAAGCGGCAACCAGCAATCAGCCGAGCGTACCAGCCACTGGCCACAGCCATCTGCCCATAAAGGGCGCCGATGGCGTATTGATTACTTTCGCCAAATGCTGCCGTCCTATTCCCGGCGATCCTATCGTCGCGCACGTCAGCCCTGGCAAAGGTCTCGTTATCCATCACGAATCCTGCCGAAACATTCGCGGTTATCAGAAGGAACCCGAGAAGTTTATGGCGGTAGAATGGGATAAAGAAACCGAGCAAGAGTTCATCACCGAAATCAAAGTGGATATGTTTAACCACCAGGGCGCGCTGGCGAACCTTACTGCGGCAATCAATACTGCCGGTTCAAATATTCAGAGCCTGAATACCGAAGAGAAAGATGGTCGCGTTTACAGCGCCTTTATTCGTCTCACGGCGCGCGATCGCGTTCATCTTGCGAATATCATGCGTAAAATCCGCGTGATGCCGGACGTGATTAAAGTCACTCGTAACAGAAACTAACTTTATGAATTCTCAGCGTTACGCGCGTATCTGCGAGATGCTGGCCCGGCGTCAGCCTGATCTGACGGTCTGCATGGAGCAGGTTCATAAGCCTCATAACGTGTCGGCGATTATTCGAACTGCCGACGCGGTGGGCGTCCACGAAGTTCATGCCGTCTGGCCGGGTAATCGCATGCGCACGATGGCGTCTTCCGCCGCGGGCAGTAACAGCTGGGTGGAAGTGAAAACACATCGCACCATTAGCGATGCAGTGAGCCATCTCAAAGCGCGCGGCATGCAAGTCCTTGCGACGCATCTTTCTGAGAAAGCGGTCGATTTTCGTGAAGTAGACTATACGCGACCGACCTGCATTCTCATGGGCCAGGAAAAAACCGGTATCACTCAAGAAGCGTTAGACCTTGCCGATCAGGACATCATTGTTCCGATGATCGGAATGGTGCAGTCGCTCAACGTGTCAGTCGCCTCTGCATTAATCCTGTATGAAGCGCAGCGCCAGCGGCAAAACGCGGGCATGTATCAGCGCGCTGACAGCACTCTTCCGGAAACGGAGCAGCAACGTCTGCTGTTTGAAGGCGGTTACCCGGTGCTCGCGAATGTGGCGAAGCGAAAAGGCCTGCCCTATCCCCGCGTGAATGAGCACGGTGAGATAGATGCGCCGCCGTCCTGGTGGGCCACAATGCAGGCTGCGGGATAAGCGATGCGCGGCCGTCTGCTGGATGCCGTACCGCTAAGCTCACTCACTGGCGTGGGCGCCAGCCAGAGCGCGAAGCTCGCAAAAATCGGTCTGCACACCGTACAGGATCTGCTGCTGCATTTTCCTCTGCGCTATGAAGACCGCACCCATCTTTATCCCATCAACGATCTTCTGCCTGGCGTTTACGCCACGGTGGAAGGTGAAGTGCTGAACTGCAATATTACTTTTGGCGGGCGTCGCATGATGACCTGTCAGATAAGCGACGGCACTGGCATCCTGACGATGCGCTTTTTCAACTTCAACGCCGCGATGAAAAACAGCCTGGCGTCCGGTCGACGTGTGCTGGCATATGGCGAAGCGAAACGCGGTAAATACGGCGCGGAAATGATCCATCCTGAGTACCGTATTCAGGGTGATTTAAGCACGCCAGAAATGCAGGACACGCTCACGCCCGTTTACCCTACGACCGAAGGCATTCGCCAGGCAACGCTACGCAAGCTGACCGACCAGGCGCTTGAACTGCTGGATACCTGCGCCATCGCCGAGCTGCTGCCTCCGGAGCTGTCCCAAGGGTTGATGAGCCTGCCGGAGGCGATACGCACGCTGCATCGTCCACCGCCGGATATGAAGCTGGAAGACCTGGAAAGCGGTCAACATCCTGCACAGCGTCGTTTGATCCTGGAAGAGTTACTGGCTCATAACCTGAGTATGCTGGCGCTGCGTGCCGGCGCACAGCGGTATCATGCGCAGTCGCTTGATGCGCGCGATGAGCTAAAACAAGCGCTGCTTGCGGCCCTGCCCTTCAAACCTACTGGTGCACAGGCGCGTGTGGTGGCGGAAATCGAGCACGATATGGCGCTGGATGTGCCTATGATGCGTCTGGTGCAGGGCGATGTTGGCTCCGGTAAAACGCTGGTGGCGGCCCTGGCCGCGCTGCGTGCTATCGCAAACGGGAAACAGGTAGCGCTCATGGCGCCAACAGAACTACTGGCAGAGCAGCACGCCAGTAATTTCCGCAACTGGTTTGCTCCGCTGGGTATCGAAGTAGGCTGGCTCGCCGGCAAACAAAAAGGCAAAGCGCGCCTGGCGCAGCAGGAAGCGATTGCCAGCGGACAAGTCTCGATGGTCGTCGGCACGCACGCCATTTTTCAGGAGCAGGTGCAGTTTAACGGCCTCGCGCTGGTCATTATTGATGAGCAGCATCGCTTTGGCGTACATCAGCGTCTGGCGCTCTGGGAGAAGGGGCAGCAGCAAGGCTTTCATCCCCATCAATTGATTATGACCGCCACGCCGATTCCCCGAACGCTCGCCATGACAGCTTATGCTGATCTTGATACTTCGGTGATTGACGAACTGCCGCCTGGCCGTACGCCGGTCACGACAGTTGCTATTCCGGATACCCGTCGCAGCGATATTATTGAGCGCGTGCGCAGTGCCTGTCTTGAAGAAGGACGCCAGGCATACTGGGTTTGTACGCTGATAGAAGAGTCTGAACTGCTGGAAGCCCAGGCAGCGGAAGCGACATGGGAAGAGCTAAAAGCCACATTGACGGAACTTAACGTCGGGCTGGTTCATGGACGGATGAAACCGACTGAAAAACAGGCAGTGATGCAAGCGTTTAAGTGCGGTGAAATTCATCTTCTCGTGGCGACGACTGTGATTGAAGTCGGTGTTGACGTACCGAACGCCAGCTTGATGATTATTGAAAATCCGGAACGTCTGGGCCTGGCGCAGCTTCATCAGTTGCGTGGTCGCGTTGGCCGCGGCGCGGTGGCATCGCATTGCGTACTGCTCTACAAATCGCCTCTGTCTGCTACAGCACAAAAGCGGCTACAGGTGTTGCGCGACAGCAACGACGGGTTTGTTATCGCCCAGAAAGATTTGGAAATCCGTGGCCCTGGCGAACTTCTGGGTACCCGCCAGACCGGCAATGCTGAATTCCGGGTAGCCGATCTGTTACGCGACCAGGCGTTAATTCCTGAGGTGCAGCGCATTGCACGACATATCCATGAGCGCTATACGGAGCAGGCCGCGGCATTGATTGAACGCTGGATGCCGGAAACAGAAAAATATTCTAATGCTTAGCAGGCAGCGTAGATGCGCCCGCTGCATCATTCAAAAACAGTAAAAAAGACTATAAATGAATTCTTAATTTTCACCTGTTTTATTATTTTAGACCCCGCCATGAGCCATGCCAGTTATATTAAAGTAATTTCGCATCCTTAACCTCGCAAAACATTTAACCCGCAAATATCTTAAAATAAACCTCAAAATACATTCACGCATTGAATGGTATAAAGAGTATTTGAACATTTCATAGATTTCATAAATGTTTAAACCGGAATCAATTGAAGTCGATATCAACCCGCACAATTTGCATAACAATGCGCAATGGAATTGATGTCTATTATAAGCGAATTATTTTATTAGATGTTGTCAGTTTATTGTCAGCGCATTAACATCAGCGCCCCGCTCAAGGTAAGTCAGCACTATCATGGTTATTTTATTGCTCCTCGAGCACAGGTGTTTACTGCATAAAGAATAAATACCCATAAGTATGAATAGCATAAGTGAGATAACATGATGAACAAAAGTACATTAATTGCATTTATGAGTTGCATATTAATTAGCGGAAGTGCGTTTGCTGAAGATAACGCCGCAACACTTAACATCACCGGGGCCTTAAACGGGACGCCAGCGACATGCACACTGGCACTTGATCATACTGTAGCAGAGTTAGGGCAGGCAGCTCTTAACATGCTGCCTTATATCGGTTCATCAAGCCAGGAGGTGAAAACACAAGACACATATTTCGTTAATTTTTCAGGCGAAGGCTGTGCTCAGGATAACTATGGCGTGAAGTTTATTGGCGCTACGGATGAGTCTGGCCAGGCGCTGGCGAATAGCTTCACGGGTGAAGGTGCCGCAGAAGGCATAGCCGTAAATATTTACGACGCGCAGGGATCGATTATTACGCCAAATACTGGCGTAGAGCAGGTTTACGAAGATATTTATCATCGCCATTTTCCTTTCCATTTAGCGATGGCAAAACGTGCCGATCGAGATTCACGGGCGGGGAATGTGCAAGCCAACCTGACGGTTGAAATGGTTCGTTTATAAAACGCCAGGATTTAACTCACCCCCAAATGATTTGGCGGGCTTAACTTTCAAAACACTATTAATGGATTAATCGAATGAAAAAACTGTTGCTGACAGCGCTGTTGCCTGTCGCGTTATGGTCAGGCATTGCCAGCAGCGCCCTTACGTTGAATGCCGATCGTGTTGTTTATAATGAGGCGGATGGCGATGCGTCTGTGACGGTGCATAGTGATGAAGACCGCGCCTATCTAATTCAAACATGGCTGGATTCAGGAAATAGTACAGCAAAACAAAACTTGCCTTTTGTTGTTACGCCGCCGCTTTTCCGCCTGGCACCTAAGAGCGATAACGTTATTCGTGTCATGTATCTCGGTCATGGCTTACCAACGGACAAAGAAACATTACTGTGGCTGGATGTTAAAGGCGTACCCGGGCTTAACGATGAAGAATCGCAAGTGCAGAATCGTATGGTGCTGGCCATTAACAACCGTATTAAATTCTTCTTCCGCCCGGCAGGACTGAAAGGCGATGCAGGCGAGGCGATTAAAAATGCCCAGTGGACACGCGCAGGTAATACGATAACTGTAAATAATAACTCACCTTTTAACCTGGTATTGAGCAAAATTGATATCGATAAAGAGTTAATTAAGGTATCCGTTATTGACAATAATACTGTTATCCCTCCATTTGGTAAAAAGAGCTACACCCTGAAACATACACCGCAAAGCGGCGCTGAGGTTCAGTGGGAAGCAATTAATGACTTTGGTGGCACGACGAAAACATATTCTCAGCATCTTGACTAATGAGTTGAGATGTTATGTGCGGCGCGAAAGTTAAACTCATCGCCTCTATTGTGAGTTCTGCGATTATTTGCCGCAGTGTATTTGCTGGCGAGTATTTTGATCCAGGGTTACTTCAGGCAGTAAATGGTCAGTCTGCTATTACTGACACATCCCTGTTAAGCCAGGGGTATCAGCCTCCAGGGACGTATCGGGTACATATCGATGTTAATGGCAAAGCGGTCATGGTCAGCAGCATAAGGTTCGAATTAGACAAAGAGAAACGGTTAATGCCGTGCCTCTCGTTCGAAGCCTATAAAAAGCTGGGTGTGGATATGAGCAAAATAGATGCTAAAGCGAAAGATAACGAGGCCACGAAAGCCTGTGCGTCTGCTGAAGAGCAAGTGCCCGGAATGAAAGTTGATTTCGATTTTTCTCAGTTAAAGCTCAGCATAAATATTCCGCAGACAGTATTACTTGATGAAACAGTTATGGGTGTGCCTGAAGAGGAATGGGATGATGGTATTCCGGCCTTTGTGAACACTTATCAATTATCAGGCCAGCAATATATTACCCGAAGCGCAGGGACACAGGATTCGGTTTTCGCCAATCTGACCAATGGCATCAATATTGGGCGCTGGCGTTATCGTAATAACTCAACGCTCAGTAAGGATGAAGGCTGGAAAAGTGTTTCCAATTATCTGGAGACTGCCGTGCGCGCGCTTAAAGGCGAACTGACCCTGGGTGACGCCAGTACGCCGGGCGATATTTTCGATAGCCTGGTATTACGTGGCGTACAGCTTTCATCCGACACCGATATGTTGCCCGATCAAATGGATGGTTTCGCTCCCGTGATTCGCGGTATCGCCAAAAGCAACGCGCAGGTCACCGTACGCGATCATGGCAGCATCGTTTACCAGCGCTCTGTACCGCCAGGGCCTTTCGTCATTAACGATCTGTCTTCCGTCTCCGACGGCGGCAAGCTGGACGTGACCGTTAAAGAAGCGGATGGATCAGAAACCCATACGACGGTCGCGTATTCAAGCGTGCCGCAGTTGCTGCGAGCCAAACAAGTGAAATACAGCCTGGTGATGGGGCGTTACAAAATGACCGGCCCGACTAACGGAGAACACGATCCGCGGCTGCTACAGGCCACACTGGCCTGGGGCCTCCCATTAAATACCACGCTTTACGGAGGCGCTCAGTATCACGAGCGTTTTAAAGCTTTTAATGCTGGGATCGGTTTCGATATGAAGCGTTTTGGCGGCATCGCGATTGATGTGACGAAAAGTGAAGGCCAGCACAGCAATCAAAAGATTGCGGACGGAAAAATGGTACGCCTGACCTATCGCAACACGCTGGCTGATGGAGATACTCAAATCCGGCTGGATAACCGTTATTACTATGACGATTACTCTTCCTTTCAGGACTGGGCGGACAACGAAGCGATAATGCCAGGTGAACGTAAACGCCGGGAATATAACTTATCGCTTAATCAAAACATTAACGACGAACATAGCTTATATGCAACGTTGTCACGAACGGAAAATGGTGATCGCAGCGTCTCCCGCTCCTGGCAACTGGGATGGAGCGGATCGTTCCATCTTCTCAGCCTGTCTCTGGCGTTCAGTATGTCACGCGAAAGCGACGCGCCAGAGTGGGATAAACAGCTTTCAATGACGCTCTCAGTGCCCTTCAGCGAAGCTTATCCCACGTTGCAACCGACCGCTAACTATACGGCGACCAGCAGCCTGCAGGGCGATATGTCTAACCAACTCGGGCTGTCGGGACGTTTTGGCGATAACAGCGATCTCAACTGGAACGCTCAGCTTACGGAAGCATCACAGCATCAGCAGAGCGATACGCAAACTGCGTCGGTGGGCGTGGATTATCAGGGCCGTTACGGCGATGCCAGCGTTACCTATAACGCTGACAGAAATAATTATCTGTCATGGAATGCCTCCGGCAGTGTGATAGCACATCGTCATGGCATTACTGCCGGACGTTTTACCAGCAACAGCATGGCGCTTATCGCAGCACCAGGTGCTGCCGATCTCCCGCTTAGCAGTGGCCAGAATGTTATTACCGACAGTCGTGGTTACGCACTGATGCCTGATGTTCAGGCTTACCGTCGTAACCAGCTGGAAATTGATACGCGCAACGCCGACAAATCGCTCGATTTTGTAAGTACATCAGCGGAAGTCGTGCCGACAAAAGATGCCGTGGTGATGGCTGAATTTAAACCCATCACCGGACGTAAAGCGGTGGCGACGGTAACCTATAACGGCACAAATCCGCCCTTTGGCGCACGCGTCAAAATTGAAGGTCAGGATGATGCCTTCTATCTGGGCGATGGTGGTCAGGTTTACCTGAACGCCGCGCCAGATAGTGGCGTGCTTACTGTTTCATGGGGCGACCATCAATATTGTAAGGCCCCCTTTAACCTACCGCCAAAAGGCAAAGCACCTATTGTGCTGGTGACGACGGAGTGTCACTGATGAAACGGAGCTCACGTTATTCTTTGTCTGGTGTAATGGCCGCGGCCATGTTGGTAAGCACGTTGCACACCGCCAAAGCCGATGAGTGCAAGCTGAATACCGCAGGCGACCATGTGAATCTGAATGTGCCGGTTGCGGTGCAGCTACCGTTGACGACCAGCAGTGCGGCAAGCGGCACCGTTTTATATAAAAAAGAGGCGCCGCTCTCTTTGCTTTCGGGCGTGCATAAAAATATTAATATGCAATGCCTTGATGCCATTCGTAAAAAACTGGCAGGCCGCATTCCAGGCGCCCAGAGTGGAAAGAATATTTATGCCACGACCGTCAACGGTCTGGGGGTCAGGATCACCGCCATTTACGCTAAACCAGGTGCAGGAAAAAGAGAGTGGGCATTCCCTTTTACCGCCTCAGGTATCGACCTTAGCGATAAAACTGTCAGTACGGATGACATTTCTCTGCGCCTGGAAGTAATTAAGACTGGCGCAGTTACGCCCTCAGGGAATATGGATTTCCGTATTCCATCGTTACTGACGCTGGCGGACAATTCGCTGGTTGTCAGCCTGACGATGAGAATTATTGCCGCACAAGCCCATTGCGCGATCCAGATTACCAGCCCGCAAATCACGCTGCCTCCTATCGATGCCGGTAAGCTGGCGCAAGGCGGTAAAGAAGCGACGTACCCGGTTAGCGTAAATTTAAATTGTATTAATACACAAAAGGCGAGCATTAATGTTGAAGGTGTAACGGATGCAACAACCAAAACCATCTTTAAAAACGTGGCGGAGGAGAATGCAGCACAAGGCGTCGGAATAGAAATGCTTTATAACGGTAGCGTAATGTCACCTGATGAACCTTTAAATATTCTCCTGCCTACACAACAGAATACGTTTCCTTTGCCACTTGCATTACGTTATGCAAAAACTAACGCCAAAATTTCTGGCGGCCAGGTTAAAACACAAATAACAATGCGAATTAATTATTTATAAAAAGAAATACGGAAGCAGGATTTTCTCAATCGAGTGAATATGCTTCGCTTATTTTATACATTCATGGAAATAAAAAAGGATATTTATTATGAAAAAAACACTGATTGGCTTCGCCGTTTCCGCACTTTTCGCAATGGGCTCCGCACAGGCCGCAGGTAACGACACGTCTGCAACGCTGAATATCACCGGTACCGTCACTGCACCGTCGGCATCCTGCGCAGTTCAACTGGGTTCTACCACGGTAAATCTGGAAGACGATATCACCAACCTGGTTGGTCAGAACCAAACCGCGACCCATGCTAATGAAGTCACTGTCAGCGTCACTGGCGAAGGCTGCGCGAATCTGGTCGAAGAAAATCACATCGCTTATAAATTTGTCGGTGTTGCGGATAATGCTGCTGGCACCTCCCTGGCGAACAGCGATGTAACTGCTGGCGCGGCAACTGGCGTTGGTATTGGTATTTTTGATGAAGCTAACGCACCGGTGAAAATCAATAGCGATACGCTGCTGGCTTCCCAGGCAGACAAATTCAAGCTGCAGATGGTGAAACTGGACGGACAAACGCCTGTCGCAGGTAGCCTGCTCGGCTCACTGACCGTACAGATCGAACGTATGTAATTCCAAAGCCCATCACAGGATGGGCTTTTTCTTCATTGAATTGAGATAACGGTGGCTGCAATTGCAGGCATCGTTATTCGGTTATTCAACACCAGGATTTATTGCTGGTATTGAGATAAATAATCCATAAGGACATGCAATGAAAAAAGCGTTATTTTGCGTCGCAGCGTCGACCTTTTTAATGCTGGGTGCGGCACACGCCTCCACTGACTCTAACGATATTAGCGCGAACCTGACCGTGAAAGGCAATCTTCACGAGACTCCGCAAATCGCTGGTTGTACGGTCACGCTTGATAAAGGAAGCGTCGCCTTAAACAGCAACCTGGCGGATATGCCGTCGCAGGGTGATAAAGCCGTGAATGCATCATCCGTTAATCTGGTGATCAGATCGCTTGCACCGACGGTAGCACCTTATGATGCCTGCACACAGGAGCTTGCTGACGGTCACATTGCGTTTAAAGTCACAGGCGTCGGTGACAGCGTGGAAAATACCGTCCTCGCTAACACACAAGCGACCGGCGGTGCACAAGGCGTAGGCGTCGGTATTTACGATACCGAAGGCGAACCCGTTCCGTTAAATAGCGTTGTGAATCTTCTCGATTCGGGCGGTGAAGCCGGTATTGGCGAAATCAGCGTAGGTCTGGTAAAGCTGAAAAATCAGACACCAACCGCTGGTCTGGTCGCCGCCGCGCTCACGATTGAAGTCGCTCATATTTAAAAATAAATCCTCAGCGTTATTAAGCACCACGGTTACAGGTATCAACGCTTAATAAATTAAAAGGAATAAACAATGAAGAAAATCATTGGCAGCCTGGCTGCCGCTATCTCGTTAGTTTCAGGAATGGCCTGCGCTGAAATTCAGCCAACAGACATCAGTGGAGTAATGCAGGTTCACGGCATGCTTAATCTGCAACCTGTAAAAATGAATTGCAATATTTCACTTTCTGTAAATAGCGTCGCCCTGACGGCAGATAAAAATATCCCGCAGCAAGGCGATAAACTCGCTACGCAGCAAATTAAACAGGTTGGTGTGATTGTCTCTGCACAACCAGGCGATCAATGCTCGCAACGCCTCGCACAGGACCAGCTTGCTCTGCGGTTAACCGGTATTGGCGACAGTGTAGAAAATACCGTTCTTGCCAATACATTAGCCACTGGTGCCGTTAACGTTGGTGTCGGTATTTATTCCCCGCAAGGGGAGCCGATCCCATTGAACAGCACGATTCCTGTTCAGGTATCAAATCAAGGCACCCTTGGCAACGCGGGAATTGGTCTGGCATTAGTGAAGTTGAAAAACAAGTCTACGAATGGCGGCATGGTGCAAAGCCAGCTGACTATCGAGGCTGTTCGTTTGTAATACCAAAAACGTTAAAGCGCTCGTTCAGGGCGCTTTAATATTCACAAAAAGGACATTGAAATGAAGCATATTATTACAGGTATAGCAGTTTCAACATGTATGTTCCTGAGTACTGCACATGCAGCATCTGTGCTATCTGATACCAGCCGTTCACTCACCGTACAAGGGAGCTTAAAAGAAAATCCTGCGGCTTCAGGATGTGCGGTTTCACTTTCACGAAGCAGTGTAACTGACGTTAAAGTCGCTAACGATATTCCCCTGCAGGGCGAAGACGCCAAAATAATCTCCAGCGTGACATTATCCGTTGATCCGATTAATCCATCATTATCCCCTGTCGACGATTGCTCACGAGATATTATCGAGGGTAAGGTTGGCTTCAAATTGACTGGACCTGCTGATAATGGCGAAGGCACCGCGCTTGCAAATACATCAACCGGTGACAATGCGGCAACAGGCGTCGGTGTCGGGATTTTTAACATTCAGGGAAAATATATCCCGCTGAATAGCGTGATTAATGCCACAACTAACGTTAATAGTGGCAGCGCTATAATTGGCATGGCCATGGTTAAGTTAAAAGGACAAACCGTCACGGTAGGGAATGTCCAGAGTAACCTGACGGTTGAAGTTGCTCATCTCTGATTTTAGCTTTTATAAATATGTAGCAGAGACACGCATATGAAGACTAAATTCTCGGCAATATTCTGGTGTGGTCTGCTTGCGGCAGCAGTTTCTCACAACGCCACAGCAGCAACCGATACCGCTGCGACTCTACAAATTACAGGTGCGGTCACCGATTCGCAAAATGACGACTGTCATATCGATTTTGGCAATATGACCAGCATAAATCTGGATACGCGGCTCGATAAGATGATGCCGGAGGGCGTATATAATGGCGCTCAGGCTACACCGGTTCTGATTTATGTCAGGGGCGATAATCCTGAAAGTACCTGCACGCAACGTATCAATAATCATCAAATCGCGCTGAAATTTACAGGTATTCCCGATAGCGCGAACGGGCAGACGCTGGGTAATACACTGTCTGATGAAAATGCTGCGCAGGGGATTGGCGTAGAGCTTTTCCATGATAATAAATCGGTTCCTGTTAACAGCCAGCTACCACTGACGAATACGGGTAGCATGGGGAATATGGAAATCGATCTGCAAATGGTGAAACTCGATGGACAATCCCCAGCAGGCGGACAGATCCAAAGTAACCTGACGGTAGAGGTTGTTCGCTTGTAATATTTCGCGCCCTTCCAGGGGCGCGCTTACCTCTGAGGATATTACGCTTAATGCTGTATCTGATAAGGATGGAATATGAAAAGCAATACGACAATCATGGCCTGTTGCGGTTTATTTTGCAGTTTCCTTGCAGGGGCCGCAACCGCCAATGACACACCGGTCAATTTAAATATCCATGGTCAACTGGTCAATGTGCCACAAGATATCTGCCATATTGAACTGAGCAAGGACAGTATGGCTTTCACCAACACGGCAAACACATTACCTAAACAGGGGGAATACAACAGCTGGTATGTAACACCGTTACTGATATCAGTAAAATCCAGGAATATTTATAATTTCGATAATACATGTGGTGTACTTATTGCCAACGGGCATCTGGGTATCAAAGTCATCGGTATTCCTGGTGACGCAGAAAATGACACGCTGGCGAATACAATGGCCGGTGATTCTGCCGCCCAGGGGGTAGGTATTAATTTATTTACCGACCCTGACACCACGCAAAAAATTAATAGCTTTATTGATATGTCAAAGGCGGGCTTTTCTGGCCACACATTGATTAGCGTCGGTATGGTTAAGCTTAATGGCAAAACCGTCACACCCGGCGATATTCAAAGCAGCGTGACGTTTGAACTCGTAACGCTGTAATTGCGTTAACTCGCCATCGTCGAAATAGATTATTCGAGTAAAAATATATGCTTAAAAAACAGCTTTTTGCTGTAGGCGCTTATGCGCTTTTGATTGCTTCCGCCGCTCATGCCGCAACGTCTAATGACACCTCCGCGTCACTGTCTATTACAGGCCAGCTAATGACGCCGGAAGTCTATAACAGCTGCGTAGTTTCACTGCCGACCGCCAGCGCGGTGAATTTGAATACGGATGGTTCAAGTCTTGCCGATCAGGGAGATAGCGCCACCAACGCCGCACCGGTCACGATTGCGGTAGATGGCAAGGCCAACGCCAACAGCTGCGAGCAGCAAATGGATGAAGGCCGCCTGGCGATTAAATTCGTCGGTACCCCGGATAGCAGCGATGGTACCGTTCTGGCGAATACGTATCAGGGGGAAGACGCAGCCACTGGCGTTGGCGTCGGCATTTTCGATCAGACGGGCAAACCGCTTAGCCTGGCCGAGTTGTTACCGCTGGATGCAGGTGAAAACAGCGCCTCTATTACGATTGGTCTCCAGCCCGTTGAGCTAAAAGGCCAGACCGCGACGACCGGCAAGATCCAGAGCAGCGTCACAATCGAAGTCGTTCATATGTAACTTCTCACGCCCATCTCCGGATGGGCTTTTCGCGATGGCCTTACGTTATTTTATTCTTAATATCAACTAGATAAGGAATGATAATGAAACGTCTGTTTATCAAATCCAGTCTTATGGCCGTTCTGCTGTCAACCCTGTCAGGTACGGCTGTCCTGGCGGCAGACACGCCGGCGACGCTCCATATCACCGGTCAAATCAACGCGCCAGCAGGGCAGTGCAAACTCTATTTAAGTGAAAACACGATTAGCCTTGATGCGGATCTGGCACTCATGGACACCCAGGAGACGCAAACCGCAGCGAATCCACACCGTATTCATCTGCGTGTCGATGGCGATGCCGACTGCGAGAAAGCGAAAAACGACGGCAAGATCGAATTCCGCTTTTACAGCGATGCGGATACCAGCCGCGGTAATGCCATAAGAAACACGGCAGAAGGTGAAGGCGCCGCACAAGGCGTCGCCATTGGTTTGTATGACAACAACGACACGTTAATGACGGTCAACCAGAGCACGCTGCCCGCGACGGAGCCGCCGCAAACTATTGGTCTGCAAATCGTCAAATTGATGGACGGCACCCCTGGCGCTGGCGCTGTGCAGGGAACGCTCACCATTGAGATGAATAAAATCTAAACCCGCTGCCCACCTGGAGTGGGCACTTCACTGCTTCGCTTGCTTAGTTGTCCTTCCCGCCGCGTTTTCTGTTTTTGATGCCGGGCACCGCCCTGCGTTGCCATAAAAATAATCACGCCATGAATGGCAAACGTTTGCTTTTACCAAACAGTCCGATAAAATCTCCGCTTTTCCATCAGGGGAATGCCGTCGATGTCCGTTAACGCCGTTGAGTCTGAAAATGCGCAACCGATTGCTCGCGCGCATAACAGTGAGTTGATTTATCGTCTCGAAGACCGGCCGCCGCTGCCGCAAACGCTGTTTGCCGCCTGCCAGCATCTGCTGGCGATGTTTGTTGCGGTGATCACGCCCGCGCTGCTCATCTGTCAGGCGCTCGGATTACCGGCACAGGATACCCAGCACATTATCAGTATGTCGCTGTTCGCCTCTGGGGTGGCATCGATTATTCAAATCAAAGCGTGGGGGCCGGTCGGCTCAGGGCTTTTATCGATTCAGGGCACCAGCTTTAACTTCGTCGCGCCATTAATTATGGGCGGTACCGCGCTGAAAAACGGCGGCGCGGATGTGCCGACGATGATGGCGGCGCTGTTCGGCACATTGATGCTGGCAAGCTGCACCGAAATGGTAATTTCCCGCGTGCTGCACCTGGCGCGCCGCATTATCACGCCGCTGGTCTCAGGCGTCGTGGTGATGATTATCGGCTTGTCGCTGATTCAGGTGGGGTTAACGTCTATCGGCGGCGGCTATGCGGCGATGAGTGACCACACCTTCGGCGCACCGAAAAACCTGCTGCTCGCGGGCGCGGTGCTGGCGGTGATTATTCTCCTCAATCGCCAGCGCAACCCCTACCTGCGCGTCGCCTCGCTGGTTATCGCCATGGCGGTGGGTTATCTGCTCGCCTGGGCAATGGATATGCTGCCGCAGAGCGCCGCGCCTGCACAAAGCGCGCTGATTATGGTCCCAACGCCGCTGCATTACGGGCTTGGCATCGACTGGAACCTGCTGCTGCCGCTGATGCTGGTCTTCATGATCACCTCGCTGGAAACCATCGGCGATATCACCGCGACGTCTGACGTCTCCGAACAGCCGGTTTCCGGTCCGCTGTATATGAAGCGCCTTAAGGGCGGCGTTCTGGCAAACGGCCTGAACTCGTTTGTCTCCGCCGTATTCAACACCTTCCCGAACTCCTGCTTCGGGCAAAATAACGGCGTTATCCAGCTCACCGGCGTCGCCAGCCGCTATGTAGGTTTCGTTGTGGCGCTGATGCTGATTGTGCTCGGCCTCTTCCCGGCAGTCAGCGGCTTCGTTCAGCACATTCCTGAGCCGGTACTGGGCGGCGCGACCATTGTGATGTTTGGCACTATCGCGGCCTCCGGCGTGCGTATCGTCTCCCGCGAGCCGTTAAACCGCCGCGCCATCATGATTATCGCGCTGTCGCTGGCAGCCGGGCTGGGCGTCTCGCAGCAGCCACTCATCCTGCAGTTCGCACCGGACTGGGTGAAAAACCTGCTCTCTTCTGGCATCGCCGCCGGGGGGATTACCGCCATTGTGCTGAATCTGATTTTCCCGCCGGAAAAACAGGCTCAAGACTGATCGCACCTGTCGATGGCGGCGTCATGCCGCCATCGCTGACACCTCCGTTGACAATCCCCGCCTTGAGCAATTCGCCTGAATAGTGCATAAATCCCTCATCGGAAGCACACAGGATGGAAGACAATGAAATTTCTCGGAAAGCTCATCATTGCGCTGATCGTTGCCGTTCTGCTGATCCTTACCGCCCTGTATATCCTGCTGCAAACGCGCTGGGGCGCAGGCTGGATAACCGGCTGGGTGAACCAGCACAGCGGCTATCACATTATCTTTGATGAAATGGACCACAGCTTTTCCGCGCCTTCGCATCTGGTGCTGAAAAACGTCACGTTCGGGCGTCGCGGCCAGCCCGCCACGCTGGTAGCGCAAAAAGTTGATATTGGGCTGAGCAGCCGCCAGCTTACCGACCCGATGCACGTCGACACCATTTTGCTCTACAAAGGCACCCTTAATTTATCGCCCTCCACCGCGCCGCTGCCGTTTCGCGCTGACAGGCTTCAACTGAGCGACATGGCATTTAACAGCCCGAAAACAGGCTGGGATTTAAGCGCGCAGCGCGTGAACGGCGGTATTAGCCCATGGTGGCCGCAGGCCGGCAAAATCTTAGGCAGCAAGGCGGATATTGCGCTGAGCGCCGGCTCCCTGACCTTAAACGGTATGCCCGCCAGCAATGTGCTGGTGCAGGGCGACATTAATAACGATGCGGTGACCATCACCAATCTCGGTGCCGATATCGCCCGCGGCGCGCTCACTGGCAACGCCCGGCGGCTCGCAAACGGTGGCTGGATAGTTGATAACCTGCGCTTAAGTGAAATCCGCCTGCAAACCGATAAATCGGTGAGCGATCTGCTCAAGCCGCTCGCGACGCTGCCATCGCTGGCGCTTGGGCGCGTGGAGGTGACCGACGCGCGCCTGGAAGGGCCGGGCTGGGCGGCAACCGATCTGGATATCAGCCTGCGTAACCTGACGCTCGCTAACGGCAGCTGGCAGAGCGATGACGGGCGATTATCCATGAACGCCAGCGAGGTGGTTTATGGCTCGCTGCATTTCCTCGACCCTATCGTAAATGCCGATCTGTCAGCGCAGGGCGTGGCGCTACGCCAGTTCAGCTCACGCTGGGAAGGCGGTATGGTACGCACATCCGGCACCTGGCAACGGGCCGGTAGTGCGCTGACGCTGGACGAACTGGCGCTGGCGGGGCTGGAATACACCCTGCCCGCCGACTGGAAACAGCGCTGGCAGGAAAAACTGCCCGCCTGGCTGCAAAGCGTGACGGTGAAAAAGTTTTCCGCCAGCCGCAATCTGATTATCGATATCGATCCACAGTGGCCGTTCCAGCTTACCGCGCTCGATGCGTGGGGGAATAACCTTGCGCTGGCGCGCAACGGCGAATGGGGGATCTGGGACGGCAACGCCACGCTGAATGCCGCCGCGGCGACATTTAACCGCGTCGACGTACGCCGCCCGTCGCTGACGCTGAACGCGAATCCATCCACTATCGCGGTGAGCGAACTGAGCGCGTTTGCAGGACAGGGTATGTTGCAGGCCACCGCGACCATTTCACAGTTGCCGCAGCGGATGACCACGCTGAGCCTGAATGGCCGGGCCGTCCCGGTCAACGTGTTGCATCAGTGGGGATGGCCAAAAGTGTCGATGGAAGGTGACGGAAATATTCAACTCACCGCGAGCGGTAGCCTGGCGGCGGATGCGCCGCTGCGCCCGAGCGTAAACGGACAGTTTCAGGTGACCGGTGCAAACGGCCAGCAGGTGCAGCAAACCATGCAAAACGGCGTTGTACCGGGCGCGTAACGCTCAGTGATAAGCGCCGCGCCCCCGCCACTCCCCTCCCCCCAGCCCTCTCTCAAAGGGAGAGGGAGTAAGACATGTGGCGGGGTCCCACGCGGCGTTTCAGGGCAACAAGTAAGCGCGCCCCTTCAAACCACGCACGTGTGCTGGCACAACCCCGCGCTCACCCTATTCTTCTTCATTACCGCCCGCTTCCAGCGGTCCGAATGGCGTTGCGGGCAGCACAATATAAATCCCTTCAAATATCGCGCCAGGCGTCTCGTCACCCGATAATTCCACCTGAAGCTGCACACGCGCTTTACGGCCCCGCGCCAGGCGGTCCAGATCGCCACTCAACGAGCCTAAATCGGCGACGGCGCCTGGTTTGCCGGTAATCGGTCGGCTGTAGCGGATATGCGCATCGGCCAGAATAATCGTGCCACCGAGGTGACGCTCACGCAGCATCAGCCAGATAAGCCCCCAGCCCGTCAGCGTTGCCAGTGAAAACAGGCTGCCGGCGAACAGCGTATGGTGTGGGTTCTGGTTGCCGGTCTCCGGCATCGTGGTGATAAATTTCTGCCCGGTATATTGCAGAATGCGCACGCCCATCTTTTCGCTGAGCGGAATATGCTGATACCACGCCTGCTGGAGCTGCGCACACCAGTCGGCACGGTGCAGAATGTCATCCAGCGAGGCTATCGGTTTAATCATCAAAAAGTGGCGCAGCGGCGTGGTTTGCGGTGTGGTTATTTCGCCTTCGTTCACAAAACCGAGTTTAGCGAAAAATTCCACCGCGTCTTCACGCGCACTACAGACCACGCGCTTGACGCCTTCCTGGCGCGCGACCGACTCCAGCGTCATCGCCACCAGCGTGCCGAGGCCTTTCTCCTGCACCGCCGGGTCGACCGCCATAAAGCGGATCGAGCCTTCGTTATCGGCATTGATATACAGCCGCCCGATTGCAACCGGGTTGCCCTCTTCATCCACCACCATTTGATGGTGGGCCATCGCATCATAAGCGTCCCGCTCGGAGCCTTTCGGCTGATGCAGCGGTTTACGCAGCATCTCCCAGCGAAACTGGTAGTAGCGCTCAAGTTCTTCTTCTGTTTCGGGTACACGAAGGTGATACATAGCGGTACTCTCTCTAGTTGTCCGCGGCCATGAGGGCATCTGATTCATATCTGCAACCAGAAAGTCACGGGGCCGTCATTGGTCAGCGAGACCTGCATATCGGCGGCGAAACGTCCCGTTTCGGTGGTTATGCCCGTTTCACGGCAACGGCTGACGAAATAGTCGTAAAGGGCTTCGGCCTGCGACGGCGGCGCGCCGCGCGAAAAGCTCGGGCGCAGGCCTTTTTCAGTATCCGCAGGCAGCGTAAATTGCGATACCACAAGCACGCTGCCGCCTGCCTGCTGGACATTCAGGTTCATTTTTCCCTGCTCGTCGCTGAAGATGCGATAACCCAACACGCGTTCACACAGTCGGTTCGCTTTCTGCTCGTCGTCGTCTTTTTCAACACCTAACAGCACTAAAAGTCCCGGTCCGATTTCACCCGTGACTTCTTCGCCCACGCGCACGCTGGCGTGGGTCACGCGTTGAATTAATGCAATCATACTGGTTCAGCTTCTTCTCTGGCGGCTTGTCGTAATTGGCGGTAATCCCCGAGAGTGACAGTAATTTCCGCCCCAAGCAAGACTATGCACCAGGTCCAGTAGACCCAGACAAACAAGATGGGGATCACCGCCAGTACGCCGTAAATAAGCTGATAAGAAGGGAACATGGTGATGTAAAGCGCAAAGCCTTTTTTGCCAAGCTCAAACAAGAGCGCGGCGACCAGCGAGCCAATAAGCGCGTCGCGGCCCGACACGCGCGTTGTCGGCACCACGCTGTAAAGCAGCCAGAAGGAGAGCCACGACAACAACAGCGGAAAAATACGCAGCACCTCGTCAATCATCGTCGTAAAGCCGCTCGCCCAGCGCAGCGACAGTAAATATGAACTAATCACCAGACTGGCACCCGCCAGTAACGGGCCGAGGGTCAGGATCATCCAGTAGACCGCGAAAGAATACACTTTCGGGCGCTTACGGGTGCTGCGCCAGATGGCATTGAGCGCGCTGTCGATGGCGTACATCAACAGCAATGAGGTAACAATCAGCCCCAGCGCCCCTACTGCCGTCATCTTGCTGGAGTTAGCCACGAACTGTTCGATATAGCGCTGAATAATATCGCCCGTGGCAGGCATAAAGTTGGCGAAGACGAAATGGCGCAGCTGAAGGCTGACATCGGAAAACATCGGGAATGCCGCGAACAGTGCGAAAATAACGGCCACAAAGGGCACAAGAGAAAGCAGCGACACATACGCCAGATTACCGGCGAGCGTCGTCATATTGTCTTCATCGATTCTGGCCCATAGCAGCTTGAGCCAGGCGATGAGCGGCCCGGTTCGGCGGGCCGCTTTTTGATGAACGGATCTTAACATGCAGGGTTCGAGAAATAGTTAGGCACGGTTTTGCGATCGGTGACCAGCACGCTGGTAATGCCCGCTTTGCGCGCGCCATCGATATTCGCTTCATTATCGTCGAAGAAGACGGCGTCGCGGGCGCTGAAGCCTTCCTGTTCCAGTACTTTTTGGTAGATTTCCGGCTCCGGCTTGCGCATGCCCATCTCCTGCGAAAGATAGATAGCATCGGCGGCGGCCCCTACTTCCGGATACTGTTCCGGCCAGTACGTCGTATGGAGGCGGTTGGTATTGGAGAGCACCACCACACGATGCCCCTGCTCGCGCAACTGCTGCATGATGGTGATAACTTCCGGGCGCAGCCCGACAAAAACGGCCTGCCAGCCCGCTGCGAATTGCTCGTAGCTCAGCGGCAGGGCCATCTCTTCACATAACGCCTTCGCGAAATCCTCATCGCTTAGCTCGCCGCGCTCGTGCTGATGAAACGGCTCGCCCATGGAGAAATTCTGCCGCAGATTCGCCAGTGGCACGCGGCTGAAATCACTCCAGACGCCCAGCACGCGGTTAAAGTCGATATCTACAATGACATTACCTAAATCAAAGATATAGAGCATGACTCACTCTCCTTTCGGGCCATGGAAAGTTAACTGTAGCGAGAAAGGGGAACTTTGACTATGCGCCAGCGTGCGGGTTTTGCATTCCCCGCGCGCGGGCACTGAAAATTAACGGTCGTTTTCGTCGTCGCCGTTCGGCAATTCCGCCTGCACCAGCTCAACCTGGTGGGCTTTTAAAAGGGTGTTCAGCGACGCCCCTGGCTGTTTGTCGGTAAACAGCGCGGTGGCCTGCGAAAGGTTGCCAATACTGACTGCTGCCGAAGCGTGGTATTTCGTATGATCGGCCGCCAGTAAGATATGCCGCGAGTGGGCCATCATGGCTTTCACCACGTTCGCCTCGTTCACGTCAAACTCCAGCAACTCGCCATCGCTCTCGATAGCACCGACACTGGTTATCAGATAATCCGCACGAAACCCTTCTACAAACGCCGTCGCCCCCGGGCCGATAATGCCGCCATTGTGCGCCCGTAACGTGCCGCCGGGCACCATAACTTCAAAACGGCTGTTTTTGTAGAGAATATGCGCCACGCGCAGGCTGTTGGTGATGATCCGCAAATGTTGGTGATGGAGCAGCGCGCGGGCGATTTGCTCCACCGTTGTACCGATAGTAATAAACAGCGTCGAGCC
The DNA here is from genome assembly GCF_001277255.1 of Cronobacter condimenti 1330. NCBI lineage: Bacteria > Pseudomonadati > Pseudomonadota > Gammaproteobacteria > Enterobacterales > Enterobacteriaceae > Cronobacter > Cronobacter condimenti. The sequence goes on from NZ_CP012264.1 coordinate 4,298,886, forward strand.
GTCCGGCACGTAATCGGCAATGGCCTGCGCGATGGCGAGTTTCTCTTCTGTCATAGAGATTTCACGCTGTTCAAAGGCGGTATTCACCACGCTCGACGCGCGCCCGGCACCGCCGTGATGTCGGGTAATCAATCCCTGTTCGCTTAGCTTGCGAATATCGCGCCGCACCGTCTGGGTGGAAACCTCCAGCAGTTGCGACAGTTCATCGATATTCATATACCCCCGCTCAGCGATAAGCCCAATCAGCTGATCGTGACGCGGATTGCCCGTCATTCCGGTAAGGCTCATGAACGATCCCCTTAAAATCATTACTCGCCGGGCATTTTATACAAAAAGTGACAGAAAAGAGCGGGTTTGATCACAGTCAGGGATGCCGGCACGTCCGCCGGGACGAGTACATTTCAGCGCGGCAACAGCGCTGGCGAAGCGTACTGCCTCTTGCGGCGTCTGGCCCTGCGCCAGCATAACCGCCAGCGCGCCGTGAAAAACATCGCCCGCGCCGGTGGTATCAACGGCTTCCACGGTGAAGCCCGGCTGGTGGCACAGCGTCTCGCCTTCAAGCCACAGACAGCCCGCTTTACCTACCGTCACATAGACATGACCATTTGTGAGCATTTTTGCGCATTTCAGCCCTTCTTCCGGGCCTTTGCCGGGCGCGATACGGGTAAGGCCTGGCGCAGAAAACGCCGCATGATCGCTTAACGCCACCAGCGATCGGATATCCTGCGGGGTCACATCAGCATCCAGTAGCGTCATCACGCCCGCCTGGCGCGCCAGAGTTAAGGCGCGCGTCGCGCCATCGTGCCAGCGAACATCTGCCAGTACAGCGTCGTAGCGGCTAAAATCAATCGTCTCCAGCCAGTCGGCGTTATCCGGGAGATCCGGGCTTGGATAGTTCACAATCACCCGCTCGCCTGCGGCATCCACCAGAATCGCCGACTGCGAAGAGCGCCCGCCCGCCACCTGTCGAGACAGGGCAGTGTTCACGCCCAGCATGTTCAGTTCCGCCAGCAGTTGTCTGCCCGTAGCGTCATCGCCTGTGCGCCCGATGAAATCCACCTGCGCCCCAAGCCGCGCGGCAGCGACCGCCGCCGTGGCCGCCGGGCCGCCACCTACCTCCCGGTACTGCTGCGCCACATATTTCCCACCCTCGTGCGGCAGGGCTTCCAGCGAATAAATACGATCCTGTACGGCGATACCCACACACGCGATGCGAACCATAGCTTCCTCTCTGTTTGCGCTAAAAACGGGCCAACGCCCGTCATTCACCATAACGGCATTTTAATTTTCCCGGATCGTAAAAAAGTGATAGCTGTCAATTTTTTGACTTTAAATTACAAATACGCTCATAAACAGACAGAAACAATCCATCATATATGACCAAACTGACACCACGATTTTACTCTCACAGGAGCATGTTATGGCGACAATTGCATTTATCGGACTGGGGCAGATGGGCGCGCCGATGGCGGCGAACCTGCTGCGCCACGGGCACCGATTGCAGGTTTGCGATGTGAATAAACAGGCGGTGGACACACTCGCCGCCCAGGGCGCCCTGGCCTGCCCGACGCCGCAGGCCGCTGCCGCACAGGCAGAGTTTGTTATTACCATGCTGCCGAACGGCTCTCTGGTGCGTGAGGTGCTGCTCGGTGAAAACGGCGTGTGCCAGACGCTCACCCGCGAGGCGCTGGTGATAGATATGTCCACTATTCACCCGTTGCAGACCGACAGCCTGATTAACGATCTCGCCGCACACGGCTTCAGCATGATGGATGTGCCGGTAGGCCGCACCTCGGATCACGCGAAATCGGGAACGCTCTTACTGCTGGCGGGCGGAACGCCGGAACAGGTGACACGCGCCGAACCGGTACTGATGGCGATGGGCTCAGAGCTTATCCGCGCGGGCGGGCCGGGCATGGGTATTCGCGTCAAGCTTATCAATAACTACATGAGCATCGCGCTCAATGCGCTCTCTGCCGAAGCCGCCGTGCTGTGCGAGGCGCTCGGCCTCTCATTTGACGTGGCGCTTCAGGTGATGAGCGGCACGCCAGCAGGCAAAGGCCATTTCACCACCTCATGGCCAAACAAAGTGCTCAAAGGCGATTTGTCGCCCGCTTTCATGATTGACCTTGCCCATAAAGATTTAGGCATCGCGCTGGATGTGGCGAATCAGCTGCACGTGCCGATGCCGCTCGGCGCCGCATCGCGCGAGGTTTACAGCCAGGCGCGCGCCAGCGGACGCGGTCGTCAGGACTGGTCCGCCATTTTAGAACAGGTTCGCGTCAGCGCCGGGCTCACCCCGCGTCAGGCCACGCTTTGACCTTCACCCTTAAGGAAACGTCTATGGAACAGTATTCCCTGAAAGAGATTGCCCGCCCGTCGGGCGGATTCGCCATGCTGGCGGTGGATCAGCGCGAAGCGATGCGCCTGATGTTCGCTGCCGCGGGTACAACGCCGCCTGTGGCAGATTCCGTGCTGACCGATTTTAAGGTCAACGCGGCGCGCATACTTTCTCCTTACGCGTCCGCCATTCTGGTGGACCGGCAGTTTTGCTACCCGCAAGTGGTTGAACAGCATGCCATTGCCGACAGCTGCGCGATGATCGTCGCGGCCGACCAGTTTATTCCCGGCAACGGTATTCCCGTCGACAGCGTGACGCTGGATGACGCTATCGATGCAAAGGCGGTACGCCAGCACGGCGGTAAAGCGCTCAAGCTGCTGGTGCTCTGGCGCAGCGATGAAGATCCCATGCAGCGTCTCGCGATGGTGAAAGCCTTCAATGAGAAATGCCACGCGCAGGGCCTGCTGAGCATTATCGAGCCGGTGGTGCGCCCGCCGCGTCGTGGCGACACCTTCGACCGCGAACAGGCGATTGTCGACGCCGCGAAAGAGCTGGGCGACAGCGGTGCCGATCTTTACAAAGTCGAAATGCCGCTGTGCGGTCGCGGGGAGGCAAAAGCGCTGCTGAGCGCCTCACAGAGGCTCAACGATCAGATCAATATGCCGTGGGTGATCCTCTCTTCGGGCGTCGATGAAAAGCTCTTTCCGCGCGCTGTGCGGATCGCGATGAGCGCGGGGGCCAGTGGTTTTCTCGCAGGCCGCGCCGTCTGGTCGTCGGTTATCGGGCTGCCAGATAACGAACTAATGTTGCGCGACGTGGCGCTGCCGAAGCTGCGTCTTTTAGGAGAAGTGGTTGACGACATGATGGCTCGTCGCTGAAAGGAGAACAGACAATGAAATGGTTTAACACGCTGAGCCATCACCGCTGGCTTGAACAGGAAACCGACCGCATTTTCGCCTTTGGCCGCCATGCGGCCGTGCCCACCGGGTTTGGCTGGCTTGGCAACAACGGTCAGGTGAAAGAAGAGATGGGCACGCATTTATGGATAACTGCCCGCATGCTGCACGTTTACGCCGTCGCCGCCTCAATGGGGCGCCCGGGCGCCTATGCGCTGGTGGAGCACGGCATTAATGCCCTGAACGGGCCGCTTCGCGATAAACAGCATGGCGGCTGGTACGCCTGCGTTAACGATAACGGCGTCATGGATGCCTCCAAGCAAGGGTATCAGCATTTCTTCGTGCTACTGGGCGCCGCCAGCGCCGTGACGACCGGGCACCCGGCCGCGCGTCCGCTGCTTAACGACGCCATCGCCATTATCGAGAAGTATTTCTGGAGCGAAGCGGAACAGATGTGCCTGGAGTCATGGGACGAAGCCTTCACCGAGACGGAAAACTACCGGGGCGGCAACGCCAATATGCATGCTGTTGAGGCATTTCTCATCGTCTATGACGTAACGCAGGACCGTAAATGGCTGGAGCGCGCGCTGCGCATCGCCTCGGTCATCATTCATGATGTCGCCCGCAAAGGCGATTATCGCGTTAACGAGCATTTCGATACCCGCTGGAACCCGATTCGCGATTACAACAAAGAAAACCCCGCGCACCGGTTCCGCGCCTATGGCGGCACGCCGGGCCACTGGATTGAGTGGGCGCGCCTGATGCTGCATCTGCGCGCCGCGCTGGAAGCACGTGGCGAGGCGGCCCCGGAATGGCTGCTTGAAGACGCCAAAGGCCTGTTCCACGCCACGATCCGCGATGCATGGGCGCCGGATGGCGCAGATGGCTTTGTCTATTCGGTGGGCTGGGACGGCACGCCTATCGTTCGCGAGCGGGTACGCTGGCCGATTGTGGAAGCGATGGGTACAGCCTATGCGCTCTACACCGTGACGCACGACGCGCAGTACGAAGCCTGGTATCAAAAATGGTGGGACTACTGCATCCAGTACCTGATGGATTACGAAAACGGTTCCTGGTGGCAGGAGCTGGATGAGAACAATCAGGTCACCACCAAAGTCTGGGACGGCAAACAGGATATCTATCACCTGTTGCACTGCCTGGTCATTCCTCGCCTGCCGCTTGCGCCAGGCTTAGCGCCTGCGGTCGCCGCCGGGCTGCTGGACATCAACGCCAAATAATAATCACGGTGATGGAGGCTTTATGCGTACCCTACAAAACATTCATCTCACCCGCATCGACCACGGCTTCTCGCTGACGTATGAAAACCGTTTGATCCTGCGTCACACTCCGGACGCGCCCTGCCTGTGGGCGGGCGCAGGCGTGGCGGATATCGAGATGTTCCGCGGTAATTTCAGCATCAAAGACCGGCTCGATGAAAAAATCGCCCTGACGCACGCGACCGTCAGCGACCAGCCTGACGGCTGGGCTATCCGCTTTACGCGCGGCGACGCGGTCAGCGCCACGCTTGATGTCAGTGCCGACGATAAGGGGCGGCTGACGCTGACGCTTCGCAACGACGCTGCGCGGCATAACCGTCTCTGGCTGCGGCTGGCGGCAAACCCGGAAGATCATATCTACGGCTGCGGCGAGCAATTTTCTTACTTCGACCTGCGCGGTAAGCCGTTTCCGCTGTGGACCAGCGAACAAGGTGTGGGCCGCAACAAGCAGAGCCATGTCACCTGGCTTGCCGACTGCAAAGAGAACGCGGGTGGCGACTATTACTGGACGTTCTTCCCGCAGCCGACCTTTGTCAGCACCCAGAAGTATTACTGCCACGTCGATAACAGTTGCTACATGAATTTCGACTTCAGCGCGCCGGATTATCACGAGCTGGCATTCTGGGAAGATAACGCGACGCTCCGCATCGAATGCGCGCCCACTTATATCATTCTGCTGGAAAAACTCACCGCGCTACTGGGCCGCCAGCCCGCGCTGCCGGACTGGGTCTATGACGGCGTAACGCTGGGTATTCAGGGCGGCACAGAGGTGTGCCAGCAGAAGCTCGACGTGATGCGCCAGGGCGGCGTCAAAGTAAACGGCATCTGGGCGCAGGACTGGTCCGGCATCCGTATGACCTCATTTGGCAAGCGCGTGATGTGGAACTGGAAATGGAACAGCGAGCGTTATCCGCAACTGGATACACGTATTGCGCAATGGAAGCGCGAAGGCGTGCAGTTCCTTTCTTATATCAATCCCTATGTCGCAAGCGATCGTGATTTGTGCGAGGCGGCGGCGCGGCGGGGCTATCTGACTAAAGACGCCCAGGGCCAGGATTATCACGTTGAATTCGGCGAGTTCTACGCCGGCGTCATCGACCTGACAAACCCGGAGGCTTACGACTGGTACAAAGAGGTCATCAAAAAGAACCTGATTGAACTCGGCTGCGGCGGCTGGATGGCAGATTTTGGCGAATACCTGCCGACTGACACGCATCTGCATAACGGCGTCAGTGCAGAAATTATGCATAACGCCTGGCCTGCGCTGTGGGCAAAATGTAACTACGAGGCGCTCCAGGAGACCGGCAAGCTCGGCGAGATCCTCTTCTTTATGCGCGCCGGTTATACCGGCAGCCAGAAATACTCAACGATGATGTGGGCAGGCGATCAGAACGTCGACTGGAGTCTCGACGACGGCCTGGCTTCTGTTATCCCGGCGGCGCTGTCGCTTGCAATGTCCGGCCACGGGCTGCACCACAGCGATATCGGCGGCTATACCACCCTTTTTGAGATGAAGCGCAGTAAAGAGCTGCTGCTGCGCTGGTGCGATTTCAGCGCTTTTACACCGATGATGCGCACCCATGAAGGCAATCGTCCGGGTGATAACTGGCAGTTCGATGCCGATCGCGAGACGATCGCGCATTTTGCCCGCATGACAACGATATTCACGACGCTCAAGCCTTACATCAAACAGGCGGTGGAACAAAACGCCAGGACTGGCCTGCCGGTCATGCGCCCGCTGTTCCTGCATTACGAACACGAAGCGCGGGCGTACACCCTTAAATACCAGTATCTGTTTGGCCGCGATCTGCTGGTCGCCCCGGTCTATGAAGAAGGGCGCCGCGACTGGACGCTCTGGCTACCGGAAGATAACTGGGTGAACGTCTGGACTGGCGAGACGTGCGCAGGCGGTGAGGTGACCGTTGAAGCGCCGCTCGGCAAACCGCCGGTGTTCTACCGGGCGCACAGCGACTGGGCGTCGCTGTTTAGCTCGCTGCGTCATATCTGATGAGGCTCGCCCGCAGGGTTTCCTGCGGGCGCAAGGAGAACCGTGATGAGTCACACCACTTCCCAGCCGGGCGGCGATCCGGCCACCCTGCGTTTGCCGTTTAAAGAGAAAGTCGCCTATGGCATGGGCGATTTAGGCTCCAATATCCTGCTGGATATCGGCACGCTGTATTTACTGAAATTTTATACCGACGTGCTGGGGCTGCCAGGCACTTACGGCGGCATTATCTTTCTTGTCGCTAAGTTTTTTACCGCGTTCACCGATATGGGCACCGGCATTATGCTCGACTCGCGGCGTCGGATCGGGCCTAAGGGCAAATTCAGGCCGTTTGTGCTGTACGCGGCCTTTCCGGTAACACTGCTCGCTATCGCGAACTTTGTGGGAACGCCGTTTGAGATAACCGGCAAGGCCGTGATGGCAACAGTGCTGTTCATGCTCTACGGGCTGTTCTTTAGCATGATGAACTGTTCGTATGGCGCGATGGTGCCTGCGATCACCAAAAACCCCGACGAACGCGCCTCGCTTGCCGCATGGCGCCAGGGCGGTGCCACGCTCGGCTTATTGCTCTGTACGGTGGGCTTTGTCCCGGTAATGAACCTTATCGATAACAATCCGCAGCTTAGCTACATTTTCGCCGCGACGCTGTTCTCGCTCTTTGGCCTGCTGTTTATGTGGTGGTGCTATGCGGGGACGCGTGAACGTTATGTCGAGACCGGCGCCGCCAGCCCGGCCCAAAAACCGGGTCTGTTGCAGTCGTTTCGCGCTATCGCCGGTAACCGCCCGCTGTTTGTGCTGTGCATCGCCAATCTCTGTACGCTCGGCGCGTTCAACGTCAAGCTCGCCATTCAGGTTTATTACACCCAGTACGTGCTTAACGATCCGATTTTGCTCTCGTATATGGGCTTCTTCAGCATGGGTTGCATTTTTATCGGTGTATTCCTGATGCCGGGCGCGGTGCGCCGTTTTGGCAAGAAGAAGGTTTATATCGGCGGGCTGCTGATCTGGGCGGTAGGCGACGTGCTCAACTATGCGTTCGGCAACGGTTCCGTGAGCTTTGTGGCGTTCTCCTGCCTCGCGTTTTTCGGCTCCGCATTTGTGAATAGCCTTAACTGGGCGCTGGTGTCCGACACCGTGGAATATGGCGAATGGCGCACCGGCGTGCGTTCAGAGGGCACGGTTTACACCGGCTTTACCTTCTTTCGTAAAGTCTCCCAGGCGCTGGCCGGGTTTTTCCCTGGCCTGATGCTGACGCAGATTGGTTATGTGCCCAATGTGGCGCAGTCGGCCACCACGATAGAAGGCCTGCGCGAGCTTATCTTTATCTGGCCGTGCGTGCTGGCGGTGGTCACGATCGTCGCGATGGGCTGCTTCTACAACCTTAACGAGAAGATGTACGTGCGGATTGTGGATGAACTGGAAAACCGGAAGCGGGCGTTTTCGCCTGGCGCGTAACCACGAGGGTGCCCGCGCCGCCCGGCGTGGGCCCTCGCTTTGAGGATCGGCTATGACGGCATTCACTACTCAGGATCCGCTGACGCTCCGGCTGAGCCTGCGGGAAAAGTTGTCCTATGGAATGGGCGATTTCGGCTCCAACCTGATGCTGTGTATCGGGACGCTGTATCTTCTGAAGTTTTATACCGATGAGTTGCACCTGCCTGCCTTTTATGGCGGCGTGATTTTTCTGGTGGCGAAGTTTTTCACGGCGCTGACCGATATGCTGACCGGCGTGCTGGTGGATTCACGACGCGCGCCCGGTCCGCGCGGCAAATTCCGCCCCTTTATTCTGTTCGCCTCGTTCCCGGTGGCGCTGGTAGCGACGGCGCAGTTTGTCGCCAACGATCTGCCGCTGACGCTGAAAACCGCGCTCGCCACGGTGCTGTTTATGCTCTTTGGGCTGTTTTATAGCCTGATGAACTGCGCCTATGGCGCGATGGTGCCGGCTATAACCAAAAATCCGCAGGAGCGCGCACATCTGGCGGCGTGGCGTCAGGGCGGTGCTACGCTCGGGCTGCTGCTCTGTACGGTGGGCTTTATGCCGATTCAGTCCCTGTTTGCGTCTCGTCCCTCACTCGGGTATCTGACGGCAGCGCTGATTTTCGCCTGCGTCGGGCTTATCAGTATGTGGTGCTGCTACCGCGGCGTGCGCGAGCGCTATGTGGAAGTCATCCCGGCCGGGCATAAGCCAGGGATGCTGAAGTCGTTTTGCGCGATTTTCCAGAACCCGCCGCTGCTGGTGCTCTGCATCGCTAATCTTTGCACGCTGGCGGCGTTTAATATCAAACTCGCCATCCAGGTCTATTACACACAGTACGTACTTAACGATCTGCATTTGCTGTCGTGGATGGGCTTTTTCAGTATGGGCTGCATTCTGGTTGGCGTGTTTATGGTCCCGGGCGCGGTGAAGCGCTTTGGCAAGAAACAGGTCTACCTTGGCGGCCTTACGCTCTGGGCCGCAGGCGATATTTTCAATTACGTCTGGGGAACCACCTCCCTGAGTTTTGTCCTCTTCTCCTGCATGGCGTTTTTCGGCACCGCGTTCGTCAACAGTCTCAACTGGGCGCTGGTACCGGATACCGTCGACTATGGCGAGTGGAAAACCGGCATTCGCGCTGAAGGCTCGGTTTATACCGGCTACACCTTCTCCCGTAAGATTTCTGCGGCACTGGCAGGGTTTCTGCCAGGCATTATGCTCACGGAAATTGGCTATGTGCCGAACGCGCTGCAAACCCCGGCGACGCTCGACGGGTTACGTCAGCTTATTTTTCTCTGGCCATGCGGGCTTGCGATCATTGCCGCCGTGACGATGGGCTTTTTTTATAAGCTCAATGAGCAGCGTTTCGCTTTTATTATTGAGGAAATTGCCTGGCGGAAAAAACATGCCGCCGGCGTTACGCATACTGACCCCGACCATAAAGCCTCAGCCGTCACGTTATAACGGCAACCCGGGCTCTCTTCCCCTTCGGTTTGCCGAAGGGGCGGCCTTTCTGTATCTGTTATAGGGAAATACTATGAAGAGAATCGCAACCGTACTGCTTTTTTCATCGGTTCCCGGCGGCGCTTTTGCCGGTGCCTATGTCGAAACTCGCGAGGCATATAACACCGCGTCCGAATTACATGAGGTGATCCTGCGCGCGGGTTATAACTTTGATGGCGGTGCCGGGCTGATGGCGACGAACGCTTATAACGTCGGCAAATGGGATGAGCTCAAGCACAGTTACAATGAAATCGAAGGCTGGTATCCGCTGTTTAAACCAACGGAAAACCTGACGTTCCAGCCCGGCGGGCTGATTAATGACAGTATCGACGGCTCAGGCGGCGCGGCGTATTTAGATACTAATTATAAATTTACGCCCTGGTTTAATCTGACGGTTCGCTATCGCTATAACCATAATAATTACGATACGCCGGACGTTAACGGCAGGATGGATAAAAACGACACGCACGAATTTGCTAATTACTGGAATATTAAAGTAACAGAGAAGCTGGCTTATACGTTCGAGCCGCATTTCTTTCAGCGGGTCAATGATTACCACAGTAAAAACGGGAAAGATCACCACTGGGAAATTACGCATGGATTTCGCTATAAGCTTGATCAGCACTGGCTGCCCTATGTCGAGCTACAGTGGCTGGACCGCTGGAATGATTATCACCGCGAGCAGTACCGTATTCGCTTAGGGCTACGGTATTCGTTCTAATAAAAAAGCCGCTGAATCTTCAGCGGCTTTTAAGTCATGCCGGGCGGCGCGAACGCTGACCCGGCTTACGGATATCCCGTATTACTCTTCTTTCGCACCGCGCATGGCACGTTTACGATCGTTTTCCGTCAGGTGACGTTTACGGATACGTACGGACAGCGGGGTTACTTCGACCAGTTCGTCGTCATCGATGAACTCGAGCGCCTGCTCCAGGGTCATCTTGATAGGCGGAACCAGAACCGTTGCTTCGTCCGTACCGGACGCACGCATGTTGGTCAGTTTCTTACCAGTCAGGCAGTTCACCGTCAGGTCGTTAGAACGGCTATGAATACCGATGATCTGGCCTTCATAAACTTCCGCACCGTGACCCAGGAACAGCTTGCCGCGATCCTGCAGACCGAACAGCGCGAACGCAACCGCTTTACCCTGACCGTTGGAGATCAGCACGCCGTTGTTACGCTGGCCGACTTCGCCCGGACGGATATCGTCGTAGTGGCTGAAGGTGGAGTACAGCAGACCCGTACCAGAAGTCATGGTCATGAACTCAGAACGGAAGCCAATCAGGCCACGGCTTGGGATCACGTAGTCGAGACGTACGCGGCCTTTGCCGTCCGGATTCATGTTTTTCAGGTCGCCTTTACGCTCGCCCAGTGCCTGCATGACAGAACCCTGATGCTGCTCTTCGACGTCCAGCGTTACGTTTTCGAACGGCTCTTGTTTACGGCCATCGATTTCACGGAAGATAACTTTCGGACGGGAAACCGCCAGTTCGAAACCTTCACGACGCATGTTCTCGATAAGAACAGACAGGTGCAGTTCGCCACGACCAGACACGCGGAACGCGTCAGCATCTTCGGTTTCTTCAACGCGCAGTGCCACGTTGTGCACCAGCTCTTTGTTCAGACGGTCAAGGATCTGACGAGAGGTAACGTATTTACCTTCTTTACCGCAGAACGGCGAGGTGTTGACGTTGAAGTACATAGAAACGGTCGGTTCGTCAACAGACAGCGCCGGCAGCGCTTCGACGTTCTGCGGGTCGCAGATGGTGTCGGAGATGTTCAGCTCGCCAAGACCGGTGATAGCAATGATATCGCCTGCTTCCGCCAGATCAGTCTCGATACGCTCCAGACCGAGGTGGCCCAGTACTTTACCGACTTTACCGTTACGCGTTTTGCCTTCGCTATCAATGATAGTGACCTGCTGGTTCGGCTTCACTTTACCGCGTTTGATGCGGCCGATGCCGATAACGCCAACATAGTTGTTGTAGTCGAGCTGGGAGATCTGCATCTGCAGCGGGCCGTCGAGATCGACGTCCGGTGCCGGTACATGGTCAACAATCGCCTGGTACAGCGGGGTCATGTCTTCCGCCATGTCAGAGTGATCCAGACCCGCGATACCGTTCAGCGCAGACGCGTAAACGATAGGGAAGTCCAGCTGCTCGTCGGTCGCGTCGAGGTTCACGAACAGGTCGAACACCTGATCCACAACCCAGTCAGGACGCGCGCCCGGACGGTCAACTTTGTTGATAACCACGATAGGTTTCAGGCCATGGGCAAATGCTTTCTTGGTCACGAAGCGCGTCTGCGGCATCGGGCCGTCAAAAGCATCAACCACCAGCAGCACGGAATCAACCATGGACATGACACGTTCAACTTCACCACCGAAGTCGGCGTGCCCAGGGGTATCAACGATGTTGATACGGTAATCATTCCATTTGATCGCGGTGTTTTTCGCGAGGATGGTAATCCCACGCTCTTTCTCCAAATCGTTGGAGTCCATCACGCGCTCTTGAGTTTCAGCACGTTCGTCGAACGTACCGGATTGCTGCAGCAGCTTGTCAACCAGGGTCGTTTTACCATGGTCAACGTGCGCAATGATGGCGATGTTACGCAATTTTTCGATCACAACTTTGCCTCAGGCATTAGAAATAGCGCGTTATTGTACACGTATTAATCGAAGGACTAAACAGGATCACAATCATCTGACGCAAACAAGTCTTGTCGCCAGGCTTTGTGATCGTTTTCACGCAGCGGTAAAAGGGCTATTAAACGTAAATTGCACCAACACAGTGCTTGTTTTTTACACACAGGCACTATATTGGTGCAATCTGTCCATCGTGGTGCAGCCCTTTTGCACTATGACGCGCATGATAGCGCCTTTTTGGGGGGATTTGAAAGTTGGCACAGATTTCGCTTTAAAGAATTCAGGGCGGCAACGCCAATTTTAATAAGTACTGAAGACCTCGTTACCACGACGACAATGACAAATCCGGGAGAGTTAAGTATGTCCGCTGAACACGTTCTGACGATGCTGAATGAACATGAAGTGAAGTTTGTGGATCTGCGCTTCACTGACACGAAAGGTAAAGAACAGCACGTCACCATCCCAGCCCACCAGGTGAACGCCGACTTCTTCGAAGAAGGTAAAATGTTCGATGGTTCCTCCATCGGTGGCTGGAAAGGCATCAATGAATCTGACATGGTGCTGATGCCGGACGCCTCCACCGCTGTCATTGACCCGTTCTACGAAGAACCGACCCTGATTATTCGTTGCGACATCCTTGAGCCGGGTACCATGCAGGGCTACGATCGCGACCCGCGTTCTATCGCCAAGCGTGCAGAAGAGTACCTGCGCTCCACCGGCATCGCTGACACCGTTCTGTTCGGGCCGGAACCTGAATTCTTCCTGTTTGACGATATCCGCTTCGGCAGCTCCATCTCCGGTTCTCATGTCGCCATTGACGACATCGAAGGCGCGTGGAACTCCTCCACCAAATACGAAGGCGGCAACAAAGGCCACCGTCCAGGCGTGAAAGGCGGTTACTTCCCGGTTCCGCCGGTGGATTCTTCTCAGGACATCCGTTCTGTCATGTGTCTGACCATGGAAGAGATGGGTCTGGTCGTTGAAGCGCACCACCACGAAGTCGCCACCGCCGGTCAGAACGAAGTGGCAACCCGCTTCAACACCATGACCAAAAAAGCGGACGAAATTCAGATCTACAAATATGTCGTGCATAACGTCGCACACCGTTTCGGTAAAACTGCGACCTTTATGCCAAAACCGATGTTCGGCGATAACGGCTCCGGTATGCACTGCCACATGTCCCTGTCCAAGAACGGTACCAACCTGTTCTCTGGTGACAAGTACGCAGGTCTGTCTGAGCAGGCGCTGTACTACATCGGCGGCGTCATCAAACACGCGAAAGCCATCAACGCCCTGTCTAACCCGACCACCAACTCCTACAAGCGTCTGGTGCCGGGCTACGAAGCGCCGGTAATGCTGGCCTACTCCGCGCGTAACCGCTCCGCGTCCATCCGTATTCCGGTGGTTGCGTCTCCGAAAGCGCGTCGTATCGAAGTGCGCTTCCCGGACCCGGCAGCTAACCCGTACCTGTGCTTCGCTGCTCTGCTGATGGCGGGTCTTGACGGTATTAAGAACAAGATCCACCCGGGCGAAGCGATGGACAAAAACCTGTATGACCTGCCGCCGGAAGAAGCGAAAGAGATCCCGCAGGTTGCCGGCTCTCTGGAAGAAGCCCTCCAGGCGCTGGATCAGGACCGTGAGTTCCTGACCGCAGGCGGCGTGTTCACTGACGATGCTATTGATGCTTACATCGCGCTGCGTATCGAAGAGAACGACCGCGTTCGCATGACGCCGCACCCGGTTGAGTTCGAACTGTACTACAGCGTTTAATTTTTTTTGAAGTTGATAGCCCACGGATTTCAGGTTGTCGCCACTGCGTGAAATCCGTCACTGTTTTTTTGTTGCCGTGGAAACTTTAGCCCATCTTCGGATGGGCTTTTTTCACCACCCGTAACTGGTTTTAACGCTTTTTTGGTCGTTAAAACGCTATACTGCACTAAAATGGTGCAAAACCTGGGGGACTGCTGGATGGCAACAGGCACGCTGCCCGATGCTGGGCAGATCCTTAACGCATTAATCAATAGCATTTTGCTGGTCGACGATGACCTGGCAGTGCATTACGCCAACCCGGCGGCGCAGCAGTTGCTCGCGCAAAGTTCACGTAAGCTTTACGGCACGCCTTTACCGGAGCTGCTGAGTTATTTTTCCCTTAATATCAGCCTGATGCAGGAAAGCCTGAACGCAGGCCAGGGATTTACCGATAACGAAGTGACGCTGGTGATCGACGGTCGCTCGCATATTCTTTCCCTGACGGCGCAACGTCTGCCGGAAGGCCTGATCCTGCTGGAAATGGCCCCGATGGATAATCAGCGACGTTTAAGCCAGGAACAACTCCAGCATGCCCAGCAAGTCGCCGCGCGCGATCTGGTGCGCGGCCTGGCGCATGAAATCAAAAACCCGCTCGGTGGTCTTCGCGGCGCAGCGCAGCTGCTCACCCGCGCGCTGCCCGATCCGTCGCTGACGGAGTACACCAAAGTCATCATTGAACAGGCCGATCGCCTGCGTAACCTGGTGGACCGCCTGTTAGGGCCGCAACAGCCGGGTATGCACGTCACCGAAAGTATTCATAAAGTGGCGGAACGCGTGGTGAAACTGGTGTCGATGGAGCTTCCCGACAACGTCCGGCTTTTGCGTGACTACGACCCCAGCCTGCCGGAATTCACGCACGACCCGGACCAGATAGAACAAGTGCTGCTGAATATCGTGCGTAACGCCCTCCAGGCGCTTGGCGACGAGGGCGGCGAGATTACCCTGCGCACCCGCACCGCGTTTCAGCTTACGCTGCACGGCGTGCGTTATCGCCTGGCGGCGCGCATCGATGTGGAAGATAACGGGCCGGGTATTCCCGCGCACCTGCAGGACACACTGTTTT
Organism: Cronobacter condimenti 1330; assembly: GCF_001277255.1. NCBI lineage: Bacteria > Pseudomonadati > Pseudomonadota > Gammaproteobacteria > Enterobacterales > Enterobacteriaceae > Cronobacter > Cronobacter condimenti. The sequence goes on from NZ_CP012264.1 coordinate 4,313,898, forward strand.
ACCCGATGGTCAGTGGCCGCGAAGGCGGCACCGGCCTTGGGCTTTCCATCGCCCGGAATCTTATCGATCAGCATTCGGGAAAAATCGAATTTAACAGCTGGCCAGGCCATACCGAATTCTCGGTCTTCCTGCCTATTCGGAAATAGAGGTGATTATGCAACGAGGGATTGTCTGGATCGTCGATGACGATAGCTCCATTCGCTGGGTGCTTGAGCGCGCGCTCACCGGAGCAGGCTTAAGCTGCACCACCTTTGAGAGCGGCAACGAGGTGCTGGACGCGCTGAGCACGAAAACCCCGGACGTGCTGCTGTCGGATATTCGAATGCCGGGTATGGACGGCCTGACGCTGCTAAAACAGATTAAACAGCGCCACCCGATGCTTCCGGTCATCATTATGACCGCGCATTCGGATCTCGACGCTGCGGTCAGCGCCTATCAGCAGGGCGCGTTTGATTATCTGCCAAAACCGTTTGATATCGACGAGGCGGTGGCGCTGGTCGAGCGCGCCATTAGCCACTATCAGGAGCAGCAGCAGCCGCGCAGCGCGCAGGTCTTTGGCCCGACGACCGACATCATCGGCGAAGCGCCAGCGATGCAGGATGTCTTTCGTATTATCGGGCGCCTCTCACGCTCTTCCATTAGCGTGCTGATTAACGGCGAATCCGGTACCGGTAAAGAACTCGTCGCACATGCGCTGCACCGCCACAGCCCGCGTGTCAAAGCGCCCTTTATCGCGCTCAATATGGCAGCCATTCCCAAAGACCTTATCGAATCGGAGCTGTTCGGCCACGAAAAAGGCGCGTTCACCGGGGCTAACCAGATTCGCCAGGGCCGTTTCGAACAGGCTGACGGCGGCACACTGTTTCTCGATGAAATCGGCGATATGCCGCTGGATGTCCAGACCCGCCTGCTGCGTGTGCTGGCGGATGGCCAGTTTTACCGCGTCGGCGGCTACGCGCCGGTAAAAGTCGACGTGCGCATTATCGCAGCGACGCACCAGAACCTTGAACTGCGCGTGCAGGAAGGGAAATTTCGTGAAGATTTATTCCACCGCCTGAATGTGATCCGCGTACATCTGCCGCCGCTGCGTGAGCGCCGTGAAGATATTCCACGCCTCGCCCGCCATTTCTTACAGGTCGCGGCGCGCGAGCTGGGTGTTGAAGCCAAACTACTCCACCCGGAAACCGAAGCAGCATTGACGCGTCTGGCCTGGCCTGGCAACGTGCGCCAGCTAGAGAATACCTGCCGCTGGCTTACCGTGATGGCCGCAGGTCAGGAAGTGTTGATTCAGGACTTGCCCGCCGAGCTGTTTGAAACCAGCACGCCGGATGCGCCGTCGCAGACGCTTCCCGAAAGCTGGGCGACGCAGCTTGCGCAGTGGGCTGACCGGGCGCTGCATTCCGGTCACCAAAACCTGCTTTCCGAGGCGCAACCAGAGATGGAGCGCACGTTACTTACCACGGCCCTACGTCACACGCAGGGGCATAAACAGGAAGCCGCGCGCCTGTTGGGCTGGGGCAGAAACACCCTGACGCGTAAGCTGAAAGAGCTGGGTATGGAGTAACAGACAGGACTGTGTAAAAAAGCATTGTCGCGTACAAATTGCTCTAATTTTATACTTTACTGTCCGCCAGGCTTGAGTATGATCGGGCGCGGTTATGGGGGAGAGTTGTTATGCTGGAATCATTAATCCATATCGCTACGCAGAGCGCGCAGGCTGGCGCCGCCGCAGGTCATACGCCCCAGACGGCCATTGCCGCCCTGCTGTGCGCAGCGCTGGTGAACTTCTTTAGTTAAAAAAAGCGGGCTGAATGCCCGCTTTTTTATATCACGCGTGAGAACTGCTGTAGCCGCGCCTTCTGGCGCAGGTAGACGTCAAAGCACATGCAGATGTTACGAATCAGCAAACGCCCTTTCGCCGTGACGGTAATGCCGCTCTCGTTCACCGCCACCAGCCCGTCTTTCGCAAGCGGCGCCAGCAGCCGGAGATCTTCTGCGAAATAATCAGCAAAATCGAGCGACCACGCCTTTTCAATATCCGCGAAATCGAGCCGGAAATTACAAATAAGCGCTTTAATGACGTCCCGGCGGATGCAGTCGTCACGGGTGAGCGCAAGCCCTCGCCACAGCGCGTTGCCCTGCTCGTCCACGGCCTGGTAATAACGCTTAAGTTCTTTCTGGTTCTGCGCATAACAATCGCCAATCATGCTGATGGCCGATACGCCCAGCCCCAGCAAATCGGTGTCACCCTGCGTGGTATAGCCCTGGAAATTGCGATGCAACACGCCTTCGCGCTGGGCGATCGCAAGCTCATCGTCCGGCTTCGCGAAGTGATCCATCCCGATAAACTGATACCCCGCCTGCGTGAGCGAGTGGATGGTGTGTTGCAGGATATCGAGTTTCTGCTGCGCGGAAGGCAGATCCGCTTCTTTGATTTTGCGCTGCGCGGCAAACAGCGTCGGCAGGTGCGCGTAGTTAAAGACGCTCAGGCGGTCCGGGTTGAGTTCCGCCACACGTTGCAGCGTAAAAGCAAAGCTTTCCGGTGTCTGCTTCGGCAGGCCGTAGATCAAATCGATATTGGCTGAGGTGAAACCGACATCGCGCGCGCGTTTGATGAGCGCAAAGATGAAGTCTTCATCCTGCTCGCGGTTCACCAACCGCTGAACCTCTTTATTGAAATCCTGCACGCCCATACTGAGACGGCGAAAGCCTTCCGCATAGAGATGATCCAGCACGTCGAGTTTGATTTCGCGCGGGTCGACTTCGATAGAGATTTCAGCGTCGTCGTTAAAATGAAAATGGGTGCGCAGCAGGTGCATCAGACGGCTTATTTGCGCTTTGCTGAGGTAGGTCGGCGTGCCGCCGCCCCAGTGCAACTGGCTGATGCGACGCCCGGCGAACAGCGGCGCGCGATGGATTATCTCCTGCTCCAGCACGTCGAGATACTGGTCAGCCTTATGCTGCTGGCGAGTGACGATTTTATTACAGCCGCAGAAGTAGCACAGCTTATGGCAGAACGGGATGTGCACGTAAAGCGATAGCGGCCGGTCAGGATAACGCGCAACAGCACGCCCGAAATCGGCTTCGCCAAACGTCTCAGAAAACTCAAGTGCCGTGGGATACGAGGTGTAGCGCGGCCCGGAATAGTTATATTTCTGGATAAGGGCCAGATCCCAGTCGATTACCTGCTCAGACATGCTCACTCCTTCCGACGATTTCGCCGACGTGTTCGGCGAACTGGCCCACCCGCCGGGCGGGTGACAAGCCGGCTGCGCAGCCACTTCTGGCGCCGCGACAGCCGGTGTAGTTTAACGAATAACCACACCAGATAACATACTATCGGAAGGAGTATAAGCAGGACGGTCGGGCCCATCGGAAGGGTTAGTTGCCGCCCTTGAGCAGGCGCATCATGTCTTCCTGCTGTTCTTCCTCTTCTTCGTCATCCTCGTAAGAGAGGCCCAGTTGCTGCATTAGCTCATCAATACGATCGAGACGGGAATCCACCCACGCCTGGTCTTCTGTACTCAGGGCTTCCCCTTCTTCCAGCCGCTCCAGCAGCGCGTCCAGGCGCTCGTCATTCTCCAGCATGTCCAGCTCTTCCTGCGGTGACAACATAGGTTTCTCACTTTTAGGGGGTTGTTGATGCTTCTGAGGTTTGGCGTCCTGCGTGTCGCTCACGCCAAGCGGAATCGGTTTTTTGCTGCCGATGCGCGGGTCTTTCTGTTTGGACTGACCGGAGGATTTTCCAGACGCGCCCGCGCCCGTCGCACGGCTACCCGCCGCATGGCCGCGGTGCTTTTTATCGCGCTTACGGTCGCGGGCTTCCAGATTTAATTCTTCACGCGTTTTACGGCGAGCTTTCGCGGGGCCTTTGCCACGCACAGAAGATGAGGGTTGCTTCATAATTTATCGTCTTGGGCCGTTTTAAACAGTATAGAATTGCGGCGGAATCTAGCAGAAAGCAAGTAAAGAAAAAAGGCGACAGGTAAACCTGTCGCCTTTTTTCCTGACTTTTTAACCGGTCATCGGTATTCACCGTCCTGGTGCGCTTACAACCCGCCCTGTTTTTCCTTCAGCCGACAACGCTCCGTGTCGTGTTCCCTTATCCTTTAACACGTCTCCGACGTTTACCGTCCTGGTATGCTGTGTGCTTCGTCACCCTGACGCTCCTGACCTCTCGTCCTGAGTTATTATCCGTTGCGACACTCCGTTGTCCGTGAGGCTTACTTTACCAGTCTGAACGGCGGGCTCAAGCCGTTCTACGCCTCAAAAGTCTATTTTCGGACATTTCTGCAAGGTTAACTTACTGTTTTTACTTAATTAAAACTTAATCGTTTGGTTTTTATCCTGGCGAAATCGCAAAGCTAAACGGGCGGATCTCTTACATATTTCGCAGCCGTTTTGTAAGCCAGCGGAGAGAACAACAGCCTTTTAGCCCTGTTCAGGTATAATCGCGGTTATTGCTTACGCTTATCCTGACGGAGACGACCGTTTTGACTCAGTTGAACTATCAACAGACGCACTTTGTGACCAGTGCGCCGGATATTCGCCATCTTCCAGCCGATACCGGCATCGAAGTGGCTTTCGCAGGCCGCTCCAACGCCGGGAAATCGAGCGCGCTGAATACGCTCACTAACCAAAAGAGCCTGGCGCGTACCAGTAAAACGCCGGGACGCACCCAGCTTATTAACCTGTTTGAAGTGACGGACGGCAAGCGTCTGGTGGACCTGCCCGGCTATGGCTACGCCGAAGTGCCGGAAGAGATGAAGCGCAAATGGCAGCGCGCGCTGGGCGAATATCTCGAAAAACGCCTGTGTCTGAAAGGCCTGGTAGTGCTGATGGATATCCGTCATCCGCTTAAAGATCTCGACCAGCAGATGATCGAGTGGGCGGTGGACAGCGCTATTCCCGTTCTGGTACTGCTGACCAAATCCGATAAGCTCGCGAGCGGTGCGCGCAAAGCGCAACTGAATATGGTGCGTGAAGCAGCGATTGCCTTTAATGGCGACGTGCAGGTCGAAGCGTTTTCATCGCTGAAGAAATCGGGCGTGGACAAACTGCGCGCTAAGCTGGACAGCTGGTTTAACGATCTGCCGCCTGCCACTGAAGAAGACGCAGCCCAGGAATAACCCTTCACGGCGCGGGCCTGGCTCGCGCGTCATCATGCAAACTCTTTTTTAGCCCCAATAAAAAACGCCCCAGTCATTTCTGACTGGGGCGGCTAAAATATTCAGCCAAATCCGATTACGTGAAGTAAAAGGTCTGAAAGATAGAACATCTTACCTCTGTACCCTACGTCGTTAACTCTACCCTTTTTTTATGACGGGAAAAAGCACTTTTTGTAATTTCTTTTCATTCTTTACATAGCAATTTCTAATGATTATCACAAAAATCTATTAGTTATGTTGCTAAGTTACAAAAGCACTTTCTCCCTTTTCAGGGTTTAGTGGGCCTGATCCCAGTTCGGGCCGCTACCGACTTCCACCAGCAGCGGGACATCCAGCTGCATGCTGTTTTCCATCAATTCATGGATTTTCTGCGACACCGCTTCAACGTCATCTTTATGCACCTCAAACACCAGTTCATCGTGTACCTGCATGATCATTTTCACGCGCGGCTGCTCTTTCTCAAGCCAGGCGTCGACCGCAATCATGGCACGTTTGATGATATCCGCCGCAGTACCCTGCATCGGGGCGTTGATCGCTGCTCGTTCAGCACCTGCGCGACGCGCCGCATTGCTGGCGTTGATATCCGGCAGGTAAAGGCGACGCCCATCCAGCGTTTCCACATAGCCCTGCTCTTTTGCCTGCTTGCGAGTGCGCTCCATATATTCCAGCACGCCAGGATAGCGCTCGAAGTAAAGATCCATGTACTTTTGCGACTCTTTACGCGGGATATTGAGCTGACGTGACAGGCCGAAGGCGCTCATGCCGTAAATCAGCCCGAAGTTTATCGCCTTAGCGCTGCGACGCTGTTCAGTTGATACGCTCTCCAGCGGCAGACCAAAGACTTCCGCGGCTGTTGCGCGGTGAATGTCTTTCCCTTCGGCAAAGGCGCTGAGCAGCCCTTTATCGCGTGACAGATGCGCCATGATGCGCAGTTCAATCTGCGAGTAGTCGGCCGAAACAATCACGTAATCTTCCGGCGCGATAAACGCCTGGCGAATACGACGCCCTTCATCGTTACGTACCGGAATGTTTTGCAGGTTCGGATCGGTTGAGGACAGACGCCCTGTCGCCGTTACCGCCTGATGATAAGAGGTATGCACACGGCCCGTTTTCGGGTTGATCATCAGCGGCAGTTTGTCGGTATACGTCGATTTCAGCTTCGCGAGTCCGCGGTATTGCAGAATGACTTTCGGCAGCGGATAGTCAAGCGCCAGCTCCTCCAGCACCTCTTCTGACGTAGACGGCGCGCCACCCGGCGTTTTCTTCAGCGGCTTAATGCCCTGCTTTTCAAACAGGATCGTTTGCAGCTGTTTCGTAGACGAGAGATTAAACGGTTCGCCCGCAATCTCATGCGCCTTCTGCTCAAGCTCGGCAAGCTTCAGCGCAATCTCCTGCGAATGAGTATGCAGCACTGCCGGATCGATTTTCACGCCGTTGCGCTCAATGCGCGACAGCACCGGCACCAGGGGCATTTCGATATGCTCAAAGATATTCAGCGGGCCTTTGTGCTGTTGCAGCTTTGGCCACATTTTGAGATGCAACTGAAGCGTCACGTCTGCATCTTCCGCGGCATACCGCCCGGCTTGCTCAAGATCGATTTGGTTAAACGTGAGCTGGTTTTTGCCCTTACCAGCGATCTGCTCAAACGTGATGGTAGTGTGTTTCAGCCAGCGGCTGGAGAGGCTATCCATATCGTGGCGGCCAGAGACGCTGTCCAGAATGTAAGACTCCAGCATGGTATCGAAAACGATGCCGCGCAGCTCAATGCCGTAATTCTGTAAAATGCCGCGGTCGAACTTCAGGTTTTGCCCTACTTTCACCAGCGTTTCGTCTTCCAGCAGCGGTTTGAGCAGTTCCAGCACGCGATCGCGGGAAAGCTGATCCGGTGCGTCCAGATAGTCGTGCGCGACGGGAATATACGCAGCCAGACCCGGCTCGGTGGCAAAAGAGATCCCGACGAGGTTGGCCGTCAGGTTGTCGAGGCTGTCAGTTTCAGTGTCCACCGCCACCACGGGAGCGCTTTTGATGCGCGCGATCCACGCCTGCAACGTCTCTTCATCAAGGATAGTGACGTAACGCTCTGCCGAGAGCACGACGGCTTCTTCTTCCGGCTGCGCCTCAACGACAATGGTTTCTGTTGGTTTAGCGGCCGGTTTGCCGCGTGACTGTAGCCATTTGCCGGCTTCCAGATCGGACGTCCAGCGTTTGAACTCATACTGCCTGAAGAGCGCCAGCAGTTCGTCCGCCAGTGGCTGCTGGACTTCAAGACGATCGTGGCTCAGCTCCAGCTCAACGTCGGTTTTAATCGTTGCCAGTTGGTAGGAGAGATAAGCGACCTCTTTGCTCTGCTCAAGCTTCGCTGCCATGGTTTTGGCACCACGGAAGGAGAGCTCTGCAATTTTCTCTGGGTTCGCATAGAGCGCATCCAGCCCGCCAAGGCCCTGCAACAGCGCCTGCGCGGTTTTTTCGCCCACACCGGGAACACCCGGGATGTTATCGGAAGCGTCACCCATCAGCGCCAGGAAGTCGATAATCAGCTCTGGCGGCACGCCATATTTCGCGCAGACTTCCTCCGGCCCAAGCACCGTGTTGGTCATCGTATTGATAAGCGTGACATCTGGCGTAACGAGCTGCGCCATGTCTTTATCGCCAGTGCTGATAAGCACCGCGCGCCCTGCCGCCGCCGCTTCTTTCGCCAGCGTGCCGATAACATCGTCTGCCTCTACACCAGAAACCGCCAGCAAGGGCAGCCCCATCGCTTTTACCATCGCGTGTAGTGGCTCGATCTGCGCACGCAGATCGTCAGGCATTGGCGGGCGGTGGGATTTGTAATGCTCAAACAGTTCATCACGGAAGGTTTTCCCTTTCGCGTCAAACACCACGGCGGCGTGGGTCGGCTGATACTGTAATATCAGGCTGCGCAACATATTCAGCACGCCATACATCGCGCCTGTCGGCTCGCCGGCGCTGTTCGTCAGCGGCGGAAACGCGTGATATGCGCGATACAGGTAAGAAGAGCCATCGACGAGGATAAGGGGATTTTCTGGGATCTGAACCATAATGTCCGTGCCTGATAATGAAGTTATAGATAAAGGATGCCATAGCCTGGCGCAAAATATGAAACGCAAAGGGCCGATCGGTCAGAAAGTTTTGCCGATCCGCGCGATCTCTCGCATTGCGCTCTGTGGATAAGTTTGTGCACAAAAACCTAAGCTATTAATAACGCAAGATAAAAATTTAACGAAGCGCTATAAATAATCTAAGAAATCAGGAGGTTATAGAATTTCTATCACCGCTAATTATTTTTTGTCGGTAAAGTTTTATTGTGGATATAAAATAAGGCCTTTGCCGTTTCGCTTATTACACCTGTAAAACCTGACGGTCATTCACCGCACGTTACGTTTAGGCTCATCACGCCAGAACGTTTTCTGTTAGAATCTGCGCCCTCTGCCGACCCGGCATTTTTATGAACACATGAAATCAATATGTCGAGATTACTCGCTGCGGTAACGCTGCTGCTGAGCATTGTGCTGACCATTCTGGTAACCGTGGCATGCTCCGTGCCGATTATCCTTGCCGGAATAATTAAACTGGTACTGCCTTTTCCTGCTGTCTGGCGGTCGGTTTCCAGCTTTTGTAATTTTATGATGTATTGCTGGTGCGAAGGGCTGGCATACCTTTTACATCTGAACCCGCATCTCAAATGGGATATTCAGGGGCTGGAAGGGTTGAATAAAAGACACTGGTATTTGCTTATCAGCAATCACCATAGCTGGGCGGATATTGTGGTGCTGTGCGTGCTGTTTCGTAAGCATATTCCGATGAATAAATATTTTTTGAAACAGCAGCTGGCCTGGGTGCCCTTTATTGGGCTCGCCTGCTGGGCGCTGGATATGCCATTTATGCGCCGTTATTCCCGCAGTTATCTGTTACGTCACCCGGAACGACGCGGTAAAGATGTAGAAACCACACGCCGCTCCTGCGAGAAATTCCGCTATCACCCTAGCACGATTGTGAATTTCGTTGAGGGATCGCGTTTTACCGAAGAGAAACAGCGCCAGCTACTCTCGCCGTTCCGGCACTTACTTCCGCCGAAAGCGGCAGGTATTGCAATGGCATTGAATGTTTTGGGAAAACAGTTCGATAAAATGTTAAACGTCACGCTCTGTTACCCGGAAAATAACCGCACGCCGTTTTACGATATGTTGAGCGGCAAGTTAACGCATATTGTGGTGCGTATTCATTTATTGCCGCTGGAAGCATCACTGCACGGCGATTATGTGAATGATAAAAACTTTAAGCGTCGCTTTCAGCAGTGGCTGAACGGATTATGGAACGAGAAAGACGATGAGCTTGAATCGCTTTTTCAAGCATATAAAAAAGCCGGTCAGTGACCGGCTTTTTCATTTTAAGCGACAATTACTTTTTGCTAAGCAGGTAGTTTACGGTATCGGCATATTGCTGGACAAAGGCGTCCATATTGCTGGTATCCATGCCTTGTGGGTTAAGCTGGTATTTACCGTTGACGTACATGGCAGGCACACCCTGAAGGCCCACATCCGCTGCGGCTTTTTCTTGCTGGGCGACCAGAGATTTCACCACAAAGCTGTTCCAGGCGGCGTCATATTCTTCCGGCTTCACGCCAGCATCAATGAAAACTTTACGGATATCCGCCGGGGTTTGTACGGTCTGCGTTTTCTGCACTGCTTCAAACATCGGGGTCGTAATTTTATCTTCAATCCCCATCGCCATCGCGACTGCCCATGCCTGCGTCAGGTCTTTACCCAACGGGCCCAGAAACTCAACGTGGTATTTGGTCATTTTGGTGCCAGCTGGGAGCTTTTTCTTCACGCTGTCAGAAACATGCAGCACTTCTTCAAACTGATAGCAGTGCGGGCAGTAAAAGGAGAAGAACTCCATGACCTGCGGCGCGCCAGCGACCGGCTTTTCCAGCGTGTTATATTGCTTTCCGTCAGCGTAATCGGCAGCAGATACGCTGAATGCCATCACCATACCGGCCAGCGCCAGCCAAATCTTCTTCATCATTTACTCTCTCCTGAATATTACTGATCAATACATTGGCGTTAAGTGTAAAGGGGGCTCGTTGAGCGCCCGAATTTGCTCGTTAAAAGTCGCCGTCTGACGGCGCCAGAAATCTTCTTCGGCAAGCCACGGGAAGTTGCGAGGAAACGCAGGGTCTTCCCAGCGGCGAATAAGCCATGCGAGGTAATAAACCTGCCGCATTGCGCGAAGCGGTTCTATCAGCTCAAGTTCTTTGAGATTAAACGTAGTGAATTCTTCGTAGGCTTCAAGAATGGTTTCGAGCTGCATGCGCTGTTCAGCGATATCGCCATTTAACAGCATCCAGAGATCCTGAATGGCCGGGCCATTGCGGGCATCGTCGAGATCAACAAAGAGCGGGCCATCGCGCCAGAGGATATTGCCAGGGTGGCAGTCGCCATGCAGGCGCAGCGCATCATAGCCAGGCTGCCAGCGAGCGGTGACGACGTGCGTAAGGGCATCGGTCGCCTGCAAAAAGGCAGCTTTGAGCGAGGCAGGGATAAGCGTACTGGTTTCGTATACCGCACGGGGCTCAAGCAGATATTCGTTTATGCCGATCGTTGGCCGATGTGAGAAGAGATGCTGTTTGCCGGTCTGATGAATACGGCCCAGATAACGTCCGACCCATTCCATTTGATCGAGGTTATCGGTTTCATACTGACGACCACCAAGACCAGGAAAGACCGCAAACATAAAGCCGTTATGCGTCAGCAGCGTATCGCCATGCAGACGTAACGGCGCTGCAACCGGCACTTCATCGGCTTCCAGCTCAAGCGCGAAATGATGCTCTTCGCGAATTTGATCGGCGCTCCAGCGGTGCGGGCGGTAAAACTTCACAACAAAACGCTTACGATCTTCATCCTGAAAAAGATAAACGCGGTTTTCAAAACTATTGAGCGCGGTTAAGCCAGAATCCACACGAATGCCGTGTTCAAACAAAGCATCCATGATGGCGTCTGGCTGTAGCGTCTGGAAAGTAAAAGCGTTATCTGTCATCCCGATATCCGCAAACACAAGCAATGCTTCAGGATATCATTTCGCAGCGAAAGCGAGGGCGTCTCTTACAAGCTTTTACTCTTTAATCACGCCTCGGGCGCGCAGAAGCGCCGTTTTAAAATCATCTTCGTAGTCTTTCTGAATGCCCGGGATCACCGCGTCTTTATCGGCATCGCGCATTTTTAACTGATAAATCAGGATATCATCGGTAAGATCGGACAGTTCGCCGGTAAAACCAGATTCAGCGGCGAGTTTTTGCAGAAATTCAAGCAAGTTGAGATCCGGCTCTTTCTCCCAGGCGGGCTGAAGCAGCTCGATAACTTCATTAAGGCGTTTACATTTCATCATGGGCTCCTTTTATCTGGCTGACACGTTAGCAGGGACAAAACCGTATGAAAAGAGGTGATATTCGTGGATAAGCTTAGCGCGATTACCGGCGTGGTGCTGGCAGGCGGTCGGGCAACGCGAATGGGCGGGCAGAACAAAGGGCTGATGTTGCTCAACGGCAAAGCGCTGTGGCGTCATGTGGCGGATCGCCTTGCCACACAGGTAGAGCGCGTCGCCGTCAGTGCGAACCGGGATCTGGACGCTTATGGCGCCTGCAGTTATCCGGTTATCACCGATACGTTGCCGGATTTTCCAGGGCCGCTCGCGGGTATGCTTTCTGTCATGCAAAATCTTGAGAGTGAGTGGTATCTTTTTTGCCCTTGCGACACGCCGCATATTCCTGAAGAGCTCGCTCAACAGCTCTGGACCGCTAAAGGGAATGCGCCTGCCGTGTGGGTTAACGATGGCGAGCGAGACCACCCTGCTATTGCGCTGATGCATCGCTCGGCGCAAGTGCCGCTCGCCGGTTATCTGGCGCGCGGAGAACGTCGTGTGATGGTTTTTCTGCGTGAAGTCAATGGGAAGGAGGTGGTCATTCCTGATAAAACCGCTTTCGCGAACGTAAATACACTCGACGAACTTGAACGCTGGCAGGAGAAATAATGGTTCCGTTACTGGGTATCGCCGCGTGGAGCGGGACGGGCAAAACGACGCTGCTGAAAGCGCTGATACCGCTCCTGATTGAAAGAGGCATTCGGCCTGGGCTTATAAAACATACTCATCACGATATGGACGTAGATACGCCCGGTAAAGACAGCTATGTGCTGCGTAAAGCGGGGGCAGCGCAAACCCTGGTCGCCAGTGCTAAACGCTGGGCATTGATGACCGAAACCCCGGAAGAGGCAGAGCCTGATTTGCATTATCTGGCAAGTCGGATGGACAGCTCGCAGCTGGATTTGATCCTTGTAGAAGGGTTTAAGCACGAGACGATAACGAAGATCCTGCTGTTCCGGCAGGGCACGGGACGGGATGTCGCTGAATTAGCACCAGATGCGGACGTGATTGCCGTTGCCAGTGATGTCCCGCTGCTGTCTGTCGGCGTACCGGTACTCAATATTAACGCACCGTCGCAGATTGCCGCGTTTATAGCAAGCTGGCTGGCCGGACAGCAATGACAAGGGTTGTTTTCTGGCAGAAGTAAGGGTGTTGGCTGCTGGGCGGTGGTTTACGGGGCGACAAACATCACGGGAATAAAGCTCGAGCCACCGGTGACGCTTTCGGCCCGCTAAGCACGGTGGAAGTGAGCGGAAACCGTGTGAAGCGGCTGTGATGACAGGAGCCGGAAGGTAATGACGCCCCGCGGGCCGTGCGTGCCCCGGGCGCAAAAAGCAAAAACCCCTCAGCAGTGCTGAGGGGTTCTTTATTTGATGCCTGGCAGTTCCCTACTCTCGCATGGGGAGACCCCACACTACCATCGGCGCTACGGCGTTTCACTTCTGAGTTCGGCATGGGGTCAGGTGGGACCACCGCGCTACAGCCGCCAGGCAAATTCTGTTTCCTGCCGCCTTCCGGCCACAGGATTTTATCCGTCACAAGCTGAATTGTCTCTCAACACGCCAGACTTCTTTGGCGTTGTAAGGTTAAGCCTCACGGTTCATTAGTACCGGTTAGCTCAACGCATCGCTGCGCTTACACACCCGGCCTATCAACGTCGTCGTCTTCAACGTTCCTTCAGGAGACTTATAGTCTCAGGGAGAACTCATCTCGGGGCAAGTTTCGTGCTTAGATGCTTTCAGCACTTATCTCTTCCGCATTTAGCTACCGGGCAGTGCCATTGGCATGACAACCCGAACACCAGTGATGCGTCCACTCCGGTCCTCTCGTACTGGGAGCAGCCCCCCTCAATTCTCCAGCGCCCACGGCAGATAGGGACCGAACTGTCTCACGACGTTCTAAACCCAGCTCGCGTACCACTTTAAATGGCGAACAGCCATACCCTTGGGACCTACTTCAGCCCCAGGATGTGATGAGCCGACATCGAGGTGCCAAACACCGCCGTCGATATGAACTCTTGGGCGGTATCAGCCTGTTATCCCCGGAGTACCTTTTATCCGTTGAGCGATGGCCCTTCCATACAGAACCACCGGATCACTATGACCTGCTTTCGCACCTGCTCGAGCCGTCACTCTCGCAGTCAAGCCAGCTTATGCCATTGCACTAACCTCCTGATGTCCGACCAGGATTAGCTGACCTTCGTGCTCCTCCGTTACACTTTGGGAGGAGACCGCCCCAGTCAAACTACCCACCAGACACTGTCCCCACGCCGGATCACGGCGCCAGGTTAGAACATCAAACATTAAAGGGTGGTATTTCAAGGTTGGCTCCACGCAGACTGGCGTCCACGCTTCAAAGCCTCCCACCTATCCTACACATCAAGGCTCAATGTTCAGTGTCAAGCTGTAGTAAAGGTTCACGGGGTCTTTCCGTCTTGCCGCGGGTACACTGCATCTTCACAGCGAGTTCAATTTCACTGAGTCTCGGGTGGAGACAGCCTGGCCATCATTACGCCATTCGTGCAGGTCGGAACTTACCCGACAAGGAATTTCGCTACCTTAGGACCGTTATAGTTACGGCCGCCGTTTACCGGGGCTTCGATCAGGAGCTTCTCTTGCGATAACCCCATCAATTAACCTTCCGGCACCGGGCAGGCGTCACACCGTATACGTCCACTTTCGTGTTTGCACAGTGCTGTGTTTTTAATAAACAGTTGCAGCCAGCTGGTATCTTCGACTGACTTCAGCTCCACCCGCAGGGGCTTCACCTACATGTCAGCGTGCCTTCTCCCGAAGTTACGGCACCATTTTGCCTAGTTCCTTCACCCGAGTTCTCTCAAGCGCCTTGGTATTCTCTACCTGACCACCTGTGTCGGTTTGGGGTACGATTTCGTGTTACCTGATGCTTAGAGGCTTTTCCTGGAAGCAGGGCATTTGTTACTTCAGCACCGTAGTGCCTCGTCATCACGCCTCAGTGTTAAAGTGAACCGGATTTACCTGGAACACACACCTACACGCTTAAACCGGGACAACCGTCGCCCGGCCAACATAGCCTTCTCCGTCCCCCCTTCGCAGTAACACCAAGTACAGGAATATTAACCTGTTTCCCATCGACTACGCCTTTCGGCCTCGCCTTAGGGGTCGACTCACCCTGCCCCGATTAACGTTGGACAGGAACCCTTGGTCTTCCGGCGAGCGGGCTTTTCACCCGCTTTATCGTTACTTATGTCAGCATTCGCACTTCTGATACCTCCAGCATGCCTCACAGCACACCTTCGCAGGCTTACAGAACGCTCCCCTACCCAACAACACATAAGTGTCGCTGCCGCAGCTTCGGTGCATGGTTTAGCCCCGTTACATCTTCCGCGCAGGCCGACTCGACCAGTGAGCTATTACGCTTTCTTTAAATGATGGCTGCTTCTAAGCCAACATCCTGGCTGTCTGGGCCTTCCCACATCGTTTCCCACTTAACCATGACTTTGGGACCTTAGCTGGCGGTCTGGGTTGTTTCCCTCTTCACGACGGACGTTAGCACCCGCCGTGTGTCTCCCGTGATAACATTCTTCGGTATTCGCAGTTTGCATCGGGTTGGTAAGCCGGGATGGCCCCCTAGCCGAAACAGTGCTCTACCCCCGAAGATGAGTTCACGAGGCGCTACCTAAATAGCTTTCGGGGAGAACCAGCTATCTCCCGGTTTGATTGGCCTTTCACCCCCAGCCACAGGTCATCCGCTAATTTTTCAACATTAGTCGGTTCGGTCCTCCAGTTAGTGTTACCCAACCTTCAACCTGCCCATGGCTAGATCACCGGGTTTCGGGTCTATACCCTGCAACTTAACGCCCGGTTAAGACTCGGTTTCCCTTCGGCTCCCCTATACGGTTAACCTTGCTACAGAATATAAGTCGCTGACCCATTATACAAAAGGTACGCAGTCACCCTCTTACGAAGGCTCCCACTGCTTGTACGTACACGGTTTCAGGTTCTGTTTCACTCCCCTCGCCGGGGTTCTTTTCGCCTTTCCCTCACGGTACTGGTTCACTATCGGTCAGTCAGGAGTATTTAGCCTTGGAGGATGGTCCCCCCATCTTCAGACAGGATATCACGTGTCCCGCCCTACTCATCGAGCTCACAACCTGTGTGCCTTCGTGTACGGGGCTGTCACCCTGTATCGCCGGCCTTTCCAGACCGTTCCACTGACACACAAGCTGATTCAGGCTCTGGGCTGTTCCCCGTTCGCTCGCCGCTACTGGGGGAATCTCGGTTGATTTCTTTTCCTCGGGGTACTTAGATGTTTCAGTTCCCCCGGTTCGCCTCACAGCACTATGTATTCATGCTGAGATAGTGCAACGAATTGCACTGGGTTTCCCCATTCGGACATCGCCGGCTATAACGGTTCATATCACCTTACCGGCGCTTTTCGCAGATTAGCACGTCCTTCATCGCCTCTGACTGCCAGGGCATCCACCGTGTACGCTTGTTCGCTTAACCTCACAACCCGAAGAAGTCTTCGTGCTGCGAGTTTGAGAGACTCTGACACACCGCGCATTCCTGATTACGGAAGAATGCAACAGCATGTCTGTTTCAATTTTCAGCTTGTTCCGGATTGTTAAAGAGCAAATATCTCAAACATGACCCGCAGGTCAGTTTTGAGATATTAATCGGTAACGCCTTTCACTCATTACCAGCAGGTGGCGTCCCTTAGGGGATTCGAACCCCTGTTACCGCCGTGAAAGGGCGGTGTCCTGGGCCTCTAGACGAAAGGGACTTCGCTTTCGCAGACAACCCTGCTTCTTTACTTTCTATCAGACAATCTGTGTGAGCACTACGAGGTTGTATCTTTACAGGTAAGGAGGTGATCCAACCGCAGGTTCCCCTACGGTTACCTTGTTACGACTTCACCCCAGTCATGAATCACAAAGTGGTAAGCGCCCTCCCGAAGGTTAAGCTACCTACTTCTTTTGCAACCCACTCCCATGGTGTGACGGGCGGTGTGTACAAGGCCCGGGAACGTATTCACCGTGGCATTCTGATCCACGATTACTAGCGATTCCGACTTCATGGAGTCGAGTTGCAGACTCCAATCCGGACTACGACGCACTTTATGAGGTCCGCTTGCTCTCGCGAGGTCGCTTCTCTTTGTATGCGCCATTGTAGCACGTGTGTAGCCCTGGTCGTAAGGGCCATGATGACTTGACGTCATCCCCACCTTCCTCCGGTTTATCACCGGCAGTCTCCTTTGAGTTCCCGGCCGAACCGCTGGCAACAAAGGATAAGGGTTGCGCTCGTTGCGGGACTTAACCCAACATTTCACAACACGAGCTGACGACAGCCATGCAGCACCTGTCTCAGAGTTCCCGAAGGCACTCCCGCATCTCTGCAGGATTCTCTGGATGTCAAGACCAGGTAAGGTTCTTCGCGTTGCATCGAATTAAACCACATGCTCCACCGCTTGTGCGGGCCCCCGTCAATTCATTTGAGTTTTAACCTTGCGGCCGTACTCCCCAGGCGGTCGACTTAACGCGTTAGCTCCGGAAGCCACGCCTCAAGGGCACAACCTCCAAGTCGACATCGTTTACGGCGTGGACTACCAGGGTATCTAATCCTGTTTGCTCCCCACGCTTTCGCACCTGAGCGTCAGTCTTCGTCCAGGGGGCCGCCTTCGCCACCGGTATTCCTCCAGATCTCTACGCATTTCACCGCTACACCTGGAATTCTACCCCCCTCTACGAGACTCAAGCTTGCCAGTTTCAAATGCAGTTCCCAGGTTGAGCCCGGGGATTTCACATCTGACTTAACAAACCGCCTGCGTGCGCTTTACGCCCAGTAATTCCGATTAACGCTTGCACCCTCCGTATTACCGCGGCTGCTGGCACGGAGTTAGCCGGTGCTTCTTCTGCGAGTAACGTCAATGAATGAGCGTATTAAACTCACTCCCTTCCTCCTCGCTGAAAGTACTTTACAACCCGAAGGCCTTCTTCATACACGCGGCATGGCTGCATCAGGCTTGCGCCCATTGTGCAATATTCCCCACTGCTGCCTCCCGTAGGAGTCTGGACCGTGTCTCAGTTCCAGTGTGGCTGGTCATCCTCTCAGACCAGCTAGGGATCGTCGCCTAGGTGAGCCTTTACCCCACCTACTAGCTAATCCCATCTGGGCACATCTGATGGCATGAGGCCCGAAGGTCCCCCACTTTGGTCTTGCGACGTTATGCGGTATTAGCTACCGTTTCCAGTAGTTATCCCCCTCCATCAGGCAGTTTCCCAGACATTACTCACCCGTCCGCCGCTCGTCAGCAGAGAAGCAAGCTTCTCCCTGTTACCGCTCGACTTGCATGTGTTAGGCCTGCCGCCAGCGTTCAATCTGAGCCATGATCAAACTCTTCAATTAAAGTTTGATGCTCAAACAATTAAACTGTTAGTTCGTAATGAATTAACTGTTGTTCACTTGAGACTTGATATTCATTTATCGTCCGAAGACGTTAAGATATCAGTGCCCCGAGTGCCCACACAGATTGTCTGATAAATTGTTAAAGAGCGGTGCGACGCGGCTTACAGCCTGCTGTCGCGAGGTGGCGTATATTACGCTTTCCTCCTGCAGAGTCAAGCGTTTATTTTCGCTTTCGTCTGCCTGACGGGCCGGCTCGTTTGCCGTTGTGCCGTGTCAGTGGAGGCGCATTATAGGGAGTAATCAGAATCTGACAAGAGGAAATTTGAAAAAAGTTTCCAAGCGCGTTTTTTTTCACCATTTATGGCATAAAACCGCCAGATAGCCTGTTATTTGCCGTTTTTTGCATCAGATCAGGGCTTGCAGTGGCATACTACCCCGCGATGTATAGCTAAAGGAAATGCCATTATGTCGTTACTGGCGCATCAACAGGCCGCCCAAAAGAACCTTTCTTATGTGCTTGCCGAAAAACTGGCACAACGCATCCTTAAAGGAGACGTGAAGCCAGGCGAGATTTTACCAGGCGAAATGGAGCTGGGAGAAGAGTTCGGCGTCAGCCGCACGGCAGTAAGAGAAGCCGTTAAAACGCTTACAGCGAAAGGGCTGGTTCTGCCCCGCCCGCGCATCGGTACACGAGTACTACCGCAAAGCCAGTGGAACTTCCTTGATAAAGAATTGCTGACCTGGTGGATGGGTATTGAGGCATTCCCGACGGTAGTGAACCATTTCCTTGTCATGCGCCATAGTCTTGAACCTCAGGCGTGCGCGCTGGCTGCGCTTAATGGCACTGATGTACAGAAGCAGCAACTGAAAACCACGCTGGAAGAAATGCACGCGTTGCAGGCTTCTTTTAACCGCGAGCGCTGGATAGACGTCGATATGGCCTATCACGAGCAGATTTACGAAATGAGCGGAAACCCTTTCATGAGCGCTTTCGCCAGTCTGTTCCGCTCCATCTATTACAATTATTTCACGTCGATAACACACAATCAGGTTATCAAGCTCGACTTTCATCAGGCGATTGCGGACGCCATCCTGGCATCCAGGAGCGAAGAGGCGTACCGCGCCTGCCAGGCGCTATTACACGCACCCGCATCGCAAGAAAAATAACAACAGGATCCGCATGACTAAAAAAGCGCGCAGTATGGCGGGCCTGCCGTGGATAGCGGCCATGGCCTTTTTTATGCAGGCACTGGATGCGACCATTCTTAACACCGCGTTGCCAGCCATCGCGCAAAGCCTCAACCGTTCACCGCTGGCGATGCAATCCGCCATTATTAGTTACACCCTGACGGTCGCGATGTTAATACCGGTCAGTGGCTGGCTGGCAGATCGTTTCGGTACCCGTCGCGTCTTTATGACTGCCGTCACCCTCTTTACGTTAGGTTCACTCGCCTGTGCCGCATCCAGTTCGCTTGGCGAGCTCGTCCTCTTTCGTATCATTCAGGGTATCGGCGGTGCCATGATGATGCCGGTCGCGCGCCTTGCGCTTCTGCGCGCTTATCCGCGCAGCGAACTTTTGCCGGTGTTGAACTTCGTCACCATGCCAGGCCTGGTCGGCCCGATTCTCGGCCCTCTGCTTGGTGGCGTGCTGGTCACCTGGGCGAGTTGGCACTGGATCTTCCTGATTAACATTCCTATTGGTCTCGCCGGTCTGCTGTATGCCCGTAAATACATGCCGAACTTCACCACGCCGCGTCGACGTTTCGATATGCCGGGTTTCTTTCTGTTTGGTCTGAGTCTGGTGCTTTTTTCAAGCGGCATGGAGCTTTTCGGCGAACGGATCGTTGCAACGTGGATAGCACTCAGCGTTATTGTCGGCGGCTTATTACTGATGATGGTCTACATTCTGCACGCCCGCCGACACAGCGCGCCGCTGATTTCACTTTCTCTCTTTAATACACGCACCTTTTCCGTCGGCATCGCCGGGAATATTGCGTCTCGTCTTGGTACCGGCTGCGTGCCTTTTCTGATGCCGCTGATGCTTCAGGTTGGTTTTGGCTACCCTGCATTTATCGCCGGCTGCATGATGGCGCCAACGGCGGTAGGTTCGATCATTGCGAAATCGGGCGTCACTCAGGTGTTGCGCTGGTTTGGTTATCGCAAGACGCTGGTCGGCGTCACCGTGTTTATCGGGCTGATGATTGCGCAATTCTCGCTGCAGTCGGCAGATAACCAGGTATGGTTGCTTATCTTGCCGCTTTTCGTGTTAGGTCTCGCGATGTCTACACAGTTCACCGCGATGAATACCATCACGCTTGCCGATCTCACCGACGAAAGCGCCAGCGGCGGCAACAGTATGCTGGCGGTCACACAGCAATTATCGATAAGCCTCGGGGTTGCGGTCAGTGCGGCGGTGCTGCGCTTCTATGAAGGGTTTGATAACGCCAATACCGTGGAACAGTTCCACTACACCTTTATCACAATGGGTGTCATCACCGTGGTGTCGTCGCTGGTCTTTATGCTGCTGCGCCCTAAAGATGGGCGGAATCTTATTAAAGAGCGTCACCAGGCTTAAGCGGAGCCGCGTGCCATAAGGACTGGCGTCAACTGCAGACGTTGTTGCTGGAGTTCCGGCTGCGCCATGCGATGAATCAACACGTCGATAGCCAGTTCGCCCAGTTCGTCTTTGGGCTGATGAATGGTCGTCAGCGGCGGCGTCATGTAACTGGCAAGCTCGATATCGTCGTAACCCACCAGCGCAATATCCTGTGGGATGCGCAGCCCGGCCTGGTAGAGCGCCTGATAAGCGCCGACCGCCATCGCATCGTTACCCATAAAAACCGCCTGCGGCGGTTCGGGCAGATCCAGTAGCGACTGCATCGCACGCAGGCCGCCTGCGAATTCAAAATCACCGGTCACCTCGTAGCCTTCCGGGACTGGCAAACCCGCACGCCGCATCGCAGTGCGATATCCTTCCAGACGCTGGCGTGCCGGTGTTTTGTCCAGTGGCCCGGTCACACAGGCGATACGCGTATAGCCTTTGTCGATCAGATGCGTTGTCGCAATATCGCCGCCCAGCAGCGAGTTATCCTGAATCACATCACTGTCGCCGTCGAAGGGCGACCAGTCCATCATGACAGTCGGGATCGCCGGGTAGCGCGTCATAATGGCGGGGGAAGGCTGATGTGTCTCTGTGCAGAGCAGCAGCAACCCGTCGACGCGTTTTTGCAGCAGCGTCTCCAGATTGCGGTTCATTCGCTGTTCGTCGCCTTCGGTGTTGCATAACACCAGGCTGTAGCCGCGCTCGAAGCAGCTTCGCTCCACGCCGCGCACCAGTTCAGAGTAAAAAGGGTTAGAGCTTGCGGTGATCAGCATGCCGATTGTGCGGGTTTGATTCAGTTTCAGGCTGCGCGCCAGCGCGGACGGCGCATAATTCAGTGTTCTGATGGCCTCTTCCACCCGCGCACGGATCGCCTCGCTCACAAAGCGGTCTTTGTTAATAACGTGCGAGACAGTTGAGGTGGAGACACCCGCAAGGCGGGCGACATCTTTCATTGTCGCCACGATGGCCTACCCCTGCTGTTGTATAAAGGCGTCGATCTCATCGCGCCACGGGACGGAAGGTTGCGCACCAGGGCGCGTTACTGCAATCGCAGCAGCGGCATGAGCGAAGCGGATAGCCTTGAGCATCGGCGTGCCCTCCAGCAGCGCGGTAACCAGCGCGCCATTAAATGTGTCGCCTGCGGCGATAGTGTCGACAGCCTTCACGCTAAAGCCTGGCACGCGTTGCCCTTCGCCTTTAACGCTCAACCAGACGCCACGGCTGCCGAGCGTAATGATGACTGTTTCAATGCCTTTCTGGTGCAGTACGGCGGCCGCCTGCGCGGCGCTGTCATCACTCGTGACTTTCACGCCGGTCAGCTTTTCTGCCTCGGTTTCATTCGGCGTAATAATATCCACCAGCGCCAGCAACTCATCAGAGAGCGCACGAGCAGGCGCCGGGTTAAGAATAACGGTCGTCTGATGCTCACGTGCGATACGCGCCGCCGTCAGCACGCTTTCAACGGGCGACTCCAGCTGCATTAATAATGCGCGAGCATTCGCGATGCGCTCGCGCTGCTGTTCAACGCGCGCCGACGTTAGCGCCGCGTTTGCACCTGCATGAATGCCGATGACGTTCTCGCCTTCACCATTGACGAAGATAAGCGCCACGCCGGTCGATTCGCCAGCCACTGCGCTGACAGGCGTAACATCGATATTATCGCGGGACAGCTGCTGGCGGATACGCTCGCCGATATCATCCTCGCCCACGCAGGCGATAAACGCGATATCCGCGCCGCTGCGCCCGGCCGCGACGGCCTGGTTTGCGCCTTTTCCGCCAAACGCGACCTGATACTGGCGGCCAGTGACGGTCTCGCCCGGTGCGGGGAAGGCTTCGAGGTTAAGGATATGATCGGCATTGATGCTGCCGAGGACGACGAGATTGCCAGCGCTTTTCATGATGAGATCCCTATAAAGGCGCCACATCCTGTGGCGCATTGCCCTGCTTTTCTTTATGTATGGTTTTTATTCGATAACCAGCTTCAGGTCGACCGGGATACGGGCGCGAACTTTCTCGCCTTTCAGTACTTTATCTGCAGTCTGGACGCCAATAACGCCGATTTGCTCAGGCTGCTGCGCCACGGTCGCGCTCATTTTACCATCCTGAACGGCTTTAACGCCGTCCGCAGTGCCGTCGAAGCCCACAACCATAACGTCGGTTTTACCGGCTGTTTGCAGCGCGCGCAGAGCGCCCAGCGCCATTTCGTCGTTCTGTGCGAAAACAGCTTTTACATCAGGATGTGCGGTCAGCAGGTTCTGCATGACGTTAAGACCTTTGGTGCGGTCGAAATCTGCCGGTTGGCTGGCCAGGACGTTCAGCTTGTGAGAATCCACCGCTTGTTTAAAGCCTTCGCCACGCTCACGCGCTGCGGAAGTCCCTGCGATACCCTGCAGCTCAATAACTTTCGCGCCATCGCCTGCTTTCTTAGCGATGTAGTCACCGGCAATTTTGCCGCCTGCGATGTTGTCAGAAGCGATATGGCTGACCACCTCGCCCTTCGCTGCCATACGGTCCAGCGTGATCACCGGAATTTTCGCCTGGTTTGCCATCTTCACGGCGTTACCTACCGCATCGGAATCGGTTGGGTTAATCAGCACCAGTTTGGCGCCGCGAACGGTCAGGTCCTGCACGTTCGCCAGCTCTTTTGCCGGGTTGTTCTGGGAATCCAGTACAACCAGCTCGTAACCCAGTTTTTCCGCTTCTTTCTGCGCGCCATCTTTCAGCGACACAAAGAACGGGTTGTTCAGCGTTGAAACGACCAGAGCGATAGTGTCTTTCGCCATTGCGTTCGCGCTGACGGTCGCGCTTAACGCCACGGCGGAAACCAGTGTAGCCAGCTTTTTCATATTCATAATCAGATGTCCTGTTGAGTAATGAGTTACTGCTTTTTGTTATCCACCAGTACCGCCAGCAAAATGACCACTGCTTTGACGATCATCTGGTAATAGGGAGAAACACCTAAAAGATTCAGACTATTATTCAGGAAACCGAGGATCAGCGCGCCGATCAGCGTCCCAACAATGCGACCTTTACCACCTGCAAGACTGGTACCGCCAAGCACTACCGCGGCGATAGCATCCAGTTCATAACCCACGCCTGCCAGCGGCTGAGCGGAGGAAAGACGCGCTACTTCAATCACACCCGCCAGTGAGGCCAGCAGGCCCGACAGCGAATAAACGATAATTTTGATTTTGTTAACGCTGATACCTGAAAGGCGTGTCGCCGCTTCGTTACCGCCCAGTGCATAAATATAGCGGCCCAGACGCGTGTGGTGCAGCACATACCAGGTCACCAGGAACACCAGCGCCATAATCCATACAGGCGTCGGGATGCCCAGCGGTCGGCCAATGCCGAACCAGCCAAAGAGATCGCCGTTATCGTTAAAACCGGTACTGACAGGACTACCGTTGGTGTATTCAAGCGTCACACCGCGCAGCAGCAGCATCATGACCAGCGTTGCGATAAACGCCTGGACGCGGCCTTTCGCGACAATCGCGCCGGTCACCGCACCGATAGCGGCACCAAGCGCGAGGGCGGCCGCTACCGCCACCAGCGCGTTGACCTCAATACCGACGAGCGAGGCGGCGACCGCCCCGGTGAGCGCCAGCAAGGAACCGACGGACAGATCGATCCCGGAGGTTAAAATCACCAGCGTCATCCCCACCGCCATAATGGCGTTCACCGAGGTCTGCTGGAGAATATTAAGCAGGTTATTAACGGTAAAGAAATTGGGGCTCAGAGTGGAGACAATCGCAATCAGCACCAGCAGGGCTATCAGCGACTTTTGCTCCATCAGCCACGCTTTTGTAAAAAAGCGACGAGTCGCAACGGTCTGGGTAGTCATACGTCTTTTACTCCTGGGTCACGCGATTGAGCTTGCCGACAGCCGCCGCCATCAGCAGTTCCTGGGTGGCCTGCTCGCGTGTGAATTCACCGCCGAGATGCCCTTCATGCATCACCATGATGCGATCGCTCATCCCCAGCACTTCCGGCATCTCTGACGAGACCAGAATGATGCTCAGCCCTTCGGCTTTGAACTGGTTAATGAGCTGATAAATCTCTTTTTTCGCGCCAACGTCAACGCCACGGGTTGGCTCATCAAGAATGAGCACTTTAGGGCGAGTCATTAATCCGCGGGCAATCGCCACTTTCTGCTGGTTACCGCCGGAAAGCAGGCCAATAGCCTGATCCATAGAAGGCGTTTTAACATTGAAGAGACGAATAAAATCGCCCACTGCCTGCTGCTCATCGTGATGTTTCAGGCTGCCGCCGGCGCGACTGAAATAACGCAGCGCGGTCAGCGACATGTTCTCTTTCACCGACATGCCGAGCACCAGGCCGTCACGTTTACGGTCTTCGGAGATATAGACGATGCCATTCGCCAGGCCGTCCTGCGGCGAGCGCGTCACCACGTCGCGGTTATCCAGCGTAACGCTGCCGCCACTACGGGGCAGCGCGCCGTACAATACTTTCATCAGTTCGGTACGCCCGGCGCCCATTAGCCCGGACACACCCAGAATTTCGCCCTGACGCAGCGTAAAGCTCACGCCGTCAACGCCCGGCCCGCTAAGATTATCGACCTTGAGGCGAACTTCACCTGACGCTTTGTCGAGATGCGGATACTGATCTTCAAGCTTACGGCCGACCATCATTTCGATAAGCGTCTCTTCCGTCAGCGAGCTGACCTCACGCTCGGCGATAAACTGGCCGTCACGCATCACCGTCACGTCATCGCAGATCTCAAAAATCTCTTTCATGCGATGAGAGATATAGACGATGCCGCACCCCTGCGCTTTCAGTTCGCGAATGGCGCGGAAAAGAGAATCTGTCTCGGTATCCGTCAGCGCGTCGGTCGGTTCATCCATAATGATGACCCGCGATTCAAAGCTCAGGACTTTGGCTATCTCCACCATTTGCTGATCGCCAATCGACAGATCGCCCACCAGCCGACGGCTGTTAAAGCGCAGATTAAGCTTCGCCAGCAGTTTGTCCGCCTCGGCGTACATCTTTTTCCAGTCGATTTTGCCGAAACGGCTGACAAACTCGCGGCCCAGAAAGATGTTTTCCGCAATGGAAAGCTGGGGGATCAGGTTCAGTTCCTGATGAATGATACCGATGCCGGCTTCCTGCGAGGCTTTCGGGCCGCTGAATGCGGTCTCCTGACCGAGCCAGACCAGTGACCCGGCGTCGCGGGTATAAATGCCGGTCAGTACTTTCATCAGCGTGGATTTACCGGCACCGTTTTCGCCCACCAGCGCCATCACGCGTCCGGCATAAACGTTCAGCGTCGCGCCCGAGAGCGCCTTGACGCCGGGGAAGGATTTATCAATGCCTTTGAGCTGGAGTAAGGGTTCCATGTTGGCCTCAGAATGTGACGCCAGCGCAGAGAATGATATTCGCATACGGGGAACATTCCCCGCTGCGAATGACCGCCTGACTGTCTGCGGTTTTTTGTTTGAACTGTTCATGTGTCACATAGTGAACAGTGATGGTATTTCCCTGGTGTTGCTGCAGCTGCTCGATCTGACCGAGCAACGTTTCGTGGAGCGTCGGATTATGCTGTTTAATCTCTTCTGCAAGGATCGCCGCTTCGACCTGCATTTCACGTGTCACGACATCCACAATTTGTAAGAACCCCGGCACACCCTGGGTGAGCGCAAGATCGATACGTTGAGTGGTTGACGGGATTGGCAGCCCGGCGTCGCACACCACAACCGTGTCGGTATGGCCAAGACGCGAGATGACAGAGGAAATGCCGGAATGAAGAACGGTGCCTTTTTTCATTTTATGCTCCATCAGCGAAACGTTTCGCTGATGGAGAGTGTATCCAGGAGAAAGAACAATAAACAAACATCACGTTGCGAAACTGTGATCGCCATCGAAACGTTTCGCTTAAGGCAAAAACTCATGCCCCGGAACCAATGAAAAACGCCTTCCGGTAGTCGGAAGGCGTTTCACTTAAGGATTAAATCTCAACCTGTGTGCCCAGCTCAATGACGCGGTTAGGTGGGATCTCAAACTGATCCGGCGCCCGGAGCGCGTTGCGCTGCAACAACAGGAATAGCTTGCCGCGCAGGCGTAAATACCAGGGCCGTTTATCGCCGATGATGAGCGACTCATGGGACATAAAGAAAGAGGTTTCCATCATCCGACAACTTAAGCCTTCAAGCCCGCAGCGGTGAAACACTTCTTCGACGTTTGGCGTTTCGCGCCAGCCGTAGCTTGCCACTACGCGCCAGAATGTCGGCGAAAGCTGTTCGAGCTGAACGCGTTTTACGTTATGGACGTAAGGCGCATCTTCGGTACGCAGCGTCAGCAGAATAACGCGCTCATGGAGCACCTTGTTGTGTTTGAGGTTATGCAGCAACGCAAACGGAATAACGTTTAGCGCGCGGGACATATATACCGCTGTGCCCGGCACACGTACCGGCGGTGATTTCTCAAGAGAAGTAATCATCGCATCCAGCGAATTGCCATGCTCGTGCATCCGGCGCAAAAGACGGAAACGCTCGCTTTTCCAGGTGGTCATGATAATGAACATCACCAGGCCCAGGCTCAACGGCAGCCAGCCGCCGGAGAAGAGTTTCTCCAGGTTCGCCGAGAACAACGGCACATCGACGCACAGAAACGCCACGACCATCAGGCCCACCAGAATGCGATTCCAGTGCCAGTTTTTACGCGCCGCAGTGCTGAAGAGAATCGAGGTCAACACCATCGTCCCCGTCACCGCGATGCCGTAAGCTGCTGCGAGATTACTGGAATGCTCAAAGCTCACGATGACAATCACCACCGCGAAATAGAGCATCCAGTTCACCACCGGAATGTAGATCTGGCCCGACTCCATTTCAGAGGTATGAATGATGCGCATCGGCGAGAGATACCCCAGACGAACGGCCTGACGCGTCAGGGAGAAAACGCCCGAAATCACTGCCTGCGAGGCGATGACCGTCGCGAGCGTCGCCAGGATCAGCATGGGAATCAACGCCCAGTCCGGTGCCAGCAGGAAGAACGGGTTTTTAATCGCCTCCGGCGTTTTCAGCAGCAGCGCGCCCTGCCCGAAATAATTCAGCACCAGCGACGGCAGCACCACGGAGAACCACGCCAGACGAATCGGCAACTTCCCGAAGTGCCCCATATCGGCATACAGCGCTTCAACACCCGTAATCGAGAGCACAACAGCCCCAAGCGCGGCAAACGAGATGGCTTTATATTCAAGGAAGAAATGTACCGCCCAAACCGGGTTCAGCGCCTGTAGCACTTCCGGGTTGTTCATAATGCCGCGCGCGCCCAGTACCGCCAGAATCAAAAACCAGACCAACATAATCGGCGCGAAGAGCTTCCCTACCATGCCGGTGCCGTGTTTCTGAATAACAAACAGCAGCGTCAGGACGATAATCGATAGCGGAACAATATACGGATCCAGCGAAGGTGCGGCGATTTCAAGCCCCTCTATCGCCGACATCACCGAAATCGCCGGGGTAATGACGACTTCGCCATAAAAGAAGCTACCGCCAATGAGACCCAGGATCACCAGCACTGACGTCATACGCGCCGAGGTATTGCGACCCGCGAGCGACATCAGCGTCAGAATACCGCCTTCGCCAGCGTTATCTGCACGCATAACGAAAGTCAGATATTTAAAAGAAACAACAAAAACCAACAGCCAAAAAATTAAAGAAAGGAAACCGAAAACGGCGTCCCGCTCCACGCCAAAACCAAATTGCCCGGAAAGACACTCTCGTAATGTATAAAGCGGACTGGTGCCGATATCGCCATACACCACCCCGATAGCTGCAAGCGTAATGGCTGGCAACGATTGTTTATTCTCAGTGCTCATAGACTAGTCTTCGTTGAAATCCCGTGTGCGCTTAGTCCCTTGGCCCACAAAAAGCGCACAGTATGCACGATTCATTTAAAAATCGTACCCCTCAATCACCGAGTCTTTACCCAAATCAAGCCAAATAGATAATGGCATCAATCCATTATCAGCATGAATATGAAACGTCTATACTCGCACCAGAGACCAGGCGGCGTAGTCAGAATGCAGAGTAACTATTATGGCTCAACCCAATTTATTGGCGGAAAGAATTTCACGGCTCAGCGCAGCGCTGGAAAAAGGGCTGTTTGAACGCAGTCACGCCATCCGTATGTGTCTGCTGGCGGCGCTGAGCGGCGAGAGTGTCTTTTTGCTCGGCCCGCCGGGGATCGCCAAAAGCCTTATCGCACGACGGCTGAAATTTGCGTTCCAGCATGCGCGGGCCTTTGAATACCTGATGACGCGCTTCTCCACGCCGGAAGAGGTGTTTGGGCCGCTTTCCATTCAGGCGCTAAAAGATGAAGGCCGCTATGAGCGCCTGACCGCAGGCTATCTCCCGGAAGCGGAAATCGTGTTTCTGGATGAGATCTGGAAAGCGGGTCCGGCGATACTCAACACCCTCCTGACTGCCATTAATGAACGGCGCTTTCGCAACGGCGCACATGAAGAAAAAATTCCTATGCGTCTGCTGGTTACGGCGTCGAACGAATTGCCCGAAGCGGACAGCAGTCTTGAAGCACTCTATGACCGTATGCTGATCCGTCTGTGGCTCGACCGCGTGCAGGAGAAAAACAGCTTCCGCGCTATGCTTGTGAGCCAGCAGGATGAAAATGAAAACCCCGTGCCGCCAGCACTGCAGGTCAGCGATGAAGAGTATCGGCAGTGGCAGACGGGCATCGGCAATGTGAAGCTGCCGGACCCGGTATTTGAGCTGATTTTCACGCTGCGCCAGCAGCTCGACGCCCTGGCGAACGCGCCATATGTTTCTGACCGGCGTTGGAAGAAAGCGATCCGCCTGCTTCAGGCGAGCGCTTTTTTCAGTGGACGCGACGCGGTGGCGCCCATCGATCTGATCCTGCTGAAAGATTGTTTGTGGCATGACGCGAGCGCCATGTCGCTGATGCAACAGCAGTTAGAACTGCTGATGACCTCTCACGCCTGGGGCCAGTACGCGATGCTTAACCGTCTTGGCGCTATCACCCAGCGGCGAATGCAGCTTGAACAGCAGCAAAGTGATAAAACCGCGCTGCGTCTTGAGAAGCAGAGCGGCATGTTCAGCCGTCGCCCGCAATATCAGCTGCCCGCCAGCCTGACGGAGCCGACCCTGACGCTGCTGCTGCAAAAGCCGCTTAAGCTGCATGATATTGAGGTCATTCATGTGACGTTCGCCAGAGAGGCGCTGGAGACGTGGCTGCAAAAGGGCGGCGAGATCCGCGGAAAGCTCAATGGCATCGGCTTTGCCCAGGCGCTGAATCTGGAGGTGGATGCCAGTCAGCATCTGGTGTTGCGCGACGTCAGTTTGCAGGGTACGCGTCTGGCGTTGCCGGGTGCCGCATCGACGAGCGGCCTGCCTGATGAGATCAAGCAACAGCTGGAAGATTTAGATAATACGTGGCATCAACAGCACACGCGCTTCAACGAGCAACAAAAGTGTCTGTTTGTCGAAAGCGACTGGTTAGGGCGCATTGAGGCCAGCCTTCAGGATGTGGGCGAGCAGATCAAACAGGCGCGCCAATGCTGACAGCGGATTCACTGAATCTCATTCTGGCTATCAGCGAAGGCGAGTTGATAGAAGAGATCGTGATTGCGCTGCTGGCTTCGCCGCAACTGGCGGTATTTTTCGAAAAGTTTCCCAGACTGAAGCACGCACTAACGCAGGATATTCCCCGCTGGCGCGAACAACTCAAAGCCCGTCTGAAAGATACGCGCGTGCCGCGAGAGCTGGAAGAAGAGGTGATCGGCTATCAGAAAAGCCAGCTTCTCTCCACCAGCCAGTTTATTGTGCAACTGCCGCAAATCAGCGCGCTGTTGCGCCGCCTCGGCTCGCCGTTTGCCGATCAGGCCGAGCGACTCATCGCTGATAACCCCCATTTCACACCGGCCCTGCACACGCTTTTTTTGCAGCGCTGGCGGCTGAGTCTTGTCGTACAGGCGACCTCCTTTAACCAGCAACTGCTGGAAGAAGAGCGCGAACAATTACTGAGCGAAGTACAAGAGCGCATGACGCTGTCCGGCCAGCTTGAGCAGACACTGGTAGAGAATGAAGACTCGGCGGGGCGGCTGTGGGATATGAGCGACGGCAAGCTCCGACGCGGCGACTACCAGCTTATTGTGAAATACGGCGATTTTCTGGCAGACCAGCCGGAATTGCTTCAGCTCGCCGAACAGCTAGGGCGTTCCCGGGAAGCAAAATCGGTTCCCAAAAAAGAAGCGCCGCTCGAAACCTTCCGTACCCTGGTGCGTGAACCCGCCTCGGTGCCCGAACAGGTCGACGGCTTACAACGTAGTGACGATATCTTACGCCTGCTGCCGCCAGAACTGGCGACGCTTGGCATTACCGAGCTGGAATATGAGTTCTACCGACGGCTGGTGGAAAAACAACTGCTGACCTATCGGCTACAGGGCGACGCCTGGCGCGAAAAAGTCATGCAGCGCCCGGTGACGCGCCAGGATTATGATGAGCAGCCCCGCGGGCCGTTTATCGTCTGTGTGGATACGTCTGGCTCGATGGGCGGCTTTAATGAACAGTGCGCCAAAGCATTTTGTCTGGCGCTGATGCGTATCGCGCTTGCCGATAACCGGCGCTGTTTCATTATGCTGTTTTCCAGCGAAGTGGTGCGCTACGAACTTTGCGGGCATGACGGTATCGATCAGGCGATTCGCTTTCTGAGCCAGCGCTTTCGCGGCGGCACCGATCTGGCGAGCTGTTTTCGCGCGATCGCAGAAAAGCTACAGGGCGGCGAGTGGTTCGACGCCGACGCGGTAGTTATCTCCGATTTTATCGCCCAGCGGTTGCCGGATGAGGTAATCGGCAAGGTAAAGGAGTTGCAGCGCATTCATCAGCACCGTTTTCACGCGGTGGCGATGTCGGCTCACGGCAAGCCCGGCATCATGCGCATTTTTGATCATATCTGGCGCTTTGATACCGGGGTGCGCAGTCGACTGGTGCGGCGCTTACGGCGATGACTTACAGCAGTTCGGCCACGGCAGACTGCACCTGTTCCGGCCAGACACCGCACTGCACCTGCCCGATATGCGGCAGCTGTAGCAGTAGCATGGTGAGGCGCGACTGCCCAATCCCACCGCCGATAGTCTGCGGCATCTCTCCGCTAAGCAACGCCTGGTGCCACTCCAGCGCAAGTCTGTCCTGATCGCCAGTCAGCGCCAGCTGGCGTTTAAGCGCCTCGGCATCCACGCGGATCCCCATTGAGGAGATCTCAAACGCGTCTTCCAGCAGCGGGTTCCAGACCAGGATGTCACCGTTGAGCCCGGCGAAACCACCCTCGGTCGGCGTTGTCCAGTCATCATAATCCGGTGCGCGCACGTCGTGGCGTTTGCCATCGGCGAGCTTACCACCGATACCTATCAGGAAGACCGCGCCAAGCTCTTTTGCAATAGCACGCTCGCGTCCTTTCGCATCCAGCGACGGGAAGCGGTGTTGCAAGGTTTCGCTATGAACGAAATGAATAGTTTGCGGCAGGAACGGCGTTAGCCCGAAGCGCTCCGCGGCGGCAAGCTCGGTGGCTTTAATCGCCGACCAGATGCTTTCTACCGTCTGTCTGAGCGTGCCGAGATGGCGCTCGCCATCGCCCATCACGCGCTCCCAGTCCCACTGATCGACATATACAGAGTGTACCGGCGACAAACGGTCTTCATCCGGGCGCAGCGCTTTCATATGGGTATAAAGCCCTTCACCGGCGCTAAAGTCATGCTGACCGAGCGTTTTGCGCTTCCATTTCGCCAGTGAATGAACCACTTCAAACTGCGCCTGCGGCAGCGTTTTGACATTGACCTGCACCGCTTTCTCACAGCCAGAAAGGTTATCCTGCGTCCCGTCGCCGACACGGCTCAGGATCGGCGCCTGAACTTCAAGCAGACCGAGTTTTTCCTCAAGCTGGCGGGAAAAATGGGCTTTCACAAAACTTATCTGACGCTGGCGTGTGATGTATGCGGTTTTCATTATTAGGGCTCCTGTACCTCTGTTGCTTTTGATTAAGCAATAAAAAAGGCACCATATTCAATAATCAACAATAAAAAAGGCCAGATGCTTTTTAATTCGATAATATAGGCAGCATAAAAATGACGATTACTGAATATTCATAAGGAAAACGTATGGAAAATTATCAGATCGATAATCTGGACCGCGGCATTCTGGAGGCGCTGATGGCGAATGCGCGTACCGCTTACGCCGAACTCGCTAAACAATTCGGCGTGAGCCCGGGCACCATTCACGTGCGCGTAGAGAAAATGAAACAGGCTGGGATCATTACCGGCGCACGTATTGATATCAGCCCGAAACAGCTTGGCTATGACGTGTGCTGTTTTATCGGGATAATCCTGAAAAGCGCTAAGGATTACCCGGCCGCGCTGGAGAAACTGGAAAGCCTGGATGAAGTGACGGAAGCCTATTACACCACCGGGCATTACAGCATCTTTATTAAGGTGATGTGCCGATCGATAGATGCGCTGCAACAGGTACTTATCAACAAGATCCAAACAATTGATGAAATTCAATCCACCGAGACGTTGATCTCCCTGCAAAACCCGATCATGCGTACTATCCGGCCGTAACGGGATTTTTTAATACCCGTATTATCCACAGGTAGATCCCAGCCCCTGCACAGCGTACAATACGCGTCGTTTACTCAAGGCGGACATCCATGACAGACATTACCCTGATCAGTGGCAGCACTCTTGGCGGCGCGGAATACGTGGCGGAACACCTGGCTGAAAAGCTGGAAGACGCCGGTTTTAGCACCGAAACGCTGCATGGCCCGCTTCTTGAGGATCTTAAGCCGGCTGGTATATGGCTCTTGATCACTTCTACGCATGGCGCAGGCGATCTGCCGGACAACTTACAGCCTTTATATGACGCGCTGGCAGCGCAACGTCCCGATCTCAGTCAGGTTCGTTATGGCGCTATCGGCATCGGTAGCCGCGAATACGATACGTTTTGCGGTGCGATTGAAAAAATGGACGCGCTGCTCATCGACTGTGGCGCAAAACGCGTCGGTGAACCGCTTAAGATCAACATTCTCGATCATGATATTCCCGAGGATCCGGCAGAAGTGTGGCTCGGATCCTGGAAAAATTTACTCTGATCGGCGAAAAGATCGCCATTCAACTGTGGATAAAAGTGCTTAAAAGCTTGGATCAACCCGTAGTTATCCAAGGTATAAGTCTTGCTCGCTTTTTGAGTTGTGTATAACCCTCACTTCTGACCCCAGCTTATACTGGCCAGGATCACCGATCATTCACAGCAAGCGATCCAGGATAACCTTTTGATCCCAAATGGGCGATCCTGGTTATCCACAAGAGATGGCGATCCTAATAAGAGATCACAATAAAACAGATCCTTTAAATAAAAGATCTTCTTTTTAATACCAACGATCCCGGCGCTTTCTCACCAGGCTAAAGTTGAGTAGAATCCACGCCCCGGGCTAGCTAACCCTCTTTCGCACAAC